>NZ_FMVT01000022.1 GCF_900102505.1 Paracoccus tibetensis | reverse complement strand
CTCCTCGCCGCCTTCGGACGCCAGCCCCTCCATCATCCGGGCGAAGACCCCCATATCGCCCCACCGCTTCCAGCGATTGTAGAGGGTCTTGGGCGGGCCATATTCCCGAGGCGCATCGCACCACCTCAACCCATTGCGATTGATGAAGATTATCCCGCTCAGCACACGCCGGTCATCGACTCGCGGCTTGCCGTGGGACTTCGGGAAGAACGGCTTCAACCGCTCCATCTGCGCGTCGGTCAGCCAGAAAAGATTGCTCATCATCACCCCCGTCAGTTCGGGAGCTTGAATCACGCGGGCCGGACAGCCTCAAGCAAATCAATGGGTCCTGACCCTAGATCTACAAGAAAACGGGCAACCTGCGCGCTGTCCAACTGCTGCTCGGCCACACGAAGATGGACAGCACGGTGCGCTATCTCGGGGTCGATATTGAGGATGCGCTGTCGCTATCAGAGGCGATAGATCTGTAGCCGTCCCGCCGATTGGCACTATTTGTGCCGGTCGGCCCCACGCCGCCGGTCGCCTCGTCCTAGGCCCTGCAGTGCAGCATCCGGAAGCGGCCGTTCATCTCCAGATAGCGCCAAGCGATTGGCAAAGTGATGTCGTAACCAGTCACCCGTGTCAGCCCGACGTTTCGGAAGATGCTGCAGCGCCTGTTCCACGCTCTCGGCGCCTTCGCCTGCGCAGGAACTCCGCCAACCAGTCGTCCGGATGGAAATGCTGATCTGCCTTGGCGTCGAAGATCGCGTGGTCGAGAAGCGAGAGCAGTCGGTCTTGCTCTGCATCAATGCGTCCGCGCCACATCGCATGACGCTCCGCCGCGGACCGTAAGGCGAGAAGATCGCCTTGCGCCGCGGCCCGTTTCAACGCGGCGGTGTGTGGGTTAGGCCGAAGCCTGCGGATCGCGGGAGGGACAGCGGGAAGTCTGCCCCAGAGCAGGATCGAGAGCGTGACGGCAAATCCTGCAGCGGCAATGAGCGCCGCCAAGCCGAATTGCCTTACCGTGTCAGCTGCGCCAGAGCTGACATTGCTGCCGAACCCGGCAAGACCGAACGGCAAGGGCTGCATTGACGCGGTCTCGATCTGCCGGGTGTCGGTGTCGAACCACGGAAAGGCAAAACCAGGAAGGACCCCCGGCTCGCCCGTGCGCGGGCGCAACTGCCACTCCCACACCACGCGCGAGACCGGACCTTCCGGCGTCGGCGTCGTCTCCCGCAGTTCAGGCTGGGTGAAGCTGATCAGCCAGGGCTGCTGCAGGTCGGGACGCTCGGGCAGGTGGTGGGCCAGGGTGCCCAAGGCCTCGATGGTGACGCGGCGTGTCAGGACCTCGTCCGCGCCAAGCTGGCCGGGCTGGGCCGAAAGCTCGTCGGTCAGCACAAGCGCCTTGGCCGTCAGCGGCTGGCTGCCGTGCGGGAAGGGGGCGACATTCAGGTGCGCCGGTGCCGAGGCCACCTGCACCGCAACGCGGTTGCCCGATCGGGGCACATGGGTCAGCTCATGAACGACCGGGCCGACCTCGAACTCGCCCGCATGCCGGGGAAAGAGGGCGATGTCGCGCTCGAAGATCTGGATCATCCTGCCGCCGATCCGCTCGCGGAACCACCGGTCCTGCGCGATCTGCATCCAGTCGTAATGTTCGGAGTCGGGGAAGCGAAGGTTCTCCAGCGCAACCGTCAGGTCATACTCGCCCCGCAGCGTCAGCTTGACCATCTCTGTCACGACAGGGCGCGAGCGGTCGTGCAGGATCATGAGGCGGGCCCCGCCCGGCTCAAGCGGCGCGGTTTGCGCCCAGGAAGGGCCCGCCAGAAGCACGACGAGAAGGACCAGCAACCTCACCATGGGTCCTGCGCCTCCGGGCGGATCAGACCCAGCTGCGCCCGGCGATCGAATTCCGCATGGATCCGAAGCCGCAGGAACGCGCCGGGATCATCCGTCAGAGATTGCAGCCACTCATCGCTGGCCGCCAGGCCTCGCGCTTCCAAAGGACGACGCAGATGCTCGGCGGCGGCACCCGTGAGGGCTGCCTGGATCTCCTCGTCGGAAGCGGGCAAGCCGCCATGGCCCATGATTCGGCCGGGCGCTGTGCTGTCACCCCTGTGCGGGTCATACATGGATGCGACCAGCTCGCGGCTCGCCCGCGCCTGCTCGTCGGCAGGGTTCACGAAAAGCACGGCGTCGAAATACGCAACGGAAAGCGGATAGTCGCCCGTTGCCGCCAGGGACAGGGCGCGGTTGAAGGTCTGCGAACGGCCTGCGCGCGCAAAGGCCGCATCGGCCGCCGCATGATCGCCAAGCCGGTAGAGGGCGACGCCCCGCGCTGCATCGTCCTGAAGCATGACAACCGCGAGCCTGTCCCACCCGAGGCGTAGGGCCAAGGTGCCGATGGCAGCCGGACCGGCAATCACCAGAAGCGCGGCTGACAGGATCAACACGGCGAGGACCCGCCTCATGAGCGCCTCCGCAACATCATCAGAAGCGGCAGGCCTGCAAGGGCTGCAAGCAGCGGCCCGAGGTCGCGATAGCCCAGAGCCTGAAGCTCGGCCACGCGCTGGCGCTCGCCCCTGCCGCCCAAGTCTGACGCGAGATCGTCAACCTCGCCCCAGCCCAGAACGCGCCCGCTTGACGCCAGGGGCGCCATGGCATCCGGCTCCGGCACCGGCGCACCGGCTGCGATCGCGTTAACCCTGACCGGCCAGATGCGCGTGCCGAGACTGGACAGCCGGGCTGCCTCGGCCCGCGCAAGCCTGTCGACGCCGCCGCCGTCCGAGATCAGGATGAGATCCGACTGCCGGGGATCGGCCAGCATCCGCGCCGCAAGCCCGATCGCAGCGCCGGGGCTGCTGCCTTGCGTGGGCATGATCCCGGCATCCAGAACTGCGATCATGGTCTCCAGCCGCCGCGGGTCCGTCGTCGGCGCCGAGGCCGCAAAGGCCTCGTTGCCGTAAAGGATCAGACTGACCGGTCGGCCCGGCAGCCCCTGCAGCAGGGCCGCCGCCGCCTGCTGAGCCTGCGAAAGCGCCTCGCCTTCCGCCACCGAGGCGGACAGGTCGATGGCCAGAAGAACCGTATCTGTCCGCGCCAGCAGCGGCAGGTCCTGGCGCGGCACGGCGGGCCCTGACAGTCCCAGGACCAGCGGGACAAGCGCGGCCGCCGGCAACAGTCGGGCGCCGCGAGACGCGCTGCCGCTGAAGGCGCCGAGCGCCTGCATCGCGGCCAGCATCTGGGGGCTCATCACCCGCTCCCATCCGCCGGCCGGGGGCGGGCGTCGCCACACCCACCACAGCAACAGTGCCATCGGCAGAAAGGCCGCAAGCCACCACGGGCGCAGAAGGATCAGGTCCTCCATGCGCGACCTCGCAGCAGCGCCAGCACAAGCAGCAGTGCCGCGCCCGCCCCTGGCCAGAACCACAGCGGCTGCCAATAGCGCAGCGGCGGGCGGTCGGCCGGGTTCGGCTCGAGCCGGTCCAGCGCCTCGGCGACCGCATCCAGATCGGGGGTGGTGCGGACGCGGAACATCTGCCCGTCCGCGGCCTCGGCGATGGCGCGAAGCGTCGCCACATCCACCGCATCGCGCGAGGCGGGCTGCGTTTCAAGATCTTCCGGGCCAAGGGCGATCGTGTAGATCCGGATCCCGTGCGACGCCGCCAGCCGCGCCGCATCCGCTGCCGGAACGCTGCCTGAGGTGTCCACGCCGTCCGACAGCAGGATGATGACCCGGCTCGGAGCTTCGCTGGTCAGCAGTCTTCGCGTGGCCAGGCCCAGCCCGTCCGAGATGGCCGTGCCGCGTCCCGAGATTCCGATCTGCGCCTCCTCGATGGCTTGCGCCACGGATGCGACATCGAAACTGGGCGGGGCGGCGACATAGGCGCGGGCCCCGAAGATCACCAGACCGATACGGTCCCCCGTGCGGCTGGCGACGAAGCTGGCCGCCGTCCGTTTGACTGCTTCCAGGCGGCTGACCGGCTGATCATCAAGCAGGAAATCCTCTTTCTCCATGCTGCCAGACAGGTCGAGCGTCAGGATGATGTCGCGGCCGCTGGCGGGAACGGCGCTCGCCATCCGCTCGACCTGCGGCCCGGACAGTGCCACGACGAGAAGAAGCCAGGCCGCCGCCAGCGTCAGGGGAAAGCCTTTGTGCCATGCCTGCGCCTGCGCCGTGTCGGGCGGAAACAGGTGCTCAGGCACCTGCAGCGCCACGCGGTCCTGATCGGCCGCAGGACACAGCCAGCGAAGCAGCAGCGGCAACGGCAGCAGCGCCAGCAGATAGGGCGCGGCGAGGCTCATCGCTGCCAGGGGCGAGCGCGTCGGGCGGCCCGCTCTATCACGCGGTCCGAAGGCGGCGGCTCGGCGCCATAGGCGGCAGCGCGAAGCGAGAGCGGCAGATGGCCAAGCAGCCGCGCCAGCGCCAGCAGCCGCTCGGGCACCGGGAGTGGCCGCAGATCGGACAGGCGGACCTTCTTCGGCTTCGCGCGACGACGCGTCAAGGGCAGGAGGAGCAGCCCCGCCACCAGACCAAGCGCCGTCCCGATCGCGATCAGCGCAAGCATCTCGGAGAGCGAAAGGCTTGCCATCTCGGCCGGAAGGCGCGGCGGGGCAAGAGCTGTCAGCATCTCGTCACGGGTCATGATGTGATCCCGCGACCGGCCGCGCCCAGTTCCCGCAGCCGATCCGTGTGATCGGAAAGCCTCGCCCCGCGCAGGCGGGCCAGACGCTGCAGGCCACCGTGCTCGACAGGTAGCGCGAAGGCGGGCGGCGCGACCTCCACCGGATCGAGGATCAGCGCCACATCCAGCCGCCGGCCACGCGCCAGGCGCGCAAGCTGGTCCTCGGCGCCCGCCCACCCGCCAGGCAAGGTTGCCAGCGTCACCCGGGCACCGGGGGGCGCCAGCCGGTGGGGAAGGGCCAGCGCCTCGGCGAGCGAGGCAACTGCTTGCCCGGCAGCCAAAGCCTCTGCGTGGCGATGGGCCAACATCCGGCACAGCGTCGCCATCTGCGCATCGCCCGCCGCTGCCGCCACAGACCGGGCGCCCGAGGCTTCTGCGATGACAAGGCCGACGGTTCCGCGCCGTTGCACCGCCTGCCATCCCATCAGCGCGAGATGCTGCGCAGCCCGCACCGAGCGCATCGCGTCCGCCGTTCCCCACAGCATCGCGGGCCGGAAGTCGGCAATGAGCAGCGTGACGTCGTCGCGATCCTCGTTCAGCGCCCGCACATGCGGCCGCCCGGTCCGCGCGGTTGCCGCAGGATCAAGTCGCCGAGGATCATCCCCTGGCACGTAAGCGCGGATCTCGCGCAGGTCCATGCCGCTGCCTTGCTGGCGCGACGGGATCGCGCCGGACCGCCGCGCGGCCTCGGCCTTCCCGCTGCCCGGCAAGGCCTCTCGCAGGGCCAGCAGCTCGTCGGCATCCAGTCGGATGCCTTTGGCCACCTGCCAGGCTGGCCTCACCACGGACGCACCTCGCGCAGCGCGTCCGCGATCAGCGCGCGCCCGTCACGCCCCTCGCTCAGCACCTTCCAGTCCGCAACAAGACGATGCCCCAGTGCATCGCAGGCCAGGGCCTCGACATCTTCCGGCAGTCCGTGGTCGCGGCCATGAAGCCAGGCCCGGGCACGGACCGCAGCCGCAAGCGCCAATGTTCCGCGCGGCGAGACCGGATGGGCGACGGCGCCCGCAAGGCTGCCACCTGCGCGGGTCGCCATCACCAGCCGGATGATGAAGTCCTTGAGCACCGGCGCCAGCCGCACATTGGTCACTTCCGTGCGCGCCGCGGCAAGGCTGTGCGCGTCCACCGCTTGAACCTCACCAAGTTCAGGTGACGCACGGTTCTCCTCTTCCACAAGATCAAGGATTGCCCGCTCGCCGGCTGCATCCGGCATGCCCAGTTGCAGGTGCAGCAGGAACCGATCCAGCTGCGCCTCGGGCAAGGGGAACGTCCCCTCGTGTTCGATCGGGTTCTGCGTTGCCACGACCATGAAGGGCAGGGGCAGCGGGCGCGTCACGCCGCCGGTCGTCACCTGCGTCTCAGCCATCGCCTCCAGCAGAGCCGACTGCACCTTGGGCGGCGCGCGGTTGATCTCGTCCACCAGGACGATGTTGTGGAAGATCGGTCCCGGCACAAAGTCGAACGCGCCGCTTTCGCTGCGCCAGATCTGGCTGCCGGTCAGATCCGAGGGAAGAAGATCGGGTGTGCATTGCACGCGGGCATGTGTCCCCGGCAACCGTGCCGCCAACTGCTTCACGGCCCGCGTCTTGGCCACACCCGGAGGGCCTTCGAGGAGGACATGTCCTCCTGCCAAGAATGCAATCAGGAGGCGCTCCACAAGCCAGTCATGCCCAACGAGCGCAGCCGAGACATCCTGTAGCAAGGCGCCAATGGCCTCGCGTGGCCCGTCACTGATGGTCGTCGCCGTGCTCATCTGCCGCTCCTCGCTTTTGCAGATGGTGCAGCAAGATTGACAGCAGGTGTCACCTGAAGGTGCCGCACTGCCACTAAGGTAGGGAGGCCTGTGCGACCAAAGGTTGGACGTGACGAGCCCTGATGAGCATCATTCACATCATTCGCGGCCCGTGGTGGCCGAGCCTGTGCCAAAACTCGACCAGCGCGTCGGCACGCCGTGGCGCTTCCGGGCGGTTTGAGTTACTCCGCCGGTTTGCGCAAGCTGAGCCAGTCGTTCAAGCCGGCAAACCGGCATGGGTGCTCCCGCGGCGCAGACGGCACGGGGCGGCGTTCAGGCCTGGATCGCCCGCATCAGCCGGCGGATGCCGATCAGCGTCGCCATCCGCCTGATGTTGTAGGCTGCCACCAGCAGTGCCATCTCGCTGCGCACGTTCTTCGGTCGCCGTGTCAGGAAGTAGGTGGGCCCCATCCAGGCCTTGATCGTGCCGAAGGGGTGCTCGGCTACGGCCCAGAGCGGCCCTTCGTCGCCTGACGGACGCCCCGTGCCACTTCCCCAAACCGGACGTTCGTGCTTGGCGCAGCGAAGTTGACGTAGCCTTGTCAGCTGTGCGGGACCAAGCTGCCGCTCACTGCACCATCTAAATCCGCGCCTTTTTGGCGAGGTGGTCTACAAGAGCATTAGAACGATGCCTCTGATCGGTGTCAGCAGCACAACCAGCCAAGGCGACGCTTTCCATGCCACCAGCGCAACGACGCAGGTCAGGGCAAGCGTGAAGTTTCGCATATTGCCGACGGCGCTAACGAATATTGGAGAGTAGAGGACCGCGTCCAAGAGGCCGAGGACAGCGTTCGCACCCTGCATCGCACATTTCGCCTGAGGCCTTGCCCGAAATCCGTCCCCGAAGGGCACGGCAAAAACCGCGGTCGGAACGGAGACCTCGGAAGGCAGGCCTGAAGGGGTGATCCTCCCCGTTAAGACGGCAGGATTACCTGCTCATCACCCTCATGACCGCGCGCCTGCCCCACAATTCCCGAGCAGCAGACAGCGCTGTGTCTTGTCGAGAGCCAGATGAGCGCTGCGCATGAAGGTGACGCCCTACCGGCGGGAAGGCTGTGCAAGGAGGCGGTCAGCAGCCTGACAGTGCAAGAGGTCTTATCATGACGATGAAGTGTCGGTTTCAAAGAGATCGAGGAGCCGGCTTCTGATCGACGCAGGAACCGTCTCGTCCAGTGCCACCAGTAGAACCAGCTCCCGATGCCGTTCACTTTGCGTGGCAACGCAACGGGCTCTGCTTTCTGCTTCCCTCAAGTTGTCCTCTGATGTGCAAGCCTCTTGCCGTCCGAGAAGCAACTGCAGCCGATGATTCAGGTCACGATGACGCGTTTTGCCAAGGGCTTCGACATAGGCGCCGAGGGCCGATCGCACCTCCTCCTCGGCCGAATGGCCAGAAGATTTCTCGCCTGCGCTGTCCGCACAATCGTTCATAACGCCCCTCATACCCGTCAAAGGCATCTCCTGGCAGCGCGGCCCGACGCAACCTGGCGCTTCCCGTTGCAACCTAGCCACGTAGCGTCCAAGTAGAGCCCATGAGCTCATCGAAATCAACAAACGCGACCATGCGGCATCCCAGTGGGGAGATTGTCGCGCCTGTGCATCATTTGACCCGGCATCGCACTCCTCCACACCCGCGTTATAATCTGGTCGGGAAAGCACACCCACGCGAGACTGGTGTGCGCGTGCCTCACCCCCGTGTCCAAGCGGGTCCACATCCACGACAACTTGGGCTGCCACACCCGAGGACAAAGGCGCCTCCCACCACGGAAGAATGAGCGAACAGCGCACAGTTAGCGAGAGCGCATCGCGATCTTCGTGTTTTCCTATGGTTCCAATCAGAGTAGATCGCGTTCATGGACCTGATCTCGTTCATCTCCGTCATCGCGGTCTTCTTCGTGGTCTTCGCGCTTTGTGAGCCGGCGGCTGACAAGCTGCGCATGCCCTACACGGTGCTTCTCGCCATCGTCGGCACGCTCCTGGGCACAATGGCGCTCATTGTGACGACAGGCCCGACAAGCGATCTTCTGGGCCCGGCCGCTGCGGCGATACTCGATCTGCCGATACGGTCGAACGTCTTCATCTATGTCCTGCTGCCGACGCTCTTGTTTCAGGTTGCGCTCGGGCTCAACGTCAGGCGGATGCTGGATGATTGGGTGCCGATCGTCCTCATGGCGATCCTGGCAGTCATTGTGGCGACCTTTGTCATCGGCTTTGCGCTCTTGCCCTTCACGAACATACCTCTTGTGGCCTGTTTGATGCTTGGCGCGATTGTGGCGACGACGGATCCCTCCGCTGTCGTCTCGATCTTCAGGAACACGTCCGCACCCCTTCGCCTGTCGCGCATCGTTGAAGGCGAGAGCCTTCTGAACGATGCTGCGGCTATCGCACTTTACGGCTTTTTCCTCACCTTCGTGATGTGGGGCGTGCCCAATCCCACGTTCTATGACGCACTGGTGCAGTTTCCGGCTCTTATTGTCGGAGGCATCGCCTTCGGCTGGCTTACGGGCTACCTGGGCTCGCTCGTGATGGCGCGCCTTGATGGCCGGCCAACGGCTCAGCTCTCCATCAGCGTGGCTCTCGCCTATCTGACGTATATCATCGGCGACCAAATCGTCGGCGTCTCGGGCGTGATCGCCACCGTCGTTTCGGGCCTCACGCTGAATTGGCTGGCGCCCGGCAGGCTCAGTCCCGGCAGCTGGACCTACCTCCGAGAAGTCTGGGACAGCCTCTCACATTGGGCCACGTCTTTCATCTTCGTGCTGGCTGCAATCCTGGTGCCGCGGCTGATGGCAGATGCGCGACTGACGGACGTCATGTTGATCGGGGTGGTCATCGTGGCGGCTTTTGTCGCCCGAGGCTTCATGTTGTTTGGGCTCCTCCCGTTGCTGTCCTGGATGAAGGTCTCTCCTCGCGTGGAGTTGCCCTACCGCCTTATCATCATGTGGGGTGGGTTGCGCGGCGCGGTTACGCTGGCGCTTGCGCTGGCGGTGACAGAGAGCGCCCGGGTGCCGGCCCAGATTCAGCGAGAGGTGGGAATCGTGGCCACCGGCTTCGTTCTCTTCACGCTGTTGGTGCAGGGCACCACCTTGCGGTGGCTCATCGGAAAATTGAAGCTCGACAGGCTGTCACCGCTGGACCAGGCGCTCTCGAACCAGGTCGTCGCTGTCGCGCTGCAGAACGTGCGAGAGGACATGTCGAAGACCACGCAGCGGCATGAACTGGACAAGGAGGTGGTTCGCAGCGAAGCCAAAGCCTTTGCCGCTCGCTTAGACACTGCGCTGGAACGAACCGAAGCGGCCGAAGAAACGGGTGATCGCGATCGCGTCACGCTGGGCCTCGTTGCGCTTGCCGGCCGCGAGCGCGACATGATCCTCGAATCCTTCCGCGAGCAACTGCTCTCGGCGCGGCTCGTCGAGCATATGCTGAGCGATGTCGATCGAGTCATCGAGAGCACACGCGCTGCAGGCCGCACCGGCTATCGGGATGCAGGGCGCCAATCTCTGGGTCGCGTGCCCCGCTACAAGCTGGCAATACGGCTGCACAACTGGTTCGGATTGTCCGGTCTGCTGACCAACATGACGGCCGACCGCTTCGAAATACTGTTGAACCAACGCCTGATCCTCAGCGATCTTCACGACTATATCGACAGCAAGATCAAACGCATTCATGGAAAACGGGTTGCCGAGATCCTGCATGAGGCGCTCAAGCGCCGGGAGGAGGAGACGCGCAAGGCGCTGAACGGTCTGCAGCTTCAGTATCCCAGCTACGCCGCGGACATGGAACGCCGTTTTATCCGTCGCACCGCGCTTCGGCTGGAAGAGCAGGAATATCAGGTCTTTTTCAGCGATCGCCTGATCGGGCGCGAGGTCCATGCGAAGCTTGTTCATGGGATCCAAGAGGAACGGCGCCGACTGGACCTCCGGCCGAGACTTGATCTGGCGATGGAGAAAACCGAGTTCACGCGCCGGTTTCCGATCTTCGGCGAGATGGACGATGTCCAGCGGGAGCAGCTGGTGAGAGCACTCAAGACCCGCTATGCTGAGCCGGGCGAGGTGCTGATGCGGCGAGGAGATGTCGCGCGCAATGTCTACTTCATTGCTTCGGGCGCGGTCGAAGTGGAGATCGCCAGCCAGCGGTATCGCCTTGGTCGAGGCGAGATCTTCGGTGAGCTGGCGCTTCTGACGCGGAGACCTCGCCGGGGCCACATCACTGCCATCACGCATTGCACGCTTCTTTATCTTGACGAGGCCGCGTTCCGGAAGCTTCTGGGGCGGAACAGCCAGCTGCGGGCGACTGTGCAGGAAACTGCGGAGCGCCGCGGGACGACGCTTGAATTCTAGCGTTACTCGCGAAAGCGGGCAGGGCTGTCGTCAGACCCTTTGCAAGAATAGCAGCTCTCGCCCTTTTTCAAGACGTCCGCGACCTGAGGGATCCGTCTCAATGCGCACTTGCGGAAGCGCGTGAGGCTGCATTTTTGCGAGATAGCTGGCCATTGCTTCACGAATATAGCATCTGAGATCAAACGTGCTCCCGGCATTAGCGGCATCCGCAAGTATCCTAACCTCGACGGTCCGCTCGCTGAAATCGGTGACCTGAACTGCAAAGACCTCGCCATTCCATAAAGGTGCGGCGCTAACAATCTTCCGGGCCTCCTCGCGCAGCTGGGCTAGATCGGTGGTGAAGTCCACGTAGACAAAGACTACCCCGATCAGGGTAGCCTCTTTGCGCGTCCAATTCTGGAAAGGCTGCTCCATGAAATAGTTGAGGGGGACGATCAAGCCTCGCTTGTCCCACAGCCGGACAACAACGTAGGTCGCCGTTATCTCCTCGACGTTACCCCATTCTCCCTCGACGATGACAGCGTCGTCGATGCGGATGGGCTGTGTGAGCGCCAACTGAAGACCAGCAAAGACATTTCGGAGAACCGGCTGAAGAGCGAAGCCGACTATGATCCCGGCTGCACCTGCGGATGCCAGGAGACTGACGCCGTATTGCCGAACGCTTTCGATGGTCATCAGCGCAGCACTGACGCCGATCGCCAGGATCAGCGTCGAGCCAACGCGCTGCAGTATCCGGCTCTGTGTGACATGCTTGCGAGCCAGGAGGTTGTCTTCAACATCAAGCCTGAACCTGCGCAGGTGCAGCGTCATCCAGATCTCCAGTGCGGTTCTGGCAAACCAGGTGATACACACGATGAAGGCGATCAGCAGCAAGTGTCGAAGCAACCGGCCTTCCTGAAGTGGCAGCGGTGCCGCATTGGCTGCGAAAGAGATCGCCATGATCATCAGCTGGAGCTGGACGGGACCACGCGTGCGGGCAAACAACGGCCGCCAGAACGTCTCATCGCGGATGAGCCTGGTGAGGACCAATCGGTAGATGATGTAGCAGGCGGCCCAGGAGAACGCGAGGGAGACCAAGAAAATCGCGGTAGTGTAAGTCCAGTGCGTCATGTTTCCCCGTATATCAGCAAGCCGCAAAGGATCACAAAGATGCCAGTGGCGCCGGACAGCGCAGCCTAGCAAGCGGGAAGACAACGACGCCTCGCTGCAGTCGTTCCTCAAAATGAAAGACCAGCCTCGTCAGCCCCTTGAGATGTGATGCTGCATCTGGCTTTCGCTGTGCCGACCTGAAGCTGATACCAGCGGAAGGGCGGAATACCGTAAGCGCAGCCGCCGGCTGATAGTGCATGACGCCCTGTAAGCCATCCGAAGCGAACATTCTCGTGTGACGGCAGCCAGCGTCCTGACGATGTGCTGCCCCCGCGCCGCTTATGCCTGCGGCGGGACCGCCAGGACATCGACTTCAACGCATCCCATGAGTTGCTGCGCCACGCTGCCCAGAAACAGTCGCTTGACGCCAGATAGGCCGCGCGTGCCGATCACCAGAAGATCGGGCTTCGCCTGTTCCACGCATTCGATGATGGCATCGGCGCCGACGCCTTCAATTATACGGGTATTGTATTTCAACCCTCGAAGGTTGAGGCCTTCAATGAATTGTCCAAGCTCGCCGCGCTTGGACTGTAACTCCCGCTCAGCCTCCTCATGGATCCGCTCGGCCGGGATGCCGGCATGGATCATCATCTGGCGCGTAATCGGTGCGTAGCCATGCACGAAGGTGACATGGGCATTTTCCAGCATTCCGAGCGCATGCGCCCTGCGAGCTGCCTGGCCCGAGGCTTCTGACATGTCCGTAGCAATGAACACCTTCCGCCAGCGCTCGCCGGTTTTGGAGTTCGCCATCAGGACCGGTCGCCTCGCTGTGCGGATGACGCGCTCTATCGTTGTTCCGACAAACAAATCGCGCAGCGGTTGCCGCCGATGCGCTCCCATGACGATCAGATCAGCCTCCCGAGCGCTTGCTTCTTCCTCAATCACCTGGAAGGCGCGACCCGTGGCTACCGTGACGTGGCAGGCGGGCGGCTTGCCGAAGCCCGCGGCTTGATCTTTCAGGTAATCCTCGGCTGCCTGGATCTCTTGACGGCTCCCTTCTTCTGGCAGGTTGTCCTCGACCACATGCAGAATGCAGAGCACCGCACCCGATCCCTCGGCCAGTTGCACAGCACGCTGGACGGCGAACTTTGAGCGGGACGAAAGATCAGAGGCAACAAGGATTGATTTCAGCATCAGCGTGCAAGATTCTGGCCTGTTGTTGAGCGTCTTGGCAGTATTGCACCGGAGCAAATACGAGAAAACCCGAAAGCGTCCGCAACGCCTATGCGGGCTGCAACCTCTTGCTCTGGTCTGACATACTCCCAACCTGCGCCACATTGAGCGGCGGACGAAGTTGAAGGGCACGCCGGCAACCGGTTCAAGCAATGCTGAAAAAAAGCTGCTCCGCTTCAGACTGACAGTGATTGCATGTCAATCGACGCCGTGCTGAGCATCTGGATTATCCCTATGCTGAAGGATTTCCGGCCTTTGGATCGATCAAGCGACACCGTGCTGCGCGAGCGGCTGCAAACCGGCTTTCTGGGCCTCATCGCCTTTGCACTTCTGCTCTTCATGCTGGTTCAGGCTCGCTTCATCCTTGTCGCCCTCGCTATCGCCATCATCCTCTTCTCGCTGACCTCAGATGCGATCCATGCCATCTCTACGCGGCTCCGTGTGCCGAACTGGTTGGCGACGACGCTGGCGCTGATCGCAATCGCCCTGGGGCTTCTCTGGGTCGCGACGACGATCATGGCTCAGGTCAACGAGATCGTCTTTCTCGCCATCACCTATGCCGAGCGCGCCCAGACCATGCTGCCCGATCTGATCGAGCGGCTCGGTCCCGAGGCACAGGAGCGGATCATGCTGGTCCTGACCGGTCTCAACATCACGGGGTGGATCCGCGCGCTGGCCGGACAGGCTTCGGGCGTTCTTCAAGGAAGCGTCCTGGTCATCCTTTTCGTCGGCTTCATGTTTGCCGAACGGAGCTGGTTTCCCCTCAAGATCGAACGCCTCACGGGAGACCATCGGAAAGCCGCCGACGTGCGCCGCATGATCAGCACGATCATGCACCGCGTGAACCGCTACCTTGTTGTGAAAACGGGCGTCAGTGCAGTCACGGCCTTCCTGGTCTGGCTTATTTTCCGAGCGGCGGGGCTGGATCTTGCCGTGGCAGTCGCGATCCTGACGTTCGTGCTGAATTTCATCCCCGCCATCGGCTCGATCATCGCAACAGCAATCGCAACGATCCTGACCTTTGTGCTCACCGGCGACACCACGCTGACCGTCGTTATCTGTCTCGGCATAACGGGTGTCCAATTCGCTATAGGGAACGTCCTGGACCCAATGCTGCTCGGCCAGACGCTCCGCCTATCCAGCTTCGGCATCATCCTGTCATTGGCCTTCTGGGGTCTTGTCTGGGGCATTCCCGGCACATTCCTTGCCGTGCCGATCATGGTCGCCCTGATGATCGTCTGCGCGCAGATCCCCTGGCTGCGTCCGGTCGCGGTCATGCTGTCGCGGGAAGGTCTGCCCGATGACGAAACTGACGGAGGAGCACCTGCTTTGGAAGCCTCCACGACACCTCCGCGATCTTGAACCGCTGGAGGGATGGCCCTTGTCCGAAGATGGCGCAGCGGGCACAAGAGCAAGAATGGAGCCCCCTCTTCTTGCCCTCCTGAGGTTTCTGCGCCTCTCGATCGTCCTGATCGGGCTGATGCAGCTTGGAGTGGTGTCGACTTCCTCCACACCTGATCTTTCCGGTCCCTCCGTTCAGGCTCTGAAGCAGGCGCCCGCCCCACTTCTACAGGCAGCGCGGCCGAGTCAGCTGGCAATCCTGACAGGGCACGGCGCGGCCTCCTTCAGACCGCTGAAGCCAGGCAGCTTCGACTTTCACCTGTTCCTGCCAGTTGCTGTCTCGTCGCTGCCCCAGCAGCCGACGGTTCAACGACGGTTGTCCTTCCGCGCAGTTGGTGCAGACGGTTCCAATGCCTCTCATTGGCGACCTCGAGTGCGTGCTCCGCCGGGTCCGCTCACGGTCTAGCCAGGTCTTCTGACGCTGCCACCTTCCTCGAAAGGGGTTGTCGGTGTGCGCAGCGCCTGGTTCCGCATGAGATGTGCGGTCCTGACACCGCCGTCCTTCCAGATAATTCGCCATGAGCTCCGGCAGACTGAATTTGCCGCTGCCTTGATGCGTTGGAACAAGATAATGACATCACCGAAGATCAAGTCGCTCATCATTGGGCTGATTGCTGCAGCCATGCTGGCAACCTCGCTTGCTGCCGGATTTGGAGGCTGAGGCATGAGCGTAAATGAAAAAGCGCCGCCGCAGCCCGAAAAAAAGTTCGGTTGCCCTGCCTGCGGCGCCAAGATGACCTTTGGCCTGGCCCGTTGCGACAGCTGTGGCGAGGAAGCACCGATCTACAACCGACGGGCTTTCTGGCCTTTGTTTTACGCTTCGCTTGCCGCAGTGGTCCTTGCGCTTGTCGCATGGCTGGTGATTGGCTGAAGCGTCGCCTGCTGCAGCTTAGGCTGCGGCAGGACCTAAAATCATAACAGAAAGGAACGCGCCCCAATGGAGCCGATGGCAGGCGTTGCCCTGCAGAACCAGTTGCTGCTCCTCGCCATGCTGCCCTTTGCGGCAGCCTTGCTGGTCGCGGCGCTGCCGCAACGCATGTCAGCGCTGGTCGCGGGACTGTCGATGGCGCTGGCCCTCGTGCTGCTGGCCGCGCTCGCCCCCGCCGTCATCGACGGTGCCGTGCTGCGGGTCGAGCTGGATTGGGTCCCGTCAGCCGGGCTCGGGCTGCCCCTGCGCCTTGATGGCTTCTCCTGGCTCTTCGCCACGCTGGTGTCGGGGATCGGGCTGCTGGTTGTGACCTATGCGCGCGGCTACATGGCGGGCAAGGACGGGCTCGCCCGGTTTTTCGCGCTGCTGCTGGGCTTCACCGGCGCGATGCAGGGTATCCTTCTGTCCGGAAACATCCTGATGTTGGTCGTCTTCTGGGAGCTGACATCGCTGTTCTCGTTCCTGCTGATCGGCTTCTGGCACAAGGGCGCCGCCGCTCGGGACGGGGCGCGCACGGCGCTCCTGGTCACCGCGACCGGAGGCCTCTGCCTGCTGCTCGGCATGCTGGTCATCGGGCAGATCGCAGGCAGCTACGACCTCGATGAAGTGCTGACCTCGGGCGCACGTATCACCGGGCACCCGCTCTACAGCCTGGCGCTGACGCTGGTCCTGATCGGCGCCTTCACCAAATCGGCGCAGTTCCCGTTCCATTTCTGGCTGCCCGGCGCGATGTCGGCGCCGACCCCTGTCTCGGCCTTCCTGCACAGCGCGACGATGGTCAAGGCTGGAGTGTTCCTGCTGATCCGCTTCTCGCCCGCGCTTGGCGGAACCGAAGCCTGGTTCCTGGCCGTCACAGGCATCGGCATGGCCACGATGCTGATCGGCGGGCTGATCGCGATTTTCCGCAACGACCTGAAGGGGCTGCTGGCCTACTCCACCATCAGCCAATTGGGCCTGATCACCGCGCTGGCCGGGATCGGCAGCCCCGGCGCCATCCTGGCTGCGATCTTCCACATCGTGAACCACGCGATGTTCAAGGCGGCGCTGTTCATGACGGCGGGCACGGTGGATCACCAGACCGGAACGCGCGACATCCGCCGCCTTGGCGGGCTGCGGCGCACCATGCCGCTGACGGCGACGCTGGCCATCATCGCCTCGGCGGCAATGGCCGGGGTGCCGCTGCTGAATGGCTTTTTGTCCAAGGAAATGTTCTTGGCCGAATCCGCAGCTTGGCACAACGGCACCGCCCTGGATGCGGCGCTGCCCTATCTTGCGGTCGTTGGCAGCGTCTTCTCGGTCGCTTATTCCATCCGGCTGGTCATGGCGGTCTTCTTCGGCGCCCCCGCCGGGCCACTGTTGAAGATGCCGTCCGAGCCGGGGCTGGCAATGACCCTGCCGGTTGCTCTGCTGGCGGCAGGCTGCCTTGCGGTGGGACTGGTGCCGATGCTGATCGTCGGCACCCTCGTCAACGACGCGGCGCTGTCGGTGGTCGGCCTCGGCTTCATGCCCGAGAAGATCGCCATCTGGCACGGCTTCAACGAGGCGCTGATGCTGAGCATCATCGCCTTTGTCGTCGGCATCGCGCTATGGCTATCCTTGCGGGCGCAGCTTCCATCCGGTCCCGAGGGACCGCCACTTCTGCACCATCTGCGCGCGCAAACGGTGTTCGACCGCGGGATGCTGAAGTTGGGCTGGGTCTATCCGCGGCGGATGATGAGCTGGATCGCGACCGAGCGGCTTCAGCCCCAGCTGCGGCTGCTGGTTGTCGCGGCGGTCTTGGCCGCCGGGGCTGCAGCTTGGGGAGCTTTTGCCTTTGCCGAAGTGCGGCGGGGCAACGACTTCAGCGGCGGCTTTGCCCTGATGTGGCTGGTTGGCGCCGGCTGCGCCATCGGTGCCGCCGCGCAGGCGAAGTATCATCGCTTCGCCGCACTGGTTATGCTGGGGGGCGCGGGGCTGGTGACCTGCCTGACCTTCGCTTGGCTCTCGGCGCCCGATCTGGCGGTGACGCAGCTTTTGGTCGAGGTCGTCACCACGGTCCTTCTACTTCTGGGCCTGCGCTGGCTGCCGCAGCGCCGCGAGGCCATCAAGGGCGACAACAGCGCGCAAGCTCGTAGGCGACGAGCGCAGGACCTCGTTATTGCCACCGTCGGCGGGGCTGGCGTCGCGACCGTGGCATACGCCATGATGACCCGGCCCCTGGTGCGCAATGTGGGCGACTGGTTCCTGGCGAATGCCTACTACGAAGGTGGCGGCACCAACGTCGTCAACGTCATCCTGGTCGATTTCCGCGCGTTCGACACCTTTGGCGAAATCGCGGTCCTGGCCGTCGTCGCGCTGACGATCTACGCACTGCTGCGTCGCTTCCGTCCGGCACCGGAAAGCATCAAGCAACCAGATCAGCAACGCCAGACCAACGGCCGGATGCTGGACGACTACCTCCTGGTGCCCTCGGTCATCATGATCTGGATGTTCCCGGTCCTTATGATGATCGCGGCCTACTTCTTCTTCCGCGGCCACGATCTACCGGGCGGAGGCTTCGCCGCCGGCGTCACGATGGCCATTGCCTTCCTGCTGCAATACCTCGCCACCAATGTCCGGTGGGTCGAGGCGCGGCTGACCGTCCTGCCGATCCGCTGGATCGGAATGGGCCTGCTGATCGCGGTGGGCACGGGCATGGGCTCATGGGTCTTCGGCTATCCTTTCCTGACGGCCTACGCCCAGTATGTCACGCTGCCGCTGATCGGGGACGTGCCCGCAGCCACGGCGCTGGTTTTTGATCTGGGCGTCTTTGCGCTGGTCATGGGCGCAACTGTCCTGATGCTGATCGCGATCGCCCACCAGTCCCTGCGCGCCGCGCGCCTGCGCGAGCATGACGAGAACGAGGAGTCCCGCTGATGGAACTGATCCTGTCATTCGCCATCGGCGTGCTGACCGCCTCGGGGATCTGGCTGCTGCTGCGCCCGCGCAGCTTTCAGGTCATCATCGGGCTCTGCCTTCTGTCCTATGCGGTCAACCTCTTCATCTTCTCGATGGGCCGGCTGACGCTCGGAGCGCCGGCGATCATGCCGAAGGGTGGCTTCATAGATCCGACGCGCTATGCGGACCCGCTGCCGCAGGCGCTGGTGCTGACGGCCATCGTGATCAGCTTCGCGACGACAGCTCTGTTCCTCGTCGTGATGATCGCGGCGCGGGGCTTCACCGGCACCGACCATGTCGATGGAAAGGAGCGTGAGCTGCCATGATCCAGCACCTCATCATCGCACCGATCCTGATCCCCTTCATCGCCGGCGCCCTGATGCTGCTCTATGACGACCGGCAAAGGTCGGCGAAGTTCTGGCTGAGCCTCATCTCAGCCGGGCTGCTACTGCTCGTCGCGATCCGCCTGCTTCTCGAGGCGAAGGAGGCCGGCAGCGGCGGCATCGGTTTTTACCTGCTGGGCAACTGGGCGGCCCCCATGGCAATCGTTCTGGTGGTCGACCACCTCTCGGCCATGATGCTGGTGCTGACGGCGATCATCGGCCTTGCCTCGCTGGTCTATTCCCGCGCGGTCTGGCACCGGCAGGGGCAGCATTACTTCTCACTGTTCCAGTTCCTGTTGATGGGGCTGAACGGCGCGTTCCTGACCGGGGACCTCTTCAACCTGTTCGTCTTCTTCGAGGTGCTGCTGGCCGCGTCCTACGGGCTGCTGCTGCACGGATCGGGGCAGGCGCGGGTGCGGGCGGGGATGCATTACATCGCGGTGAACCTGGCCGCCTCGCTGCTTTTCCTGCTGGGGGTCAGCCTGATCTACGGCGTCACCGGAACGCTCAACATGGCGCATCTCGCGAACCTTGCGCCGATGATCCCGGCGGTGGACCAGCCGCTGCTGAAGATGGGCTTTGCGCTACTGGGTGTCGCCTTCCTCATCAAGGCCGGATCCTGGCCTTTGTCCTTCTGGCTACCAAACGCCTACATGAGTGCGGCGGCCCCGGTCGGGGCGATCTTCGCAATCCTGACCAAGGTCGGTATCTATGCCATCCTGCGCCTGTCCATGCTTCTGTTCGCCGAGGAGGGGACCGGACTGACCGGATGGGGCGCCGAGGTGCTGATCCTTCTGGGGCTTGCAAGCGTTGCCTTCGCGCTTTTCGGGACTTTGGCGTCCCAGAGCCTGGGGCGGATCGCTGCCTATGCCGTGATCCTGTCGTCGGGAACCGTGCTCGCCGTGATCGGCTTCGCACTGGCCGGGGGCGGCGGCTGGATGCTGACGGCGGCGCTTTACTACATGATCGGCTCGACGCTGGCGACGGCAACGCTGTTCCTGCTGGTCGAACCGATGAGCCGTGACGACGGCGGCATCGCCGCCATGCTGGCCTTGACGGCCGAGATCTACGGGACGGGCAAGGACGAGAGCCTTGGGGCCGAGACACCTGACGGCCCGGCCATGCCGGCAGGGCTGACCTTAATCAGCGTGTGCTTCGGCATATGCGCCATTGTCCTGGCAGGCTTGCCGCCGCTGCCGGGCTTTGTCGGCAAGCTTGGGATGATCCAGGGCGCGCTGGCCGATGCTCCGGCGGCAACCTTCCTGAACTGGAGCTTCATCGCCCTGTTGATCCTGTCCGGCCTCGGCACGATCATCGCCTTGGCGCGGATCGGCATCCAGACGTTCTGGGGCAGCGACGAGGCCTCGTCCTCGGTCATGGCCCTCGAGGTGGCGCCTGCGCTAGTCCTGATCGCGCTTCTGGGCGTAATGAGCATCAAGTCCGAGGCCGTTTTGCGTTATACCGGCAATACAGTCGAGGCGCTGCAGGATCGATCGCTTTACGCCTATGGCGTCTTCGGCGCCGCGCGCACGACCGTGCCGATGCTGCCGGGCACGGGGGAGGAACAGCCATGATTGCACGACTTCTGCCGCATCCGCTGCTGGTGCTGGTGCTTGCCGGCATGTGGATGGTTCTGACGCGCTTCTCCCTCGGCAATCTGATGCTTGGTTTGGGCCTTGCCGTCTTCGCAAGCTGGACGATGCACGCCCTCCAGCCGGAGCGGGTGCCGACGCGCAGCCTCCGGATGCTGCCGCGACTGGCCTGGACGCTGTTCGTGGATATCATCCGCTCGAACATCGCGGTCGCGCGGCTGTTGCTGACGGAGGGGAGCGGCTGCCGGAGGTCGAGCTTCCTTCTCATCCCGGTTGAGCTTCGCAGCCCGACGGGTCTTGCAGTTCTGGCGATTATTCTGACCGCGACCCCCGGAACGGCCTGGGTGGAATATGTCTCCGAGACGGGCACACTCGTGCTGCATGTCTTCGATGGCGCCGAGTCCGAGCACTACCTCCACGTCGTGAACAACGTCTACGTTCCCATGCTGCAGGAGATCTTCGAATGAGCCACACAATCCTGCTCTGGTCGCTGACCTATGCCCAATTGGCGCTGGCACTGGCCGCCTGCCTTGCCGGCATCCGCATCCTGAAGGGGCCCCGCGCGCAGGACCGCGTGCTGGCGCTGGACACGCTTTATATTGCTGTGATGCTGCTGTTCCTGGTTACCGGGATGAGGCTCGGCTCGATCTTCCTGTTCGAGGCGGCGATGGTCATCGCAGTGTTGGGCTTTGTCGCTTCGATCGCGCTGGCCAAGTTTCTCTTCCGCGGGGAGGTTATCGAATGAGCGGCCTTGGAACGGTGCCGATTTGGCTCAGCGTTGTCATTGCGGTGTTCGTGGTCCTTGGCTCGACCCTCACCCTGATCGGAGCCTGGGGCTTCCTGCGCCTCGGCAGCTTTTATGACCGGCTGCATGCGCCGACGCTGGCGACAAGCTGGGGGACCGGCGGGATTGCACTCGCGTCCGCACTCCTTGCTAGCTGGGTGCAGGACCGCCCGATCCTGCACGAGCTGGTCGTTGGTTTTGCCGTCATTGCCACGGTTCCCGTGACGCTGATGCTTCTCGCTCGCGCCTCGTTGCACCGCGATCGGATGGAGAAGGCGGCTCATCTCCCTCCCGAACTACTTCAGGCGTCTTCGGATCCGGAACATACGTCTCAAGGGGCGCCCTCGACTTCCAGTGAGTAAAGCAGACAATTCAAACGCTGCGTCGAAATCGGACGCGAATCACCCACTACATTTGACACCACCTGAAGCCCGTTGAGCTTCAACTTTGGTGGAGGGCTTGAAGAAGCTCTCGGCGTGACCTTAGTGAGACACGCCGCTCAACAAATTCGCGAAGCTCCGCCTGTGGCAGCTGAACTTCAGCCGCGTCGTGGTCACGCTCTTCGGCGACGTTAAGCACCGCGCGAAATTAGTCCTGGCTCGATAGCCTCGGCCCCCTCGGCGGTGTTACAACCCGGCTGCTCAACCGTGCCAATGTTACTGCGTGACTTGCACGACTTGGCAAGGTCGGACTCTCTCCTCCCCGACGCGATAATCCTCACCCGGTGAGCGTTCTGTCGGACAATCGCCTGCAGCGCCGCGATTGGCAGCCATCTGCAACACTCCACCTGCAGGAGATCCTATGCGGTCTCTGAAGGGTCAGCGACCATTCAAGGCTGAGCGGCCGTCTTTACAGCCAAACATCAGAGATTGCTCCCGGGACGAAGGCGCAAGTCGGAAGGTGGTGGCTGAAGCAGCATAGCGAATGCGCTTCTTCCTGAGGCTGCAGCCGACCTCCTGCACTAGCATAAGCGTAGCACCGCCAGTGTCCGCTTCCGCTTGATGCTGCACATGCTCTGCCGCGCCAGCGTCAGACAGCTTTCCGCCCATAGTGATGCGCCCTCTCCCGAGCTGCGGTGGCCCAGCGTCACCTTACCTAAAGTCCTTCGTCTTCACCCTGACGGTGTCGATATGCAGATCCGGGATGTAGATGTCGCGCGGCGTCGGCGGTCCGGCATTGCCGATCAGGCTCCCGGCCGCTGCCCTGAACTCGTCGCCGCGCCCGTGGGTCAGCGGGAAGGCGTCGCCACGCTGGCCGATGCTGGCAAGGTCAGTTGAGAGGTCGGTGATGCGGTGGACGACGAGGTGGACGACCTCGCCCTCGCGCTGCACCTGGCCGGCGATGGAGATCATGCCGGCGCCGAGGATGGTGCGGCGGTTGGCGTCGAAGACCTTGGGCCAGACGACCAGGTTGGCGATGCCTGTCTCATCCTCGAGCGTGATGAACATCACGCCTTTGGCGGAGCCCGGGCGCTGGCGGACCAGCACGATGCCCGCGACCTCGCAGCGGCGACGGTTGCGGGAGGCCATCGCTTCCGCGCAGGGGATCATCCCGCGGCGGGTCAGATCCTCACGCAGGAAGGCCACCGGGTGGCGGCGCAGCGACAGGCCGGTATGGCCGTAATCCTCGACCACCTCGCGCCCGGCGGCCATCGGGCGCAGTTTGACGGTAGGCTCGGTGAACTCCGGGGGCGCTGCGCGCGCCTCGGCGGCGGCGAAGAGGGGCAGGTCCTCGTCGGCCAGCCCCTTGAGGTGCCACAGCGCCTCGCGGCGACCGAGGCGCAGGGCAGGGCGGAAGCCGTCGGCCTCGGCAATTCGCGTGAGGGCAGCAATGGGGGTGCGCACGCGGCGCCAGAGATCCTCAACCGAGGCGAAGGGCTGATCGGCCCGGCCCAGCACGATCGCCGCCGCATGGGCGTTGGCGAGGCCCTTGACCATCCGCAGCCCGAGCCGGACCGCGAAGCGCCGGCCGTCGTCGAGCGGCTCCAAGGTGCAGTCCCAATGAGAAGCGTTGATGCAGACCGGGCGAACCTCGACCCCGTGATCCCGGGCGTCGCGCACGATCTGGGCGGGGGCGTAGAACCCCATCGGCTGGCTGTTCAGGAGCGCCGCGCAGAAGACGTCCGGGTGCCAGCATTTGAGCCAGGCCGAGGCATAGGAGATCAGCGCGAAGCTGGCCGCATGGCTTTCAGGAAAGCCGTAGCTGCCGAAGCCCTCCAGCTGGCGGAAGGTGCGTTCGGCAAAGTCGCGGTCATAGCCACGCGCGGCCATGCCCTCGATCAGCTTGTCTCGGAACTTCGACACGCCGCCGGTGAACTTGAAGGTCGCCATGGATTTGCGCAGCATGTCTGCCTCACCGGGCGTGAAGCCCGCGCATTCGATGGCGACGCGCATGGCCTGCTCCTGGAAGAGCGGCACGCCGAGGGTCTTGCCCAGCACCTTCTCAAGCTCGGGGGTGGGGAAGTCGACGGTTTCCTGTCCGGCCCGGCGGCGGAGGTATGGATGGACCATGTCGCCCTGGATCGGGCCGGGTCGGACGATGGCCACCTGCACGACCAGATCGTAGAAGGTGCGCGGGCGCAGGCGCGGCAGCATGGACATCTGCGCGCGGCTCTCGATCTGGAAGGTGCCGAGCGTGTCGGCCTTGCGGATCATCGCATAGGTGCGCGGATCCTCGGCCGGGATCGAGGCCAGATCATGGCGGATGCCCTTGTGCTCGGCCAGAAGCTGCAGCCCCTTGGCCATGCAGGTCAGCATGCCGAGGGCCAGCACATCCACCTTCATGAAGCGCAGCGCCTCGATGTCGTCCTTGTCCCATTCGATGACCTGGCGATCCTCCATGGCGGCGGGCTCGATGGGCACCAGATCGTCCAGCCGGTCATGGGTCAGCACGAAGCCGCCCGGATGCTGGCTGAGATGCCGCGGCGTGCCGCGCAGCTGTGCCGCCAGTTCCAGCGTCAGGCGCAGGCGGCGGTCATCCGGGTTGAGGTTCAGCGCGCGCAGGTCGTCATCGGTGATCCCCTCCTCGGACCAGGCCCAGATCTGGCCGGAGAGCGTGCGGATCAGGTCCTCGGGCAGGCCGAGTGCCTTGCCGACATCGCGCAGGGCGCCCTTGCTGCGATAGCGGATCACCACCGCGGTCAGCGCGGCGCGGTCGCGGCCATAGGTGCGGTAGATCCACTGGATGACCTCCTCGCGGCGCTCATGCTCGAAGTCCACGTCGATGTCGGGGGGCTCGCGGCGTTCCTCGCTGACGAAGCGCTCGAAGAGGAGATCGTTGCGGCCCGGATCGATGGAGGTGATGCCGAGGACGAAGCAGACCGCCGAGTTCGCCGCCGACCCCCGGCCCTGGCAGAGGATGCCGCGCGAGCGGGCGAAGCGGACGATGCTGTTCACGGTCAGAAAGTAGGGGGCGTAGTCCAGCCGGTCGATCAGGCGCAGCTCGTGCTGCAGGCTGGCGGTGACCTCGGGCGGGACGCCCTCGGGATAGCGCTCGGCCGCGCCCTCCCAGGTGAGCCGCTCCAGCGTGGCCTGGGTGGTCACGGTGGGATCGTCGCGCTCCTCGGGATACTGGTATTCCAGCTCGTCCAGCGAGAAGCGACAGGCCTCCGCGATCCGGGCCGAGCGGGCCAACGCTTCGGGGTAGCGGGTGAACAGCCGATGCATCTCCACCGGCGTCTTCAGGTGACGGTCGGCGTGACGTTCGCGACGAAAGCCCAAGTCGTCGACGGTGGTGTTGTGGCGGATCGCCGTGACCACGTCCTGCAGGATGCGGCGGTCGGGGGCGTGAAACAGCACGTCGTTGGTGACCACGGTCGCCACGCGCATGCGGGCGGCGAGGTTCGACAGCTCATGCAGCCGCAGCTGGTCATTGGGGCGGCGGCGCAGGGTCAGCGCCAGATGGGCGCGCTCGCCGAAGGCCTCGCGCATCCGGCGCAGCTGCAGGGCGCAGAGATCATCCGCCCGGTCGGGGATCAGGATGCCGATCAGGCCCTCGCAGGCGGCGGCCACGTCAGACCATTCCAGATGGCACTTGCCCTTGCCCGCGCGCGCCTTGCCGGTCGACAGGAGCCGGCAGAGGCGGGACCAGGCCGGCCGGTCGGTCAGATAGACCAGCAGCGACATGCCACAGGTGAGGTCCAGTCGGCAGCCAACGATCAGCCGCACGCCGGTCTCCTTGGCCGCCACATGGGCGCGGACGATCCCGGCCAGGGAGTTGCGGTCGGTGACGGCCAGCGCCTCCATCCCCATCAGGGCGGCGGTCGCGAAGAGCTGCTCGGCCGAGGACGCCCCGCGCAGGAAAGAGAACTGCGAGGTGACCTGCAGCTCGACGTAAGGGGGACCGCTCATCCAAAGACCTCGCTCATCCGAATATCCCGTGCAGGAACCAGCGATGCGATCCGGTGGCCCGGTCCTCGCCATCGCCC
Source organism: Paracoccus tibetensis (assembly GCF_900102505.1). Classification (GTDB taxonomy): domain Bacteria; phylum Pseudomonadota; class Alphaproteobacteria; order Rhodobacterales; family Rhodobacteraceae; genus Paracoccus; species Paracoccus tibetensis. The sequence continues at coordinate 4,240 of NZ_FMVT01000022.1, read as the reverse complement.
TGGCGGAAGATCCAGTAGCGGGCCCCGGCCTCGTCCTCGATGCGGAAGTAGTCGCGCACGGCCTGGGCCTCAGCGTCGCGCTTCCACCATTCGCCGAAGATCCGCTCCGGCCCGTCGGCGCATTGCACATGACGCCGCACCCCGCGCCAGAGGATCCAGCGCGGCGGATGGTCGGGCAGCAGGGCCATGGTCTCTATCAGTTCGGGCCGCGGCAGCAGGCGGGCGGGCCGGGGCCAGTGGTCGGGCCAGGCTTCCGTGCCGGGGGCGGCCGTGTCCGCCAGCGGCGGGATGCGGATGATGGCGCGTTCCGGCACGTCGCTGGCCACGGCTGCGAAGCGGAAGACCGACCGGGCCCCAAGCCGGTTCGACAGCGTGTCGATCAGCCCGGAGAGGTCGGGCGCCGTCTCCTCCAAAAGCGAGGTGGCCGCCTGTCGCGGCACCAGCGGCTCGGCGATGGTGGCGGTCAGGGTCATGATCTCGATGCCGAGACCCGGGTCGAGGGTGACGATCCGGTCGCAGAAGAGCCGGGTCAGCCTGGCCGGGTCGCGCTGCGGCACGGCCAGGCCCACGCGCAGCACCTCGGTGCGGTTGTCGATCCGCGAACAGAGCAGGTCCAGCCGCCGCGCGCCGAGCCCCTTGGCCGCCAGCTCGGCACAGAGCTGGACCACCAGCTTGCCGATATACCGGGCGATGGTCTCGGGCGCGGCGACGGGTTCGGCGAAGGCGCGGCGGATCTCGATCAGTCCCTCCGGGCGCAGGGGCGCGATCGGCTCGGAGGTCAGCCCCCGCGCCTGGTCCAGACGCCGGCACAGCGCCTCGCCGAAGCGGCGTGTGAGGGGTGCGCGCGGCTGGTCCATCAGATCGCCGATGGTCTCGAAGCCAAGGTCCCGCAGACCGGCCACCGTGGCAGCAGGCAGGCGTAGCGCCTCGAGCGGCAAGGGCGCCAGAGCAGCCTCCAACCCGCCTGGCGGGATGATGATAACGCCGTCCGCCCCATGCCGCGCCAGCGCATGGGCCGCGCCCCAGCTGTCGGCCAAAGCCAGCCGTGCTGTGATGCCGGAAAGGGCCAGCTTGCCCGCCAGCGCCTCCAGCATCGTCGCCTCGCCGCCATGCAGGTGATCGGCGCCGGTGGAGTCGATGACGATCCCGTCCGGCGGATCGGTAGAGACGATGGGCGCCACCCGCTGCAGCAGCCACAGCGCAAGGCGTTCCAGCGCCGCGGCATCCGCCCCGGCGTCGTCCGCCTCGATGCGCAGATCCGGCACCAGCGCCTGCGCCCGGCTGACCGTCATGCCGACCCGCAGGCCCAGATCAAGCGCCACGGGGCAGGCGGCGGTGATCGTCCGCCGGTTGCCCACGCGGCCGGCAATGATCAGCGGCCCCTCAACTGAGCGCGATGTGACGCCCGCCTGCCGCTGCCGCCGATCGATCGGCCACATCGGCAGGAAGACGGAGATGACCCGCGCCATCGCATGCCTCCAGTTCGAGATCGAAGGAATCCCCGGCCCGGGCCCGGATCAGCTCGACGAGCCAACGGGCCCGGCCGATGCCCGGAACGGGCAGGGGGGCGGATGGTAACTCGGAGACCCGCCAGCGGGTCATCGCCGCGGTCGGCTGCCCGAAATCGCTGGCATCCGCCTGCCGCCGCCAGCGCCTGAGCGCCAACCCGATGGTGCCCGACCCCTTGGCGGCCAGGTGCAGCCGGCGCGAGGCGGTCATCGACAGCCGCGCCACATCGCCCACCACCGCGCCGAGCCCGCCATGGCGCAGCCCTTCCTCCATCGCGGCCAGAACCGAGATGTCGTCCCCGGCCTCGACATGGATCACCCGCTCGGGCGGCAGGCCGACCTGCGCCAGGCCCGGCGCGAAGAGATCGGCCTGGGTCACGCACCACAGCACCTGGCCCTTCATGCGCGCGGCGATGCCTGCCACGAAGCAGGCGGCCGCTGCGCCGTCCACTGCGCCCTGGCCGCCGCCCGCCACCTCATGCAGCGCGCCGAGCGATAGGCCGCCCTGTGGCAGGCGGCGGTCCAGCTCCCGCACCCCGAAGGGCAGCACGCCGTGCTGGCGCGCTCCCGTGCCGTCGATCTGGCCGATCCGGGCGCGCAATTCGGCCAGGGCGGGGCGGACGGCAGGCATGGGAAGGGGCTCCTTGGGGTTGGCAATGAACAGGTCTGATTAGTTCCTGTTTTGTTCTCATGATGCCATTCTGTCAACCGGCGTGGCGTGCGTTCCACCTTAAGCCCGGGCGACGACGCCACAAGCAGTTGGAAAGGCTGGATTCAAAGCGGGGGATAAGTCACCGTTTGCCCGGAAGACTGCTCCATCCTGATCCCCAACAGGGGCAATGCATCGGCCGCCGCGTCATTGACGCAGGCAGAAAGCAGGCCCAGAACAGGAGCCAGACCAGCGCGAGGATGGGGCGATCTGCAATCTGTATAACGTGACGATCTCGCAGGAGGCGCTGACCCGGTTGGTCGATGGGCTGACCGACCGCGCCGGAAACCTTGCGCCGGGCAGCGTCTATCCCGACCAGTTGGCACCGATCATCCGCAACGGCGACGACGGGCCGGAGCTGGTCAAGGCGCGGTGGGGCATGCCGTCGCCGCCCTCGGTCCTGAAGACCGCGCGTGATCCCGGTGTCACCAACGTGCGCAATCTCGGCTCGCCGCATTGGCGGCGCTGGCTGGGGCAGGGGCATCGCTGCCTGGTGCCGGTCACCAGCTTCTCGGAGCCGCGGGGCAAGGGGCTGGGCGTGCAGTGGTTCGCGCCGACTGACGCGGAGACCACGATGTTCTTTGCGGGGATCGAGACGCGGGGCTGGACCTCGCTCCGCAAGGTAAAGGATGGCGAGGCGACCGATGATCTCTTCGCTTTCCTGACCTGCCCACCGAATGCCGAGATCGCGCCCATCCATCCCAAGGCCATGCCGGTGATCCTCACCCGTCCCAAGGAGTGGGCGGCCTGGCTCGGCGGGATCCGCGCCGAGGAGCTGCAGCGGCCCCTGCCGGACGGCGCGTTGGCGCTGGTCGGCTTTCCAGTCTGAACATGCTTTCTATTAAGAGATCAGGCTTTTCTGCCGTCGCTGACAGTCCGAAGCAGTCTTACCGTTCGTGGCATGGCGACCGCAGCATCAGCCAAAAAGCAAACAATTACTCTGCCGAAGGTCAGGCGAACGCACCATTCGACCGAAAGGGCGGGAAGCGGACCTTCGCTGCGCTCTGCGCGAACGGCAGCTAAGCGAAGCAAGCAGACTTAGCAAAGCCGTTGTGTTGACGCCAACCTCAAAAGAGAACAAGCCGCAGCCGCTTCCGCTGACGTTCTACAACGCTTCGTCTTCGTCGCCTTCAAGGTCCTCGTCGTAGTCCGCCTTAAGCTGTTCAATCAACTCCGCGGTAACCCAATGATGACCGTAGCCAGAGAGGTGCTGATAGTGCCGTTCCCTGTATGATGCGAGGGCTGACTTGAACTGCACCATTACTAAGACGGCATCACTGACTTGCGGCAAATCATCGTCGTCGAGAGCCTCGAGATATTTTGCGTCGGGTTGACCTTCGAGGACAGTAAGCAGGTTTTCGAGAACGCGGTTCACGATCTTGACTTTTCCCGCGCTCATTGACGCGTCCGGCTTCTTCTTGGAAAGCTCTTTTACTTCGTCGAGCAAGGAAGCGAATACGTCGTGACTAGCCTCATACTCTGCGACCCGCGCATCCGTCGTGATGTTCTGAAAATGGTAGTCGTCTTCGAACGCCATTATTTTCTCCCAATCTTTGTCGGAGGGCCAGACCGAATTTCACTCGGCTCCCCGTTCACAACATATTTCCACACACCATTAGCGAACCGAACATTATCAGAGCGAAATCTCTCTGCTTCTTCCATATACTGAGAAATGACCATCGTAACATCACTCGTAGATGGCGCATCGTCAGACTCGAATTGATCGAACTCCTCAAACGGTTTATATTTTCGGCCGAGCACTTCGTTTCCCATAGTCAGGACGCGATTGATGAACTTCAGTTTGAATGTATTTACCGCATCATTCGGGCTCTTCTTTGCTAAGGTGCCGATCTCTGCATACAGCCCTTGCAATTGGCCAACCAGCTTTTCAAGCTGTTCTACATCTTCTTTGCTGTCCATGATCTCTCCTAGGGTCAGGACCCATTGATTTGCTTGAGGCTGTCCGGCCCGCGTGATTCAAGCTCCCGAACTGACGGGGGTGATGATGAGCAATCTTTTCTGG
>NZ_FMVT01000018.1:28565-48563 GCF_900102505.1 Paracoccus tibetensis | reverse complement strand
ATGAGCCGCCGCGGCAACTGCCATGACAATGCCGTTGCGGAGAGCTTCTTCAACCTGCTCAAGCGCGAGCGGATCAGGCGCAGGACCTACCGGACACGCGAAGAAGCCAGGCAGGACGTGTTCGATTACATCGAGATGTTCTACAACCCGAAGCGCAAGCACGCGAGAAACGGAATGCTGTCGCCTGCGGAGTTCGAGCGACGGCAGATGATGAGACGTGAAGGCGTCTAAGAAAATCGGGGCTGTTCAGACAACACTGTCGAACTTGAACAGCTCGACAACAAACTTCCAGACGGAGGACACAAGAGATGCCGCGATTTGTCATTGCCATGGGCGCAGCGCCTCACATGAAGTTGGCGCGGTCGGGCCGTGAGTTCAGCGCAATCGAGGTCCCCATGGCCTTCGAAAGCCACGATGACGCGTATGATTATCTCGTTCGGCATTCAGAGGACGTGCCGCTGAAAGGCATCCGTGGCGAGATCGTCGAGGATCTTTCTCTTTAGTTCGACCTTGGGCTTCATCCTTCTGACTTGAGAACGATTTAAGGCAGCTTCCAGTGCTTGACGCCTGCTTTGGTGGTGGGCTGTAGACATAGAATGTCCGGAAAAGTTATGAATAGGCTGTCTCCGTTGCCACCTTACTGCATTCGCAAGAGTCCGGTTTTCGATGTCCAGGCGACAGGGTCAGATTGACAAAGGGTGGATCATGGCGCGGGGGCGGCCGGCCTCTTCCCAAAGGAAAGCCAGCGTGATCGGCAGGCGAAAGCGGCGGGGGCCGGCTGCGCCGGGGTTCAGCCAGAGGGTGCTGCCGGTTTCCTCGATGCAGGGCTTGTGGGAATGACCTGAGACCACGACGTTCCAGCCCTCGGCTCTCGTATCCGCCTGCAGAGCCTTGCGGTCATGGATCATGTGGATCCGCAGGCCGCTGATCGTGAGGCTCACCGTTTCGGGCAGGGCCTCAGCCCAGTGGCCGCGGTCGATGTTGCCGCGAATTGCCGTCACCGGCGCGATGCGTGCCAGTGCGTCAAGATGCGTGGGATCACCGATATCGCCCGCGTGCAGGATGCGGCCGACGCCTTCGAGCGTCTCCAGCGCCTCAGGGCGGAGCAGACCGTGGGTGTCGGAGATGACGCCGATGCAGTTCCCACGAGATGGCCGGCCAGGCATTGGCTTGGGGCTGCTGGTCATCGACCGCTTGGATCAAATTGCTGCACATCACCTCTACGCCCGCTTGTTGGGCACCTTGTTTAGCAGAAACCGCGTCGTCACTCCGATCCTTCACTCCCGCCACGGAGGCAGCTCGCGTTGGCAGTGCCCCGCTACCGCCGCCCCGAGAGAAATAGCACCGTCCCGCGGCCCTGCGCCGAACTGTGACAGGCCAGCGCCTTCGGCCTGCCGCGCGGGGTCCAGGGTGAAGACGATCCCCTCGCCGGCACCGCGCGGCTTGGGGCTGGCTCGCCAGAGGCGCGTCACCACCGGCATCCCCATCGCGCGCTGCGCAAAGTCCCCTGCCGCGCACCAGTAATCGGTGTCTGAACGGCCGCTGCGGAACGCGACCGCGATCTCGGTGGGGCCGACCTGTGCCGCCTCCATTCCGTTGCGCGCAGTAAAGCCTGCCGCCGGCAAAGGCAGGGCGAGCAGCATCAACAAGATTGTTCGCATGCGGATCTCCTCCCTCAGGGTGCCGTCGCTCTCCCTCGGAGAATGCCCGCCGCCCGGACGAGGTTCCGCGTCCCACCCTCGGCATTTCGGGGCGTGGACCAGCCCTGAGGCCAGGAGAGATTGAGTGTCAGCCAAGTGCGACGCGCGTTGCCGTCGCGCTTGTCGATCGACAGCTAAGGGCCGTCCCTCCCCACCTACAACTTGTCGAGCGGCTGAGCACGGATAGCACCATGAGCTTGGTGGCATTCTGCCAGAACAGCTTTATGGGAGTACATCGTTGCTCTGCCGAAGGCCTGCCCAGTATTTCGACAGTAGCATCTTCTCGAGTCGACGAATCGTTGACTGCGAGGCGCGGCATGTCTCATCGTCATCCTGACATACTCGGCAACCAGGCCTCGCGATCCGTTCGCTCTTTCGAGCACAGGGATCTGCGAGGCTTTTTTGTTTAGGCGGACGATGGCACGGAAGATCTCGATCGGCGTTCTGTTTTCCCACTCGGGTCCGTACCGGCTGATGGGCGAGGCAAGCCGCAGTGGCGCGCTGAAGGGCATCGAGCAGGTCAACGGGGACGACCGTTTCGATCTTTCTTTCGATCATGTCGAGCGCGATCCGGCAGGAGATGTCGATGCCTATGCGCCGCTGAGCGAGGAGATCCTCAGCACGTCCGGCGCGCGGCATTTGTCGGCTGCACGACATCCTGGAGCCGAAAGGAGGTCATCCCTTCGCTGGAACGGCTGAACGGGGCGCTTTGGTATCCGGTCCCCTACGAAGGGTTCAAAGCCTCGGACAGGGTTGTCTACACGCACGCTTGTCCCAACCAGCATCTTCTGCCCCTGCTCGATCATGCGTTCGCATCGCACGGCAAACGCGGCTACCTGACCGGGTCGAACTACATCTGGGGCTGGGAAATGAACCGCCTGGCGCGCCAGGTGACGGTCACGGCCGGGGGCGAGATCCTGGGTGAGCGTTATCTGCCGCTCGGCTCGACCGATGTCTCGAGGATCGTCGAGGAGATAGCCGTCCTCCGCCCGGACTTCGTCCTGAACCAGCTGATCGGGCCGTCGCAATATGAGTTCATCGCGGCGATGGCCGATCTTCGGCGCAGCGATCCGTATTTCGCGAGCCCCCGCTGCCCCGTCCTGTCCTGCAACCTCACCGAATGCGAATTGCCGGTCATGGGCACGTCTGCTGACGGGATTGTCGCGGCAGGCCCTTGGTTCCAGGGCATGCCTGCACTGCTTGCCGGACAAGAGCAGAAGCAGGATTTCTCCTCGTCCTTCGAAGCGGCGGCCTTCGCGTCGGTCATCATGCTGGCGGAGCTTCTGAACCGACGACCCGGTGCGGAAGACCTGGCCCTGTCGCAGCTTCTGGCGCTGCCAAATGCGCGGCAGCTGGGGATCAGCGCGCGGACGCACCACACGCGCCTGCCGATCGCGATCGCCAGGGTCGAAAACGGCGGCTTCAACGTCCTGGACGTGTTAGAGCCGATCGAGGGCGATCCTTACCTGACCGCTGGACGCGATCTTCCGCGTCCCGTGCTGCGGGTGGTCACATGAGCCGTCGCCTTCGCATCCCAGACCTGGGCGGGGCTGTCGCGGTCATCCTGCATCGCCCTCACCCCACGGTCGCGGCACTGGCGCGTCAGCTCGAGGCGATCGGCCTTCGTACCCAGTGTCACTGGCCCGAGCTGCCGCCCGCCGCACAGTCCGCAGACTACCTGTTCATCGACGTGGACCCGGCGCACGAGGACCAGTTCCCGTGGCTGCCGGGGCGGGCGCCGATGCCCACCATCGCGCTGATCGGATCGGAAGCTCCCGGCAGGATCGAGTGGCTGATGAACTTCGGCGCGGATGCTCAGATCCTCAAGCCCGTCGGGACCGCGGGGGTCTATTCGGCTCTGCTGATCGCCCGGGCAACTTTCGATGCGCGCGCCGAGATGAGCGACCAGATCGATAGCCTGCGGCGCCGCCTCGGCCAGCGGCAGACGGTCGTCCGTGCCGTCGCCCTGCTGGCGGCGCGCGGCAAGAGCGAGGACGCGGCCTATGAGCAGCTGAGGCAGATGGCGATGGCCTGGCGCATCAGCTTCGAGGAGGCCGCCGAGCGGCTTGTGCAGAACGCCGCGGCGGACAAGGAGGCCGACAATGGTTGACACCGCCCATGTCCCGCTCCACGCGCCGGCACCTGCGGCCAGCGTCCTGCGCCGGCTGATGCGGCGCAAGCTGGCGCTGTTCGGGCTGGCGATCATCGTGATCGTGGTGGGCGGCGCCATCTTCGCCCCGTGGATCGTCCGATACGCCCCGAACGAGCAGCTTTTCGAGGGTCTGACGATGCAGGGCGCGCCCATGCCTCCGGGCGGCGAGTTCCTGATGGGCACGGACCTTCTGGGGCGCGATCTCTTCAGCCGGATGCTCTACGGAGCGCGCACTTCGCTGATCATCGGGATCGTGGCGAACGGTGCGGCGTTGACCATCGGCACGCTGGTCGGGATCACGGCCGGGTTCCTCAGGGGCTGGGTCGGCGCCATCCTGATGCGCTTCACCGACCTGATGATGGCCTTCCCGGCCCTGCTGCTGGCGATCTGCCTAGCGGCAATCTTCCAGCCCTCGCTCTGGATCGTCGCCATGGTGATCGCGCTGGTGAACTGGGTGCAGACGGCGCGGGTCGTCTACACCGAAACCACCAGCCTCGCCGAGCGAGAGTTTATCGCGGCCGAGCGCACGCTCGGCGCCTCGGGCGGGCGCATCCTCTTTCGCCACATCCTGCCGCATCTGGTGCCGACGCTGATCGTGTGGGGCACGCTCGGCATCTCGGTCACGGTGCTGCTGGAGGCAACGCTGAGCTTCCTCGGCGTGGGGGTGCAGCCGCCGACGCCAAGCTGGGGCAACATCATCTTCGAGAACCAGACCTATTTCCAGGCCGCGCCCTGGCTGGTCTTCATCCCCGGCGCGGCCATTCTGCTGCTGGCGCTGGCCTTCAACCTGGTCGGCGACGCGCTACGCGACGTGCTGGATCCGACGCAGCGGGGGCGCGACTGATGGCCGGCTATCTCTTCCGCCGCGTGCTGCAAGCCGCGCTGATCCTGCTGGGCGTGAGCTTCATCACCTTCGTGCTGCTTTACGTCCTGCCGGCCGATCCGGTGCGCCAGATCGCGGGACGCTCGGCCACCCAGCAGACGGTCGAGAACATCCGCCAGCAGCTTGGCCTCGACCAGCCGCTGCTGGTGCAATACGGGCGCTACCTCGCCGGACTCGTGCAGGGCGATCTGGGCCGCAGTTACCTTCAGCGGACCGAGGTCAGCACGCTGATCGCCTCGCGCCTGCCCGCGTCCCTGCTGCTGATGGCGGGGGGCATTCTCTGCGAACTGGTGATCGGGCTGACCCTCGGCGTCATCGCGGCGCTCTATCGGGGGCGGCCGCTGGATCAGGGGCTGATGGTCACCAGCTTCGTCGCCGTCTCGGCCCCGCAATTCGTCGTCGGGTTGCTGCTTCTCTACGTTTTCGCGGTCCAGCTGGGCTGGTTTCCCATCGGCGGCTACGGCACGGCGGCGCATCTGGTGCTGCCGGCGGTGACGCTCGGGATCATGGGCTCGGGCTGGTATAGCCGGATGATGCGCTCGTCCATGATCGAGGTGCTGCGGCAAGACTACATCCGCACCGCGCGCGCCAAGGGGCTGACGCGAGGGCGCATCCTCTTCCGCCATGCGCTGCCGAACGCGATCCTGCCGATCATCGCCATGATCGGCATCGACATCGGCATCTTCATGGGCGGCATCGTCGTCGTGGAAAGCGTCTTCGGCTGGCCCGGCATCGGGCAGCTGGCCTGGCAGGCGATCCAGCGCGTCGACATCCCCGTCATCATGGGGGTCACGATGGTCTCGGCCGGCTTCATCGTGCTGGGCAACCTTCTGGCCGACATCGTCACCCCCTTCATCGACCCGCGCATCAAGATGCGGTGAAGCCTCAACCACAACAGGGAAAACCAAGATGAAAAAGCTGCTCTGCTCTTCTGCCCTCGCCTTGGCCTTTGCGCTGCCGGCCGCTGCGCAAGATTACACGCCCGATCCGAATGCCACGCCCGGCGGTACGATCACCATCACCTACAAGGACGACGTGGCGACGCTGGACCCGGCCATTGGGTATGACTGGCAGAACTGGTCGATGATCAAGTCGATCTTCGACGGGCTGATGGACTACGTCCCCGGCACGACCGAGCTGCGGCCGGGCCTTGCCGAAAGCTACGAGGTGTCCGAGGACGGCACAGTCTTCACCTTCACCCTTCGCCAGGGCGTCACCTTCCACAACGGCCGCGAGATGACGGCCGAAGACGTGAAATACTCGCTCGACCGCGTGACCAACCCTGAGACGCAGTCCCCCGGCGCGGGCTTCTTCGCCTCGATCGCCGGCTTTGCCGAGGTGGAAAGCGGCGCGGCGGACAGCCTGTCGGGGGTCGAGGTGGTTGACCCGCAGACTATCCGCATCACCCTGTCGCGCCCCGACGCCACCTTCCTGCACGTCATGGGGCTCAACTTCGCCTCGGTCGTGCCGCGCGAGGCCGTCGAGGAAGCGGGCGCCGATTTCGGCAAGTCGCCGGTCGGCACGGGCGCCTTCAAGCTGGCGGACTGGGTCATCGGCCAGCGCCTCGTCTTGGAGAAGAACGAGGATTACTGGCGCGACGGCGTGCCCTATCTGGACGGCATCACCTTCGAGGTCGGGCAGGAGCCGGTCGTGGCGCTGCTGCGCCTTCAGCAGGGCGAGGTGGACGTGCCGGGCGACGGCATCCCGCCGGCGAAGTTCCAGGAGGTGATGGACGATCCCGACCAGGCGGCGCGCGTGGTCGAGGGCGGGCAGCTGCATACCGGCTACATCACGCTGAACGTGAGCACCCCGCCCTTCGATCAGCTCGCCGTGCGCGAGGCGGTCAACATGGCGATCAACAAGGACCGCATCATCCAGGTCATCAACGGCCGCGCGGTGCCAGCGAACCAGCCGCTGCCGCCCTCGATGCCCGGCTATACCGAGGGGTTTGACGGCTTCGCCTACGACCCCGAAGGCGCGAAGGCCAAGCTGGCCGAGGCGGGGCTGGGGGACGGCTTCACCACCCAGCTCTACGTGATGAACACCGACCCGAACCCGCGCATCGCGCAGGCGATCCAGCAGGACCTGCGGGCCATCGGCGTCGATGTCGAGATCCGCAGCCTCGCGCAGGCGAACGTGATCGAGGCCGGCGGCGCGGGCGAGGCGCCGATGATCTGGTCGGGCGGCATGGCCTGGATCGCGGACTTCCCCGATCCCTCGAACTTCTACGGCCCGATCCTCGGCTGCGCCGGCACCGGCGACGGCGGCTGGAACTGGTCGAAGTTCTGCGACGAGAGCATCGACGCGATGGCGACCGAGGCCGACAGCTTCACCGACCCCGCCGCCCCCGAGCGGCTGGAGATGTGGTCCGAGGTCTACCAGCAGGTCATGGCGCAGGCGCCCTGGGTGCCGGTCTTCAACGAGCAGCGCTACACGATGAAATCGCCGCGCATGGGCGGGGATGACGCGCTCTATGTCGATCCGGTCTCGATTCCCGTCAACTACGACTATGTCTACGTGACCGAGTAAGCCCATGTGCAAGAACTGCGACTACACGATCCACGGCGCGCAGCACCATTTTGGCTGGGACAACTCGCTTCCCCCGGTCCAGACGGTCGCGCCGGGGGCGACGATCCTCTTCAACTGTCAGGATTCTTCGGCGGGCCAGCTTGGCCCGTCGAGCACCGTCGCCGATGTCGCGGCCCTGGACTTTGGCAAGATCAACCCGGTCTCGGGTCCCATCTATGTCGAGGGCGCCGAGCCGGGCGACGCGCTGAAGGTGACGCTTCAGGATTTCGCGCCGCGGGTGCAGGACGGCTCGGCCTGGGGCTGGACGGCGAACATTCCCGGCTTCGGGCTGCTGGCCGACCAGTTCACCGACCCGGCGCTGGTCATCTGGAAGTATGACGCCGCGACGCTGGCCCCCGCGCTCTGGGGCCAGCACGGCAAGGTCGCGCTGAAGCCCTTCACCGGCACGATCGGCGTGGCGCAGGCCGAGCCGGGCCTGCACTCGATCGTCCCGCCGCGCCGCACGGGGGGTAACCTCGACATCCGCGATCTGGCCAAGGGCACGGTCCTCTACCTGCCGGTCGAGGTGGCGGGCGCGCTGTTCTCGGTTGGCGACACTCATGCGGCGCAGGGGGATGGCGAGGTCTGCGGCACCGCCATCGAGAGCCCGATGGACGTCACGCTGACGTTGGACCTGGTCAAGGGCGCCAACCTGAAGATGCCGCGCTTCACCACGCCGGGGCCGGTGACGCGGCATCTGGACGCCAAGGGCTACGAGGTCACGACCGGCATCGGCCCCGACCTGATGACCGGCGCGCGGCAGGCGGTGGAGCAGATGGTGGACCTGCTCTGCGCCCAACACGGCATGGCGGCGGTCGATGCCTACATGCTGGTCTCGACCTGCGGCGATCTGCGGATCTCCGAGATCGTGGACATGCCGAACTGGGTCGTGTCCTTCTACTTCCCTCGCTCGGTGTTCGAATGATCGTGCCGCAGCAGGCCATCGTCGCGCCGCTTCTGTCGGTGCAGGGCCTGACCATCTCGGTCCGGGACCGGGGGGTCGTGCGCCCGCTGGTCTCGAATCTCAGCTTTGATCTGCGTCCGGGCGAGACCTTGGCCATCGCCGGCGAAAGCGGCTCTGGCAAATCGATCACTTCGCTCGCGCTGATGGGCCTGCTGCCGGCAAATGTCTCCGTGACCTCCGGCCAGCTGCTGCTGAACGGGGTCGATCTGGCGCGTCTTCCCGAGACCAGGATGCGGCCCCTGCGCGGCGCCCGGATCGCCATGATCTTCCAGGAGCCGATGACCTCGCTCAACCCGGTGCAGATGATCGGCGCGCAGCTGACCGAGGCGATCCGTGCGCATGAGCCAGTCAGCCAAGCCGAGGCGAAGGTCGCGGCCATCGAGGCGCTGCGCCAGGTGCGCATCTCGGAACCCGCGCGCCGGATGCGGCAATACCCGCACGAGCTGTCGGGCGGCATGCGGCAACGCGTCATGATCGCTATGGCTCTGGCGCTGCGCCCGGCGGTGCTTATCGCGGACGAGCCGACAACGGCGCTGGATGTGACCGTCCAGCGCGAGGTGCTGGACCTGCTCCGCGACCTGCAGGCAAAGACCAACACCGCCGTGATCCTGATTACCCATGACATGGGCGTGGTGGCCGAGACGGCGGACCGGGTCATCGTCATGCAGTCCGGTCGATTGGTCGAGGAGGGAACAGCGGCGCAGATTTTCGCCGAACCGCGCGCCGCCTACACCCGCGAGCTGTTGGCCGCGGTTCCTCGCCTCGGTGCGGGGGCCGAGCGCGCAGCACCTGTGCCCCCCGAGGCGCCGATTCCGATCGCGCGCCTGACCAAGGCGTCGGTTCATTACGACGTCGGCGCCAACTTCTTCGGCCGCCCGACCCACCGCGTTCACGCAGCCCTCGGCGTCAGCTTCGACATCCGCCCCGGCGAGACCTTCGGCCTGGTCGGGGAAAGCGGCTGTGGCAAGTCGACCATAGCCAAGGCATTGGCGGGCCTCGTGCCTCACCACGGGCTGATCGAGATCGGAGGGAAACCCACTTCGTCTCTGAAAGCCCATGAGCGCAAAGCGCTGCGCCGTGACATCCAGATGGTGTTCCAGGATCCGATGGCCGCGCTGGACCCGCGGATGAAGGTGGGGGACGCCGTCGAAGAGCCGCTGGTCATCCACCGCATCGGCACCCCGGCAGAACGTCGTGCCCGCGTCGAGGACCTGTTTCGACGTGTCGGCCTCAGCACGGAGCAGATGTCCCGATATCCCCACGAGTTCAGCGGCGGCCAGCGCCAGCGCATCTGCATCGCCCGCGCCCTGGTGCTGCGCCCGAAGCTGATCATTTGCGATGAAAGCGTGTCAGCGCTGGACGTATCGGTCCAGGCGACTGTGCTGGCGCTCCTGCAAGAGCTGAAGGACGAGATGGGAATGTCCTACCTGTTCATCAGCCACGACATGGCCGTTGTCGAGAATGTCGTCGACCGGCTGGCGGTCATGTATCTCGGCCAGATCGTCGAGATGGGAACCCGTGACCAGATTTTCGGCAACCCGCAGCACCCCTACACGCAGCGACTTCTCGATGCTGTGCCCATCCCGGATCCGGCGCGTCGGGCGCGGGACTACCTTCGCCCCTCCGGAGAGCCGCCCTCCCCCCTGCATCCCATAGGCGAGGCGCCCACCCTCGCCGACTTGATCGACATCGGCGGTGGGCATCTGGTCGCGAAGTCCTGAGGTTGAGGTCGGTGTGCGCTCAGCAGCAGTAAGCGGCTGAAGCAGTGCCGTAGCTGCATGCCTTGCGAGCCGCCGTTCGCCATGAAAGGACTTCGCTAGCCGGACCTGCACAGTGTGTCGGGGTGGCCGCTACAGGAAGCTGAACCGCAGAACCGACAATAGGATGACCGTCCGCTGCGGGCCGGGTGAGCTTGGACTGAACAGGAGAAGCGCCGAGCAAGGTCCGCTTTGGAAGCACCGCAACCGTCTGCCCACTGGCCATTGACGCCCCTGCCAGCAAGGGCAACAAACGATGTAGATTTATCGGGGGAGCTTCACATGATCTGTTGCCAAACACGCCGCGGTGCGGCCGTTGCCGCTTTCCTGACCGGATGCGCCCTGTCCTCTGCCGCAATGGCGCAGGATTGGCCCGCCGGTCCGGTGCATGTCTTCGTTGGCTTCCCGGCAGGCTCGTCACCGGACACCATCGCACGGATTGTTGCCGAACCGTTGGCAGAGGCGCTTGGCCAGCCGGTCGTCGTCGAGAACAGACCCGGCGCCGGTGGGGTGATCGCGGTTCAGCAGATGCTGGCCCGCGGCGACGACAGCTTCGGCATCAACATCAACGGCCCGCTGACCACCGCGCAGCGGCTTATCCCCGATCTGGGCTATGACCCGGTGGCCGACATCGCCCCGGTGGGCCTGATCGCGACCAGCCCGCTGGTGCTGGCCGTGGGAGCGGATTTTCCGGCCGACGACCTTGCTGGCTTCATCGAGGCCGCCGCCGAGCCTGAGGCAATCAGCTACGGCTCGGTCGGCGAAGGGTCTGGGGCGCATCTGACGGCCGAGCTGTTCGCCAATGCCGCCGGTGTCCAGCTGTTCCACATTCCCTTCCAGAGCTATGCCGAGGTCACGACATCCATCCTTGGGGGTGAGATCGACAGCGGCTTCATGGCCCCCTCTGCGGCGCTGCCGCAGGTCGAGGCGGGCACCATGAAGATGCTGGGCGTCACCTCGGCCGAGCCTTTCGCGCAGGTGCCGGATGTGCCCGTCATCGCAGGGACCGCTGGCCTGCCGGAGAATTTCAGGGCCGAACTCTGGAACGCCTTCATTGCTCCCGCCGGGACTGACCCGGCCGTGATCGAGCGTCTGAACGCCGAGTTGAACACCATCCTGGCCGATGAGGAGGTGCGCGAGCGGCTGCTGGCGATGGGCTGGCAGGCGCAGCCGGGCACGCCCGATGATCTGGCACAACGGATCCGAGACGACACCGCGCTTTGGGGCGGGGTGATCGACACGGTCCAGGCGGCTGAGTAGTTCGGAACGCCGATGCGCCGCGACCTCTATGACCTCGGCTGGGGCGCGGCTCTCGCGGTAACCGGGTTTACCGTCGCGGGCTATGCCTGGGCCAGCTATGACATGGGCAGCCTGCGGCGGATGGGCCCCGGGTTCTTTCCGGTGACGCTCGGGCTGCTGCTGGCGGGTCTGGGGGCGCTGATCGCCATCCCAGCGATGAGTCGGCCCGGCCGCTTCCGCCCCTTCGCCTGGCCCGAGACCATCACCGTCGTCACGGCGCTGCTGGTCTTCGGACTGGCGCTGGACAGGCTGGGCATCCTTCTGACAACGGCGCTGACGGTGTTGATTGCCAGCTCGGTCGCACCGCGCGGGGGCCTCGGCTGGCGGCTGGTGCTGTCAGCCGCGGTGACGGCGCTGGTCTGGGTGGTCTTCCTGCGCGGCCTGAACATGTCGCTGCCCGTCTGGCCGGGGGCGCCGCGATGACCACGGTGGATGGCTTGGCCCACGGGCTGGCGGTTGCGCTGCAGCCATCTGTCCTGATCTACAGCCTTCTGGGTGCGGTGCTTGGCACGCTGGTCGGCGTTCTGCCAGGCATCGGCGCGATGGCGGCGATCACGCTTCTGCTGCCAATCACCTACTACATCTCGTCCGAGGCAGCTCTGGTCATGCTGGCCGCGGTCTATTACGGCGCGCAATATGGCGGGGCGGTCGCCTCGATCCTGCTGCGCCTCCCAGGCACGCCGCAATCGGCAGTGACTACGCTGGACGGCTACCCGATGGCCCAACAGGGCCGGGCGGGAGTGGCGCTATTCACGGCAATGATCTCATCCTTTGCGGGGTCCATGTTGGGGATCGTGATCCTGGTGCTGCTGGCGGGCTGGCTGAGCGGTCTGGCAACCAGCTTCGGGGCGGCGGACTATGCAGCGATGATGGTGATGGGGCTGGTCGCGGCCTCGACCATCGGCGAGGGGCGGCTGGCCAAAAGCCTGGCGATGGTGGTGCTGGGGGTAATCCTTGGATGCGTCGGCACGGACGTGAACTCCGGCGCCCAACGCTTCACCTTCGGGCAGGTCCAGCTTATAGACGGCATCAATCTGGTCGCGCTGGCGATGGGTCTCTTCGGTCTGGCCGAGATCATCGGCAACATCCGCAAGGCCGAGCGCGACGGCCCCCCCGCCCGCGTCAGCCTGCGAGAGCTGGTCCCGACGCGGGACGACCTGCGGCGGATGGTGGCGCCCATCACACGCGGGACCGCGCTTGGCGGCTTCTTCGGCGCGCTGCCGGGCACCGGTTCGACCATCTCATCCTTCCTCAGCTATGCGCTGGAGCGGCGCGTCGCTCGACAGCCCGAACGCTTCGGCAAGGGCGCCATCGAGGGGGTCGCGGGCCCCGAGGCCGCCAACAACTCGGCCTCGATCACCGCCTTTGTCCCGACGCTGACCCTGGGCATCCCGGGTGACCCGATCATGGCGTTGATGCTGGGAGCGCTGGTCATCCACGGCATCCAGCCCGGCCCGATGATGCTGGAGGCCAACCCGGACATGTTCTGGGGCCTCGTTGTCAGCTTCGGGATCGGAAACCTGTTTCTTCTGGTCCTGAACCTGCCGCTGATCGGAATTTGGGTGTCGATGCTTCGCATTCCCTTCCGCTGGCTTTACCCAGCGATCATCATCTTCGTCTGCCTGGGCGTCTACTCCGTGCGCGGCTCGACCTTCGACATCGTCATGGTCGCTGCCATCGGGGCTATCGGCTATGCGCTGACGCAAGCGGCCTTCAGCCCTGCACTGCTGCTCCTTGGCTTCGTCCTCGGCCCGCTGATCGAGACGAACCTGCGCCGCGCCCTGCTGGTCTCACGCGGCGATCCAATGATTTTCCTGGAGCGCCCCATCGCCTGCGGCTTCGTGATCGCGACGTTTGCGCTGCTGATCTACGGCTTCGTGAAGCGCAGCGATCAAGGATCCCAAGCCAGTAGCGTGGCAGACTAGTGCAGCCATGTGCGGCTATAAAGCTTGAACCAACCAAGGCGGATCAATTGCGCAGCTAGTCCGCATTAACCTTGAGGCACCAGCTACCTCCCCCGATCTTGCAGGAGTTCATGGAAACGTCGAAATCAAGATTGGGTGTCACCGAAGGCGCGTGGCGATGGACGTCGCTGCGACGACCAGCAACGTCCGCTTCTAGAAGAAGCACCGAACGTTTCTGTCCGCCGTCACCGTCAGCTACGGGCCGTCCTTCGCCTACCATGTCATCAAGGTCAGTTTGCAGCAGCTCACTAAAGAGGTTGATATTTGCCTGCGTCAGGGTCGATCTCCATCCCCAGCAGCAGGTAAGACAGCGTCTTTCCATGGGCACCGAGGCAGAGGGCGGTATTCGAGCCTCCTTCCAAGGCATCCTCGATCACGAAGTTCATCGCATGCAGCTGCGGGACGAGGTAGTGCCGCACCGCACTGGCGCCGCGATGGGCGAAGAGAGCAAGGACCCGCGCCTCTGTTACCTCGCGAGTCAGCAGGCCCCAATCTGCGGGGTCATGGGCGATCAGGCTGACACTCAGCCGGTTGCCCTTGTCGCCCGTGCGGGCATGGGCAAGGCGGTGCAGCGGCATTGTAGTCATGCGAGCGCCTCCTCGAGGAAGGTATAGCCGGTGCGGATTTTGTCGCGAGCGATCATGCGGCTGCGGGTGACGATACGCGGCGCGACGTGGATGCGGACGCCGCCGCCCCCCGCCGGGCCGCAGCAATAGAGGGCTCCGACCTCTTGGCAAGCAGCGCAGACCGTTGCCTCGTCGCCGCCGAAGGTGAAGTGGGCGCGATAGTCGCCGGAGGCGGAGGCTGCCGTGCCTTGCCGCAAACTGGCGCTGTCGTCGTCGAAGACGCTGACAGCGCCTAGAATGTCGGCGCGCAGACGCGGGGTGAGGCCGCGGATCGCCAAGCGCTCGCGGATGGTGCGGACGGCTAGCTCGGCTCGGGCAAAAGCGTTTGGCCCTGCATACGAGATGCCGGCCTCGCCCAACCATTCGCCGGGATAGCTGACGGTCGCCTTCAACCGGTCCGGCGCAGGACGGCCGCGGGCGCCGGTGACGCGGACGCGGTCTTGGGCCTGCTGCTCCAGGCACACGCCAGTAACGTCCAGCGTCACGTCGGGGGTCAGGTAGGCGGCGGGATCGTGGATCGCGTAAAGCAGCTGCTCGGTCACGGTGGCGATGTCGATGCGCCCGCCGGTCGCCGGGGGCTTCGTCAGGACCGCCGCGCCGTCGGCGGCCACCTCGGCGATGGGAAAGCCGATCCGGGCCATGTCCGGCACGTCCTTGACGCCGGGATCGGCGAAATAGCCGCCCGAGACCTGACTGCCGCATTCCAGCAGGTGCCCGATCAGCGTGCCCGCCGCGATCCGGTCCACATCGTCCCAATCCCATCCGAAGTGCGCCACCAGCGGCCCGAGCGCCAGTGCCGGATCGGCCACGCGACCGGTCACAACGATCTGGGCACCGGCGCGAATTGCATCAGTGATGCTGCGTGCGCCCAGATAGAGATTGACGGCGATGGGCGCGGCGGGGGGCGTCGGGAGGCCGGCGTCCCCCTCCCACAGTTCACTCTCGTCAAGGGCTGTGTGGCCCAGCATGTCGTCGCCGCTGATCACCGCGATCCTAGACGAGAGGCCGTGCGTCCCGGCCAACCGCGCGATCGTGCGCGCGGCGGCGGGCGGATTGGCTGCACCGAAATTGCCGACGATGGTGATGCCCGCCGTGATGGCGGGGGCGAGGATGGGGGTGAACTGCTCCAGAAGCGGCTCGTAGCCCTTCTCCGGGTCCGCCTGCCGCGCCACCTGGCCAAGCGCCAGCGTGCGCTCTCCGAGGGTCTCGAAGATGATCGCCCCGCCGCGCCCTTAGACGGCGATGGCGGCGACGACAGGGATGACGGCATCCACCCGGTTGCCCGAGAAGCCGGCGCCGCTGCCGATCAGGAAGGGCTGAGTGCTCATGGTCTTGTCCTTGCGTCCGAAGCAATCGCTCGCTGCCGTCGGCCGAATGCCCAAGCAGCAACCAGCAGCGTCAGCGCGGCTGCCGGCCCCGCCGGGTGCGGCCAGATCGCCAGCGCGATGGCTATAATGAAGATGCCCGCATCCGCCGCCCGGTGCCCCAGCATCCGCGAGCCTGACAGAAGGCCCGGGATCGCCAGGACCAGCACCAGCCCCGAGATTGCGGCCTCCGTGATGGCCAGCGCGCCGCCCTGCATGATCATGCCGGGGTAGAGCAGCAGCATGAACGGGACGACATAAGTCACGGCGCCGAGGCGGACGGCCTCGATGGCGGCCTGGGTCCATGGGGTCTGGGCGATGCCCGCGCCGACGAAGACGGCGACGCAGACAGGCGGCGTGTTGACCGAGATGGTCGCGAAATAGAAGACGAAGAGATGCGCGGCCAGCGGATCGACCCCAACCGCCGTCATCGCAGGCGCCAGCACGGCGGCGACCAGCACATAAGCGGCGGTGGTCGGCAGGCCCATCCCCATGATCAGGCAGACGAACGCCACGACCAGCGCCACCAGCGCCAAGCTGTCCCCGGCCAGCGTCACGATTAGCGAGGAGAGCGTCACGCCGATCCCGGTCAGGTTGATCATCGAGACCAGCACCTGCGCCCCCGCCAGCAGCACGCCGATGATGACGAGGCCCTTGCCCGCATCGATTAGCCCAGCCAAGATCTTGCCGGCCATGTCGAGCGCAGGCATCTGCCCCGCTTGCGTCACCACGAAGGCCACCAGCAGCCCCATGATCCCGTAGAAGGCCGAAGTCGCGACCGAGCGGCCCAGCCAGATCCCGATCCCCAGACCCCCAAGCGCCGCCACGATGGGCAGCACCCGGCGCGGCGCGAGGATCAGGCGCAAGGCGGGCAGCTCTTCCTCGGGGACGATAGCGAGGCCGCGGCGCAGCGCGACCAGATGAACGGTGACGAAGACGGCGAGGTAGAAAAGGACCGCGGGAATAATCGCCGCCATCATCACGGTCAGGTAGGGCAGGCCCAGGATCTCGGCCATGACAAAGGCAGCGGCACCCATGATCGGCGGGGCGATCTGCCCGCCGGTGGAGGCCACGGCCTCGACCGCGGCGGCGAAGGGGCGTGGATAGCCGAGACGCACCATCATCGGGATGGTGAAGTTGCCCGTTGTCGCGACATTGGCCACCGCCGAGCCCGAGATCATGCCGAAGAGTCCACTGGAGATGGTCGCGATCTTCGCCGCTCCGCCCGGCTGGCGCCCTCCAAGGCGCATGGCGAGGTCCATGAAGGCCTGCCCGCCGCCCGAATGCAGCAGCAGCGCGCCGAAGAGGACGAAGGCCGCGATGACCGTCGCCGCGACCCCAGTCAGCATGCCCCAAATGCCCAGATCGCCAAGGAACACCGTCTCGGTCACGAACTCGATATCAAAGCCGCGATGACCGAGCGCGCCGGGCAGGTTGCCGCCCAGCAGCGCATAGGCGAGGCCGAGCGTCACGAGGATCGGGAAGATCAGCCCGACCGCTCGGCGCCCTAGGTCGAGCACCGCGACCAGCAGGCCGGCGGTCAGCACGATGTGGGTGGTCGTCGCCCAAGGCAGCGAGCCCATGATCGTCTGGTAGTTCCAAACGATATAGCCGCAGGCGACCAGCGCAGCGCCTGCCAATGCCAGATCGACCGCCAGCCCAATAGGGCGCCAGGAGGTCCCGGTACCCAAAGGGGTAGAGCACTAAGCCCAGCATCGTGACCAGGCCCAGGAACAGGGCGCGCTGCTCCAGCGCCTCGAAGGCGCCGGCGGCGGCCGTCCAGAAGACGAACAGCCCAAGGATCAGCGCAAGCGCCTGTGCGACCCGGTCACGCATGGATCACTCGGCCGGGCGCAGGGCTTCGGGCAGCTCGTGCCCGCTT
This sequence comes from Paracoccus tibetensis, assembly GCF_900102505.1. Classification (GTDB taxonomy): domain Bacteria; phylum Pseudomonadota; class Alphaproteobacteria; order Rhodobacterales; family Rhodobacteraceae; genus Paracoccus; species Paracoccus tibetensis. The sequence goes on along the minus strand of NZ_FMVT01000018.1, from coordinate 31,404 downwards.
TCCTCGAACCAGCGGGCGGCGCCGGGATGCAGGGGCACCGTGGCGTATTGCAGCGTCAGCTCGGCCAGCGAAGCGTCGCGCAGCTCGGCCAAGGCGTTCACCTGCACCGTCTCGTCCGCCATCACGGCCGACACGATCTTGTAGGCATCCTCCTCGGTCATTTCCGAGGTCGCGCCGACGCCGACGCCGACGCCGAAGCTCCATGTCGTGTAGGCGGGGATACCCTCGGCCGCGCCTTCAGGGATGTCGACCACGGAGATGTCAGGCATTTCGGCACGCAACTGATCAGCCTGCTCGGGCGTCAGTCCAAGCACGTCAATGGGGGTGAAGGTGGCAACGTCCATTGTCGAGGCATCCAACCGCACACCCGAGCCGGACTTGACGTAGCCCGCCATACGATTGTCCTTGATCGCATCGACGATGTCGGTGGTTGAGCCGCGCACCCATTTTGCATTAAGGCCCAAGGCTTCAAAGACCGCCTTGGTCGTGCTTTCAGTGGCGGAACCGCGAATGTCCGGATTGATCCGCGCGCCTGCCAGTGCCTCAAGGCTGTCCAGCCCCGCATCGCGGCGGACGATGACGTTCTGCGGCGCACCAGTGTAAACCCAGAGCAGCGACAGGTCCTGCGCATTACCTTCAAAGTCGTTCGTGCCCGCGACGGCGTGCTGGGCGACGTTCGTCGTCACCAGCACCATGTCCATCTGCCTGCGGGACATGCGGCGGATGTTGTCCATTGTCGCGCCGGTCTCAACAACCGCGGCGCTGATGCCCTCGACCTGCTCGTTCACGATCTGCCCCGCGGCGACGAAGTAGCCGTAGTGGCTGGACGAGGCCGAGGTCGAGCCGATCAGCAGATCTGTCTGTTGCGCCCAAGCCGGCGTGCTGCACAGAAGCGCGGCCAAGAGAGCAAAGGGATGCTTGGTCATGTGATTCCTCCTGTCGGCCCCTCCACAGGCCGTTGCGTCCATCATCCGGTTTTTTTGACAGTTGCTTAGATAGGCAAGGCTGCAATAATTGATGCATGAAAGGCACCAAATTCGACCTGGCCGACTGTCGCGCCGTGCTGGCGCTGTCTGATGCGCGCTCGTTCCGCCTCGCGGCCGAACATCTTGGCATGTCGCCTTCTGCGCTGTCCCGGCTGGTGACGGGGCTCGAGACGCGGATCAGCGCGCGGCTCTTCGACCGGGACACGCCCAACGTCACCCCAACCGAGGAGGGGCGCGCCTTCACGGAACTCGCTGAGCGTCTGGTGAACACTGCCGAGGGCGGCGCCGAGGATTTCACCGCCTTTCTCGAAGCGCGCCGAGGGCGGCTGACCATAGCCGGGCTGCCCTCCGTCACCGCAGGCCTGCTGCCCGACCTGCTGGAGCGCTTTGCCGCCGCCCATCCTGGTGTCGATCTGCGCATCCTCGACGCGCTGATTCAGTGGTGGCCAGCGTCGCGCGGGGCGAGGCGGATCTGGGATTTACCGCCGGCACGGTCGGCACGCGCGACCAGCTGTCCTTCCAGGCTCTGCTGGACGATCCGTTCGTGGCCGTCGGTCCGACGGGCGGCTTGCTGGCCGAGAACCGCCCCTATGCCTTGTCCGACCTGATCCGGATGCCCTTCATCGCGATGGCGCCCGGCACCAGCGTGCGCGAGCTTCTGGACGGCGCCTGCGCGCGCATCGGCCGACAGCTTGAACCGCACTTCGAGGTCTCGCACCTTGCCACCGCCGGTGCGCTTGTGGCGCAAGGCCTGGGTGTGTCGGCACTGCCCCGCCTGACGCTGCCGGTGCTGGGCAGCCGCGATCTGCTGATCAGGCCCATTGCCGATTTCGGCGCCTCGCGCCGCATCGGCTTGGTCTGGCGCTCGGGCCGGACGTTGTCACCGCCGGCTCGCGCGTTCCTGAAACTGGTGCGCAGCGCACCATTGCAAACTGTAGCCTGGTCCTAGCTGGCGCAGCCAAGCGTGCTTCAGATCCTCGAATTGCGGCTCATCAGCCGCGCGGCACTCGAAGCTGGCGGCATCATTCTCGGGTCCGGTGTCGTTGTAGAAGGCCTGCTGCGGATAGGGGCAGAGCGGGCCGGTGAACAACACGGCACCAGCCGCGTCGCCGCTCTCGTGATGGGCGGCCGCCATCCGCTCGGGCGCGACGCTCTGTTCGACCCATGCCTCCAGCTCGACTTGCAGGGACAGCCGGTTCGGGCCGCTGCCCCCGCCGCAGTGCTCCATCCCCGGCACAAGGAACAGGCGGTGGAAATCATCCGATCCACCCGTCGCCTGCTGCACCCGCCGACAATACGGGATCGACTCCGCCGCCGGCACCACCGGATCGGCCAGCCCATGATAGTGGATCATCTTGCCACCCGAGTCGCGGAACGGCCGCAGATCAGGGTCCATCGCGTTCACCCGCTCGGCAAGACGGTCATCTGCGCGCGTCATGTCGGGACCGAGATCCACGTGCCACACGACCAGCTTTCATCATCTAAAGCCCAGAACTGCCAGAAGCTGAAGCGGGCCGGGCGCTCGGTGCTTGCAAGACCCAACCAGTAGTTGCTCCAGCTCGGACGCTTGGGATTGATCAGTTGCACCCCTGTTGCAATCCAGGTTGCGGCATGTGTTCCACTAGGAACCCCTCGGCGAGCATTTGAAAGGCCTCCTGGGCCTTTGGCAGCATCGTAGCGGGATCATCACAAGTCGCCACCCAGAGTGCCGCGTTCAGCGCCGCGCCATTCAGCAAGCGTGAGGCAGCCTCCAAGTCAACCGGCTTCAGAATGCCCGCCGCGCGCAATTCAGCCACGGCCGCACGCGTGGCATCGAGACAACGGTTCTGGCTCGGCCAATGGGCCGGATCGCC
>NZ_FMVT01000018.1:0-28540 GCF_900102505.1 Paracoccus tibetensis | reverse complement strand
AGAAGCGCAGACCAGACCGTATCCTCGGCCTCGGCAAGCGCGCGCGCCCGGCTCGCCATCTCGGCGTCGATCTGCTCGACGACGGCCGCGAAGAGACCCTTCTTGTCGCCGAAGCTGTGGTAGAGCGCCCCGCGCGTCAGCCCGACAGCAGCCGTCAAATCGTCCATTGACGTGTCGGCAAATCCTTTTTCCGCAAAAGCTGCGCGAGCCGACGCAATCAGCTTGCGCCGCGTGTCGTCCATCATCTCGGCGCGTGTTCGTCTGGCCATGGCATCCTCGTCATCGTAGCTATTGACATACGAAGTGCATGTGAATAGCTCTCGGATACGCAGCGTATATGGAATGCCTCCGCAGGGGAAGCATCTGCCACCAATCGATCATCACCACTCATCAAAGGAGAAACACCCATGGCCCAACGCGACGCGATCTACCTCGGCAATTCGGCCCGCCACGCGCTTTAAGATGCCCACGGCTACTCTCCCGCCGTCCGCTCCGGCGATCTGCTGTTCGTGTCCGGCCAAGTCGGCAGCCGCGAGGATGGCTCGCCGGAAGACAGCTACCTCGGCCAGGTCGAGCGTGCCTTTGCCAATCTCGAGGCGGTGCTGCAGGCAGCAGACTGCAGCTTCGATGACATCATCGACGTCACGACCTTTCACACGGACCCCGAGGCGCAGCTTCCGACCTTCATGCCCGTGAAGGACCGCTTCTTCCCGCAGCGGCCGTTCCCGACCTGGACCGCGGTCGGCGTCACCTGGCTTGCAGGCTTCGACCTCGAGATCAAGGTCATCGCCCGCATCCCCGCCGCATGATCAGACGCCGCAGCGGGCGACGGATGCCCGCTGCGGCAGTCACGCCACCGGACCGGCGCGCTGGTTCCCCCGTTTGGAAGGCGCAGGCGTCTTGTCGCGTCGCCATGCGTCGATGCCTCGGCGACAGCCTGCCGGCTTGCGTCTGGTGGCCGCTACGCCAGGCGCCTGCGCACCAGCACGAGGTTGTCCTCCAGCATCGCCTCGGTACCGTCAGGTCCTTTTGCAAGGCGCGAGACGATCTCGGCCGTCATCACCTCAAGCTCGGCCGTCGGCGCGCCGATGGCGGCCAGTTCGTCGTTGACTGTAGGAAAGATGGTGGAGGGTGTTGCCTGCGGACTCCACGGCGGCGGAGCGGCGTGCGAAACGACCAGAAGGTGACCACCGGGGCGCAGCCGTTCCGCCGCCCGGCGCAGGATCGCAGCGCGTGCCAAGGCGACGGGCGACTGAAGCTAGAGCGCGGTGATCAGGTCGAACTCGCCCGGAGGGAGGGCGGCCGACAGGTCGCATCGCTCGAACTGCGCCGCGTTCTCCAGACCATGCGCGCTGGCGCGGGCACGCGCGCGGGCGATGGCCGTCTCGGAGATTTCGCAGCCGCGCGCCTGCCAGCCCTGCCCGGCCAGCCAGATCACATCGTCGCCGTGGGACGCACCGAGATCCAAGGCCCGGCCCGGCGTCAAGCCGGACGCGATCCGCTGCAGCGCCGAGGATGCCCGTCCGGTCGATGAGGTGCGTTTGGTGCGGTAGAACTCTTCCCAGAAGACGGTGGGGTCCTGCCCCGGGTCACTCAGCATGCTTCGGCCTTTCGATCAGTCAGAATCCTTCGGCACAGAAGGGCCAGCGCCAATAGGGCGGCCGTGCCGGTCCCGCCGATCTGCAGCCACATCATAACGCACGCAGCCTCCAGCCCCGGCCGCGCCTCAAGCGCTTGGCCATAACCGGCGAGGCTCAGCGCGATGGAGGCCGCCATGCTGACCTGCTGCATGGTCTGGATGGCCCCGGCTCCCGCGCCGGCCAGTCTCTTGCGCAACTCCGACATGCCGAGCTGCATGACCGAGGTGACTGTTAAACCCATCGCCGCACCTGCCACCAGCATTCCGACCCGCAGCGGCCAGAGGCGCACGGGGCTGAGCCCCGGCAGCATCGCCTGGATCAGCGCGAAGCTGGCGCAGAGCAGCAGGGTCCCGATCGCCACCCGCGCCAGCGGTGCTGCTGCAAGTCGTCCGGCCGCCCATGATCCTGCCACCACGCCGGCCGGAAGACCCGCCGTGACCAGCCCCGTGTGCAGCGGACTGAGATCCAGCCCACTCTGCAGCGCCAGCGACAGAACGACGAAGAAGCCAGGCGGCGGCGAGACCGCCAGAAGAAGGAAGGCGAGAGTCCAGCGGAAACTCGGCGCGTGCAGAAGTGCAGGCGGGACGAGCGCCGCGGTCCCGGCACACGCTGTCAGCCCGACGAAGATGGCGGCGCATGGCAGGGCGGCGGCCAGCAGGAGGAGGACCGGCACTGGCCAACCGAAGGCGGGGCCAAGGGACAGCGGCGCAACGAGGCAGAGGATGATCGCGGCGACGCTGGCGGTCTCGGCGGGGCGGCTGGTGCCGCGGACGGCGGCATGGTCCGCGGCCAGGCGCTTGGCGGCCAGCCCCATCACGATGAGCGCAAGCGCCGCCTCGGCCAGGAAGATCGCCCGCCATCCGAGCCAGCCGGGCGCAGTCCCCAGCAACGCCCCTGCCAGCAGCGGGCCGCAGACCGAGGCGACCGAGCCGGTCATTGCCATCCGCGCAAAGGCGCCGGTTTGGGAGGCCGGCGGTATTGTTGCAGAACTCGGCGTTGAAGCGGGATTTCCCTTTACCCCGCCAGCCTCAGGCCACGCGTTCGGTCTCGGCTGAGCCGAGCGCGTTGAATCGGTTAATGAGCGCCACACGGATGTGGATTTCGGCCGTTTGCCTGTCCGGGTCTTGTGAGGCGATCCGTTCGCCGAAGGACTTCAGGCAGTGCATCTTCGCTTCGATCCGACTTCGGGCGTGATAGCCGGACCAGTGCTTCCAGTTGGCTCGCCCAAAGCGCTTGCTTGCCCGAAGGATATCGTTGCGGGCACGGGCGGCAGGACAGTTCTCCTTCCAGAGGCGTCCGTTCTTGCGGATAAGAATGATGGCCGTGCCGCCGCGATCGACGATTGCAGTGTGGCACTGGCGAGTGTCAAAAGCGCCGTCGCCAGTCACGGTGCCGACCTGTTCATCGGCCGAGATCTGATCCAAAAGGTCAGGAAGAACCGGGCTGTCGCCTTCGCGGCTTGAGGTGAATTCTACCGCCCGGATGTCGCCGGTGGCCGTGTCCATGGCCAGATGGACCTGGCGGTATTGTCGCCTGCGGTGGGTGCCGTGCTTGCGCGCCAGCCATTCACCGTCGCCCAGGAACTTGATCCCGGTGCTGTCGACCAGCAGGTTCAGCGGTCCCGGCGCACGGCGGTGGGGGATCTGAACGGCCAGGGTCTTCTGCCTGCGGCTCAGCGTGGAAAAGTCCGGCACCGGCCAATTGAACCCTGCCATCTTCAGAATGCTGGCCACCATCCCGGTTGTTTGCCGAAGCGGCAGGCTGAACAGCACCTTCACCATCAAGCAGAACTGGATCGCTGCATCAGAGAACACCGGCGGGCGGCCAGGACGCCCCGCCTTGCAAGCTAGCCAGACCATGTCCTTATCCAGCCGGATCAGCAGTGATCCACGCTGCTTTAGGGCCTTGTTGTAGGAGTTCCAGTTCGTCGCGCGGTAGCGGACAGCTTCAGGCTTACTCATTCTGCGAAGCTTACTCTACCAGCCCGACCGCGTGAATCCCGCCGCACGTCGAGTCTTGCAACAACGCCCGTGCGGCGGTGAAACGGCCGCTGCCATCCTGAGCCGGCTCGGCGTGGACCAATTGCAGGTCGTAGGACTGGCCCTGCCGGGCACCGCCGTCGCTCATGCGACGTTGACGGGATCGCGCAGGTTGATGGTCGTGACGAAGTCCGGTGGGTTCGGCACGGCCGACACGCTCGCGCAAATCGATAATATAATTCACAATTCTTAGGGATTTAGCTGAACCGCTGCGAAGACAGGATCAGTTTCTCGACGGTGCCGAGTTTGCCGCTACAACCAGCCTGCAATATCGACCAAGCCTCCTCTTCCCTCACCGTGGCAGGCGGTAGGCCACCGCCTGGTCCGATACCTCGGGCTTCAGGATCGAGTTGCCGCCGACCGCGAAGACGACGTAGTCCTCGCCTTCATGGGTGAAGACGGCAGGGATGGACACGGCCGGCGCCTCGACGAGGTCGGACCACAGCTCCTCGCCGGTCGCGGCATTCAGGGCGCGGACGCGGGCGTCCATCGAGGCGCCGATGAAGATGACGCCCCCCGCCGTCACGACCGGCCCGCCAAGCGTGGGCGAGCCCCAGTCTGCCAGCCCGTAGAAGCCGTGGAACTGCGCGCGGCCGAAAGGCACCTCGTAGAGCAGCTCGCCCGTCGCCAAGTCCACCGCCGAGAAGGTGCCGAAGGGTGGCTTCCAGCAGGGCATGCCGGCCCAGTTGCTCCAGTCGGTCAGGTGGATGCCGTAGGGCGCGCCCTGCTGAGGGTGATAGCCCTCTTCGTTGCCGCCCTCGCGGGCCTCGGCCTCGTATTCCTCGCGCGGGATCAGGTGGATGAGCTGCACGATCCGCGAGGCGTTGACGTAGAGGATGCCGCTGCGGGGATCGACCGCGACGCCGCCCCAGTTGGTCGCGCCCGCCGTGCCAGGAAAGAACAGCGTGCCCTGCACCGAGGGCGGGGTGAAGATGCCCTGGTAGAGGTATTCCTCGCGCTCGCGCGAGCATTGCCCGAAGCTGACGATGTCCGACAGGGTCCAGACATCGGGCAGCTCCAGCGGGGCGCCGACGGGGGCCGGGGTCATGGCGAAGGGCTGGACGGGGCTGGTGACCTCTCCCTCGGCGGTGCTTTCGGGGACCGCTCGCTCCTCGATCGGGTAGAGCGGCTCGCCAGTGCGGCGGTCGAGCACGAAGAGGAAGCCCTGCTTCGTCGCCTGCACCAGCGCCGGGATCACCTCGCCGTTCCGCGGGATGTCGACCAGCGTGGGGGCCGAGGGCGTGTCGTAGTCCCAGATGTCGTGATAGACGTGCTGGAAGCTCCAGGCGATCTCGCCCGTCTCGATGTCGAGCGCGGTGACCGAGGTGGCCAGCGGGATGCCCTCGGTCCGGTTGCCGCCCCAGTAGTTCGGGCTGGGCGAGGAGACCGGCGCATAGACCAGCCCCAGCTCGGGATCGGCGGTCATCGCGGTCCAGATGTTCGCGGTGCCGGTGCGCGGGATCAGTTCCTCGGGGATGAAGCCGGTGTCCCAAAGGAGTTCGCCCGTGCGCGCGTCCACTGCCAGCAGGTTGCCCGGCGGGGCGGCGCTGTATTCCCAGTCCGCGCCCGCCCAGCCCATCAGCAGCGTGTCCCCGACCACGATCGGCGGCTGCAGCAGCGAGAAGGGAAAGACGGCGTTGACCGTGTTCCACTGGTTGACGTTCAGGATGCCGCCTTGCGCGAAACCGGCGCAAAGCTGGCCCGTGTCGGCGTCCACCGCGTGAAGCTGCGCGTCCATCGTGCCGATATAGACGCGCTTCTCGCAAACGCCGTCGCTGCCGCTGTCCCAATAGGCGACGCCCCGGTTCTTGAGCGCGGGCTGGGTCAACGGCTCCAGCCGCGAGGCGCTGTCATAGCTCCAGCGCTCCTCGCCCGTGGCGGGGTCCAGCGCGATGATGCGGTAGAAGGGCGTGCCGAGATAGAGCGTGCCGTTGGCATAGACCGGGGTCGCGGACCACACCGTCTCGACCAGATCGCCCGAGCCGTCCGAGACATCGCCCGTGCGGAAGTCCCAGGCCCGCTCCAGCCGGCCCACGTTCTCGGGCGTGAAGCTGGGGGCGTTCGAGAACTTGGTCGAGCCGAGATCGCCGTGAAAGCCGGTCCAGCTGTCCTGCTGGGCCAGCGCGGGCGCGGCCAGCAGGGCCAGGACGGTAGCGGCGAGATGTCTCATGTGGCGGTCCTTCTGCGCGAGGTGACGCCCGCGATCAGCAGCGTGACGAAGGCAACCGCCATCGACAGCGCGAGCGGGGTCTGCATCAGGAACAGCGCCGCGACCGCCGTCAGGAGCGCGGCCAGAAGTCCGAGGATGTGCAGGACCGCGGACCAGCGGCGCGGGGCGCGGCGGGTCATGAGGATGGCGATGATGATCGTGGTGGCGAGCGCGCCGAGCAAAGCCAGCCCCGCGCCAAGGGTCCAGTCGACGCCCGTGTTGCCGAACGGCCCCGTCCAGGCGATCACCGCCATCACCAGGCCGAGGATCGCCGCCAGCAGGGGAAGGGCAAGAAGCTGTCTCATGCACTGGTAACGGAGGCTTCACGACTATGTTCCGAAGGAAGGTGCGTCAGGGACGGGATCGGCGCCTTGCATCGGCCTTTTCAGCCAGCGCGCGCAGGTCCGGCTTGGACCGCTTCGGCCGTCAGACCACCGCCAGCGTGCCATCCGTCTCCAGGATTACCGCCTTGACGTCCGTCAGGCCCTCGCGGCCGCTTTGGCGCAGGGCGGCCTCGATCTCCTCGACCGTGACGCGCTGCTGCCTCATGGCGTCCCGCAACAGCTGCCCGTCACGGACAAGCAGCGTCGGCTCTGCCTTGATGACATGCTGGATGCGGTCCGAGCGGACCGAGAGCCAGGTGATGGCGTATTGCAGCCCGACCAGCAGCGCCAGCACCCCTTCGGCAAGCGGCACGTCGCCGCTGAGCAGCACCGTGGCGAGGGTGGAGCCGAGCGCGACGGTCACGATCAGATCGAAGGCGTTCATCTTGGACAGGGTGCGCTTGCCGGAGATCCGCAGCATCAGGATCAACGCCACATAGGCCATGGTGCCTACGAGCAGAACGCGCAGCACGCCCTGCCAGTCGTGAAAGAACATCGGACCCAGCATCTCAGTCGATCGACGCGCGAAGATGGAGGTCGCCGTCAGCCGTCAACTCGGCGCGCACCTGAGGACCCGACGCAACGTGCCCTGCTGCCGCGAGATCGACCGCAACCTCGCCCTCGGCGTCGGCGGCGCGGGTTGCGTCGGCCAGAAGGGTCTCGCCCTGCCACAGCGCCAGCCTGACCTCCGAGGCGGGTGGAAGGCCGCCGGCCTCGATCCGGAAGCTGCCCGTCGGCAGGCGCGCCATCGAGATCTGTGGTCCCGGCGACAGGGCCCCGCCTAGATCCGTGTCGGCGACGAAGTCGGACGCCCGGCTGCCGGCCTCGGTCGCCAGCGCATCCGCCTGCTCGGCGGTGTCCTCCAGCACGTCGCCGGCACGGTCGAGCAGGCCGTCCGCGTCGTCAGCCCGGGGCCGCGGGATGGCCACGGCACCGGCCGTCCCGAGATCGGCCTCGGCGCCGACGTCGTTGGCACGCAGGATGGCTTCGGGCGTGACATTGCAGCGCGCAGCCAGTTCGTCCAGCCGGTCCTGCGAGCCGAACGGCACGGCGGCGGGACATGACTGCGCCGACGCCGCGCCCACGCCCAGGATGAGAAGGCTGGCGCTGACCGTGATCGTCTTCATGATCCACTCCGGGAAAAAGATCGGCCGGGGACGAGTGCGCCCCCGGCCATTCGCTGATAGCGCTCAGCCCTGGTATTCGGGCATCTGCTCGAGCTGCTCGCGCGTCGCGTCGACATGGACCCGAATGTCGTTCCCGCCGCGGTGCAGGACCGACACCTCGTCCATCCCGAGGGCGATGGTATGCGCCCCAAGCCCCAGGAAGCCGCCGATGTCGAGGACGATATACTCGACCTCTCCGCCCTGCGAGGCGACGACATCCTGCACGTTGCCGATGTTGTTGTCGCCGGCACCATAGACGTTCGCACTCATCAGGTTGTCGATGGACAGCGACGACGGCTCGGCCTGCTCGTAGCCCTGAAGCTGGACCTGCGGCGCCGTCATCGCCTGCCGGCCGCCGCGCCAGGCATCGTCACCGGCCCCGGCCTGGCGTTGCGCCTGAGGCGGACGAGCCTGCTGCTGCGCGGGCTGCTGTCCGGCCGCCTGCGCGGCAGGCTGCTGCTGCTGAGCGGCCTGCTGCTGAGCCTGCTGCTCCTGCCCCGCCTGTTCCTGCCCAGCCTGCTGCTGCGCACCGTCCTGTCCCACGAAGGAGACGTTCGGCTCGCCGCTTTCGGTGAACTGGACCTGCGGCTCGCCGCCACCCGAGAACTCGATGTTCGGCTCGGCCGCTTCATAGGTCACGCGCGGCTGCGCCTGCTGCACGTCGACCTGCGCCTGCTCGCCCTGTTGCTGCTGAAGCCGGACCTGCGGCGTGCCTTGCTGGACCTGGACGTCGGCTTGCTGCTGGCCCTCCTGGTCGGGGGTATCTTCCACGGCCACATCCACCTGCGGCTCGCCCTGCTGCACGCTGACGCGCGGCTGCGCTTGGTTCACCTCGATCTGCGGGTCCGGCGTTTCCACCGAGACCTGCGGGTCGGGCATGCGCACGATGATCTCGGGCTGGGGCTGCGCGACAGAGACGCGCGGCTCGGGCTGGGTCACGTTGACCTCGGGCGCGGGCTGCTCGACAGCGACGGTTGGCGGCTCTTGCGTCACCACGATGCGCCCTTCGATGCGCTCGACCTCGTCGCCTTGGGCCGTGGTCTGCTCGGCCTGAGCAACATACTGGGCACAGAGTTGCGGATCGTCGCTTTGCGCGGCCTTGGCCGCTTCATCAAGCCAGGCCTGCTGGAATTGCTGGTTGTCTTGCACGACTTGAGTGAGCTGTTGGCAGGCCTGCTCATCTTGCTGAGCCTGCTGCGCCCTGGCCGGCACAACTGCAGTCGTGCTTAGCATCGAAGCCATGAACAGTCCGGTGAGACGGTATGTCATACTGTTCTCCTTTCTTTGCTGAGGCTGTTGCAACGGGAAATCCTGCCAATGTTCCTGCATTTCTGCCTAGAGAATGATCATCTTCTCGTAGCAGCTCGATGTTTGGCAGGCTAAGTCCCTGCGCCTGAGCCAGAATTCTCTACGACCCCTCAATCGACCTCAGGTCGTATTTTCCATATCAAGCCGAGAGATTGTGGCCGGTTCAAATGAACCAGAGCACCGCGCCGATGGCGATATTCCCGGCGCTGAGAAGCAGAACCAGCAACGCGATGCGCGCGCGCGGTTGCAGGCGGGCAACCTCGTTCGTCAACCGTCGCCTGGATCTGCTGTGTTGCAGCCACGCGCCCATCAAGATGACCTGAGCCGCGACCAGAAAGGCCGTTGCAGCGGCTTTGGGCACCCATGTCGGCTGGAAGGGTCCGAAGACGGCGTGAAGGCCGATGGCGACGCCGGCCGCGGCAAGCCCGGTCCTGATCCATCCGGAAAACGTCCGCTCGGCCGCGAGCATCGTGCGGTCCTCGGCCAGATCCGTGCGGTCTTCGGCCAGATCCTCCCTCGGCGACATGGCACCTCCTCATGCGGTCGACAGAAGGACAAGCCAGAGGGTGCGGGATGAGTTGCAGATGCAAGACGGCGCGCGCTTGATCCCGCGGCAGGCCCGCGTTATCAGGCGGCAACACGCAAGGACCCGGTGAGACTCCGGGTGGCTCTTCCGGCCGCCGATCCGCCGGACAATCCTTTGAAGAACCCGAAACAGCTGCCGGAATGTCTTGCGAGAGACCTCCCGTGCCGGGTCATTGGACAACTCATGATCTCTCTCACCGACTACCGCGCGCAGTGGTTCGGCAACATCCGCGGCGACCTGCTGTCGGGGCTTGTCGTCGCGCTGGCGCTCATCCCCGAGGCGATCGCCTTCTCGATCATCGCGGGCGTCGATCCCAAGGTCGGGCTCTATGCCAGCTTCTCGATCGCCGTGCTCATCGCCTTCGTCGGCGGCCGGCCCGGCATGATCTCGGCCGCGACGGCGGCGACGGCCGTGCTGATGGTCACCTTGGTGCGCGAGTTCGGCCTGGAATACCTGCTGGCGGCGACGGTGCTGGCCGGGCTCATCCAGATCGGCATGGGGCTGTTGAAGCTGGGCCGCTTCATGCGCTTCGTCTCGAAATCCGTGATGACGGGGTTCGTCAACGCGCTCGCGATCCTGATCTTCATGGCGCAGCTGCCCGAGCTGGACCTTGCCACCCCTGGCGTCACCTGGCTCACCTGGGCGCTCGTCGCGGCGGGGCTTGCGATCATCTACCTCTTTCCGCGCCTGACGACGGCGATCCCCTCGCCGCTGGTCACGATCATCCTGCTGACGGCGCTGACGCTGGTGATGGGCTGGGACGTGCGCACGGTCGGCGATCTGGGCGCCCTGCCCGACACGCTGCCGGTCTTCCTGATCCCCGACATCCCGCTGACGCTGGAGACGCTGTGGATCATCCTGCCCTATTCCACCGCCATCGCGGTCGTCGGCCTGCTGGAGAGCCTGATGACGCAGAACATCGTGGACGAGCTGACCGACACCGCCTCGGACCGGAACCAGGAATGCATCGGACAGGGCATCGCGAACACGGCGACCGGCTTCATCGGCGGGATGGCCGGCTGCGCGATGATCGGGCAGTCGATCATCAACGTGAAGTCGGGCGGGCGCGGCCGGCTTTCGGCCTTCACCGCGGGCACGGTGCTGCTGATCCTCGTGGTCGGGCTTGGCGATCTGGTGGGCCTGATCCCGATGCCCGCGCTGGTCGCGATCATGATCATGGTCTCGGTCGGCACGTTCAGCTGGCCCTCGCTCAGGAACCTCAAAACGCATCCGCGCTCATCCTCGGTGGTGATGCTGGCCACGGTGGCGACGGTGGTCTGGACGCACAACCTCGCCATCGGCGTGGGCGTGGGGGTCCTGCTGTCCGGCATCTTCTTCGCCGCCAAGATCGCGCAACTGTTCCGCATCCGCTCGACCCTGTCGGATGACGGCCGCGTGCGGACCTATACAGTCGAGGGCCAGCTGTTCTACGGCTCGGCCGAGGCCTTCGCCGCCGCCTTCGACTTCCGCGAGGCGGTGGAGCGGGTGATCATCGATGTCAGCCGCGCCCATATCTGGGACATCAGCTCGGTGCAGGCGCTGGACGCGGCGATCCTGAAGTTCCGCCGCGAGGGCGCCCAGGTCAGCCTGATCGGCATGAACGAAGCCTCCGAGACTTTGGTGGACCGGCTGGCGATCCATGACAAGCCGGGCGCGCTGGACAAGCTGGCCGTGCATTGAGCAAGCACCCGAGCGGCCGCCGGTTCATCACCAGCGGCCTGTTTCGGGATCAACCGAGGACTTCGCGAACTGCCTCGCGCGTCGTCTCGACGATCTGGTCGGCCTCTGCTTCGCTGAGGCACAGGGGCGGGGCGAGGCCGATGATGTCGCCCTGCGGCATGGCGCGGGCGATCACGCCGCGCTTCAGCATCGCGGCGACGACCTTGGCGCCCTTGCCCTCGGAGGGATCGAAGAAGCGCCGCGCCTCGCGGTCGGCGACCAGCTCCACCGCGCAGAGCATCCCCTCGCCCCGCACCTCGCCGACATGGGGGTGATCGCCCAGTTCCTCGGCCATGCGGCGGTTGAGATAGGCGCCAACCGTGCCCGCGTTCTCGACCAGCCCCAGCTCGTCGATCAGCTTGAGATTGGCGATGCCCGCCGCAGCGCCGATGGGATGGGCGCTGTAGGTCCAGCCGTGGCCCATCACGCCGTTCTCGTCCGTGCCGCGCGCCAGCACGTCCCACATGCGCTGGCCAACGATGCTGGCCGAGAGCGGCGCATAGGCCGAGGTCAGCCCCTTCGCGCTGGTGATGAGGTCCGGCTTCATGCCGTAGTGGTCCGAGCCGAACATGGTGCCAAGGCGCCCAAAGCCCGTCACCACCTCGTCCGCGACCAGCAGGATGTCATGGGCGTCCAGCACGCCCTGGATCGCCTGCCAGTAGCCCGCCGGGGGCGGCACGATCCCGCCCGTGCCCAGCACCGGCTCGCCGATGAAGGCGGCGATGGTGTCCGGACCCTCGGCCTCGATCAGCGCCTCGAGCTGGCGGACGCAGTAGCCGGTGAACTCGCCTTCCGACATCGAGGCGTCGGGGCGGCGGAGATAGTATGGCGCCTCGGTGTGGATCACCTGCGCCAGCGGCAGGTCGAACTTCTTGTGGAAGAGGTCGAGGCCGGTCAGCGAGCCGGTCATCAGCCCCGAGCCGTGATAGCCCCGCCAGCGGCTAATGATCTTCTTCTTTTCCGGCCGGCCGAGGATGTTGTTGTAGTACCAGATCAGCTTGATGTTGGTCTCGTTGGCATCCGAGCCGCCGAGGCCGAAATAGGCCCGCGCCATCCCCTCGGGCGCGCGATCCATCACCATTTTCGCCAGCGTGATCGACGCCTCGGACCCGTGCCCTGCATAGGCGTGGTAATAGGCCAGCTCGTGGGCCTGTTTCGCGATGGCCTCGGCGATCTGGGTCCGGCCGTAGCCCACGTTCACGCAGTAGAGCCCGGCGAAGCCGTCCAGCAGGCGGTTGCCGTCGCGGTCGGTGATGTGGCACCCCTCGCCGCCCGTGATGATCCGCTGCGGCGCCTCGCCCCGCGCGAACTGCGCCAGATGGGTCGAAGGGTGCATGAAGCTGTCGCGGTCCCACCGGGCCAGTTCGTCATTGCTCAGCATGGTTTGTCCTTTCACGCCCAGTCACGGCAGAGGTACTTGATCTCGGTAAACGCCTCGAGCCCCTGTCGCGCTCCCTCCCGGCCGAGACCGGACTGCTTCATGCCGCCGAAGGGGATCGGCGCGCCGGTGACCTTGGTGCGGTTGACGGCAACCATGCCGAACTGAAGCGCCCGGCTGACGCGGTAGATGCGGCGGGGGTCGAGGCTGTGAACATAGGCGATGAGGCCGTACTCGGTCGCGTTGGCGCGGGCGATCACCTCGTCCTCGGTCTCGAAGGGGGAAAGGGCGGCGACGGGGCCAAAAGTCTCCTCGGACATGATCGCGGCCTCGTCCGGCACGTCGGCCAGAACGGTGGAGCGGTAGAACAGCGGGCCAAGGTCTAAGGCAACCTCGCCGCCCGTCAGCAGCCGCGCGCCCTTGGCCAGGGCGTCCGCGACATGGGCCTGCTGCTTGGCGATCTGCCGCTCGTGGATCAGCGGGCCGAGATCGGCGTCCTGCATCCCCGGCGCCAGCGTCAGCTTTTCCACGGCCGCGGTGAAGCGGGCGCAGAAGGCGTCATAAAGCGGGCGGTGGATGTAGAAGCGGTTGGCGCCGAGGCAGTCCTGCCCCGAGGTCGCGAACTTTGCCTTGACCGCCTCGGCCACGGCACGGTCCAGATCGGCGCCCTCGAAGACGATGAAGGGCGCGTGCCCGCCCAGTTCCATCACCAGCCGCTTCACCGTATCCGCCGACTGGCGGTAGATGAGCCGCCCCACCTCGGTCGAGCCGGTGAAGGACAGCGCCCTGACGCGCGGATCGGCGGTCCACTGGCCGACGATTGCGGCGGCGTCCCCAATCACCGTGTTCACCACGCCCGCCGGGAACCCCGCGCGCTGCGCCAGCACCGCCAGCGCCAGCGCTGAGAGCGGCGTCTCGGCCGAGGGATGGATGACCACCGTGCAGCCGGCGGCCAGGGCGGCGGCGGCCTTGCGGGTGATCATCGCGCAGGGGAAGTTCCACGGGGTCACCAGCGCGGCGACGCCGACCGGCTCGCGCCACAGCTCCATCTCGGCGTCGGGCAGATGGCTGGTCACACCCTCGATGTTCGGGCGCAGCGCCTCCTCGGCGTAGAACTGCACGAAGCTGGCGGCATAGTCGATCTCGCCCCGCGCCTCGCCGATGGGCTTGCCCTGCTCGGCGACCATGATGCGGGCGAGGTCTTCGCGGGCCTCGAGGATCAGCGCGTGCCATCGGTGCAGGATGGCGGCGCGGTGCTGGGGCAGCAGGGCGGACCAGCCCGGAAAGGCGGCTTGCGCCGCATCGACTGCGGCGCGGGCCCCAGCCTCGGTGCTGACGGCGACCTGCGCCACGACATCGCCGGTGGCCGGATCGCGCACGGCCAGCCGCCCCTCGGCCGGAAAGTCGCCGCGGCCGGGCAGAAGGCCGGGATCGCTGAGGCGGTCGGTCAGGCGGTGCTGGTGATCGTCGAGCATGAAACCTCCTTGGCTGGTCCAAGGATGCGCGGACGGGGCCAGAGGGTTTTTCTGTTCCGAGGGCGGGCGGGCAGAGGAATCCTCTCTCCTTGGCCGCCGGGGCCGAGGAAACCGCTAGATCAGCGCGGTCAGCGGCGCTGCGTCCTTGACCGGCTTCGTGACGATGTAGCTGAAATAGCGCCGCACCCCGGCGCGACTTTCAAGCAGCCCGTCCATCAGCACCTGGAAGGCGGCCACATCCGTCGCGATCACTTGCATGAGGTAGTCATAGCCCCCGCCGATCGCCCAGCAGCCGGTGACGGCGTCCATCCGCGCGATCACCCGCTCGAAGATCTGAAAGCTCTCGGCGCGGTGGCTGTCCAGCTCGACCGTCACGAAGACCTGCACATGGGGGCCGAGCGCGGCGAGGTCGATCTGGGCGCGGTAGCCGCGGATCAGGCCCGCCTTCTCGAGCCGCCGCATCCGGTCCCAGCAGGGGGTGGGCGACAGGTTCACGCGGGCGGCCAGCTCGGTCTTGGTGATGCGCCCCTCGCGCGCAAGGGTCGCGAGGATGGCAATGTCCCGGTCGTCGAGGCGCAATCCGTTCATTCCTCGGCTTCTTCCCTTGCTCCGCCGGTTTGTCAATCTGGACAAGCCGCCACCGCCCGGCGATCCTGTCGCCATGTCGCATTGGCCGCTTCGCAGGGAAGACATCGCCCGCCCCGCCTATCGCAGCCTCGCCCAGGGGATCGCCGCCGCCATCGACGCGGGCAGCCTGCGTCCGGGCCAGCGCCTGCCGCCGCACCGCGATCTTGCCTGGCAGCTGGGCGTCTCGGTCCAGACGGTCAGCCGCGCCTATGAAGAGCTGATCCGCGCCGACCTCATCTCTGGCGAGGTGGGACGCGGCAGTTTCGTCAAGTCCGGCCCGCGCGAGACGATCGAGGTGCCGTGGTTCCGCGCCCCGACCGACCGCCCGCCGATCGACCTGTCGATGATGACCCCGGTCGCGCTGCCCCAGATCCGCGCCGCCTGGTCGGACAGCCTGCACCGCCTGGCGGGCCAGCTGCCCGACCCGGCGATGATGTCCTTCCGCCCGCGCCAGACCATGGCGCTCTATGGCGGGATGGCGGCAGCCTGGCTTGCGCGCTGCGGCATGGTCGTGCCGGCGCAGCGCATCCTCATCACCAACGGCACCACGCCCGCCATGTTTGTCGCGCTGATGACGGTGGCCGCCCCCGGCGATGTCGTCGCGACCGAGGCGCTGACCTGCCACACGCTGAAGCCCGCCGCACAGGCGCTGCACCTGCGCCTGAAGGGCATCCCCGCAGACGACCGCGGCATGCTGCCGGACGCGCTCGAGGCGGCGGCGCGGGCCTCGGGCGGGCGGATGAAGGCGGTGTTCCTGTTGCCCTCTGGCGGGGGGCCCCTGGCGCAGATCATGGACCGCGAGCGGCGCGGGGAGCTGGCGCTTGCGGCCGCCCGCGCCGGGCTGATGATCCTCGAGAGCGATCCGACCGGCCCGATGCCGCCCCGCCGCCCGCCTGCGCTTTCCAGCTTCGCGCCTGAGCGCAGCTTCTACTTCACGGGCCTGTCGAAAAGCCTCTCGCCCGGCCTGCGTGTCGGTTTTCTCGCCATGCCCGAGGATTGGGCAGAGGCCGTGCTGAACCGGCACCTGTCGATGGCCTGGATGGCGACGCCCTTGATGGTCGAGATCGCGCAGGACTGGATCGCCGGCGGCACGGCCGATGGCCTGCTGGCCGCGCAGCGGGCCGAGCTGGCGGCACGCAACCGGCTTGCGCAGCGCCATCTGGGCCTGCAGGCGCAGGGCTTCCTGCACGGACTTCACCGCTGGCTGCCGCTGCCGGAAGGCGCCGACGAGAGCGCGATCCTCGCGGCGGCGCTGGAGCAGCGCGTCGCGCTTGCCCCGGGCGCGGGCTTTGCGGTCTTGCCCTCGGGGCCTGCGCTTCGGCTCTGCCTCGGCGCCGCCGGGATGGGCGATCTGGACCGCGCGCTGCGCATCCTGTCGGCAATCCTGCCCTGAGGCGACCGGCTTCTTCGGCAGTCGGTTTGACTCCGGCCGGTGAAATTGTCATGATTTAATCCTTCGATTGACTTGGAAACCGCCTCGGACGCACGTTCTGCGCCAAGGCGGAGCGGGCCGTCCGGGCCCCACATCCTGCCACCACGGGCCGCAAACGGCCCTGTCCAACAGGAGATGACATGCGCATCAAGACCCTCACCGCCGCCAGCCTGACCGCCCTCATGCTCGGCGCGCCCGCCGCCATGGCCGACACCTGGCGCTATGCCTTCGAGGAGGCGCTGGACGAGGTCCAAGGCGTCTTCGCCCAGAAGTTCAAGGAAGAGGTCGAGGCCAATTCCGACCACGAGGTCCAGTTGTTCCCCTTCGGCACGCTCGGCGAGAGCGACAACATCCTGGAGCAGACCCAGTCCGGCATCCTGCAGTTCGTGAACCAGTCGCCCGGCTTCACCGGCGCGCTGATCCCCGAGGCGCAGGTGTTCCTGGTGCCCTACCTCCTGCCCGAGGACGAGCAGCAGCTCTACAGCTTCTTCCGCGACAGCGAGGCGATCAACGGCATCTTCCCCGAGCTTTATGCCGAGCAGGGGCTGGAGCTTCTGACCATGTATCCCGAGGGCGAGGTGATGGTCACCTCGAACCGTCCCATCGCCGCGCCCGCCGATTTCGACGACGTGAAGGTGCGGGTGATGACCAACCCGCTGCTGGTCAGCAGCTACCAGGCCTTCGGCGCAACCCCGACCCCGCTGCCTTGGGGCGAGGTCTATGGCGGGCTTCAGACCGGCATCATCGACGGGCACGAGAACCCGGCCTTCTTCATCGAATCCACCCGCACCTTCGAGGTGCAGGAGCACATCACCCGGCTCGGCCACAACAACTTCACCACCGCGCTGATGGCCAACAAGGACTTCTTCGACGGCCTCTCGGAAGAGGACCAGCAGCTGATCCGCAACGCCACGGATGCCGCTTTCGAGCATATCCTCGAATACCAGCAGGGTCTGACCGAGGCCTCGCTGGAGGCGATCGAGGCCGCCAAGCCGTCGATCACCGTCACCACCCTCTCCGAGGAGGAGCGCGCCCCCTTCCGCGCCACCACCGAGCAGGTCGAGGCGACCTTCCTCGAGATCGGCGGGCCGCGCGCGCAGGAGGTGCTGGACCAGATGAAGGCCGATCTGGAGGCCGCCGGCAGCTGAAGCCGGCCGCCGCATGACACCGGGCCGGCCCGCAGCGGGGCCGGCCTTGCAGGTTCAGGACATATGGCATGAGCGATACGCACCAGCCCGCCGCCGGGCCCGACCAGCGCGCCACGGGACCCGCCACGGCCGAGGACGACATCGACGACGCGGCCTACCGCTCGGGCCTGCCGGGGCCGCTTGGCTTCGTGGATCGCGGCATCGCGCGGCTGGAGGCGGTGATCCTCGCCCTCGGCGTGCTGGCGATGGCGGTGAACACGGTGGCCAACGTGGTCGGCCGCTTCGTCTTCGGCCGCTCGCTCTATTTCGCCGAAGAGGTGAACGCGGCGCTGATCGTCCTGATCACCTTCGCCGGCATCTCCTACGCCGCCCGTCACGGGCGCCACATCCGCATGTCGGCGATCCTCGACATGCTTCCTGTCGGGCCGCGCAAGCTGGCGATGATCGCGATCTCGGCGCTGACGGCGGCGCTGCTGTTCCTGCTGTCCTGGTACGCGCTGGACTATGTCATGACGCAGGCCAGCCGCGGCCGGGTGCTGCCGGCGCTGCGCATTCCGCAATGGTGGACGCTGGTCTGGGTGCCTGTGGGGCTCTTCCTGACGGCGCTGCAATATGCGCTGACCGCGCTGCACAACGCCACCCATCCCGGCGTCTGGCTGTCCACCGGCGTCAAGGACGGCTACGCGCCGGCCGAGCCCGAGGACCGCCCATGACCGCCGCGATCCTCGGCACGATGGTCGTGCTGCTGCTTTTGGGCTTTCCGATGATGGTGCCGCTGCTGATCGGCGCGATGGTGGGCTTCGTCGGCATCTTCGGCGGGATCGGGCAGCTGGACACGCTGGTCCAGCAGGTCATTGCCGGCATCCAGCCCGCCAGCCTGATCGCGGTGCCGATGTTCATCTTCGCCGCCGACCTGATGACGCGGGGCCAGTCGGCCGCGCGGCTGATCGACCTGGTGATGGCGTTCCTCGGCCATGTGAGGGGCGGCCTTGCCATATCCGCCGCTGGAGCCTGCACGATGTTCGGCGCGGTGTCCGGCTCGACGCAGGCGACGGTGGTGGCGGTCGGCGGGCCGTTGCGCCCGCGCCTGCTGAAGGCGGGCTACAGCGACAAGTTCACGCTGGCGCTGATCATCAACGCGTCCGACATCGCCTTCCTCATCCCGCCCTCCATCGGGATGATCATCTACGGCGTCGTCTCGGGCACCTCGATTTCCGAGCTGTTTCTGGCCGGGATCGGGCCGGGCCTGCTGATCCTGCTGCTCTTCTCGATCTACGCCTATATCTACGCCGTCCGCCACAACGTCCCGACCGAGCCCAAGGCCAGCTGGTCCGAGCGGGGCCGGGCCCTGGCCCGCGCGCTCTGGCCGCTCGGCTTTCCGGCCATCGTCATCGGCGGCATCTATGGGGGCGTCTTCTCGCCCACCGAGGCCGCCGCCGCCTGCGTGCTCTATGCCCTGATCCTGGAAATGGTGATCTTCCGCGACCTGACGCTGAAGCAGCTTTTTGCCACGGCGAAATCCACCGGCCTCATCACGGCCGTCGTCTTCATCCTGATCGGCGCGGGCACGGCCTTCAGCTACATCATCAGCTTCGCGCAGATCCCGCAGGCGATCCTCGGCGGGATCGGCATCGACGAGATGGGGCCCTATGGCGTCCTCTTCACCATCGCCATCGCCTTCTTCATCGGCTGCATGTTCGTCGATCCCATCGTGGTGATCCTGATCCTGGTGCCGATCTTCGCGCCGGTGGTCAGCGCCTCGGGCCTCGATCCGGTGCTGGTCGGCACGCTGATCACGCTGCAGGTCGCCATCGGCAGCGCGACTCCGCCCTTCGGTTGCGACATCTTCACCGCCATCGCCGTCTTCAAGCGCCCCTACTGGGAGGTGATCCGCGGCACGCCGCCCTTCATCGCGATCCTCCTTTTCGTGTCGGTGCTGCTGATCTTCTTCCCGCAGATCGCGCTCTTCCTGCGCGACATGGCCATCTCCTGAGGCGGCATGAGACCCGATCCCATCCTCCGCTTCGGCCTGATCGCTCTGGCCACCGACTTGACCATCGAGGGCGACGCCGCGCGCCTCATGCCCCCCGGCACGCGCCTGCACGTGACCCGCATCGCCTTCGACAACCCCACGACCGAGGAGAACCTGCGCCGAACCGGCCCCCGCCTGCGCGAGGCCGTGGACCTGCTGGTCCCCGGCGTGCCGCTGGCGGGGATCGGCTTCGGCTGCACCTCGGCCTCGGCGGTGCTGGGGGATCAGATGGACCGCCTCGCCGGCCATCGCGGCGCGGTGACGACGCCGATGGGCGGGGCGCTGCGGGGGCTGGCGGCGCTTGGTGCGCGGCGGGTGGCACTGATGACGCCCTATCTGGCGGCGACGACCGATCTGGTGGGCGATCATTTCGAGGCGCATGGGGTCACGGTCCTCAAGCGCTCGTCCATGGGCCACGCCGACGACCGCGACATGGCCCTGCTGCCCGAGGCCGAGATCGTGGCGATGGCCGAGGCGAGTGATCACCCCGAGGCCGAGGCCCTGTTCATGTCCTGCACCGCGCTGCCCGCGCTCGGCCTGATCGAGCGGCTGGAGGCGCGGCTCGGCAAGCCTGTCCTGACCGCGAACCAGGCGCTGTTCTGGGCGATGCTGGACGCCGCCGCCGTGCCCGCCACCGGCCCCGGCGCCCTCTTCCGGCGGCGCACATGGTAGGGCTGGAGGACATCCTTGCCGCGCGAGACCGCATCGCCGCGCAGGTGGCGGTGACGCCCGTGGTGGCCTCACCGTCGCTCTCCGCTCTGGCGGGGGCCGAGGTGGTGCTGAAATGCGAATACCGCCAGCAGACCGGCGCGTTCAAGCTGCGCGGGGCAACGAACGCCGTGGCGCGGCTTGGCACTGTTGCGGGCGTCACCACCGCCTCGACCGGCAATCACGGCCGGGCGCTGGCCCATGCGGCGCGGGACAAGGGACTGCGGGCGGTCATCTGCGTCTCGCGCCTTGTGCCCGAGAACAAGCTAGCGGCGATCCGCAATCTCGGCGCCGAGGCCCGCGTCATCGGCGCCAGCCAGGACGAGGCCTATCGTGAGGCGCAGCGACTTCAGGCCGAGGAGGGCTTCGTCCTGATCCCGCCCTTCGATCATCCCGATGTCATCGCGGGCCAAGGCACGCTCGGGCTGGAGATCCTGGACCAGGTGCCGCAGGCCGGCGCCATCGCGGTGCCGCTGTCGGGCGGCGGGCTGCTGGCCGGGGTCGCGGCGGCGGCCAAGGCGCGGCGGCCGGACATCCGGATCATCGGCATCAGCATGGAGCGCGGCGCCGCGATGGCCGCCAGCCTGAAGGCGGGCGCGCCGGTCGAGGTCGAGGAGCTGCCGACCCTCGCCGACAGCCTCGGCGGCGGGATCGGGCTGGGGAACCGGCTGACCTTCCCGATGGTGCAGGGCCTCATGGACGAGCTGATCCTGCTGACCGAGGACGAGATCGCCGCCGGCCTCCGTCAGCTGGCGCGCGAGGGCCATGTGGTCGAGGGCGCCGCCGCCGTGGGCGCGGGCGCCATCCTTGCGGGCAAGCTGAGGGCCGAGCGCCCGCTTGTCCTGATCCTCTCGGGCGGGAACATCGACCCGGCCGCCCATGCCGCGCTGATGAGGGCCGCATGAGGCCGCTGATCCTGAACGAAGACGAGCTGCGCGCCCGCGTGCCGCTGGACCTCGCGGCCATCGACGTCGTCGAGAACGCCTTCCGCCAGTTGGCCATCGGCGAGGTCGTGATGCCGCCGGTCCTGTCGATGCACCTGCCGGCCGTGAACGGCGAGATGGACGTGAAGACCGCCTATGTGCCGGGGCTGCCGGGCTTTGCGGTGAAGATCTCTCCGGGCTTCTTCGACAATCCGGCGCGGGGCCTGCCCTCGACCTCGGGGCTGATGGTGGTGCTGGACAGCCAGACCGGACGCGTGCGGGCGGTGCTGCTGGACAACGGCTATCTGACCGACATCCGCACGGCAGCGGCGGGCGGCGTCGCCGCGCGTCACCTTGCCCGCGCGGATGCCAGCCGCGCCGCGATCTTCGGCGCGGGGCTTCAGGCGCGGATGCAACTGGCGGCGCTGCGGCTCGTGCGGCCGATCCGGCAGGCGGTGATCTGGGCGCGCGATCCGGCGAAGGCGCAGGCGCTGGCCGGCAGGCTGACTGGCCCCGACTGCACCGTGACCGCCACCGCCGATGCGGCCGAGGCCGCCGCCGGCGCCGACATCATCGTGACCACCACGCCCGCCACGCAGCCGATCCTGCGCGCGGACTGGCTGCGCCCCGGCCAGCACGTCACCGCGATGGGCAGCGACCAGCCGGGCAAGGCCGAGCTGGAGCCCGCCTGCCTTGCGCGCGGCCTCTATGTCGCGGACCGCCTCGCCCAAACCCGCCTGATGGGCGAGCTGCGCGCGGCGCCTCGGCTGCACGACAAGGACCACCCCGAGCTGGGCCAGATCATCGCCGGCCAGCGCCCCGGCCGCACCAGCCCCGAGCAGATCACCATCTGCGACCTGACCGGGACCGGGGTTCAGGACACTGCCATCGCCACCCACGCGCTTGCCGCGTCATCGAAAGACGATCCCCATGCCTGAACTGCAACGGACGCCCTACCGCTTCTCGACCGCCGAATACGAGCAGCGGCTCAAGAAGACCCGCGCCAGCATGGAGCGGCAGGGGCTGGACCTGCTGGTCGTCACCGACCCCTCGAACATGGCCTGGCTGACGGGCTATGACGGCTGGTCCTTCTATGTCCACCAATGCGTCATCATCGGCCCCACCGGCGCCCCGGTCTGGTTCGGGCGCGGGCAGGACGCGCAGGGCGCGCTGCGCACCGTCTGGATGGGCGAGGATCACATCATCGGCTATCCTGACCACTACGTGCAGTCGATGGACCGGCACCCGATGGACTATCTCTGCGCCCAGCTGACGGACCGGGGCTGGAGCCGCGGCACCGTCGGCGTCGAGATGGACAACTACTACTACTCGGCCAAGGCGCATGAGCGGCTGGTGGCGGGCCTGCCCGAGGCGCGGCTGACGGATGCGGCGGGTCTGGTGAACTGGCAGCGCGCGGTGAAGACGCCCAAGGAACTGGAATACATGCGCAAGGCGGCCCGCATCGTCGAACGGATGCACCGCCGCATCGCCGACAAGGTCGAGGTGGGGATGCGCAAATGCGATCTGGTGGCCGAGATCTATGACAGCGGGTTGCGCTACGACGAATGGTCCGGCCATGGCGGCGACTACCCGGCCATCGTGCCGCTGCTGCCCTCGGGCCCGGACGCGGCCGCGCCGCACCTGACCTGGGACGACCAGCCGATGAAGAAGGACGAGGGCACCTTCTTCGAGATCGCCGGCTGCTACCAGCGCTACCACGTGCCCCTGTCGCGGACGATCTTCCTCGGGACGCCCCCGCAAGAGATGCTGGATGCCGAGAAGGCCGTCCTGGAAGGGATGGAGGCGGGGCTCGAGGCCGCCCGCGCCGGTAACACCTGCGAGGACATCGCGAACGCCTTCTTCCGGGTCCTCGACCGCCACGGCATCGTCAAGGACAACCGCACCGGCTACCCCATCGGCCTCTCCTACCCGCCGGACTGGGGCGAGCGCACCATGTCCCTGCGCCGGGGCGATCTGACCGAGCTGAAGCCGGGCATGACCTTCCACTTCATGACCGGCCTCTGGATGGAGAACTTCGGCTACGAGACGACCGAATCCATCGTCATCACCGAGGCCGAGCCCGAGCTGTTCTGCAACATCCCCCGTCGGATGCTGGTGAAGCAATGAACCCGATCCGCCCCACCATCCCGCTGGACCTTCCAGGCAAGCATCACGGTTTCCTGCGCCTGCCCTATTCGCGCAACGACAGCGCATGGGGCAGCGTTTTGATCCCGCTGACCGTCATCGCCGGCGAGCCCGGACCGACCGCGCTGCTGACCGGCGGCAATCACGGCGACGAATACGAGGGGCCCATCGCGCTCCAGCAACTGGCATGGGAGCTGGAGCCGGCCGAGGTCACCGGCCGCGTCATCATCGCGCCCTATCTCAACTACCCGGCCTTCCGGGCTGGCACACGGGTCAGCCCCATCGACGGGGTCAACATGAACCGCTGCTTCCCGGGCCGCCGGGACGGCACGGTGACGCAGAAGATCGCAAATTACTTCGACAGCGTGCTGGTGCCGATGGCCGATCTGGTGCTGGACTACCACTCAGGCGGCAAGACGCTGGACTTCCTGCCCTACGCGGCGGCGCATTATTTGGACGATCCGGCGCAGCAGGCGGCCTGCGTCGCCGCGATGCGGGCCTTCGGCGCCCCCTTCTCGATGATGATGCGAGAGATCGACGCGGTCGGCATGTTCGACACGGCCGTCGAGGCGCAGGGCAAGGTCTTCGTGACGACCGAGATCGGCGGCGGCGGGACGGCGACCGCCGCCTCGACCCGGATCGCGCTGCGGGGGGCGCGGAACGTGCTGCGCCATGCCGGCATCCTCGGCGGCGAGATCGAGGGCGCCGAGGACAGCGTCATGCTGGACATGCCGGGCGACGACTGCTTCCACTTCGCCGAGCGCGACGGGCTGCTGCACCCGCTCGTGGACCTGGGCGAGGAGGTGGCCGAGGGCCAGCCCATCGCCCGCATCTGGCCCGCCGACCGCACCGGCATCGCGCCGCTCGAGATGCAGGCGAGCCGCCCCGGCATCATCGCCGCGCGTCACTTCCCCGGCTTGGTGCAGTCGGGCGACTGCCTGGCCGTGATCGCAATGCGCGCCTAGAGTGTAGGAGCCATTGATCATCTGCTTGCGGCATGATCCAGCCTCCGGAAGGAGACTGATTGATAGACAGTATTTTCTGGCTGACGGACGCGCAAAGGGACCGGCTTCAGCCGTTCTTCCCATGCCGCGCGTCGATGATCGTTGTGTGATGGGCCGAATACTCTTCATGCACCGTAACGGGTTGCAGTCGCGCGATGCGCCGAAGGAGGATGGTCCGGCAAAGACCCTCTACGACCGCTGGAAGCGGTGGAACGACAACGGAGTCTCCGCCCGAATAATGGACGGGCTGGCCGCCGGGGCTGCCGGGCCGAAGACGGTGATGATCGACGCCACCTAAGTGAAGCGGCATGGCACGGCATGTCTTTGCTTGTGACTCGTCGCAATATCATTACGAGGCCGCTCTCACGGTCAAGGATTATCGCATCGGAAGCCAACACCCGAAAATCCGCGAAATGCTTCACCGGTAAATGAAAAAGCTGAAATGGCGACTGGGAAGCAGACCATGATGTACCTGGCTCTTCCTCCTGACCCAGCAAGCTCGAAATTCTTTGCCTGAACCGTAAAGCTGTGGCTGGCGTCGGGCGTCAGAGTCTGATCAGCACCTATGCTTCCAGCTGCAGATCTCTGATGCAACATGCGCTCGGTGCGGCTGATGGGCTTTGTTGCACGAATGACCAGCGAGGCTTCACGTCGCGACTCAAGCATATCAGCTAAAGAGCTTGAGCAGACCGACACTCTTCGCCTACAAGAACCGCAACTGGCCCGCCTACAACGAAGCGCTCAACCGCCGCGGCTCGCTGACGATCTTGTTCGATACTGCCAATGACCTGAGAAGCCGCTCGCACCGGAAAACGCGGGCGGCGGCCCCGACTATAGCGATCCAGCTATTAAGACCTGCTTGACCATGAAGGCGGTGTTCGGGACGGCACTTCGGCAGTCGATTGGTTTTGGGGAGAGCCTGTTGTGGAACGCCTGCAAGAACGGCGGCCCCAGACGGCGGGTCTTGCGCAAGATCCACATCGGGATTGACGGCAAAACCTTCTAGGGTCCGGGCTGCCGAGTTCAGCACAGCGACGTTGGCGATGCGCCCGTGCTGCTCGAACTTCTGGACCAGACCCGCTCTATCAACAGATTGCCAGCGTCACCGCAGACGGCGCTCTCGACACCCGCAAGTGCCATGACGCCATTACCGCCCATGCCGCGGCCGCGATCATCCCGCTCCGCAGGAACGCCAATCTCTGGAAGCCCGACACCGCAGGGGCCATCGCACTTAATGTGATCCTGCGCAGATTGAAACGCGACGGCCGAACCAGATGGCGCCGATGGAGCGGGTATCACCGTCGAAGCCGCGCCGAGATCAAGATGCACTGCGTCAAGCTTCTGGCCCAGCGCCTCTCCGTGCTTGAATCAAGTTACTGATGGGTTCTTGAGGACGAGTACTCCCATGGGGCAGCGTTCGGGAACCAGCGGTTCAAGCAGCGTCGCACCTCATCATGCCAACCTGCCGGTGGTGCCTCTGCACCGCCTTCGTTGATGCAGACAAAGTCGAGTTCCCGACGCTGCGCGAGCTCGAGCTTCTCTCGCCAAACGAACTCGTTGCATTTCACCAGCAGACCCGAATTGCTTGCCGAGAATGCGTGTCCCTCGGCGAGCGCGAAGTGATGGTAGAGGAAGCTGACGAGGTTCAGGTCTTCGGCGCTGCGAAAGCGGTTCGCCCGGAACCTGTCCATCTCGTCACGAAACCGCTTTTCGATCTCCATCAGCACGGTTCGGAGCAGCGAGAAGGGGACATGATTGTGCAGTTCGGTGGCGGCGAACCCGAACTCTCGGCGCAGCAGCGCCTGGCTGTTGCGCGCAGCATTGAGATAGTCAGGATCGCCTGTGCGCACCGGGCCGGACACGACGCCGTAGCCCTCGAGGCGCGCTGCAGACCTATAGGAGGCGTCGAAGAAAGCGGCCGGTTCCAACGGGCGCATGACGAAGACATCGTCGTTCAGGTAGATGAACTGCTCAGCCAATCCCGGCAGGTGATGCAGGTACGACTCGATGACATGCGAGTTGAACGTGGGCAGAAACTTCTGGGGAATGACATCCCGGTGGTCCACCCAGTTGATGCCTTCATGGCTGAGGTCGAGCCAGTGGGGCGGTCGGCAATTGGTGAAGATGTGGATCTGGTTGATCCAAGGCAGATTGCGCCTGACGGCGCGCAGCGCGTAGCGCAGCTCGTCGTTGTTGTGGAAACGGGTGACGCTGGCAGCGTCGCCTGCGGGCGCGCCGGAGGATGCCTTCTCCACCGCACCGTCGGGCCGGTAGGTCCGGTACATCGCCTGCCAGTCCTGATCCTGGTGATCAACCCAGGTGAATACGGCGTCCACGGGGCGCTGTGCGCGTTGATGCGCGAGCAAGGGCGCCTGCAGGATCTCCGTCGCCCGCCGCAGACCCGGGGTCGAGAAATGGTCACCATAGCAGTTGCGCATGACGCGGTTGCGCGCATTGCGCGATGTCCATCTTCCAGGCACGATCTCGGAATAAGGCTCGACCGTCAGCTGTAGCGGGAGGCACCCGCTCGACAGCGGCAGCTCAAGCTTGACCACGGCCAGGTGCAGGAGCTTCGCACATGACGCCCTGTTGAACGGATCAACAGCAATCTCGGGAAAGCTCTCCTTGAGCCATTGAAGGAGGGGCAGCAGATCGACATCCGCGACGCCAACATGCAGTGCATGAGGACTGCGCTGCAACTCGAGCACAGGGAAGTGACCGGACATCACCGCGAGCAGACTGTCGGTATGGCTTCCACTGCCGGATGATGCCGTCAGCGGCGGCAGGCCTCGGCGCGCCGCAGCAGCCTGCAAGACAGCCCTGACATGGGCCCGCTTGTTCACCTGGTTCCTAAGGGCGCGTCGGAAAGCACTCGGATCGACCAACGCAATTTGAACATAGCCCGCGTAGCGCCGCATTGACGTGAGCCTGATCATTGCCTGCGAACTCGCATGCGGAACATCCCCGGAAGATTTGCCGACGCCCGTCGTCTACACGGTGTCATGCGATCGACACAAGCCGACAACAGCTGGTGCGTTCTGGACGCCTGCCGGCTTGGCATGGACAGGCACCTGGACATAGAGTGCAGCCCGAACCAGACGGTTGGAAGAAGGGCCGTCCCAGACATCTCAGATCATGAAGCAAGCGAGGCAACAATGCGGGATATGGCAGGTCATGTTGCTTCCAAACGCGCCTCGGGCACAAGGTTCTGGACAAGAAAGATCATCGTGATCGGGACCGTGAAGCGGGGCTGGGGCTCGTCTTCCCGGCAGAAGGACGTCTACACGGATCGCATACAGGAACGCACGGGGGTCACCGTCTACCCGGGAAGTCTGAATCTGGACATCTGCACGGAGCTTTATCTCCGCAATGGAATGAAGATCCGGACAAGCCTGGGGCCCTATTTGCTCTACCCGGTGACCGTGAACGGTTTGCAGGCCTTCGCCGTGAAACCGCCTCGGGCCAAGAACCGCCCAAACACGCTGGAACTGATGAGCGCCACAGCCTTGCGTGAGGAGTTGAACTTGGCCAATGGTGACACGGTAACTGTCGAGATTCTCTCGCGCTACATTCGGCCGGCCCGCGTAGGGCGCTGGCGAAGCCTCATGGGACGGTTGCTGGGCAGGCTCTCGCGATATTTCGCTTTTCCTCCGGCCTGATTGGATCTTGCGCTAGAAACCTCCGCGAGCAACAGCCATTCCGCGCGCAGCTATGTCGTGAACTTTCGCGTAGGGAAGCGCAAGATCCAGACCAGGCGCTTGAAGGCACGTGGCGCTGGAAAGCATGAATAGGCGGACGCACGGTATCGGAACACACGGAAGCGACAGACATTCTGCCGAACCATACGAATGCCCTTGTGTCTCTCAGGCTTGCGCGGTTATACCCGCCAGCGGAGACGTGGCCGAGTGGTCGAAGGCACACCCCTGCTAAGGGTGCAGGCGGGAAACCGCCTCGAGGGTTCGAATCCCTTCGTCTCCGCCATTTCCCTTAGTAAGCCCTTATTTTTCCGCAGTTTTTGACGTCGCTGTGGAGATGGTTCCCCTCGCTATTCCTCCACGCTGATGCGGAAGATGCAGGAACTAGCCGGAAGCTACGGGAGCATTTGCGTCGCGCCGCAGCCGCCATTCTTCCGTCCTCATGTCCTCCAACTTCCGCAGGTCATCGTCGATCGCGCGGATGAGTGAGAGGACGCCGTTGGCCACAGGGTCCGGGTTGTTGAGCGGCGCCCACTCCATCGTCACCTCGCGCAGGATGGTAGCAAACCCGGCGATCCGAGTGATGTGGTCGTCCGTGCGGCTGAAAGCCTGCATCCAGTGTATCGCGCTCATGCCGCACCCCCTTTCGGCAAGTTCACGCTGTCCAACTGCTCCTTGATTTGGTCAGCCAGCGACCTGGCGATGCGGATCAAGCAGGTCACCGCATTCTTGGCAATGCCCTCATCGTCTAGAACGTCAATGGCCTCCATCACTCCGCAGAGCTGCATCGCAGTTGTCTGCACGTCACTGCAGTGGTCTAAACAGCCTCGAGTTTCTTAGACGCCTTCACGTCTCATCATCTGCCGTCGCTCGAACTCCGCAGGCGACAGCATTCCGTTTCTCGCGTGCTTGCGCTTCGGGTT
>NZ_FMVT01000025.1 GCF_900102505.1 Paracoccus tibetensis | reverse complement strand
TGGGATCGTCGGTGCGTCGGTGGCGCATCACCTGGTGGAGAATGGCTGGGACGATATTGTCGGGATCGACAAGTCGGGGGTTCCGACGGATGTGGGCTCGACGGCGCATGCCTCGGACTTCTGCTATGCGACCAGCCATGATCTTCTGTCCTGCTGGACGACCATGTACTCGATGGATTTCTACGAGAAGATGGGCAACTACAAGCGCATCGGGGGCCTCGAGGTCGCGCGGGTCGGGGATGATGCGCGCATGGCCGAGCTGAAGCGGCGCGTGGACAGCGGCAAGGCGTTCGGGACCAATGTCAGCATCATCTCGGCGGCCGAGGCCAAGGCGAAGTTCCCGCTCTTGGAGGAGGACCAGATCCAGGGCGCGCTGTGGGACCCCGACGCGGGCCTCGTCGTGCCGCGCTCGCAGACGGTCGCCGGCAAGCTCGTGGACATGGCCGAGGCCGCGGGCAAGCTGAAGGTCTTCGCCAACACCCCCGCGCTGGAGCTGCTGCACGAGAACGGGCGCATCACCGGGGTCCGGACCACGCGCGGCACGATCATGGCCGAGCATGTGGTGGTCTGCGCGGGCCTCTGGGGGCGGCTCATCGCCGAGATGGCGGGCGAGGACCTGCCGGTCATGCCGGTCGATCACCCGCTGACCTTCTTCGGCCCCTATGACGAGTTCGCCGGCACCGGGCTCGAGATCGGGCGGCCCCTGCTGCGCGATCAGGGCAACTCGGCCTATCTGCGCGACACCGGGGACCCGAACACCACCGAGGGCGGCCAGATCGAGTGGGGCTATTACTACGAGAAGGACGTGCGGATGGTCCATCCGCGCGAGCTTCTGGAAAAGCACGAGGCGCGGCTCTCGCCCTCGCAGCGCGACCTGGTGCTGGACGACGTGATCGAGCCGCTCGAGCGCGCGATGGAGCTGACCCCGATCCTGGCCGAGCTGGGCTTCAACGAGAGCCATTCCTTCAACGGCCTTCTGCAGACGACGACCGATGGCGGGCCCTCGATGGGCGAAAGCCGCAAGCTGCGGGGCCTGTGGTATGCCGTGGCGATCTGGGTCAAGGACGGGCCCGGCATGGGCAAGCTGATCGCCGACTGGATGACCAAGGGCCGGACCGAGATCGACCACAACCGGATCGACTACGCCCGCTTCAACGACTTCCAGCTGACCGAGGACTACATCTGGGGCCGCTGCGAGGAGACGGCGGCCAAGATCTACAACCCGCCGGTTCACCCGCGCGAGCCCTTCGCCAACGCCCGCGGCATCCGCCGCTCGCCCTTTTACGAGCGGGAAAAGGAGCTGGGCGGCTACTTCATGGAGCTGGGGGGCTGGGAGCGCGCGCATGGCTATGCCGCGAACGAGCACCTCTTGGAGAAATACGCAGGCCAGGTCCCCGAGCGCCTGAATGAATGGGACAGCCGCCACTTCTGGCGCGTGTCCAATGCCGAGCAGCTGGAGATGAGCGCCGATTGCGGCCTCATCAACCTGTCGCATTTCCACATGACCGACATCTCGGGGCCCGATCACGTGGCGCTGATGGAATGGCTGTGTGCGGCCAGGATCGGCGGCGACGGCAACATCGGCAAGGGCATCTACACCCACATGCTGGACGATCAGGGCATGGTCCGCGCCGACTTCACCGTCTTCCGCATGGCGGGCCGCTGCCGGCTGGTGAACGGCGCCGATGCGGGCCCGCGCGACCTCATCCACATGCGCCGCGTGGCGCAGGACCGCGGCCTCGACGTGACGATCACCGACGTGACCGAGGACTACACCACCATCGGCATCTGGGGCCCGAACGCCCGCGAGCGGCTGAAGACGGTGGTCGCGGACCCGGATGCGCTGGAGGTCGCGAACTTCCCCTTCGCCGCCATCCGCGAGATCGAGATCGCCGGCCGCAAGGTGATGGCCTTCCGCATCTCCTATGTCGGCGAGCAGGGCTGGGAGCTGCACATGCCCTATGGCGACGGGCTGGCGGTCTGGGACGCGCTGCGGGCGGCGGGCGTGATGGCGGTGGGGGTCGAGACCTACGCCAACTCGCGCCGGCTCGAGAAGTCGCTGCGCCTGCAGAACGCCGATCTTCTGACCCAGTACAACCTGCTCGAGGCCGACCTCGCCCGGCCCAAGGTCAAGGAGGCCGATTTCTGCGGCAAGGAAAAGCACCTCGAATACCGCGCCCGCGCGCACCAGCCCGCGATGCTCTGCACGCTGGTGATGACCGACAACGTGGACAGCAGCGGGGTGGCCCGCTACCCGGTCGGCACGCTGCCGGTGATGGACCCGGACACCGGCGCGGTGCTGGTCGACAGCCTCGGGCGGCGTTCCTACACGACCTCGATCGCCTTTGGCCCGAGCGTCGGCCGGAACATCGCGCTGGCCTACCTGCCTTGGGACTACTGCCAGCCGGGCCGCAAGCTGAGCGTCAGCTACTTCGACGAGACCTACCCCGTCGAGGTCGCCGGCATCGGCTACGCGCCGCTCTACGATCCCGAGAACCTCAAGCCGCGCAGCTGACCGGGATGAGCTGACCTAAAGCCCAGGGCGCGGCCGCTCACCCGGCCGCGCCCTCACGCCTGCGCCCCTCATGCCTGCGCCCTCATGCCTGCGCCCCCAGCCAGTCCGCCAGCAGCCGCGCATTGGCCGAGGCCCGTCCGTGCACGCGCAGATAGAAGGGCCAGGGCGAGGGCAGCGCCTCCGCCACCAGCGCCACCAGCCGCCCGGCCTGCAGCTGCGGCCGAAGCAGCGCCTCCCA
Organism: Paracoccus tibetensis; assembly: GCF_900102505.1. Lineage (GTDB taxonomy): Bacteria > Pseudomonadota > Alphaproteobacteria > Rhodobacterales > Rhodobacteraceae > Paracoccus > Paracoccus tibetensis. The sequence continues at coordinate 12,481 of NZ_FMVT01000025.1, read as the reverse complement.
ACCCAGCACCGCCCCGATATGATCCTCCGCCGCCCGCAGCGACACCAGGTAGTTGTTCAACGCAAACGAGGCACCCCGCGCCTCGGGACCGCCAAGCGAACGCAGCCAGTCGGGCCAGCAGGTCCAGCGGGGATCGCTTGAGCGCGTGTAGATCAGCGGTGCCTCGGCCAGGTCCGATAGGCTGCGGATGCCGTGCCGCGCGGCGAAGGTCGGCGTGCCGAGCGCCAGGATGCGGTCCTGCATCAGGATGACCGTCTCGTCCTGCACCTCCTGCGGATCGCCGTAGTGGATGCTGAGATCGACGCCCTCGGGCGCCGGTCCGTCCTGCACCGCCTGCGACAGCGCCACGCCGGGATGCTGCGCCAGAAAGCCGGCGAGCCGCGGCATCAGCCAGAGCGTGCTGACGGCCGTCGTCGCCGCGATCGACACGCCCGAGCGGACCGAGCGGCTGCGGATGCGCCCGACGCTTTCCGCGATCCCCTCCATCCCCCGCTGCACCGCCACGAACAGCAGGGCCCCCGCCTCGGTCAGGTCGACGCCGCGGTGGTTGCGCAAAAAAAGCGGCTGGCCCAGCTCTTGCTCCAGCGCCTTGATGCGGTGGCTGACGGCGGCGGGCGTCACGTTCAGCTCGGACGAGGCGCGCTTGAAGCTCAAATGGCGGGCAGCGACCTCGAAACAGGCAAGATCGCCTAGCGGCGGCAGGTTGTAGGGCTTGGACAAGCTGTCGCATCCGGATCAGAAGGTGTCGCAGGCGGGACCCGCGGCGCATGAGTTTAGCGACGCTAACTTGACGTGAGATTTTATCCCATTGTCAAGGCGCGGCGGGACTGGCTTCGTCCGCGGCAGATCCACCCCGGCTTGCAGGAGCCCACCATGCCCGGACCGACGCCGTCCCTTCCCGAACTTCTGTCCCAGCACCGTCCCGGCCATGGGCTGCCGCAGGCCTTCTACACCTCGGACGAGGTGTTCGCGCAGGACATGGAGACGATCTTCTACCGCGACTGGCTGTTCGCCCTGCCGGCCTGCGCGCTGGAGAAACCCGGCAGCTTCCAGCGGCTGCGGATCGGCGCCTATGACGTGGTCGTGCTGCGCGACAACCAGGGCGGCATCCGCGCCTTCCACAACTCGTGCCGGCACCGCGGCTCGGTCATCTGCACCGCCGCCTCGGGCAAGGTCGCGAAGCTGACCTGCCCCTATCACCAGTGGACCTACGGCCTCGACGGCAAGCTGGTCTGGGCGCGCGACATGGGCGAGGATTTCGACTCGACGCAGCACAGCCTCAAGACCGTCCACTGCCGCGAGGTGGCCGGCCTCGTCTATATCTGCCTGGCCAAGGACGCGCCCAATTTCGACGCCTTCGCCGGCACCGTGACGCCCTATCTGGGCGTGCATGACCTGGGCAACGCGAAGATCGCCTTCCAGTCCACCATCGTCGAGAACGGCAACTGGAAGCTGGTCTGGGAGAACAACCGCGAGTGCTATCACTGCGCGGGCAACCACCCCGACCTCTGCCGCACCTATCCCGAGGACCCCTCGATCACCGGCGTCAGCCCCGACGGCACGTTCCCCGAGAAGGTCGAGACCCACTTCAACCGCCTCGAGGCCGCCGGCGCGCCCTCGCGCTTCAGGATGGGCGAGGACGGGCAGTTCCGCGTCGCGCGCATGCCGCTGCTGGACGGGGCCGAAAGCTACACCGTGAGCGGCAAGATCGCGGTGCAGAAGCGCCTTGGGCAGGTGCCGTTCCTGGATGCCGGCACGCTGCTGATGTTCCACTACCCGACGACCTGGAACCACTTCCTGACCGACCATTCGATCACCTTCCGCGTGACGCCGATCGGCCCGATGCAGACCGAGGTGCAGACCACCTGGCTGGTCAACAAGGACGCCGTCGAGGGCGTGGATTACGACCTGAAGAACCTGACCACGGTCTGGGAGCACACCAACGACGAGGATCGCCGCGTCGTCGAGCACAACCAGCAGGGCATCTGCTCGCCCGCCTACCAGCCGGGGCCGTATTCGACCAAGCACGAGGACGGGGTGATCCAGTTCGTGAACTGGTATCTCCAGCGTCTGCGCAGCCGCCAGCCGCAGCTGGCCGTCGCGGCGGAGTAGGGCGATGCTCGACGCCCGGCAGCAGGCCGTCCTGCCCAAATGGACCGATGACGAGCCGCTGGAATGCGTCTCGATCCTGCCCGAGTCCCCCAATGTCGTAACGGTCTGCTTCCAGGCGCCGTCGGGCCGCCCCTTCGAGTTTCTCGCCGGGCAGTTCCTGACGCTGGAGCTGCCGGTGCCGGGCGGGACGATCCACCGGACCTACACGATCTCGTCCTCGCCCACGCGACCGAAGTCGCTGACCATCACGATCAAGGCGCAGCCGGGCAGCATCGGCACGCGCTGGATCATCGACAATGTCCGCCCCGGAACGCGGCTGAAGGCGAAGGGGCCGGCGGGCCGCTTCACCTCGACCCATTTCCCGGCGCGGAAATACCTGTTCATCTCGGCCGGCTCGGGCATCACCCCGATGATGTCGATGACGACCGAGATCTACGACCTTGGCCGGACCTGCGACATCGTCTTCGTGAACTGCGCGCAGCGCCCGTCCGAGATCATCTTCAAGCGCCGGCTCGAGCACATGGCGAGCCGCATCGAGGGGCTGGACCTGAAATGGGTCGTCCAGCAGAGCGACATCTACCAGCCTTGGACCGGCTATCAGGGCCGCTTCAACCAGCTGATGCTAGGCCTGATGGCGCCCGACTACCTGGAGCGCGAGGTCTTCTGCTGCGGCCCCGAAGGCTTCATGCAGGCGGTCAGCGAGGCGCTGGCCGGGCTCGGCTTCGACATGGCGCATTACCACCAGGAAAGCTTCGGCGCCCCAGAGGCCGGCGATCTGCCGCGGGTCGAGAGCGGCACCAGCGAGGACGTCCCGGCCGATACGGCGCAGCTGGTCTTCCAGGACAGCGGCATCTCGCATGACTGCAGCGCCGCCGACACGGTGCTGGCCGCGGCCCGCGTGGCCGGGGTCGCCATCCCCTACGGGTGCAGCATGGGGGTCTGCGGCAGCTGCCGCATCCGCAAGCTGTCGGGCGATGTGCACATGGTCCACAATGGCGGGATCACCGACGACGAGATCGAGGAGGGCTACATCCTCGCCTGCTGCTCGAACCCCCGCGGCACCGTCACGCTGGAGGCATAGCCTCGGCGGGCGCAGGCCGCGCGCTGCGGATCTCGCCCGGCGTCAGGCCGCGCTCGGATTTGAGCGAGCGCGCCAGGTGCGGCGCGTCGCAGAAGCCGCAGGCCAGCGCGATCTCGGTGACCGACTGCTCGGTTCCCCGCAGGCGCGCGGTCGCGCGGTCCAGCCGGATCTCCAGATAGATCCGGCGCGGCGACTGGCCGAGATCGGACTGGAAGCGCCGCTCCAGCGTCCGGCGGGCGGTGCCGAGCGCCGCCGCGATGTCGTCGACGCTCAGCGGCTGCTCGATGTTCTGCTGCATCTTCAGGACGGCACGCTTGACCAGCTCGTCCCGCGCCTGCCGGGCCAGCATCTGGCCGGGCTGGGCGCGCTGTCCGCTGAGCGCGTCCTCGATCATCATGATGTTGAGGCTCTTGGTGGCGGCGGACTGCCCGACATGGCGCTGCACGAGGAAGGCCGCCAGATGCGCCGCGCCGTGCCCGCCCGAACAGGTCAGTCGGTCGCGGTCCACCACGAAGATCTGGTCCGAAACCGGCGTCTCGTGCTCGAAGCGGTCGAGGAAGTCCTGGTGGTGGAACCAGCTCACGCAGCAGCGATAGCCCTGCAGAAGCCCCGCCGCCTGCAGCGTGAAGACCCCGGTGCAGAGGCCGACCAGCGGGACGCCGCGCGCCGCCGTGTCGGCGATGAAGCGCATCGCCTCGGGCGAGAAGGCCGCGCGGTCGCTGATCAGCCCGCCGACGACGACAAGGTAATCGAAGGCGCCGGCGCGGCGCAGCGGCACCTCGGGCTGCACCTTGACCCCGCAGCTCGAGCGGACTGCCTCCATCCCGTCCGACAGCACGGTCCAGCCGCAGAGGATGGGGCGCGACTTGTCCGCGTCGTCCGCCGCCAGCCGCAGCACGTCCACGAAATTGGCGAAGGCCGACAGGGTGAACTGGTCGGCCAAAAGGAAGGCGACGCGCAGGCGCTTCTGCGGCGGAGGGGCGACAGGGGTCATGGCGCGATCCTACATGGCGGCTGGCGCAAATCTACAAACGAACGATGTCATAAAGACATAATGTGACAGGCAGCTGCGATGAAGAGGGCCCCTGCCATGCAACGTTTCTCTGCCATGTCCTTGCTCAAGAACGCGCTGTCGGGCCACAAGAACTGGCGCGAGCAGTGGCCGGACAGCCAACCCAAGGCCGAATACGATGTCGTCATCGTCGGCGCGGGCGGCCACGGCCTCGGCGCGGCCTACTACCTCGCCAAAGAGCACGGCATCACCAATGTCGCGGTAATCGACAAGGGCTGGCTGGGCGGCGGCAACACGGGCCGGAACACGACCATCATCCGCTCGAACTACCTCTATGACGAAAGCGCGCGGCTCTACGATCACGCGCTGGACCTGTGGGAGAACCTCAGCCAAGAGCTGAACTACAACGTCATGTATTCCAAGCGCGGCGTGATGATGCTGGCGCATAACGTCCATGACGTGCAGTCCTTCCAGCGCCACATCCACGCCAACCGCCTGAACGGCGTCGACAACCGCTGGCTGTCGAAGGAAGAGGCCAAGGCCTTCTGCCCGCCGCTGAACATCAGCCCCGATGCGCGCTACCCGGTGATGGGGGCGGCGCTGCAGATGCGGGCGGGCACGGCGCGGCACGACGCGGTGGCCTGGGGCTATGCGCGGGCGGCGGCGGCGCGGGGCGTCGACATCATCCAGAACTGCCCGGTCATCGCGATCCGTCGCGGCCCGGACGGTGCGGTGCAGGGCGTCGACACCGCGAAGGGCTTCATCAAGGCCAAGAAGGTCGCCGTCTCGGCCGCCGGTCACACCAGCGTCGTCATGGACAGCGCCGGCGTCCGGATGCCGCTGGAAAGCTTCCCGCTGCAGGCCCTCGTCAGCGAGCCGGTCAAGCCGATCTTCCCCTGCGTCGTGATGTCGAACACCGTCCACGCCTATATCAGCCAGTCCGACAAGGGCGAGCTGGTGATCGGCTCGGGCACCGACCAATACACCAGCTACAGCCAGCGCGGCGGGCTCCCGCTGATCGAGCATACCGTCGCCGCCATCTGCGAGGTCTTCCCGATCTTCAACCGCATGCGGATGCTGCGCAAATGGGGCGGGATCGTGGACGTGACGCCCGACCGCTCGGCCATCGTCGGCAAGACGCCGGTCAAGGGGCTCTATGTCAACTGCGGTTGGGGCACGGGCGGCTTCAAGGCGACGCCCGGCGCGGCGCATACGCTGGCCTGGACCGTCGCCAAGGACGAGCCGCACCCGATCAACGCGCCCTTCACGCTTGAACGCTTCACCACCGGCCGGCTGATCGACGAGGCCGCCGCCGCCGCAGTTGCCCACTAGTCTGCGCGCACTGAGAGGTTCCCCATGCTTCTGATCCACTGCCCCTATTGCGACGAGACCCTGCCCGAGGCCGAGTTCGCCTATGCCGGCGAGGCGCACATTTCGCGCCCCGCCGATCCCATGGCCCTCTCGGACGAGGAATGGCGCGATTTCCTGTTCATCCGCACCAACGCGCGCGGCCCGCATTACGAGCGCTGGCGCCACATCCACGGCTGCGGGCGCTTCTTCAACGCCCTGCGCGACACGGTCAGCGACCGTTTCCTGACGACCTACAAGGCCGGCGAAGAGCGCCCGGCAGAAGCCAAACTGGAGGCCGCGGAATGAGCCGTTACCGCATCCCGGGCATGGGCCGGGTCGATCCCGCCAAGCCCGTCAGCTTCACCTTCGACGGCAAGCCCTACACCGGCCTGCGCGGCGACACCGTCGCCTCGGCGCTGCTGTCCCATGGCGTCCACCTGATGGGACGGTCGTTCAAGTATCACCGCCCGCGCGGCCCGGTCACCGCGGGGTCCGAGGAACCGAACGCCCTCATCGGCACCTCGCGCGGTCCGGGGCGGTTCGAGCCGAACACCCGCGCCACCGTGCAGGAACTGCGCGAGGGGCTTCAGGCCGAAAGCCAGAACAAGTTCCCGTCGCTGAAATTCGACATCGGGGCGGTAAACGACCGCGCCTACATGCTGTTCTCGGCGGGCTTCTACTACAAGACCTTCATGTGGCCGCGCAGCTTCTGGGACAAGGTCTACGAGCCCTTCATCCGCGCCGCCGCCGGCCTCGGCAAATCTCCGACCGAGGTTGACCCCGACACCTACGCCCACCGCAACCTGCACACCGACGTGCTGGTGGTGGGCGGGGGCGCGGCGGGCATCCAGGCCGCTCTGGTTGCCGCGAAGTCCGGCGCCCGCGTCGTGCTGGTCGACGAGAACCCCGAGATGGGCGGCTCCCTGCTGTCCGATCCCGCTGTCCGCATTGACGGCCGCGGTTCCTGGGCCTGGCTGGCCGAGCAGCTGTCGCAACTGCGCGCCGCCGGCGTCACGCTGATGACCCGCACCACGGCCATCGGCTATTACCACCAGAACTTCGTCGGCCTCGTCGAGCGGGTGACGGATCACCTCGACCAGCCGCCGTCCGGCGCCCCCCGCGAGCGGATGTGGCATGTCCGTGCCGGTCAGGTGATCCTGGCGCAGGGAGCGCTGGAAAAGCCGCTGGTCTTCGACGGCAACGACCGGCCCGGCGTCATGCTGGCAGGCGCAGCGCAGACCTATCTGAACCGCTACGGCGTGAAGGTCGGCGACAATGCCGCGGTGGTCACCAGCCATGACAGCGCCTGGTATGCCGCCTTCGATCTGGTCGATGCCGGCGCCCGCGTCTCGGCCATTGCCGACACCCGCGATCATGTCCGCACCGATCTGGTCGACGCTGCCCGCAAGCGCGGGATCGAGGTTCTGACCAGCCACACCGCCACGGCGACCTATGGCCGCCTGCGCGTCAAGGCCGTCCGCGTGAACCCGGTCCGCCATGGCCAGGTCGGCGCGGGCCGCAAGATCGCCTGTGACGTGCTCTTGATCTCGGGCGGCTGGACGCCCTCGCTGCACCTCTTCTCGCACACCAAGGGCTCGCTCAGCTGGGACGCGGAAAGCCGCACCTTCCTGCCGAACCACAAGACCGAGGCCTGCCAGATCGCCGGCGCCGGTCGCGGGCTCTGGGGCTACGGCCCGGCGCTGGAGGATGGCGCGCGCGCCGGCCTCGCCGCCGTCGAGGCGCTCGGCCGCACGTCCGAGCCGCTGGCCGCCCGCGTCGAGGGCGACCGCCCCGGCACCGGCGCCATCCAGACCGAGCTGCCGACCGACCGCAGCGCCGGCAAGGCTAAGGCCTTCGTCGACTACCAGAACGACGTGACCGCCAAGGACATCCGCCTGGCCGTGCGCGAGGGGATGCGCTCGATCGAGCACGTCAAGCGCTACACCACCAACGGCATGGCGACCGATCAGGGCAAGATGTCGAACATCAACGGCCTGATGATCGCCGCCGACGCGCTTGGGAAGGAGCCGCCGCAGGTCGGGCTGACCACCTTCCGCCCGCCCTACACGCCGACCAGCTTCGGGGCCTTCGCGGGCTATCACAAGGGCGCCACCTTCGAGCTGACGCGCAAGACGCCCATCGATCCTTGGGCCGAGGCGAACGGCGCGGTGTTCGAGCCGGTCTCGCTGTGGCGCCGCGCCTGGTACTTCCCGAAAGGGACCGAGGACATGCATGCTGCCGTGGCGCGCGAGTGCCGCGCGACGCGGGCCTCGGCCGGCATGTTCGACGCCTCGACCCTCGGCAAGATCGAGGTCGCGGGCCCGGATGCGACCGAGTTTATGAACCGCATGTACACCAACCCCTGGACCAAGCTGGCGCCGGGCCGGTGCCGCTACGGGCTGCTCTTGGGCGAGGACGGGTTCATCCGCGACGACGGCGTCATCGGCCGCCTGTCTCAGGACCTTTTCCACGTCACCACCACCACCGGCGGTGCGGCGCGCGTCCTGAACATGATGGAGGACTACCTCCAGACCGAATGGCCGGACCTGAACGTCTGGCTGACCTCGACCACCGAGCAATGGGCGACCGTCGCCGTCAACGGCCCGAACGCCCGCAAGGTGATCGCGCCGCTGGTAGAGGGCCTGGACCTCTCGGACGAGACCTTCCCGCATATGTCGGTTGCAGAATGCACCGTGGCCGGCCTGCCCGCGCGCCTCTTCCGCATCAGCTTCACGGGCGAATTGGGCTTCGAGATCAACGTCCCCTCCCGCCACGGCCTCGCGCTGTGGAAGGCGATCCACCAGGCGGGCCAGCCCTACGACATCTGCCCCTACGGCACCGAGACGATGCACGTCCTGCGCGCCGAGAAGGGCTACATCATCGTCGGGCAGGACACGGACGGCACGGTGACGCCGCAGGATGCGGGCCTCGATTGGGCGGTCGGCAAGGCGAAGAAGGACTTCGTCGGCAAGCGGTCTCTCCAACGCCCGGACATCGTCGCGCCGAACCGCAAGCAGCTGGTCGGCCTGCTGACCGAGGACGGCACGAAGCTGGAAGAAGGCGCGCAGATCGTGCTGGACCCGAACCAGACGCTGCCGATGACGATGGCGGGGCACGTCACCTCGTCCTACGACTCGACGGCGCTTGGTCGGCCCATCGCGATGGCGGTCATCACCGGCGGGCATGGGCGGATGGGCGAGACGGTGCATATCCCGATGCCGAACGGCACGGTGAAGGCCACGATCACCTCGACCAACTTCTACGACCCCGAGGGGGAACGGCTGAAAGCCTGAGGAGCGCGCCATGACCACCCAACGCCACGACTTCAACGCCGCGCCCTTCCTGCTGGAAGAGCTGCCCTGGACCCCTCGCTTCTCGCTGCGCGTGCGCCCCGCGAACCGCGCCGCGCTGGCGCAGGCCCTCGGGCTGACGCTGCCCGAGCGGATCGGCCAGCGCGCCACCACCGGCGAGGCCGAGGCCCTGTGCCTCGGCCCCGACGAGTGGCTGATCCTGACCACCGAGGCGCAGCGCGACGCGCTGGCCGCCGCCGGGGCAGGGGCCTATGCCGCCATCCCGCACAGCCTCGTCGAGATCAGCGACCGCGAGATTACGCTGCGCCTTTCCGGCCCGCAGGCGCTGACCGCGCTGACCGCCGGCTGCCTGCGCGATGTCGAGGCCATCGCCACCGGCACCGCCGCCCGCACGCTGTTCGACACGGCCACGGTCGTCCTGTGGCGCGACGGGGCGGACAGTTTCCGCATGGATGTCTGGCGCAGTTTCCTGCCGCATGTCCGCGCCATCCTTGACAAGATCACGGTTGAACTGAAGACCGGTCTCTGACGCCCTCCTTCCGAAAGGCTATCTCCATGCTCGACTTCAAGACCCAGACCATCTCGGACAGCGCCATCGCCGACGCCATCGGCCGCGAGCTGGGGCGTCAGCAGGACCAGATCGAACTGATCGCCTCCGAGAACATCGTCTCGCCCGACGTGCTGGCAGCCCAAGGCTCGGTCCTGACGAACAAGTACGCCGAGGGCTATCCGGGCAAGCGCTACTACGGCGGCTGCGAGTTCGTGGACGAGGTCGAGGACATCGCCCGCGACCGCCTGAAACAGCTGTTCGGCGCGGCGCATGCCAACGTGCAGCCCCATTCCGGCGCGCAGGCGAACCAGGCGGTGTTCCTGGCGCTGCTGCAGCCCGGCGACAAGATCATGGGCCTGTCGCTGGCGCATGGCGGCCACCTGACCCACGGCTCGCCGGTCACCATGTCGGGCAAGTGGTTCGACGTCGTCAGCTACGAGGTCGAGGAAGACACGCACCTGATCGACATGGACAAGGTCCGCGCGAAGGCGCTGGCCGAGAAGCCGAAGCTGATCGTCGCGGGTGCCTCGGCCTATCCGCGCCACATGGACTTCGCCGCCTTCCGCGCCATTGCGGACGAGGTGGGCGCCTATCTCATGGTGGACATGGCCCATTACGCGGGCCTCATCGCGGCAGGCGAGTATCCGAACCCGGTGCCGCATGCCCATGTCACGACCTCGACCACGCACAAGACCCTGCGCGGCCCACGCGGCGGCGTGATCCTGACCAATGACGACGACCTGGCCAAGAAGTTTAACTCGGCGGTGTTCCCGGGCAACCAGGGCGGCCCGCTGATGCACGTCATCGCCGCCAAGGCCGTGGCCTTCGGCGAGGCGCTGCAGCCCTCGTTCAAGGACTACGCGAAGAACGTCATCGCCAATGCCCGCGTGCTGGCCGAGACGCTGACCGAAGGCGGCATGGGCATCGTCTCGGGCGGCACCGACTGCCACATGGTCCTGTGCGACCTGCGCCCCCTTGGCGTGACCGGCAAGGCCGCCGAGATCGCGCTGGAGCGTGCGGGCCTGACCTGCAACAAGAACGCGATCCCCTTCGATCCGGAAAAGCCCTTCATCACCTCGGGCATCCGCCTCGGCTCCTCGGCCGGCACCACGCGCGGCTTCGGCCAGGCCGAATTCCGCCAGATCGGCGAGATGATCCTGCGCGTCCTGCGCGCGCTGAAGGCCAATCCCGAGGGCGACGCCGCGCTCGAGGCCGAAGTCCGCGCCGAGGTCAAGGCGATCTGCGACCGCTTCCCGATCTACGGGGCGTGAATGTTCCTCTCGGTCTTCGACATCTTCAAGATCGGCATCGGCCCGTCGTCCTCGCACACGATGGGCCCGATGGTCGCCGCCGCGCGCTTCCTTGACGATCTGCGCGGCGGGGCCGAGAAGATCCCCGGCGCGACCCGTCCGCACCGGCTCTATGCCAGCCTGCACGGCAGCCTCGCCTTCACCGGCAAGGGGCATGCGACGGATCGGGCGGTCATCCTGGGCCTCTGCGGGTTGCGCCCCGACACGATGGACCCCGACCGCGCCGAGGAGATCGAGGCCGAGGTCCGCCGCAGCGGCATCGTCCGTCCCGAGAGGCTGGGCGAGCTGGTCTTCCAGCCCGACCGCGACCTGGTCTTCGACTACGGACCGGCCCTGCCGGGCCACCCGAACGGCATGATCCTGAAGGCCTTCGACCCGGCCGGCGCCACCTACCACCAGCAGACCTACTATTCCGTCGGCGGCGGCTTCGTCGTCACCAAGCCCGAGCTAGAGGCCGCGCAGGCCGGCCAGGCGCCCGTCCAGCACGCGGCCGGCGTGCCCTTCCCCTTCGAGACGGCCGCGCAGATGCTGCACATGGGCATCGCCTCGGGCCGCAGCATCGCGCAGATGAAGCGCGCGAACGAGGAGGCGGTGCTGGGCGACCGGCTCGACGACCGGCTGGACCAGATCTGGGAGGCGATGGACGCCTGCATCTCGCGCGGGCTGGTGCAGGACGGCATCCTGCCGGGCGGTCTGAAGGTGCGCCGCCGCGCGAAGTCGATCCACCAGCAGCTCGAGGGCGAGCGGGGGCGCAACCTCAACCAGCCCCACCAGGCGAATGACTGGCTCAGCGTCTACGCGATGGCGGTGAACGAGGAGAACGCGGCCGGCGGGCGCGTCGTCACCTCGCCAACCAACGGCGCCGCGGGCGTGGTGCCGGCGGTGGGGCGCTACTATCTCGACCATTGCGTCGGCGCGCACCGGGACGGCATCCGCGACTACCTGCTGGTCGCCGCGGCGATCGGCGGGCTGATCAAGCACAACGCCTCGATCTCGGGGGCCGAGGTGGGCTGCCAGGGCGAGGTCGGCTCGGCCTCGGCGATGGCGGCGGCGGGGCTCTGCGCGGTCCTCGGCGGCACCAACGCCCAGATCGAGAACGCCGCCGAGATCGCGCTCGAGCATCATCTCGGCATGACCTGCGATCCGGCCGCGGGCCTCGTGCAGGTGCCCTGCATCGAGCGCAACGCGCTCGGCGCGATCAAGGCCGTCTCGGCCGCCAGCCTCGCGCTGCGGGGCGACGGCAGCCATTTCCTGCCGCTGGACAACTGCATCCGGGTGATGCGCGACACCGGCCGGGACATGAACGAGAAGTACAAGGAAACCTCGCAGGGCGGCATCGCCGTCAACCTGCCGGAATGCTGACGAAGAAAGACCATGCATGACCGTTGATACCGAATTCGCGCGCGAGTCGATGGAGTATGATGTCGTGATCGTGGGTGCGGGGCCTGCGGGTCTTTCGGCGGCGATCCGGCTGAAGCAGCTCGACGCGGATCTGTCGGTGGTGGTGCTGGAGAAGGGGTCGGAGGTCGGGGCGCATATCCTCTCGGGGGCGGTGCTGGACCCCTGCGGGCTGGACGCGCTGATCCCCGACTGGCGCGAGCGGGGCGCGCCGGTGACGACCGAGGTGACGGACGACAATTTCTACATCCTCGGCGCGGCGGGGCAGGTGCGGGTGCCGAACTGGCCCATGCCGCCCCTGATGACGAACCACGGCAACTACATCGTCAGCATGGGCAATGTCTGCCGCTGGATGGC
>NZ_FMVT01000021.1 GCF_900102505.1 Paracoccus tibetensis | reverse complement strand
ACCTCGCCCGAAAAGTCACGATACCTCGCCCAGAAAGTCACTTTCAGACGGATTCATCGTTTTGGTTCAGAAGCTTGCGGTTCCTGAAATGGAAGAAATAGAAAAAGAAGAAACAGGTGCGGATTGGTGTCGAAGGAATGCCGCCTGCCCTTTCATGAAGAAGATGCTTGAGAACAAGAGGACCTCAGCGTTGGACCTAGCAGGAAAAACGAGTTGAGAATTGCAGGCATCGACACTCCGAGAATTTTGAGATTCGCAACTCGTTTAATTTAGCGCTCTGAAAAGTAAACGCTCCTCGACGCTTTCGCGCATGAAATTTGCCACTCGGTAAATTTCTGCCTTTGCATATGCGCCTGCTGGCCCTTACGAGTGCTTCAACTTACAAGAAAGGTGGGGACATGAAGAGCATCGTCATCGCCTCGCAGAAGGGCGGGGCAGGGAAAACCACCACGGCGATCAACATGGCCGTGGCCGCATCGCAGGATGGCTTGCGGGTCGCGATGATCGACCTTGATCCGCAGCGCAGTCTGCGCGGATGGTGGGAGGGCAGGGAGGGCGAATGGCCCGCCATGCCCGACAGCGATCCCGCACCGGACGAGGTGAAGGCGGCCCTGCCTGCCTTGGCCAAGCACTTCGACCTCCTGCTGATCGACACGCCGCCGGCCGCGCCGGAATGGCTGCAAAGCGTCATGGCGGCGGCCGATCTGGTGCTGATCCCGGTCAGGCCGTCGCCGCACGACCTGCGGGCGGTGGGCGCCACGCTTCGGGCCGCGAAGGGCGCGGGATCGGACTTCGCCTTCATCCTGTCCCAGACCCCTCGTGCTAAGGTGACCGAGGAGGCAGGCCGGGTCCTGGCGCAATACGGCAAGGTGGCGCCGGTCAATGCCGCCATGCGCGTCATCTATGCCGAGACGGCGGCGACGGGGCAGGGGGTCACCGAGGCGGGCGACCAGAAGGCCGCCCAGGAGGCGCGTGATCTTTGGACCTACATACAGGGGCTGCTCGATGGCTAAGAAAGGCGGATTCTCGTTTGACGGCATGGTCGATCCCGAGGCGGAGAGCCCGGCGCCCATCGGCGAGGTGCGGCAGCGCGGGGCAGGGGAGGTGGCGCGGCCCGCGCCCAAGCCCGAGGACAGGGCGGCACCTGCACGACGCGGACGACCGCCGAAGCCCCGCACCGCGACCGAGGCGCGGCCGAGCTTCGGGCTTGATCCCGAGACGCATGCCCTGTTCAAGATCTGGCTCTTGCGCCGCGGGATCTCGATGCAGGACTATCTTGAAGACCACATCCGCGGCCTGGTGAAAGGCGAGAAACTCTGAGAATTCCCAGAGTGTAAAATTGCCGAATTCAAAGAGGGTGGGGCGACTCCCCAGGGAACTTCAACTTCCCGAAGGGCAGGGTTGCCCCATGGCGGAAATCTGCCTATCACGCTTCATCCGCAAATTTTTATCACGAAAGCGGGGCAGGGGGCAGGCCATGCCATCATGAGGGCAGAACGTATCTGGGAGGGTGCTCCCGTTCCCGACCACAGCCGGTTCGATGCCATCGTCGTGGGTTCGGGCGCGGCTGGAGGCGTCGCGGCCACCCGGCTCTGCGATGCTGGCCTGAAGGTCCTGGTCCTCGAGGCGGGGCTCTCCGCGACCCGGCCCCTCAACCCGCAGACCCGGTCCCTGACGGCCGTGGCGAGGTTCCTCGAAAAGGTCGAGGCCGAGCGCAAGCTTCCTCCGCGTCTTGCCCGCTACGGAGAGCTGGCCTTCCGGCTTCTGGGCCGCGGGCGGCAACCCGTGCAGTCCCGGTGCTTTGCCTGGGCGCTGGCGCCCGATCTGCTGATCGACGATCGCGACCATCCCTATGCGACCGAGGAGGAGAGCCGCTTCCTCTGGTTCCGCTCGCGCCGTCCCGGCGGGCGCATGATGATCCCGGGCCATGGCCGGCAGTATTACAGGCTGACCGGGATGGGTCCCGAAGGCGCGGATCCTGCGCAGGCCCATTGGCCGTTTCGCCTCGAGGACATCGAGGACTGGTATCTCTGGGTCGAGGAGCGGCTGCAGCTGAAAGGCGGCGCGCAGGCCGGGCAGGGGCCGCATCACAGCGCGCTGGCCGAGGTCCTGACGCCGACCGGCTCGGAAACCGCGATCATCGAGGCGATCCGGTCGCGCTGGCCGCAGGCGCGCCCCGCCATCGGCACCTATGCTGCGCCCGTGCCGTGGCTGGAGCGGGCGGCGGCATCGGGGCAGCTGACATGCCAGGACGGCGCGGTGGTGCGGCGTGTCCTGAAGGATGAGGCCGGCGCCGCCAAGGGCGTCGAATGGATCGATAGCCGCAGTGGGAACGTCCGAACCTCGCTGGCGCCGATTGTCTTCCTTTGCGCCTCGGCGATCGAGAGCACGCGCATTCTCCTGCTGTCCCGCCCGGAAGGCGAGAAGCCCGGCACCGGCACCGGCTCGCCCGCCCTCGGGCGCTACCTGATGGATCACGCCGTCATGAGCGGAAGCGGCATCTGGCCGGTCGCCGGAGAGGTCCGGCCAGAGCAGTCCGAGCCGGGGCGCTGCATCCACGTGCCCCCGAATGCCCAGCATGGCGCCATGAGCCTGCAGATCCACGTCCATCCGCGCGGGGGCGGCGGGGCGCGCGTGGACATCGTCTGCTTTGCCGAGATGCTGCCCGACGCCTGGAACCGGGTGACGCTGTCTTCCTCGCGGCGCGACCGCCACGGCATCCCGATCCCGGTCATCCGCTTCCGCCATTCCGAGCAGCAGCGAGAGATCGCGCGCTACCAGGCCGAGCTCATCCGGCAGCTGGCGACGGACCTCGGCCTTGCGAATTTCTCGGTGAACACCGCGCTGTCTCCCGGCGGAACGAGCGTTCATGAATGCGGAACGGCGCGGATGGGGACGGACCCTGCCACCTCGGTCGTGGATACGAACAACGAATGCTGGGACGTGCCGGGGCTCTATGTCACCGACGGCGCGTGTTTTCCCCGCCAGCACGTGTCCAATCCGACGCTGACGATCATGATGCTGAGCGCCCGCGCCGCAGCCCATGCCGCAGCGCGCGTCCTCTCAGGCGGAGCGCGCTGACGGGCCTGGATCTGCCAGCTTGCGGGCGACCATCTTCATCAGCGGCATCGGATATTGCAGGCCGAGCGTCACGATGCAGGTCCGGTCGAGGATATCCAGGGTCCGCGGACACATGTCCGGCGTGTAGCTGATGTCGCGCTTGGCCCAGGCCCAGGGGTTCATCTTCGGATGGAAGGTGCGCTTCTGCAGGATCGGCTCCCAGTTCGTGTAGATGTGCTTGGAGCTGTCGCGCAGCCGGTTGTGGATGCCGCGCCGCCCGGTCAGCGCGACGGCCTCCTCGCGCGTCCGCGCCAGGACCGACAGGCTGACGGCCGAGCCGGGATCGTTATGCGGCGTGAGCGTGAACTCCCGGCTCTGCGACAGGATCTCGGCCAGGACCGCCCGCCGCTTCCGCATCCGCTCCAGCATCGGGACGACCTTGCGCAACTGGACCTCCAGCATGGCGCCGTCGATCTCGGTCACCTTCATGTTCATGCCGACGAATTCCGGCTCGTTCAGCCGGTCGCCGTGCTGGCGGATCATCGAGCCGAGATCGTGGTAGCTGCGCGCGCGGATGAAATACCGCTCGTCGCTGGTCAGCACCGCGCCGCCCTCGCCGATGTTCATGTTCTTCATCTTGTTGAAGCTGAAGGCGCCCAGATCTCCGATGGCGCCGCAATGGCGGCCCTTGTAGCGCACCCCGACGCCCTGGCAGGCGTCCTCGATGACGACAAGGCCATATTCCCGGGCGATCGACATGATCGCGTCCATGTCGCAGGGCGCGTTGACCATGTGCACCGGCATGATCGCGCGCGTGTAGGGCGTGATCTTGGCGCGGATGTCGTCGGGATCGATGGTGAGCGTCTCGTTGATCTCGACCAGCACCGGAACGGCGCCGACCTGCACCGGCGCGGCGGCCGTCGCCATCCAGGTATAGGCCGGCACCAGCACCTCGTCGCCCGGCCCGATCCCGGCCGCTGCCAGCGCGGCCACGAGCGCGCTCGTCCCCGAGTTCACCGCCAGCACATGCCTGGCGCCCGTGAGCGCGCCAAGATCCCGCTCGAAGCGCGCAGTGATGCCCGCCTTGGGATCGTAGCGCAGCAGGTGACCCTTCGCGATGGCGCGTCCGACGGCCACCCACTCTCTCAAACCGACATCGGGCACTCTTCACTCCATGGCAACTTTCCTGTCAGATTGAGCGCTTTTCGCGCGCGCCGCCACAGCAGATCGGGAGAGTTCGGTCACCTTCGCCTGAGGCGCTGCGGGCATCGTCCGCGCCATGCCGGCAGGGGTCAACCGAGGGTTGCGGCTTTAACAGAGTAATCCGCCTTATGTCTCAAAAGGGCTGTGCGGCAGTTCCTTGCCTAGGCATGTCGCAAGTTCGCATCCAAGACGCCCAACGAGTGCATCAGGCGGCCAGCCACATCCTGACATGGTGTTGAAACCCTGCATGACTGATTGTATCGTCGCCGATACGTGCGCCCGTAGCGATCCGCTTGTTGTTGGAAGAAGGAAAACTTCTAAAATAAAGCGCAAGCAAAAGCCAGGTGTCGACGTCGGCTTGAATAGGCCGTCCTGATAGAAAAGAAAAACAAGCATGCGCCGCGTCATTACCTACGGCACCTTCGACACATTGCATCACGGCCACATCCGGCTGTTACGCCGTGCTCGTGCGCTTGGGGACTATTTGATCGTCGCGCTGTCGACAGATGATTTCAACGCAGAAAAAGGCAAACGCGCGTTCTTCAGCTATGAGGAACGAAAACATGATCTCGAGGCATTACGCTATGTTGATCTGGTCATCCCAGAACGGACTTGGGAGCAGAAGGTCGACGATGTCGCGCTCTACCATGTTGATGTCTTCACCATGGGTGATGATTGGACGGGGAAGTTCGACTTTCTGAAAGCGCAATGTGACGTGGTCTACATGCCGCGAACCTCGGGTATCTCGAGTACCCAGATTCGCGATATGATTACCGCGATCGGTTGATTGCATTTCAGGACGTCACGGCATGTACTCCAAAGGGCTGCATTACGTCTACCAATCCTCGCCAAATCTGCGGATGCTGGAGGATGAGTTCGCAGATGGGATCAGCCGTGCCGTCGGGGTCTCTGGCGACAGCCGCGCGCAGGTCAAAGCCCGGCGAGGCTTCATAAACATCACGTTTTTCATTTATCGTCGTGCGCATCTGATGATGTCGCACGGTGTGGCAGATAAGAACTATCTCTTGCGGCAGGATCCAAAAGGCGGTCTGGAGATCAACAAATACCAGGCGGTCTGCGTCCCAGGTTTCTGGATCAAGCAGAAATTGTTGGCGCACAAGCGCCTCGAGCTGGACAGTCATCAGATCAAAGTTGTCGGATGGCCGCGGATCGATGCTCTGCTTGCAGCTGCCGCCAAGCGCCCAGAGAGGAAAAGGCCTAGCACCCGTTCCGAAATCAAGGTGCTCTGGGCGCCCACTCATGGGAGCGAGGTTCAGAAAGGAAAACTGGCCGTTTCCAGCTATCCTGCCCTCATGGAGTATGAGGAGAAGCTGGCCGATATATTCGACTTCGAAGTCTCGCTCCATCCCAACGTCCGGGGTGGGGGAAGGCCAACTTTCGAACAGCTGCTCGACGCCGATGTTGTAATCGCGGACAGGGGCACGATGGTTTATGAGGCTTGGGCGCTTGGAAAACCTGTCGTATTTCCCAGTTGGTTGATAGGTGAAGGCAACAAGCAGCAGAAGAAGGGCTCTGCCGAGAACCACATATTCAAGTCGAACATCGGATGTCATGCTTGGAGCTTCGATGAGCTTGTCGACATGGTCACCAGTGCGACGGGGCTTGGTGCGGACGTATCCAGTTTCATGCAGGATTATCTGCCCCCGCACGTAATCGGTCGGTCGTACGATCTTATTGCCGATGCGGTCTTAGAAATCGACGGGATGAAAGGCTCTCGCATCAAGCCGAAAGTTCGTGTTGATGATGAAAAGAGGGGCGTACTGAGCGACCTCAAGCAGCGTATCTTTTCATCTTTCAAAATCCGGGCCAGGTAAAAGTGCCTAAAACACTTCTGCTACTGCAGTCTTCGATTGTTGAAGTTGCTGCCAACCGTGGCAGTTATGGATAAGGGCAAATTCACGCCACATTGCGAAGATCGTGCTCTTTCACTAATTGAGCCAAGCGCGCTTCGCTTTCATGAATCATGTTGCGATAGCGCCGGTTTTTGAACCTCCATACGGAGGAATCCAGATCATCACAGTGCCCCGCCAGAAATGGCAATGTTGTCACTATCTCCAGAGACTGCGTCGCTTCCAGATGCCGGTCGATTGTCATCCCGCTATTCAAAGTCCAAGAGGAAATTCCCTCAAGCGCTGCGCGATTGTACAACCCGAAAACCATGCCGACGCATCGGTTCAGGTGAACAAAGGTCTGGCCGTGGTAAGTGACCACCTTGGTGACGCGGTAGTCGGAACCGACGTCCGTGATGAGACCCGAGAACAGGTCCCATTGGCATGTTGCCAGATAATCTCTGACCACCTGATAGCGTAATTCGAAGTCTTCAGGCAGTTCGACGTCGTCCTCGCAAAACAGGACCGGATGGATGTTCTGATCGAGGCAGGCCTGCGCCATGAGGCGAAAGCTGGTCGCTGCGCCGACCCAGCCCGGGAACGCCCTGATCCCATCGAAGAATTCGAAATCCTTTGGCTTTCCGGCCAGAAAGTGTTCGCGCCGCGCGGGTGTCTCCGGCAGGCTCAGGCAGAGACGGCGCAGCGGTATGTCATCGAGGTCCGAGAAGACCCTCCAGTCCTGACGATCCGCGGGAATGGTTTTCGTGGCGATTAGATAGCGCGTGATCCCTTCATGCAGCGCATCGCGGCCCTTCAGCGCGAAGATCTTCTCGATCGGCACGCCGCCGCGCTGCAGGCAGGAAAGGATGTCCGGGCAAGAGATCAGAACCGCCTGGCATCTAGTGGTCAGCGATAGGAGTTCGCCTTCCGGCAGAGACGTTGGCCTCAACAGTATCAGAATGTCGTTCTGCGTGATCCTGGTTCTGTCCTGGGAGACAGGATCGATATGAATCACCGTCCCTTCGAACTTCGGATCGGAGCTGGACACAGCGAGCGGCAGCTCCGCATCCTGCAGGGCGCGGGCGATCTGATCCCGGTCGGCATCATCGCCTCCGCGGATCGTGACAGGACCGACGACACGCGCCGGATGGCGCTGCCGCTGCCAGAACGGCTTGGGATACCGCACGCGGTCATAGAGGCCCGTCATCCCCTCATGGCGAAGAACAGCGAGAAGGCGGGCCGGAACCCGATACAGGCCGCGAGGAACCATCTTGGACAGCGAGGCCATCAAGTTGCGCTTCATGGGCATCCTGCAGGTGTCACACGTTTTCCCAAGGTGCGGAATGAGGGGAACATCGGGTCAGGTGACGGCAAGTCTTGGTATGCCGAACTGAAAAGTCGCTCCAATTTTAGAATTGGAGAATTCTCTGCAAGTGCTTCCAGCAGGCGCTTGCCGGCGTGCTCGCGCCGCGCCAAGTTGTGCCGTGCTGTGTAAAAACCTGTAGAATTGCTGATCGCCTGCCCCAAGTAGAACGTCTCTTCCCCCATCTTTCCGCTCAAGCTGGTATGGAACAGGAGAATGATAAGGGCATTGAGGCTTCCTGCAGGTTACTAAAAACGGGTTCTTTTACACAACTGCAGGCGGAGCATACAAGAACGGACCTCGCATATCCATATCGGCATCCACTTTCCGTCCCCTTGTTCCGATGGAACTTTCACAAGCGCATTTCTCAACAAGTGCCCGCGTCACAAGGCCGAGCCGGATGCCAGAATCGGGCCTAGAACCTTTCTGCACCTGTTTCGAACTAGGCCGGGTGCGCGGCCAAGGCGGCATGGTCGGGCGCCAGGACCTGACGCGGCCCGGATAGTTGCTCGATCGCGATGCGGACCCGCTCGCAGCATTCTCCGTCCCGGAACGGGAAGGCCGCGTCGCGTCGCGCGGCATAGACCGGATCTTCGCGGCCCGACAGCGCGGCGTCCAGCTGCGCGATGACGTCTTCAGGGTTCCGCACGACGGGACCGAAGCCGTCCCGTTCGAATGAGAAGTAGCCGGGCTTGCAGATGTGATCACCGGCGAAGAACTCGTCAAAATCAAACTGGAAGTAGATCACGGGCCGCTGCAGGAAGGCCACCTCCATCAGAGCGGATGAATAATCGGTCACGGCCACGCATGCCCGCACCAGCAGGTCCTGATAGCAGAAGCCATCGCGCACATCGACGGTCTCGATCCAGCCGGGAATAGCCATGTCCGGCAAATATATCGCCATGTTCGGATGCGGCACGAACATGACACTGACACCATGCCGTTCCGCCAAATGGGCAAGATCTGGCAAATTCAGGATCGCGGACCAGTTCCGAGCGAATACACTTTCAGAAAAATTGTCCTGCTTCGTCCAGCGCATTCCCGTGACATCTCCTCCCCCGCTCAGATATTTCCGCCACGTCGGCATGATAAGGATAGAATTAGGCACGGTTTTTCGCGCCTTGCTGAGAAGTCGGTCGTGCCGGGGAAATCCACTTAGTAGAACTTCCCTGTTGCTGAAGACGTATCGGCTACCAGCATCAGAAATAGCTGCTGCTTCAGCAGGGGTGGATGCAACAAATAGCCGAATCGGCTTTCTGTTTAGCCAAGCCGATAGATCGTTCATTGTTACGCCATGCTGGAGGAAAGCAAATTCGTACTTAGCCAGATCCCCGAACTCGGCCTTTGGCACGGGCCACAGCACATAGTCGTCGGCATGAGACGAGGCCAGGATAGAGGCATTCATCTGGGCGGCGATGTGGTCATCTGACCCAAAGGCCAGCAGCTTGAAGCCTTCCCGCTCCAGCCGGTCCCAATCCCCCGATTGCCGGGACAGCACGAACCAGACATTGCCGTTCTGCCCCTGACGCATCAGGTGCCGATACAGGTGCTCCGCATTGTCATCGGCGCGATCGTCGCGATCCATCAGGACCCAGCAGCCGCGGTATTTGTCCTGGCTTTCCAGAACAAAGTCCCTGAGGCGCTGGTGCTCCGGGCTGACATTCCGCGGAGCGTCTTGGACCAAGGCATCGCGCAGGGTCAGCCAGTTGGCCTCTTGACCGATTGCCTTCCTCCTCCGCCGGATGCGGCAGGGCGCGCCTTCCGCCTCGAAGCGGATCGTGTCGCCTTCGTTCAAGGACACCCAGAAGAAATGCTGGGTGAAATAGGTGGCGCCCATGAAGGTCGAGGAGCGCTGGCTGGGCAGATGCATTTTGGCTTCCTGCCCGTTCACGAACGGCCGGATCGGAAACCTGTCGTTCCCGCCCGAGAAATACGAGAACTGCATCTGTCCCGAGGCCTGGTCGATCTGCTGGAGATAGACCGCCGTGCTTTCCCGTCTTTGGTCCTTGTACATGGCAAGCAGCGCGACCTTGTGTTCCTCGGTGCAGCCCGCAAGTTCAAATTCTGAGATGGTTTCTATGTCGATATATTCCATGATCCGACAGAGAAGGCTTACAAAATCCTGTCGTTCTTCATTCGTTAGAAAATCTGTGCGCTCTTCATGGTCCAAAAGATAGCGGAAGACCCAGAAGACATCGTAGAGACATGTTCTTTGTATGTGGGCAGGAATAAAGCCCATTGCCTCTTGGCAAGATATCAAAAGATCTAGGACGCCATATTTTAGCTTATCGCTGAACCAAGACTTCGTTAATTTAGCCTGATCAAGGAGCGAGGTTTTATTATGCCTTTTTCAGTAATAATATCGGGCATTTGGGATAAAGCTGACCTTGCGGTCTGGTGACGCCAAGAAAATTCTGTTTATGAAGTGAGCATCCTCGAAAGATGGCTTGACCCGTGCGTCGAACTTGACTCCTGATCGGATCACAGTCTCACGATGTAGCCAGACTGTGTTTACCGAAAGATGGATAAAGTTGCCCAGATCATTGCTTGACCTTATTACAGTGCCACGCCGAAACTTGTATCTAAGTGGATGAGAGTTGGAATACTCATCTCGATCTTCAAAATAAAAAATTGTATTGGAGCATACGGCCAGCAGCGGCTCCTCGTGCTTCTGCTCGGTCTCCTTCAGCATTCGCCGGAAGTAATCCCTGTCCAGAAAGTCGTCCGGATCCGGAAAGCCGATCCACGTTCCCTTCGCCAGCGCCAGGCCGGTGTTCCTGGCGGCAGATGCACCAGCGTTTTCCTGACGGACATAGCGCAGGTGCTTGGGATGACGCGCCTGCCATTTCCGGACGATCTCGGCGGTGCGATCGGTCGAGCCGTCGTCGACGATGATCACCTCGAAGCTGCGCAGTTGTGAGGTCTGGGTGAACACGCTGTCCAGGAAGCGGTCGATATAGGCTTCCACGTTGTAGGTGGGAACCACCAGCGACAGGCGCAGCGGCCCGGGCCTTGCCGCGAGGGCTGCGCCAGCCAGGCCCCTTGCGTGGACGATGAGTTTCCGCGCGATCTTCCTGCCTAGGCGCTTCAGCATTGACTGGTCCTGATGTCTGCGATGATTGAAAAGAATACGCCTCTGTGGGGCAAAGGCCGGAAAAACTCAACACGCGCGGGATGCCGGCCGCCGTCCTGCCGCGCCGGACCGAAGGATGGCAATAACAGTGGCAGGTCATCCGGAATGCGCTAGAAGCCGGTCAACTGCCTGCGTGGTCGGGCTGCGCCGTCTTCGGTCGGCCTGCAGCGCGGCATCCTCGGGCCTAGAGACGTCGTTCAGGAAGCGGGCGCGATGCTGACAGCCATTGCCAGACAAGCACGGCGGGCCGGCCGCGCCGTGCAGGCGGGTTTCGATCACGGGCGCGCGGGGCTTCATGGCCACTGGGCCGTCAGGCTCGCCATGCGGCATGTCTGGAGCCTCGGGACTCGCCGTCTGCGGGGGATCTGGCGGGCCAGGGAGCTGCAGGGATCTGCAGACATTCCTCCCGGACCTGACCGGGACAACCTGCTGTCGATGCTGAGCAGCCGGATGGGGGTGCTTGTCCTGCACGAGGACGACGGGTGCGCCGTGCTCGGGATCCGCGACATCGATTTCCCGGCTGCCCTCTCGGTGCTGCGTGCCGCCTGTCCGCAGGCGCGCTTTCTCTGCGCTGGCACCGAGGTCGACCCTGCCGGTTCCGGCTGGTTGCGCCTGCTGGCCGCTCCGCGCGTGGACCTGCTGCAGCCGGGCAGCCAGCGGATCGAGCTGGAATGCTACGAGGCCCGCCCGAACGGGGTCTGGCTGTCCCGCAACCGGGCCAATGCGACGGCCCGTGCGCTTTACCAGGATCCCTTCGGCCATCCGGGCCTGACCCGGCTTGCGGGCATCCTGCCTGCCCCGACGCTGAGGCAGCGCCTGCGGGACGAGCCCGTGGACTTGGTCTATACATGGGTGAACCACCAGGATCCCGCCTGGATCGAGGCCTTCGCGCGCCATGTCCCCCGCCCCTCAGCCGGCGTGGGAGACGAGAACGACGCCGCCGCGCTGTCCCGGTTCCATTCCAGCGACGAGCTGCGCTATTCGCTGCGCTCGGTTGCCCTGAACCTGCCCTGGGCGCGGCGGATCCATGTGGTGACGAACTGCGCCCCTCCCGACTGGCTGGATCCCGACCATCCCTGCATCCGCTGGATCCCGCACGAGCGCATCATTCAGTCCGAATACCTGCCGACCTTCTCCTCGCATGTCATCGAGAGCCGTCTGCACCATATTCCCGACCTCTCGCTGCGCTTCCTCTATCTGAACGACGATGTTTTCGTCGTGACGCCCAAGGAGAAGGCGTTCTTCTTCGGCGCCTCCGGCAACAGCCGGGCCTTTCTGGAAGAGGATGGCGTGGTCTCGGGCCCGGTGCGGGCGAGCGATCCCGACCATCTCAATGCCGCGCGGAATTCGGCCCAGCTGCTGGCGCGTGATTTTGGATTCTGGCCGACCCAGTTGCACAAGCACGCGCCGTTCGCGTTGCGACAGGACATCCTGGCCGAGATCGAGGCGCGATGGGCCACGGATTTTGCACGGTTTAGGCCGAGCCGCTTCCGCAGTTCCGACGACCTGAACCTGACCTCGTTCCTCTATCACCACTATGCCCTGGCTACTGGCCGGGCCGAGATCGCCCCGCTGCGCCTGTCGTTGGTCATGCCGATGGACCTGCGCTGGAAAAACCGGCTCAGGACCGCGCTCGAGGGGGATGTCGAGGCGCTGTGCCTCAACGAAGGTGGCGCGCAGGCTCCGGGGGCGGATTGGCATAGGAGCATCCGTCGGTTCCTCGAGGTCAATTTCCCCGAGCGGGCCCCGTGGGAGCGCACGAGGATCAAGTGACATCGGGAAGGCAGGAGGTCATGCGCCCGGCGGGATCAACGGCCGTCAGCTGCCTCGACCAGCCTGTCGTCGCGAGTTGTGGCTGGCGATCCGCCGCCTGGCCCTGAAGCTGTTTGGAAGACCAGGGTCCTCAGGCGCCGCGGGAGCGATCTTGGTCACCGGCTAGGACAGCCCTTCCCATCGCGCCGCCGGAGGCACTTCTGGCAGCGGCGCACCGGGGTCCGAACTCGGCGCCTTTGATGTCCATGCCGTCGGCAGCACGACCCTGCGGTGCCGCTCCTGCCCTGCGAGCAGCCGTGCCGCGCCGAGAACCCAAGGCGCCAGCAGCAGGCGGGAGACCCGGCCCGAGGGCCGTTGCGCATCCACGAGGCGCGCCAGCCGCGGGCCGATGATCCAGTAGGCGCGGATGAAGGCCCGGCCGGCCGGGTGACGCACCAGGACCTCGTCGCGCAGCCGGCGCAGCATCGCCACGTCCGGATGCAGGGGATCGCCATAGGCGGCGGTGGCGACGAAGCATGATCCGCCCGCGGTCGCGGGCTGCTGCGGGTCCTCGTCCTCGCCGGAGCCGTCGCCAGGAGAGTCCTCCTCCTGCTCCTCCTCGACGGGGCGGGACGAGCCCTCCACGGGTTCGCCATCCACATAGGTCGTCACGACCATCTGCCCGTCGATCTCTTCCTGGACCAGGACCGGCTGCGAACTCGAGGCGAAGTTCTGCGTCATGTAGAGCGCCTGCATCCCGCCGCCGCCCGGCATCTGCCCCGTGGAGAGCCCGACGCCCAGGTAGTCGACATCGGGATCGAGGATATTGGCCTGATGCGCGCTGCTCTGCATCAGGGCGGCGTGCATGTCCTCCACGTCGCCGCGCCCGGGCGCGCCGCTGATGCTCTTCTGGGCGACATTCTCGGTCAGGTGCCAGCTGCCGCCCTGCAGGGGAAATTCCGCATCCCCCGCCCGGCCGGCCGACGTGCTGCCGCCCGCACCCTGGTGGGAGAGCCCGCCGCCCCCCGACATCCAGTCCGAGTGGCCCTGCGCGGCGCTGTTCAGGTGCAGCTCGACATGGACAGGCCGCAGGCCCGCCTCGAGCCGGGCGGCGTTGACCAGCTCCGCGACATGGAGTTCGAGCGCATTGGCGATTTCGGTTGGCACGGCGTTCCGATCTTTCCTGGGGCGGCTCAGGTCCCTCGGCACCTGCCCGGCCAGGATAGAGGAACGGGGCCGCGGGCCAAAGGCCGGTTGGCGGGGATCGGTGGTCTTCTGCCGGCGCGGCCCGGGCTAGGCGGAACGCTGCGGAAGAAGGGCCGAGGGGCCGCCCTCCGCGGCGTCTCGGCGGCGGCGCATCAGAGGCCTTTCGACCAGCCTCCAGGACAGCTCGGCAAGGGCGAGCGAGATCAGCACCCACAGCAGGGACCGCACCAGTTTCAGGGGCCCTTCGGTCAGGTGAAGGATCGCCGGCACATGCTCGTAGAGCGCGGGCAGAAGGACGTCGATGAACGGGCTGGCATCCAGCAGGATGAGCGAGCGGAAAAGTGGCGCCGCGATCAGGCAGGCCAGGCAGATCGGCAGAAGCCATCGCCGCGGGGCCAGGATGACGGCGGGGAACCACAGCAGGTAGAACTGCTCCTCGACGGCCAGGGTCCAGAAGTGCCCTGCCCCGCTCCACTGCTGCTGTATCGCGATCTGGATGTTCGACAGGTAGAGCCCATGCACCCACCAGTCCGACCTCATGCCCGAGATCCCCAAGGCCGCCGCCAGGACGATGGCCAGGTAGAACGGCGGCGCCAGCCGCAGGAAGCGCCGCAGGAAGAACCGCCCCGCCAGGTCGCCGGCAGAGGCGGTTCCGCGCTGCTGGAGCAGGATCGAGGTGATCAGGAAGCCCGAGAGGACGAAGAAGGTCCTGACGCCGATCATGCCGGGGCTCCAGCCGCGGATCAGCTCGCTATAGGTGAAGTGCTCGGCGAAGACGCCAAGCACGGCCACGGCCCTGAGGCCGTCGAGGCGCGGGTAGTAGGGAAGGCTGCGCGCGGCGGCCATCTCAGGCATCGAGCCGGCTTGACGCCGAGAGGGCGGGTACGGTCTTGGCGGGCGGGCGTGCGGCGGCAGGGGCGCGCAGGAAGGCAGGGGGGCGCAGGAAGAAGGCGGCAAATCCCGCGACATTCGCGCGCGCGACCTGCGACCAGCTGATGCCCAGCTCGGGCCGGAACGACGGCCCTCCGCGCCCCTCGCGCCAGGCGGATCTGAGCGACCAGAAGAAATGCTTCAGCAGCCATTTCTGGCGGATGTATTTGCCGTAGAGCGCGCCATTGGCGTAGGAATAGGCCCTGCTGAGATCCACCACCTCGGCCAGTTGCTTGCGGCCGTGGTGGTGCTGCACGCACATGTCCGGGACATAGCGGATCGGCACGCCCGCCATGTGGCCGCGAATGATGTAATCCGTGTCCTCTCCGGCCTGGAAAGGGGCTCCGGCGCCGAAGGTGGTGTCGAAGCCGCCGATGCGGTTGGCCGTCGTCCGGGACAGCACGAAGCTGCATCCCGGAACGAAGCCACCGGGGTGGATGGACGGCTCGTAGAGCTGCTCGACCGGCTCGTCCTTGATGGTGAAGGGAAGGTCGGTCGGATCGCCCAGCTTGACGCGCCCGCCCAGGAACATGTCGTCCGCACCTTCCGCGTCATGACGCAGGAGGTCGCGCATGAAGTCCGGGTCCATGAGGCAGTCGTCGTCGGTGAAGATCAGCAGCCGTCCCCGCGCCGCGGACATGCCGGCGTTTCGGGCGTTCGACAGGCCGCTGACCGGCAGCGAGACGAAGCGCCCCAGGCCGCCGGCGGCGTCCAGCACGGCGGCCGGATCGAGGGCCAGCTGCGGATCGCTGCTGTTCTCGACGACGATGATCTCGACCGGCAGCTCGGGGCAGCGGGCCGCGGCGGCGGCAACCGAGGCGACGCAGGCCAGCAGCTGCCGCGGCCGGTTGCGGGTGCAGATGATGACGCTTCCGACCGGCTCACGCATCCGCGGGCGCCTTTGCCAAGGGAAGATGCACGAGTCGACGGGCAAGGGCGTCTATGGCGTCATAGGACGGAATGATTTTCCGAACATCGCGCGAGCCGAGCCGGCGCTTCGCCTTCAGGTTCGCATCCAGGATTCTCTGCCCCAAACCCGCGGCCAGCGGAAGCTGCCGCGCCATCCGAAGGACGGGCCGCTCGCGACGCCGGATCATGTCCCACCGGCCGGCCTGCTCGATGAAGTCGCAGGCCAGGGCGTAGCTGCCCGTCTCGCGGATCACCGAGAACAGGAAGTAGAAGGTGGTCGCAATGCCGATGTCGAAGGCGCGCCGCTCGTTTCGAGGCTGCGCCGCCGCCAGCCGGTCGAGACGGCGCATGAGGTCGGACGCGGCCGCGACCGTGGCGGCGTTGACGTCTTCGGCGACGGCGGTGAAGCCGGTCCCGGCGGCCTCGGGATAATGGCGGGCCAGGCTTTCCTCAAGGATGGCGACATGGGTCCGGACCATCGTGGCCATGCGCGTGGCGCTGACGCTGCCGTCGTGCAGCCGGTAGGCCAGAAGCGGCTCGGTGGTCTGGGCCACCTCGCAGCTGTCGGCGATTCGCCGGAACAGGTCGAAATCCTCGGCGCAGGGATAGGCTTCGTCGTATTGCAGCATGCCCTCGGGCATCGAGCTGCGGCGGAACATGACGGTCGGGTGCCTGAGGATGGTGAAGAAGCGCGACATGATCCGAAGATCAAGGGTTTGGGTGGCCTCAGGCATTGCGGCCGCCAGCATCCTGCGGGGCGAGTAGATGGTGTCGAAGTAGCAACCGCTCAGCGCCAGCTTGCCGTTTTCCCGGAAGGCCCGGACCTGGGTGCTGATCCGGCTCGGATAGGCGATGTCGTCGGCATCCATGCGGGCAATGAGATCACCCGAGGCACGCGCTATTCCCTCGTTCAGGGTTCGAATTAATCCCCTGTTTTCCCGATCAATTACGATAATGCGCGCGTCCTGCGCGGCGGCATGTCGCAGAATATCCGCAGAGCGATCGGACGACCCGTCATTTATGCAAATTATTTCAATATCGTCATGGTCTTGCAGCAGGATGCTTGCAAGCGCCGCAGGCAGGTATTGCTCCGCGTTATAGACGGGCAAAATGACCGAAACTCTTTCCAAGACACCACCAGCCGATCAAACCGAGCAGAGGCCTGTTATTTAGTTTCGGGTTGCTGCGTCAATACACGACGCATACAAAGCGGCAACGTTCGGTAAAAAATCGGATATATTCTCTTATAAGATGAAATATAAACGATGAAACTACCATAGCGATACCAAAACGGCTTTGACGGCAGGGAAATGCCGCCACTGCTCTCGCCGGTTGTCCGGCAAGCTGATACTGCCGGTTGCAGCAGTGGGTTTCTGTCCCGAGTTTCAAATGATGTTCCGATCCTATCTTCACCCGGCCCTTCTCGAGACGATGCGTCCGTTCCGGCGCTACGTGCCTGCCGTCGTCCTTCTGGGCCTCCTGGCGACCGCCCTCGAGGGGATCGGCATCGGCCTCGTCATTCCGCTTCTGGACGTCGTCATGTCGGGCGATGCCTCGGTCCAGGGATGGATGCCCGGCATCCTGGCCTCGGTCGGGGAACAGGTATCGCCGGCACAGCGCGGAATATTCATCGGAATCGCGATATTCCTGATGATCATCCTGAAAAACGTCGTCGCCTATGGCAACGGCCTCCTCCAAGCGTGGATCTACGGAAAGTCGGGCCACCGCCTGCGCGACCTCCTGTCCCGGCGCATGGTCGAGATGGACGCCTCGCACTGCCTGACCCAGCCCCCGTCGCGGCTGCTCAACATCATCTCGAACGAGAGCTGGCGGGCCTCGGACGCCGTCGGGACGGCGCTGTCGATCCTGGTGGCCGGGGCGGCGAGTTTCATCTTCCTCGTCTTCCTGTTCCTGCTGTCCCCGCAACTGACCATCGTCGTCCTGGTCGGTCTCGGCGTCATCCAGTTCGTGCATGACCGCATGTCGAGCCATTTCTCCCGCCTCGGGCAGGAGATCGCGTCCCAGAACCGCAGCCTGGCCGGGCGGATGCTGCACCATATCGGCGCCTGGCGCCTGATCAGGCTGTTCAACCGCGAGGAATTCGAAATCCGGCGCTTCTCGGACGCATCCGAGAAGGTCCGGCGGGTCGCGCTGAACCTCTTGCGGCGCCAGATCGCCATCGGGCCGCTGACCGAGATCGCGCACACGGCGCTGTTCATGGCCGTCATCTATACCGGGTGGTTGCTGGGGGTCTCGTTCGGGACCATCGCCGCCTTCCTCATCCTGCTCTACCGCCTGCAGCCGCAGGTCCGCCACATCCAGACCGCCCTCGCCTCGCTGAGGGGCTGGACCGGCTCGCTGGACGAGGTGCAGTGGCTGCTTGCGGCGAAACCGGCGCCGGTGCGGCCGGAGGCGACGTTGCCCGCGCCGCAGCTGGACCGCGACATCGTCTTCGACCGGGTCAGCTACAGCTACCAGGCCGAGGGCCGGGACACGGCCGCGCTGGTCGATGCGTCCTTCACCATCCCCGCCGGCACCTCGGTCGCCGTCATCGGCCGGTCCGGATCGGGCAAGTCCACCATCGCCAACCTGATCTGCGGCGTCATCAGCCCGACCGAAGGACGGATCCTGGTGGACGGCCTCGGCCTCGACATGGTCGACCGGCAGTCATGGCTGGCCAAGATCGCCATGGCCAGCCAGGAGTTGGAGCTGTTCGACGGCACGGTGACGGACAACATCCTCTACGGCAAGCCCGATGCCAGCCTCGAGGAGGTCCGCGAGGCCGCCGTCGCGGCGGATGCGGACGGGTTCATCCGGAACCTGCCGGGTGGCTATGACGCTGCTGTCGGGGACCGGGGCCTGAACCTCTCGGCCGGTCAGCGCCAGCGCATCGCCTTGGCCCGCGCGCTTCTGCGCCAGCCCCGGCTGCTGATCCTGGACGAGGCCACGAACGCGATGGACGTTCTTTCCGAGGCCGCCGCGCTGCGCATCCTGAAGAGCCGGAAGGGCAAGGGCACCACGCTGGTGATCAGCCACCACCTGTCCTCGATCCGCCTCTGCGACAGCTACATCCGCATCAACGAGGGCCGAATCGTCGCGGCCGGGTCCACCGGGACCTTCGACGGCACCACGCTGGAGGACGCGCTGCTCAGCCGGCAGGCCGGCTGAGGCGCAAGGGCTGACAGGCAAGAGGTGCGACACCCCGGCAGGGGCGCGGGCTGAAGCTCAGCGCGCGCCGCGGGAGAAGGCGACGGCCGGGATCGTCATGAAGATGATCTTGAGATCCATGCCCGGCGTCCAGTTCGTCACGTAGAAGCGGTCCAGCCGCACCCGCTCGAGATAGGTCGTGTCGCTGCGGCCGCTGATCTGCCAGAGGCCGGAGAGGCCCGGGCGCGCGGCAAGGTAATGCCGGGCCGAGCGGCCGTAGTAATCCAGCTCGGCCCGCACGATCGGACGCGGGCCGACAAGGCTCATCTCGCCCTTGAGCACGTTCAGAAGCTGCGGCAGCTCGTCGAGGCTCAGCTTGCGCAGGATCGCGCCCAGGGGCGTGACGCGCGGATCGTCGTCCAGCTTGCGCTGCGCCTGCCAGACGAGGGCCTGATGCGGGTTCTCGCTCAGATGGCGCTCAAGGACGCGGTCCCCGTCGACGACCATCGTGCGGAACTTCCAGCACCGGAATTCCTGCCCCCTGAAGCCGATCCGGCGGTGGCCGTAAAGCAGCGGGCCGGAATCCGTCAGCTTGAGCAGGATGACCAGCCCCAGGATCAGGGGCGAAAGCAGCAGGATGCCGACCAGCGCCAGGGTGATGTCGAGCACCCGCTTGAACATGCCCCCGACAGGCTGGACCGGCTGCCTGAAGATGCGGGCATCGGACCGAGCGAGGGAAGGATTGGCAAGCCCGGACGGGCGGCAATCGGCAGCGATGTTTTGCTGAACACGAAGCATCTTAATCTAAAGCCCACCTTGTGGAATCACACTACATCTCACCCCTCACGACAGCAGGCGCGGCTGCAAAAATCGTGCACAAATGCTCTACAGCACTTCGATAAGATTTTATCAATCCTCAGGAAGACACTAAGATGCGTGTAAAAAGTAACTGTTACGCAACCTATGATTGCAAAGCCGAGGTAATCGTCGGATTTAGCTCTAATAAAAAAATACCTGTCTTTTTCGTGACCAAGGCCAGATTGCCTTCATTGCAAGCGGACAATACTCGCTTGGACGCCGGCCTGTGCAGGATGAAAACCAGCACAAGTTGTTTCCGATAAACCAAGGCTTCTTGTCACGATTGCGCGCGGGCAATCGCCACTTGGTTTCACTGCCAAATGACAAACTTATATCACAAGCGGATTATCGCCGGAATATGGTTTTGAATGGTGAATTGGCCGGCAAGAATATGCGCGTCGCCATGCACCTGCGACCCGGTGCTGCCAGCTCACTCAGGCAGGACGGACAGCTGCTCGGAGGTCTTCTTCCGCGAGGCCGGCTTCGAGCCAGGCTTCGGCGCCAGGGTCCGCACCCGGCGCAGTCCGGCCTGCAGCACATAGGCCAGAACCAGCATCTGCAGGAAGACGACGGCCAGAACCGCGAAGCCGGCGCTCTGCCACGGCGAGAACCCCATCGCGCCACCTGCGAGCAGGGCGATCAGGATCGTGGCCAGAGCAGCCAGAAGAAGACGGATGACGAACATGCAGCGCCTCGGTGCAGATCAGTCATCTTACACCACTATAGGTTGTGAAATCAACCGGATCAGGCGATCATCCTCGTGCGCTCCGGCGCTTCATCGACAGGTAGGATTTCGCGTCGCTGAGGTAGTTCTCCATCTCGCCGGGCAGCAGGAAGCTCTTGAGCTTGCGCAGGTTGACCCGGTCATAGACGACGCCGAGGCAGCGTGCCTCGAGGCGGGGATCCTCTTCCAAGGCCGTCTCGGCCATGGACCGGGGGGTCCGGCCCCATTCCCCGACGATCAGGAACTGCGGCAGGTCGTGCAGGATCGCCCGGCCCTGGGCCACGGGATAGAGCGGCGGGACATCGACGATGACGCGGCCGAAATCCTCGCAGGCCTCTGCCGCGATCTGCGACAGGACCCGGCCCGTCAGCAGGTCGTCCGACGGGCCGCCCTGCTCCAGCCCGCAGGGCAGGACGACAAGGTTGGTGTCGGCGACGACGAACAGCATCTCGTGCCAGTGGCCGCGCCCGGCGGCCGCATCGGTCAGCCCCGGCTCTCGATCGATGCCCAGCATCCGGCTGAGCGTGCGGGCCCGGCTGTCGGCGTCGATCAGCAGCACCGAATCCAGCCCGATCCCCAGCTGGCCCGCCAGGTTGAAGGCGACCGAGGACCGGCCCTCGAAGGGATGGAACGAGGTGACGCCGGTCACCGGGCGCGCGCGGCCGGTCTCTTCCGCCGCCAGCCGGACATGGCGCAGCGTCTCGGCATAGACCGAGTCCGGGTAGTGCAGGACCGGCACCGGCGCCTGGATCTCGGGCGGCCTCAGCTTCGAGGGCACGGGCAGCGTCTCGCGCGGACCGCCGGGGGACTGGAGCGGGGGCGGGTCGCGCAGCGGCTTGGCGGCCGCGCGGGACTTGCGGACCGGCGGCAGCACCGGCAGGTGCCCGAGAAAGCGCAGGCCCGAGCGTTCGGTCACGTCCGCGGCCGTGCGCAGCGAGCGTTCCCGCCATTCCCGCCAAGCCGCGATGGCCATGCCGAAGAACAGCCCCAAAAGGGTCGCGGCCAGCGCCGTCCGCAGCACGGCCGGCCCCGAGGGCGTGTTCGGCACCGGGGCATAGGACAGGATCCGCACGTTCGCGACCGGGAAGGACTGCTGCTGCTCGATCTCCTGCGAGCGGGCCAGCGTCTGCTGGTAGATCTGCGACAGGGTCGCGGCCTCTTCCTGCAGGGCGCGCAGGCGCACGAAATTCGCGGCCTGGGCGCTGTTCTGCTCGGAGGCCTGCTCGACGCTCTGCTGCAGCGCCTCGACGCGGGCATTGGCGACGTCCAGCGTGCTCTGCGCCTCGGCGCGCCGGGCCTGCAGTTCGACGAAGAGCCGCTCGGCGGTTGTGGCAAGCGTCTGCTGGAGGCCCGCCACCTGCGGATGGTTCGGCCCCGACGAGTTCAGCAGGCGCTGGAGCCGGGTCTGCACGTCGTTGTAGGAATCCAGCCGCGCGCGCAGCTCCTCGGAGACATCGCCCCCGATGGCCAGGGCGCTGTTGCTGTTCGTCAGCCCCTCGAGCCCGCCCGCGACGGCCCGGTCATAGGTGTTCAGGACCGCCTGCGCCCGCGCGGCCTCGGTCAGCACGGTGGTCAGGCTCGAGTTCAGCTCGTTCAAGGCCTGTTCGGTCAAAAGCCCGCCCGAGGAGAACTCCACCAGCCGGTTCTCGGCGGCGAAGCGTTCGGCCGCGTCGGCCGCCTCCTGCGCCTGCATGCGCAGCTCGTCCATCCGCGTCCGCATCCAGGCATTGGTCTGGCCGACGGAATCCGCGTTCGAGGTCAGGATGTCCTCGACATAGGCATCGGCATAGGCATTGGCGACCTGCGCCGCGATGACCGGATCATGCGAAGCGTAGGTGACGGCGACGGACGAGCTCTGCCCCACGCGCGCCACCCTGATCCCGGTCCGCAGCCGCGCCAAGGCCAGCCGGCGCTCCGGATCGACGACGGCGGCCGAAAGATCGCCAGCGAGAGCCGCCTCGGAGGTTCCGGCCGGCAGGCCGACCTCGGCGGGCGTGAGAAGGGCCGTGAGACGCTCGATCGTCCACGAGATCGGCTGCGTCACCGTGGCGATGGTCTGGCCGATCGCGGAGGAGAAGGCCGAGCGCGGCGGGTTCATGAAGGACGGGTTGGCCTGAAGCCCGGTGCGCTCCAGCACGTCATTGGCCAGCTTCTCGGATTCCAGGACCACGCGCGCGTTCTCGATGCGCTCGGACGGCAGGGCGACGGTCGAGATGCCGCCGGCCTGCTGGACCGCCCGGTTGACGTTGCTGTCCAGCAGGAGGCTGGAAGAGGTGCTGAAGGTCTCGGGCTTGGCCGCGGCATAGGCAAGGCCGAGCGCCCCCAGAAGCACGGCCGGCAGAAGCATCGTCCTGCGCTGCCGGCGCATGGCGACGGTCAGCCGGCGCAGGTCGATGGCGGGCGGCGGCGCGGCCGGCGCCTCGGAATAGGTGGTCACCTCTTTGAATGGCTTGAGCTCGCGTCCCATCAACGTTCCTTCGGGTTCTGACGAAGGGCGATAACCGGTCCACCGGGCGCCGTTCCATAGATTTCGATCGTCCGTGCCCCGACGAGATGGGCGATTGCACCGACATGAAGGGCGGCGCGCATGAGCTGGCGGTTGCGCGTCGCCGGGTGCGCGGCCCCGGCAAGGGCCATGCCGCCGCAGGCCAGCGCCTTCGCGGCCGCGATCCCCGCCTCTCGCAGGCGCCGGGCCATCGAGGGGTTCCGTGCGATCAGGCTGGCATGGGTCTGGCCCGACCGGTATCGGCGGCGCATGAGCCAGGAAAGCCGCGCTCGCTCGGCCGGGACCGTCTCGTGCACCACGGCATCGGCGGCGAAGGCGATGCGCCCGCCCGCCGCGAGGTAGTCGGCGAAGAAGGCGCTGTCCTCGCCGCCCGAGCGGCCGCGGGCCGGATCGAAGCGCAGATCGGCCGTCGCGGGGTCGCCCAGATCGATCAGCGTGTTGCAGGTATAGCCGCTGGTGATCGTCGCCCGATCCTGGCCGAGGACCGGCAGCGTGTCATGCGCGCGGGCCGCCTTCATCCAGGCGGGCGCGGCCGCGTCGTAATGGGCGCGCACTGGTCCCAGCACCGCGCCCGCCCCGGAGCGGCGCCAGGTCGCGACGAGCTGCGTGAGCCAGGCAGGCTCGACCGTCTCGTCGTCGTCGAGATAGACGAGCAGCCGCGCCCCGCTTGCGCGCGCATGGTCCAGAAGCGCGTTGCGGGCGACCGAGATATTGGCCTCGGGCGCGTGCAGATAGGCGATCGGCAGGGGGTGCCGGGGGGTGATCTTGTCCACAAGGGCGCGCGCCGAAGGCCGGGCGTCGTTGTCGGCGACGGCGACGGACACCGGCAGGCCACAGGGCTCGAGCGCCTGCAGCGAGGCCAGCGTCGCGGCCAGCTCGGGACGGCGGAAGGTGCAGATGCCGATCAGCACCTCGTCGCGGAGTGCGGGGGCGGGGGCGGGGGCGCTCATGCCGGGCTCCTTTCCGGGGCGCGGCGCCGCGCGGCCAGCCGCTCGCGCCAGAAGCCCGCCGACCAGGCCATGTGCATCAGCCCCGCGATGAGGCCGGCGGCCAATCCGCGGGGCCGCCGCGTCTGCAGCGCGATCATCACCCCGCCGGCCAGGCAGGCCAGGAGCCACAGCGCCAGGGGCAGGGCGAAGACGGCGCTGAAGGGCGCCAGAAGCACCAGGGCGGCCGCCGGCGCCAGCATCGCCACCACGGCCTGCCGGGCCGCCGGGCGGGTGTTGTTCTTGGCGAGGTTGCGGGACCGGCCGCGGCCAAAGTTGAAATACTGTCGGACCAGCGCTGCAATGCGCGCGCGCGGGAAATAGGTCAGCCTAGTCCGGCCGGTCAGCCAGATCCGGCCGCCCGCCGCCCGCAGCCGGTGGTCCAGCTCGGCATCCTCGTTGTGGCTGAAGCTCTCGTCATAGCCGCCGATCTTGCGGAAGACCTCGAGCCGCATCAGCGCGTGATGGCCGTGATCGACCCAGGTTCCCTCTCCGGCCAGCCGGTGGGCCGAGCCGCCATTGCCCAAGCGCGAGTTCTGCGCCTCGGCGATCGCCTGCTGCAGAAAGCCCTGCCCCTCGGCATGCATCGACACGACGACGCTGTCCGCGTCGGTCCGCTGCGCCTCGGCCAAGAGCACGTCGCCGTAATCGGCGGGATAGTCGCTATGGGCGTCGAGCCGCAGCAGCCATTCGGCCCCTGTCCCGAAGCGACGGACGGCCAGGTTCACGCCCGCGGCCTGCAGCCGCGCGGGATTCTCGAGCAGCCGGACCCGCGGGCTTTCGGCCGCGCGGCGGTTGACGATCTCGCGCGTGCCGTCCGCCGAGCCGCCGTCGGCGACCACAACCAGGCCATCGGCGCGCGCCGCGAAGCCTTCGGCGAAGTCCAGCACGGCCTCGATGTGCCGGGCCTCGTTCAGGGCCGGGATGACGATCAGCACTTGAGGCAGGTCGGGGGGCGCGGAAGATGTCTGCATGGCGATCCTCAGCTCTCGGTGACGGGCGCGGGGGCCTCAAAGCCCCTGCCGATGACGGCGGTCAGACGGCGGCACTCGGCCTCGTCCATCTCGAGCGCGGTCGGCGGAAGCGCCGCGACGGCCGCGCGCAGGACGGCCAGCCGGGCGGGGTCCAGCCCCGAAAGGGCCGCCGCCACGGCATCCGGCTCGGGGGCGGCGACGGCGATGCCGCAGCTCCAGGCTGCCACCCGGCGGGCCACCTCGGTTCCCTCCAGCACGACCGGCACGGCGCCGTTCAGGCAGCCCTCGTAGAGCCGGTTGGGCAGCAGCCAGTCCGAGTTCTGCCCCGCCTGGTAGCGGTCGATCAGCCAGGCCACGTCGACCTCGGCATAGATCCCGGGCAGATCGCCCGGCCAGTCATAGGGGCCCAGGAAGGCCAGGCCCGGGTTCGCCTCGACCACCTCGAGGAAGTCGGTCATCACGTCCATGGCGGGGCGCCCGCGCAGGATGACGCGGAACCTTCCCGGCTCTGCGCGGGTCAACTGGTCCAGCACCTCGAGCGACCAGCGGCAGCGCAGCATCCCGAACCAGCCGATGATCAGCGGGCCGCCCTCCTCCAGCCCGCCGGGCGCGGCACCCGCCCGCGGCGCGGCGTTGCCCGGACGGGTGAAGGGCTTGTTCTCGACCAGCAGGGCCGGCAGGTCGGGCCGGCCGTAATGGCGCAGATGCGAGGTCTCGAAGGCGGGCGAGGACAGCACGACCAGGCTCGTGCGGCGCAGCAGCCCGGCCTCGATCCGGCGCAGGGCGCGGGCGACGGTCCCCTGCCCCAGCATCATGCCGTGGATGTCCAGCAGCTCGTAGACCAGCCGCGCCTGCCGCTTGCGGGCGCGCGCCAGCCGGGCACCGAGGGCCAGCATTTCGAGATTGCGCGCCAGGATCACCTCGGGACCGGTTTCGTCCTGCTGCGGGATCCGGCGGGCGATGCGGGGCCAGGCCGCGGCGATGGCCCGCAGCCGCTGGATCATGCGGCCATTGGAGGTCTTGCCCAGCACCACCGCCTCTTCCGGCAGCACCCCCTGCCCCCGGCGGAACCCGGCGACGCGGACCCGCGCCCCACCGCGGCGCAGCATCTCGACCCGCCGCCAGATCGACGGATCATCAAGATCATGGGCAAGATAGGTCACACGCAAATTCGTCTCCGGCAGGACAGCCGTCAGAGGGGCACAAGTTACAGGGCCGCGAGGATGCACGATATTTCGGCGGCGGCTTGGTGATCACGTAGACAATTATCTGCGGCAGGAAAACTGTTCAGTGAGGCAAGTCGGGCCAAGGCGCAACAACGTCGCGTGAGGCGCCGCATCGGCAGGCAGCGGAAAATTCCCTTTCAAGATGTGCCACTTGATGAAGATGCAACCGTAAACTTGCACCATTTCCGCCTGTTGCCCCTGCCTCCGGCCTGCACGCTTGCGCCGGCGCAGGCTCATGTGACAGTTGGGTGACAAAAGGAAGACAAATCCGGAGAGAGCCATGTTCATCGAAGCCGGCCCGCCGCCCTCCCGCAGCGGCGATGCCCACAGACAGCTCCTCATCTGCCTCGTCTGCACGCTGCTGCTCGCCTATCTCTTCGCGGGGTGGGAAAGCACGTCCTGGATCGTCGCCATGGACCAGGCCTTCTTCAGCACCTTCAGCCTGATCACCCAGAAATCCTGGGCGATGGACACGCTGATCGTGCAGATGTTCAGGACCAACACCGCCAAGATCGTGCCGCTGCTGGGCTGCATCGTCTGGCTGCTGTTCGAGTGGAGGCGGCAGGGCCGGAGCCTCGCCTTCTTCGGCCAGCTGCTTGTGGGCTCGTTCCTGGCGATGAGCCTGTCGCGGGTGATGCAGAACTTCTCGTCCTACCGGCCGCGGCCGCTTCACAACGAGAGCGTCGAGTACCAGCTGCCCTTCGGCATCCACAACGGGGCGCTGGAGGGCTGGAGCTCTTTCCCGAGCGACACCAGCGCGCTCGCCTTCGCCATCGCCACGGGCATCTTCCTGGCCTCGCGGCGGCTCGGCATCGCCGCCTTCCTGTGGGTGGCGGTCGTGGTTGCCTTTCCGCGGGCCTATGCCGGGCTGCACTACCCGAGCGACCTGATCGCCGGCGCCCTGATCGGCCTGCTCTGCACCGCCGGGGCGGCCCCGCTGATCCTCAGTGCCGCGGCGTCCCGCGTCCGGCTGACGGTCGACGAGAAGTGGATGCCCCTGCTCTGGACCCTGGGCTTTCTCTACATGTTCCAGTTGGGGGCGATGTTCGACGACGTCCGGGCCTACGGGTCGTTCCTGAAGGAGGTCCTCCGCTTCTAGAAGGACCGCGCCGCCTCTCGGCGCGCGCCCTGCCTGCGCCCGGTCCTCAGACCTCCTCCAGCACCCGCAGCAGCTGGGCGGCCTGGTGATCGGGCTGCATGTCGGGCCGGCGCGAGAAGTCCAGCGCCAGCGCCGAGAGGCGGGCATGTTCGACCGGATCGTCCCACAGGCGCCGCACGGCCTGGACCCAGGCCTCGGCGGGGGCGTCGACATCCAGAGTCACCCCGCCGGGGCCGATGGCCTCGGGCAGGCCGCCCTGGCGCGAGCCGATGACGGGAATGCCGCTGTAATGGGCCTCGGTGGCGACTCGGCCCCAGGCCTCCTCCCACAGGCTCGGCGCCAGCAGGATGCGGGCCTCGCCATAGACGGTCTTCATGTCCGAGGTCCGGGGCCGCAGGGTCACGTTGGGCAGGTCGGCCAGGCGCCGGTCGAGCGTAGCGCGAAGCTCGTCATCGATCCCCCAGCTTTCCACGAAGACGAAGGGAATGTCCGGGCAGCGCTCGGCGATGGCGAGGGCGATCTCCAGCCCCTTGATCGGATAGGGGTTGATGAAGGTGACGTTGGTCCCGGTGGTCTCGGTCCGGTAGAGGTCCGGGCTGACCAGCGGCGGAATGACCGTGCAGTCGATGCCGAAGGCCTCCTGGTGGCGGTCGGCCGTGAACTGGGAATTCGCCACGAAGCGCGCGCGGGACAGCTCGGCCGGAGAGCCTTCCAGCTCCTCAAACTCGACATTGCGGAAATAGAGCACGACCGGAACGCCGTGGTCCTCAAGGCTTTTCGCGATGGGGATGGTGCTGCCGTTCTGGACCACCGCCACGTCGGGGCGGAACTTTCGGACGACCTCGGTCGTGTCGCTCAAGTCCCAGGCCCGATAGACGGTGTGGCCGGGATGGCTGTCGCGGGAAAAGCGCGTGCGGCCGATGCGGCGCTTGATGCGCGAGGAGAGGGCCGTCCAGCCATTGCCGTTCAGCCGGCTCATGACGGCCACCTCATGGCCCTGCGCGCCGAGCTT
Source organism: Paracoccus tibetensis (assembly GCF_900102505.1). GTDB lineage: Bacteria > Pseudomonadota > Alphaproteobacteria > Rhodobacterales > Rhodobacteraceae > Paracoccus > Paracoccus tibetensis. The sequence continues at coordinate 9,647 of NZ_FMVT01000021.1, read as the reverse complement.
TTCCACGAGCTGCTTGGTGCTGGACTGCGCCCCGCCCGAGCGTTGGGGCAGATAGCCGCTGCCGATCGTAAACAGGATGCGCATGTCAGTTCCGGCCCCTTTCGCATGCGGTGGCGAGGATCTTCTCGATCTGGTCGACCTGCCGTTCCGCGTTCATCTCGTCGCGCGCCGCGTAGCGGAGGGCGGCGGCGGACACTTTTTGATAATGGGCCTCGTCCGACCAAAGCGCGCGCACGGCCTTGGCCCAGTCTTCGATGGGGGCGTCCAGCGGCAGGATCGTCCCGCCCGGCCCGATCGCCTCGGGCAGCCCGCCGCGGTCGCTTCCCACGACCGGGATGCCGCTCACATGGGCCTCGGCCGCGACGCGCCCGAAGGCCTCCTCCCACCGGCTCGGGGCAAGGAGGATCCGTGCCTCGCCATAAACCGACTTCATGTTCTGGGTGGGCGGGCGGATGGTGATGTTACCGAGGCGCGCGGCATGGGCCTGCAGGTTTTCCTCGTTTTCCGCTTCCAGACCCCAGGACTTGACGAAGACAAAGGGGATCTCAGGACAGGCTTCGGCCACCTTCAGGGCAATGTCGACGCCCTTGTGGGGGTGCGGATTTATGAATGTGACATTCTGACGGGATGAACGTGTCCGGTAACGTTCGGCGTCTATCATCGGATAGATGACATGCGCTGAAATCCCGTCGGATTGGGCGAACCTCGCGGCCGTGAAATGAGAGTTGGCGATATAGGAGGTGTCCCGCAGCTCCCTCAGACTGCCGCCGAGGTCAGAGTCTTCCACATTGCGCAGGTAGATGATGGTGGGAACATCCGCTTCCGTTTCCTTTGCCAATTCGACAGGCAAGCGAGATTGGAACATCGCCACGTCGGGCCGGAAGGTTCTGGTTATGTCGGCCACGACCTTCGACGGGAACCAGGCTCTGAGCACCGGATAGCCCAGATGATCATCGCGGACCCAAGACCTGCGACGCAGCTTGAGCTCGATGCGACGTCGCAAGCCAAACAGACCTTTCCCCTGCAGACCGCCGACGACACAGACCTCATGGCCCCGCTGTTGCAATGCCAAGGCCATCTCGTGCGTGCTGGACTGCGCGCCTCCTCGCATTTGAGGCAGATAGGGATGGGCGCTCCCGATGAGGATTCTCATAAACACTCCATGCCGATCGTCCCGCAGGCACGGGACCGGATCGAAAAGGCTTCACTGCAGGACGGCCGCACCCTTCGAGGCAGGCGGCTTGCCCCGGTGCCGAACTTTCGGCGCTTTTGTCGCGCATTTGTCTGAGGCGCGCATCTCCGCCCCTTCGGCGCCGGCATGATCATGCCGATCCGGCGCCGTCAGTGGTCAGGACTTGGGCTGCGGGCTATTGTCTTCTGCTGCATGCTCAAGGAATGGGACCAAACTCTTGTTCCATGCTACTGATCTGAAAGTCGTTGCGGCTGTTGAACTGGTTTTCGCGGAAAAGCCCCACGTCCTGGGAATGGGGCCATGCCAGGATCTCGAAGCCGGATGGGGTGCGGGCATGCCCGGTTCCCGCTAGCCGAGCCATCCAGAAGAACCAGATGTCATCGCCATGCGGACAGAGCCGCATGAACGCCTCTTCGTCCAGAACCTTCTTGGCGAAGGCATTCGGCGGATAAAGCACGCCGCCCACACCCGTTGGAAACAGACGCGTTTCCGATGAGGCCGCCCGCAGGTGGCCTGTGTTCATGATCCAGCTTGAATAAGGGAGGAGCCGTCCTGAAGCGTCCAGCTGAGCCAGATGAGCGCGGGCGGCGACCACGGTGCGGCGCTCGGCCTCGCCGACAAGCCCCTCGAGCCAATCGGGTGGATAGTAGACGTCGTCATCTGCCGTCACGAACCATGCATCCGGGAACGCGTTGAGGGCTGGGATCAGCTTCTTGTACGAGCGCAAGTCGGAACAGGTCCGGATTTCCAGGCCATGTGTCTGAAGCGCGTGAACCTCCCTTGGCAAACAAGCCAGATCCTTCTCTGTCAGCCAGAGGATCGTTCGATCGGGTCGCACCGTCTGGTCCAGAACGCTTCGAAGCGTCTTTCCCAAGGTCGGAAAGCGCGGCGGATAGGATGTCAGCGTAACGACCAGCGGCGCATCTAGCTCGTGTGCTCTCCTGTTTCCGACGTTTGGGAAACGAGCGACAGCCTTGCCTGCCTGGCGCAAGCGACGCTTTTGCCGCTGCTCCTCGAGAAACTGCCTTATTCTCCAGACGCCGCGCATCGGGAACTCCTAAGATGTACCAACTGATGCATGCCCGCCTGACATGCACCGGCCCAATTGCCCGCCCTTCAGCTCTACATGCAGCGCTTCTGCAGATCCGAGCCGGTGACGTTGTTCATGTTTACCAAACCGAGGGTCAAGGCTTTCACCTTGGTGAGTTGCTGCGCTTCATCATCTTTCCGAGCAGCGTCGATGCCAAGTTCCGGACCTCTGCCAAGGTCTCACGCCCCACTGGAAAGGCTGCGGCGACAAGCGTCACGATCAGATAGCTCAGGGCGGCGCCGGCCAGCAGGCCGGCGGCCGGTCCGCCCGGCATGTGCCCGCGCAGCAGCCAGACGGCCGCAACAGCGACATGGGCCCCTAGGACGAAGGGCGCGGCCATGCGCAGGATGTGGCGGGCGTGGACAGGACCTCGTCGGCCGACGTAAAGCCCCAGCAGGGGCGTGCGCAGGTACTCGGTCGCTGCATAAGCTAAAGCGACGCCGAAGGCGCCATGGGGAAGGCCGATGACCACTGCCAGCGTCGTGGTCACTGCCCCGAAAATGCCCCACCGCATGAAGTCCATCGACCGCCCTTGGCTGATGAACAGCCAGCCTGTCGGGCTGTTGAGCGGTTGCATCAGCCCTGCAAAGCCGAGGGCCTGGAAGATCGGGATGGTCCCGTCCCATTGATGCCCCAGGGCCAGCGGGATCAGCAGGTCGGCCATGGCGATCGAGACCGCCACGCCCGGCAGCGCCACGAAAAGCAGCAGCGCCGCGACGCGCAGATAGGCATGCCTGTAGCGATCGGCTTCATCGGTCATGCGCGAGAGGGCCGGCACCATGACCCGCCCGAGCGGGTAGATGAGCTGCTGGAGCGGGAACAGCAGCAGCCGGTTGCCCCGGTCGTAGAACCCGAGCTGCTGGTTGCCCCATTGCCGCCCGATCAGGATCTGGTCGATGTTGCGCGCGAAGTAGTTGGCGAAGTTGAAGCCGGTGATGCCGGCGCCGAAGCTGACCATCCCCCCTGCCCCGCTGACCCATCGCGGCAGGCCGGGCCGCCAGCGCGAGCTCATCCAGCAGCCCAGGGTCGAGCACAGCATCGCCACGATCCCGCCGAAGAACAGTGCCCAGTAGGTCTGCATGACATAGGCCCAGGCAATGGCGGCCGCGAGGCCCAGCACCGCCCCCACGCTTTCCAGAACGGCCAGCCGGCCGAAGGCCATCCGGCGAGTGGCGAGGGCGTAGTGCTGCGCGCCCGCCGCCCCGACCACCAGCTGCAGGCTCATGGCGGCGACCAGTGGGCCGACCTGCGGCTCTGCGTAGAAGCGGGCGGCGAGGGGCGCGATCAGGACCATGAGCCCGCTCAGCAGCACGGCAACCGCCATGTTGATCCAGAAGAGACTGTTCACCTCCTCCGAGGTGAGGCCCTTCTTCTGCACCGTGGCCTGCGTCAGGCCCATGTCGAGGAAGAGGCCCACGAAGGCCGCGACCGGCGCGGCCATGGCGACGATTCCGAAATCCTCGGGCTGCAGCAGCCGCGACAGGACGATGACCGAGACGATCTGGCAGGCCAGCTTGACGATCTGCGCCCCGCCCGTGGCGACCGCACCGCGCTTCACTGATCGACCCATCGCCTGGTCGGGCGGATCGAACCGGTTGCTATCCTGGTCTATGGCCGTCATCCCGTCTTGTCGCCGCGAGCTTGCTCATTCTTCACATCAACCGAAGGCGGCAACGCGTTGCAGGCGGTCCTGCCCGTCCTGCATGTCCGCCGCGGAGGTACTGGCCCGCGCCGGGAAACACAAGCCGGCGCCCGCCGCGCGGGGTGCCCGGGTGCCTCGGGCAGGTCAGGTCCTGAAGCGGCGGCCATAGCAGATCGCGACGGTGATGATCAGGGTCGCGAGGGCGAACTGGTAGAAATACACGACCTCGATCCACATGAGCAGGAACAGCCGCACCATGAAGAGGGCGAAGAAGACCGAGGCGGCCGAGGGGCGGCGGATCGACCAGCCGAGGCAGGACCACAAGGCGCCGATGAAGACGAACATCTGAAGCGCCGTCGCCAAGACGCCGATCTCGACCGCGTTCGAGATGAGGGTGTTGTGGAAATGGAAGCCCTGGCGGCTCTCGATGTAGAACTCGGCCCAGAGCTGCTCGGCCAGCGGCTGGCCATGCACCCAGAAGGCCTGAAAGCCCGTGCCCAGAAGCGGCCGCTCGGCGATCTCGCCCAGGGCCACCGCCCAGAGCGCGGTGCGGCCGGTCAGCGTGATGTCCTTGCCCGTGAGGTCCAGGAAGATCTGCGCCAGCTCGTCGGCAAAGGACGACAGCGCCACCGCGATCGCCGCCGACAGCACCAGCACCAGGGCCACCGCGACCAGGCGCATCACGGGCGTCAGGCGCTGCAGCAGGACGAGGCTGCCGAAGACCAGGATGACGGCGAGGGTGCTGACCAGCGCCCCGCTCGACTGTCCCATGACCAGAAGCAGCGCGCCCAGGGCCAGCGAAACGAGCGCGGGCAGGCGCCAGCGCCAGGAGAGGCGGCGGTCGAGCAGCACCGCCATCGCCGCGAGGATGAGCACCGAGCTGGCATCCGCCAAGGCGTTCTTGCTGGAATAGATGCCCAGATAGCCCTCGCCATCGGCGCGGGCGCGCCGCACCAGAAGGCTTGCGAGGGCCGTGAGCGAGCTGGTCAGGAAGACGACCTTCAGGAAGGTCATCGGCGCCACCCGGTAGCCGATGACCACCCCGATCATCACCGTCAGCAGAAGCTGGATGCCGTGCCGCAGGCTGAGCGCGGGATAGTCCGACCAGCCGAAGGACATCACGCACCACAGCGTCAGCAGGACGATCAGCCATTCGCGGCGGAGCGCGCCGAGGCTCTCGCCGAAGCGGCCGACGACCAGGAACATCCCCGCCATCAGGAACAGCAGCACCCCCTTCGAGCCGAGGGCCGGGACGAAGGCGAGGCCGAAGACGGCGATGAAGGCCGCGATCGCGGTCGGGGAATAGCTCAGGGTCCGGCGGCGCGGACGCCGCGCCGCCCTGTAGGGTCCGGCCCGCGGGCCTATGGCGGCAAGCTCGCCCATCACGGCTCCTGGCAGGTGACAGATCCCTCGAAGAGGCAGGAGGCCTCGAGCGGGGTATAGGCCAGCCAGTCGATCTCGTAGCCCAGGGGCGCGTCGCGCGGGGTCTGCTGGCCCATCCAGTCGGTCAGGGTCGTCGTGCTCCAGAACGACATGTAGAGTTTCTGCGGATGGTCGGGCAGGACGGTGCCGGGGGCCGTGCGGTGGACCTCGCGGCCCTCGAGATACCAGGTGATGCCGTCCGGCGCCCACCGGAAGCCGACGGTGCGGAACTCGTCCTCGAAGGAGGGGCTCGAGGGCACGGTGGCGCCGTTATGGGGCTTGCCGTCGACATAGGTGTTCATCGTCATCTCGCCCGGCTCGCGGGTGAGGATCTCGATGTCGATCTCGTCATGGGGCGAGTTGTGGGTCGGCCCGGCATAGGTGAAGACCGAGGCGTTCAACCCCGATTGCCGCGGCGTGCGGATCCGGGCCTCGAAGGTGCCGTAGTGGAAGAAGGCGTTCGTCTGGACCTCGCCGCAGAGCGGGGGGCCGTCCGCGCCTTCGGGCGCCGGGATGTGCAGCAGCGTCAGGATGCCGTCCTTCACCTGGACCGCCCGGCGCGACCAGTGGCAGTCCTGCCAGTCGCCGTTGGTCCAGCCGTCCGAGATGTACCAGCGGTCCTTCCTCAGCAGGGTCGAGAAGTCCTCGAAGAAGCCTGCCGTGTCGGGATGGGGGGGCCGCGTCTCTGCCAGAAGCGGCTGGCCCATGAGGGCGAGGGCGGGCAGGACGGCAAGCAGATGGCGCATGAGAGGGCCCCTTTGTCGCAGGAACGCCGCAGGGTTGCCGCGTTGTCCCGCCCGGCTTATGGAAGCACCCGGTCCATGGTCAAGATAAAGGCGTTCAAATGTCGTTCACTCCGTCAGGTGCTGACCACGTGAGCGCAGGCGCCGCGATCCCGCCGCTGGTTTCGGTCGTCATGGCCAATTTCCGCGGCGCCCCGCACCTGGCCGCGGCCATGGCCTCGGTGCTGGGCCAGACCGAGACGCGGCTCGAGCTGATCCTGGCCGACGATGCCTCGGATGACGACAGCGTGGCCATCGCGCGCGGCATCGCCCAGGGCGACGACCGGGTGCGGGTCATCGCCTCGCCCCGCAATAGCGGACCCGCCGCCACGCGCAACCTGGCGCTGGACGCCGCCCAAGGCACCTGGATCGCGGTCGTGGACAGCGACGATCTGATCCATCCCGCGCGCCTCGCGCGCCTGATCGCGGCCGCCGAGGCCGCGGATGCGGACATCGTCGCGGACGACCTGGTCTATTTCGGCGCGGTCGCCGAGCCGAACGGGCGGAGCCTGCTGCAGTCCCTGGCGCTGAGCGCGCCGATGACCCTGACGCCCGCGCTCTATCTGCGCAGCAACGATGCCGCCGCCGCCCTGCCCCATTTCGGCTATCTGAAGCCGCTGATCCGGCGCGAGGTGCTGGCCGCGCGGCGCTACGATCCGACGCTGAGGATCGGCGAGGATTTCGACCTGGTGATGCGCCTGCTGCTGGAGGGGGCGCGCTTCCTGCTGCTGCCCGATCCCCTCTACGCCTATCGGCGGCACGCAGGCTCGATCTCGCACCGGCTGTCGGTGGACACGGTCGCGGCCATGCTGGCCGCCCATCGCGCCCTGCCCCCGATGCCGGACCCCGAGACCCGGGCGGCCGCGGCGGCCGTGGACCGGCAGCTGCGCCTGTCCCTGCGCTACGAGACGCTGGTCGCCGACATCAAGGCCCGGCACTGGCGCGGCGCCCTGCCCCGCCTGGCCGACCCGGCCATGATCCTTCGGCTGGTGGAGAGCCTGCGCGACCGGCGCCGGCACAGGGCGGCGCAGGCGGGCGCCCTGCCCGATGCCGCCTTGCCGAGCCCGATCCCCGACATGCCTGCCTCCGGGAGCCCCTGGTCCCTGCCTCCTGCCCCGGTCGCCGCCGCCGTGGCGGCCAGGGCGGCACGGGACGAGGGTCCGCCGCCGCAGGCGCCCGCCTGGACCCATTGGCTTGCCGCGGCCACGACCGCGGGCCAGAAGCGCGCGGGCTGAGGCCGCGCTCAGCCCTCGATCAGAAGGCGGCCGATGCGGGAGGGGGGCTTTGGCGCGCGGGCCGCGAGCTTGTCGCTGAGAACCCCCCGCACGATCGGCGCCAGCGTCAGGGGCCGGCGCAAGGCCGACAGCAGGGCCCCTGCCCGTCCGGCCTGCCTGCGGCGGTCGAGGAAGTCGCGCAGCAGGAAGCGGTGGCGCAGGTCCCGCGCATAGGTGCCAAGCGCCGCCCGTTCGACCCCATCGAGGCCCGGCAGCGACAGATGGGCCTCCGCGGCCGCATGGAGGGCCTCGAGATCGGCCGTGCAGTGGCGCGAGCTGAGCGAATCCGGCCGCCAACGGGCGGCATAGCCCGCCTCGGTCGAGACGCGGAACCGCGCGCCCTTCTGCAGCATCCGCACATAGAGATCGTAATCCTCGCCCAAGCGCAGGGCACCGTCGTAGCGCAGCCCGTTGCCGGTCAGGAAATCCCGCCGCATGAGGGGCTTCAGGAAGCCCCATTCATGCCGAACGCCGCCCCGCACGGCATGATTGGCCTCAACGAACCTCGTCAGGTCGATGTCGATCAGCGACGGCGTGACCCTTGGGATCGGCGGCAGGTTGCCGCGCGAGGCGTTGTTCTCCACGAAGAGGATGTTGTCGGCCACCATGTCCCAGTCCGGCACCGCCAGAAGCCGCGAGAAACGGCCGGGCAGGACGAAGTCGTCGGCATCGAGCACCGCCACGACTGCGCATCCCGCGGCGTCCAGCGCCAGGTTGCGCGCGGCGGCGGGGCCGACATTCGCCTTGCACCGGATCAGCCGCAGCCGCCCGTCCCCCCTGCCCGCCGCCTCGGCCGTGGCGGCGGTCGCATCGCGCGAGGCGTCGTCGACCACGATCACCTCGCCCGTCTCGGGCTCGTCCAAGGCGGTGCGGACGGCATCCGCAATCGTGGCTGCCGCGTCATGGGCCGTGATGATCACGGAAACGGAGAGCGCATTCACGGGTCGTTCCTTCCTGGTTTCCTTTGAAACGAGGGACTGCCTGTTTGTTTCCCGGGCTAATCACTGCCTTTTGCCGCGGAAGGCAAGGCCGGAAGCCGAAAAGGACGCCATGCGACCCGGACATCTGCCGCCCGGCGCATGTTCCATGAGCGACTGCATGCCCCGATGCCCGCTCAGGAGGACTCGAAAAGGTCCAGCTCGGCGAGGCCGGGGTCGAAGAGGTCGCGCTGCTTTTCCTGCTGGGCTTGCCATTGGGCCTTGCGCTCCTCGACGGTCTTCATCCACCAGTTCAGCCGCAGCTTGGTGACCTTGCGGCCCTTGTTCTCGATCACGACGACGCTGCAGGAAAAGGGCGCGAGGGCGTTGACCTCGGCCACGGCCGGCTCGATCGCCTTGCGTCTCAGCGCTGCGAAGGGGCCGAGCTTGCCGTCCGGGACCCCGAGATAATCCCGCAGCTCCTCGGTCTCGAAGTCGTTGTAGAAGACGTGCTTCAGGCTGATGCGCTTGGCGATCATCTCGTAGAGCGCCATGCCGTATTTCGTGCCGAAGCCGTGGAGGATCTGCATCTCGAGGCGGGCGAAGATCTGGCTGTCGCGCAGGATCGGCAGCAGCTTGGGGTGAAGCTCGTAGGTCAGCATCGTCGCGATGCCAGGGCCGAACTTCTCGACATCGGTCGGCCCGAGAAGATGCACGTTGCGCGTCGAGCCGTCCGACATGCGCACGCGCACCACCGTCTGCATCAGGCTGAGGATCGCCTCGGTGACGCGGTCATTCGAGGTGTGGTTGCCGCGCAGCTCGGCGAAGGGGATGCGGTACTCCTGCCCTTCCGCCGCCATCTCGGGCCCGAAGGCGTTCGACAGAAGCTGGTTGTAGATCCGGCGCGCCGCCAGGGTGATCTTCTCGCCGCCGCGCACCTCGATCAGCTCGGCCGGCTTGATCACCTCTCCGCGGCGCTGGAACGCCTTCAGGGTGGCGCCCGGGCTATCGTGACTTTTTGGGCGAGGTTCGTCCGACATCCAAGGTGACCCATCTGCTTGCCAAGGTCACAATAGGCCGAAATCCTGTCCTTCTGGAAGCGATTTGATGGGGCATCGGCGGCTAACCCTCAGACCTCGCCCGAAAAGTCACCTTACTTCAGGCATGGGACGATATTGCCAGACCCGCCACCTCGCCCGAAAAGTCACGATACCTCGCCCAAAAAGTCACGGTACCTCGCCCGAAAAGTCACGATACCTCGCCCAGAAAGTCACTTTCAGACGGATTCATCGTTTTGGTTCAGAAGCTTGCGGTTCCTGAAATGGAAG
>NZ_FMVT01000015.1 GCF_900102505.1 Paracoccus tibetensis | reverse complement strand
GCAAGCACGCGAGAAACGGAATGCTGTCGCCTGCGGAGTTCGAGCGACGGCAGATGATGAGACGTGAAGGCGTCTAAGAAAATCGGGGCTGTTCAAACCACCTTTACCTCTCCGGCCTCCACCGACTTTCGTTCCGCTTGGGCAAGCTCATGTTGAAGGACAGCTACGGCGCCGGGCAAGTGCTTCAAGGCGCTACGACGGTCGGGACCAAGGGGAGTGCGCAGTTCAGACTTTCCGACGATGGCGCGAAGGGCTTTGGGCACGACCAGACGGGCGAAGAACCTGCCGTCTCTATTCAGTAAGTAGCGGGTGGCGCCGGCCATGCTGAGGTCCATTTTGTAACGCAACTTGTAACATCAGAACGACCAAAGCCCCTGCAAAGCAAGGACTTTCTGCGACTTCAGAGGCTTAGAGGGAGAAGCGGTGAGAGGCTGGACAACGACCCAAGCGGGGCTCGTTACGGCTGCTTCCTTCCGGACCTGACCGAGTTGGCGAGACGCCTGCCCGCGCCAACCTCTCGCGGCGAGACATAGGCTGCGCTTGGGCGGGATGCAACCCCTCGCCGAGGCTTCCCGCAGACGTTCAGAAGGTCAGGCGCATCAGCGCGAAGCCGTCCTCGGTCTCGCCTGCCGGCTCCAGCGCCACGCCCGGCACGGGCAGCGCCTCGGTTGCCGCGGGCGAGGTCGGGAAAAGGGCCGTGCTGCCGGGCGGGGCGAGGAACTGCCAGTGCAGGCGATGGTCCGGCGCGATCCTCCGGCGGCGGCGCACGTAGCGGCGCAGGATGTCCCGCGTCAGCGGGCCGCCGGCGAACGCGATCTCGTTCTCGGCCACCAGCGGCGCGAAGAGGCCGCAGCTGGCCAGCCGGTAGGTGTTCGTGGCAAGGATGAAGCGGTCGTCCGGGGCCACCGGCCGCCCGCGATGGCTGAGGCCGCGCACCCGCCCGGCCGACGGATCGGCAAGCGCGCCCGCAGGCGTGAAGCGGGGCGGGCAGGAGAGGTCGATCTGCCAGCTGACCGTGTCCACGATGTCGAAGTTGTAGGCGGGGAAGGCGGGGTCCAGCAGCGGCACGTCGCGGCAGCCGGGATGCAGCTGGCGGAACATGCTGGCCGAGCGCTCCAGCCAGTCGCGCAGCTGGGTCCCGGTCAGGCAGACCGCGGCGATGCGGTTGGGGAAGGCGTAAAGATCGGCCATGTGGCGCAGCTGGAGGCTGCCGGCCGGGATGTGGGTGTAGTTGCCCGGCCCGGCGCGCCCGCCCGAGCGGAAGGGCGCGGCTGCCGACAGGATCGGCAGGTCCTGCCAGCGCGTGCCGCGCAGATGGCGCCGCACGTGCCAGCGCTGCGCCTGCGCGACCAGCCGCAGCCCCGCATCCTGCCCGATGACCGAGAAATGGCTGCCGATCGGGCCGAGGCTGCGCCCGACGCGGGCCTTCAGGTGCCGCAGCGTCGCCTTGTGGGCGGGCGCGACAGGGCGCGTGACCGCGGCCAGCTCAGGCAGATCGGCCGCGACGGGCTCGCAGCGGACCTCCGCGCCGGCGACCGTCAGGCGACCACCCGCAACGCCCAATGTCAGGTCGATGACCGCCAGATGCGAGCCGCCGACGCCCGGCATGGCGGCGGGCTTTCCCGCCAGCCGGCCCGCCAGCGGATCGACCCCGGCAGAGGCCGGAAAGGCCGGGTGCGGAAAGACCTGGTGCGTGTGGCCCGCGATCACGACGTCGATCCCGGGCAGGGCGGCAAGCGCCGTCGCGGCATGTTCCATGCGCGGCTGGCCCGCCAGTTCTCCGATGCCGCTATGGGCGAGGGCGACGATCAGCTCGGCCCCCGCCGCGCGCATCTGCGGCAGCACGCGGCGGGCGCAGTCGAGGATGTCCTCGCAGGCGATCTCGGGCGTCAGGTCGCGGTCCCATTCCGCCGTCTGCGGCGGCAGGAAGCCGACGACGCCGATGCGGACCTCGCGCCGGCCTCCGCTGCCGTCGCAGAGCCGCCGGGTCAGAAGCGTGTAGGGCGCGAAGGCCGTGCCGTGCCGCACCGACAAATTGGCGGCCAGCACGGGGAAGTCGGCCGCTGCCACCGTGCGGCGCAGAAAGCGCAGCCCGAAGTTGAAGTCGTGGTTGCCGAGCGCGGCGGCGTCATAGCCGAGCGCGTTCATCGCGGCGATGGCGGGATGGTCCGAGGCGCAGCGCGCCTCGCCGCAGGTGGCGGCGTGATCGCCGACCGGCGTGCCCTGCAGGAAATCGCCGTTGTCCAGCAGAAGGCTCGCCGGCACCTCGGCCTGACGGCGGCGGATCAGCGAGGCCGCCCGCGCCAGCCCGCCCGCGCCCGCGCCGCTGAGCGTCAGGTAGTCATAGGCGAGGAGCTGCATGTGCAGGTCGGAGGTGGCGAGGATGCGCAGGCCGTAGCGCGCCTGTGCCGGGTCCGGATCGTCGGCGCCCTCCGGGTTGCCTGTCTCGGGCAGGAAAGCCGCGTCCGCCAGGCTGGTCATCGCAATGCGGCCTCATCTGCATGTCATTTTCCGATGGTTAACCGCTGCCTTCTCGCTTCACAACCGGTGATTGATGGGCGCGCCGTGTCAGCGCGTTGCGGCCGGTGATTGCCAGCGGGGCGTCTCAACCTCCGGCATGTGTTGAACAGGGGAGGGGACTGGACTATCAGCAGGGCGGGGCGCCCCCTTGTGGCGCGTTTTCGAACGACGGGCGGACGGCTGGCAGATGAAGTTTTCGACGCGGGTTGATGCGGACAAGCCGGCAGAAGAGCTGTTCAGGTCCCTGAGCGATTTCGACGCTCTCGAGCGGCTGATGGTCGGCCGCGGGGCCAGCGTCACGCGCATCGATCCCGCCGAGGAGACCGGCATCACGATGGGCTGGCACATCGGCTTCGACTGGCGGGGCAAGCCACGCAACATGCGCCTGACGGTCGTGCGCTTCGATCGCCCCGAACATGTCGCGCTGGCCGGGCGATCGGACGCGCTGGAGCTGTCGGTCAACGCCACCGTGGTCGCCCTCAGCCGGACGAAGTCGCGCCTGATCTTCGAGACCGAGATCCGCCCGCGCAGCATGAAGGCGCGGCTGATGCTTCAGACCGCGAAGCTGGGCAAGTCGCAGCTGGACCGGCGCTACGCGCGCCGCGTCGCCGACTTCATCGCCCAGATGGGCAGCCTGAACCGCTGAGGCTATTCCGCCGCGTGGCGCTGGTTCTCGCGCAGCGGGGCGGCGGGGTAGGTGCCGAGGATCGTCAGGGACGAGGTGAAGTAGGACAGCTCGTCAAGCGCCCGGCGCACATTCGCGTCCTCGGGATGGCCCTCGACATCGGCGTAGAACTGCGTGGCGGTGAAGACGCCGTCCACCATGTAGCTTTCCAGCTTGGTCATGTTGACGCCGTTCGTGGCAAAGCCGCCCATCGCCTTGTAGAGCGCGGCGGGAATGTTGCGGACCCGGAAGACGAAGGTCGTCATCATCCGCTCGGCCCGGCGCGCCGCGTCGGGCTGGCGCGACATGATCAGGAAGCGCGTGGTGTTGTTCTGCCGGTCCTCGATCTCGTCGGCAAGACGCTCGAGGCCGTAGATCTCTCCGGCCAGCGGCGCGGCCAGGGCGGCCAGCGACGGATTGCCGCGCCCGGCGACCTCGCGGGCCGATCCCGCGGTGTCGGCGCCGGTGACGGGGCGGATGCCGTGGCGGCGCAGGAAGCCGCGGCACTGGCCCAGAAGCACCGTGTGGCTCATCGCCTCGCGAACGTCCTCAAGGCGCGTGCCGGGCAGGGCGAGCAGGCTGATATGGACGCGGACGAAGGCCTCGTCGATGATGTGCAGGCCGGATTCTGGCAGCAAATGGTGGATGTCGGCGACACGCCCATAGGTCGAGTTCTCAACCGGCAACATCGCCAGTTCCGCCTCGCCCGAGCGGACCGCCTCGATGACGTCCTCGAAGGTGCGGCAGGGCAAAGGATCCAAGTCGGGGCGCGCGCTGCGACAGGCCTCGTGGCTGTAGGCCCCCGGCTCTCCCTGGAAGGCGATGCGATTGGTGGTCATGGCGCGTCCGAATTCTGGCTGTGCCGGGAGAACTACACCTTGATCCTCTGAAGCGAAAGCGGATAGATACAGCGCGAATTGACGAGCTTACCAAGGCGGGGACCGCACGCGATGTTCAACACCATGACCCTGACCAAGGCAGCCGGCGCCTTCATCGGCGCGCTGCTGTTCCTGATGCTGGCGAATTGGGGCGCGAGCGAGCTGTACCATGTCGGCCCCTCGGGTCACGGCGATGGCGAGCACGAGATCACGCAGGCCTACACCATCCCCGTGCCGGAAAGCGAGGGTGCCGACGCCGCCGAGGTCGAGGAAGTGGACTTCGAGGTGCTGCTGGCCTCGGCCGATCTCGCGCAGGGCGAGCGGGAATGGGCCAAGTGCCGCTCCTGCCACCAGCTGAACGGCAATGACGGCGTCGGCCCGCACCTGAACGGCGTCGTGAACCGCGACAAGGCCTCGGTCGCGGGCTTCAGCTATTCCTCGGCCGCGCTCGACATGCCGGGCGTCTGGACGCCCGAGAACCTGTTCGCCTTCATCGAGAACCCGCGCGGCTACATGCCCGGCACCGCCATGAGCTTCGCCGGCATCCGCGACGACCAGGCCCGCGCCAGCCTGATCGCCTTCCTCGAGCAGAACCCCTGATCGCGCGGGTCCTCCCGCACCGAAGAGGCACGGCCCCGGCATACGCCGGGGCTTTTTCTTTGAGCGCCCGCCGCGCGGCTTGCGGCCCCGTGTCGCGGCGCCGCCGCTCACGAAAACGCGGCTTGATGGGCGGGGCGCTGCTGGCCTAGCCTCGTGCATCATCTGCCTTCGGGCCTGACGAGGAGCTGCCATGCGATCCACCGCCCTTGCCGCCATTCTGGCGGCCGCCGCCGCCGCCGCCACGCCTGCCGCCGCGCAGGAGTCGCCAGCGGCCGCCGAGGGGGCCGGCACGCAAGAGGGGATCATCGTCTCGCACGGCATCGGGGTCTTCGGCGAGCCGGCGCTGCCGGCGGATTTCGCGCATCTGCCCTATGTGAATCCCGACGCGCCGAAGGGGGGCGAGATGTCGCAGGCCATCCCGAACGCGATGGGTTTCGACAACTTCAACCCCTTCACCTTCCGCGGCCGCGCCGCCGCCCTGTCCTCGATCATGCTGGAGTCGATCCTGACCGGCACCGCCGACGAGGTGGGCGCGGCCTATTGCCTTCTCTGCGAGCGGATCGAGTATCCCGAGAGCCGCGATTGGGTCATCTTCCACCTGCGCCCCGAGGCCCGCTTCAGCGACGGCACGCCGCTGACGGCTGAGGACGTCCTCTTCAGCTACGAGACGCTCCGCGACCGCGGCCTCTCCAGCTTCCGCAACGTGATCGCCCAGAAGGTCGCGGGGGCCGAGGTGCTGGACGATCACCGCATCCGCTTCACCTTCGTCCCCGAGTCCCCGCGCCGCGACGTGATCCAGTCCGTGGGCGGGCTGCCGGTCTTCAGCCGCGCCGATTTCGAGGCGAACGAGCGCGACCTCGAGCAGCCGATGCAGGCCGCCTTCATCGGCTCGGGTCCCTATGTCTTCGACCGCGCCGATCCCAACCGCTCGGTCCGCTACCGGCGCAACCCGGACTACTGGGGCGCGGACCTGCCGATCAACCGCGGGCGCTTCAACTTCGACACGCTGCGCTATGAATACTTTGCCGATTACGGCGCCGCGTTCGAGGCCTTCAAGGCGGGCGAGTACACGTTTCGCCGCGAGGTCAGCAGCCTGATCTGGGCGACCGGCTACGACTTTCCCGCCATGGGCCGGGGCTGGGTGCGCCAGGAGACGCTGCCGGACGGAACCGTCGCCTCGGGACAGGCCTGGGTGCTGAACCTGCGCCGGCCGCAGTTCCAGGACATCCGCGTGCGCGAGGCCATCGGGCTGATGTTCAACTTCGAATGGTCAAACGCCTCGCTCTTCTACGGGCTATACGAGCGCGTCGACAGCTTCTGGGAGAACAGCGCCCTCGAGGCCAGCGGCCCGCCGACCGAGGCCGAGCGCGCCCTGCTCGAGCCGCATGCCGCCGACCTGCCCGAGGGCATCCTGACCGCGGACGCCGTCACCGCGCCCGTCAGCGGCGAGCGGCAGATGGACCGGGGCAACCTGCGCCGCGCCGCCGCGCTTCTGGACGAGGCCGGCTGGCCGGTCGGCAGCGACGGCATCCGCCGCAACGCCGAGGGGACGGTGCTGCGCGTCGAGATCCTGAACGACAGCCAGACCTTCGACCGCGTCATCAACCCCTTCGTCGAGAACCTGCGCGCCCTCGGCGTCAGCGCCCAGAACCTGCGCGTGGACAATGCCGAGGCGGAAACCCGCCGCCGCTCGTTCGACTTCGACATGACCAGCGACCATCTGGGTCAGGACGAGATCCCCGGCCCTTCGCTGCAGCAGTTTTTCGGCTCGGCCAATGTCGGGGACGCGTTCAACTCGGCCGGGGTCGAGAACCGGGCGATCGACGCGCTGATCGCGCAGGTCGAGGCGGCGGACACGCAGGACGAGCTGGAGACGCGGGTCCATGCGCTGGACCGCGCCCTGCGCGCGATGCATTTCTGGGTGCCGCAATGGTACAACCCGAACCACCTGGTCGCCTATTTCGACATCTACGGCCGGCCCGAGACGCTGCCGCCCTACGCCCTGGGCGAGATGGACTTCTGGTGGTTCGACGCCGAGAAGGCGCAGGCCCTGCGCGAGGCCGGCGCGCTGCGGCGCTGAGCGGCGCTTGATTTTCCGCTTCCGATTGCCGACAAGGCAGGACAATCAGAGGGCCCGGCGGAAGGGTCACGGCTTGGGGAAGGGCAGAGGCTGATGGGCGCGTATATCCTGCGGCGGATTCTGCTGATCATCCCGACGCTGTTCGGGATCATGCTGATCAACTTCACGCTGACGCAATTCGTGCCGGGCGGCCCGATCGAGCAGATCGCCGCCCAGATCCACGGCGAGGGCGACGTCTTCCGCAACATCACCGGCGGCGGCGCGGAGGCGGGCCAGCAGGCCCTCTCGGGCTACGAGGGCGCGCGCGGCCTGCCGCCCGAGTTCATCGCCCAACTCGAGCGCGAGTTCGGCTTCGACCGCCCCCCGGTCGAGCGGTTCTTCGTTATGATCGGCAACTACCTGACCTTCGATTTCGGCCGGTCCTGGTTCCGCTCGATCAGCGTGGTGGACCTGGTGCTGGAGAAGATGCCGGTCTCGATCACGCTCGGCCTGTGGTCCACGATCATCGCCTATCTCATCTCGATCCCGCTCGGCATCCGCAAGGCGGTGCGGGACGGCACGCGCTTCGACACCTGGACCTCGGGCGTCATCATCATGGCCTATGCGGTGCCCGCCTTCCTCTTCGCGGTCATCCTGATGGTGCTGTTCGCGGGCGGCAGCTACTGGCAGATCTTCCCGCTGCGGGGGCTGACCAGCGACAATTTCGACCAGCTGAGCCTCTGGGGCAAGATCGTGGACTACGCCTGGCACGCGACGCTGCCGGTGCTGGCCGTCACGATCAGCAGCTTCGCGACGCTGACCCTGCTGACCAAGAACAGCTTCCTTGACGAGATCAACAAGCAATACGTGATGACCGCCCGCGCCAAGGGCCTGACCGAGCGGCGCGTCCTCTACGGCCATGTCTTCCGCAACGCCATGCTCATCGTGATCGCGGGCTTTCCGGCCATGTTCCTCGGCGTGTTCTTCGGCTCGTCGATCCTGATCGAGACGATCTTCTCGCTCGACGGCCTCGGCCGCCTCGGCTTCGAGGCGGCGGTGCAGCGTGACTACCCGGTGATCTTCGGCACGCTCTACGTCTTCGGGCTGATGAGTCTCGTTGTCGGCATCCTGTCCGACCTCATGTATGTCTTCGTCGATCCGCGCATCGACTTCGAGAAGAGGGCGGGCTGATGGCCATGTCCGAGCTGAACCGCCGCCGCTGGCGCAACTTCCGCCGCAACGGCCGCGCCTTCTGGTCGCTGGTGATCTTCGCGGTCCTTTTCGTCACCGCCATGTTCGCCGAGATCGTGGCCAACGACAAACCCATCGTCGTGCGCTATCAGGGCGAGCTTTACTGGCCTGCCTACAACTTCTACCCCGAGACGACCTTCGGCGGCGATTTCGGCACCGAGGCCGTCTATCGCGAGGCCGAGGTGCAGTGCCTCATCGTCTCGGGCGGGCGCGAGGATTGCTGGGACGACCCCGAGGGCTTCATGGCCGCCGTCCGCTCGCAATCGACGGACGTGCCGAAGGCCGAGCAGGGCTGGATGATCTGGCCGCCGATCCCCTATCACTACCGCACGATCAACAATGTCGGCACGGCGCCCTCGGCGCCGGACGGCAACCACCTGCTGGGCACCGACGACACCGCGCGGGACGTGCTGGCGCGGGTGATCTACGGCTTCCGCACCTCGATCCTGTTCACCCTGATCGTGACGGTGGTGGCCTCGACCATCGGCATCTCGGCCGGGGCGATCCAGGGCTATTTCGGCGGCAAGACCGACCTCGTCTTCCAGCGGCTGCTGGAGATCTGGGCCTCGACGCCCGGCCTTTACGTCATCATCATCCTCTTCGCGATCCTCGGGCGAAGTTTCTGGCTGCTGGTCTTCGTGACCATCCTCTTCGGCTGGCCCGCGCTGGTCGGCGTGGTCCGGGCCGAGTTCCTACGCGCGCGCAACTTCGAATATGTCCGCGCCGCCCGCGCACTTGGGGTCAGCGACCGCAAGATCATGTTCCGCCATATCCTGCCGAACGCGATGGTCGCCACGCTGACCATGCTGCCCTTCGTCGTCACCGGCACGATCAGCGGCCTCGCGGCGCTGGATTACCTCGGCTACGGTCTGCCCGCCGGGTCCGCCTCGCTCGGTGAGATGGCGCGGCAGGCGACGCAGAACCTGCAGGCGCCGTGGCTCGCGTTCACCTCGTTCTTCACCTTCGCCATCATGCTGTCGCTTCTGGTCTTCATCTTCGAGGGCATCCGCGACGCGTTCGATCCCCGAAAGACCTTCAAATGAGCCGTCCCGACGATCCCAGCCTGCCGCCGGGACGCGAGCCGGCGAGCCTGTTGACCACCGCCGCGCCCGCCGCAGCGGCCGATAGCCACGGCGCCGAGATGCCCGGCAACGGCGTGGCGGCGCCCATCCCGGCGCCTCCGGCGCCCGCGGATGCGGTGCTGGCGGTCCATGACCTGCGCATCGGCTTTCGGTCCGAGGGCCAGACGCTCCCTGCGGTCAAGGGCGTCAGCTTCCATATCCGCAAGGGCGAGACGGTGGCGCTGGTCGGCGAGAGCGGCTCGGGCAAGTCGATCACCGCGCTCTCGACCGTGCAGCTTCTGGGCGCCTCGGCCGTGGTCGAAGGCTCGGTAAAGTACGGCGGCCGCGAGATGGTCGGCACGCCCGAGCGCACCCTGCGCGACATCCGGGGAAACGACATCAGCTTCATCTTCCAAGAGCCGATGACCTCGCTGAACCCGCTGCACACGCTGGAAAAGCAGCTGTCCGAGAGCCTCGCGCTGCACCAGAACCTGACGGGGGCCAAGGCGCGCGCGCGGATCATCGAGCTGCTGACCCGGGTCGGCATCCGCGACCCCGAGACGCGGCTGGCCGACTACCCGCACCAGCTCTCGGGCGGGCAGCGCCAGCGGGTGATGATCGCGATGGCCTTGGCGAACGGACCCGAGCTGCTGATCGCCGACGAGCCCACCACCGCGCTGGACGTCACGATCCAGGCGCAGATCCTCGACCTGCTGGCCGAGCTGAAGGCCGCCGAGGGCCTGTCGATGCTGTTCATCAGCCACGATCTGGGCATCGTGCGGCGCATCGCGGACCGGGTCTGCGTGATGAAGGACGGGCTGATCGTCGAGCAGGGGCCGGTCGAGGACATCTTCGCCCGCCCGCGGCACCCCTACACCCGCAAGCTGCTGGAGGCCGAGCCGACCGGCCTCGCCGAACCCCTCGCCGAGACCGCGCCGGTGCTGGTCGAGACGAAGGGCCTCAAGGTCTGGTTCCCGATCAAGCGCGGCCTGCTTCGCCGCACCGTCGGCCATGTGAAGGCGGTGAACGACGCCACGCTGCGCCTGCGCGCGGGCGAGACGCTCGGCATCGTCGGCGAGTCGGGCAGCGGCAAGACCACGCTCGCCCTTGCCATCATGCGCCTGATCGAGAGCGAGGGGCCGATCCTCTTCATGGGGCAGGACATCTCGGCTTGGGGCGGCGGTCAGCTGCGCCGCCTGCGCCGCGACATGCAGATCGTCTTCCAGGACCCTTTCGGCAGCCTCAGCCCGCGCATGACGGTCGAGCAGATCATAGCCGAGGGACTGGGCGTGCACGGCGTCCAGAAGGGCCGCGACCCGCGCCAGATGGTGGCCGAGATCATGGCCGAGGTCGGGCTCGATCCCGCCATGATGCACCGCTACCCGCACGAGTTCTCGGGCGGGCAGCGCCAGCGCATCGCGATCGCCCGTGCCATGATCCTGCGCCCCAAGGTCGTGGTGCTGGACGAGCCGACTAGCGCGCTCGACATGACCGTGCAGGTGCAGATCGTGGCGCTGCTGCGTGAGCTCCAGCGCAAGCACGGACTGGCGTTCCTCTTCATCAGCCACGACCTCCGGGTGGTGCGCGCGATGTCGCATCACATCATGGTCATGCGCGCCGGCGACGTGGTCGAGCAGGGCAGCGCGGCCGAGATCTTCGCGGCGCCGCGCGAGGACTACACCCGCGCGCTCCTCCGCGCCGCCTTTCCGGACGCCGTGCCGGCCGCCGGATGAGGATCCTCTTCGTCCACCAGAACTTTCCCGGCCAGTTCCCCCATCTCGCGCCGGCGCTGGCCGCGCGGGGCCACGAGGTGCTGGCTCTGACGGACGAGAGGAACGGCCGCGCCAGCCCGGTGCCGGTGGTGCGCTACAAGTCCCCGGTGCCGCCCGCGGTCAATGGCCTTCTGGGCCGCGCCTATGCCGAACATGCCGAGCGGGCGCTGGTGGCGGCGCGGGGCGCGCGAGCACTGCGGGATCGGCACGGCTTCGCGCCCGACCTTATCATCGGCCATCCGGGCTGGGGCGAGACGCTGCTGCTGACCGAGATATGGCCCGAGGCGAAGCTGCTGCTCTATGCCGAGCTGATGTACCGCACCCGCGGCCAGGACGTCGGCTTTGACCCCGAGGTGAGCGCGGGCACGGACGAGGGGCGCTTCCTCACCGTCGCCCGCAGCGCCCATCTGGTCCAGGCGATGGTCCAGGCGGACGCCGCCATCGCGCCGACGCACTATCAGGCGGGCAGCTTCCCGGCAGAGTTGCAGGGCAAGATCACCGTGATCCATGACGGCATCGACACCGACCGCGTGGCGCCGGACGCGGCCGCGCGCCTGACGCTGCCGGACGGGCGGGTGCTGACGGCAGCGGACGAGGTGCTCAGCTACGTCTCGCGCTCGCTCGAGCCCTATCGCGGCTTTCACGTCTTCATGCGTGCGTTGCCGGCGGTGCTGGCGGCGCGGCCCGAGGCGCAGGTGGTGATCGTGGGCGGCGACGGTGTGAGCTATGGCGGCCCGCCGCGCGAGGGGGGCAGCTGGAAGGCGAAGATGCTGGCCGAACTGCCGGGTCTGGACCTGTCTCGCGTGCATTTCCTCGGCCGCGTGCCTTATGACGATTACCTGTCGCTGCTGCAGATCGCGCGCGTGCATTGCTACCTGACCTACCCCTTCGTTCTCAGCTGGTCGCTGACCGAGGCGATGGCGGCAGGCACCTACATCGTCGCCTCGGACTCCGAGCCGGTGCGCGAGCTGGTGACGGACGGGGTGAACGGCCGGCTGGTGCCGTTCTTCGACCGCGATGCGCTGGCCGCCGCGCTGGTCCGCGGGCTTGAAGGCAATGCCGAGGCGGCGCGGCTGAAGGCGGCGGCGCGGCAGACCATTCTGGACGGCTATGCGCTGAAGGACTGCCTCCAGCGGCAGATTGCCTGGGTGGAACGCGTCGCGGGGATGCGCTAGACCCTTGGGACTTCAAGCAAGGGGGGCCATGATGGTCGAGATCCGCCTGACGAACACCCGCACGAGGACCAAGGAGGTCTTCACGCCGATCGATCCCGGCAATGTGCGGCTGTATCTGTGCGGACCCACCGTCTATGACCGCGCCCATCTGGGCAACGCCCGGCCCGTGCTGGTCTTCGACGTGCTCGTGCGGCTGCTGCATCACGTCTATGGCACAGATGCCGTGACCTATGTCCGCAACTTCACCGACGTTGACGACAAGATCAACGCCGAGGCGCAGCGCCGCCGGGCGGCCGGCGCGGAGGCGCCGCTGGAGGCGCTGATCGCCGATCGGACGGACGAGACCATCGCCTGGTATCACGCGGACATGGATGCGCTCGGCAACCTGCGCCCCAATCACGAGCCGCGGGCGACGGCCTATATCGCGCAGATGATCGAGATGACGCGCGAGTTGATCGCGCGCGGCCACGCCTATGCCGCCGAGGGGCACGTCCTCTTCGATGTCCGCTCCTTCCCGGAATACGGCAAGCTGTCGGGCCGCTCGGTCGACGACATGATCGCGGGCGCGCGGGTCGAGGTGGCGCCCTTCAAGCGCGATCCGATGGATTTCGTCCTCTGGAAGCCCTCGGACGACGATCTGCCGGGCTGGGAGAGCCCATGGGGCCGGGGGCGGCCGGGCTGGCATATCGAGTGCTCGGCCATGTCAGCGGCGCTGCTGGGGCCGCATTTCGACATCCATGGCGGCGGGATCGACCTGCAATTCCCCCACCACGAGAACGAGATCGCGCAAAGCTGCTGCGCTCATCCCGGGGCGGGCTTTGCCAATGTCTGGCTGCACAACGAGATGCTGCAGGTCGAGGGCAGGAAGATGTCCAAGTCCCTGGGCAACTTCTTCACCGTGCGCGACCTCCTGGACCGCGGGGTGCCGGGCGAGGTGATCCGCTTCGTGATGCTGTCGACGCATTACCGGCGGCCGATGGACTGGACCGAGGCGAAGGCGCATGAGGCCGAAGCGGTGCTTCGGCGGTGGCACGGCCTCGTCGCGGGCATCGAGCCCGCGCCAAGCCCGGCGCCCGCCGTCATTGCCGCGCTAGCGGATGACCTCAACACAGCGGGCGCAATCGCGGCGCTGCACGAACTGGCGGCCCGGGGGGATGCGGCGGGGCTGGCCGCCTCGGCCCGGATGCTGGGGCTGCTGCTGCCGGGGATGGGGGACTGGGCCGTGGCGGGCGACGACACGGCGCGGCTGGTCGAGGCGCTGCTGGCGGCGCGGGCGGATGCGCGCAAGGCGCGGGACTTCGCCCGCGCGGATGCGATCCGCGACGGCTTCGCGGCGGCCGGCGTCGAGGTGAAGGACACGGCGGCGGGCCCCGAATGGGCGCTGGCGGCGGGCTTCGACGCGCACGCCCTGGCGCGGCTGGCCGAGGCGCAGGGGGCATGACGCTGGAGGCCTGCACCGAGGCGCTGCGTCAGCACGACCCCGACCGTTTCGGCGCGGTGCTGGTGGCGCGGCCGCAGGACCGGCCGGCGCTGCTGACGCTCTATGCGCTGAACCTCGAGATCGCGCGGGCGCCGTTCCAGTCGAACGAGCCGATGCTGGCCGAGATGCGGCTGCAATGGTGGGTGGACCGGCTGACCGAGATGGGGCAGGGCAAGGCCCCGCCGCTGCATGACGTGCTGACCCCGCTCTGGGAGGCCTGGGGGCAGGACGCGGGCGCGCTGGAGCCTCTGGCCGAGGCGCGGCGGCGGGACTGCGCGCGCGAGCCGTTCGCGGATGTCGCCGAGGCCGTGGCCTATGTCGACGCCACCGCAGGCCAGCTGATGTGGCAGGCCGCAAGGCGCTGCGGCGCGGCCGAGGGGCATCGCGAGATCGTCATGGCGCAGGCGCGGGGCGCGGGACTGGCCGCCTGGCTCCGGGCGCTGCCGCAGCTTCAGGGGATGCGGCTCGGCCTCGCCCAACCCTCGCCCGAGGCGGCGCGGGAACTGGCCGAGATCGGCCGCGACGGGCTGCGGCTGGCGGCGCGGCTGCACCGCAAGGTGCCGAAGACGGCGGCGGCGGCCCTCTATCCCGGCCCGCGCGTGCCGCGGCTGTTCTCCGAGATCATCGCCGGGCGGATCGATCCCTTCACCGAGGTGCCGCAGCTTTCCGCCTTCCAGCGGCGCGGCTCGCTGGCACGGCTGGCGCTGACCGGGCGCTGGTGGCGCTGAGGGCGGCAGGCCCTGTGCCGTCGCGGCGGCGCGTGCAAAAACGCTTTTCCTGACGCGGCTCCTGTGGAAGGAATGGCCCAACGCGAAGCAGGGACGGGCGATGGCGAAACGCAGGTTGGACGCAGAGGCGCGGGCGGGCCTTGGCCTCATCTCGCCGCCCTTCTTCTATGCGCTTCTGGTGCTGGCCGCGCCCCTGCTGACCATCCTCGCGACCAGCTTCCTGACCGACGGCTATCTCGAGATCATCCGCGAGCCGACGCTGGACAACTACGTCCAGGTCTTCACCGATCCCATCGTGCGCGTGGTGATGACCCGCTCGCTCATCGTGGCGGCGGTGGTGACGCTGGTGACGGTGCTGCTGGCCTTTCCCGTCGCCTATTACGTCAGCTTCCACGTCCGGCCCGAGAAGAAGGCGATGTGGCTGTTCCTGATCACCATCCCCTTCTGGACCAGCTACCTGATCCGGGTCTTCCTGTGGAAGGTGATCCTCGGGTTCAACGGCGTGGTCAACACAACGCTGACCGGCCTCGGGATCATCGACGAGCCGCTGACCTTCATCCTCTACAACGTGAACTCCATCGTCATCACGCTGGCCCATGCCTATGCGCCCTTCGCGATCCTGCCGATCTTCATCGCGCTGGAGAAGATCGACCGCTCGCTGCTGGAGGCCGGGCGCGATCTGGGCGAGAGTCGGGCGATGACCTTCTGGCGGGTGACGCTGCCGCTGGCCATGCCGGGCGTCATCGCGGCGACGCTGATCGTCTTCATCCCGACCATCGGCGACTATGTCACGCCCGAGGTGATCGGCGGCGGACGCTTTCCGATGATCGCCAACATGATCCAGGTGAACATGCTGGCGCTGGACAACCGCCCCCTCGGATCGGCGCTGGCGGTGACGACGATGGTGATCGTGGCACTGGTCAGCGTGATCTTCCTGGCCCTGAACCGCCGCTTCCTGAAGGTGCGCCGATGAAACCCCCCGCCATGAGAAGTCAGGGGCGGGGCCTGCAGCTCTATACGCTCTTCTACCTTCTGTTCCTCTACGCGCCGATCATCCTGCTGCCGCTCTTCGCCTTCAATTCGGGCACCGTCATCGCCTTCCCGCTGCAGGGCTTCACCACCGAATGGTTCGCGCAGATGTGGGGCAACGCGACGCTGCGGCGGGCGCTGATGAACTCGCTGACCATCGCGGTCTCGGCCTCGATCCTCGCGACCTGCCTCGGGATCTTCGCCGCCCGCGCCTCGACCCGGTTCGAGTTTCCGGGCCGCGGCGGCATCATGGGCTTCATCCTGCTGCCGATGGTCCTGCCCGAGATCATCGTCGCCATGTCGCTGCTGGTCGTCCTTCTGGGTACGGGCGTGCAGCTGTCGATCCTGACGGTGATCGTCGGGCACACGCTGATCTGCATGCCCTATGCGATCGCGGTCCTCTCCACCGCCTTCTCCTCGCTGGACCGCAGCCTCGAGGAGGCGGCCTATGACCTTGGCGAGACGAAATGGGGCGCCTTCCGGCTGGTGACGCTGCCCCTCGTGATGCCGGGCATCATCTCGAGCCTGCTGATCAGCTTCACGATCAGCCTCGACGAGTTCATCATCGCCTTCTTCCTGGCCGGCAACGAGCCGACGCTGCCGACCTACATCTTCAGCCAGCTGCGCTTTCCGCGCGCGATCCCGGTCATCATGGCCCTCGGGACGGTGCTGGTCATCCTGTCGATCGTCCTTCTGGCGCTCGGCGAATATTTCCGCCGCCGGGGCAACGCCCGCATCGGGGGCTCGCCCACCGGAGGGTTGATGTGACCGACGTGAAGCCGATGATCGAATGCAAGGGCGTGGACAAGTATTACGGCGACTACCACGCGCTGCGCGGCATCGACCTGACCATCCGCGCGGGCGAGTTCTTCTCGCTGCTAGGGCCGTCCGGCTGCGGCAAGACCACGCTTCTGCGGACCATCGCGGGGTTCGAGGACATCTCGGACGGGGTCGTGCTGATCGACGGGCGCGACATGGGCGACGTGCCGGCCAACAAGCGGCCGACCAACATGGTCTTCCAGTCCTACGCGATCTTTCCGCACCTGACCGTGGCCGAGAACGTCGCCTTCGGCCTGCGCCGCGACCCGCGTCCCAAGGCCGAGAAGACGGCGGCGGTCGAGGAGGCGCTGGCGATGGTCGGCCTCAAGGGCTACGGCGCCCGTGCCGCCCATGCCCTCTCGGGCGGGCAGCGCCAGCGGGTCGCGCTGGCCCGCGCGCTGATCCTGAAGCCGAAGGTGCTGCTCTTGGACGAGCCGCTCTCGGCGTTGGACCGCAAGATGCGCGAGCAGATGCAGGTCGAGCTGATCAAGCTGCAGCGCCAGGTCGGCATCACCTTCGTTCTGGTCACGCATGACCAGGAAGAGGCGCTGGTCATGTCCGACCGCATCGCAGTGATGTTCGAGGGCGAGATCGCGCAGATGGACAGCCCCGAGGCGCTTTACGCCCGCCCCGCCAGCCGCCGCGTCGCGGACTTCATCGGCGTGATGAACTTCCTGCCGGCGCGCATCCTGTCCGAAGGGCCGGAGGGCGCGCTGGTCGATGTGGCGGGCCTTGGCGAGGTGCAGCTTGCGCCCGGCCAGATCAGCCGCGCGAATGCCGCCGACAGCGGCCCGATGATCGGCTTTCGCCCCGAGACGATGACGCTGCTCGGCCCCTCGGGCACCCACACGCAGCCGCGCGAGACGAACGCGACGATCGACGAGGTCGTCTACTACGGCGACATGACCTATTACGACCTGCGCCTCGATGGGGCGGCGCGGCTGGACGGGGTGGCGCGGCCGGTGCGCATCTCGATGCGCAACGTCTTCGGCCGCGACGTGCAGGAGGTCGGCACCCGCACCCGCCTCGCCTGGTCGCCGGGCTCGCTGGTCCTCTTCCGCTAGCGCGGGCTCAGGCGTAGCCAGATCCCGTCGGCGGCGCGGATGGTCAGCCGGGCCACCGGGCGCGGCGCGCGTGCCGTGATCTCCAGTCGGTGCGCGCCGGCGATGGCGGCCAGCATGACAACGCCTTCGACCATGGCAAGCGCCGCGCCGGGGCAGCCGCGGGGGCCGGCAGAGAAGGGCAGATAGGCCGCGCGGGCGCTGGCCTTGCCTTCAGGCGTGTCCCACCGCGCGGGATCGAACTCGTCGGGCCGGTCCCAGAGCCGCTGGTGGCGGTGCAGGTGCCAGGGCGAGATGGTCAAATGGGCGCCCTTCGGAACGCGGCGGCCGCGGAACGTCTCGGGACGGCTCGCCTCGCGCGCGAACATGGCGACGGCGGGGTAGAGCCGCAGCGCCTCGCGGAAGACGGCGCGGCTGGCGCGGAGATCGGCGACGCAGGCGAAATCCCCCTTCAGCCGCGCACCCTCGGCGGCCACCTTCTCCTGCCAGTCCGGGTGGGCGGCCAGCAGCCAGAGCGCCCAAGCCAGGACCGAGGCGCTGGTTTCGTGCCCGGCGAGAAATAGCACCGCCACCTGGTCGATCATCTCGGCGCGGCTGAAACAGGCGCCGGTCTCGGGGTCGGGAGTCGTCATGATCTTCGTCGCCAGATCGTCCGGCGCGCTGCCCGCCGCGATGGCCTCGACCCGCGCCGCCACCAGCCGGGCGATCAGGCCGCGGATGCGCCCCGCCGTCTCGCGCGTGCGGCGCGAATGCGGTCGCGGCAGCCAGCGGGGCAGGGGGATGAGGCCGGCAAGGTTCACCAGCGGCTGCGCCTCCTGATGCTGGCGGAAGGCGGTGAAAACCTCGGCGGCGATGGCATGCTCGACGGGCAGCGAAAAGAGGCTGCGGAAGATCACGTCGGCCGCGGCATGGGCGGCGTGCGGCTCGATGTCGACCTCACCTGCCGGCAGGCGGGCCACGGCCGCGCGGGCGGCGTCGAGGATCGCGGGGTAGGCGTGGCGGACGCGGCCGCCCTCGAAGGCCGGGTCGATGATCCGGCGCTGGCGCGCCCAGGTCGCGCCGTTCGAGATGAAGACACCCTCGCCCAGCAGGGGCGCCAGCCCCTCGCGCATGCGGCTGGATTTGGGGAAATCCTGCGGCCGCTCCTGCAGGATCAGGCGCACCAGCACGGGGTCGTTGCAGAAGAAGCTGTGGATCAGCGGGCTGCGGAACTCGGCCATCCAGGCGCGGTAGAGCCGCTCGGGCAGGGCGGTCAGCAGGTCGCGGCGAAAGCCCCGGATGAGGCGCAGCAGCGTGCCGCGGCCCTCGGCGCCGTCCGGGCGGGGCGCCCTCATGGCCGTGCCAGCGCGGGCCGGGTGATCCGCCCGGGCGATTGCTTGCGCCCCGCGAAGCGCTGCGCCAGCGTCTTCGGCCCGGCGGTGACGGCGAAATAGTCGTAATCGCCGGGCCGGTCGAAGGCGCAGAGATACTGGAAGTGCCGGCGGAACCAGCGGTGGCGCATCTGGCGCTGCTTCTCGGGCGAGAGGCTCTGGCGGTAGGCGGCCGAGATGACCAGCGGCCAGCGCTGGTCCGGCCCGCCGACGCCCGAAACGGCGACCGGATCGCAAAGGGCGAAGCAGCAGGCGTCGCCGGGCGCGCTGACATCCAGCCAGAACAGGTCCGGCACGCGCGCGACCAGCGCCAGGTCGGCCCGCAGCCGCCGCGCCTTCGGCAGGAACGAGGCCATCGGCACGACCTGCCCGATCGTCATGAGCGACAGGTCCGGGCCGCCCTTGCGCCGCCCCGCGCGGATCAGGTCTGCGACAAGCGACACCGCCAGATAGGCGCCCGAGGAATGGCCGACGACCAGCACCTCGTCTGGCTCCTCGGCCAGCGCCGCTTGCAGCGTGGCGCGGAACTCGGCCAGCCGGGCCTCCAGCGCGGGCGGGTAGGCGCCGCCATGGGCCGCGGTGAAGGCGTAGTCGTGCAGCAGGTAATAGGCGAAGAGCCGATGGTCGAGCCGCCGCCCGAGCGCGAGAACGCTCCAGCCCGCCGCGAGTGCCAGCGGCAGCGCCAGCCAGAGGCCGAGACCCGCCGCCCCGTAGCCGACCGCCGCCGCCGCCAGCGCGGCCAGCAGCAGCTGGCACAGAAGCACCGCCACCGGGTAGAGCGCAGCGATCAGCGGCCCCCGCCGCAGCCGCGCCAGCCGCCAGAGCGTGCCGGTCGCGGCATAGGTCCAGACGGTGCGGGCCAGTTGCAGATAGGTCCCCGCGATGCCCCGCTGCATCTGCGCCTGCACAATGTCGGACCAGACCAGCACCTCGATCCGCGCCTCGGCCGGCTGCGCCGCGATCCGCGTGCGGACGTCCCAGGCAAAGCCGCGGGCTGGGTCGGGCGGAGCCGGCTGCAGCGCCAGCTCGTAGCCGGACAGGCGCGCCTGCTCGGCCCCCTCGCGGCGGTAGAGCTCGCGGTAGCGGCGCGGCGGAATGGGATCGAAGCCCGGCAGATACAGCACGCGGCGGCGGAAGGGAGCGGTCATGCGGGCCTCGTTCTCGCCCGCAGCATAGGGGGAATGGCGGCCCTCACAACCCCCTGCGGTTGCAGGACCGCGCTATTGCCGCTGCCAGCGCGTCTCCAGCGCCTCGATGGCCGCGATGCGCTGCTGCACCGGCGGATGCGAGAGGAACCAGGCCGGCGCCCCGGGTCCGCTGGCGCCGGTCAGCCGCTCGAGCTTGCGGAACAGCGCCTTCTGCGGATCGGTCCCGAGTCCCGCCTTGATCATCAGCGCGCTGGCGAAGCGGTCGGCCTCGAACTCGTCCTGGCGCGACAGGCGCGCGGCGACGGCGGTGGCGATGAGGTTCGCGATCCAGGCGCCGATGCCCGGCAGGAAGCGGCCCAGCACCCCGGCCAGCGCCAGCCGGATCGCGTTCTGCCCGGCAAAATCGATCATGCGCCGGCGCGAATGGCCGAGGCTGACATGGCCCAGCTCATGGGCGATGACGCTGGCCATCTCCTCGGCCGTGACCTCGCAGGCGTCCAGCTTGCGGATGAAGCCGCGGGTCAGGAAGATGCGCCCGTCCGGGGCGGCGAGGCCGTTCACCGGCTCGACCTCGTAGACATGCGCCTCGACCGCCGGCAGGTCCATCGCGCGGGCCAGCCGCTCGAGCATCGGGGTCAGCCGCGGGTGGCGCAGCGGCGACGACTTCTGGTTCAGCTCCTGCTTCAGCCGCCAGGCCGAGAAGAACCACATGGCCGCGACATAGAGGATCAGCAGGATGATCGGCGTGAGTTTCAGCATGACCCGAATATGGGCGGCGCGGGGCCGGCCCGCCAGAGCCTGCGACTATGCGGCCGCGCGATGCACGAAGATCGTCACGAAGAGCCCCGCCACGGCGAGCATGAGCGCGAAGACGATCGCGTATTGCAGGCGGTCCTTGCGGTTGCCGCCAAGCCGCGCCGCGCGCTGCCAGCCGAGGATTGCCCCGATCAGGGCTGCGATGAGAACGATCATGTGCGGCACTTTCCTGCTTGCGTCGGGCAACGGATAGACCGGCCCGGCGCATGGCCGCAACCCGCGCCGCCGGTCACGACGACGCAGGCCGGGCGCCTGCGGCAGCGTCGAGCGCGTCCCGAAGCGCCGTCCGCTCGCCCTCATCCGCCTCGGCCAGCACCCGGCGCAGGCGGTGGGCGCCGTAGTTGCGCGCCGGATCGGCGATCCGCGCCAGCACCACCTCCAGCGGCAGGGCAGGGTGGTGAGCCTCGGGCGGCTGCGCGCGCAGCAGCGCGTCCAGAAGATGCGGCGGGTTGGTGGAGAAGGTGGCCGGGCCTAACAGCTCCGGCGCCTCCTGGTCGAGCGCAAGCATCGGATGCCCGTGCATCATCGCCGCGCCGGCGAGCACCGCCTCGTCGTTGATGGGCCGGCCGCGTCCGGACGAGAGGCTGCGCCGGCGCAGCTCGGCCATGTCGTCGATGAGGGCCGCGGGCGCGTGGACGATGGGGAAGATGCAGCCGGCGCGCGGCTCGCCGCCGAGCGCCGCAAGTCCCTTCGAATAGCGGGCCTTGTCCCGCAGCCCCAGTTGCGCCGCCATCGCGTGATCGCGCCGGTCCGCAACGAGGTCGCTCAGGCGCCGGAGCGCGGGCGCCCCGAGATAGACATCGCTCTCGATCAGCAGGAAGCCCGGCACCTCGGGCATGGCGGCGCGCGCCAGATAGAGGCAGAAGTCCCCGCAGAACCAGCCCCAGTCAGAGGGCAGGTTGCCGAAGCCGAGCGCGGATAGCGCGCCCGCGGTGACCGGCACGCTCGGCAGGCCGTGCGGCGGGCTGTCCATGTTAGGCAGGAAGACGACGCGCGCGAACGCGGCGGCGAGCTGCCGGTGAAGCCGCAGCTCCGGCGCGCCGATCCGGGTGCAGCGGATCAGGCATGCGGCGGCCTCGGCGGCCATCAGGCCGCCAGCGCCGTCTCGATGTCGCGCTGGAAGCGCAACGTGAGCGCGTCCTTGATCGCCAGCCGCTCGTCAAAATCGCGCGGATCGGCGATGCGTTCCAGGAAGGCGTGGATGTCGACATAATTGGCGCGCTGGCTCTCGACGTAGAACTCGCCGAGGCCAAGCATCTGGAAGAGGAACCGCTTCTTCATGTCGCCGAGCGTTCCCTGCTGCGCCTGGCTCGGGCGTCCGAGGCACAGGACCGGCGTGCGCATGTTCAGCGTGTTGACCGAGAGGTGATAGACGTCGGTGACCACGAACTGCGAGCAGGCCAGCTGCTGCCGGCGGTCCTGGAAGTGGCCGTGCAGACCCTCCTTCTCCAGCCGCAACCAGCGAGAGACCTCGCGGCCCTGCAGCCCCGTCACCTCCTCCAGCCGCCGGACGAGGCGCTTCTGGTCCTTGAAGCCCGAACGGCCGAAGTAATAGCTGAAGAACGGCCCGCGTTCCTCGGCAGGCTCGCCCTTCAGCAGGAAGGCGCAGTCCATGCCCGGCTGGATCTTGTGCAGGTTCGCCGCGCGGAAGCTGCGCGAGAGGTTGCTCACCGACAGGGCGTCGCGGGGCAGGATGATGCGGAAGTTGCGCTGGATGCGGTCCGTCGCCTCGGCGAACAGCGGGTCGGGGTCCAGCGCGTCGTGCTGGAAGTTGTTGCCAATCGAGAGCAGCGGCCGCTCGTCCTTGTCCGGGGCGAAAAGCTCGAGCCAACGCGCCTTTGCCGCCTCCAGATCGGGACTGGTCTGGAACATGATGTCCCGCGCCGCGAAATCCGTCCGTCCGTATTCTGGATTGTTCAGGAAGTCGCCCCAGTAGACGATATGGCTGAAGCCGCGCGCCTTCTGCAGGCTCTTGAGCAGGTGGAATTCCAGTTCGCCCATCCGCTTGACCTGGCGGCCCTTGATCTGCGTGACGAACAGCTGGAAGGGGATGCCGCGGCTCTGGAAGAACTGCCGCGCGGCTAGATCGACCGAGTACATCCCGGAATTGCTGGGATTGGCGGCACAGATGACGGCCACGTTCATTCCTGAAGCCATGTCGATTTCCCCATCTGGCCGACTGTCCCGTCGCGGCTGCTTCCCGCGTTGAGGGACACTACTTCGGATTGCATGACAGGGACAAGAAGCCGGCTGCTGCCCGCCGCAGGTTGAGCGGCGGCCCTGCCGGTCTGCTGGGCAGGACCGCGCCGCCGGGCGCTTCGGCCGGAACATTTCGTCGGCCCGCCCGTTTTGAGGCAACGACCTAAGCGAGGGGGGATGGTGCGTGCCTGCAGGGACCGGTAACAGCGAGACGGAACGGAGCGAGACCGAAGAGATGGCCGTGGCGCCAGGCCGGCCGAAGCGTCGGACGCGGCAGGTGGCCGAAGCCGGCGCCGCGTCGGCATCCTTGTCCGAGAGCAGGCTGCACGCGCTCGCGGCCGAGCGTCTGGCGATCGAGGGCGTCTCGCACGAGATCGACGGCGGCCGGTTTGCGGCCAAGGTCGTGGCGGGCCGGGCCTTCACGCTGGAAGCCGACATCTTCAGCGACGGGCATGACAGCATCGACGCGGCGATCCAGATCGGCTCGCGCGGCGGCGCCGTCTCCGAGCATCCCATGGAATTCGTCGTCAACGACCGCTGGCAGGTCGAGCTGACCCTGCCCGAGGCGGGCATGGCCGAGTTCACGCTGATCGCCTGGCGCGACCTCTTCGCCACCTGGCGCAAGGAGGTCACCAAGAAGCACGCCGCCGGGCAGGACATCTCGCTGGAACTGGAGGAGGGCCGCCAGCTTCTGGACGCCGCTCTCAAGGAAGGCCGTGCGGCGCGCGAGGAGAAGGAGCAGCTGAAGGCGCTCTTGAAGGACGACAAGGGGCTGATGAAGCCCGCCGGGCCCGACAGCAACGCCGCGCGCTTCGCCCGGCTCGGCGCGCCCGAGGTGCTGGCGCTGATGCGCCGGATCGGGCCGCGCACGAACCTCACGCGCTACAAGACCCTGCCGCTGCATGTGGACCGCGAGGCCGCCGAGTTCAGCGCCTGGTACGAGCTGATGCCCCGTTCGCAATCGGGCGATCCGGCGCGGCACGGAACCTTCGACGACGTCATCGCGCGGCTCCCCTATGTGCGCGATCTCGGCTTCGACGTGCTCTATTTCCCGCCCATCCACCCCATCGGCAAGACCAACCGCAAGGGCCGCAACAACAGCCTGACCCCGACCGAGGGTGATCCCGGCAGCCCCTACGCCATCGGCTCCCCGGACGGCGGGCATGACGCGCTGCACCCCGAACTCGGCAGCTTCGAGGACTTCAAGCGCCTCATGGACGCGGCCAGGGAGCACGGGCTGGAGATCGCGCTCGATTTCGCCATCCAGTGCTCGCCCGACCACCCGTGGATCCGCGAGCATCCCGAGTGGTTCGACTGGCGCCCCGACGGCACGATCAAGTTCGCCGAGAACCCGCCGAAGAAATACGAGGACATCGTCAACGTCCATTTCTACCGCGGCGCGCTGCCCTCGCTCTGGTATGCGCTGCGCGACGTGGTGCTGTTCTGGGTCCGCCACGGCGTGCGCATCTTCCGCGTCGACAACCCGCACACCAAGCCCTTCCCGTTCTGGGAATGGATGATCGCCGAGGTGCGCGAGGTCGATCCGGGCGTCATCTTCCTGGCCGAGGCGTTCACCCGGCCCAAGGTCATGAAGCGGCTCGGCAAGGTCGGCTATGCGCAGTCCTATTCCTACTTCACCTGGCGCAACGAGAAGTGGGAGCTGGAGGAGTATCTGACCGAGCTGACGACGACCGAGAGCCGCCACGTGATGCGGCCGAACTTCTTCGTCAACACGCCCGACATCAACCCCAAGTACCTGCAGACCGGCGGCCGCGCCGGTCACCGGGTGCGGCTGGCGCTGGCGGCGACGCTTGGCGGCAATTACGGCGTCTATAGCGGCTTCGAGATTTGCGAGGCGACGCCGGTGCCTGGCAAGGAGGAGTATCTCGACAGCGAGAAATACGAGATCCGGGCCTGGGACATGGATCGTCCCGGCCATATCAAGGACGACATCCGCCTCTTGAACCGCCTGCGGCGCGAGCATCCCGCGCTGCAGCAGTTCACGAACCTCACCTTCTACCATGCCGGGAACGAGCAGGTGCTGGCCTATGGCAAGCAGGCCGGCGACGACTTCCTGCTGTTCCACGTCAACCTCGACCCGCACAACGTGCAGTCGTTCCAGTTCGAGGTGCCCCTGTGGGAGTTCGGGCTGCCCGACGACGCCTCGGTCGAGGTCCGCGACCTGATCCACGGCAACCGCTTCACCTGGCACGGCAAGAGCCAGTGGCTGGAGATGGACCCTGAAACCCGCCCCTATGCCATCTGGCAATTGTTCGCGCCCGGAGCCCCCCGCTGATGAATCGTCCCAATCCCCAACGCGACAACGCCACCTTCGCCGTCACCGGCGGCATCGACCGCAGCCAGCCCGACTGGTACAAGGACGCGGTCATCTACCAGCTGCACATCAAGGCCTTCATGGACAGCAACGGCGACGGCATCGGCGATTTCGCCGGGCTGATGCAGCGGCTGGACTATGTGCAGGAACTGGGTGTCACGGCGATCTGGCTGCTGCCCTTCTACCCCTCGCCGCTGCGCGACGATGGCTACGACATCGCCGACTACCGCTCGATCAACCCGTCCTACGGCACGATGAAGGACTTCAAGGCCTTCGTGACCGAGGCGCATCGCCGCGGCATCCGCGTCATCACCGAGCTGGTCATCAACCACACCTCGGACCAGCACCCGTGGTTCCAGAAGGCACGCCACGCCAAGCCCGGCTCGGCCGCGCGCGACTGGTATGTCTGGTCCGACACGGACGAGAAATGGCCCGAGACGCGGATCATCTTCCTCGACACCGAGAAGTCCAACTGGACCTGGGACCCGGTGGCGGGCGCCTATTACTGGCACCGCTTCTATTCGCACCAGCCCGACCTCAATTTCGACAACCCCAAGGTGCTGGCCGAGGTGTTGAAGGTCATGCGCATGTGGCTGGAGATGGGCGTGGACGGCCTGCGCCTCGACGCGATCCCCTATCTGGTCGAGCGGGACGGCACCAACAACGAGAACCTGCCCGAGACGCATGACGTCCTGAAGGCCATTCGCGCCGATCTGGACGCCCATTTCCCCGACCGGATGCTGCTGGCCGAGGCGAACCAGTGGCCCGAGGACACGCGCCCCTATTTCGGCGACGGGGACGAGTGCCACATGGGCTTCCACTTCCCCCTCATGCCGCGCATGTACATGGCGCTGGCGCAGGCTGACCGGCACCCGATCACCGACATCATCCGCCAGACACCCGAGATCCCCGAGAACTGCCAATGGGGCATCTTCCTGCGGAACCATGACGAGCTGACGCTGGAGATGGTGACGTCCGAGGAACGCGACTACCTCTGGCAGACCTATGCCGCCGACACCCGCGCGCGGATCAACCTGGGCATCCGGCGCCGCCTTGCGCCCCTGATGCAGAACGACCGCCGCAAGATCGAGCTCTTGAACTCGCTGCTGCTGTCCATGCCCGGCACGCCGATCATCTATTACGGCGACGAGATCGGGATGGGCGACAACTACTATCTGGGCGACCGCGACGGGGTGCGGACCCCGATGCAGTGGTCGGGCGACCGCAATGCCGGCTTCTCGCGCGCCAAGCCCCAGCAGCTCTACCTGCCCGCCATCATCGACGCCGTCTACGGCCACCAGGTCATCAATGTCGAGGCGCAGGCGGACGATCCGTCCTCGCTGCTCAACTGGATGCGGCGGATGATCACTGTCCGCAAGCAGCACCCGGCCTTCGGGCGCGGGACGATGTCGCTGCTCTATCCCCGGAACCGCAAGATCCTCGCCTATGTGCGCGAGCACGAGGGGCGGGCCTACCTGTGCGTCGCGAACCTCTCGGACGCGGCGCAGGCGGTCGAGCTGGACATGGCGGCCTATCGCGGCCGCGTTCCGATCGAGCTGACCGGCCGCTCGGCCTTCCCGCCCGTCGGGGACCTGCCCTACATGCTGACCCTGCCGGCCTACGGCTTCTACTGGTTCGCCCTGTCGGGCGAGGAGGAGATGCCGTCTTGGCACGAGCAGTTGCCCGACATCCTGCCCGAGTTCATGACCCTGACCAGCCGCGACGGCCGCGTCTCGACCGCGCTCGGCGGGCGAGAGGGCAAGCAGTTCCAGACCGAGGTGCTGCCGCAATGGCTGCCCCTGCAGCGCTGGTTCGCGATGAAGGACGATGCGCCGGCCGCGGTGAAGCTGACGCAGATGGGCGAACTGGGGCAGGGCGAGCACGCGCTGGCCTCGATCGAGGTGACGCCCGCCGGCGGCGGCGAGGTGCAGCACTACTTCCTGCCCATCGCGGCCCGGTGGGGGGATGAGAACCTGCGTCCCGGCGCGCCGAAGCTGTCCTATACGCTGGCCAAGATCCGCCACACCGCCCGCGTCGGCGCGCTGGTGGACGGCGCCTTCGACGAGCGCCTGCCCGAGATCCTGCTGGACGGGATGCGGGCCGGGACGGCCAAGGGCGATCTGCGCTTCACCGGCTCGGACGCTCTGCAGGCCATCGAGGAGCCGGGCACACCGCGCCAGCTGGGCGTCGAGCAGTCGAACCTGTCCATCGCCTTCTCGGACAAGATCATCCTCAAGCTCTACCGCCGCATCCGCTCGGGTGCGCAGCCCGATGTTGAGGTCGCGCGCTTCCTGACAGAGGTGGCGGGCTTCCAGCACACGCCGCGCTACCTGGGCCATCTGACCCACCAGGGCGAGAACCAGACCGTTCTGGCCGCGGCCTTCGCCTTCGTGCCGAACCGCGGCGACGCCTGGACGGGCATCGTGGACGCGCTAATGCTGGAGCTGAACGAGCACGAGACTTGGACCTCGGCCGGCGAGGCGGTGCACGAGCCGCATGGCTTCGACTTCCCGCTCTCCATCGGCAGGCTTCTGGGCCAGCGCACGGCCGAGCTGCACCGCGCGCTCGCCGCCGAGACGGATGATCCCGCCTTCGCGGTCGAGGCGCTGACCGAGGACCATCTGGCCAGCTGGACCGCTGAGGTCGAGACCGAGGCCGGCGCGATGTTGGACCGGCTGGCGCAGGCCGATCTGCCCGAGGACGCCGCGCCGCTGGCTGCCGCGCTGATGGAGCAGCGCGAGGCGCTGCTGGCGCGGGTGCGGGCGGCCGGGAAGATTGCTGCCTCGGGCGGGGTGTCGCGCATTCATGGCGATTTCCACCTCGGCCAGGTGCTTCTGGCGCAGAACGACGTCGCCATCATCGACTTCGAGGGCGAGCCGGCGCGCAGCCTGGACGAGCGGCGGGCGAAATCCTCGCCCCTGCGCGACGTGGCGGGGATGCTGCGCTCCTTCGACTATGCCGCGATGACGGTGGTCGCGCGCCACCGCGCGAGCTTCGGCAGCACGGCCGAACGCGCGCTGGAGCGGATCGAGGCGTGGCGCCAGCAGGCCAGCGCCGACTTCCTGTCGGCCTATCGCGACACGGCCAGGGGCGCGCCGAACCTGCCGTCGGACGACAAGGCGGGCGAGGCCCTTCTGGACCTCTTCCTGCTGCAGAAGGCGATCTACGAGACCGGCTACGAGCTGGGCAACAGGCCGGGCTGGGTCGGGATACCGCTGTCGGGCATCCTCGACCTGCTGGCACGGGAGACGACATGACCGACGTAGTGACCGAACTGCCTGAAGGGCTGACCCACTCCGACATCGAGGCGGTGCTGCGCGGGCAGCATCACGACCCGTTCGCCGTCCTCGGTCCCCATCACGGGCAGGTCCGCGTCTT
This sequence comes from Paracoccus tibetensis, assembly GCF_900102505.1. Taxonomy (GTDB): domain Bacteria; phylum Pseudomonadota; class Alphaproteobacteria; order Rhodobacterales; family Rhodobacteraceae; genus Paracoccus; species Paracoccus tibetensis. Next base: position 32,988 of record NZ_FMVT01000015.1, on the reverse strand, counting down.
CGCCCCGCAGGCCGCCGAGGTCGAGGTCGTCGCGGGCGGCACCCGCCGCAAGCTAGACCGCGTCAGCCCCGAGGGCTTCTTCTGCGGCCCGGCCGAGGCGACGGATTACCGCCTCGCGATGCGGGCCGGCGATCACGCATGGGAGGTGGACGATCCCTACCGCTTCGGCCCGGTGCTGGGCGAGATGGACGAATACCTGATCGCCGAGGGCCGGCACCGGCGGCTCTATGACCGGCTCGGGGCGCATCCGATGACCCATGAGGGGGTCGAGGGCGTCGCCTTCGCGGTCTGGGCGCCGAACGCCCGCCGCGTCAGCGTGGTCGGCCATTTCAACGCATGGGACGGTCGCCGCCACCCGATGAGGAAGCGCATCGGCCCGGGCGTGTGGGAGCTGTTCATCCCCGGCCTGCGTCCCGGCGAGATCTACAAATACGAGATCGTCAGCGCCCACGGCGCCCGCCTGCCGCTGAAGGCCGACCCGTTCGGCTTCGCGCATGAGCATCCGCCCGAGACCGCCTCGGTCATCCACGGCCTGCCGCAGCACGACTGGCAGGACGAGGACTGGATGGAGGTGCGCACGGCGAAGCAGGACCGGCAGGCGCCGATCTCGATCTACGAGGTGCACCTGGGCTCTTGGCGGCGGGGCGAGGGGGACGCGGTCCTCGACTACGACGACCTCGCCGGCGAGTTGGTGGACTATGTCACCCGCATGGGCTTCACCCATGTGGAATTCCTGCCCGTCAGCGAGCATCCCTTCACCGGCTCCTGGGGCTACCAGCCCATCGGCCTTTTCGCGCCCACCAGCCGCTTCGGCCCGCCCGAGGGCTTCGCGCGTCTGGTGGACTGCCTGCACGGCGCCGGCATCGGCGTCATCGTGGACTGGGTGCCGGCGCATTTCCCTTCGGACGCGCACGGCCTGGCGCAGTTCGACGGCACCGCGCTTTACGAGCATGCCGATCCGCGCCAGGGCTTCCACCAAGACTGGAACACGCTGATCTACAACTTCGGCCGGCGCGAGGTGTCGAACTTTCTGCAAAGCTCGGCGCTCTACTGGCTGGACCTTTTCCACGTCGACGCGCTGCGCGTCGATGCGGTGGCCTCGATGCTGTATCTCGACTATTCGCGGAAGGACGGCGAGTGGGTGCCGAACGCCCATGGCGGGCGCGAGAACCTGGAAGCGATCAGCTTCCTGCGCGACGTGAACGAGCGGGTGGTCAGCGACCAGCCCGGCGCCATCACCATCGCCGAGGAATCGACCGCCTTCCCGATGGTCAGCCGCCCCGTGAACGAGGGCGGTCTGGGCTTCGGCTTCAAGTGGAACATGGGCTGGATGCATGACACGCTCGGCTATTTCCGGCGCGATCCGATCCACCGGCGGCATCACCAGCACGACCTGACCTTCGGCCTCGTCTACGCATTTTCCGAGGATTTCGTCCTGCCGCTGAGCCATGACGAGGTGGTGCACGGCAAGGGCTCGCTGATCCGTCAGATGGCGGGCGACCGCTGGCAGAAATTCGCGAACCTGCGCGCCTATTTCGGCTTCATGTGGACCCATCCGGGCAAGAAGCTTCTGTTCATGGGGTGCGAGTTCGCGCAGGACCGCGAATGGAACCACGACCAGTCGCTGGACTGGCACCTGCTGGAGGACCCGCTGCATGCGGGCGTGCAGTCGGCGGTCGCGGACCTCAATCGCATCTATCGCGAGACACCGGCGCTGCACCGGCTGGACTGCGACCCCGAGGGCTTCGAGTGGATCGACGCGGGCGACGTGGCCAACTCGGTGTTGGTCTTCCTGCGCAAGTCCGATGACGGCAGCCCGCCCGCGATGGTCGTCTGCAACCTGACGCCGCAGGTTCATTACGATTACCGGGTCGGTGCCCCCGTGGCAGGCAACTGGCGCGAGATCTTCAACTCGGACGCGGATCGTTATGGCGGCTCGAACGTTGGCAATCACGGCCGCCTGACGACGGACGACACCCCTTGGCACGGCCGCAGCCAGTCGCTGCGCCTGGTGCTTCCACCCTTGGCGACGATTGTGATCACACCCGAATGACCAAACAGGAATTTACCGTCCTCGAGGGGTCGCCCTGGACCCTCGGTGCGACATGGGACGGCTCGGGCACCAACTTCGCCATCTTCTCGGCCCATGCCACCAAGGTCGAGCTTTGCCTCTTCGACAGCCGCGGCAAGCGCGAGATCGCGCGGGTTACGCTGCCGGAATACACGGACGAGATCTGGCACGGCTATCTGCCCGAGGTGCGGCCGGGCCAGCTTTACGGCTACCGCGTCCACGGCCCCTACGATCCGGCGAACGGGCACCGCTTCAACCCGCACAAGCTGCTGATCGACCCCTATGCGCTGCAATTGCACGGCGAGATCCACTGGCACGACGCCGCCTTCGGCTACCGCATCGGCCACGCGCGCGAGGACCTGTCGATGGACCGCCGCGACAGCGCCTTCGTGATGCCCAAATGCGTGGTCGTGGACCCGGCCGCGACCTGGGGGCCGGACATCCGGCCGAACACGCCCTGGGCCGAGACGATCATCTACGAGGCGCATGTGAAGGGCATCACCGCCCTCAGCGCCGATCTGCCCGACAACCTGCGCGGCAGCTTCGGCGGCCTCGCGGACCCGAAGGTGATCGACCACCTCGTGAAGCTGGGCGTGACCGCGGTCGAGCTGATGCCGGCGCAGGCCTTCTTCGACGACCGCTACCTGATCGAGAAGGGGCTGACGAACTACTGGGGTTATAACACGATCGGCTTCTTCGCCCCGGCGACGCGCTACATCTCGCCGGGCGCGAACCTGCACGAGTTCAAGATGATGGTCCGCCGCCTTCACGAGGCGGGGATCGAGGTGATCCTGGACGTGGTCTACAACCACACGGCCGAGGGCAACCAGATGGGACCGACCCTCAGCTTCCGCGGCATCGACAATGCCAGCTACTACATCCTTGCCGACGATCCGCGCTACTACTTCGACACGACGGGCTGCGGGAACACGGTCAACATGACCCATCCGCGCGTGTTGCAGATGGTCATGGACAGCCTGCGCTACTGGGTGGAAAGCTGCCATGTCGACGGCTTCCGCTTTGACCTGGCCTCGTCCCTGGGGCGGGACCGCGACCAATTCAGCCCCTCGGCCACCTTCCTCGACGCGGTGCGGCAGGACCCGGTCCTGTCGAAGGTCAAGCTGATCGCCGAGCCTTGGGACACCGGCGTCAACGGCTACCAGGTCGGCAACTTCCCCCCGGGCTGGGCCGAGTGGAACGACACCTACCGCGACACCGTGCGGTCCTACTGGAAGGGCGACCCGTCGACCCTGCCGGCGCTGGCGTCCTGCCTGACCGGCTCGGCCGAGAAGTTCGACAAGCGCGGCCGGCGTCCGTGGGCCAGCGTCAACTTCGTGACCGCCCATGACGGCTTCACGCTGATGGACACGGTCAGCTACAACGACAAGCACAACGAGGCGAACCACGAGGACAACCGCGACGGCCATTCCGACAACCGCAGCTGGAACTGCGGCGTCGAGGGCGCGACGGACGACCCCGAGATCCTTGCGCTGCGCGACAAGATGCGCCGGGCGATGATGGCGACGCTGCTGCTGTCGCAGGGCACGCCGATGATCCTGATGGGCGACGAGATCGGCCGGACGCAGGGCGGCAACAACAACGCCTATTGCCAGGACAACGAGATGAACTGGCTGGACCTTAAGGGCGTGGACGAGGGGAACGCGGCCTTCCGCGACTTCCTCAGCGGCCTCATCGCGCTGCGCCGCTCGCGCCCGCTGCTGTCGCTGCCGGCGTTCCTGCACAAGAAGGCGCACGAGGTGAAGGTCGAGTGGCTGCGCCCGGACGGTGCGGCGATGGAAGAGGGCGACTGGCACAACCCGGATAGCCGCGTGGTCGGCATGAAGCTGCAGAACGCCTCGCAGGGCCTTCTCGTCCTGCTGAACAGCCATTACGACTCGGTCAGCTTCAAGCTGCCGGCGCCGATCTATGCGGCAAGCTGGGCCTGCCTTGTCGATACCGACGCTGGCACCGTCCATGTCCGCCGCGCGCCCCCGGTCGAGGGCGAGAGCGTCGATCTTTCCTCGCGCAGTCTCCTCGTGCTCGAGGATCGGGGCGAATGAAGCGCGCCTTCCGAAAGAGCTGGGGCGCCGAGCTGACCGAGACCGGCGCCCGTTTCCGCCTCTGGGCGCCTGGCGAGGACCGCCTGGCCCTGCGCCACGGCGGCACGGATCACCCCATGCAGGCCGAGGGCGAGGGATGGTTCTCTCTAGACCTGCCTGGTCCGAGGGCGGGTGAGGACTATGCCTTTTTGCTGCCGGACGGGCGCACCGTTCCCGACCCAGCCGCGCGGGCGCAGGCGGGGGACGTGCACGGCCCCTCGCGGCTCGTCGATCCCGAGGCGTTCGACTGGTCCGAGTGGCAGGGCCGCCCGTGGGAAGAGGCCGTGATCTGCGAGATCCACATCGGCACCTTCACTGACGAAGGCACCTTCCGCGCCGCCATCGAGAAGCTGCCGCATCTGGCCGAGACCGGCATCACCGCCGTCGAGATCATGCCGGTGGCGCAGTTCGAGGGGAACCGGGGTTGGGGCTATGACGGCGTGATGCCCTACACGCCTCACCCGGCCTACGGGTCGCCCGACGACTTCAAGGCGCTGATCGACGCGGCCCACAAGGCCGGGCTGATGGTCCTGCTGGACGTGGTCTACAACCACTTTGGGCCCGAGGGAAATTACCTTCCCTCCTACGCGCCCGACTTCTTCGACCCGGACCGGCAGACCCCCTGGGGCAACGCAATTGCCTATGCCAAGGACCCGGTGCGCAAGTTCTTCATCGAGAACGCGCTCTACTGGATGGACGAGTATCACCTCGACGGGCTGCGACTCGACGCGGTGGACCATGTCCGCGACCGCTCCGAGCCCGAGATCCTGGCCGAGATCGCCACCCGCATCCGCGACAGCTTCCCGAACGCCCATCTGACGACCGAGGACAACCGCAACATCACGCGCCTGCATGGCCGGGACGAGGCGGGCCGCCCGGTCCTCTATTCCGGCGAATGGAACGACGACTTCCACAATGTTGTCCATGTCGTCGCCACCGGCGAGACCGAGGGCTACTACGCCGACTTTGCCGAAGACCCCTGGGGCAAGCTGGGCCGGTCGCTGGCCGAGGGCTTCGTCTGGCAGGGCGAGGTCTTGCCCCATGCCGGCGAGGCTCGCGGCGAGCCTTCGGCGCACCTGCCGCCCACGGCCTTCGTCGATTTTCTCCAGAACCACGACCAGACGGGCAACCGCGCCTTCGGCGAACGGCTTCTGGCACTTTCGAGCACGCCGATGGTGCGGGCGCTGATGACGATCCACCTTCTGTCCCCGCATATCCCGCTGCTCTTCATGGGCGAGGAATGGGGCGAGACGCGGCCCTTCGCCTTCTTCACAGACTTCCACGGCGATCTGGCCGATGCCGTCCGCGAAGGGCGGCGGAAGGAGTTCGGCGGCTTCAAGGCCTTCGAAGACGCCGAAAGCCGCGCCCGCATACCCGATCCGAACGACGTGGGGACCTTCAACGCCTCGCGCATCGACTGGTCCCATGCGGAGACGGAGGATGGCAGCGACTGGTTGGCGCTGACCCGCGCGCTGCTGCAGGTCCGGCGCGAGCATGTCGTGCCGCATCTGAAGGGCGCTCCCGGCCACGGCGGGTCGGTCTTGGTGGCCAAGGACGGGCTGATCGCGGTGGACTGGCAGTTGGCCGGCGCCGTCCTGCGGCTGCGCGCGAACCTGTCGGAGGCCGAGGCCACTCTGCCCGAGGCGGAAGGCCACTGCATCTGGGGCAACAGCGGCCCGCTTGCGGCGCATCACGTCGCGCTGTTCCTGGACGACGCGGCATGAGCCTCAAGGACCGCGCCAAGAGCTACGGAATCCAGCCAGACTACGAGGGAATCGGCAGCAAGATCCACGAGGCACCCGAGGCGACGCTGGAGGCGCTGCTGGTCGCTTTCGGCGCCGACCACATGCCTCCGCTGGACGAGGAGCCGACGCTGGAGGCGCCAAAGGGCGCCAGGTGCTTTGTCCCCGGCGAGGGCCGCTACTGGGGCATCGCCCTGCAGCTTTACCAGCTGCGCAGCGATCGGAACTGGGGGATCGGCGATTTCGCCGATCTCGCCGCGTTGATCCCGGTCGCTGCGGCGGCGGGGGCGAATTTCGTCGGCCTCAACCCGCTGCACGCCATGTTCATGGCGGCGCCGCAGAATTGCAGCCCCTTCTCACCGTCGAACCGGCGCTTCCTGAACCCGCTCTACATCGCGATGGAGGATGTGCCCGGCTTCGATCCGGCCATGATCGCGCCCGACCTGCTGGCCGACCTGCGGGCCGGCGATCTGGTCGATTATCCCGGCGTTGCGCAAACCAAGCTGGCCGTCCTGCGGCGCATCTGGGGCGCAGGCGCCGACCTGCCCGAGGATTTCGCCGTCGAGGGCGGCGAGGAGCTTTACCGCCACGCGCTCTTCGAGGCGCTCTCGGCGCGGATGGTGACCGAAGGGCATGGCGCCGGCTGGCTCTCCTGGCCCGCCGAGTATCACGATGTGAAGGCAAGGGCGGTGCAGGACTTTTCGGCCGCCCATCAGGCCGAGATCGGCTTCCACATCTGGCTGCAATATCTTGCCTCGCGCCAGCTTCAGGCGCTCCGCGAGCTGTGTGCCGATGAGGGGATGCGGATCGGGCTCTATCTCGACTTCGCGGTGGGCGAGGCGGCGGACGGCTCGGGCAGCTGGGGCAGCCCGCTGGTCCTGCCGAATGTCCGCATCGGCGCGCCGCCGGACTATTTCAACGAGCAGGGGCAGGACTGGGGTCTCGCGCCGCTTTCGCCCCTGGCAATGGCGGCCGAAAAGGCCGCGCCCTTCCGTGCCCTGATCACGCAGGCGACAAAACAGGCCGGCGCGCTCAGGATCGACCACGCGATGGGCCTCTGGCAGCTCTTCCTGATGCCCGAAGGCGCCAGCGCGGCCGAGGGCACCTATGCCCGCTACCCCATCGCCGACATGCTGACCGCGCTGGCCGAGGCCTCGCAGGCCAACGGCACCACCATCATCGGCGAGGACTTGGGCAACGTCCCCACCGGCTTCCGCGAGGTGATGGAGGCCTGCCGCATCCTGTCCTACCGCATCTTCTTCTTCGAGCGGGACGAGGACGGCTTCATCCCGCCCGAGGATTACCCGCGCGAGGCGCTGGTGTGCCTGTCGACCCACGACCTGCCGACCTTCCGCGGCTGGTGGCGCGGCGACGACGTGAGCCTGCGCCACGGCTTCGGCTTCATCAGCGACGAGGCCGCCGCCGATCAGGCCGAGGCGCGCGAGACCGAGCGCATGGACCTTCTGGACGACCTCACCGCCGCCCGGCTGCTGGCCGACCCGCAGTTCGATCCCGATGACGCGCCGGCGGTGCTGACGGTGGCCGTCCACCGGCACCTCGCCCGCGCGCCCTCGCGCCTCATGGCGGTGCGGCTGGAGGATCTGGCCGGCGAGCTGGAGCCGGTGAACGTGCCCTCGACCGTGGACGAATATCCGAACTGGCGCCGGAAGCTGGGGCTGGATCTCGCGGACCTGCTCAAAAGCCCGCTCTTCACCGACATCACGGCGGCCATCGCCGCCGAACGCCCGAAAGATCCCAGATGATCCCCGTCCGCGCCACCTACCGACTGCAATTCACCGCCGACTTCACCTTTGCCGACGCCACGGCGCTGGTGCCCTATCTGAAGGATCTCGGCATCAGCCACCTCTACGCCTCGCCGGTCTTCGCGGCGCGTGCCGGCAGCACGCATGGCTATGACATCACCGACTACAACCGCCTGAACCCGGCGCTCGGGACCGAGGACGATTTCCGCGCCATGGCGGATGCGCTGCATCAGGCCGGGATGGGCCTGATCCTCGACTTCGTGCCGAACCACATGGGGATCGGCGGGGCGGACAACGCCTTCTGGGACAGCGTCATGGAGTGGGGGCAGGGCAGCCCCTACGCCCACTGGTTCGACATCGACTGGCAGGCGCCGGGGATGGAGGGGAAGGTGCTGTTCCCCTTCCTCGGCGATCCCTATGCGACGGTCCTCAAGGACGGCGGGCTGGAGCTGAAGCTGGGTGAAGACGGGCGGCTCGCGATCTGGGCGCATGGCACGCACCGCCTGCCGATCTGCCCGCGCGACTACCACGATATCCTGAAGACCGCTGGCAGCGACCGGGCCGAAGACTTCACCCATCTGGCCGAGGCCGAGGCGAGCGACCCCCGCTGGCCGGACCTCTTCGCCCGCCTTGCCGGCGCAGAGGTCGATCTGTCGGCATGGCGCGAGCCGGTGATGCTGGAGGCGCTGATCGCCCGGCAGCACTGGCGCGCGGCGAAGTTCAATCTCGATGCCGACGCGATCAACTACCGCCGCTTCTTCACCATCAGCGATCTTGCCGGCGTGCGGGTCGAGCGGGCCGAGGTCTTCGAGGCCACGCACAAGCTGGTCCTGACCCTCCTGCGCGACGGCACGATCGACGGGCTGCGGATCGACCATATCGACGGGCTGCGCGATCCCAAGGGTTATTGCCTCATGCTGCGCGAGGCGGCGGGGCGGCCCTTCCCGCTTTATGTCGAGAAGATCCTAGGTCCCGAGGAGCATCTGCCGGCGAGCTGGCAATCCGACGGAACCACCGGCTACGAGTTCGGCAACGAGATCGTGACGCTGCTGGCCGATCCCGCCGGCACCGAGGCGCTGACCCGCATCTATCACGACTTCACCGCCCGCACCGCCCCGCCCGAGGAGGTGGTGCATGAGGGCAAGCTGGCTGTCCTCGACGGCCCCATGCGCGCCGAGATGGAGGCAGTGACCGCCCGCGTCGCCGCCCTCGCGCGGCTGGTGCCGGAATGGGGGGACTTGGGGCGCGGCACGATCCGCGCGGCGCTGGCGCAGGTCATCGCGGCGCTGGATATCTACCGCGCCTATGCCGATGCGGACGGGATCAGCCCCGGCGACCGCGCGCGCATCACCGCCGCCATCGGCGCCGCCAAGACCCGCGCGCCCGAGATCGACCCGGCAGCCTGGGCGCTGGTGCAGGACGTCCTGACGCTGGATCTCTCCGCGCGCCTCAAGGGCCACGAGGCCGAGGTCCTGGAGGCCGCCGCCCGCTTCCAGCAGCTGTCGGGTCCGGTCATGGCCAAGGGGCTCGAGGACCGGGCGCTCTACCGCTTCAACCGTCTGATCGCGCTGAACGAGGTCGGCTCGCATCCGGGCCACTTCCAGCTGCCGGTGGCCTCGTTCCACACCGCACAGGCGACGCGGCTGCGCGAGGCGCCGCGGAACATGCTGGGCACCTCGTCCCATGACACGAAGCGCGGCGAGGATGCGCGGATGCGGATCGTCACGATCTCAAGCCATGCCGAGCTGTGGCGTCAGAAGCTGGCCGAGTGGCACGGGATGCTGCACGATCCGGCCGCCCCTGTGGACGCGAACGAGGAATACTTCTTCTACCAGCTGCTCCTCGGCGCCTGGCCCGAGGCCGAAGGCGACGATTTCGAGAGTCGCGTGACCGAGGCGATGCTGAAATCGGTGCGCGAGGCGGGGGCGAACACCCGGTGGGTCTTCGGCGACGAAGGCTACGAGAACCGCATCCGCAAGCTGATCGGCCGGGCGTTGCGCTCGACCGAGTTCCGCTCGGCCTTCGGCGACTTTGCGCGGCGCGTTGCCTCAGATGCCGAGGCGGCGAGCCTCATCCAGACGGCACTCAAGCTGACCCTCCCGGGCGTGCCTGACATCTATCAAGGCGCCGAGATGTGGGAGCTGAGCCTCGTCGATCCCGACAACCGCCGCCCCGTGGACTTCGAAGCCCGCCAGAAGGCGCTGCGCGAGGTGCTGGAGGGGCCGGTCGCCCCCGAGGGCCGCAGCGGCGACATGGTGAAGCTGGCGCTGACCGCGCGTCTTCTGCGGCTGCGCGCCACAATGCCGGAGCTGTTCGCGCAAGGCAGCTACGAGCCTGTCGCGGCCGAGGGGCCGGCGGCCGACAGCTGCCTCGGCTTCATCCGACGTGACGGCGGCCGGATGCTGTTCGTCGCCGCGCGCCTGCACGCCTCGGCGGAGGCCGCCGCGCTGAGCGAGACGAGCTTCCAGCTGCCGCGCGGGGCGGGGGGCGCGTGGCGCGACCTGCTGGCGGCCGCGCCGGCCGCGCCGCCCGAACGTGCGGCCGAGCTGTTCGCAGCCCGGCCGCTGGCGGTGCTTCTCAGCGAATAGTCAGCGCGCCTGCCGGTCGATGGCGGCGATCATCTCCATGATCGCTTGCGGGTCCTGGTGGTGGGACATGTGGCCCGCGCCCTCGATGCTGCGGAACATCGCCTGCGGCATCTCGTGCGCCAGCCGCACGCTGTGGTGCTTCATCGCAACGAAGCTGTCGTCGCGTCCGCCGATGATCCCGAGCGGCTGCTGAATGTCGCGGTAGCGCCTTGCCAGGCGCGCGGCCGAAGGCAGGATCGTCGCGAATTCCTGCGCCGCCGCCCTGAGGCCGCGCGGACGGAAGATCAGCCAGGGCGGCAGCTGCCACAGCTGCGAGGGCACCTCGCCCGGCGCGCAGAGCAGCTTCAGAAGCGCCGGCCACAGCGCGACATGCACCAGCGGCGAGACGGTCGAGCGCAGCACATCGCCCACCAGCGGCAGCGCGTCCGGCGCCTTCATCAGGATGTCGGGACGGGGGCGGGGATAGAGGTAGCCGCCCTCCAGGATCACCCCGCGCACCAGCTGCGGATGATCCAGCGCCAGCGCCGCCGCCACCATCGCGCCCCAGCTGTGCCCGACGACCAGCGCGCGCCGCACGCCTATCTTGCCCAAGGCCTCGGCCAGCGCGTCCGCCTGCTCCTCGGGGCCCCAGGCCCGGCCGCGGGGGCGGGTGCTGTAGCCATAGCCCGGCCGGTCGGGCACGATCACACGGTGGCTGCGCGCCGCCATCTTCGCTACGGGGCTCAGCAGCCAGTCCATCCCCATCGAGGAATTGCCGTGGATCAGTACCAGGGGCGGCCCCTCGCCGCGCTCGACCACGTGCAGCCGCGCGCCCTGTCCCGTCACGAAGCGCCCGGTCGGCGGGTGGGCCTTTTCGGCCGCGGCGACCCGCGCCGCCACATAGGCCGCCGAGGCGAGGCCCGCCACCGCCGCCCCGATGAGCGGCATAGGCACGGACGAGCGGTGGCGGGCGGGCGGGCGGTGATGGGTCATGACGGTCTCCTGTCTCTTGGGGCTGGGGAACCGCCGGGGACGCCAATCGTTCCCGGCTGCTGGACGCGCGGTCCGAGTTCGGCAATATCTCCGGGAAGCAGAAGGAGAGGCGAATGGCGGGCAAGGGCGGCAGCGACAGGCAGGCGCAGGATGCGGCGGACCGGATCGCCGATCTCTCGGTCCGCATTGCCGAGGCGAACACCGCCTATCACACCCATGACGCGCCCGCGATCAGCGACGCCGAATATGACGAGCTGAAGACCAAGCTGGCCGCGCTGGAGGAGGCGCATCCCGAGCTGGCGATGCCGGACAGCCCCACGGCGAAGGTCGGCGCCGCCCCGGCCGAGGGCTTCGGCAAGGTCACCCACGCGCAGCGCATGATGTCGCTGGCCAACGCCTTCGACGAGGGGGAGGTGACCGAGTTCGTCGCCGGCATCCGCAAGTTCCTCGGCCTCAAGCCCGACGCGCCGCTGGCCTTCACGGCCGAGCCGAAGATCGATGGCCTCTCGCTGTCGCTTCGCTACGAGGGCGGCGCGCTGGTGCAGGCGGCGACGCGCGGTGACGGCGCCGTGGGCGAGAACGTCACCGCCAATGCCCGCACGATTTCCGACATCCCCCAGCAGCTTGAAGGTGCGCCCGAGGTGCTGGAGGTGCGCGGCGAGGTCTACATGGCCCATTCCGATTTCGAGGCGCTGAATGCCTCGGGCGAGGGACGCGTCTTCGCCAACCCTCGCAACGCTGCCGCCGGCAGCCTGCGCCAGATCGACCCTGCCGTGACCGCCCGCCGTCCGCTGCGCTTCTTCGCCTATGGCTGGGGCGAGGTCTCGGCGCCCTTGGCGGACACGCAGTCGGGGGCGGTGGCACGGCTGGCGGAGCTGGGCTTCCAGACCAACCCGTTGATGAAGCGCTGCGAGAGCGCAGAGGAGATGGTCGAAGGTTGGGCCGGGATCGAGCAGCAGCGCGCGACGCTCGGCTATGACATCGACGGGGTGGTCTACAAGGTGGACGATCTGGCGCTGCAGACGCGGCTCGGCTTCCGCTCGACCACGCCGCGCTGGGCGCTGGCGCACAAGTTCCCGGCCGAGCTGGCTTGGACGCGGCTCAACAAGATCGAGATTCAGGTGGGGCGCACCGGGGCGCTGTCCCCGGTCGCGCGGCTCGAGCCGGTGACGGTGGGCGGCGTCGTCGTCTCGAACGCCACCTTGCACAACGAGGATTACATCGCCGGGCGCGACAATACCGGCGCGCCGATCCGCGAGGGGCGCGACATCCGCGAGGGGGACTGGGTGCAGGTCTACCGCGCCGGCGACGTGATCCCGAAGATCGCCGATGTGGACCTGTCGCGCCGGCCCGAAGGCAGCGCCCCCTTCGCCTTTCCCGAGGTCTGCCCCGAATGCGGGTCCGAGGCGATCCGCGAGCCGGGCGACTCGGTGCGTCGCTGCATGGGCGGGCTTGTCTGCCCGGCGCAGGCGGTCGAGAAGCTGAAGCATTTCGTCAGCCGCGCGGCCTTCGACATCGACGGCCTCGGCGCCAAGCAGATCGAGATGTTCTTCGCCGACACCGACCTGCCGATCCGAGAGCCGGCCGACATCTTCACGCTGGCGCAGCGGGATGCGAAGAACCTCGGCAAGCTGAAGAACCGCGAGGGCTTCGGCGCCCGCTCGGCCCAGAAGCTGTTCGACGCGATCGAGGAGAGGCGGGCCATTGCATTGTCGCGCCTCATTTTTGCGCTTGGAATCCGCCATGTGGGCGAGGTCGCGGCGGGCGTTCTGGCGCGCCATTTCGGCACCTGGGAGGCGCTGGTTCAGGCCATCGACGGCGCGGCGCAGGAGCCGGCCTTCACCGCGCCCGACGACCGGACGCGCCGCCTCGCGCTGCCGGACAGCCCCCACTGGTCCGAGATGACCGGCATCGACGGGATCGGCGCGGTGCTGGTCACCTCGCTCGTCACGACCTTCCAGCAGGAGGCCGAGCGGGCCGGGATCGAGCGGCTCGTCGCACAGCTCGCCATCCAGCCCGAGGCGGCGCGCGTCGCGGTGGACACGCCCATCACCGGCAAGACGCTGGTTTTCACCGGCACGCTGGAGCGGATGACCCGCGCCGAGGCCAAGGCGCGGGCAGAGGCGATGGGCGCCAAGGTCGCCGGTTCGGTCAGCGCCAAGACGGACCTGCTGATCGCCGGGCCGGGGGCGGGATCGAAGGCCATCAAGGCCGCCGAGCTGGGCGTCGAGGTGATCGACGAGGATGCGTGGCTGCGCTTGGCGGGCGCGGAATGACCGAGACGAAGGGCCGGCCTCCGGCCCTCTTTCCGCTGTTCGCCGCCATCGACACGCTGCCCGGCATCGGCGCCAAGGGCGCGGCGGCCCTGCAGCAGATGGGCATCGAGAAGCCGCGCGACCTGCTCTACACGCTGCCCGCCAGCGGCATCACCCGCCGCCGGATCGAGCGGATCGCGGACGCCCGCCCGCCCGAGATCGTGACGCTGGCAGTGACCGTGGCGCGGCACTTTCCGCCCTCCACGCCCGCGCGCCCTTGGCGGGTGCATTGCACCGACGCGGCGGGCGGCGATCTGACGCTGGTTTTCTTCCGCCCCCGCGCGGCCTGGATCGAGGGGCAGCTGCCGCTTGGCGAACGCCGCATCCTCAGCGGCAAGGTGGAGCTGTTCGACGGCCTCGCCCAGATGATCCACCCCGACCATATTGGCCGGGACGAGGACCCCCTGCCGCCGTCCTTCGAGCCGGTCTATCCGCTTTCGGCCGGGCTGACGCAGAAGGCGATGACCAAGGCCGCCGAGGCGGCGCTGGCCCGGATGCCCGAGGCGGCCGAGTGGATCGACCCGCAGCTTCTGGCGCAGCGCGGCTGGCCATCGGCGGCCGAGGCCCTGCGGATTGCCCATGCGCCGGCCTCGCCCGCGGACCTCTCACCCGATAGCCCGGCGCGGGCGCGGCTGGCCTATGACGAGTTCCTCGCCCATCAGATGACGCTGGCCCTCGTGCGGCGCGAGAAGCGGCGGCTGAAGGGGCGGGCGAGCTGCGGCGACGGCGTGCTGCGGCGCAAGGTTCTGGAAAGCCTGCCCTGGCCGCCCACCGGCGCGCAAGCCCGGGCGGTCGAGGAGATCGCGACCGACATGGCCAGCGACCGGCGGATGAACCGGCTGCTTCAGGGCGACGTGGGGGCGGGCAAGACGCTGGTCGCGCTGATGGCCGCGCTGGTTGCGGTCGAGGCGGGCGGGCAGGCGGTGCTGATGGCCCCGACCGAGATCCTTGCCCGCCAGCACGCCCGCGCGCTGGAGCCGCTGGCCCGCGCCGCCGGCGTGCGGCTGGCCGCGCTGACCGGCCGCGACAAGGGCGAGCTGCGGGCGCAGATCCTGACCGATCTGGCCGAGGGGCGCGTGCAGATCCTTGTCGGCACCCATGCAGTCTTCCAGAAGGACGTCGCCTTCCACGACCTGCGCCTGGCGATCATCGACGAGCAGCACCGCTTCGGCGTCGCGCAGCGGCTGGAGCTGTCGGCCAAGGGCATCGCGCCGCCGGACATGCTGATCATGACGGCGACGCCCATTCCGCGTTCGCTGGCGCTGACGCAATATGGCGATCTGGACCTGTCGGTGCTGGACGAGAAGCCTCCGGGGCGGCAGCCGATCACGACCGTGATGATCTCGGACGCGCGGATCGACGAGGTGACGGCGCGGCTGGATGCGGTTCTGGACAAGGGGGCACGCGCCTACTGGGTCTGCCCGCTGGTCGATGAAAGCGAGGTGAGCGATCTGACTGCCGCCGAGGCGCGGTTCACGATGCTCCGCGCCCGCTTCGGCGAGAAGGTGCGGCTGGTCCACGGCCAGATGCCGCCCGACCAGCGCGACGCGGCGATGGCGGATTTCTCCAGCGGTGCGGCGCAGCTGCTGGTCGCGACGACGGTGATCGAGGTGGGCGTGGACGTGCCCGAGGCCACGATCATGGTGATCGAGCGCGCGGAAAGCTTCGGCCTGGCGCAGCTGCACCAGCTGCGGGGGCGGGTGGGACGGGGCAAGGGCGCCTCGACCTGCCTTCTGATGTACCACCCGCCCTTGAACGAGACCGGCACGCGCCGGCTGACCACGCTCCGCGACACCGAGGACGGGTTCCGCATCGCTGAGGTGGATCTGGAGATGCGGGGGGCGGGCGACGTGATCGGCACGGCGCAGTCGGGACTGCCGCGCTTCCGCGTCGGCGATCTGGAGCATCAGGCGGGCCTCATGGCCTTGGCGCGCAGCGACGCGCGGGCGCTGCTGGAGCGCGATCCGGCGCTCGACAGCGCGCGGGGGCGGGCGGTGCGGCTGCTGATGTGGCTGATGCAGCAGGACCAGGCGATCAGGCTGATCGCGGTCGGCTAGGGCAGCTTTTGCCGGATGTTCTTAATTAGTTCTTTACCGAATCGCGGGAACGTGAGAACAAATCAGCAACAGTAAAGGAGTTGCTGCCATGACCCTCGACCTGCGTAATCCCGAATTCCTGTCCGACCTCATCGGCGTCGTCTCTGTCGCGGTGACGACGACCGTCATCCTGTGGCTGCCCGGCATCCTGCAGGCGTGATCTCTGCCCCGCGTTGCGACGGCGGCGCCTTCGCCTGTGCGCCGCCCTCTGTTCCCGAACCGCACGCGCACCTGACCGGCCCCGGTGGCCGGTCTTTTTTCAAGCTGGCGTTCATGGTGATACGGCGTCAGGCGGCGGCTGTCGCCTGATCCATCGCCTCGAGCAGGGCGTCCCATGCCAGCAGGATCGAGGCATGGCGGTTGGGATAGTCGCGTGCCGGGATCAGCGCCTCGAGATCGGCGAAGGGCGCGGCGGGGGGCGGGGCGGCGTCCTTGAGCATCGCGGCAAGGGCCGCGCGGGTGCCTTCGATCTGCGCGCGGTCCTGGCCGATCGCGGCCTGGCCCAGCACCGAGGCCGAGGCTTGCCCAAGCGCGCAGGCCCGCACCTCCTGCGCGAAGCCGCTGATGCGGCCCGCATCCATCGTCACCTCGACCGAGACCGACGAGCCGCAATGGGGCGAGCGGCGCATCGCGCGCCCCTCAGCGGCGGGCAGGCGGCCCAGATGCGGGATGGCCGTCGTCAGCGCCAGGATTCGGCGGGAATAGAGCTGCATGAGATCGCTGTCGGCCATGGTCTTTCCTGCAAGCTGTCTCGGCTCTAGATAGGGGTCCGGCCTCAGGAAGGAAACCTCATGTTCGACCCCGCAAGCCTCAAGTATGACGCCCATGGTCTTGTTCCCGCCATCGCCCAGGATGCCGCATCGGGAGAGGTGCTGATGATGGCCTGGATGAATGCCGAGGCCGTGGCCCGGACGCTGGAGACGGGGCGGGTGACCTACTGGTCGCGCTCGCGCCAGTCCTTCTGGGTGAAAGGCGAGAGCTCGGGCCATGTGCAGAGCCTGCGAGAGATGCGGGTGGATTGCGACCGCGACTGCCTGCTGCTGCTGGTCGCGCAGGACGGGCCGGCCTGTCACACGAACCGGCGGACATGTTTCTACACCGCCGTGCGCGACGGGGCCGAGGTCGTGATCATGGCGCCGATGGCGTAAGGGGGGCGCTGCCCCCCGTCCGCGTGCCGCGGACTCCCCCCGGGATATTTCTGCACAGAAGATGGGTCAGAGGCCGATCATCCGGCGGATGTCGGCGGGCGTGGCGCCGGCCTCGCGGTAGTGGCGGATCGCGCGCGCGTCGTCGCGCTTGGCCAGGCGCTTGCCGGCCTCATTGCGGATTAGCCGGTGGTGGAGGTAGCGGGGGGTCGGCAGGTCCAGCAGGCGCTGGAGCAGGACGTGGATGTAGGTCGCGTCGAAGAGGTCCTTGCCGCGGGTGACCAGGGTGATGCCCTGGGCCGCGTCGTCTACCACCACGGCGAGGTGGTAGGAGGCGCCCATGCCGCGGCGCGCGAGGATGACATCGCCGATGCCTTGGGCGAATTCGTCGGCTGAAAGGACGTGATCCTCGCCGGGCAGGATCGCCGCGTCGCGGAAGGCGATGCGGTCGATCTTCAGCGCGGCAAAGGCACGGGCGGTGTCGAGGCGGATGACGTCATCGGGCTCTGCCTCCTCATGGCGGCGGTGGCGGCAGGTGCCGGGATAGATCAGCCCGTCGGGCCCGGCCGGCAGGGCGCCCTCCTGCGGCGCCGAAAGGGCGGCGCGGATGTCGGCGCGGCGGCAGCGGCAGGGATAGGTGAGAGGGGCGAGGCGGGCGAGGGCGGCCTGGTAGGCGGGCAGGCGATCCGACTGGCGCATGACCGGCTGCGGCCAGTCGAGGCCGAGCCAGGCGAGATCCTGGAAGATCGCGGCCTCGTAATGGGGGCGGCAGCGCTCGCGGTCGATGTCCTCGATGCGGAGGTGGAAGCGGCCATGCGCCGCCGCCGTCAGGGCCGAGAACGCGTGGCCGAGATGCAGCAGCCCCGTCGGGGACGGGGCGAAGCGGGTCGCCTCGCCAAAGGCTACTGGGTCGCCAGCCATGCGCTGAAGTCGTCCTTGGCGCGTTGCGTGTAGGCCGGGTAGCGGTCCTTTCGGCCGCGGCGGCCGCTGCGCATCTCGGGCAGAGGCGGGAAAAGGCCGAAGTTCACGTTCATCGGCTGGAAGGTCTTGGCCTCGGCGCCGCCGGTGATGTGGTTGACGAGCGCGCCCATCGCCGTGGTGAAGGGCGGGGGCGGCAGGTCGCGCCGGAGCGCCTGCGCGGCAGCCATCCGCCCGGCCAGCAGGCCCATCGCCGCGCTTTCCACGTAGCCCTCGACCCCGGTCACCTGGCCCGCGAAGCGCAGGTTCGGGCGGGGGCGCAAGCGCATGCGGTCGTCGAGGAGGGTCGGCGAGTTCAGGAAGCTGTTTCGGTGGATGCCGCCGAGGCGGGCGAAGCTGGCGTTCTGAAGCCCCGGGATCATGCGGAAGACCTGGGTCTGCGCGCCGTATTTCATCTTCGTCTGGAAGCCGACGATGTTGTAGAGCGTGCCGAGCGCGTTGTCGCGGCGCAGCTGGACCACCGCATAGGGCTTGTCCTGCGGCTTGTGGGCGTTCGTCAGCCCCACCGGCTTCATCGGGCCGTGCCGCAGCGTCTCGCGGCCGCGCTCGGCCATGACCTCGATCGGCAGGCAGCCGTCGAAATAGCCGGCGGTCTCGCCCTCGTGGAACTCGGTCTTCTCGGCGGCGAGCAGGGCGTCGATGAAGCCCTCGTACTCGTCCTTCGTCATCGGGCAGTTGATATAGGCCTTCTGCTCGGCGAGGGTCTCGCCCTTGTCGTAGCGGGACTGCTCCCATGCGACGGACATGTCGATGGTCTCGGCATGGACGATGGGGGCGATGGCGTCGAAGAAGGCCAGCGCCTCGGTCCCGGTCACGCCGCGGATGGCATGGGCCAGCGCGTCCGAGGTGAGGGGGCCGGTCGCCACGATCCAGTTGCCGGTATCGGGCAGCTGGGTGATCTCGCCCGGCGCGATGGTCACCAGCGGCTCGGCCCGCAGCATCTGGGTGACGGCCGCCGAGAAGGCCTCGCGGTCGACGGCGAGCGCGCCGCCGGCCGGCAGGCGGTGGCGGCCGGCCATCTCCATGATGAGGCCCCCCGCCGCCCGCATCTCCCAATGGAGCTGGCCGACGGCGTTCATCACGTCGTCATCCGAGCGGAAGCTGTTCGAGCAGACCATCTCGGCGAAATCGCCGCTCTTGTGCGCGAAGGTCTCGACCGCGGGCCGCATCTCGTGCAGCACCACGGGCACGCCCCTGCGGGTGATCTGCCAGGCGGCTTCCGAACCAGCAAGGCCGGCGCCGATGATGTGAACGGGTTCCATGCGTGTCTCCATGGAGGATGAGCTAGCAACGCGGGGCCGGAATGGAAAGGGGCGGCGCCTGCGGCACCGCCCCCCGGATCTCGGCCAAGGCCGGCGGATTACTCGGCCGCAGCCTCTTCGCTGGCGGCTTCTTCGTCGCTGGAGCGCAGCGCCGAAGGGGCCGCGAGGTTGGCGATGACGAAGTCGCGGTCGATGGTCGGCTTGACGCCTTCCGGCAGCGTCACGTCGCTGATGTGGATGGTGTCGCCGATGTTGCGGCCTTCCAGGTCCACGGTGACGTGGTCGGGGATGTCACCCGCGGTCACGATCAGCTCGACCTCGTTGCGGACGGTCACGAGGGTGCCGCCGCGCTTGAGGCCGGGGGCCTTGTCGTGGTTCACGAACTCGACCGGGATGAACAGGTTCACCTTCGACGTCCGGCGCAGGCGCATGAAGTCAATGTGGATCGGCAGATCCTTCACGACGTCGCGCTGCACGCCGCGGCAGATCACGCGAACGTCGTCCTGACCCTCGACCTTCAGGTTCCACAGCGTGGACATGAAGCGGCCCGCGCGCAGCGTGGTCAGCAGCTTGTTGAATTCGAACTGGATGGCGACCGGCTCCTTGCCGTCGCCATAAACGATACCGGGCACCTTGCCGTCGCGGCGAGCTTGGCGGGCGGCCCCCTTGCCTGACCCCGCGCGTGCCTCGGCCACCAGATCAGGGATCTCTTTGGCCATGATGTAATTCCTTAGCAGTTGGTTGGATCGCCACCCTCCAAGGGTGCGTGGCGACGAAGCGTGCCCATAGCGCAGGACGCGGCCGTTGTGAAGCCCCGATCGCGGCGCGCTCAGGCGCCGTATTCGGTGAGGAAGCCCTCGGGCAGCAGCAGGTTGTGGCGGCCGAGGTTCTTCACGTCCCGCTCGCCGCAAAGCGCCATCGTCACGTCCAGTTCCTTGCGCAGGATCTCGAGCGCCTTGGTCACGCCCGCCTCGCCCATCGCGCCGAGCCCGTGGATCCAGGCCCGCCCGCTCCAGGTGGCATGGGCGCCGAGAGCCAGCGCCTTCAGGATGTCCTGGCCCGAGCGGATGCCGCTGTCCATGTGGATCTCGACCCGGTCGCCCACGGCCTCGACGATATGGGGCAGCATCCGGATCGCGCTGAGCGCCCCGTCCAATTGGCGGCCGCCGTGATTGCTGACGACGATGGCGTCGGCGCCGAAATCTGCCGCGATGCGCGCGTCCTCGGGGTCGAGGATGCCCTTCAGGATCAGCTTGCCGCCCCACATGTCGCGGATGCGGGCGACCTTGTCCCAGTCCAGCCGCTCGTCGAACTGCTCGGCCGTCCAGCTGCCGAGCGAGGACATGTCGCCAACGCCTTTGGCATGGCCCACGATGTTGCCGAAATAGCGCCGCTTCGTTTGCAGCATCCCGAGGCCCCACCGCCAGCGGGTCGCCAGGTCCATCATCACCGGCAGCGTCAGCTTCGGGGGCGCGGAGAGGCCGTTCTTGATGTCCTTGTGCCTCTGGCCGAGGATCTGCAGGTCCAGCGTCAGCACCAGCGCGCTGCAGCGGGCGGCCTTGGCGCGCTCGATGATGCCGGCCAGGAACTCCTGGTCCTTCATCACGTAAAGCTGGAACATGAAGGGCGCGGTGGTGTGCGCCGCCACATCCTCGATCGAGCAGATGGACATGGTCGAAAGGCAGAAGGGCACGCCGAACTTCTCGGCCGCGCGGGCGGCGTGGATCTCGCCGTCGGCGTGCTGCATCCCGGTGAAGCCGACCGGGGCAAGGCCCATCGGCATCGCGACCGGCAGGCCGACCATGTCGCCCCTGAGCGAGCGGTTGGACATGTCCACGGCCACCTTCTGGCGCAGGCGGATGCGGGCGAAATCGGTCGTGTTCTCGCGGAAGGTCTGCTCGGTGTAGCTGCCTGATTCGGCGTAGTCGTAGAACATCTTCGGGGTGCGCGCGCGGTGCAGCGCCTTCAGGTCCTCGATGCAGGTGATCGCGGGCATCCCGGCCTCTCCTCCGTTGGTCCGCGGTTCCTAGCAGGCGCGGCAGCGGCGTGCAATCACGCGCCCGCGCGGCGCATCCGCGCGCGGGTCTCGGCATCAATCACCGGCGCCTGCAGCTCGCGCGCCCGCTGCTGAAGCCCCGAGGCGCGCGCGGAGCTCGCCGCCTCCAGCGCCGCCGGGTCGAGGGGGCCGGCCGGGCCGCGGGCATGCGCCGGCAGGGCCGGCTCGGCCAGGATGCTGTCGGTCGGCAGAAGGCGCGGATAGGCCGCGCCCCCGTCGCAGGCGGCGAGGACGAGGCAGGCGATCAGGGCGGGGGCGGTCAGCGTCGGGAAGGGCCGGCGGAAGCGTGTCTGCATCGGCACAGCCTACGCCCGGTGTCCGGTGGCGACAAGCGGGCCGGTCGGTGCTTTTCCTGCCGCGCGGGGGGCGCTAGAAGGCGCGCATGGCCCGCACGTCTGGTTCCCGCGCCGAGATCACCGGCCCGCTTGTGCGGGGTGAAGCCCGCCGCCTTTTCGCGCGGCAGGGCTATGCCGCCGTCTCCATGCGCCAGATCGCGGCGGCGGTGGGGGTGCAGGCCGGCGCGCTATACGCCTACACGCCCGACAAGCAGGCGCTGCTGGCCGACCTTCTGGAAAGCCACATGCAGGAGCTGCTGGCCGCCTGGACGGACGCGCCCGAGGCGCCGCCGCTGGCGCGGCTCGAGCGTTTCGTGCGCTTCCACATCGACTTCAGCCTTGATCACGCCGACGCGGTCTTCCTGTCCTACATGGAGCTGCGCAACCTCACGCCCGAGAACTTCGCCCGCATCGCCGCGCTGCGGGGCCGCTACGAGGCCGTTCTCGAGCAGATCCTCCGCGCCGGCGTCGCCGAGGGCCAGATGCGGATCGAGGATGCCAAGCTCACGACCCTGGCCCTCATCGCCATGCTGACCGGCGTCACCAACTGGTACCGCGAGGGCGGCCGCCTCGACCGCGACCGCATCGCGCAAATCTACTGGGGTCTGGCCCGGGGCGCGGTGGGCGCCTGATTTCTCTGTTGCCCAAATACCCATCCACCGCTTGCCGCCCTGCGCCGCATCCGGGATAATCGCGCCATGTCCCTTCCCCCCGGCTTCCTCGACGAGATTCGCGCCCGCGTCCCCATCAGCCGGGTGATCGGCAAGAAGGTGACCTGGGATCTGAGGAAGTCGAACCAGGGCCGCGGCGACTGGTGGGCGCCATGCCCGTTCCACCAGGAAAAGTCCGCCAGCTTCCATTGCGACGACCAGAAGGGCTTCTATTACTGCTTCGGCTGCCACGCCAAGGGCGACGCGCTGACCTTCCTGCGCGAGCATGACGGCCTGCCCTTCATCGACGCGGTGAAGCTGCTGGCCGCCGAGGCGGGCCTCGCCATGCCCGAGCCCGACCCCCGGGCGCGCGAGCGCACCGACCGCCGTTCTCGCCTGCTAGAGGTGACCGAGGCCTCGGCCCGCTGGTTCCGGCTGCAGTTGCAGACCTCGGCCGCGGCCGAGGCGCGCGACTACCTGACGCGCCGCGGCCTCGATGCCGCCGCGCTCGAGCGCTTCGAGATCGGCTTCGCCCCCGACCAGCGGACCGCCCTGACCGCCGCCCTGCGCGAGAAGGGCTTCGACGAGGCGCTGATCGTCGAGGCCGGCATGTCCGCGCGGCCCGACGGGGGCGGGGCGGCCTATGACCGCTTTCGCGGCCGGATCATCTTCCCGATCCGCGACGGGCAGGGCCGCTGCATTGGCTTCGGCGGACGGGCGATGGACCCGAACGCGCGGGCGAAATATCTCAACAGCCCCGAAACGCCGCTCTTCGACAAGGGCCGCAACCTCTACAACCTCGGCCCGGCGCGCGGCGCGGTCGCCAAGGGCCAGCGGCTGATCGTGGCCGAGGGCTACATGGACGTCATCGCCTTGGCCCGCGCCGGCTTCGAGGGGGCCGTCGCCCCGCTTGGCACCGCCATCACCGAAGAGCAGCTGCGCCTGATGTGGCGCGTCTCGCCCGAGCCGGTGATCGCGCTCGACGGCGATGCGGCCGGACAGCGCGCGGCGCAGCGGCTCATCGATCTGGCGCTGCCGATGACGGGACCGGGCCAGGCGCTGCGCTTCGTCATCCTGCCCGCGGGGCAGGACCCGGACGACCTGATCACGTCCGCCGGCCCCGGCGCCATGGGCGCGCTGCTGGACGGCGCGCGCCCGCTGCTCGACCTTCTCTGGAGCCGCGAGACCGAGGGGCAGAGTTTCGACAGCCCCGAGCGCCGCGCCGCGCTGGAGGCGCGCCTTGCCGCCGCCATCGCGAAGATCCCGGACGAGCGGACGCGCGGCCACTACGCCAGCGAGCTGAAGCGCAAGCAGTGGGACCTCTTCGGCGCCCGCAAGCCGCAGGCTGCAAGCCGGCAGGGGCCAGCCGGGCGCAGCATGGCCCGTCGCGGCACGGGCGGGGCGCCGCCGCGCGCGCCGATCGGGCCGATCACGGTGACCTTGCCCGAGGCGGGCGAGGACCTGCTGGAAGGTGCGGCGCTCTTGATCTGCGCCTTGCGTCCGCCCTGCATGGCGGCCGTGGCGCCGCAGCTGGAACGGCTGCTGCCGCGCGATCCCGACCGCGCCGCGCTGCTTCACGACCTGCTGAGCGGGACCGACAGCGACGCCGGCCAGCGCGGGCTTGAAAGGCTGCGGCAGGACGCCCATCTGGGCCTGACCCCGACGGTGATCGAGCAGCAGGAGGTGGAGACGGCAAGCGCGATCCTGTGCAACCTCCTCGACCGGATGGAGGCGTTGCGCGCCGGCCGCGCCGAATTGGCCCGTGCCGAGGCCGAGATCCAAGGCGAGGCCGACGAGGGCCTGACCTGGCGCATCAGCCAGATCACCCGTGCCCGCCACCGGGCCGAGCGGCCTGACATGGAAAACCTCGGCGATTTCACCGAGGACCGTGACGCGCTTTCGACGCAGCTCGACGGCTGGCTCTCTGGCCAGATCTGGCGCAAGCCGCCGCGCCGCTAGGGGCAACGCGACACCCGCCAGTGCGGGCGCGAATCAACAGGCCCGCCCGGTCTTTGATTCGCCCCGCGATGGCGATACAACCGAGACAGATTCGTGACGATTCGGCACTGGCGTCCGAATCGGTCCCAGCCCGTGACGAGAAGGACCCCTTGATGGCCGCCAAGGACGACGAGCACGACAAGAGCGAGCGCGACGAGAACGCGCATACCCTGGACATGAGCCAGGCGGCGGTCAAGAAGATGATCTCCGAGGCGCGCGAACGCGGCTACATCACCTATGATCAGCTGAACGCCGTCCTGCCGCCCGAGCAGGTCAGCTCGGAGCAGATCGAGGACGTCATGTCGATGCTGTCCGAGATGGGCATCAACGTTATCGAGGATGACGACGCCGCCGAGGAAGCCGAGGGCGGCGCGGTCGTTCCCGCCGGCTCCGGCTCGCGCGAGGTCGCCGTCGCGACCTCCGAGACCGAGAAGCTGGACCGCACGGACGATCCCGTCCGCATGTACCTGCGCGAGATGGGCAGCGTCGAGCTGCTCTCGCGCGAGGGCGAGATCGCCATCGCCAAGCGCATCGAGGCCGGCCGCAACACGATGATCGCGGGCCTCTGCGAAAGCCCGCTGACCTTCAAGGCCATCACCATGTGGCGCGAGGAGCTTCTGGACGAGGAGATCCTGCTGCGCGACGTCATCGACCTCGAGACCACCTTCGGCCAGTCCATGGACGGCGAGGAGGGCGAGGAGGAGGAACTGACGCCTGACGACGAGGGCGCCGCCCCCGCCGCCAGCAAGCGCGAGGAATTCGACGCCGACGGCAATCCGCTGCGCGCCGACGAGGACGAGGACGAGGACGAGGGCGCCAACCTCTCGCTGGCTGCGATGGAGGCGAGCCTGAAGCCCCGCGTCCTCGAGACGCTGGAATCCATCGCGCTCTATTACGAGCGTCTGGCCGACATGCAGGACCAGCGCATGTCCGCGACGCTGAACGAGGACAGCAGCTTCTCGGCCAGCGCCGAAAGCGACTATCAGTCGCTGCGCAGCGAGATCGTCGTGCTGGTGAACTCGCTTCACCTGAACAACAGCCGGATCGAGGCGCTGGTCGACCAGCTTTACGGCATCAACCGCCGCATCGTGACCATCGACAGCGGCATGGTGAAGCTGGCCGACGCGGCGCGGATCAACCGGCGCGAGTTCATCGACGCCTATCGCGGCAGCGAGCTGGACCCGAACTGGGTCGAGCGGATGTCGGGCCAGGCCGGCCGGGGCTGGCAGGCCCTCTTCGAGCGCTCGCGCCCGCAGGTCGAGCGGCTGCGCGCCGATATGGCCGAGGTCGGCCAGTATGTTGGCGTCGATATCGAGGAGTTCCGCCGCATCGTCAGCCAGGTTCAGCGCGGCGAGAAGGAGGCCCGGCAGGCCAAGAAGGAGATGGTCGAGGCGAACCTGCGCCTCGTGATCTCGATCGCCAAGAAATACACGAACCGTGGCCTGCAGTTCCTTGATCTCATTCAGGAAGGCAATATCGGCCTGATGAAGGCCGTCGACAAGTTCGAATACCGCCGCGGCTACAAGTTCTCGACCTACGCGACTTGGTGGATCCGTCAGGCGATCACCCGGTCCATCGCGGATCAGGCGCGGACCATCCGCATCCCGGTCCACATGATCGAGACGATCAACAAGCTGGTCCGCACCGGCCGGCAGATGCTGCACGAGATCGGCCGCGAGCCGACGCCCGAGGAACTGGCCGAGAAGCTCCAGATGCCGCTGGAGAAGGTCCGCAAGGTGATGAAGATCGCCAAGGAGCCGATCAGCCTCGAGACCCCGATCGGGGACGAGGAGGACAGCCAGCTCGGCGATTTCATCGAGGACAAGAACGCCGTCCTGCCGCTGGACAGCGCGATCCAGGAGAACCTGAAGGAAACCACGACCCGCGTTCTGGCCAGCCTCACCCCGCGCGAAGAGCGGGTGCTGCGGATGCGCTTCGGCATCGGCATGAACACCGATCACACGCTGGAAGAGGTCGGCCAGCAGTTCAGCGTCACCCGCGAGCGCATCCGCCAGATCGAGGCGAAGGCGCTGCGCAAGCTCAAGCATCCGTCGCGGAGCAGAAAGTTGCGGTCGTTCCTTGACCAGTGACTTGCGCAGCTTCGACGGCCTCGGCTTCTTCCTCTATCGCAGCGCCTCGGCGCCCGGCCTCACAGAGGCCGGGCTCAGCCGCATTCTGGCGACCGCCCGCAGCCGCAACCAGAAGCTGGGGCTGACCGGCTGCCTGCATTACGAGGACGGGATGTTCTTCCAGTGGCTCGAGGGGCCCAGCAGCAGCCTGGTGCAGATCCTCGACGCCATCTCCGCTGACGATCGCCACGACCGGGTCGAGATCCTCGACCAAGGCCCGCTGGAGCACCGTCAGTTCCAGGACTGGCGGATGCGCTTTTCGGACCGCAACAGCGGATCGCTGACGGACTGGTTCGCGCGCTCGGACAACTCGACCGTGGACCGCAGCCACTACAACAACGGCGTCGTGTCGTTCCTGCTGTCGCTGGCCACCTGACCCTCTTGCGCGACGCGCACAAACTGTGAACACTCGGCCCCGGACAAAGGGGACGACATGCAGGACGCTCTACTTTCGCAGGCTTGGCCGTGGCAGCTTCTGGCGCTTGTGCTTGCCGCATTGGCGCTGGTCTTCTGGCAGCAGGCCGGGCGCTGGCGCGCACGGGACGCGGTGCGCGGCGCCGAGGCGGCTGCCCTGACCGGACGGGCCGAGACGGCCGAGCGCGGGCAGGCGGCGGCGCAGGGCGCGGCTCATCAGGCCGAGCTGAAGCTGACCGAGGCGCTGGCGCGGGCCGAGGGCGCGTCGCGCCGGCTGGCCGAGCTGGGCGAAGAGCGGGACGGGCTGACGGATGCGCTGCACGCGGCGCGCCGCGAGGTCGCCGGGCTCGAGATGCGCCTGGCCGAGACGCGGCTGGCGGCCGAGAAGGACCGCGAGGCCGCGGCGCGCGAGATCGCCACGCTGCGCGAGCTGCGCGAGGAGATGTCGGGCCAGTTCAAGCTGCTCTCGGCCGAGACGTTGCGGGTCCAGCAAGCCGACCTGCAGAAGGCCCATGGCGAGCAGCTCAGCGCGCTGCTGACCCCGTTCCGCGAGCAGGTCAGCCAGTTCCAGACGGAATTGTCCAGCCGGAACAAGATCCTCGACGAAGAATCTGCGAAACTGCGCGAGCACATCATGTCGCTGCACCAGCGCAGCGAAGAGATCAGCCGCGAGGCGGTGAACCTGACCCGCGCGCTGAAGGGTGACAAGCAGCGGCAGGGTGCATGGGGCGAGATGGTGCTGGAGCGGCTGCTGGAAAGCTCGGGCCTGATGCCGGACGTGCATTACCAGATGCAGGCCAGCTGGCGCGACGACGAGGGGAAGCTGTGGCGCCCGGATGTGGTGGTGAAGATGCCGCGCGGCAAGGTCATGGTCATCGACAGCAAGGTCTCGCTGAACGACTACGAGGCCGCGGTGACGCACGAGGACCCGGCCGAGGCCGCCGCGGCCCTGCGCCGCCACGTGACGGCCGTGCGCAACCACATCACCGCTCTTTCGGAACGGGGCTACCAGCGGATGGACGACGCTTCGGTCGATTACGTGCTGATGTTCATCCCCATCGAGGGCGCCTTCTCCGAGGCACTGCGGGCCGATCCCGCGCTGGCCGCCTTCGCGATGGAGCGGCGGGTGGGCCTGACCACGCCGACGACGCTGATGCTGACCCTCCGGACGGTCGAGCATATCTGGTCGGTCGAGCGGCGCGAGAGCAACGCGATGGAGATCGCTCGCCGCGCCGGCGCGCTCTACGACAAGATCGCCGGCGTGGCCGAGGCGATGGAGGCCGTCAGCCGCGCGCTGGACCAAGCGAACCGGGCGCAGGGGCAGGCGATGGACCGGCTCTGCCGCGGCTCGGGCAACGTGGTGCGGCAGGTGGAGATGCTGCGCGGCCTCGGCGCGCGGGCCAGCAAGCAGATCGCGCTGGACCACGACCGCGACGAGGGCGAGGAGCCGCCGCAGCTGGCGGGGCCGGAGGCGGCCGAGTGATCGGCCTGATCCGGCTGCACACGCAGGGGCCCGGCAGCTATGAGATCACCGCCGACGCCGCGCGCTTCATCGGCCAGCGGGCCGCGGCGGACGGGCTGCTGACGCTGATGATCCGCCACACCTCGGCCTCGCTGCTGATCCAGGAGAATGCCGACCCGGACGTGCAGCGCGACCTGAACGCCTGGCTGCAACGGCTGGTCCCGCCCGCGGATGACCCAGAAATGAGCTGGATCACCCATCGGGACGAGGGGCCGGACGACATGCCCGCGCATCTGAAGGCGGCGGTTCTGCCGGTCAGCCTGCAGATCCCGGTCGAGGCGGGGCGCATGATTCTGGGGCGCTGGCAGGGCATCTTCGTGATCGAGCACCGCGTTGCGGCCCATCGGCGCGAGGTGGCGGCGCTGTTCCAGCCCGCCTGATCACGGCCGGGTTCGCGACGTTAGTTTTGAGGCATCAGGTGGATCTCGCGGATCGCGGCACGGGGCGGCGCCTCGATGGCGTGCAGGACCGCCGCCGCGACATCCTCGGGCTGCAGCTTGTCGGGGGCGCCCTTGTCGAAGAAGTCCGTGTCCACCATCCCCGGCGAGATGACGGTGCAGCGCCCGCCCCATTCGCGCATTTCCTCGGCCAGGTTGCCCCCATAGCCGTGCACGAACCACTTCGTCGCGCCATAGATCGAGCCGGCGATGTGGATGCGCCCGGCCGCCGAGCCGGTCAGCACCAGCGAGCCGCGGCTGCGGCGAAGATGCGGCAGCAGGATGCGGGATGCGAGCACGACGCCCATCACGTTCAGCTCGATCATGCCGCGGATGTCGTCCAGGTCCGCCGCCTCGGTGCCCGGGCGCTTCAGCCCGCGCCCCGCATTGGCGAAGCCCGCGTCGATGCCGCCAAAGCGCTCTGCCGTGGCGGCGGTGGCGGCGGTCAGGTCGCGCTCGGAGGTGGCGTCGCCGGCATGGACCAGGGACTCGCCCGGCAGCTCCTCGGCCAACGCTTCCAGTTTGTCGGCCGAGCGCGCCAGAAGGGCGACGTTCCAGCCCGCCTTCGAGGCCAGCCGCGCGGTCGCGGCGCCGATCCCCGATGAAGCGCCCGTGATGAACAATGTCCGCGTCATGATCCTGCCCCAGCTTGTGCCCTCTCAGAACGAGGCAATCGGGACACAGGTTCCGGGCAGCGCATCTTGTGGCCTGTGGATAACCACTACCCAAGACCTGCCCGCGCCCCTATAGTCGCTGCGGATTGCCGGACCAAAGGGACAACCGATGCGCTGCCCATTTTGCGGAAACGTCGATACTCAGGTCAAGGACTCCCGCCCGGCCGAGGATAACGTCGCGATTCGGCGCCGGCGCTTCTGCCCTGCCTGCAGCGGGCGCTTCACCACCTATGAGCGGGTGCAGCTGCGCGATCTGGTGGTCGTGAAGACGAACGGGCGGCGCGAGGATTTCGACCGCGACAAGATGGCTCGTTCGATCCGCATCGCCATGCAGAAGCGCCCGGTCGAGCCCGAGCGGATCGAGCAGATGATCAGCGGCATCGTCCGCCGGCTGGAAAGCACCGGCGAAACGGACATATCGTCGAAGATGATCGGCGAGATCGTGATGGAGGCGCTCTCGCGCATCGACAACGTCGCCTATGTCCGCTTTGCCAGCGTCTACAAGAACTTCCAGGACGCCGGCGATTTCGACAAGTTCGTGGCCGAGCTGCGCCCCGGCAGCGGACGCGAGTGAGCCGCCCCGAGACCGACGCCCGGCACATGGCCCATGCGCTGCGGCTGGCCGCGCGCGGGCTTGGCAACGTCTGGCCCAACCCTGCGGTCGGCTGCGTGTTGGTGCGCGAGGGCCGTGTCGTCGGGCGCGGCTGGACCCAGCCCGGCGGACGCCCCCATGCCGAGCGGATGGCGCTGGACATGGCCGGCGCAGCGGCGCGGGGCGCCACCGCCTATGTCACCCTTGAGCCCTGCGCCCATCACGGCCGCACGCCGCCCTGCGCCGAGGCGCTGGTCGCGGCGGGGGTGGGGCGGGTCGTCTCGGCGATGACGGACCCCGATGCACGGGTGTCGGGACGCGGTCACGCCATCCTGCGCGCAGCAGGGATCGAGGTGACCGAGGGCGTGGCCGAGCCCGCCGCCCGCGCGCTGCAGGCCGGGTTTCTCAGCCGCGTGCTGCGCGGCCGGCCGCTTGTCACGCTCAAGCTGGCGACAAGCTTCGACGGCCGCATCGCCATGCCGGACGGCGAGAGCCGCTGGATCACCGGCCCCGCGGCGCGGGCGCATGTCCATCTTCTGCGGGCCCGGCATGACGCGGTGATGGTCGGAGGCGGCACCGCCCGCGCCGACCTGCCGCAGATGAACGTGCGTGGCATCCGCACGCCGCGCCAGCCGGTGCGCGTGGTGCTGTCGCGCCAGTCCTTGCCGGCGCTGGCGCCCGAGGGGCCGGACCACGGGCCGCTCTGGCAGGTTGCAGGCCCCTTGCCCGAGGTCCTGGCCCAGCTTGGTCAGCGGGGCATCACGCGGCTCTTCTGCGAGGGCGGCGGCGCCGTGGCGGCCGGCCTGCTGCGCGCGAACTTGGTGGACGAGCTGGTCGGCTACACGGCGGGCGTGGTCCTCGGCTGCGAGGCGCGGCCCGCGACGGGGCGGCTCGACTGGCCGGACCTCGCCACCGCCACCCGCTTCCGGCTGGTAGAGACGCGCGCCTTGGGCGGCGACGTGATCCACCGCTGGCGCCGAATCGAGGACTGACCGCCGGGACTACCGCCGCCAGAGCCAGGCATGGCCGGCCATCGCCCCCTGCGCCTTGGCAAGCACGCGCAGTGCCGGAGGGGCAGGAGCCATGCCCGCGGCAAGCCGCTCCAGCGCGACCTCGGGCGGGCAGGGCAAGCCCGTGACAGGATCGCGGTAGCGGGGATAGGCGATGAGGCAGGCATGGGCCAGCGCGGCAAGGCTGGGGCGGGCCGTGCGGCGGTCGGGGACCGAGCCAAGGTCATGCGTCAGGCCCCACCCCGCATAGAAGGGCGCACCGAGGGTCGTGACGGGCAGCCCGCGCAGAAGCGCCTCAAAGCCCATCGTGGAGGTGATGGTCCACAGCTCGTCCACCGCCTCGATCAGCCGCACCGGATCGGCCGCGTGGGCCACGTGGTCCGCGAGCCGCGCCAGCTCGGCCTCCGGGATGCGGCCGGGCCGCAGCCCCGCCTCGACATCGGGATGAGGCTTGTAGATGATCTGCGCCTCGGGTCGCTCGGCCCGCACCCGCGCCAGCAGGTCGAGATTGCGCCGCTCGGCCCCCGCGCCGCAGAGGATCGATGCGTCATCCTCGACCTGGCCGGGGACGAGGATGCGCGGACGCCCGTCGCGCGGCGGCAGGTCGGCCGCGCCGCCGAGATTGTACTTGGTCAGGCGCTGCCGGATCAGCGCCTCGATCAGCCGGGCGGCCCGCGCCTCTCCGCCGGGAGGCGGGCCGGCGGCGACCAGCGCCTCCAGCCGCGAGGGCATGCGCGGGTCGAAATAGATGCCGGCCTCGTCGACGATCAGCGACAGGGGCGGGGTCAGCGCCGCGCCGAGCCCGCGCGAGCGCAGGAACCCGTCCTCGACCCGCGCGGCCTGCGGCGACTCGGCCGCCTTGGCAGCCCAGACCAGCGTGACCTCGGGCCCGGGCCGGCGCACGTGCCGCAGCGGACGGACATCGCCGAACTCGCGCGCGAGAAAGCGCCGTTTCCAGAGCCGCATCCCGAAGGCCACATGACCCGCGCGATCCTGACGGAAGACGCGCGCCTCCGCCTCGATCTGGTCCAGCGCGCCGCTGAAATCCGTCAGCCTGTCGCGGCAGGGATCAAACCAGCGAGGACCGGTCAGGTGGCTGGCGACAAAAAGCGCGTCGGGGCTGGCCGTGCCGCGGGGGCCGCGGGGCAGGGGATCGCGGTCGTCGCTGAGGCCCCAGCCCGCATAGAAGGGCTGGCCGAAAAGGCGGGGCCGATGCCCCGCCAGAAGCGCCTCGTAGCCGAGTTGCGAGCTGACGGCATAGACCGCGTCCGCGTTGTCGACCAGGCGCCAAGGCGAGACGGGGCCGTCGCAGAGGATCTCGCCGGGCTTCAGGTCGACGGGTCCGAGATGGCCGGGGCGCAGGCCCGCGGCGGTCTCGGGGTGGCTGCGCAGGACGATGCGCTTGCCGGGATGCTCGTCCCGCGCGGCCTCCAGCATGGCAAGGAACAGCGGCCGGCCCGCCCCGAGAAGCGAGGCATCGCCCCGCGTCTGGTCGATGACCAGCACGTAGCCCGCAGGCGGGGGCGCGGCGGCCGGGTCGTGGGCGTTATACTTGGAGAGGTCCGCCGCGCGCAGGCGGGCGAGACCCTCGCGCGCAGCGGCCTGCTGCTGCGGGGATAGCGGGGCGCGGATGAGGCGCTCGAGCCGCGAGGGGCGGGCGGGGTCGAAATGCAGCCCGTCCTCGTCGATCATCAACCCGATGGGACCGCGTCGCGCAAGGCGGCCGCGGGCCCGGCCGGGCGGGATCGAGCGGAGGAACGCGTCCTCGACCGTCACGAGGGGCGCGTTCCAGCGCGCCGCGACGGCGCGGCCGCGCCAGGCGGTCGGGCTGGCGCCCCAGATGCCGACCGCGTCGCCCGCGCGCGGCAGGCCGAGCGTGACGTGCCAGCCGGACAGTTCAAGAATGCGGCGGAGGCGGGATTGGCGCAGGAAGCCGAGGTTCAAAACGCAAAGCCGCCGGAGGGGTCCGGCGGCTTGCAGGTCGTTCGTCAGGTCGGGGTCAGCCCCCAATGGACGCCAGGTCATTGGCGGTCGATGCGCTGCCGGTGATGGCCGAGAGCACCTTCTGCCACTGCACGTAGGGCGCTTCGGTGACATAGACCGTGTCGCCGTCGCGGATGATGAAGTCACGCGCCAGGAA
>NZ_FMVT01000012.1 GCF_900102505.1 Paracoccus tibetensis | reverse complement strand
CCGCTACGACAGATGTGCGAAAACCTTCCTCTCCGCCGTCGCCCTCGCCGCAACCGTCATCTTCTGGCTTTGACGATCAATGAGTCTGGAGCCTAGCATCTGCGCCGTTTATTTTCCCCGTCGGCAGCTTCTTTATCTCCGCAAAGACCCGCTTCGCCGAAGTGACGGGGATTTGTGAGAACAGTGGATCGTTCGCGCAATCGTCTGCCGTGCGTTCTTTTGACTGGATATAGTGATCAATGACGCCGTAGTTTTGCCGGTTATAGCTTAGAACCTTAACCCGTGTCAGTTCCTCAGGCTTGTGCGAAATCTCGTCCTGCGGGCAGTGCTTTTCAAAGTAATCGTCGTAGCTAATCCACGGGGCAAACCGCAGCCACCGCTTTGGCACAAAGATGATCGGCGAGCCATTTTCAGGATTCACGGGCAATGGCACGCCCACCTCCCGTCTAAACATACCCAAGCGAGCGTCATATACATGCTCGACGGCGCAATCTTGAGTCGGAACGCCAAGTTTTTGGCACTGCTCAATCGTGAAGTCGATCAGAAATGATTTCAGGAAATTGCAGCCAATATCGGAAATGCGGTCCTTCGATATTCCTTCGATGAAGAACTGAATCTCCTCGAAATGTCGGAATCCGCTCTTCCGATAGCGCGGTATCGCTTTGAACAGGTCAATGATCTCGCGTGCCTTATCCGCGCCGATCCGCTTTCCCTTGCGGGTCAGGGATGTGCCCAGGCCGACCTCGTCGCACTCGGATGCAATGATCAGTGTCTCGATTGCCTGCGCTTCTTTGCCTTGCTCGACGAGAACTCCAAGATGATTGAATGCATTGATCAGGCCTGTGTGTAGCGCCTGATCCTGCTGAGAGGGCGACCGCCACAGCATGAAGGGGTCGAGGTATAGGGGAATGTCCTCGTCCAGAAATGGAATCGCGAAGTCGAGATCGGCCTGCGCCGCGTGAACTCCATGATAATCTGTAAGACGAGGACGAATAAGCAACGTGGCCGCCATATGCTGGGGGAGGTTTCTTTACCGATACCAAATATTGTGCGCCGTAGGCAACTAAAGGTTGCCGAAGCGTGATGTTCGCGCGGTCGCTCTTTTAGGGTCTTCTCCACGTTCTGACGGTCCACTTTTGCGCTGGACCAGTCATTCATAGCCGCAAGCATGAAAGTTCGCTCAGGGCCGGCTTTGCTCCGTCAGTGCAGGTCCCTCGTCGCGCATCCAAAGCCAGATCATCAACAATTGGCCGGTTGAGGGAGGCAGGGGAGCGTGCGCCAGCATACGTCTGACCGGCACCCCGCCACAGCCGGTTTCTATCGCCGGTGGTGCGCGTAGGGGGGTAGCGAAGCTGCTGAAGTGCCACCCAGGCCAGCGCGGAGTGGCCGCCGGAGGCGCGATATATCACTGCCGTCCTTCTCGGGCCAAAGCTTTGGTCGGTAGCCAACCTAACGGACGGGCGCGGAACTCGTGGTTGCCAAGCGGCACATGTGCCGCGCTTGGCACCTCGCAGCTAGCACATCCGGCCGTCTCAGGCGCTGCTCCTAGAGGTTTGCGCATGCCAGCAGGGTGGCATATGCGCTGGCTCTGCAGCGGCGATGGGGAACATGGCTATGACGACTGACCCCGCTCATCGCCGCAACATCGTCGGTGCCGCCTGGATGATCGCGGCGATGGCGGCCTTCGCGGTCGAGGACGCGCTGGTGAAAGCCGTTTCGGATCTTCTTCCCGTGGGGCAGATCCTCACTCTCTTCGGCCTTGGCGGCGCGGCCATCTTCGTGGCCATCGCCCTGCGGCAGGGGGACGCGCTTGTCACGCCCGACGTGTTCGCGCCCGCCATGCGACTTCGCGTGCTGTTCGAGATCACGGGGCGGCTGTTCTACGTGCTGGCTCTGGCGCTGATCCCGCTTTCCACCGCGACGGTAATCCTGCAGGCGACGCCATTGGTCGTGGTGGCTTCGGCCGCATTGATCTTTGGCGAGCGCGTGGGCTGGAGGCGGTGGACGGCCATCTGCCTCGGCCTTCTCGGCGTCATGATCATCCTGAGGCCGGGAACGGAGGGCTTCTCGGCACTGTCGCTTCTGGCGCTGGTGGGTATGCTGGGCTTTGCAGGGCGTGATCTTGCCAGCCGCGCCGCGCCCCGCAGCCTGAGCACCGCGATCCTTGGCCTCTACGGCTTTCTTGCGCTGGCGGCTGCGGGGCTGCTGTTCTCCGCCTGGCAGGGCGCATCGTTCCGGTGGCCGGATGCTCGCGCGGCTCTGCTTCTGGTCGCAGTCATCCTCATCGGCATCGGTGCCTATTCCTGTTTGATGAAGGCGATGCGGACGGGGGATGTGTCGGCCGTCACGCCGTTCCGCTACACCCGGCTGCTGTTCGGGGCGGCTTTGGGGATCGCAGTCTTCGGCGAGACGCTGACGCTCGGGATGCTGGTGGGGTCAGGGCTGATCGTGCTGTCGGGCCTCTTCATCCTGTGGCGCGGGCAGAAGGCGAGCCTCCGGGCGGGCATCTAGCTTCGGCACTTGCCTGAGCCGAGGGACAGGGCGAGCGGAGCAATGTTGGCAGCTCAGCCGCGTGCGGTCGTATCTCGGTCAAACCCCTCCGGGAAACCAGCGTCGGAATAGATCCAGACCATCCTGTCCAGAATCCAGAGCTTCGACAGCATTGCGGCGGCAAGGCCAGTTGTGGTCAGCGGCACGCTCAGCACCGCCAGGCCGGCCAGCAGCAGGCCGAGCCCGCCGAGGGAGGTGAGCGTCAATGCACGGATGATCGGCGCGTGATGGGCAAGCCGGGGATCGCCCTGCCATGACAGCCAGACTCGCTCGCCCAAAACGCCTTTTGACATCCAGTTGTCGACAGACGCAGTCGCCGGGAACAGGCCCGGGTTCAGCCACGTCCAGATCAGCACCGCGCCAACCAGAATGATCGCCCACCAGCCGATCCAGAGCCGGCTCCACACGGCCATCGCAAGCAACGGCAGGATCAACACGCGGGACCACCCGCTGAGCGGGTTGGCGTGGCGCGCCCAGACCGCATCGTCCATTGTCATGAGCCGCTGCGCGCCCCTTGCAAGAGCATGGAACATGACGCCACCTCACATGTCTCCGTAGTCCCTGCACCACCTTGGCATGCTGATCAGACGGGCTGCCAGCTTGAACTGCGCGACACAATGCCAACGCCGGATGGCCGGTCTCGCGCGTGGTGTTGGAACTGCGCCCCCGCACGGGAGAGCCGGGAGCCTGCCAACCTTTGCCTTCACATGGCTCGACACCGACACCCGGCATATCTCGGCTGTCAGCTGCAGGAGGTTGTCGTCGAGAGCCGCGCCGTCCGCGCGGTTGGTCGTAGAGCGTCAGCTCAGCAGGTGCGCCGGGCATTACCGTAGGGCGCGGCCGATGACGCGTGCCGGCCCGATCGTGACCATGGCGAGCGCCCGCACCTCGGTTTCCACCAAAGCAGCCACACGCCGCACCGCCTGCGGCCGGTCTATCTCGCTGCGACCAGCTCCGACGTCCGCTTTGGGAAGCCGCACTGCAGCGTCGGGGAAGGGTCGTCCGGCCGCTATGGGCCGAGTGCGCGGGTCAGAGGGTAACTTGCACCGTTCCTGCCGCGAGGAGCGGCAGCCCGGCATGAAGAGCCCACGTGCGACATTCGCGCCGGCCTGGGCTAATGCAGGTGCAGCGTGAGCAGACGGCAGAGCCTGTGTCAAAACCCCACCAGCGCGTCGGTGGGGCAAGGCGCTTCCGAGTAGTTGGAGTATTGCCGTCCTGTTCTGGCTACTGCCCCGGACGTCCGAGCCGGAAGTCTAGTGTGAGCGTCCGGGCGGCACAGCAAGGGGCTACGGAGCGGCAATCAGGTCTGAATCGCCTGCATCAGCCGCCGGATGCCGATCAGCACCACCATCCGCTTGATGTTGTAGGCCAGCGCCTGCAGCGCCATCTCGCTGCGCACGTTCCTGAGCCGCCGCGTCAGAAAATGGGCGGCGCCCATCCAGGCCTTGATCGTGCCGAAGGGATGCTCGACGGTGCAGCGGTGCAGCGGTGCAGCGGTGCAGCGGCGCAGGGTCATCGGATCGGGATCGCGGCCGAGCCTCTGCCTGGCGCCCTCGACCAGATCCTCGTGCTCCCATCGGGTGATCCTTCGCTCGCTGCCGGTGGTGCATCGGCTGTGGAGCGGGCAACTCTAACATCCGATCACCCAGTAGCGCCGCACCTGAACGCCGCGCTCGTCGCTGGTGCTGCGGTAGGTCAACTCCTCGCCGGCAGGGCAGATGTAGACATCGCGATTGGCGTCGTAGGTGAAGTCGGCCTTCACATACATCCCTTTGGCAGCATTGCCCGAGGTAGCCGGGCGCGGCACGTTCGTGGTGATGCCGGCATCAAAGCAGGCCAGGATCTCGTGGCCGCTGAAATAGCCCTTGTTGGCAATGGCGTGCAGCTCATCGCGCCGTAACGCCTCCTTGGCCGCGACCGCCATCGGGCTGAGCCGGTCGCGGTCGAAGCCCTCGTTGGTGACCTCGTGCGCGACGATCAGGTGGGTCTCGGTGTCAACCGCGCTCTGGACGTTGTAGCCCACCATGCCGCTGTGCCGGGCGCTGGTCGCCATGGCGCGGGCGTCCGGGTCCGTTAGGTAGATCTGGCCGTCCGGCGCATCGGCCAAAGCCTTGTCCATCACCTTCAGCCTGGCGATCTCCTGCCGGATGCGACTGTCGCGACGGCCGAGGTGCTGCACGCGCTCGGCCCGCGCCTCGCCTTCCTCCTGACGGTCGATGCGCACCATCTCGTCGATGTAGCGTTCGACGTCGGCCTCCAGATGAGCCAGCCGGCTGGCGATCTTGCCCTTGGTGAAGTTCCTGTCATTTGGCCACTCTCTCGGACCGGTGGCGTTCGCGGCTTCATTGTTCACCGCCTTGAACTTGCCTCCTTCGATGGCAACGCAGTCGTCCTTCAGCACGCCGATCCGGCGGCATAGCTCCACGAACTGCGCACAGGTCTTGCGGATGGCACCGCCGTTCGCGCGCCGGAACTCCGCGATGGTCTTGTGGTCGGGCGCCAGGCGTCCTGTCAGTCACATCACCTCGACATTCCGCCCGGCCTCGCGCTCGAGCCGCCGGCTGGATGGGATGCGGTTCAGATAGCCGTAGACGAAGAGCTTCAGCAGCGTGGCCGGACGATAATCCGGCCGCCCCGTCCTTGCAGCCATGGCGCGGTTGAACCCGAGGCCAGACAGATCAAGCTCATCGACAAACAGATCAACGACGCGGACAAGGTTATCCTCACCGATCCAGTTGTCGAGCCGATCCGGGAATAGCGACGTCTGGCATCGTTGCACACCTTCGACAAAACCGGTCATGGACTGCCCTCCCGACGTCAGGAAAGCATAGCACATCGCCAGGTTTTGACACAGGCCGGCCCAAAGCTGCTGGTCGAGCTTCGTCCATGCTGCGCGGGGGCATTCGACATAGCGGCCGTCAGGGTTTGCGGTTCTGACGTAGCAGGGCGTGAAGACCCGGTCGCCCGGTTTACGGGCGTTATGTTGCCATCACGCCGTTCGGATGGGACGGGACGACATAGAGATGCCTTTTTCGTGGCGCAGAATCCACGTCTCGGGTAGAGAGTTTGTCCAATGGTGACCCGCCCGCAGGCTCGGGTGCATTGTGATTCCGGCGACACTGATGAGGGGGGC
Source organism: Paracoccus tibetensis (assembly GCF_900102505.1). Taxonomy (GTDB): domain Bacteria; phylum Pseudomonadota; class Alphaproteobacteria; order Rhodobacterales; family Rhodobacteraceae; genus Paracoccus; species Paracoccus tibetensis. The sequence continues at coordinate 102,074 of NZ_FMVT01000012.1, read as the reverse complement.
GAGCATGATGACGACACGGCAGATTCTCGCCCTTCTCAATTCGCACATTGAGGGCGACGAAGATCAGTTCTTTTCGGTGGCATTGCAGATCGCTGCACAGCAGGCCCGTGAGGGGAAACCCGATGATGCGGAGAAGCTGAAGCGCCTTGTGCAGAAGGCCCGCGACCAGCGCCGCCTTGGCACTCCGGCGGGCGGGCAGATCCCGATCCCGATGGCCCGGCCGCGTGCCGAGCTTCAAGGGCTTGTCGAAAGCACTTATCCCAAGACTACCTTCGCGAGCATGGTGCTGGCGGATGATGTGAGAAACCGTCTGGCGCGTGTGGTGAGGCAGCAGCAGGAACGTGCCACACTTCGGGACTTCGGGCAAAAGCCCGCCACCCATCTACTTCTTGTCGGGCCGCCGGGGACGGGCAAGACTATGACAGCTTCGGCGCTTGCCGGGGAGCTCCGGCTGCCCTTGTTCACCGTGCGGCTTGAGTCCCTGTTCAGCCGCTATTTCGGCGAGACGGCCGCAAAGATGCGTGTTCTTTTCGATCAAATCGCGCAGACCCGGGGCGTCTATCTTCTTGACGAGTTCGACGCTATTGGCGCGCGCCGGGGCGATCCGAATGACGTGGGCGAAATCCGACGGGTGCTGAACTCTGTGCTCTCCTTCATGGAGGAGCCGAACTCCACGGATAGCCTTGTGCTGGCTGCGACAAACCACGCAGAAATTCTGGACGAAGCGCTGGCGCGGCGTTTTGATGAAGTTGTCGAGTATCTGCTGCCTGATCCGTTGGCCGCGCGCAAGATCATCGAAAAGCGGCTCGGCAAGTTCAAGTTGAACACCCGGTCATGGTCCGGTTTGGCTTCGACGCTTGCGGGATTGAGCCCGGGAGAACTGGTCCGGGCCGCGGATTCCGTGGTGAAAGACGCAATTATCGACGGTGCGACAAAGATTTCGGCTGACGTCCTGGGCGCGGCCCTGCATGATCGCCAGACGTTCAAAGGCAAGTTTCGGAAGGGCTCCGGTCTGTAGCTTTGCCATCAGAGCGTGAGTGACTAGCCTATGGAATTGCAGAGCAGGGTCTGATGGCGGAGCAGAGCGATTTTGGTGCGCGAAAGCACTTGCATATCTCATTTGATGTGTTTCGGGTTGGGATAGCCTATTCGTATCCACGGCGAAAAATAGACCCCAAGCCGCTTCGGGATGATTATGCGGCGCATTCTAAGGATCTTCTCGATCAACTGACCGCAGCCCTGGGGGATATTCCCGTTGCCGGACAGGATACTCGCCTGCCAGTGGAGGGGCTGAAGGCCGGTGCCGTCGTCGAAGTCGGCACCGCGCCCCCGCCACAGGGTAGCCGCGCCCAAGCCGTGAAGTTGCCGAAAGGGTTGGAGTTCCCCGCGCAGGACGTGGTTGTTCTGCGGTCGGAGCGGCGCGACGACCGGACGGAAAGTGCGCTACTCTTTGTGCCGGATGATGCCCGCACTTCCTTGAAGGGACGCATTAGCTCCTACGGTCAACCGCAAGGCAATCAACTCCGCCCGGATGTAGACAGGTTCGAGAAAATCGAGACCATCCGTGCAGCCGATGCCAATTCCCTTTTTGTCGGCAATGTCGATTTTGTGTCCGTCGAACCACTGTGGTGGGAGCTTTGGGTCCGGCATGACGGCAAAATCGCCGAAGGGGTTGCTGCTGCGGCGCGGCTCGCGGCGCTAGAGGTTCACGAAGACCGACTCCTCTTTCCCGACACCACGGTGCTTTTCGTTCATGCCTCGGCCGAGGGAATTGCCGGATTCGTCGGGCGTATCCCGGGAGCAGTTACAGAGATCAGGAAGGCGATCGGGACGATTGAACCGTTTCTCGACCGGGGAGCGAAGGGCATTGGGCCGCATGATTGGACCGCAAATCTCGCCAAGCGCATCGACCCACCGCCGCAGAATGCCAACGCGGTCTGCGTATTGGATACCGGCATCGCAGCACAGCATCCGCTAATCGCGCCTGCCCTGCATGGGGCTTGGGCCTATGATGCGGCATGGGGGGCGGACGACCACTATCCGAATGGAGGGCACGGCACTCCCCTCGCCGGACTGGCACTCTATGGTGATCTTGAACCCCTGATGAACGACGCGCGGCAGGTGCAGCTTACCCATGCCATCGAGTCAATGAAGCTGCTTCCGCCACGGGGTTTCCCAAAAACCAGGCCTCCGAGCTATGGGGTCGTGACCGAAGGCGCGGTTGCGTTGGTGGAGGCAGAGAGGCCGAACGTGCGCCGTGCTTTCTGCCTCGCGAACTCGGCCTGTGACTTTCCACCCGAGAGGCCGTCCAGTTGGAGCGGCGCGTTGGATCAGATCGCTTCGGGTTCGATGCCCGGTGATCAGGCGGACGGAGTCCCGGCGGCCGAACGACCCAAAAGGCTGATGGTGGTGGCAACCGGCAACATGCCGGGAGGAAAGCTCGACCATGTGCGGCTTTCGCATCCTCTCGAAGACCCGTCGCAAAGCTGGAACTCTCTCTCTATAGGCGGCTTCACTCGTAAGGAGACCCCGCCTACGAACCCGCCCGGCTTGAAGCCGGTTGTGCCCGCAAACCACCGCAGCCCGTTTAGCTTGGGATCGCAGGCGCTGTCGCCCGACCTTACCCCGATCAAGCCCGAAGTGCTGTTCGAGGCAGGCAACATGATTGCCGATCCGTCCGGGGATTGCGGATGGGAGCCATCGGTTTCCCTTCTCGCTCCAGGCTCCAGTGTCATGCACGAGCCGCTTGTGCCGTTCTGGGCCACCAGCGCGGCGGCAGGGATGGCGGGACACTTCATTGGCACGCTGCAAGCGGCCTTGCCTGACCTTTGGCCCGAGACGCACCGGGCACTGACCGTTGATTCTGCGCACTGGCCCGAGCCCATCCGCAAGCGGCTGATCGGCACCGGACAGCATTGGAAGACCGGGAATAAAGCCGCGAAGCAAGCGATCCTGCGAGAAGTCGGATACGGTGTTCCCGATCTTCAACGCGCCATAAGCTCGGCAGGTAATGACGTGACGCTGATCGCACAGGCCCCGATTCAGCCCTTTGTGATCGGTGAGAGCGGCGGACCAGTTTTCAACGAAATGCACGTTTATGACCTGCCTTGGCCAAAAGGCGTGCTTGAAAAGATTGAGAACGGAATTGTCACCATGAAAGTGACGCTTTCCTACTTCATCGAACCAAACCTGTCAGGCCGCGCGGCAACGCGTCCCGAAACCTATCGCTCCTTTGGTCTCCGATTCGCGATGAAAAGGCGGCTTGAAACAAAGGAGCAGTTCAAACGCCGAGTGTCAGGTCGGCAGGAGAAGGATGAGGCCGTATCACAGCAGGAAGGAAAATACTGGCTTGTCGGCCCTGCCGCAGTTCAGGCCGGGTCCTTGCATTGCGACCTCTGGCGCGGGAAAGCTATCGACCTTTCCTCACATGACGCCATAGGAGTCTATCCTGTCACCGGCTGGTGGAAGACCCATCCCGGGCAGAAGCGGTTCAACGACAAGGGGCGCTATGCGCTGGTAATTTCCATCTCCGCTCCCGACTATGCTGTCGATATGCACTCTGAAATCAGCGCCATCGTTGCTGCCAAGATCGCCGCGAGCGTCACTCTGTAACCATACGCTTGGCCATGAGTTGCATTGCTCTTCGATGTTCTGTTCCCCTTGTTCCTCTAGTGCCCCGTATATGCGTGGCCGCGAGGCCGTCGCGATGAGGCTGGACGTGTCAGAGCTGCCTGGGTTTTCGGCCTTCGCCAGCACTCTGCAGCGCCGCCTGCTCGATGTCTGGGGCCGTGACAGCTTCGATCATCTGGTGAACAACGCCGGGCATGGCGAGTTCACGCCCTTCGCCGAGACCACCAAGGCGCAGTTCGACGGGCTCTTCGACGTGCATGTCAAAGGCGTCTACTTCCTGACGCAGGCCCTGCTGCCGTATATCGCGAATGGCGGGCGGATCGTGAATTTCTCGTCCGGCCTCACCCGGCTTTCGGCCGAGGGTTTCTCGGCCTATGCCGCAGCCAAGGGGACGATCGAGGTGCTGACACGCTACCTCGCAAAGGAGTTTGGGCCCCGTGGCATCGCCGTGAACACGGTGGCACCGGGCGCCATCGAGACCGATTTCGGCGGCGGCATCGTGCGGGACAACGCCGAGGTGAATGCGCTCTATGCCGGCATGACGGCCTTGGGCCGCGTGGGCGTCCCTGACGACATCGGCCCGATGGTGGCGAGCCTGCTCTCGGGCGACAACCGGTGGGTCACGGGGCAGCGGATCGAGGTCTCGGGCGGGCAGGCGATCTGATCGGGTCTCCGGGGTCGGCGCGACCGTGCCGGCCCCGCGGCGTGCAGCCCCGGCTCGCTATTCCCGGAGGTGCGAGATCAGCGCCTTTAACGGCGGCGGCACCTGTCGGCGGCTCGGGTGATAGAGGAACGCGCCGGGATAAGGCTGGGACCACTCGTCCAGGACCTGCTCCAGCCGGCCGGCGGCGACGTCCTGCGTGACATCCTCTGCCATCGTCCAGCCGACGCCACAGCCTGCCCGCACCGCGGCAAGCGCGAGATCGGCCGAGTTGCAGACCAGCGGCCCCCGCACCTGAATACGAAGCTCCCGGCCGTCCTTCTCGAACTCCCACGGCATCAGCGTCCCGCTGCCGAGGTTGCGGTAGGTGATGCAGGGATGGGCAAGCAGATCCCGCGGATGCATGGGCCGACCATGGGCCGCCCAATAAGCCGGCGTCGCCACGACCAACGTGCGCAGGGGCGGGCCGATGCGGACGGCGATCATGTCGCGCTCAACGCTCTCGCCCAGCCTGATGCCGGCGTCGAAGCCCAGGGCGACGATGTCGCGCAGGCCGTCATCCACGTTCACCTCGACGGTGATGCCGGGATGTCGGCACAGAAACCCCGGCAGCTTGCGCGCCAGCAGCGTCGCGGCGATCCAGTGAAAGGTCGTTACCCGCACCGTCCCTGCCGGCGCATCACGCCAGTCCGCCAGCGCCTCCAGCCCCTCATCAATTTGCGCCAGCGCCGGGGCGAGGCGGCCGAGCAGCGCCATGCCCGCCTCGGTCGGCGCGACCGAGCGGGTGGTCCGCGCCAGAAGTCGCAGGTCGAGCCGTTCCTCCAGCGCCCGCATCGCATGGCTGAGGGCCGAGGGCGACACGCCCAGTTCCGCCGCCGCCGCCGTGAAGCTGCGCGTCCGGGCGATGACCGCGAAGGCTGCCAGATCGTTGAGGTTTTGCCGCATCATCTGTGAAGAATACTCACAGGCTCATGCCACGGAAAGCGGCTAATGCGGCGCGCCGCGCGGCTTTAGGTTCACCGCATCACCGCAGTGAGGAGCATGACCCATGCAGATGACCGATTACCGCAGCTTCGGCCGCTCCGGCCTGATCGTCAGTCCACTGACACTTGGCACGATGACCTTCGGCGCCGGCCGATGGGGGAGCGATCTTGCCGAGGCGCGGGGCATCTTCGACGCCTATGTGGCGGCCGGCGGCAACGTCATCGACACGGCCGACGTCTATAGCGGCGGCGAGAGCGAGCGGATGCTGGGGCAGTTCGTGACGGACAGCGGACTGAGGGACCGGCTGGTGCTGTCCACCAAGTCCGGCTTCGCCCGGTCGCAGGGCCATCCGCTGCATGGCGGGAACGGGGCGATCAACATCCGTCTCGGGATCGAGGGTTCGCTGCGGCGCCTCGGGACGGACCGGATCGACCTTTACTGGATGCATGTCTGGGACCGGACGACCCCGCCGGAAGAGGTGCTGCGGACGCTGGCCGCCGCGGTCGCGCGCGGCGAGATCCTCTATTACGGGTTCTCGAACACACCGGCTTGGTATGTCGCCACCATCGCCACGCTGGCTGCGGCGCAAGGTCTGCCGGGGCCCATCGGGTTGCAAAACGCCTGGTCGCTGATCGATCGCGGGGTCGAACTGGACCTCGCGCCGATGGCCGCACATTTCGGCCTGGGGATCATGCCCTGGAGCCCTCTGGCCGGCGGCCTGCTGACCGGCAAATACGGCCGCGAGATGCTGGCCGAGGCCGGCCGTGCCTCGGCGGTTCCGGACCGCGCCATGGATGCCGAAGCGGGCAGGAGCGACCGGCTGAGCGGCGACAACCCCTATGGCGGCATGCTGTTCACCGAACGCAACTTCGGGATCGTGGACGTCCTGCGCGAAGTGGCGGACGGGCTGGGCGTGCCGATGGCGCAGGCGGCGCTGGCCTGGGTCCTGTCGCGGCCGGGCGTCGGCACGCTGCTGATGGGCGCCAGCCGGCCGGAGCAGGTCACGGCCAATATCGAGGCGCTGCAGGTGACGTTGTCGCCGGAACAGCAGGCCCGGCTGGAGCAAGCCAGCGCTCTGCCGGCGCTCAACCCCTACTTCATCTTCCAACTCCCGCGCGAGGTGATCTTCGGCGGGCAGTCCGTGAAGCCGTAGAAGGAGGCGGTGACCAGCCGCGGAGCTGCTTTGGCCGTTTCTCACACTGCGGATATAGCATGAAGATGTCGCTGCGCGTTGCACCACCGTCCAACTTTAGAAGGCTGCATTACAGGGCCAACAATAGCATGACCGGCGGCTTTCGGCCGACCGGGACTGAAGCCCCGGCCGAAAGCATGGCTACAGGTCTATTGCCTCCGACAGCGACAGTGCATCCTCAATATCCACCCCGAGCGAACGGTGCTGCCCATCTTCGTGTGGCCGAGGAGGAGTTGAACAGCACACAGGTAACCCGAACTTCCCGTCCTCACATGGCCGTGTCGATAGACGCCCGATATCTGGATGATGCGGGGGCACGACCTCTTTTAAAGGCCTTCGGATCCTCGATAAAGGCATAGGCATCCGATAGTTTATCTAAGGCTTCACGCTGCGGATCCTCAATGAAATCTAACTTGAACATTGATGCCAAATAGTTTTCCAGCGCCCGGCTTACGGTTTCATCTTTAGACCCGGCCTTATGGGCCAGAATTTTATCGATGACGCGCGCAGAGACATCCAGTGCATCCATGATCGTGGCTGCAGTTCTTCGTAGGTCATGACGGTGCCAAGCTTGCGTCCCACTTTCGCGCTGCAGCGCCTTGGTAATTCGATCCCAGTTCCCAAGCTCTTTCCCCTTCGAGTTATGGAATACCAAATCATTGGGGCGGCGGCGTTCAAAGTTTGGCAGGCTACGCAGCAATTTGATCGCTGCGTAGGACAAGGGAAGCGTCTGTTGCCGTGGCTTTCCGCGAACGGTCTTCACACGAGGTTTGTGCCAATCGCCCTCGTCTTCCTTAAAATCCCGCCATCGCATTTTCACCATCTCGTCCAGCCGCGCTCCGGTGAGCAGCAGGAACCTCAAGGCGATCGGCCTAACGTCATTCTCGGGTCTGGTATGCATCGCGAGGGACGCAGGAGCGGGCCATACGAGAAGAGGCAGCAGAGTTTCCATCTCAGCCTGACTCAGTGATCGGTCCCGTCTACCGGTGATTTTATCGTCGTCCGACGCGGGGTCGTGCGTTTGTGTTAGGTCTACCACGGAAAGCGACGGCAAGCGCCCTGAACCAACCTTGCTGAACTTTCGCCGATTTGCAGCCCAATCAAGGACAGGCGAAAGATATGCACGTGCTCGTGAAACTTGACCGCTCGCGGTATCCTTCCCAGAAAGCGGCTGGTAGCGAGACATGTCGGCTGAGAAGTCGAGCAAGGTTAGCTCGGTCACCCGGGTTGACAACCTGTTGCCAAAGACGGCCTTGATCCGTTTCTCAGCCTCCGACGCAAAACCGCGTTTCGTCTTCTCCCAGATCCTGAGCTTGCCGGCCATCGCGTTTGAATATTCTTTTATGAGATCCTCGAAGGTCGGAATTTCCCGTTCTGCTGCCTCATCGTTGGCAAGTGCTACTTTTTGTGCCGCGGCCGTGACATCGCCGCCATTTCGCACTTGCTGGCGCAGGGCCGAGGCTTTCAGCCGCGCAGCCGAAAGTCTGACATCGGGATACTCTCCAACGATGGCGTTCTGGATCCGTCCGTCCTTGCCCCGCATTCGGAACGCAAAGATCTTACGTCCTGACGGGTATGCGCGCAGCATCAAGCCAGCTTCCGTATCCAAGACCTCGGTCCTCCGATCCGGCCGCATGTTCCTGATGAAATTCTCGGTAAGTGTAGTTTTCGCCAATGCAAAGCCTCCCATCCTATGCCCCAAGGACACGTAAGGGCATGACGATGGTGGCACAACGGTGGCACAAATCGAGCGGTTGCGGTTATGCAACTTGGTTAAGGCTGCGCGATAGAAAAAGAATAAAAGACTATCTTGTTATTGTTTTTAAATAGAAAAAACGCCCTTTAAAGTGCGTATACTGGCATTTTTGAACGTTGGAGATGCGGCGTATCGCGGAATCATAATCCGCGTGTCGGGGGTTCAAGTCCCTCCTCCGCTACCATTTTCTCCCATTCCTCAGGCATCGGCCCGTGCATGTGCCTTGGTCCATCGCGATGGCCGAGGACTCAGCGTGACCATGAAAAACCCTGACCCCCCGTGGCTGGCCCCGTGAGCCTTTCGGCGGCGATCGCGGACCTCGATGCCGTTGCGCTGGCGCGGCGGCTGATCGGCGCGCTGCTTCATGTCCGCGGCGTGGGCGGCATCATCATCGAAACCGAGGCTTATGCGCGGGACGATCCGGCCTCGCACAGCTTCCGGGGGCCGACGGCGCGTAACGGCGCGATGTTCGGCCCGGCGGGACATGCCTATGTCTATCGCTCCTACGGCATCCATCTGTGCCTCAACGTGGTGGGCCGGCCGGGCGAGGCGGCTCTGATCCGGGCCATCGCGCCGACCGAGGGGCTGGCGCTGATGCGGCAGCGGCGCGGCGGCAGCGCGCTTTTGTGCAACGGCCCCGGCCGGCTGGCGCAGGCGCTGGCGATCCGGGCCGAAGATGACGGCGCCTCGCTGGACGGGCCGGACCTCGCCATCACGCTGGCGCAGGCTGAGCCCCCGCTGCTCGTCGGCCCGCGGATCGGCATCAGCCGCGCGCAGGGCCTGCCCTGGCGTTTCGGACTGGCCGGCGCAAGCGGGCTCAGCCGGCCTTTCCCGCGGGGGCAGCAGGAAAGCCGCGCCGGCGGATGAGGGCGCGGGAACAGAGCCTGCCCGCCGCGTGTTGCCTCTTGCCAAGCCTGCGCCGTCTGCGGCGTAGTGGTCGGGCGCGGGGACATCTTGAGTGACGGGTGAATGATGAGGGACGCTGCGGAAGAGGCGTTGGTGCGCCCCGGCGCGAATTGCTGGCGCGTGGGCGAGGCCGAGCGGCTGGCCGTCATCATCGACGCCGACGCCTATTTTACCGCCCTGCGCCGCGCGATGCTGAACGCCCGCCGCAGCATCGTGATGATCGGTTGGGACTTCGATGCGCGCATCAGGCTGGGCGATCCGGCCGATGGCGATGCCGGGCCCGAGAAGCTGGGCGACTTCGTGCTGTGGCTGGCCCGCCAGAGGAAAGGGCTGCACATCCGCCTGCTGAGGTGGGACACCGGCGCGTTCCTGGCGATGCTGCGCGGGCGCACCTGGTGGACCATCATGCGCTGGAAGGCGCATCCCCGCATCACGCTGAAGCTGGATGCCAAGCACCCGCTGACCAGCTCGCACCACCAGAAGATCGTGGTGATCGACGACGCGCTCGCCTTCTGCGGCGGAATCGACATCACCGCCGGCCGGTGGGACCGGCGCGAGCATCTGGACGACGACCCGCGCCGCCTCGGGCCGGACGGCCAGCCGCAGCAGCCCTGGCATGACGCGACCGTGGCCTGCGACGGGCAGGCCGCGCGAATCCTCGGGGACCTGGCCCGCGACCGCTGGCAGGTGGCCTGCGGCGAGCGGCTGGAGCCGGTCCCGCCCGGCGCGAGCCTCTGGCCCGAGGGGCTGACGCCCGCCTTCCGCACGGTCCGCGTCGCCGTCTCGCGCACCCGGCCCGACATTCCCGAGGTCGAGACCGCGCATGAGATCGAGCAGCTCTATCTCGACCTGATCGCCGGCGCCCGGAAGACGATCTATGCCGAGAGCCAGTATTTCGCCTCGCGCAAGATCGCGCAGGCCATCGCCGCGCGGCTGACGGGCGAAGACCCGCCAGAGATCGTCATCATCAACCCCACCGGCGCGCAGGGCTGGCTGGAGCCCCTGGCGATGGACACGGCCCGTGCCCGGCTGATCGAGGCGCTGCGCCGCATCGACCGGCACGGCCGCTTCCGCGTCTATCACCCGATGACGGCCGGAGGCGCGCCGATCTACGTTCATGCCAAGATCATGGTCGTCGACGACCGCTTCCTGCGCGTCGGCTCGTCCAACATGAACAACCGCTCGATGCGGCTGGACACCGAATGCGACGTGCTGCTGCCGGCCGAGCGCGAGGGCGACACGGGCCTGCGCGCGCAGATCTCGCAGCTGCGCGACGATCTGCTGGCCGAGCATCTGGGCTGCCGCGAGGACGAGGTCGCCGCCGCCATCGCCGAGCACGGGCTGATCGGCGCCATCGAGCGGCTGCGCCGCGCGCCGGGGCAGGGGCGGACGCTGAAGCCCTATGAACTGCCCGAGCTGTCGGGGCTGGAGCAGTGGCTGGCCGACAACGAGATCCTCGATCCCAACGGGCCGGACCGGATCTTCGAGCCGCTCAGCCGCCGCAGTCTCTTCAAGGGCTGGCGCTGGCCGCGTCGCCTTCGGAAGGCCGGCCGCTGACCTCCGGGGCGGCCGGCCCCGTCGGCAGCCCGCGCGAGATGCCGGTGAAGCTGTTGCTGCTCAGAAGTCCCGCATCCACCGCCCGGCGGATCGCGTCCTGCGTGTCCGCCGCGCCAAGCGCCTCTTGCGCCGTCCGCAGGCGGTAGCGCAGCGCCGTCCGCGAGATGCCCAGATGCGCCGCGGCCTGATCATAGGTCATGCCGCAGCCGATGGCCTCCAGCGCCGACAGGAGGATGGGACGCAGCGTGTGGCGCTGCTCCAGCAGGTCATGGGCCTTGACGACCAGCGCCTCCAGCCGCGCCAGTTCGGCATCGGTATAGTCCCGGTCATCGCGTCCGAAGCCGCAGACGGTGCGCGACTGCGGCGGGCCGCAGGCGACCACGGCGCCGAAGGCAAGCCCATGCGCGCGGCCCTTCGCGAAGACGTCCAGCGGATCGGGCACGCGGCCCTCGAGCGCGGACCAGCGCATCGCGCCGGTATGCCGGATGCCCCAGATCGCGACGGGATCGCAGGCGATGAGGTTCTCGCGCGTGTAGGTGTCGATCCAGTCCGAGGGATAGGTCATCAGGTGGCGCATCGGCCGCGAGTAGCGCAGGTGGAAGGCGCACATGACGCCCCGCGGGGCCAGCGCCGCAAGTCGGTTCTCGATCTCTTCCATCAGCACGGGCGGTCATCCTGTCGTTCGAAATAGCTTTGTGCCGCAAAATATCGTCTGCGCGGCATCGACAGAATGCCTCGCCCGTGGCGCAGGGGCAACATAGACCTATGGGTCTATGGCCGAGGGCGTGGGGTCTGCCTACGCGTGCACGGTGTCCAGGCCGTTCACCATTTAAGCAGGTAATCATTTCAGCCGGACAGGCGCCCCCTGCAAAGGGGGCGCCGACGCCCTTGCGCCTGACCGTCAGGGCGCTAGCCTGCCGCCGCAACAGCGCAGCAGGAGCCAGCGGATGAAACGCGTCACTTTGGGCGGCAGCGATGTCGAGGTCAGCGAGATCTGCCTCGGCACCATGACCTTCGGCAACCAGACGGACGAGGCCGAGGCCCATGCCCAGATGGACGCCGCGCTCGAGGTCGGGATGACCTTCATGGACTGCGCCGAGATGTATCCCGTGAACCCCGTCCGGCGCGAGACGGTCGGTGGCTCGGAAGAGATCATCGGCACCTGGCTGGCGCGCACCGGGAACCGCGACGCCGTCGAGATCGCCACCAAGATCACCGGCCCGAGCCAGATGGTGCGGGACGGCGCGCCCTTTGACGGCAAGATCGTGCGCGCGGCCATCGACGCCTCGCTGACGCGGCTTCAGACCGACCGGATCGATCTCTACCAGCTGCACTGGCCGGTGCGCGGCTCCTACGCCTTCCGGCAGAACTGGCGATACGACCCGTCGGGGCAGGACAAGGCGGCGACGCTGGCGCATATGGAGGATGTGCTGGGCGCGATGGCCGAGGCGGTCGCGGCCGGCAAGCTGCGCGCAGTCGGCCTGTCGAACGAGACGGCCTGGGGGCTGACGCGCTGGTGCGATGTCGCGGACCGGACGGGCGGGCCGCGCATGGCGGCGATCCAGAACGAGTACTCGCCGCTCTACCGCCTCTTTGACACGGACCTGGCCGAGGTGGCGGTGAACGAGGATGTCACGCTGCTGTCCTATTCGCCGCTGGCGGCGGGGCTGCTGACGGGCAAGTATTCCGGCGGCGCGGTCCCCGAGGGAAGCCGTGCGGCGGTGGACAAGGCCTCGGGCGGGCCCGGCAATCTTGGCGGGCGCAAGACGGCGCAGGGGGTCGAGGCGGCGGCCGCCTATGGCGCGCTTGCGGCCGAGCATGGCTGGGACGTGGTGCACATGGCGATCGCCTGGCAGCTGACGCGGCCCTTCAAGGTCGTGCCGATCATCGGGGCCACGACGCTGGCGCAGCTGCGGCACCTGATCGCAGGTCTCGGACGCGAGCTGCCCGAGGAGCTGCTGCGCGGGATCGACAAGCTGCACAAGCGCCATCCGCTGCCCTATTGATGCGGACCCGCTTGATGCGGCCCCGACTTGATGCGGCCCCGACTTGATGCGGCCCCGACTTGATGCGGCTCTGGCGGCGTCTATCTTGCTAGCAACACGGCATTTCGATGAGGTAGAGCATGGCAGACCCCTATGACGCCCTGGGCGTCGGCCGGACGGCCAGCGCCGACGAGATCAAGAAGGCCTATCGGCGCATCGTCAAAACGGACCACCCGGACCTGAACCCGGACCCTGCCGCCGCTGCCCGCTTCAAGGCGGCATCGGCGGCCTATGACCTTCTGAAGGACCCCGAGCAGCGCCGCCGCTTCGACGCGGGCGAGATCGACGCGCAGGGGCAGGAGCGGATGCGCCGCCATTACCGCCCCCATGCCGAGGCCGCGGGCAATCCCTATGCCCGCAGCCACGGCTTCGAGGGCGACCCCGACCTGTCGGACGTCTTCTCGGACCTCTTCGGCCAGCGGACGAGCGGCCGCGGGTTCGGCGGCTTCGGCTTCGGCGGCGGCACGGCCGGCGCCGCGCGCGACCAGAAGGGCGAGGACCTGCGCTTCGCCCTGACGGTCGATTTCATGACCGCCGCGCAGGGCGGCCGCACCCGGATCACGCTGCCGGACGGCGCCTCGCTGGATGTCGCCGTGCCGAAGGGCGTGCGCGACGGGCAGGTGATCCGCCTGCGCGGCAAGGGCGGGCCGGGCCGCGGCAAGGGTGGCCCGGGGGATGCCTATCTCGAAGTGTCGGTCACGCCGCATCCGCATTTCCGGCGCGAGGGCGACGACATCCACCTGGTGCTGCCGATCACACTGGACGAGGCGGTGCTGGGGGGCAAAGTCCAGGCTCCGACCATCGACGGCCCGGTGGCGCTGAACATCCCCAAGGGCGCCAGCAGCGGCACCAAGCTGCGGCTGCGCGGGCGCGGCATCAACGGCGGCGATCAGCATGTCGAGCTGCGCGTGGCCATGCCGCCCAAGGTGGATGACGAACTGGCCGCCTTCCTCGAGACCTGGCGGGCGAGCCACGGCTACGACCCGAGGAAGGGGATGGTCTGATGATCCGCCTCTATTCCCGGCACGAGACGCTGACCGAGATCGCCGAGCTGGACGAGGCGCGGCTGGAGGTGCTTCTGGCCGCCCATGTCGTGGAGCCTGTCGACACGGCCGAGGGACCGCGCTTCCGCGAGGCGGACCTGGCGCGGCTGCAACTCGCGTGCGATCTCGAGGCCATCAGCGAAAGCCCCGAGGACACGGCCGCCCTGGTCCTGTCGCTCATCGACGAGGCCGGCACCTTGCGCGCCGATCTGCGCGCGCTGATGACGGCGCTGGCGGGCGAGCCGCCCGAGGTCCGCGCGCGCCTGCGCGCCCGGCTGGCCGAGGCGCTGCGCCGCTAGGAATGGGTCACCGGGTCCACCAGGACCCGATGCCCCGGCGCGACCTCGCGGTAGATCGAGGGCGTGGCCTGATAATCCACCGGATGGATGGGCGAGGGGATGGGCTTGAACTTCAGGTCCTCGCTGATCTTCTTCTGGCGCGGATCGGCGACAGGCACGGCGGCCATCAGCTGGCGCGTGTAGCTGTGCTGCGGGTTCTCGAAGACCTGGGCGCGCGTGCCGATCTCGACGATGCGGCCCAGATACATGACCGCGACATGGTGGCTGACCCGCTCGACCACGGCCATGTCATGGCTGATGAACAGCATCGAGATGCCGAGGTCCTGCTGCAGCTCCATCAGCAGGTTCAGCACCTGCGCCTGCACCGACACGTCAAGGGCCGAGACCGCCTCGTCCGCCACGATCAGCTTGGGGTTCAGGGCCAGCGCGCGGGCGATGGCGATGCGCTGGCGCTGGCCGCCCGACATCTCGTGCGGGTAGCGGCGCATGAAGCTGCGCGGCAGCTCGACGCGGTCGAAGAGGGCGGCGATGCGGTCCTGCCGCTCGGAGCGGCTGCCGATGCCGTAGTTCAGCAGCGGCTCTGCCACCTGGTCGTAGAGCTTCATGTGCGGATCGAGGCTGGCGAACGGGTCCTGGAAGATCATCTGCATGTCCCGCCGCGCCTTCCTGAGGCCCGACGGCGACAGCCCGATGATGTCGGTGCCGGCAAGATCGACCGTCCCCGACGCCGGCTCGACCAGCCGCAGGATCGAGCGGCCGGTGGTGGACTTGCCGCAGCCGGATTCCCCCACCAGCGACAGCGTCTCGCCGCCGTTCAGGGTGAAGCTGACATCCTCGACCGCGTGGACGCGCGCCACCGTCCGGCGCAGGATGCCGCCCTTGACCGGAAAGCGCGTGGTCAGGTTCTGGACCGTCAGCAGCGGCTTCGGGTCGGCCACCACGATCGGCTCGGGCGCGCCGTGGCTGCCGTCGCCCATCAGGCGCAGGCGCTCGGGCGCGGGCTTGCCGGTCATCTCGCCGAGCCGGGGCACGGCGGCGAGCAGCATCTTGGTGTAGTCCCGCTGCGGGGTCTCGAAGATCTGAGTGACCGGGCCTTCCTCGACCTTGTCGCCGCGATACATGACGACGACGCGGTCCGCCATCTGCGCGACCACGGCCATGTCATGGGTGATGAAAAGAACGGCAATCTGCTTCTCGCGCTTCAGCCGGTCGATCAGCGCCAGGATTTCCGCCTGGATCGTCACGTCCAGCGCGGTCGTCGGCTCGTCGCAGATCAAGAGCCGCGGCTCGCAGGCCATCGCGATGGCGATGACGACGCGCTGGCGCATGCCGCCCGACAGCTCGTGCGGATACTGGTCCAGCCGGCGCTCGGGCTCGGGGATGCGGACCTGGCGCAGGATCTCCAGCGCCCGGGCGCGGGCCTCGGACTTCTTCAGGCCGCGATGCTCGATCAGCCCCTCGGTCAGCTGGTCGCCGACGGTGAAGACCGGGTTCAGCGCGGTCATCGGCTCTTGGAAGATCATGCCGATCTGGTTGCCGCGGATGTCGCGCATCGCGGCGCCGGACTGGGTGGCCAGGTCGATGACCTTGCCCTTGTCCGTCTCGAACATCAGCCTGCCGCCGGCGATGGTGCCGCCGCCGAACTCGACCAGACGCATCAGCGAGAGCGAGCTGACCGACTTGCCCGAGCCGGACTCGCCCACCACGCAGACGCATTCGCCGGGCCTGATGGTGAAGCTGACATCCTTGACCCCCACCACCACGCCGTCGTTCGTCTCGAACTCGACGCGCAGCTTTTCGATGGAAACGAGGGGTTTGTCGTCAAGCATGGCGCGGCGTCCTTCCAGGTCCAAGAGGAAAGGCTAGCCCCGCCCAAACGAAAGTCAAAGCCGAAACGCCCGCGGCGCGGACCCGCAAATCATCTTGCTTTTGCTTTGGGCTTCGCCCGATGATGAGCCCGGTTCCGCAGGGACGGAACGATCAACAGAACCGGTCCGAAGGCCGGACGGCGTGGGCGGCCCGCGGGCCCCGCACCCAACAGGAGAGTGGAATGAAGCTGAAAACCGTGTTGATGGGCGCCGCCGCAACGCTGGCGATGGCCCCTGCCGCCTTTGCCGAGCGGGGCAGCGATGGCCAGTTGAACATGATCCTCTGGCAGGCCCCCTCGACGATGAACCCCTACCTGTCGGGCGGCACCAAGGAGATGATCGCCTCCTCCCTGACGCTGGAGCCGCTGGCCGGCTACGACCCGGACGGCAATCTCTACCCGCGCCTCGCCGCCGAGATCCCGTCGCTGGAGAATGGCGGCATCTCCGAGGACATGACCTCGGTCACCTGGAAGCTGCGCGAGGACGTGAAGTGGTCGGACGGCACCGACTTCACCGCCGATGACGTGGTCTTCAGCGCCGAATACTGCATGCATCCCGAGGGCGGCTGCTCGCAGCTGGCCAAGTTCGAGGGTGTGCAGTCGGTCGAGGCGGTGGACGACAACACCGTCCGCATCACCTTCACCGGCCCGCGCTCGGACCCGTTCACGACCTTCGTCGGCTCGCAGTCGCCGATCATCCAGCGGGCGCAGTTCGAGAACTGCCTTGGCGCGGACGCGCCGACCTGCACCGACCAGAACTTCATGCCGGTGGGCACGGGCGGCTTCCGCGTCACCCAGTTCCTGACCAACGACACGATCAGCCTCGAGGCGAACCCGGAATACCGCGACCCCGATAAGCCCGCCTTCGCGACGGTGCTGGTCAAGGGCGGCGGCGACGCGGCCGGCGCGGCGCGCTCGGTCCTCGAGACGGGCGAGTTCGACTATGCCTGGAACACCCAGCTCGCCCCCGACGTCATCGCCGGGATGGAGGCCGCCGGCCGCGGCCAGGTCAGCGCCGCCTTCGGCAGCCTTGTGGAACGCATCCATGTCAACCTGACCGACCCGTCCTCCAGCCACCCCGAGGGCGAGCGCTCGACGGCCCAGCACCCGCATCCCTTCCTGACCGATCCGGCCGTGCGGCAGGCTCTGTCGATGGCCATCGACCGCGAGCTGCTGGTCGAGATCGGCTATGGCCCCGCCGGCCAGCCAACCTGCAATTACGTCCCCGCGCCCGAGGCCTGGGCCTCGGACAACACGGACTGCCTGCAGCAGGACATCGAGGGCGCCAACGCCCTGCTGGACGAGGCGGGCTGGGAGCGCGGGCCGAACGGCATCCGCGCCAAGGACGGGGTCGAACTGCGCATGCTCTACCAGACCTCCGTCAACGCCGTGCGCCAGGACTTCCAAGCGCTGATCAAGCAGTGGTGGTCCGAGATCGGGATCGAGACCGAGCTGAAGGCCGTCGACGCCTCGGTGTTCTTCGGCTCGGACGCGGGCTCGCCCGACACGCTGCAGAAGTTCTACGCCGACGTGCAGATGTATGCCGACAACTTCGACGGCGTGAACCCGACGCCCTACCTGTCGAAATGGACCTGCAACAAGGCGCCCTCGCCCGCGAACCAGTGGCAGGGCGAGAACATCAGCCGCTTCTGCGACGAGGAATACGACCGGCTGGTCGCCGAACTCGGCAGCGTGTCCGATGAAGCCGAAGCCTCGGAGCTGGGCCGCCGCATGAACGACAAGCTGACGAAGGACAGCAACGCCATCATCCCGCTGGTCTACCGCGGCACAGCCTCGGCGCATTCCAACACGCTCGGCGGCGTGCAGCTGAATGCCTGGGACAGCGAGATCTGGAACACCGCCGACTGGTATCGCGTCCAGGAGTGAGCCACGCCCCGCCCCGGCCACGCGCCGGGGCGGGGCCCCTCCTTCCCGCCGCCGCCTGCGCGCGGCGCCGCGACGGGGGGACGGATCGACACCTGATTTTCCGACCGAGGCGCCATGCTGACCTTCACCATCCGCCGGCTCGCGCTGGCGATCCCGACGCTGCTGTTCATCTCGCTGGTGATCTTCCTGCTTCTGGAAGCCTCGCCCGGCGATCCCTTGGCCGACGTGCCCCTGACCGTACCGCCTGAGGTGCGCGAGCGGATGCGCGCCGCCCTCGGCCTCGGCGAGCCCTGGCCCGTGCGCTACCTGCTGTGGCTCAAGCAGTTCTTCTGGGTCGAGCCGCTCTACTTCCTCGACCGCAGCTTCGGCACCGATTTCGCGCAGGGCCAGCAGCGCATCATCAGCTTCCAGTCGCGTAGCCCGGTCTTCGACGTGATCGCGCAGCGCATCCCGCAGACGCTGACGGTTGTCGGCATGTCCTACGTGGTCGGCATCCTGATCGCGGTCCCGATCGGCATCCTGTCGGCCTATCGCCAGTACAGCTGGTTCGACCAGATCGGCACCTTCATCTCGATGATCGGCTTTTCCATGCCGACCTTCTTCACCGGGGTGGTTCTGATCATCGTCTTCGGGGTGAACCTGCAATGGTTTCCCTCGGTCTACGACACGACGCTGGTGGTGCGGGACTGGGACAGCTTCCTCGCGCAGGCGCGGCAGATGGTCATGCCGGTGACGGTGCTGGCGCTCTACAACGCGGCGCAGATAAGCCGCTTCATGCGCTCGTCCATGCTGGACAACCTGGGGCAGGACTATGTCCGCACGGCGCGGGCGAAGGGCCTGCCGGAGCGCAAGGTGGTGCTGAAGCACGTCCTCAGGAACAGCCTGATCCCGGTGGTCACCGTGATCGCGCTCGGCCTGCCGGCAGTCTTCGGCGGCGCCATCATCACCGAGCAGGTGTTCAAGGTGAACGGGCTCGGCCAGCTGCTGATCTCGGCCATCCACGGCAACGACATCCCGATGGTGCTGACGCTGACCTTCATCTTCGCCATCCTCATCGTCGTCTTCACCCTGATCGCCGACATCCTCTACGGGGTGCTGGACCCGAGGATCCGCTATGACTAAGGCCCCCTTCGACCCTGCCGCCGCGACGGCCGCCACCCCCGCCGCCGGCGCCCCGGCCATCACCGCCCCCGAGGCAGTGGTTACCCGCAGCCAGTGGTCCGACGTCTGGCGCCAGTTCCGCCGGCATCGCGGCGCGATGGTGGCGCTGGTGCTCTTCGTCAGCGTCATCCTCTTCGTCTCGGTCGGCCCGCTCCTCTGGCGGATCGACCCGACCTATGTGGACATCCGCGCCCGCAACCAGGGCTTTTCCCTCGCCCATCCGCTCGGCACCGACCAGCTGGGCCGCGACCTGCTGGCGCGGCTGATGGCGGGAGGGCAGGTCTCGATCGCCGTCGGGCTGACGGCGATGATCATCGCGATCCTGCTCGGCAGCCTGATCGGCATCCTCTCAGGCTTCTTCCGCCGCCTCGACGCGCCGCTCATGCGCATGACCGAGCTGTTCCTCGCGCTGCCGCTGCTGCCGCTCCTTCTGCTGATGGTGACCCTCTTCCGCGAGCCGCTGTCGCAGAACTTCGGCTCGGCCTTCGGGATCTTCCTGCTGATCGTGACCGCCATCGGCGCGACCAGCTGGATGCAGGCCGCCCGGATCGTTCGCGGCGAGGTCCTGGGCCTGAAGGAGCGCGAGTTCATCCTCGCCGCCCGCTCCATCGGCACCCCGTCCCACCGCATGATCCTGCGCCACATCCTGCCGAACGTCCTCTCGCCCATCATGGTGGCGGCGACGCTCGGCATCGCCACGGCGATCATCACCGAAAGCGCGCTCAGCTTCCTCGGCCTCGGCTTTCCGCCGGATTTCCCGACCTGGGGCCGGCTGCTCTTCGACGCGGTCGACCAGATGGTGCTCTACCCGTGGCGCGTCATCTTCCCCGGCGTCCTGATCTCGCTGACCGTGCTCTGCGTCAACTACATCGGCGACGGGCTGCGCGACGCGATGGACCCGCGCATCCGCGGCAGGTGAGGGCGCGCCCGCCCCATCTTCTGTGCGCAAATAGCCTCAGGGGGTGAATTGGCCGAAGGCCAAGAGGGGGCGCGAGCGCCCCCTTCTTCCGTCAATAGGCGCCGCCCCCCGCGCCCGCGGGTAGCGCGCCATAGGGCAGCCAGACGGTCTTCATCTGCACCGCGCGGCGCAGGAAGACCTCGCCCTGCGCCACGGGGGCGCTCCAGTCGCGCGGCGGGACATGCCAGACCGGCTTCAGGCTGCCCGCCGCGGCCAGGTCGATCGCCGCCCCTGCGCCGCCCGCCGTCCAGAAGGCGGCCACCTCCTCATGCGCCGCAAGATGCGCCGCCAGATCGTCCGCCGGGCCGGTGAGGATGTTCAGCGCCCCGCCCGGCAGGTCCGAGGTCTCCAGCACCTGGACCAGGTCCGCCAGCACCAGCGGGTCCGCCTCGGCCGCGACGGCGACGACCGCGTTGCCCATGGCCAGCGCCGGCAGCGCCAGCGACAGAAGCCCTGCAAGCGGCTGCGCGTCCGGGCAGCGCAGGCCGATCACGCCGAAGGGCTCGGGGATGACGTTGACCAGGTGGCCGGGCTTCGCCTGCACGTTCGCGCCGTCGAACTTGTCGGCCCAGGCCGCGAAGTGGAAGGCGATGGCGACGGCCGCCTCGGCCTCGGCCGGGCCCACGCGCGCCGCCAGGTCGCCGGCGCGGGCGGCCAGGTTCTCGGCCAGGTAATACAGCACCTGCGCGCGCGCATGACCGCCCATCGCGGCCCATTTGCCTGCCTTGGCCGCCGCCTCGACCGCGTTGCGCACGTCCTTGCGCCCCGCCACGGGGGCGAGCCCGCCGGGGACCGCATACATCGCCCCGCCGTCCGGCCGCTTCTGCGCCCCGCCGAGATAGAGCTTCATCGTCCGGTCGATCGCCGGCGCCGCCACCTGCCGCGCAGGGGCCGCGGCCGCTGGCGCCTCGGGCGCGGCATCCGCCAGGTAGTCCAGCATCCCGGCGCGCCCGCCCTCGCGGCCATAGCCGCTCTCGCGGTAGCCGCCGAAGGGCGCCGCCGCGTCGAAGAGGTTGGCGCAGTTGATCCAGACCACCCCCACTTTCACCCGCGCGGCAAGGTCCGTCGCCACCGTCGCGCTCTCCGACCATATCGAGGCGGCCAGCCCGTAGCGCGTGTTGTTCGCCAGCTCGATAGCCTCGTCCGCGGTGCGGAAGGTCGAGAGGGTCGCGATGGGGCCGAAGATCTCCTGGCTCATGCCGGGATTGGTCGGCGCGACGCCGCGCAGGTAGCCCGGGGCGATGAAGCAGCCCTCCTGCGCCTGCCCGCCGACCAGCTCGGCGCCCGCGTCCACGGCGGCGCGGCAGATCGAGAGGATGCGGTCCTTCTGCACCGGATCGACGATGGCGCCCACGTCGGTGGACTTGTCCAAGGGCGCGCCGACGCGAAGGCGCGCCATGCGGGCCTTCAGCAGCGCCTCGAACCGGCCCGCCACCGCCTCGGCCACGAGGATGCGCGAGCCGGCGCAGCAGACCTGGCCCTGGTTGAACCAGATGCTGTCCACGACGCCCTCGACCGCGGCGTCGAGGTCAGCGTCGGGCATGACGATGAAGGGCGACTTGCCGCCCAGTTCCAGCGTCAGCTTGCGGCCGGTGCCGGAAAGCATTTCCGCGATGAGGCGGCCGACCTCGGTCGAGCCGGTGAAGGCGATCTTGTCCACCTCGGCTTCCACCAGCGCCGCGCCGGTCGCGCCGTCGCCGGTGACGATGTTGACGACGCCCGCCGGCAGGCCGACCTCGCGGCAGATCTCGGCAAAGGCCAGCGCCGTCAGGGCGGTATATTCGGCGGGCTTCAGCACCACCGTGTTGCCGGCGGCGAGGGCGGGCGCCACCTTCCAAGCCAGCATCAGCAGGGGGAAGTTCCACGGGATGATCTGGCCCACGACGCCCAGGGGCGACATGCCGGGAAACTGGCTCTCCATCAGCTCGGCCCAGCCCGCGTGGTGGTAGAAGTGGCGGGCGAGCAGCGGCACGTCGATGTCCTTCGACTCGCGGATGGGCTTGCCGTTGTCCAGCGTCTCGAGGACCGCCAGCAGCCGCTCGCGCTTCTGGACGTGCCGCGCCAGTGCGTAGAGGAAGCGCGCGCGCCCATGACCGCCAAGCGCGGCCCAGCCCGGCTGCGCCTTCCTCGCGGCGGCCACGGCGGCGGCGATGTCGTCGACGGTCCCCTGCGTCACCTCGGCCAGCGCCTCGCCGGTCGAAGGATCGCGGGTGGTGAAGGTCGTTCCCGGCGCGGTGAAGGCGCCAGCGATAAAATGGCCAAAGGCGCCGCGCTCGGCCAGCCAGCCGCGGGCGGCGCTGCTGTCCTCGATCCCGGGGCCGTATTCCATGCTTTCCATGATCTCGCTCACGCGGCTCATTCCGTCCCTCAGGCTAGTGAAAGGCGATGGGCGCTCGCATAGCGGCCCGTCACGTGGTGGCTGATCTGGCGCTCGATGTCGCCGAGCAGGCTGGAGGCGCCGATGCGGAAGAGGTCGGGGCGCAGCCAGTCGCGGCCCAGCTCCTCGGCCATGAGGACCTGCCAGGCGATGGCGTCCTTGGCGGTCTTGAGGCCACCGGCCGGCTTGAAGCCGACCTTGTGGCCGGTCTGCACGTGGTAGTCGCGGATGGCGCGGCACATGACGAGGCTAACGGGAAGGGTCGCGTTCACCCCCTCCTTACCGGTCGAGGTCTTGATCCAGTCGCTGCCCGCCTGCATCGCGACATGGCTCGCGCGGGCGACGTTCTCCAGCGACTTCAGGTCCCCGGTCGCCAGAATCGCCTTCATCTTCGCGCCGCCGCAGGCCTCGCGCATGGCCCGCAGCTCGTCGTAAAGCGCGGTCCATTCGGCGCGCAGCACATGGGCGCGGGTGATGACGATGTCGATCTCGTCCGCGCCCTGATCCACGGCGTAGCGGATTTCGGCGAGGCGCAGGTCCAGCGGCATCAGCCCGGCGGGAAAGCCCGTGGCGACCGAAGCGACGGGGATGGCGGTGCCCGCCAAGGCGCGCTTGGCCGCCGCCACCATCGTCGGGTAGACGCAGACCGCGCCGGTCGTCAGGCCCGTGACGCCCACCGCCTCCAGCAGATCGGGCGCGATGGGCTGGCGGGCCTTGGCGCAAAGGCGCGCCACGCGGTCCTCGGTGTCGTCGCCCGCCAGCGTCGTCAGGTCGATGCAGCGCACCGCGTTCAGCAGCCAGGCGGCCTGATGGTCCTTCTTCAGCGAGCGCCGGGCGGCTAGCGTCGCCGCGCGCCGCTCGGTCGCGGGGGTGTTGATGTGCAGGGTCTCGAAGACCTCCGTCCGCAGGGCGGTGCCAGGATTGGCCATCACGTCCTCCATCGATTGAGCCGCACCTGCCCGCGCTGGCGGAACTGCGCCCACATGCGCCAGAGCAGCGCCAGAAGCGCCAGCATCACCGCGCAGATCAGCATGGCAGGCCAATTGACCGGCCGCTCGTTCGGCCCTTCGACCACGCGGACCGAGATCATGTTGGGGTAGGTCGAGAGCCACGGCATCCGCCAGCCATAGGCGCTGACATTGACCCAGACCGGCGCGCCCGCCGGGCTTTGCAGGTTCGTGGCCATGGCCTGCAGGTTGGCGCTGTCATACTTGAAATAGGGCGGCCAGACCCAGCCCGTGTCCTCGTTGCGATAGACGCGGACGCGGCCGTTGGGGCGCACCGTGTCGATGAAGCGCACGTCGCGCTGGCCTTGCGCGTTCTCGACCGTGCCGGTGCTGTCCGAGGCCCAGAAGATCGAGGCCGAGGGCGGGATCGCCGTCAGCCGGTTGTAGGTGTTGGTGATCCGCACAGTCTCGCGCGAGGGCAGGGCATAATCGAGAAGGGCGAAGACGAAGATGCCGAACAGCACCCCCATGACGACGCGGGCGTAATACATCAGGCAGCTCCTAGCGCCAGTTGACCAGAACCACGATGGCGAGGACCGCCGCCGTCGGCAAGACGAAGACCAGCCATGCCAGCCGGGCCTTCAGGCTGCGCTCGAAGCCCGTCATGGCGCGGGCCACGAAGGCGCGGCGCGCGGCCGTGTCGCCCGCCGCGTCGGGGTGGCGGGCGTCCCACTGACGCTCGAGCCGCTCGAGACGCAACGAGCGCAGGTAGAGCCGCAGCAGCACGAAGAACACCAACTCGGCCACGAGGAGGAACAGCACAAGCCGGATCAGCGCGCCCACGATGTTCCTGCCTCCTGTCGGTCAAGACCCGAGGGCGAGCCTAGCAGCGGGCCGCGGCAGCGGCCAGCCGTCGCGTCGCGTCACGGGCCGCGTGCGGCAAGGGGGCGCTTTCGATCGGCGGCATTTGCAGGTAAGGGGGCGGCATCGGAGGATTGAGATGTTCTGGATACTCAGCGCGGCCCTGACCCTGATCGTCGGCCTGGTCATCCTGCTGCCGGCCTGGCGGGGCCGGGGGGCGGCGGACCGGCCGGTCGCGGCCTACGATCTCGGCGTCTATCGCGACCAGCTGCGCGAGGTGGACCGCGACCTGGAGCGCGGCGTCATCGGCGCCGAGGACGCGCAGCGCCTGCGCGCCGAGATCGGCCGCAAGGTGCTGGATGCGGACAAGCGCCTGTCGGCCGCGGCACCTACGGGCACGCATGGCGGCGCGTGGGTGGCCAGCGCGGTGCTGGTGGCGCTGCTGGCCGGCGCCTTCGCGCTCTACTGGCGCGAGGGGGTGCCGGGCGCGCCCGACATGCCCATCGCCGAGCGGTTCGCCGCCGCCGACGCGGCCTATCGCGCCCGTCCCAGCCAGGCCGAGGCCGAGGCCGCCGCGCCCGCTCGCGCTGCGCCGGACGAGGCGGAGCTGGACCCCGACTATGTCGCGCTGATGCGCCAGCTGCGCGAGGCCGTCGCGCGCAACCCGGAGGACCGCCGCGGGCTGGAGCTTCTGGTCACGAACGAGATGCGTCTCGGCAACCTTCCGGCGGCGCGGGACGCGGCCGAGCGGCTGGTGGCGCTGGACGGGGACAGCCCGAATGCCGACGACCTGATGCGCCTCGCCTCGCTGATGATCGACGCTGCCGGGGGGATCATCACCCCCGAGGCCGAGCAGGTCCTGGTCCGGGCCCTGCAGGCCGATCCCGAGCTGCCGCAGGCGCGCTACCTTCTGGGCGTCCTTCAGATCCAGAACGGCCGTCCCGACCGCGCCTTCCCGCTGTGGCGTCGCCTTCTGGAGGAGGGACCGGCCGAGGCGCCGTGGATCCCCTCGATCCGGGGCGCCATCGACGAGCTGGCCTGGCTGGCCGGCGAGACGGGCTTCACCGCCGCCGAGCCGCCGGCCGGCGCGCTGCCCGGCCCGGATGCCGACGCGCTGGAGGCCGCCGAGGCGCTGCCCGAGGACGACCGCGCCGCGATGATCGAGAGCATGGTCAGCGGCCTCCAGCAGCGGCTAGCCAGCCAGGGCGGCAGCCCCGAGGAATGGGCCCGCCTGATCCGGGCGCTGTCGGTCCTCGGCCGCGACGCCCAGGCCCGCGCCATCTGGGACGAGGCGCAGGTGCGCTTTGCCGGCAGCGACGAGGCGCTGGCCCCGGTCACCGAGGCCGCCCGCGCGGCGGGGCTGCTGCAATGATCCTCGAGGAGATGGAGGCCATGGCCGCCGCCCTGCCGAAGGTCGGGGCCGTGGCGGGGCTCGATCTCGGCACGAAGACCATCGGGGTCGCGGTCAGCGACGGGCTGCGGCAGGTCGCCTCGCCCTTGACGGTGATCCGGCGGCAGAAGTTCACGCTGGATGCCGAGGCGCTGCTGGCCTTGGCGCGCGAGCGGGCGCTGGTGGGGCTGATCCTTGGCCTGCCGCGCAACATGGATGGCAGCGAGGGGCCGCGCGCCCAGTCCACCCGCGCCTTCGCCCGCAACCTCTCGCGCCTGACCGAGCTGCCCATCGGCTTCTGGGACGAGCGCCTGTCCACCGTGGCGGCCGAGCGGGCGCTGCTGGAGGCGGACACGTCGCGCAGGCGCCGGGCCGAGGTGATCGACCAGGTCGCGGCCGGCTATATCCTGCAGGGCGCGCTGGACCGGCTGCGGTATCTGGGCGGGTGAGGAAGCCGGGGGCATTCTGCCCCCCGGACCCCCTGAGGATCTTTGGGCACAGAAGATGGGGCGGGCGCGGCGCCTGGCGCGGCCTTCGTGTTGCGCGGCAGGGGCTGGTCCTGCACAATCGCGAGGCGGGGGCGCGGCGGCGGGTGCCGGACCTCTTGCAGAACGTGCAGCGGCGGGCGAAACTGCCTGGCGAAGGAGACCATCATGCCCGTCAAGAACCGTTTCGCCGAACTTCTGCCCGAGATCACCGCCTGGCGCCGCGACTTCCACGAACATCCCGAGCTGCTCTACGACGTCCACCGCACTGCCGGCCGCGTCGCCGAGTTGCTGGCCTCGTTCGGCTGCGACGAGGTGGTCGAGGGGATCGGCAGGACGGGCGTCGTGGGCGTGATCCGCGGCAAGACGGACAGCGCCGGGCGCGTCGTCGGCCTGCGCGCCGACATGGATGCGCTGCCGATCACCGAGCAGACGGGTGCGCCCTACGCCTCGAAGAGCCCCGGCAAGATGCATGCCTGCGGCCATGACGGCCACACCGCCATGCTGCTGGGCGCGGCGAAATACTTGGCCGAAACGCGAAATTTCGACGGCACCGCCGTGGTGATCTTCCAGCCGGCGGAGGAGGGCGGCGGCGGCGGCCTCGCCATGGTCGAGGACGGGCTGGTGGACCGCTTCGGCATTCAGGAATTCTACGGCATGCACAACATGCCGGGCATGCCGGTCGGCAGCTTCGCGATCAAGCCGGGCCCGATGATGGCCGCCGCCGACCAGTTCGACATCACCGTGACGGGCAAGGGCGGGCACGCCGCCAAGCCGCATGAATGCATCGACACGACCCTGACCGCTGCGCAGATCATCGTCGCCATGCAGTCGGTCGTCTCGCGCAATATCGACCCGCTGAAGAACGCCGTGATCTCGGTCTGCGTCGTCTCGACCGATTCCACCGCGCATAACGTCATCCCGCAGGTCGTGAAGCTGAAGGGAACCGCCCGCAGCCTTGATCCGGGCGTGCGCGACCAGCTGGAAGAGGGGATCACCCGCGTCGCCACCAACATCGCCGCCGCGATGGGCGCCGTGGCCAAGGTCGACTACCAGCGCGGCTATCCGGTCACGATGAACGACCCGCAGGCGACGGACTGGGCGGCCGAGGTGGCCGAGACGATCTCGGGCGGCGTGAAGACCGACATGGAGCCGATGATGGGCGGCGAGGATTTCAGCTACATGCTGAACGAGCGTCCGGGCGCCTATATCTGGGTCGGCAACGGCGACACCGCGATGGTCCACCACCCCGCCTACAACTTCAACGACGAGGCGATCCCCGCCGGCTCCAGCTGGTATGCCGGGATGATCGAGGCGCGGATGCCCGCCGCCTGAACAGCGGATGTCGCGGGGCGCATGCGCCCCGTCGCAAACGCGATTGTCATTCCCGGGCAATCGTCCGAAATGGCCTCGGTGCGGGGGCAGGCCCCTCGCGCCACGGCAAGAAGGGACCTGAACGGCACATGAAGACCTACACCCTGCGCGTCACATGCGCCTCGACCCGCGGCATCGTTGCGGCCCTGTCCAGCTTCCTCGCCGAGGCCGGCTGCAACATCACGGACAGCGCCCAGTTCGACGACAGCGAGACCGGCCGCTTCTTCATGCGCGTCAGCTTCCTGTCCGAAGAGGACGCGACGCTGGAGAGCCTGCGCGCGGGCCTCGCCCCCATCGCCGCGCGCTTCGGGATGGAGGTCGAGGTGACCGACCAGTCGGTCAAGAAGAAGGTGCTGATCATGGTCAGCCGCTTCGGGCACTGCCTCAACGACCTGCTCTACCGCTGGCGCATCGGGGCGCTGCCCATCGACATCGTGGGGGTCGTCTCGAACCATCACGACTACCAGAAGGTCGTCGTGAACCACGACATCCCCTTCCACATGATCCGCGTCACCCCCGAGAACAAGCCCGAGGCCGAGGCCCGGCAGATGCAGGTCATCGAGGAGTCGGGCGCCGAGCTGGTCGTGCTGGCCCGCTACATGCAGGTCCTGTCGGACCAGATGTGCAAGACCATGTCCGGCCGCATCATCAACATCCACCACAGCTTCCTGCCCAGCTTCAAGGGCGCGAACCCCTACAAGCAGGCCTATGAGCGCGGCGTGAAGCTGATCGGGGCGACCAGCCACTACGTCACCGCCGACCTCGACGAGGGCCCGATCATCGAGCAGGACACGGTCCGCGTGACCCATGCGCAAAGCCCCGGCGACTATGTCAGCCTCGGCCGCGATGTCGAGGCGCAGGTGCTGGCCCGCGCCGTCCACGCCCATATCCACGGGCGGGTGTTCCTGAATGGCAGCAAGACGGTGGTCTTCCCGCCGTCGCCGGGCAGCTATGCAAGCGAGCGGATGGGCTAGCGCACCGCCTCGAACGCGGCCTCGGCGCCCTCGCGTTGCTGGCGGATGGTATCGTTCGCCGCGTCCCGCTCGGCCTCCAGGCTCTCGCGGATCGCGGCGGCCTCGGTGCGGTAGGCGTCATGGCCCTTTGTCAGCGCGTCCCGCACCGCCTGCAGCTGATCCTCGCTCAGCCCCGCCTCGCGGCCCCAGGCCCTGAGCCAGTTCTGCTCGCGCAGCGCGCGGCCGGCGATGCAGTTGTCCAGCTTCAGCAGCGCGCCCGCGGCTTGGTTCGCGTTGCGAAGGCTGGTGCCCGCGGCCTGGTTCTGCACCCGCAGCAGCTGGCCGGCATTCGCGTTCCGGCGGCGCAGCTCGTCGATGCGGCGGGCGAGGTCGCTCTCGCTGCGAATCTCGGTGAAGACGCCGCCGCCGGCCTCCGCCACGGCCTGAAGCTGCGCGCGCTCGCCTGCCGGCAGGTCGAAGCCGAGAATGTGGATGACGGCGCGGATCTCACCCTCGTGCAGGGCGCGGGCCTCGGCCACAGGATCGCCGCCGCAGGTCTCCTCGCCATCCGAGACGACGTAGACGACCTGCTCGCCGGGCGTCTCCGACGCGGCAAGCTGCGTTCCGGCCTGCCGCAGCGCGTCGGCCAGCGGCGTCCAGCCGGCCGGCTCCAGCTCTCCCACGCGGGCGCGCAGGTCGCCGGCGCTGCCGGTCTCGATCAGCGTCTCGACGCCAGCGCAGCTGGCCGCCCGTCCGGCGTCGTCATTGGTGCCCTGATGGCCGAAGGCGACGAGGCCCAGATCGACATCCTCGGGCATCCCGTCCAGCATCCCGTCAACCGCCTGCCGCGCCGCCTCCATCCGCGTGCCGCCGCCAAGACGCGCGGCCATCGATCCCGACGCGTCGAAGGCCAGGACCAGCCGCCGCGGCGGCACCTCGGCCGGAGCTTCGGCGGCGCGGAAACCTTCGGGATCGTCCATACCACGCATCTGCGGCATCTCGGCGAAACAGGCGGAGATGTCTCCTCCCTTTTCCGCCAGATAGCGGTCCAGAAGCGCCTCGGTCGTCTCGACCTCGGTCTGTGCAAGGGCGGGGAGGGCCGCCAGAAGGGCAGCGGTCAGGAGGAACGGCTTCATCGGCGGGTCTCCGGTGCGGGCGTTGGCCGCAGTATCGGGCGCGGGACGCGGCATGGCCACCGGCGGGGTGGGGACGGGCGGCAATCCGCCCGCCCCGGTTGTGCTTACTGCGGGATCTGGGCGGTGATGCCCTCGACGAAGAAGTCCATCGACTGCAGCATCTCGTCGGTCGCGACCTCGCCCTCGGCCAGCCAGACGGTGCCGTCGGCCTTGTTCAGCGGGCCGGTGAAGGGGTGGTACTCACCCGAACCGATGGCGTCGCGCAGCGCCTCGGCCTCGGCCTTCACCTCGGCGGGGACGGCGTCGGTGATCTCGCCGATCACCACCTCGCCGTCGCCGATCCCGGCCCAGCTGGAGCCGCTTTCCCAAGTGCCGTCCAGCATCGCCTGCACGCGCTTGATGTAATAGGGCGACCATTCGTCGATGATCGAGGCGACACGCGGGCTGGGCTTGTACTGCGCCATGTCGCTGGCCTGGCCGAAGCCGATGGCCCCCGCCGCCTCGGCCTGCGCGAGCGGCGCGGTCGAGTCGGTGTGCTGGAGGATCACGTCGACGCCCTCGGCCAGCAGGGCGTTAGCGGCCTCGGCCTCTTTCGCCGGGTCGAACCAGCTATAGGCCCACACGATGCGCATCTCGACATCCGGGTTCACCTTGCGGGCGTGGATGAAGGACGAGTTGATGCCCTGGATCACCTCGGGGATCGGGAAGGAGCCGATATAGCCGATGCGGTTCGATTCCGTCATGTGGCCGGCGATGGTGCCGATCACGGCGCGACCCTCGTAGAAGCGCGCGTCATAGGTCGCGACGTTCTCGGCGGTCTTGTAGCCGGTCGCATGCTCGAACTTCACGTCGGGAAAGCGCTGCGCCACGTTGATGACCGGGTCCATGAACCCGAACGAGGTCGCGAAGATCAGCTGGTTGCCGGCCAGCGCCAGCTGGGTCAGCGCACGCTCGGCATCGGCGCCCTCGGGCACGCTTTCGATATAGGTCGTCTCGACGCGGTCGCCGAACTCCTCCTCGATCGCCAGACGGCCCTGGTCGTGCTGATAGGTCCAGCCGCCATCGCCGATCGGGCCGACATAGATGAAGCCGACCTTCAGCGGCTCGTCCTGGGCGTAGGCGGGGGCGGCGAGCGCCGTCATCAGCGCGGCTGCGCTGGCCATCAGGTGTCTGCGGTTCATGTGGTCCCTCTCTGTTGATCGGCTGCGTCAGCGCAGCGCGTGGAAATTGGTGCCGAGCGAGCCGGGGGCGGCGCCCCCCGCCCGGCGGCTGAACTTCTGCCGGGCCGACATGGCGACCAGCACGATGATGGTGGCGAGGTAGGGCGCCATCGACAGCAGCTGCACCGGCACCGCGACACCCGCCGCCTGAAGGCGCAGCTGAAGGACGGTGACGCCGCCGAAGAGCCACGCCCCTGCCAGTACGCCCGGCGCGGTCCAGTTCGAGAAGACCACGATGGCCAGCGCGATCCAGCCGGCGCCGGCGGTCATCCCTTCCGTCCATTGCAGAACCGTCGCGATCGAGATGAAGGCCCCGCCGATTCCTGCCATGGCTCCGCCGAAGGCGATGGCCGCCAGCCGCGTCAGGCGGACGTTGTAGCCAAGCGCGTGGGCGGCGTCGTGGTTCTCGCCGACCGCGCGCAGGATCAGCCCGCGCCGGGTGCGGTTCAGGAACCACCAGATCGCCGGGACCATCACGAGGCCCAGCCAGACGATCCAGTTGATCCGCAGGGGGCCGGCGGGCATCACGGGCGCGCGCACCCCCTCGAAGGGCTTGCCCAGCATCGCGGCGAGGCCGAGGCCGAACAGCGTCAGCGCGAGGCCCGAGGCGACCTGGTTCGACAAGAACACCTGCGTCAACGCCGCGAACAGCAGCGAGATCGCGGCCCCCGCCACGGCGGCCGTGGCAAAGCCAAGGAAGGGGTTGCCGCTGGCATAGGCGGCGGCAAAACCGGCCAGCGCGCCGGTGATCATCATCCCCTCGACGCCGAGGTTCAGAACGCCCGCCCGCTCGGCCACCAGCTCGCCCAAGGCGGCAAAAAGGATCGGCGTGGCCGCGCCCAGCAGGACGAGGAAGACGGACAACGGATCGATCATCATGCCGTGATCCTCCGCCGGATCTGGAAGCGGGTCAGCAAATCGAAGCCGAGGAGGAAGAAGAGCAGCATCCCTTGGAAGACCTGCACCGTCGCGGCCGGGAGCCCCATGGTCAGCTGCGCCAGCTCGCCGCCGATATAGGTCAGCGCCAGCAGAAGGCCGGCCAGCAGGATGCCCACCGGATGCAGCCGGCCGAGGAAGGCGACGATGATGGCCGTGAAGCCGTAGCCGACGCCGATCCGGTCGGTGATCTGGCCCGCCGGGCCCGCGACCTCGAAGAGGCCGGCCGCCCCGGCCAATGCGCCGGACAGGCCGAGGCAGAAGGCGACCAGCGTCGCGGGGTTCACGCCGGCGAAGCGCGCGGCGCGCGGCGCGGTGCCCGCGGCGCGGATGTGAAAGCCGCGGATGTGGCGGCTCATCAGCAGCCAGGTCGCCAGGACCGCGAAGGCGGCCGCCACCACGCCCCAATGCGCGCCGGTGCCGGCGATCAGCTCGGGGTTGGCGGCCGAGGGGTATTGCTGCAGGTTCCGCGAGCCGGGAAAGCCCATGCCCTGCGGGTTGCGCATCGGGCCGAAGGCCATCCAGGCCGCGACGCGCTGCGCAACATAGACCAGCATCAGCGAGACGAGGATTTCCGAGGCGCCGAACCAGTTCCGCAGCAGCGCCGGGATCATGCCCCAGGCCCATCCCCCGGCCATGCCGGCGGCGACCATCAGCGGGAACAGCCACCACGCCTCGAGCGGATAGAGGGCCAGCGCGACGGCGGCGCCGGTGATGGCGCCGATGATGTATTGCCCCTCGGCCCCGATATTCCAGATGCCGGCGCGAAAGCCGATGGCGAGGCCCGAGGCGATCAGGATCAGCGGCGCCGCCTTCACCAGAAGCTGCGGGCGCGAATAGCCCGAGGCAGGTCCGAACAGCGGGTCCCAGAAGATCGTGCGGATCGCCGCGACCGGGTCGTAGCCCATCAGCCCGAAGATGAGCCCGCCGACAAGCATCGTCGCCAGCACCGCCAGCACCGGGGTCGCGATCTGCCAGAGCGGCGCATTGCCGCTGCGGGGGACGAGCTGGATCATATCCGTGCCTCTTCCATTCCGTGGGCGCCACCCAGCATCAGGCCGATCCGGTCCAGCGTCAGCCCCTCGGTCGGCACGGGCGGGGACAGGCGGCCTTCGTTGAGGGCCGAGAAGCGGTCGGAGAGTTCCAAGAGTTCGTCCAGATCCTGCGAGATGACGATGACGCCGGCGCCCTGCCGGGCGAGGTCCAGAAGCGACTGGCGCACGGCGGCCGCAGCCCCGGCATCGACGCCCCACGTGGGCTGGTTGACGATCAACACGCGCGGGGCCTGCATCACCTCGCGCCCGATGACGAATTTCTGCAGGTTCCCGCCCGACAGCGCCTTGGCTGCGGTGCCGGGGCCGGGCGTGCGGACGTCGAAGGCTGCGATCACCTCCTCGGCGAAGCGCCGGGCGCCGCGGTGGTCGATCATGCCGCGCCGCACAAGGCCCTTGCGCGGCCCGGCGGTCAGCAGCGTGTTCTCGGTCAGGCTGAAATCCGGAACGGCGGCATGGCCGAGCCGGTCCTCGGGCGCGGCCAGCAGCCCCGCCCGGCGCCGCGCATCGGGGCCGGAGGCCGACAGATCGCGCCCCTCGAGGAGGATGCGGCCCGGCGCGCTGCGCGCCTCTCCCGAGAGGGCTGCCAGAAGCTCTTCCTGCCCGTTGCCCGCCACCCCGCCGATCCCGAGGATCTCGCCCGCGCGCAGGGTCAGGGTCACGTCCTTCAGCGCGGTGCCTTCGCGGGTGGGGGCGGGCAGGCTGAGGCCCGCCACCTCCAGCATAACCTCGCCCGCCTGCCGGCCCGAGCGGTCGATCTGGCGCATCGTGCCGCCGACCATCATCGCCGCCAACTCGCGCGCCGAATGGGCGCGGGGGTCGCAGCTGTCCACCACGCGGCCGTGGCGCAGGATGGTGGCGCGGTCGCAATGGCCGCGGATCTCGTCCAGCTTGTGGCTGATATAGAGGATCGCCGTCCCCTGTCCCGCCAGCTTGCGGAGGGTCGCGAAGAGCAGCTCGGCCTCCTGCGGGGTCAGGACGCTCGTCGGCTCGTCCATGATCAGAAGGCGCGGGTCCTGCAGCAGGCAGCGGATGATCTCGACCCGCTGCCGCTCGCCCGCCGACAGGGTGACGACGCGGCGGGCGGGGTTCAGCGGCAGGCCGAAGTCGCGGCTGACCTGCGCGATGCGGGCGGACAGCTCGCGCCGGGGCGGCGGGTTCTCCATCCCCAAGGCGACGTTCTCGGCCACGGTCAGCGCGTCGAAGAGGCTGAAATGCTGGAACACCATCGCGACGCCCGCCGCCCGCGCGGCGCGGGGGTCATGGGGCGCATGGGGCGCGCCCGACAGGAACATCTGCCCCTGATCGGGCCGCACGAGGCCGTAGATCATCTTGACCAGCGTCGACTTGCCCGCGCCGTTCTCGCCCAGCAGGGCATGGATCTCGCCCGGCGCCACGGAGAAGGACACATCGTCATTGGCGCGCACGCCGGGATAGGATTTTCCGATGCCTGTCGCCCGGAACACGTCTGCCGTCACTCGTCCCTCGTCATTCTTGTCCGGCCGTTCCTGACTGCGCGGTCAAACCTGCTTATCGCCACGCATGGCCCTTCGGCAATTGCGCTGTTCGCCCGCGCTGCGATAGTCACTTCATCATGGCCGCAGATTCCCCCCGTTTCATCCACCTTCGCACACATTCCGAGCATTCGCTTCTGGAAGGTGCCATTCCCGTAGGCAAATTGCCGGGCCTTGCCGCCGATGCGGGCATGCCGGCGGTGGCGCTGACCGACACGAACAACATGTTCGCCGCCCTCGAATTCAGCGTGAAGGCCAAGGACAAGGGCGTGCAACCCATCATCGGCTGCACCCTGACGCTGGCGGCCGAGGCGACGGGGCCGGTGGTGCTTCTGGTGCAGGACAAGGCCGGGTGGATGAACCTGATGAAGCTGTCCTCCTGCCTCTACCTGCGCGAGGGCGGGGCGCTGCCGCATGTGACGCTGGACGAGCTGTGCGCCCATGCCGAGGGGCTGATCTGCCTCACCGGCGGCGCGACCGGCCCCGTGGGTCAGCTGGTCGCCGCGGCGCAGACCGAAAAAGCCGCAGCCTTGGTGGACCGGCTGGCCGCAGCCTTCCCGACGCGGCTCTATATCGAGCTGCAGCGCCACCTCGGCGAGGACGGACGGCTGATGCTGGCCGAGGCGGCCTCCGAGGGCGGGCTGATCGATCTGGCCTACGCCAAGGACCTGCCGCTGGTCGCGACGAACGACGTCTACTTCCCCAAGGCGCAGATGTACGAGGCGCATGACGCCCTGATCTGCATCGCCGAGAAGGCCTATGTCGACCAGCCCCAGCCCCGCCGCCGCCTGACCCCGCAGCACTACTTCAAGACCGCCGAGGAGATGGCGGTCCTGTTTGCCGATCTGCCCGAAGCCACGCAGAACACGGTCGAGATCGCCCGCCGCTGCGCCTTCGCGGTCGCCAAGCATGCCCCGATCCTGCCGCGCTTCGCCGATGACGAGGTGGCCGAGCTGCGCCGCCAGGCGCGCGAGGGCCTCGAGGCGCGGCTGGCCGTCATCCCCCATGCCGTGAGCGTGGAGGAATACCACCAGCGCCTCGACTTCGAGCTGGGCATCATCGAGCAGATGGGCTTTCCCGGCTACTTCCTGATCGTCGCCGACTTCATCCACTGGGCCAAGAGCCAAGGCATCCCCGTCGGCCCCGGCCGCGGCTCGGGCGCGGGCTCGCTCGTCGCCTATGCGCTGACCATCACCGACCTCGACCCGCTGCGCTATTCGCTGCTCTTCGAGCGGTTCCTGAACCCCGAGCGGGTCAGCATGCCCGACTTCGACATCGACTTCTGCATGGACCGCCGCGAGGAGGTGATCCGCTACGTGCAGGAGAAATACGGCAAGGACCGCGTCGGCCAGATCATCACCTTCGGCGCGCTCCTCTCCAAGGCCGCCGTCCGCGACGTGGGCCGTGTCCTGCAACTGCCCTTCGGGCAGGTGGACCGCCTGTCCAAGATGATCCCGGTGGAGGGCGTGAAGCCCGTCAGCATCGCCAAGGCCCGCGCCGACGAGCCGCGCCTGCGCGAGGCCGCGCGGGAGGAGGTCGTGAAGCGCCTTCTGGACTATGCCGAACAACTGGAAGGCCTCTACCGCAACGCCTCCACCCACGCCGCCGGAGTGGTGATCGGGGACCGGCCGCTGGACCAGCTGGTGCCGCTCTACCGCGATCCGGGCTCGGACATGCCGGCGACGCAGTTCAACATGAAATGGGTCGAGCAGGCCGGGCTGGTGAAGTTCGACTTCCTCGGCCTGAAGACCCTGACGGTGATCCAGAACGCGGTGGACCTCATCAACGGGCAGGGCCGCCCGCTGCATGTCGCCGCCGACGGGCGCCAGCTGTATCAGCCGACGCCGGGGACCGAGAACGAGATCAACCTCATCCCTCTGGACGACAAGGCCAGCTACGATCTGTTCGCCAGCGCCCGCACGGTGGCGGTGTTCCAGGTCGAAAGCTCGGGCATGATGGACGCGCTGCGCCGCATGCGCCCGACCTGCATCGAGGACATTGTGGCGCTGGTCGCACTCTACCGCCCCGGCCCGATGGAGAACATCCCGACCTATTGCGAGGTCAAGAACGGGCTGCGCGAGCTGGAATCGATCCACCCCAGCATTGACCACATCCTGGCCGAAACGCAGGGCATCATTGTTTATCAGGAACAGGTGATGCAGATCGCGCAGGTCATGGCGGGCTACTCGCTCGGCGGTGCCGACCTTCTGCGCCGCGCGATGGGCAAGAAGATCGCGGCCGAGATGGCCAAGGAGCGGCCGAAATTCGTGAAGGGCAGCGTCGCGAACGGCGTGCCGGAGAAAAAGGCCGGCGAGGTCTTCGACCTGCTGGAGAAATTCGCGAACTACGGCTTCAACAAGTCGCACGCGGCGGCCTATGCGGTGGTCAGCTACCAGACCGCCTGGCTCAAGGCCAACCACCCGGTCGAGTTCATGGCTGCGGTGATGAACTGCGACATCCACCTCACCGACAAGCTGGCGGTCTACAAACGCGAATGCGACCGGATGGGGATCGAGATCGTGCCGCCCTGCGTCAACCGCTCGGCCCCGACCTTCACCGTGGGGCAGGGGCGCATCCACTACGCGCTCGGCGCGCTGAAGGGCGTGGGGATCGAGGCGATGAAGCTGATCCATGACGCGCGGGGGGACCGGCCGTTCAAGGACATCCACGACTTCGCCCGCCGCGTCGACATGAAGCGCGTGGGCAAGCGCCCGCTGGAGATGCTCGCCCGCGCCGGCGCCTTCGACGTGCTGGACGACAACCGCGCGCGGGTGATGAAGTCGCTCGACGCCCTCTGCGCCTGGTCGGCAGCGGTGCAGGAACAGGCGGCCTCCTCCCAGACCTCGCTCTTCGGCGGAGGCGAGGACCTGCCGCCGCCGCGCGCCCCGCTGGCGCAGGTCTGGCTGCCGACCGAAAAACTGGGCGAGGAGCATAAGGCGATCGGCTTCTACCTCTCGGGCCATCCGCTGGACGACTACCAGACGGCGCTGCGCCGCAAGAAGGTGCAGACGCTCGCCGACATCACCCGCGACGCGGAAGGCGGTCCGATGGTCGCCCAGATCGCCGGCACGGTGGCCGCGCGGATGGAGCGGAAGTCGGCCAAGGGCACGGCCTATGCCTTCGTCAGCCTGTCCGATCCGACCGGCCTTTACGAGGTCACCTGCTTCTCGGACCTGCTGACCGCCTGCCGCGACAAGCTGGAGCCGGGGCAGAACGTGGTCCTGCAGGTCAAGGTCGAGCCCTCGGGCGAGCAGGTGAAGATGCTGGCGAACTCGGTCGCGCTGCTCGAGGATTTCGTCGCCGATGCCGGCGCCGGCTGCCTCGCGGTCGAGATCCAGGGCGCCGACACGATCCCGCGCCTCGCCGAGGTGCTGACCCGCGTCACCGCCGAGATCTCCGCCCCCTCGCGCGCCCGCGGCCCGATCCGCCTGCGCCTGCGCCACGAGGACGAGATCATCGAGATCGAGGTCGCCAACGACGCCCCCCTGACGACCCCCGCCCGCCAGGCCCTGCGCGCCGTGCCGGGCGTGCTGGACGTGATCGAGGAATGACGGGCTTCTTCGTTGCCCAAATACCCATCTTCGCCCTCCACCTAGCCAGATGTTCCCGCTTCGTGCTAGACGTCGAAAAAAAGGGGGCAGCATGAAGGTCTTGGGCATCGATCCCGGCCTCAGGAACATGGGCTGGGGCGTGATCGAGATGGACGGCCCGCGCCTGCGCCATATCGCGAACGGTGTGATCCATTCGGACGGCGCGGACGATCTGGGCGCGCGGCTGTCGACGCTGTTCCGGGGGCTCTGCGCGGTCATCACGGCCCATGCGCCTGACGCGGCGGCGGTCGAGCAGACCTTCGTCAACAAGGACGCCACCGGCACGCTGAAGCTGGGCCAGGCGCGCGGCATCGCGCTGCTGGCGCCGGCCGAGGCGGGGATCGCGGTCGGCGAATACGCGCCGAACGCGGTGAAGAAGACGGTGGTGGGCGTCGGGCACGCGGCCAAGGAGCAGGTGCAGCACATGGTGCGGGTGCAGCTGCCGGGCGTGCGCTTCGACAGCCCGGACGCGGCCGATGCCCTCGCCATCGCCATCTGCCATGCGCGGCACCTTCAGGGGCGGACGCTGCGGATCGCACCAAGCCGATCGGGTGCGGCATGATCGGGCGCATCGCCGGGGTGATCCTGCACCGGGCGCGCGATCACGTGCTCATCGACGTGCGCGGAGTGGGCTACATCGTCCATGTGAGCGAGCGGACGGCGGCGGGGCTGCCTCCGGTGGGGCAGGCGGCGGCGCTTTACACCGAGCTGCTGGTCCGCGAGGACCTGCTGCAGCTTTTCGGCTTTCCGACCATGCTGGAGAAGGAGTGGCACCGGCTGCTGACTTCGGTGCAGGGCGTGGGCGCGAAGGTGTCGCTGGCGATCCTCGGCACGCTTGGCCCCGAGGGGCTGGGGCGGGCGATCGCGCTTGGCGACTGGTCCTCGGTCAGGAAGGCGAACGGGGTCGGGCCGAAGCTCGCGCAAAGGGTGGTGCTGGAGCTGAAGGACAAGGCGCCCTCGGTCATGGCGCTCGGCGGGGCGCTGACCGTCGATGCGGGGGACGTTGCCGCGGGCGGCGAGGTTGCGGAGGAGGCGGGCATCGAGCCCGCCGCCACCGCGGCCCCGGCGCGGGGCGCCGCGGCCCGCCAGGCCCAGGCCGGGGCGCATCAGGCCATGGCCGATGCGCTGTCGGCCCTCGGGAATCTGGGCTATGGTGCCTCGGAGGCGGCGGGCGCCGTGGCCGAGGCGCAGGCGGCGGAACCGGGGGCGGCGACGCCCGCGTTGATCCGCGCGGCGCTGCGGCTTTTGGCGCCAAAGGACTGAGCGGAGGCGGATCGGATGGAAGGGAACGTCAAGGTCTTCATGCTGATGGCCGCGCTGACGGCGCTGGTCATGGGGCTTGGCTGGATGATGGGCGGCTCGGGCGGCATGATCATGGCCTTCGTGATCGCGGGGGGCATGAACTTCTTCGCCTATTGGAACAGCGACAAGATGGTGCTGCGCCAGCAGGGCGCGGTCGAGTTAAGCCCGGCACAGGGCGGCGATCTTTATGCCATGACGGCCGAGCTGGCGCGGCGGGCGGATCTGCCGATGCCGAAGCTGTATCTGCTGCCGACCGAGCAGCCGAACGCCTTCGCGACCGGGCGCAATCCCGAGAACGCCGCGGTGGCGGTGACGCAGGGGCTGACGCGGGTGCTGAGCCGGGAAGAGATGGCGGGCGTGATCGCCCATGAGCTGGCCCATATCAAGCATCGCGACACGCTGACCATGACCGTCACCGCGACCATGGCGGGCGCCATCGCGATGATGGGGAACATGATGCTCTTTACCGGAGGCCGCGACGGGCGCGGGGGCGGGATCGGCGCCATCGTCGCCATGATCCTGGCGCCGATGGCGGCGGCGATGGTGCAGATGGCGATCAGCCGGGCGCGGGAATACGAGGCGGATGCGACCGGCGCCGCGATCTGCGGGCAGCCGCGCGCGCTCGCCTCGGCGCTGCAGCGGATCAGCGCGGCTGCGGGGCGCACCGTCAACGTGCCCGCCGAGAAGAACCCGGCGGCCGCGGCCATGTTCATCATCAACCCCCTCCATGCGCTGCGGGCCGACCGGCTCTTCGCCACCCATCCGCCGACCGAGGAGCGGATCGCCCGCCTGATGGCGCTGGAGGGGCGTGCGGCCCCGGTCCAGCCCACGGCAGCCAGCCGCATTCCCCGCAGCGGCGGGCCGCGCACCCCCTGGGGCCGCGGATGAGCCAGCCCGACCCGGTGCTGCGCGGCGCCAAGATGGAGGACGAGGCCGAGGACCGCGCACTGCGCCCTCAGGGCCTGTCGGAATTCGTCGGCCAGGCCGAGGCGCGGGCCAACCTGCGGGTCTTCATCGAAAGCGCGAAGATGCGCGGCAAAGCGATGGACCACACGCTGTTCTACGGCCCGCCCGGCCTCGGCAAGACCACGCTGGCGCAGATCATGGCGCGCGAGTTGGGCGTGAACTTCCGGATGACCTCGGGGCCGGTGATCGCGCGGGCCGGGGACCTGGCGGCGATCCTGACCAATCTCGAGGCGCGGGACGTGCTGTTCATCGACGAGATCCACCGGATGAACCCGGCGGTGGAGGAGGTGCTCTATCCGGCGATGGAGGATTTCGAGCTGGACCTGGTGATCGGCGAGGGGCCGGCCGCGCGCACCGTCAGGATCGAGCTGCAACCCTTTACCCTGGTCGGGGCGACGACGCGGCTCGGGCTGCTGACGACGCCGCTGCGCGACCGCTTCGGCATCCCGACCCGGCTGCAGTTCTACGAGATCGCCGAGCTGGACCTGATCGTGCAGCGCGGCGCGCGGCTGATGGGGATCGCAGCCGAGCCGGAGGGGACGTGGGAGATCGCCCGCCGCTCGCGCGGCACGCCGCGGATCGCGGGGCGGCTCTTGCGGCGGGTGGTGGATTTCGCGCTGGTGGAGGGCGACGGGCGGCTGACGCGGGCGCTTGCCGACATGGCGCTGACGCGGCTCGGGGTGGACGATCTGGGGCTCGACGGCGCGGACCGGCGGTATCTGTCGCTGATGGCCGAGCATTACGGCGGCGGGCCGGTCGGGGTCGAGACGCTGGCGGCGGCGCTGTCGGAGAGCCGCGATGCGATCGAGGAGGTGATCGAGCCTTACCTCTTGCAGCAGGGGCTGATCGCGCGGACCCCGCGCGGGCGGCAGCTTGCGCAGCGGGCCTGGCGGCATCTGGGGCTGGAGGCGCCGGTGCAACCCTCGCAGGGCATGCTGTTCGAGGGCTGAGCTTGCGGCGGCGCGGGACGGGGGCGCTGCCCCCGGGCGCCTGCGGCGCCTCCCCCGGGATATTTGCACACAGAAGATGGGCTAGAGGGTGAGGCCCTCGGGGTCGGGCAGGCCGTGGGTTCTGGCCGCGGCCGTGAGGGTGTTGGCCAGAAGGCACGCGATGGTCATCGGGCCGACACCTCCGGGGACCGGGGTGATGGCGCCGGCGCGCTGGCGCGCGGCGACGAAATCGACATCGCCGACGAGGCCGTCTTCCGTGCGGTTGATGCCGACATCGATCACCGTCGCGCCGGGGCGGATCCAGTCGCCCTGCACGAAAAAGGGGCGGCCGACGGCGGCGATCAGGATCTCGGCCTCGCGGCAGAGGGCGGGCAGGTCCGCCGTGCGGGAATGGGCGATGGTGACAGTGGCGCTGTCGCGCAGCAGAAGCTGCGCCATCGGCTTGCCGACGATGTTGCTGCGGCCGATGACCACCGCGCGCTTGCCGGCGAGCGGGCCGAGGCGGTCCCTGAGCAGCATCAGGCAGCCGAGCGGGGTGCAGGGGACCATCGCCGTCTGCCCGGTGGCGAGGCGGCCGGCATTGATCACGTGGAAGCCGTCCACGTCCTTCTCCGGCGCGATGGCGTTGATGACCGCGGCCTCGTCCATGTGGCGGGGCAGGGGCAGCTGGACGAGGATGCCGTTGACGGCCGGGTCCGCGTTCAGCTGCGCGATGAGCGCCAGAAGCGCGTCCTCGGGCGTGTCGGCGGGCAGGCGATGCTCGAAGGAGGTCATGCCGACCTCGCGCGTCATCCGGCCCTTGGAGCGGACATAGACCTCGCTGGCCGGGTCCTCGCCGACCAGCACCACGGCAAGGCCCGGCGTGATGCCCCGTGCGGCAAGCGCCCGCACGTCCTCGGCGATGCGGGCGCGCAGGCGGGCCGCGGAGGCCTTGCCGTCGATGATCTCGGCGCTCATTCCTGCTCCTTCAGGTGACGTTCTTCCTGCGCGATGGCCGCCTCGACCAGCTGGCGCCAGATCGCGCCGATCAGCTCCGGGTCCAGTCCTTCCG
This sequence comes from Paracoccus tibetensis, assembly GCF_900102505.1. GTDB lineage: Bacteria > Pseudomonadota > Alphaproteobacteria > Rhodobacterales > Rhodobacteraceae > Paracoccus > Paracoccus tibetensis. The sequence continues at coordinate 60,024 of NZ_FMVT01000012.1, read as the reverse complement.
CGGCGGCATGTCGGCGCGCGTTCGCGATGACTTCCTCGACGCGGGCGTCGATGCGGGCGGGCCAGCCGTTGCCGGCCTTGATCTGCGCGGCCCTGGCGATGAGGTCGCGGCGGCGGGCGAGCAGCAGGATGATCTGGCGGTCCAGGGCGTCGATCTCGACGCGGAGCGCGGGCATGTCGGGGATCTGGTCGATCGGCTTCATGGCGCGAGCCATTGCACGGGAAAGCGCCCGATCGCAAGGGCCTAGCCCGCCGCGGTCGCCGCCATGAGGTTCTGGCGCAGGCGCAGCAGCATCTCGTGCAGGAGTGCGCGCTCGTCCTCGTCAAAGCCGACGCTGCGCGCGGTGCAGTGCAGGACGTCGGCCGCCGGGGCCTGCAGCGCCCGCCCCTTGTCCGTGAGCGAGACGATCACCCGCCGCTCGTCCTCATGGTCGCGCTTGCGGACCAGGAGGCCCTGCGTCTCGAGCCGCTTCAGCATTGGCGTCAAGGTGCTGCTGTCGAGGCTGAGGGCGAGGCCGAGACCGCCGACGCTGCGGCCATCCTCGGCCCAGAGGCAGAGGAGGACCAGAAGCTGCGGATAGGTGAGGCTCAGCTGGTCGAGCATCGGCTTGTAGAGGCGCCCAAATGCCAGATTGGCCGCGTAGATGTCGAAGCACAGCATCTTGTCGAACATGTTCTGGCGGCTGTCCATGTCCCGCATCTAGTGAGCGCGCGAAAGCCTTGCAACCCTTGGTGAAAGAGATTGGCGCAGGCCAATCCGGCAGCGGAAGGTGTGGCGACAAGGCGCCGCCCGCCGCGAGATGCCGGAAAACGAAGAAGCCCCGGCGTAGGCCGGGGCTTCTTGAAGGCTTTGAGGGGCTGCTCAGGCCGGGGCGGGATCGCCGCCCGGTGCGGGCTTGCCGGCCTTCGGGATCGCGATGACCGAGGGGATGACGCTGGCCGGTGTGTCGTCGTCGCCGCCGTCCAGCGAATCGCCGCGGATGATCTTGCCGATCTCCTCGCCCGTCAGGGTCTCGTATTCCAGAAGGCCCTTGGCGAGGCGTTCGAACTCGACCTCCTTCTCGATCAGGATGCGGCGCGCTTCCTGATAGCCGTCCTCGATCAGCTCGCGGACTTCCTGTTCGATCAGTTCCTTGGTCGCGGCCGAGACCGAGAAGCCGCCGGTGCTGCCGTTGTAGCCTTCGTGCGCCTCGGCATAGTCCACCGCGCCGACCTTGTCGGACATGCCCCAGCGCATCACCATCGCACGCGCCAGGGCGCTGGCCTGCATGATGTCGCCGGCCGGGCCGTTCGAGACGCCCTCTTCGCCATACTTGATGATCTCGGCGGCCTTGCCGGCCATGGTCATCGTGATCTTCTGCTTGGCCTCGTCCTTGTGGAAGTTCAGACGGTCCATCTCGGGCAGGCTGACCACCATGCCGAGCGCGCCGCCGCGCGGGATGATCGTGGCCTTGTAGACCGGGTCGCATTTCGGCAGCGACAGGCCCACGACGGCGTGGCCGGCCTCGTGATAGGCGGTCTTTTCCTTCTGCTCGGGCGTCAGGACCAGGCTGCGGCGCTCGACGCCCAGCATGACCTTGTCCTTGGCATTCTCGAAATCTTCCATGCTGACGAAGCGCCGGCCGATGCGGGCGGCCATCAGCGCGGCCTCGTTCACGAGGTTCATCAGGTCCGCGCCCGAGAAGCCCGGCGTGCCGCGGGCGATGATCCGCAGGTCCACATCGGGGCCGACCGGCACCTTGCGGGCATGGACGGACAGGATCTTCTCGCGGCCCTTGATGTCGGGGTTCGGGACGTGGATCTGGCGGTCGAAGCGGCCGGGACGCAGCAGGGCGGGGTCCAGCACGTCCTTGCGGTTGGTCGCGGCGACGATGATGATGCCTTCGTTCGCCTCGAACCCGTCCATCTCGACCAGCAGCTGGTTCAGCGTCTGCTCGCGCTCGTCATTGCCGCCGCCGATGCCGACGCCGCGGGCGCGGCCCACCGCGTCGATCTCGTCGATGAAGAGGATGCAGGGGGCGGATTTCTTCGCTTGCTCGAACATGTCGCGGACGCGGCTGGCGCCGACGCCGACGAACATCTCGACGAAGTCCGAGCCCGAAATGGTGAAGAACGGCACGCCTGCCTCGCCGGCGATGGCGCGGGCGAGAAGGGTCTTGCCGGTGCCCGGAGGGCCGACCAGCAGCGCGCCTTTCGGGATCTTGCCGCCGAGGCGGCTGAACTTCTGCGGGTTGCGGAGAAACTCGACAATTTCTTCCAGCTCTTCCTTGGCCTCGTCGATGCCGGCCACATCGTCGAAGGTGACGCGGCCCGATTTCTCGGTCAGGAGCTTGGCGCGCGACTTGCCAAAGCCCATCGCGCCGCCCTTGCCGCCGCCCTGCATCCGGTTCATGAAGAAGATCCAGACGCCGATCAGCAGGATGAAGGGCAGCCAGACGCCCAGCATCGACACGAAGCCGCTGCTCTGCTGCTTGACCACGCGCACGTCGACACCGCGCTGGACCAGCCGGTCGGCGATGTCTTCGCCCAGGGGACGCACGGTGGCATATTGCTGCCCGTCCGTGCCGGTGATCACGACATCCTCGCCGTCGATGGTGACCGCCGTGACCTGGTCGTTCTGAACACGCTGCAGGAACTCCGAGTAACTGATCTGGCGGCTGTTCATCGTCCCGCTGCCGTCGCTGAACAGGTTGAACAACGCCAGGATCATCAGAAACAGGACGACCCAGAAGGCGAGATTTCGTGCGTTGCCCAAAAGAGGCTCCTCCAGCGGGTGAGATATGGCTTGAAAATAGGGATATTCGGCAAAGGTTCAATGCGCCTTCACGAGCCTGCGGAAATCTGCCGCGTCGCGCAGCGGCTCGGCACGCAGGCCGGGGGCCTCTTCCAGCACCGGGGCGGCCAGAAGGCGGGTTCCGCCCCAGATCCCAGGACTTGCCGCGGCCTCGTCGCGGCTGAGGCCGCTGTCGCGCCAGCGCAGCCGCGACAGCGCCTCGGGGCCGGCCGCCGCGATGTGCGTCGCGTGGGGCAGCCCCTCGATTCGCCAGCGGCGGTCCCAGATGACGCCGGTCGTCGCCGGGCTGCGCTGCGCCGCGGCGGCCTCGCGCGCGATCCGCAGCCGGCCGCCGTCATGGGTGATCATCGTTCCGTCCAGCGTCACCCGCCCGCCGGTCATCACCGCCTCCAGCGCATGGACCAGCGTCGCGCGGCGCGGCGGGTAGTCGGCGCCGGTGACCCACCGGCAGGCCGCGACCAGAAGGCGGCGGCGGATCTCGGGCGGGGCCTCGCGCAGGGCCGAGCGGTCGATCACCAGGCTGCCGCGGTCGGCCTCGGCATCGCGGGCGATGTGCAGGGCATAGGCCGACAGCGCGTCGCGCGCCTCGGCCAAGTGGCGGGCCGAGGCCGCCAGCGCCGCGGCATCGAGGCCGAGCGCGGCCATCGCCTGACGGGTGCGTACGCGCTCGAAGTCGGTGTTCTCGTTCGAGGGATCGTCGATCCAGTCGATGCCGCGCTCGGTCAGCCAGGCGCGCAGCGCGGCCCGGTCCACCCCCAGCATGGGGCGCAGCCAGCGCATCCCGAAGGCGTCGCGCCAGGGGGCCATGCCGGCCAGCCCGTCGATGCCGGCCCCGCGGCCAAGGCGCATCAGCAGCGTCTCGGCCATGTCGTCCGAGGTATGGCCGAGCGCGACGGCCGGAAGCTCGTTGCGGACGGCCCAGCCCGACAGCAGCCGCAGCCGCGCGTCCCGCGCCTGCGCCATCAGGTTGCCGGCCTCGGTGTCCCGGCGCCACAGCAGGATCGCGTGCGGCAGCCCAAGCATCCGCGCCTGCCGCGCGACCTGCTGCGCCTCGGCCGCGCTGCCTGCGCGCAGGCCGTGATCCACCGTGGCGATCATGATGCGCCGGCCCTGCGCCCATTCCGCGGCCACCTGCATCAGCGCCACCGAATCCCCGCCGCCCGAGACCGCAAGGCCGAGCGCGGGCATGTCGCCCGCAAGCCGGTCCAGCGCGGCGCGGATGCGGCCGACGGGATCGGAGGGGCTGGTCATCGCGGCGGTCTCAATCGTGCTCGGCCAGGTCCGCCGCGGCCTCGGGGTCGAGGTTCGGGTCCAGAAGCGGGTCGAGCGCGCCGAGATCGTTCACCCCGCAGCCGAGGCGCATCACGCGCTGCTCGGCCTCGGCGGCAGGGGGCGTGCCGGGAAAGCGCGCGGCGATCTCGGACAGATAGAGGCAGGCGGCAGTGGCGTCGCCCTGGGACTCGATGACGCCCGCGATGCCCAGAAGGCTCTCGCCGGCGCGGGGGCCGTCAGGGTCGGCCGAGAAGCCCTCGAGCCAGGCCGCGGCCGCCTGGCGCGGCTGGCCGGCCCGGTCGAGCGCGGTGCCGCGCAGGAACAGCGCCTCGGCCGTCAGCGGCCCGCCAGCATGGGTCTCGGCCACGGCGGCGAACATCTCGGCCGCGCGCAGGTTGTCGCCAGCGTCCAGCGCCTGACGCGCGGCGTCGAAATCGGTCTGCTCGGCGGCGGTGGCGGCGGTGCCCGGGCGCGGGTCAATGGCGACGGCCGGGGCCGAGGGCGCCAGTTCGGGCGCGGAGTCGGCGCTGCGGGCGGGGACGGTCAGCGCGCTCAGATCGCAGCTCTCGTCCATCTCGCAGAGCCGGAACTCGAGATCCGACAGGCGCCGCTCGCTGTCCGTCGCGATGCGGCTGATGCGGTTCTGCAGCCGCTCGGCCTGGTCGGTCAGCTGCATCAGCCGCGCTTCCATCGCGTTCATCCGGTCGATGGCCGCATCGCCGCCGACGGCCTGAAAGCCCGCCGGACCCGATGCGACCAGCTCGGCCCGAAGCTGCTGCAATTGCGTGCGGACCTCGGCCAGCTGCGCGCGCATGTCCGCGACGGTGGTGCCGGCCGGCTCCTGCGCCGTCAGCGGCGCGGGAAGGCCGGCAAGGCCGAGCGCCAGCAGCGAAGCGAGGGCCGCGCTGCGGATCACAGGCCGGCCCCGCTGTCGCTGACGACGGTGACGGCGCGGCGGTTGCGGGCGTAGCAGCTTTCGTCCGAGCAGGTCTCGGCCGGGCGCTCCTTGCCGAAGCTGAGGGTGCGGATGCGGCCGGGGGCGACGCCCTGCGCGACCAGGTATTCCTGCACCGCGCTCGCCCTGCGGGCACCGAGCGCGAGGTTGTATTCGCGCGTGCCCGTTTCCTCGGCATGGCCTTGCACCACGGCGGTGAAGTTCGCGTGCTGGTTCAGCCACTGCGCCTGCCGGGTCAGAATGCTGCGGGCCTCGGGCGTCAGCGCGGTCTGCTCGGCGGCGAAGAGGACGGTGTCGCCGACCTGCCCGCGGAAATACTGCGCGGTCGCCTCGGCCCCCAGCACGCCGCCGGGCAGGTTGCCCTGGTAGACGGCGCCGGCGCCGGTCTGAGCATAGGGATCGATCACCGGCGGCGGCGGGGCAGGCTGGGCGCAGGCGGCAAGGCCCAGCAGGCAGGCCAGAAGGGCGGGCTTGGTCAGGGCGTGGGTCATGTCATCCTCATGGCAGCAGCGGGCCCCAGGACGGGTCCGAGGCGGCGAAATCCAGGTTCAGCGGTCGCATGTTGCGCCCCGTGATGTCTACCGAATGCAGGCGGGGCGCGCCGGTTCCGCCGGGGGTCACGCGGGTGAACATGACCACGCGGCCATTGGGCGCCCAGGTCGGACCCTCGTCAAGAAACGACTCCGTCAGGGTCCGCTCGCCCGAGCCGTCGGTGCGCATGACGCCGATATGGAAGCGTTCGCCGATGCGCTTGGTGAAGGCGATCATGTCGCCCTTGGGCGACCAGGCCGGCGTGCCGTAGCGCCCGTCCCCGAAGCTGATCCGCGACGGCTCGCCCCCGTCGAGGCCCATGATGTAGAGCTGCGGGCTGCCCGAACGGTCGCTTTCGAAGACGATGCGGCTGCCATCGGGGCTGAAGCTTGGCGAGGTCTCGATCGATGGGGCGTTCGTCAGCGGACGCTGCGCGCCGGTGCCGGCGTCCATCAGCCAGATGTCGGTGTTGCCGCCCTGCTCGCGCGAATAGGCGATCCAGCGCCCGTCGGGGCTGAAGGTCGGCGAGAAGGCCATGGTCGCGCCGTCCTGCGTGACCGGGCGCGAGGTGACGCTGGCGACGTCCATCATGCGGATCTGCGGGAAGCCGCTGTCCCAGCTGGTATAAAGCAGCCGCCGCCCGTCGGGCGAGAAGCGCGGGGCCAGCACCAGCGACGAGCTGTCGGTCATCCAGCGCACGTTCGCGCCGTCATAGTCCATCACGCCGATCCGCTTGATGCGGGCGTTCTTCGGCCCCGTCTCCTGCACGAAGGCGACGCGGCTGTCGAAATAAGGCCGCTCGCCCGTCAGCCGGGCATAGATCTGGTCCGCGATCTTGTGCGCCGCCCGGCGCCAGTCGGTCGCACGGGCGTCGAACTGCATCCCGTCGCCCTGCGGCTGGCCCGAGACGACGTCGAACAGCCGGAAGCGCACGCTGATGTCCTCGCCGTTCCGCGTCACCTCGGCCGAGACGAGGCCTTGGGCATTGACCGCGCGCCAGTCCTCGTAGCTGACCGCCTCGGTGAAGCTGGCGGGGCGGGCGATATGGGCCTCGGCCGGGATCTCGCGGAAGAGGCCGGTGCCGGTCAGGTCGTCGGCCACGACCTGCCGCACGCGCGCGGCAAGTTCGGCATCGCCGTGGAAGGCCGGGATGGCGATGGTCATTGGCTCAACCACGCCGTCGGTGATCTCGATCCGCAGCGGGCCCTCCTGCGCGAGGGCCGGCAGGGCGGTCGCGCCCGCAAGGCTCAGCGCGAGAGCCGAGACGAGGGCGGGGGCAAGGGTCAGCTTGGCGAACATGGCGTCCTCTTACTTCAGCTGCGGGCCGGGCGGAAGCCGCGCCGGTGGCCGTTTCATGTCAGAAATCAATGCCGTCCGGGCGGAACGTCACATCGACGTCGCGCCAGCGGCCGTATTTCGCGCCCGGCAGGTCGAAGCCGCGGCTCCCGCACATCAGGATCGCCCGGCGGGCGACGTCGAAAGCCTGCTGCGCCGCCCCGGCCGAGCCGCCGCGAAAGTCCGAGATGCGCAGGCTGCCCGGCTCCGGCACCCCGTCCGGTCCGAGCGAGAACGAGACCGAGACCGACATCTGCGCCGCCTCGACCGACAGTGCGCCGACGTTCCAGCAGTCCTGGATGGCGACGCGCAGCCCGTCGCGCTCGGCCTGCGACAGCGGCGCGCCCATCGGAAGCTGGCGGCCCGCGGCACCCGCATCGGCCTCCTCGTCAAGCGGCGGGAGAGGGCGGACCACCCCCGGCGCAAGCTGCATCACGTCACCCGGCACGGGCGCCGGAGCCGCCTCGCCGCCGCTGCCGGACAGGGCGCCCGCCAGGGCCGCCGCCAGCGGGTCGAGGCCGGCCGAAGCGCCGTCGCCGCCCTCGATCCGCTGCCGGTCGCCGCCGAAGGCGTCCCCGGTCGAGGCGGTGTCGGTGCCTGCCGCGCCCGCCTGTCCCTGCTGCGCCTCGCGCAGCGCGTCCTCCAGCGCCTGCCGCTCGGCGGCCTCGCGGGCGGCGGCCTGACGTTCGGCGGCTTCGGCGGCAGCGCGGCGTTCCTCCTCGGCGCGGGCGGCGGCGGCGCGGCGCTCGGCCTCCTCGCGCTCAGCCGCGGCCCGGCGCGCCTCGGCGTCGCGCTCGGCGGCCGCGCGACGTTCCTCTTCGGCGCGGGCGGCCTCGGCGGCGCGGCGCTGTTCCTCGGCCCGCCGCTCGGCGGCGAGACGTTCCTCCTCGGCGCGAGCGGCGGCTGCACGGCGCTCTTCCTCGGCGCGGGCGGCGGCCTCGGCCGCCCGGCGTTCTTCGGCCGCGGCCGCCGCGGCTTCTGCGGCCCGGCGCTCGTCAGCTGCACGGGCCTCGGCGGCGCGCTGTTCTTCCTCGGCGCGGGCAGCAGCCGCGCGGCGTTCGTCTTCGGCGCGGGCGGCGGCCTCGGCGGCACGACGCTCCTCGGCCGCGCGGTCCGCGGCGGCGCGCTGCTCGGCCTCGGCGCGCGCGGCGGCCTGGCGTTCCGCCTCGGCCCGCTCGGCGGCAGCCGCAGCCTGGCGCGCGGCCTCGGCGGCGGCGGCCTCGGCCGCGGCCTGGCGTTCGGCTTCGGCGCGGGTCGCCGCCTCGGCCGCAAGGCGCGCGGCCTCCTCGGCGGCGGCGCGTTCCGCGAGGCGCCGCTCGCGCGCGGCGACCAGGTCGGCCGGGCGCTCCACCGGGCGGGGCGATGCGTCCAGCGCCAGCGCCGAGCGCGGCGGGATCGGCGCATCCAGCACCGGCGCCGTGGCCTGCTGCGGGGCGGCCTCGGCCACCGGCGCAGAGGGCAGCGCCTCGGCGGCGGGTGCGGGGGGCGTGGGCGGCGGGGCAAGCTCGCTGGCCACCGCGACGGGCTCCTGCGCGCCAAAATCGCTCAGGTCAGGCGCGGCTTCAGCGTCGCCCGGCGGCGGCAGCTCGGCCGCGGCCTGCGACTGCGGCGCGGTCGTGCCCGCGGGGGGCGCGGCCGCCTCGTCGGCGGCGGGGGCGGGCAGCGTCGCCACGGCCGTCGCCTCGGCCCCCACGGGACCCGCCCCGCGCGAGGCCGCGGCCAGCGCCTCGAACTCGGCGCCCGAAATGGTCGAGACCTGCGTGCTGCGCACCGGCGTCGTCGGCTGCGGCCGGAACAGCGCGCCGCCAAGCACGGCCCAGAGGATCAGCGCGCCATGCGCGCCCCCCGAAACCCACCTGCCGATCCGCTCTTCCCGATCCGCCATCGCTCAGCCGTCCATGCGCGGGCCGCCGGTCTCGGTGACCAGGACGATGTCGGTGATGCCCGCCGCGTTCAGCGCGCCCATGATCTGCACGACGCGCGCATAGGGAATGCCCCCATCCGCGCGCAGGAAGACCCGCGATGACTGCCGCTCGGCAATGACTGCGCGCAGGCGGGTGACCATCTCGTCATCCCCGATGGGCTGGTCCATCAGCAGCGTCGGCCCCTCGACCGGGACCGAGATGACCAGCGGCTCCTCCTGCTCGGTCGGCACGGCATTCGCCGCGGTTTGCGGCAGGTTCAGCGGCACGCCGGCCGTCATCAGGGGCGCGGCGACCATGAAGATGATCAGCAGGACCAGCATCACGTCCACGAAGGGCGTGACGTTGATCTCGGACATGGGCGCGTTGCGCCGCCGTCCGCGCCCCTTGCGGGCCTCGCGCTTGACGACGGATGCGCTCATGCCGCGGGTTCCTGGATCTGGCGCGAGAGCAGCGTGCTGAACTCGTCGGCGAAGTTTTCCCAAGCGCCGGTGATGCGGTCCGCGTCGCCCGAGAGCTTGTTGTAGAAGACGACGGCCGGGATGGCCGCGACAAGGCCGAGCGCGGTGGCCAGCAGCGCCTCGGCGATGCCGGGCGCGACGACGGCGAGGCTGGTGTCCTGGCTCAGCGCGATCCCCTCGAAGGCGGTCTTGATCCCCCAGACCGTCCCGAAGAGGCCGATGAACGGCGCGGTCGATCCGACGGTCGCCAGGAACGAGAGGCCGCGGAACAGCCGCTGCTCCTCGCGCTGGATGGCGACGTTCATGGCGCGGTCGATGCGGGGGATGCCGCCGGGAATCAGGCGGCCGTCGTCGCGATGGCTGCGCCGCCACTCGGTCATGCCGGCCGCGAAGATCCGCTCGGACGCGCCTTTGGGCCGGTCGCCGAGCCGGTCATAGAGATCGTCCAGCGGCTCGCCCGACCAGAAGGCGCGGTCGAACTGCGCCGCCTCGCGCCGGGCGCGGGCGAAGACCAGATACTTCTGCACGATGATCGCCCAGCCCCAGAACGAGGCGGCGATCAGCATGACCATCACCACCTGCACGGTCAGCGAGGAGCGCATGAACAGCGCCACGGCGGAGAAATCGATGGCCTCGGCGGCCTGAATGGGTTCCATCTTCACTGCCTCATCGTCTTGATCCGCCTGCTGCACCGGGCCGGCGGGCTTGCGCGCCTTCTACCGCGTTCCTGACACGGCTTTCAGCCCCCGGCGCAACACAATGGCGTCACTTTACAGCAAATTCCCGCCTCCTGTCCCGCGCGGGGCACAGGGCGCCGCCGCGCCCTCAGCTCTTGCCGCCCAGCAGCGCCGGCAGCCCGTCCGGCAGCCGCACGGGCCGGCCCGCGGCATCCAGGCAGGCGATGATGACCCGCGCGGAAAACAGCGTCTCCTCGCCGCGCAGCACCCTCTGCTCGAGCACGAGGCGCGCCCGGGCGGACTCGCCCAGGCTGGTCTCGACGCTCAGAAGGTCGTCGTAGAGGGCGGGGCGCAGGTAGTCCGCCTCGATCCGGCGCACGGCGAAGACGCGCCCCTGCCGCTTCAGCGCGGCCTGGTCCACGCCCAGTTCGCGCAGCCACTCGCTGCGGCCGCGCTCGATGAACTTCAGGTAATTGGCGTAATAGACGATTCCGGCAAGGTCGGTGTCCTCATAATAGACGCGCAGGGACAGGCGATGGGTCATCGCACCAGCCGTGCCGCCAGCCGCAGCGCATGCGAGGGATCACGGGCCGCGACCGGCAGGACCGGGTCATAGGCGGCGCGGATCAGCGCGGCGACCGAGGGCTCGGGCGCGATCTCGGTCGCGAAACTCAGGGCGGCGCGCATCGTCAGCGCCTCGGCCAGCGCGGCAGGGTGCGCCTCGGACAGCGCCCCGCCGAGCCGCAGCAGCATCACGCAGGCGCGGATGCCGCCATCGGCGTCGAAACGCTGGATGCGGTACTGGTCGGCGCCGCTGCGCGACAGCCGGCCCGGCAGGCCCGGCTGCCCGGTCAGGAGATCGAAGTCCGGCACGCCCGCCAGTTCGTCCCAGTCCCGCACCGCGAAGACCATGAGGTTGGCGCCCATCTCGGGATCGGTCTCGGCGACGGGATGTCCGGCATGGGCGAACCCGGCCCGGATCGCAGCGCTGAAGATCGCAAGGCTCTCCTCGGCCAGTCCGAAGATCACCGGCGCGACCGGCCGGCCCCACCGCGCGCAGAGAAAGCTGCCGTCCTCGCGCGTGAACAGCGCGGCGATCCGCTCGGCCTCCATGCCCAACCACCTTCACAAGAAATAACCGGGGGGAGCCGCCGCGGGCGATGGAGGCAGAGCCCCATGCCGCGGCGACGCCGCTCAGACGATGGTCGCCTCAGTCGAGGCGCGCAGTTCGTCCTCGGAGACGCCATCGGCCAGCTCGACGATCTTGAGCCCGCCCGGCACGACGTCCAGAACGCCGAGGTTGGTGATGATCCGGTCCACCACGGCCTTGCCGGTCAGCGGCAGGGTGCAAGCCTTCAGCACCTTGCTCTCGCCGGCCTTGTTGGTGTGGTCCATCACCACGATGACCCGGCCGACGCCCGCGACCAGGTCCATCGCGCCGCCCATGCCCTTGACCAGCTTGCCGGGGATCATCCAGTTGGCCAGATCGCCCTCTTCCGAGACCTCCATCGCGCCCAGGATCGCCGCCGCGATCTTGCCGCCGCGGATCATGCCGAAGCTGGTCGCGCTGTCGAAATAGGACGTGCGCGACAGCTCGGTGATGGTCTGCTTGCCGGCGTTGATGAGGTCGGGGTCCTCCTCGCCCTCATAGGGGAAGGGGCCCATGCCCAGCATGCCGTTCTCGGATTGCAGGGTGATGTCCTTGTCGCCCACGTAGTTCGCCACAAGCGTCGGGATGCCGATGCCGAGGTTGACATACATGCCGTCTTCCAGCTCCTGCGCGGCCCGCGCCGCCATCTGGTTGCGGTCCCACCCTTTAGCTGCTTGGGGCATCAGACGGTCTCCTTCTTGCGGGTGGTGCGCTGCTCGATGCGCTTCTCGTGCTGGCCTTGGATGATCCGGTGCACGTAGATGCCGGGCAGGTGGATCAGGTCAGGGTCGAGGCTGCCCCGCGGAACGATCTCTTCCACTTCGGCGACGCAGATCTTGCCGCACATGGCCGCCGGCGGGTTGAAGTTGCGGGCGGTCTTGCGGAACACCAGGTTGCCGGTGTCATCCGCTTTCCATGCCTTCACGATCGACAGGTCCGCGACGATGCCGCGCTCGAGGATGTAGTCCTGGCCGTCGAAGTTCTTCACTTCCTTGCCCTCGGCGATGACGGTGCCGACGCCGGTCTTGGTGTAGAAGCCCGGGATGCCGCTGCCGCCGGCGCGCATGCGCTCGGCCAGGGTGCCTTGCGGGTTGAACTCCAGCTCCAGCTCGCCCGAGAGGTACTGGCGCATGAACTCGGCATTCTCGCCGACATAGGAGGAGATCATCTTCCGGATCTGCCGCGTGTCGAGGAGCTTGCCGAGGCCGAACCCGTCCACGCCGCAATTGTTGCTGGCGATGGTGAGGTCCTTGACCCCCGACTTCACCACCGCGTCGATCAGAAGCTCGGGAATGCCGCAGAGGCCGAAGCCGCCCGCCGCGATGAACATCCCGTCATGAAGCAATCCCTCCAGCGCCTCGTCGGCACTGCCATAGACCTTTTTCATCGGCCTCCCCCGTCTGACTGTTTCTGCGCCTGCACAGTAGGCGTGCGACGCGGACTGTCAATTGCAGCAGGGGATGTTACCGCCCGCAGCCGCTACTCGGCGGCCTTGGGCTTGGGCTTGGGCTTGGCCTTGGGTTTCGCGGCGGCCGTGGCCTTGCTTGCAGGCGCTGCCTTCTTGGCCGCCGGCTTCTTGGTCGCCTTCTTGGGCGACTTCGCCGCCTTGGCCGCGATCAGCTCCAGCGCCTGCTCCAGCGTCAGGTCCTCGGGCTGCACGTCGCGGGGCAGGGTGGCGTTCACCTTCTCCCACTTCACATAGGCTCCGTAGCGGCCGTTCATCACCTGGATCGCCCCGCCGTCCGGGTGATCGCCCATCTCGCGCAGCGGGGCGGCGGCCGGTGCCCGGCCGCGGATCTGCTTGGAGGCGAGAACCTCCACCGCGCGGTTCATGCCGATGGTGAAGACCTCGTCCACATCAGGGATGTTGGCGTATTTGCTGCCGTGCTTGACGTAGGGGCCGAAGCGCCCGATGCCGGCCTCGACCAGCACGCCGTCCTCGGGATGCGGCCCCACGGGGCGGGGCAGGGCCAGAAGCTGCACGGCCTTCTCAAGATCGAGGCTCGCCGCATCCCAGCCCTTGGGGATCGAGGCACGCGGCGGCTTGGGGTTCTCCTCGGTCGCCTCGCCGCGCTGGACATAGGGGCCGAAGCGCCCGGTCTTGAGGCTGATCGGGTCGCCCGCGTCCTCGCCCAGCACCCGGTCGCCCACCGGCGCCTCGCCATCAGGGGCCGAGAGGGGGCGCGTGTAGCGGCATTCGGGGTAGTTCGTGCAGCCGATGAAGGCCCCGCCCGAGCGGGCCGTCTTCAGGTTCAGCCGCCCCGCGTTGCAAAGCGGGCAGACGCGCGGATCGCCCCCATCCGCCCGCGGCGGATAGAGATGCGGCGCCAGCGCCTCGTCGATGGCGTTCAGAACCTCGGTGATCCGCAGCTCGGACGTGCCTTCAAGCGCTTTAGAAAAATCCTTCCAGAACCGGCCGAGAACGTCGCGCCAGACCCGGTCGCCCGCGCTGATCTCGTCCAGTTCGGTTTCCAGGTCGGCGGTGAAGTCGTAGCTGACATAGCGCGGGAAGTATTTCAGCAGGAAGATCGTGACCAGCCGGCCCTTGTCCTCGGGGATCAGGCGGTTCTTATCCTTCCGGACGTAATCCCGGTCCTGAATCGTCGTGACGATGCTGGCATATGTCGAGGGGCGGCCGATCCCCAGCTCCTCCATGCGCTTGACCAGCGTCGCCTCGGTGTAGCGGGGCGGGGGCTGGGTGAAGTGCTGGCGGGCGGCGGCCGCGGCGCGTTCATCCGTCAGCAGGCCCGGCGCGCCGCGCTGGCCGGCGGGTGCGCTGATCGCATCGCCGCCCTTCTCGCGGGCCTTCGCCAATTCGTCATCGAAGGCGGCGGGGACAAGGTGCGCGGCCTCGCCCTCGGCAATCTTGGGCAGGCGGGAGCTGTCCTCGCCCTCGTCATCGTCGCGGCCTTGGTCGTAGACGCGCAGGAAACCGTCGAACAGCATCACCTGGCCCGTCGCGCGCAGGCCGACCTGGGCATCCTGGCTGGCGATCTCGACCGTCGTGCGCTCCATCCGCGCCGCTTCCATCTGGCTGGCGATGGTGCGCTTCCAGATCAGGTCATAAAGCTTGCGCTGGTCGTCCGCGCTGACCTTCAGCCGGTCCGGCGACATCATCATGTCAGTCGGGCGGATGCATTCATGCGCTTCCTGCGCGTTCTTGGCCTTGTTCTTGTACATGCGCGGCGACTTCGGCAGGTAATTCTCGCCGAACTTCGCCTTGATCGCGTCGCGGGCCGACATCACCGCCTCGGGCGCCATGTCGATCCCGTCGGTCCGCATGTAGGTGATCAGCCCCGCCTCGTAGAGCCGCTGCGCCGCCGACATGCAGGCCTTCGCGCCCATGCCCAGCTTGCGGCTCGCCTCCTGCTGGAGGGTCGAGGTCATGAAGGGCGGCCAGGGATTGCGGCTGGCGGGCTTGGCGGTGACGCTGGCGACCGTCAGATCGCGGCTGGTCACCGCGCTGAGGGCTATCGCGGCCTTCTCGGCCGTGCCAAGATCGAAGCGGTCGAGCTTCGAGCCGGCCAGCGAGACGAGCTGCGCGTCATATTCCTCGCCCGCGGGGGTGGCGAGGCGGGCATGGACGGACCAGTATTCGCGGGGCTTGAAGGCCTCGATCTCCATCTCGCGGTCGACGATCAGGCGCAGGCAGACGGACTGCACGCGGCCGGCGGACTTGGCGCCCGGCAGCTTGCGCCAGAGGACCGGCGAGAGGTTGAAGCCCACAAGATAGTCCAGCGCGCGGCGGGCCAGGTAGGCATCGACCAGCGGCTGGTCGATCTGGCGAGGCTTGGCGATGGCCTCGGTCACGGCGGACTTGGTGATGGCGTTGAAGGTGACGCGGTTCACCGCGGCGCCCTTCTTCAGGGCAGGGGCCAGCGCCTCCAGAAGGTGCCAACTGATCGCCTCGCCCTCGCGGTCAGGGTCGGTGGCGAGGATCAGGTTCTGGTCGTCCTTCAGCGCGTCCTTGATCGCCTTGAGGTGCTTCTTGCTGTCGGCCGCGACCTCCCATTTCATGTCGAAGTCATGGTCGGGATCGACACTGCCGTCCTTCGGGGGAAGGTCGCGGACATGGCCGAAGCTGGCGAGCACGCGGTAGTCGCCGCCGAGATATTTCTCGATGGTTTTGGCCTTGGCCGGAGATTCGACGACGACAACGGGCATGAAGACCTCGGGCAGATGCAATGGGGCGGCAACATGGGTCCGGGGCCCGGTCGTGTCAACGGGGCCTTTGGACCCGCCCCCCCCCCGCCGGCCCCTCAGCTCAGGGCCAGCCGCCCGCCCGCCATCCGGGTCACGCGGCCCTGCAGCTCCAGGGCCAGGATCGCGGCGCTGGCCATGGCGGCCGGGATGCCGAGATCGCGGATCAGCATGTTCTCCTCGGTCGGCGAGGGGCCGAGGCGCGAGAGGATGCGTGCCTCCAGCTGCACCGGCCCGCCGCTGTCCCGTGCCAGCCGGGCAGGCGCCGGAGCAAGACGCTGCGGGGCTGGCACGGGTGCGGCGATGGCTGCGGGGCGCGCAACGGGGGCGTCCTCGGCCGCGGCCAGCGCCTCGACGACATCCGCGGCGCTGCGGACAAGAAGGGCGCCGTCGCGGATCAATGCGTTGCAGCCGGCGGCGCGGGCATCCATCGGATGACCCGGCACCGCCATCACCTCGCGCCCCTGGTCCAGCGCGTTCTTGGCGGTGATCAGCGTGCCCGAGCGGTGCGCGGCCTCGATCACGATCACGGCGCGGGAAAGGCCCGAGACGATGCGGTTGCGGGTGGGGAAGTGGCGGGCCGCCGGCTCGGTCCCCGGCGGCTGCTCGGAGACGAGAAGGCCCTTCTCGGCGATCTGCGCGGCGAGGATCGCGTTCTCGGCCGGGTAGATCACGTCGACGCCGCCGGCCATCACCGCGATCGTGCCGGTCGGCAGGGCGGCGTTGTGGGCGGCCGTGTCGATGCCGCGCGCGAGGCCCGCGGCGACGGCCAGCCCCGCCTCGCCGAGGCCCGCGGCCATGCCGCGCGCCATGCGAAGCCCGAGCGAGGAGGCGTTGCGCGCGCCGATCACCGCGACCGTCGGATGCGCTAGCCAGGCGGGATCGCCGCGCACCCAGAGGACGGGCGGCGCGCCGTCGATGCCGCGCAGCGCGGCGGGGTAGAGCGGGGAATCGCAGCGCAGCATCCGCGCGCCGGCCCGGCGGCCCGCGCTCAGCTCGGCCGCCGCCACGCCTTCGGGACATGCCTCGTAATCGGCAAGCCCGGCCTCGGCCGCGATCTGCGGCAGCGCCCGCAGGGCCTCGGCCGCGCTGCCATGTTCCGCGATCAGCCGGTGAAAGGTTGCCGGACCCACTTTCCGGGAGCGAATGAGACGGAGGAAGCTGAGATCGTCATCCTTCGGGCTGTGTGGGGTGTTGGGGGTGTCGAAAAATGCGAACCCGTTGTCCATGTCGCCTCCGCCTCATTCGAGATGAGGAATACGGCAGGCTTGGTTAAGATTCGGTTAGCGCGGCGGCCCGCAGCGCAGAAATCTACGCGGCCGAGCCTCCGACGGTCAGCCCGCCGATCATCAGCGTCGGCTGGCCGACCCCCACGGGAACCCATTGCCCCTGCTTGCCGCAATTGCCGATGCCGGGATCGAGCGCCATGTCGTTTCCGACCGCGCGCACCTGCTGCAGCGCGGTGGCGCCGTCGCCGATCAGCGTCGCGCCGCGAATCGAGTCGCCGATGACGCCGTTCTTCACCCGGTAGGCCTCGGTGCAGGAGAAGACGAACTTGCCGTTGGTGATGTCCACCTGCCCGCCGCCGAAGCCGGTGGCGTAGATGCCGTCCTTGAGGCCCGCCAGGATGGCGGCCGGGTCGGCGTCGCCGCCGGGCATGTAGGTGTTGGTCATGCGCGGCATCGGCACATGGGCGAAGCTCTCGCGGCGGCCGTTGCCGGTGGGGGCGACGCCCATGAGGCGGGCGTTCTGGCGGTCCTGCATGTAGCCGACGAGGATGCCGTCCTCGATCAGCACGTTCCGCGCCGGGGGCGTGCCCTCGTCGTCGATGTTGATGCTGCCGCGGCGATCGGGAAGGGTTCCGTCATCGACCACGGTCACGCCCTTGGCCGCCACGCGCTGTCCCATCAGGCCGGCGAAGGCGCTGGCCTTCTTGCGGTTGAAGTCGCCCTCCAGCCCGTGGCCGACGGCCTCGTGCAGCAGGATGCCGGGCCAGCCGGGGCCGAGGACGACATCCATCACCCCGGCCGGCGCCGGGACCGAGCGCAGGTTGACCAGCGCGATCCGCAGCGCCTCGTCCACGACCGCCCGCCAATGCGCCGGCTCCATGAGGCCGGTCAGCGCGATGCGCCCCCCGCCGCCGGCGCTGCCGCTTTCGCGGCGGTCGTTGTTCTCGACGATCACTGCGACATTCAGTCGCGCCATCGGGCGGATATCGGTCGCGAGCGTGCCCTCGGGGCGCAGGATCGCGACCTCCTGCAGCGCGCTGGCGACGCTGACCGTCACCTGCACGACCCGCGGGTCGAGCGCCCGCACATAGGCGTCGATCTCGCGCAGCATCTCGATCCGGGCGGCGACCGAGATGCCCTCGGCCGGGTCCAGCGCCGGGTAGAGCGCGACCGGCCGCATCGGCGAGGGGTCGGCCAGCTGCCCCCCGCCCGCGCCGACGGCCAGGCGCGCCGTCTCGGCGGCCCGGCGCAGGGCGGCGGCCGAAATTTCGGTGGCGTGGGCGTAGCCTGTCACCTCGCCGCGCACGGCGCGCAGGCCGAAGCCCTGTCCCGCCATCGCGCTGGAGTTGCGCAGCCGGCCGTCGTCGAAGGTCAGCGCCTCGGTCTGGCTGCGCTCGAGGAAGATCTCGCCGTCCTCGGCCCCGGCGACGGCTCCTTGCAGGATGGCCAGCGCCTCGTCGCGGTCGAGGAGGCTGGCGAAGGGATCGAAGGGGGCACGGCTCATCGCGGTCTCCTGAAGCGGGGCGCCGGGCGGCAGACGCGGCAGCGGGTCGCGTTCCCATTCCGGCCGAACTTGTCTAGGTATCACTTGCCCGAGAGGGCGAGATATGGTCATAGAGCGGTCACTGTGAAAGGAAAAGGGGCAGCCTCCCGGCCGCCCCCGCGGCTGTTGAGGCCGGGCCAACGCAACGGGATGGAATGATGGCAAGAGCGATGATTCGCCGTGCAGTCGCGGCAGCTTCGGGGTTCGCGACTGCGGGCATGGTGGCGAGCACGGCGCTGGCGCAGGACGTGTTGGGCGATCTGCCCACGATCGGAAAACCGGTTGCGCGCGGGACGAGCTTCCAGCCGGCCGCGACGGAACTGGCGCGGGACCAGCAGTGGCTGGATCACTTCGTGCTCTATATCATCACCGCGATCACGGTGCTGGTCTGCCTGCTGCTGCTGATCGTCATCTTCCGCTTCAACTCGAAGTCGAACCCGGTTCCCGCCCGCTTCACGCACAACACCCCGATCGAGATCGCCTGGACGCTCGGCCCGGTGCTGATCCTGGTGGCCATCGGGGCCTTCTCGCTGCCGATCCTGTTCCGCAGCCAGGAGATGCCCGAGGACCCCGACCTCGTCATCAAGGTGACCGGCCACCAGTGGTACTGGTCCTATGAATATCCCGAGAACGGCGTCGCCTTCGACTCGCTGATGCTGGCCGAGGACGAGCTGGCCGATTACGGCTACGCGCCCGACGAATACCTGCTGGCCACCGACACCGCCGTGGTCGTGCCCGTGGGGCAGACCGTGCTGCTGCAGGTCACCGCCAGCGACGTGATCCATTCCTGGACCATTCCCGCCTTTGCCGTGAAGCAGGACGCCGTTCCCGGCCGGATCGCGCAGGCCTGGTTCAACGTCGAGACCGAGGGCACCTATTTCGGCCAGTGCAGCGAACTGTGCGGCATCAACCACGCCTACATGCCCATCGTCGTGAAGGCCGTGCAGCCGGACGTCTACGCCGCCTGGATCGAGAGCCAGGGCGGCACGCTGGACGGCGCCGAGGCGGCGCAAACCGCCGCGCTGGACCCGGAGGCCGAGGTCACGCTGGCCCGCGCCGAGTAATCTGATGACCAAGGCAGGACCGGCCCTACGCCGGTCCTGCCCAGGAAGGACCCGCGATGACCGACATCAACGCCGCCGACGCCAACGCCTATCACGCCGCCGCGCCCGAGGCCGAGTTCCGCGACTACGTCGCGCTGCTCAAGCCGCGGGTGATGTCGCTGGTGGTGTTCACGGCCTTCGTCGGCCTGTGGATCGCGCCGGTCGACGTGCATCCGTTCCTGGCCTTCTGCGCGGTGCTGTTCATCGCGCTCGGCGGCGGCGCCTCGGGTGCGCTGAACATGTGGTACGACGCCGACATCGACGCGGTGATGAAGCGCACGCAGTTGCGGCCCATCCCCTCGGGCCGGGTCGAGCCGGGCGAGGCGCTGGCCGTGGGCCTCGCGCTGTCCGGGCTTGCCGTGATGATGCTGGGCCTTGTCGCCAACTGGTTCGCGGCCGCCTTCCTCGCCTTTACGATCTTCTTCTACGCGGTCGTCTACACGATGTGGCTGAAGCGCTGGACGCCGCAGAACATCGTCATCGGCGGCGCCGCGGGCGCCTTCCCCCCGATGATCGGTTGGGCCTGCGCCACGGGCGGCATCTCGATCGAGTCGCTCCTGATGTTCGCGCTGATCTTCTTCTGGACGCCGCCCCATTTCTGGGCGCTCGCGCTGTTCATGAAGGACGACTACAAGGACGCGGGCGTGCCGATGCTGACCGTCACGCATGGCCGCGCCGTCACCCGGCGCCACATCTTCGCCTACACGCTGGTGCTGGCCGGCTTCTCGATCTGGCTGGGGCTGACCTCGGTCGGCGGGCCGGTCTATCTGGCCGTGGCGCTGGTGCTGAACGCGGCCTTCATCCGCGGCGGCTGGCAGGTCCTGCGCCGCGAGGAGGGGGCGGCCCGCGCCGACGGGTTCGCCACCGAGAAACGGGTCTTCAGGCTGTCGCTGTCCTATCTGTTCCTGCACTTCCTGGCCCTGCTGATCCAGAACTGGATGGGAACATGGTGATGCAGCTTCAAACCGAACACGAACTCCACGGCCGCCGCCGCTCGCGCAATGTCGGCCTCGGCATCGTGCTGATCGCCTTCGTCGCGCTGGTCTTCGCGCTGACCGTGGTCAAGGTCACGCAGGGCCATCTGCTGGAGGCCTACGACCACCAGCCGCGCACCACGCTTCTGCCGATGGAGCCGGAGGCGGCCGCACCGGCGGCGGAGGCAGCCCGATGATGAAGCGCATGAGCCCCGAAGGCCGCACCGTCACGATGCTGGTCGGCGTCGTCGTCACCATGGGCGCGCTGTCCTGGGCCGCCGTCCCCTTCTACGACTGGTTCTGCCGCGTCACCGGCTTCGGCGGCACGACGCAGATCTCGACCGCCGCGCCCGACGAGGTGCTGGACGAGGTCGTGCGCGTGCGCTTCGACGCCAACGTCGATCCCAACCTCGAATGGACCTTCCGCCCCATGCAGACCCGCATGGACCTGCGCATCGGCGAGAACGGGCTGGCCTTCTACGAGGCGATCAACAACTCGGACGTGCCGATCACTGGCACCGCCAGCTACAACGTCGCGCCCGAGATCTCGGGCTACTACTTCGACAAGATCGAGTGCTTCTGCTTCACCGAGCAGACGCTGCAGCCCGGCGAGCGTATCGAGATGCCCGTCAGCTTCTACGTGGACCCGTCGATCGTGAAGGACCGCGACGCGTCCTGGGTCCGCGACATCACGCTGTCCTACACCTTCCACCGGACCGAGCCGCGCCGGGCGGCGCTTGACACGGCTTCGTCCGAGACCATCAACTAAGACGACTTCGAGGGGGCCGACGGGGATCCGCAATGGCGACTGCTAAGAACCACGACTACCATATTCTTCCGGCCTCGATCTGGCCCTTCCTCGCCTCGGTGGCGGTCTTCGTCACGCTGTTCGGCGGCGTCGCCTGGATGACGGGCGAGGTCTCGGTCGCGGGCGTCGCCATCACCGGGCCGTGGATGTTCCTGATCGGCTTCGTCGCGCTCTGCTATGCCAGCTTCGGCTGGTGGGCGGACATGGTGCGCGAGGGCGAGTCCGGCGATCACACCCCCGTCGTGCGGATCGGCCTGCAATACGGCTTCATCCTGTTCGTGATCTCCGAGGCGATGCTGTTCGTCACGCTGTTCTGGAACTTCATCAAGCACGTCCTCTATCCGATGGGACCGGAAAGCCCGATCCGCGACGGCGTCTGGCCGCCCGAAGGGATCGTGACCTTCGACCCCTGGCACCTGCCTTTCATCAACACGCTGGTCCTGCTGCTCTCGGGCGTCGCCGTCACCTGGGCGCACCATGCCTGGGCGCATGAGGGCAACCGCAAGGTCGCGATCAACGGCCTCGCCGTCGCGGTCGCCTTGGGCGTGATCTTCACCGGCCTGCAAGCCTACGAATACAGCCATGCAGCCTTCGGCCTTGCCGACACCGCCTATGCCTCGGCCTTCTACATCGCCACCGGCTTCCACGGCGCCCATGTCATCATCGGCACGGTCTTCCTGGCCGTCTGCCTCGTGCGTTTCATGCGCGGTCAGATGACCCCCAACCAGCACCTGGGGTTCGAGGCCGCTGCTTGGTACTGGCACTTCGTCGACGTGATCTGGCTGGTCCTCTTCGCCGTCATCTACGTTTGGGGCAGCTAATCCCCACCGGCCAAAGATTGCAGCGCGCGGGGGAGCCTTCCCCGCGCGTTTTTCATTGAAGAGCAAGGTCCCGCCATGCGCCGCTATCTGTTCCCCCTGATCCTCGGCATCGTCGGCTGCGCCATCCTGGTCCAGCTGGGCCTGTGGCAGCTGGACCGGCGCGATTGGAAAGAGGGGCTGATCGCTGACATCGAGGCCGGCATCAACGCGTCCCCCGTGCCTCTGCCGGCCGAGATCGCGCCGGACATGAAGTACCTGCCGGTCACCGTCAGCGGCACCACCTCGGGCGCCGAGATCGACGTTCTGTCGCACACGCGCGAGCAGGGGGCCGGTTACCAGATCATCTCGCGCTTCATCACCGATGACGGCCGCGCCATCCTGCTGGACCGCGGTTTCGTGCCGCAGGAATTGCGCCGGGTCGAGCGTCCGCCGGTGCGGCTGGAGGTCACAGGCAACCTGCACTGGCCGCAGGACGCCTCCAGCTCGACGCCCGCGCCGAACCTTGACGAGAACATCTGGTTCGCGCGCGACGTCGATGCGATGGCGGCGCAGCTCGGCACCGAGCCGGTGCTGGTCGTCGCCAGCTTCATCCGCGGCGACAACCAAGGGGCCGAGCCGATCCCGGTCGCGGTCGAGGGAATCCCCAACAACCACTTCGCCTATGCCCTGCAATGGTTCCTGATCGCGGCCACCTGGGCGGTGATGACACTGGCGCTGATCTGGCGTATCAGGCAGCGGCAATACTGAAGGACGAATGATGCGTTACGTCTCGACCCGCGGGCAGGCCCCGGTTCTGAACTTCGAAGAGGCCATGCTGTCGGGGCTGGCGCGTGACGGCGGGCTCTACCTCCCCGAGACGATCCTCACCCTGGACGGGCTCGAGACGCTGGACGGCCTGCCCTACGAAGAGGTTGCCTTCCGCGTCATCCGCCCCTTCACCGGCGACTGCTTCACCGACGCCGAGCTGCGCGGCGCCATCGACCGGGCCTATGCCCGCATCGCCCACGCCGCCCGCGCGCCGCTGGTCCAGCTGGCCCCCGGCCATCACCTGCTGGAGCTGTTCCACGGCCCGACGCTGGCCTTCAAGGACTTCGCGATGCAGCTGATCGCGCAGCTCTTCGAGATCGCATTGAAACGCTCGGGACAGAAGATCACCATCGTCGGGGCCACTTCCGGCGACACCGGCTCGGCTGCGATCGAGGCGTTCCGCGGCATCGACAACGTGGACGTGTTCATCATGTATCCGCATGGCCGCGTCTCCGAGGTGCAGCGCCGCCAGATGACGACGCCGCCCAACGCCAACGTCCACGCGCTGGCGGTGACGGGCCATTTCGACGACTGCCAGGCGCGGCTGAAGGACCTCTTCAACGACCACGCCTTTCGGGACGAGGTCGGGCTGGCCGGCGTCAACAGCATCAACTGGTCGCGGGTCGTCGCGCAGATCGTCTACTACTTCACCGCCGCCGCAAGCTTGGGGATGCGCCCCACGGACTTCTGCGTGCCGACCGGCAATTTCGGCGACATCCTTGCCGGCTCCATCGCCAAGCGTATGGGCCTGCCGGTCCGCCGCCTGATCGTCGCGACGAACCAGAACGACATCCTGCACCGCGCCCTGACCACGGGCGAGTACCGGGTGGGCGAGGTCGCGCCGTCGATCAGCCCCTCGATGGACATCCAGGTCAGCTCCAACTTCGAGCGGGCGCTGTTCCTCGCCTATGGCGGCGACGCCGGCGCGATCCGGCAGTTGATGGACGAGCTGAAGGCGGGCGGCTTCACCATCAGCCAAGGCGCGCTGGAGACGCTGCGTGAAGAGTTCCGCTCGGGCCGCGTGTCCGAGGAGGAGACGCTGGAGACGATCCGCCGCACGCGCGAGGCCACCGGCGAGGTGCTCTGCCCGCACAGCGCCATCGGCGTCGCCGTGGCCGAGCAGCACATCGAGCCGGGCGTGCCGATGGTCACGCTGGCCACCGCCCATCCGGCCAAGTTCCCCGACGCCGTCGAGCGTGCCATCGGCATTCGCCCCCCGCTGCCGCCGCACATGGCCGAGCTGTTCGACCTGCCCGAGCGGGTCAGCCGGGTTGAAAACGACGTGGAGGCGCTTAAATCGCTCATCCTTGAACGGAGAACGCAGTGAGCGAAAGCAGCCTGACACGGGTCTCGACCCTTTCCAACGGCCTGCGCGTCGTGACGCGCCACATGCCCGGGCTGCATTCGGCCGCTCTCGGGATCTGGATCGGCGCCGGCGGGCGCAACGAGCGGGCCGAGCAGAACGGCATCGCCCATTTCCTCGAGCACATGGCCTTCAAGGGCACGACCAGCCGCACGCCGCTGCAGATCGCCGAGGCGATTGAGGACGTGGGCGGCTACATCAACGCCTATACCTCGCGGGACGTCACGGCCTATTACGCGCGGGTGCTGGAGGACGATGTCGACCTGGCCTTCGACGTCATCTCGGACATCGTGCTGAACCCCATCTTCGACGGCCGCGAGATCGAGGTCGAGCGCGGCGTCATCCTGCAAGAGATCGGGCAGGCACTCGACACGCCCGACGACATCATCTTCGACTGGCTGCAAGAGGCCGCCTATCCCGACCAGCCGATGGGCCGCACCATCCTGGGCCCGGCCGAGCGGGTCAGCCGCTTCGACCGCCAGGACCTGGCCGGCTTCGTGGCCGAGAACTACGGCCCGGGCCAGATGATCGTCTCGGCGGCGGGGGCGGTGGATCACGACCGCATCCTGCGGCTGGCCGAGGCGGCCTTTGGCCACCTCTCGCCCGTGATCCAGCCCGCGCGTGAGGCGGCGCGCTGGCAGGGTCTGGAGACGCGCCAGATCAAGCCGCTGGAGCAGGCGCATTTCGCGCTGGCGCTGGAGGGGCCGGGCTACCTGGCGCCTGACTTCTACGCCGCGCAGATCTTCTCTTCGGCGCTTGGCGGGGGCATGTCCTCGCGGCTGTTCCAGAAGCTGCGCGAGGAGCGGGGGCTGTGCTACACCATCTTCGCGCAGTCGGGCTTCCATGACGATACCGGGATGCTGACCATCTATGCCGGTACCGGCGCCGAGGACTTGGCCGAGCTTGCCGACCTGACCATCGACGAGATGAAGCGCGCCGCCGAGGACATGACCCCGGCCGAAATGGCGCGGGCGCAGGCGCAGCTGCGCGCCGGGCTGCTGATGGGCCTCGAAAGCCCGTCGGGGCAGGCCGAGCGCATGGCCCGGACGCTGGCGATCTGGGACCGGGTGCCCGATCCCGCCGAGGTCGCGGACCGCATCGCGGCCGTCACCCTGGCCGATGTCCGCGCCCATGCCGAGGCGCTGATCGCGCAGGCGCGGCCGGCGCTGGCGCTTTACGGGCCGGTCGAGGGCGCGCCTGCACGCGAGGACCTGGCGCGCAGGCTTGCCGCATGATCACCCTAAGGCGCCGACCGGTCCGGCTGGACGCCGAGCGGATCGTGCTGCGCCTGCCCGCCCATTCCGACTTTAACGCCTGGACCGGGCTGCGCGACGCAAGCCGCGCCTTCCTGACCCCGTGGGAGCCGGTCTGGTCCGCCGACCACCTTTCCCGCAAAAGCTTCACCAACCGCGTCACCTGGGCGGCCCGGGCCAGCCGCGCGGGCACGGCCTTCCCGCTCTTCATCGCGCGGCGCAGCGACGGGGCGCTTCTGGGCGCCATCACGCTCGACAACATCCGGCGCGGCCCGGCGCAATCCGGCACCATCGGCTACTGGATCGGCGAGCCGTTTGCCCGCCAGGGCTACATGGCCGAGGCGATCGGCGTCCTCGTGCACCACGCCTTCACCTCGCTGGACCTCAGCCGCATCGAGGCCGCCTGCCTGCCGGAGAACACCGCCTCGCGCGGGGTGCTGGAGAAGTCCGGCTTCAAGTACGAGGGCGTCGCGCAGAGCTACCTTCAGATCGACGGGCGCTGGCGGAACCACGTCCTCTACGCCAATCTGCGACGCGACCGCAGGGGGCGCACGGATGCCCGCTGACCTCTGCCCCGCCGATGCCGCGCTTGCCGCGCGCCTGCCGCAGGGCGTGCTGCGCGATCCCGCCCCCGCTTATCTGGAGGAGCCGCGCGGCCGCTGGCTGGGGCAGGCCGGCCTGATCGCCGCCCCCCGCGACACGGCGGAATGCGCCGCCATCATCCGCGCCTGCGCCGAAGCCCGCGTGCCCGTCGTCCCGCGCGGCGGCGGCACGGGGCTGGTCGGCGGGCAGGTCATGTCGCAGGGGCCGGCGCCGCTGGTCCTGTCGCTGGAGCGGATGACCGCCATCCGCAGCATCCACCCGGACGAGGGCGTCATGATCGCCGAGAGCGGCGTCACCCTGCACGCCGCGCGCGAGGCGGCCGCACGCGTCGGCCGGCAGTTCCCGCTGTCGCTGGCCTCGCAGGGCAGCGCGCAGATCGGCGGCGTGCTGGCGACGAATGCGGGCGGCGTGAACGTGCTGCGCTACGGCAACGCCCGCGCGTTGTGCCTTGGCATCGAGGCCGTTCTGCCGTCGGGCGAGGTGATGCATGACCTGAAGCGCCTTCGGAAGGACAACACCGGCTACGACCTGCGCGACCTGCTGATCGGCGCCGAGGGCACGCTTGGCATCATCACCGCCGCCTCGCTGGTGCTGGCGCCGGTGCCGGCCGAGACGGGGGTGGCGCTGCTGGTCGTGGACGGCCCCGAGGCCGCGCTCACCCTTCTGTCGCTGGCGCAGGCGCGGATGGCGGGCGGCGTCACCGCCTTCGAGATGATCGCGGGGCAGGGGCTGCGCTTTCTCGCCGAGGCCTTTCCCGAGATGCGCCAGCCCTTCCCGGCACCCCCCGACTGGAGCGTGCTGATCGAGGTCGGCCTGCCCGACGGCCTCTCCGCGCAGGCCGCGCTGGAAGGCCTCTTCGCGGCCGGTGTCGAGGCGGGGCTGGCCAGCGACGGCGTCATCGCCCAATCGGGCCGCGAGGCTGCCGAACTCTGGGCCCTGCGCGAGCATATCCCGCTGGCCAACCGCCATGTCGGCGCCATCGCCAACCACGATATCAGCCTGCCTTTGTCCGAGATCGCCCGCTTCATCGCGGATGCCGGCGCGATGATCGCGGCGGAAGGCGACATGCGGATCAACTGCTTCGGCCATCTGGGGGACGGCAACCTGCATTACAACTTCTTCCCCGCCCCCGGCCGGACCCGCGAGGATTATGACCAGTATCGCAAGCCCATGACCCGCCGCATCCACGAGATGGTCGTGGCGCGCGGCGGCTCGTTCTCGGCCGAGCATGGGGTGGGGCGGCTGAAGGCGGCGGATCTGGCGGAATGGGGCGATCCCGCCCGGCTGGCGGCGATGCGCGCCATCAAGGCCGCGCTGGACCCGGTCGGGATCATGAACCCCGGCGTGATTCTCGCCTAGGTCCCCTCGAACTCGCAAAGGACGTGGACGGGCATGTCCATGCCCTCCAGCAGCTTGCGCCCGCCCAACTCGGGCAGGTCCACCACGAAGGCGCAGCCCACCACCTCGGCCTGAAGGCGCCGGCACAGCTTGATCGCCGCGGCCGCCGTCCCGCCCGTCGCCAGCAGGTCGTCCACGATCAGCACCCGCTCGCCGGGGCGCAGCGCGTCGTCATGGATCTCCATGATCGCCTCGCCATATTCCAGCTGGTAGGCCTCCGAGATCACCGTGCCCGGCAGCTTCCCCTTCTTGCGGATCGGCACGAAGCCGGTGGACAGCTGATGCGCCACCGCCCCGCCCAGGATGAAGCCCCGCGCCTCCAGTCCCACGACCTTGTCGATCCGCGCCCCGGCATAGCCGTGCAGCAGCTGATCGACGGCCATCCGGAAGCCGCGCGCATCGGCGAAAAGGGTCGTCACGTCGCGGAAGATGATCCCCTCATGCGGGAAATCGTGGATGGACCGGATGTAGTCGCGGACGGACCGGCTCATGCCGGGCGCTCCATCTCGAACAGCTCGGTCACGGCCGTGTAGTCCTTGTAGCCGAGCCGGGCCAGCCAGCCACCCGCGGCGCGCGGGTCGAAGCGGCCGTCCAGGATGCAGTCGTCGCGCAGATGCACGCCGGTGACGACGCCGAAGACGGCGAAGTTCGCCTCGCCCGCCAAGGGCACGATCTGCGTCATCCGGCACTCCAGCGACGCCACAGCACCCGCAACGCGCGGGCAGTCGATGCTGTCGCAGGCGGCAACCTCCAGCCCGGCCTTCTCGAATTCGCTCACCCCCGCGGGCAAGGGCGCGCTCGACGCGTTGACGGCCTCGCGGTCCTTCCCGCTGGCGATGTTCACGCAGAACACCCCCGTCTCGATGATCTGCGCCACGCTGTCCTTGGTGCCGGGCCGGTCGCCCTTCTTGCCGGTCGAGGCGAACATCACCTGCGGCGGCACATAGGCGACGGCGTTGAAGAAGGAATAGGGCGCGAGGTTGTCGCCCTTGCTGCCGCGGGTCGAGATCCAGCCGATCGGGCGCGGCGCCACGATTGCGTTGAAGGGGTTGTGGGGCAGGCCGTGTCCGGCTTCGGGGCGATAGAACATGGACGGCCTCCTGAATGTCATGCGCGCGCAATCTGCCACCGCTTTTCAGGGCGTGCAATGTTCCCCCTGCGGCGGACCCATGATAAGGGCCGCGAAAAACGAGGACGCGCATGGCCGAGATCTGCCCCGAGACCCCTGCCGACGAGCCCGAGGTCGAGGCGCTCTACGACCTCTGCTTCGCGCCGGGGCGGACGGCGCTGTCCTCCTACCGCCTGCGCGAGGGGGTGGCGCGGGTCGCCCCGCTCTGCCTCGTGCTGCGCAGCGAGGACGGCATCCTGAAGGCGGCGATCCGCTACTGGCCGGTGCGCGTGGCGGACCAGCCGGTGCTGCTGCTCGGCCCCATCGCCGTCCACCCGACGGCGCAGGGCGAGGGGCTGGGGGCGCTGCTGATGCGCGACAGCCTCGCCCGCGCGCGCGATCTGGGCTGGAGCCGGGTGCTGCTGGTCGGAGACGCGCCCTATTACAACCGCTTCGGCTTTGCCAAGCTCGAGGACGTCGAGATGCCGCCGCCGACGAATCCCGACCGCGTCCTCGGGCTGGAACTGGTGGCGGGCGCATGGGTTGGCGTGGGGGGCGAGGTCGAGCGGGCGCCCGAGGATGCCCGCCGCGCGGCTCCCGCCGGCGAATGCGTCACCATCCCCGAACCCTGAGAGCCTCATGCCAGACCCACGCCCGCTGATCCTGCCGCCCATCACCGACCCCGGCATCCTGGCGCAGGTCGAGCGGCTGGCCCGGCGCCAAGCCGAGGCCGCCGGCCCGGTCATGAAGACACTCGGCCGCCTCGGCCTGTCCGGAGAGCGGCTGCTGGCCCGCCTGCCGGCCGGTTGGCGGGCGCAGCTGGACTGGGCGACGCGGGCCGGGCTGAGCCGTGCCTTTTCCGCCGCCGGCACCAGCCGCCGCATCCTGCGCCCGCGCGGCGACTGGTTCAACCGGCTCGGCCTCGCCGCCACGGGGGCGGCGGGGGGCGCCGCCGGCCTCGCCGGCGCGCTGGCCGAGCTGCCGGTCATGATCTCGCTCCTCCTGCGCGCCATGCTGGAGATCGCCGAGGAGCACGGCTTCGAGCCCGAAGACGAGGCGGTGCGCCTCGAATGCCTGCGCATCTTCGCCGCCGCCGGACCGGTCCCAGAAGAGACCGAACCGGGCCTTGGCACCGCGCGCCTGCCCATCGCCGGCTCGGGGATCCAGGGCCTCATCGGCACCATGGCGCCGCGCCTGTCGATGGTGATGGGCCAGAAGCTCGCCGTCCAGTCCGCCCCGGTCATCGGCGCCCTCGCCGGCGCCTCGCTGAACTACGCCTTCACCCGCTACTACCAGGAACTGGCGCGCGTCCATTTCGGCCTGCTGCGCCTCGCGCGCGAAACCGGCCTGCCGCGCGAGGCCTTGGCCGAGGCGCTGCAACTGGCACTCCGCCGCGCCTGATCCCTGCTTTGGTCTGCCAATATCCTCGGGGGGTCCGGGGGGCGAAGCGCCCCCGGCCGTCGCGGGACGCAGATCACTCCTCGCCGCTCTCCAGCGCCAAGGGCGCCGCGACCGCGTCCAGATCCTCGACATGCAGCGGCGCCGACGGGCGGGCCAGCCGCGCCTTGGTCACCCAGAGCAGCCGCTCCTGCGCCCGCGTGATGGCCACATAGGCAAGGCGCTTCCACAGCGGAATGCCCGCCTCGTTCCGGTTTGACCAGGCGGCGGCGCTGATGTCGGGGCCGAAGACCTGCACCGCGGGCCACTGGCTGCCCTGCGCCTTGTGGATCGTCACCGCCGCGCCGTGCAGGAAGGCCGCGCCCATGCGCGCGGCATAGGGGATGAAGGGCTCCTCGGCATCCGGCATCTCGATCTTCACGATCGAGGCGGCCGAGAGGCGCGGGTCCTCGGCCCCGATCACGTGCAGGCGCGAGAAGCCGGGCTTGCGCCCCGGCCCCAGATAGACGACCTGCGCCCCCTTGATGAGGCCGCGCGCCTCCAGGTCGATCCGCTTCTTGCGGTGCTTCAGCGGCAGCTCCAGCCCGTCGCAGATCAGCGGCTCGCCCGGCAGCAGCGCGTCGCCGGGCGCGCCGAAGGCGGTGCGGAAGGCGTGGATCAGCCGGATGCGCGTCGCGTTGCGCCAGACGAGGACCGGGCTGCGGGCCATCAGGTCGCTCTCGACCCGCTCGGCCCAGACCACGCGGTCGTCGCGGCGCGCCGCCTGGCGGATCATGCTCTCGAAATCCTCGAAACTCAGCCGATCGTCGGCCAGCGCATGGGCCAGGTCCAGGATCGGGCTGTCATCCGACTGCCGGTGGATGCGGCTCAGCATCAGGCGCTGCGGGGCGGGCAGCTTGTCGAAGACCATTTCGCCCGATTGGCCGACCGGCGCCAGCTGCGCCGGATCGCCGAAGAGGACCAGCACCGGAAAGATCTCGCGCAGATCCTCCAGCTGCTTCTCGTCCAGCATCGAGGCCTCGTCGATCAGCCCGACATCCAGCCCCTCCTCGCGCCGCTTCCAGCCCCGGATGAAGTCCGAGCCGCGCAGCCCCGCCGCCGCCAGCGCGCCGGGGATCGAGGCGTTCTGCTGGTAGAAGGCGTGAGCCCGGTCCAGCGCCGGGTCCGGCAGCCCCTCGACCGTCGGCCGCTCGCCGGTGCCGGTCAGCCACTCGGCGATCTTCTCGTAATCCGGATCGTAGACCGGGCTGTAGAGGATGCGGTGGATCGTCGTCGCCGGCACGCCGCGCATCCTCAGAACGAAGGCGGCCTTGTTCGTCGGCGCCAGCACCGCGACGCTGCGCCGGTCCTTGCGGCGCTTGCCTTCCCAGTCCGGGCTGATCAGCTCGACACCGGCGCCGAGCAGCGCCTTGGTGATCTGCGACAGCATCAGCGTCTTGCCCGAGCCCGCCTTGCCGATCACCGCCATCACGCGGCCCTTGCCCTCGACGGGCGGGTGCAGCTCCTCGGCGATGATGTCGATGCCGGCGGCCCCGAAGGTCTCGGCCAGGCTGTCCCAGGCATCCGCCTGATCGGGAGAAAGGGTGGGGACGGCGGCGCTGGATGTCATCGCCCCCATCTAGCTCGTCGTGGCGGGAAAGCGAAGGGGCGGCGCCTGCCCATGCAACTCTTTGCCCCGCTCGCGCGTGTTAACAATGTTCGCGCCGATGGAGGCACAAGATGATCGAATTGTTTTTCGTGACCTGCCTCATCGGCCAGCCCGAGGTGTGCAAGGACCACAGCCTGCTCTTCGAAGAGCGCAACGGGCTGTTCAGCTGCATGCTGCGCGGCC
This sequence comes from Paracoccus tibetensis, assembly GCF_900102505.1. Lineage (GTDB taxonomy): Bacteria > Pseudomonadota > Alphaproteobacteria > Rhodobacterales > Rhodobacteraceae > Paracoccus > Paracoccus tibetensis. The sequence continues at coordinate 28,489 of NZ_FMVT01000012.1, read as the reverse complement.
AGAACGAGCTGGCGCAATGGGTCGAGACCCATCCCGGCGAGCGCGTCCAGCAGTGGAAATGCCGCTATGCCGGCGAGGGCGAGCGCCGGGCCTGAGCGCCGCGCGTCAAGTTGCTGCAGCGCAGAAAGGCACTGCGCCCCGACGGTGCCTTTGGCGCATGCAGAGGGCTCAGAAGCCAGTGCAGGCACATTCGAATTCTTTGCTGCATTGCAGCATGGGGGTCATGATCAAGGCGTTCCTTAACGAGGTGTGCCATGATCGAGTTGCTCTTCGTCACCTGCCTTGCCGCCGCGCCGGAAGAATGCCGCGACCGCAGCCTTCTCTACACCGCCGATGTCGGCGTGATGACCTGCCTGATGCAGGGTCAGGCCGAGCTGGCAAAATGGATCGACACCCATCCGGGCGAGATGGTGACGCATTGGAAATGCCGCCAGGTCGACACCCGCGAGGTGAAGGCCTGACGCAGAACGCCGCCCCCGAGGGAGCGGCGCTGCAATGTCGTGCTGTCCGTCCGGCTCAGAAGCCGAGGCCGGCGTATTTCGACTTGAACTTCGTCACACGGCCGCCGGCGTCCATCAGCTTCGTGGAGCCGCCGGTCCAGGCGGGGTGCGAGGTCGGGTCGATGTCCAGCGACATGCTGTCGCCTTCCTTGCCCCAGGTCGAACGGGTCTGATAGAGCGTCCCGTCGGTCATCTTGACCTCGATCATGTGGTAGTCGGGGTGGATGTCTTTTTTCATCGGGTGACCTCGTCTCAGGCTTTCGCGTCCGCTTGGGGACGGTAATTGGTCTTTTCAGCGATACGGGCCGATTTGCCGCGACGGTCGCGCAGGTAATACAGCTTGGCGCGACGGACCTTGCCGCGGCGCACGACCTCGATCGAATCGATGTTGGTCGAATAGAGGGGGAACACGCGCTCCACGCCCTCGCCGAAGCTGATCTTGCGGACCGTGAAGCTGGCCGCGATGCCGCTGCCGCCCTTGCGTGCGATGCAGACGCCTTCGTAGTTCTGCACGCGCGACCGGGTGCCCTCGGTCACCTTGTAGCCAACGCGGATGGTGTCGCCGGCCTTGAAGTCCGGGATGGTCTTGCCGAGCTGGGCGATCTGCTCGGCTTCGAGTTCTGCGATCAGGTTCATCGCTCTGGATCCTTGTGATGCTCGCGGTGGCTCCGCGATTGGTCTGATGCGCCCGAGAGCTGTCGGTCCTTTGCCGGGTCCATACCGTCCTGGTATGCCCGCCACAGGTCGGGGCGGCGTTCCTTGGTCAGCCTTTCGGCCTCACTGGCCCGCCATGCGGCAATGGCCGCGTGATTGCCCGACAGAAGAACCGGCGGGATCTCGCGGCCGTCCCAGAGGGCGGGCTTCGTGAACTGGGGAGCTTCCAGAAGGCCCCTGTTGCCGATGGAAAAGGATTCCTCGGCCAGAGAGTCCTGATTCCCCAGCACGCGCGGTATAAGCCGGACCGTCGCGTCGATCAAGACCTGAGCCGCGATCTCTCCGCCGGTCAGGACGTAGTCGCCGATGCTGATCTCTTCGATGGCATGGGCGTCGAGGACGCGCTGGTCCACCCCCTCGAAGCGGCCGCAGATCAGGGTGACGCCCGGCCCCTGCGCCAGCGCGCGGGCACGGGCCTGCGTCAGGGGCTTGCCGCGCGGCGACATGTAGATCACCGGCAGGCCGGGGCCCACCGCGCGCAGGGCCGCATCCAGCACGTCCGGGCGGATGACCATGCCGGCGCCGCCGCCCGCGGGCGTGTCGTCCACGTTGCGGTGCCGGCCGATGCCATGCTCGCGCAGAGGGATGGTCTGCAGGTTCCACAGCCCCTGCGCCAGCGCCTTGCCGGTCAGCGACAGGCCGAGGATGCCGGGAAAGGCCTCGGGGAACAGGGTCACGATCCGTGCGGTCCAGGCGCCCGCAACCTGCGGCTCGGCCATCAGCTCGCGCGGCTTCAGGCTGGGGCGGACCTGCAGGCGGCCGTGGGACTTCGGCTCAGTCATCGTCGGCCACGCCCTCGCCGGGCGGATCGGCGATGATGCGGCCGGCGCCGAGGTCGATCGTCGGGACGACGGCGCGGGTGAAGGGCAGAAGCAGGAGCTGCGCGCCGCCGACGACCTCGAGGATGTCGCCCGCGCCGTGGTCGTAGATCGCCCGCACGCGCCCAAGCGTCGCGCCGCCGGGATCGACGACGGTGAGCCCGATCAGGTCGGCATGGTAGAATTCGTCATCGGGCAGCGAGGGCAGCACGGACCGCGGCGCCCAGAGGGTCGTGCCCTTCAACGCCTCGGCCTCTTCGCGGGTCGCGACACCGCCGATGCGCGCACCGATGCCGCCGGTCACGGGGCGGGTCAGGCGGATGGTGAAGCTGCGCCCGCCGTCCTCGGTCGTGAGGGGGCCGTATTCGGCGATGTCCGAGGGCTCGGTGCAGAAGCTTTTCAGCCGGACCTCGCCATGGACCCCGAAGGCCCCGGCGATCGCGCCGACACAGATCTTGTCCGTCATGAGGCGTTCCAGCAGTTGAGGCCAGCAGAGGAGGAACGGCCCGGCAGGGACTGCCGGGCCATGTGGCTTATTCGGCGTCGGCCGGCGCGGCGGCCTTCTTGGCGCGCTCTTCGGCGCGGGCCTTGGCTTTCTTGCCCGGCTCGGCCTTCTTCATGTTGGCGCGCTCGGATTTTTCCTTCACGCCGGCAGCTTCCAAGAAGCGGGCGACGCGGTCGGTCGGCTGCGCGCCTTCGCCCAGCCAGTACTGGACGCGCTCGATGTCCATCTTCACGCGGTCCTCGCTGTCCTTGGCGAGCAGCGGGTTGTAGGTGCCCAGCTTCTCGATGAAGCGGCCGTCGCGCGGCATGCGCGAATCCGAGGCGACGATGGCGTAGTGGGGGCGCTTCTTGCTGCCACCACGGGCGAGGCGGATCTTCATGGCCATTGCGGTATCTCCTTGTGAATGGCGGTGAGGGCGGACCCTCAGGACTGGTATTGCTCGTGGTGCCGGATAACCTCGGCGATCACGAAGTTCAGGAATTTGCGCGCGAATTCCGGGTCGAGATCGGCCTCGCGCGCGAGGCGTTCCAGCCGCTCGATTTGGCTCGCTTCGCGGGCCGGGTCGGACGGAGGAAGGTCGTGGTCGGCCTTGAGGCGGCCGACGGATTGGGTGTGCTTGAACCGCTCGGCCAAGGTGTAGACGAGGATCGCGTCCAGCCGGTCGATGCTGGCGCGGTGGTCCTTGAGGAGCGCCGCGGCGCGGGTGGCGGGGTCCGTCACGCTGTCTCTCCAAGCGGTTGATTTTGCTGAAGGGCGCCGTGCACCGTTCGTGCACCGTTCCGGCACAGGACGTGCACCGAGCGGCGTGCGATTTTTCGGGTCATGCGGGGACCTCGACAGGGTGGCGGTAGACGAGGCAGGGCGTCTCGCGCACGACGGTTTCGGATTCCACCGTCGCGCCCATCCGTTCGGCGAGACGCCGCGAGCGGGTGTTATGGGGGTGGATCAGCGAGATGACGGGGCCGAGGCCCATGACGCGGTGTGCGTGGGTGCGGGCAGCGAGGGCCGCTTCATGCGCAAGGCCGCGGCCCTCGAAGCCCGCGTAGATGTGCCAGCCGAGTTCTGGCTCGGGCCAGTCCGCGTGGAAGCCGATGCCGGTGCGGCCGACCGTGGCGCCAGTCGCGCGGTCCTCCATCATCCACCAGCCGAAGTCGCGGATCATCCAATGGCCGATCAGCGAGGTGAGGCTGGTCCAGCCGTCCCAGGGCTTGCCCGGCCCGCCGACAAAGGCGGCGCGGTCCGAGGTGACGAAGCCGGTGATGGCGTCCAGATCCGACAGGCGCGGGGCGCGCAGGATCAGGCGCTCGGTCTCGAGGACCGGCACCGAGGCCGCCAATCTGTCCAGACCCACCGTCACGTCACTTCTTCCCGAACATCCCGCCGAGCCCGCCGGGCAGGCCCGCCTTGCCCAGCTGGCCGCCGAGGCCGCGGGGGTCCGAGAGCATCTTCTGCGCCTCGGCCAGTTTCGCGGGGTCCATGTTCTCCATGTCGGGCAGGCCGCCGCCCTTGCCGGTCATCGCGCGCATGGCCTGCTTCATCAGCCCGCCCTTGCCCATCTTGCCGAGCTTCTTCATCGTGTCGGCCATCTGCTTCTGCATCTTGAGGAGCTTGTTCAGGTCCGCCACGTCCATGCCCGCGCCGGCCGCGATGCGCTTCTTGCGGCTGGCCTGCAGCATGTCGGGATTGGCCCGCTCCTTCTTCGTCATGGAGTTGATGAGCGCGATCTGGCGGTTGATGGCCTTGTCGTCGAAGCCCGCCGCATCCGCCTGCTTGGCCATCTTGGCCATGCCCGGCATCATCGACATGACCGACTGCATGCCGCCCATCTTCTGCATCTGCTCAAGCTGACCACGCAGGTCATTCATGTTGAAGAGGCCCTTCTGGAACCGCTTCATCATGCGCTCGGCCTGCTCGACCTCCAGCACCTGCTGGGCCTTCTCGACCAGCGCGACGATGTCGCCCATGCCGAGGATGCGGCCTGCGACGCGCTGCGCGTCGAAGGTCTCCAGCGCGTCCATCTTCTCGCCGAGGCCGACGAAGCGGATCGGCTTGCCGGTGATCGCGCGCATGGACAGTGCTGCGCCGCCGCGGCCGTCGCCGTCCATGCGGGTCAGCACCACGCCCGAGATGCCGACCTTGCCGTCGAACTCGGTCGCAACGTTCACCGCGTCCTGGCCGGTGAGGCCGTCGACGACCAGGATCGTCTCGCGCGGTTGGGCGATGTCGCGGACCTGCTGGACCTCGGACATCAGGGTTTCGTCGATATGGAGGCGGCCGGCGGTGTCAAGAAGGACCACGTCATAGCCGCCGAGGCTGGCCTGCGTCTTGGCGCGCTGCGCGATCTGGGGGGCGGTCTGTCCCGGCACAATCGGCAGGGTGTCGACGCCGATCTGCTGGCCGAGGATGGCCAGCTGCTCCATCGCCGCGGGGCGGTTGGTGTCGAGCGAGGCCATCAGCACGCGCTTCTTCTCGCGGTCCTTCAGGCGCAGGGCGAGTTTGGCGGTGGTCGTCGTCTTGCCCGAGCCCTGCAACCCGACCATCAGGATCGGGGCGGGCGGGTTGTCGATGCGCAGCGCCTCGGGGGCATCGTCGCCTTGCAGCACGCGGATGAGCTCGTCATGGACGATCTTGACGACCTGCTGGCCGGGGCTGACAGACTTTGTCACGGCGGCGCCGGTGGCCTTGGCGGTCACGGACTTGACGAAGCTGCGGGCGACGGGCAGCGAGACGTCGGCTTCCAGCAGGGCGACACGGACCTCGCGCATGGCGGCGGTGACGTCATCCTCGGACAGGGCGCCCTGCTTCGTCAGCCGGTCGAAGACGCCGCCCAAACGGTCGGAAAGGTTCTCGAACATCGCCCTAGCCTCCTTCGGTCCAAACACGAAGCGCCCGGAGGGGCGCAGCAAAACGATAACGCCCCCGTGGGCGCGACGCGCTGACGGGGGGCGATCCCTACGCGCGGCAGGGACCGGAAGGCAAGACCTTCCGGGAATCCGGTGCCTGATACGCAAAGGCGGCACCGGAGTCAACCGGCGCCGCCTCGCATGGCCTTGGAACGGATCAGGCCGCGATCTTCTCCAGCGCGGCGCGGGCGCGGGCCATGCCGGCCTCGCGGTCCATCGCCAGCCCGTCCGCGGGCACGAAGGTCACGTCCGTGATGCCGAGGAAGCCCAGCATGTGGCGGATGTAGTCCGAAGCGAAGTCGATCTCGGACCCGATGGGGGTGCCGGCGGCGGCATAGGCGATATAGGCGCGCTTGCCGGTCAGCAGGCCCTCGGGGCCCTCGGCGGTGTAGCGGAAGCTGACGCCGGCGCGGGCGATCTGGTCCAGCCAGTTCTTCAGCTGCGCGGTCAGGGTGAAGTTGTAGATCGGCAGGCCGATGACCAGCACGTCGGCGTCCTGAACTTCCTTCAGATAGGCGTTCGAGGCGTCCAGATGGGCCTTCTGCTCGGGGGTCGGGTTCTCGGTGCCGACGCGGACGCCGACGAACCAGTCGGTGTCGATGGCCGGAACGCCCTCGTTCAGGTCGCGATAGGTGACGGTGGCGCCCGGGTTCGCGTCCTTGAGGCGGGCGACGATGTCGGCGGTCAGCTGGCGCGAGACCGAGGCGTCGCCGGTGATGGCGCTGTCGAGATGGAGGATGTGCATGGCTGTCTCCTGCTTGTGCGTTGGGGTTGATTTAGGTCTGGGTTCCGCCGGGGGAAACGGCGATAAGCGCGCAGGTTTTGTGCGGGGATGCACATGAGGATCGAGAGTTGGGACGATCTGCGGGCGGCGCTGGCCGTGGCGCGGTCGGGGACGGTCAGCGGGGCGGCGGGGGTGCTGGGGGTGCACCATGCCACGGTGATCCGGCGCATCGACGCGCTGGAGGCGGCGCTTGGCGCGAAGCTCTTCCAGCGCCACCCGCGGGGCTATGCGCTGACCGAGGCGGGGCGGCTGCTGCTGGCGGCGGCCAGCGCGGCGGACGAGCGCTTCAGCCAGATGGCCGCCCAGATCGCGGGCGGCGGCGAGCGGATCGAGGGGGATCTGCTGGTCACCTCGCTGCCCGAGCTGTCCGAGATCCTGATGCCGCGGCTGACGCAGCTTCTGGCGGCCCATCCCGGGCTGCGGCTGAGCTACATGACCGATGTGCGCCTCTTCCGGCTGGACGCGGGCGAGGCGCATGTGGCGATCCGCGCCGGGGTCGAGCCGTCCGAGCCCGATTACGTCGTCCGCCCGCTCGGCCAGCTGCACCAGGCGCTTTATGCGACGCCCGACTACCTCGAGCGGCACGGGCCGCTGGACGATCTGGCCGGCCACCGCTTCGCCCTGCCGGGGCCCGAGGGGCGGGGGGCGCCCTTCATGCGCTGGCTGGCCGAGCGGCTGGCGCCCGAGGCGCGGGTGCTGACGACGAACGACGCCGAAGCGCGCGAGGCGGTGATCCGCGCGGGCCTGGCCGTCGGGCCGCTGCGGGGCGGGCGGACGGACGGGCTTGTCGAGGCGCTGCACCGGCCGGAATGGAACCCGACGCTCTGGCTGGTGAGCCATGTGGACCTGCATCGCACGCCCAAGGTGCAGGCGGTGCTGCGCGCGCTTCAGGGGCTGCTGGACTAGGGCGAAGCACTGAGGCGAGGCGCCCTGCGGCTTTCGCGCCGCAGGCGAGCGGGGCACGGCGCGGGCGGCGCTCGGGCGGCTTTTCAAGACCCCGTGGCCCGGCTAGGGTCCGCGGCGGGACGAACCGGAAGGGCAGACGGGATTGGCGCATATCATCGTCGTGGGCAACGAGAAGGGCGGATCGGGCAAGTCCACCACCTCGATGCATGTCGCCACCGCGCTCGCGCGGATGGGCCATGCCGTGGGGGCGCTGGACCTCGACGTGCGCCAGCGCAGCTTCGGGCGCTATCTCGAGAACCGGGCCGCTTTCCAGGCGCGCGAGGGGTTCGACCTGCCGATGCCGGTGATGGCGCAGCTGGGCGAGGGCCCGGACCCGCTGACCCCGGCGCTGGAGCTTCTGGAAAGGCAGTGCGACTTCATCCTGCTGGACTGCCCCGGCTCGCACACGCGGCTCAGCCAGATGGCGCATGCGGTGGCGGACACGCTGATCACGCCGCTGAACGACAGCTTCATCGACTTCGACCTGCTGGCGCGCATCTCGCCCGACGGCGACATCCTGGGACCGTCGATCTATGCCGAGATGGTCTGGAACGCCCGGCAGATGCGGGCGCAGGCGGGGGCGGGGGCGATCGACTGGCTGGTGCTGCGGAACCGGCTCGGCACGCAGCAGATGCACAACAAGCGCAAGGTCGGCGGCGCGCTGGCCAGCCTCTCCAAGCGCATCGGCTTCCGCGTGGCCCCCGGCTTCTCGGAGCGGGTGATCTTCCGCGAGCTGTTCCCGCGCGGGCTGACGCTGCTCGACATGAAGGACGTAGGCGTCGAGACGCTGAGCATGTCCCACATCGCCGCGCGGCAGGAGCTGCGCGACCTCATCGGCGAGCTGCGCCTGCCCGAGGTGGCGGTCTCCTTCTGAGCGCAGCCCGAGCCGGGCATGACCCCGGGGCTTGACCGGCCGCACCCGGCACCCCAGCTGAAGGCGATGCGCTTCATGGCGCAGCCGCCCCTGCTGCCCCGCGGAGAGTTCGATCCGGCGCTGCCGCCGTCGCCGGTCCAGCAGGCCATCCGCCGGGCCTGCGGCCTGACGATCTGAGCGCACCAAATGAAAAGGGCCGCGACGCTGCTGCGTCGCGGCCTTCTGGCATCGTGGTGGGGCAGGCTCAGGCGAGCATGCCGACCGGGTTTTCCAGGTGCTTGACGATCGCGTCCAGAAGTTGGGCGCCGAGCGCGCCGTCGATCACGCGGTGATCGACCGAGAGGGTCATCGACATCACGTTGCGGATGACGACTTCGCCCTTTTCCACGACCGGAGTCTGGATGCCCGCGCCGACGGCGAGGATCGCGCCATGAGGCGGGTTGATGACCGCATCGAAGTTCTCGATCCCGAACATGCCAAGGTTGCTGATCGCGAAGCTGCCGCCCTGGTATTCATGCGGGGCGAGCTTCTTCGACTTGGCGCGCGAAGCGAGGTCCTTCATCTGGGCCGAAAGAGCCGAGAGCGTCTTGGTCTCGGCGTCCTTCAGGACCGGGGTGAAGAGGCCGCCTTCGATGGCGACCGCAACGGCCACATCCGAGGGTTTCAGCTTCAGGATCCGGTCGCCGGCCCAGACCGCGTTCGCGTCCGGCACCTCTTGCAGCGCCAGCGCGCAAGCCTTGATGATGAAGTCGTTGACCGACAGCTTCACGCCCCGGGCTTCCAGCTGCTTGTTGAGCGTGCCGCGGAACTCCATCAGCGCGTCGAGTTTCGCGGACTTGCGCAGGTAGAAATGCGGGATGGTCTGCTTGGCCTCGGAAAGGCGGGCGGCAATGGTGCGGCGCATGCCGTCGAGCTGCACCTCGGTCGTCTCGCGATCGGCGAACATCTTCTGGACAGCCTCGGTCGACAGCCCCTTGGCCGGTGCGGGGGCCGAGGGTTCCTTTGCCGGGCTGGCATGGGCGATGGGCGCCTTGTCCGCGCTTTCGGCCTTGGCGGGGGCGGCGCCGGGTTGGGCGTTCTCGACATCGACCTTGACGATCCGGCCGCGCGGGCCGGAGCCCTTGATCTGGGACAGGTCCAGCCCCTTGTCCGCCGCGATGCGGCGGGCGAGGGGGGAGGCGAAGACGCGCTCGCCGTCCTTGCCGCCGCTGGCGGCGGGTTTGGCATCCGACGATTTCTGCTCGCCAGCCACGGGCGCGCCGATGGGGCCGCCATAGCCCTTTTCGGCCGGCTCGGGTTCCTGGCTCGGGGCGGCCTCGGCCTTGGGGGCCGGAGCGGCGTCAGCGGCCGAGGCGTCCTCGCCGTCTTCCAGCAGCATAGCGATGGGGGTGTTGACCTTCACCCCGGCGCTGCCTTCGGCGATGAGGATCTTGCCGATGGTCCCCTCGTCCACGGCCTCGAACTCCATCGTGGCCTTGTCGGTCTCGATCTCGGCGATCACGTCGCCGGACTTGACCTCGTCGCCTTCCTTGACCAGCCACTTGGCCAGCGTGCCCTCTTCCATCGTGGGAGAGAGCGCGGGCATCAGGATTTCCACGGGCATCTGCGGCTCCTCTCAGCGATAGGTGACTTTGCGCGCGGCCTCGACCACCTCGGCGGCGGTGATGAGCGCGTGCTTTTCGAGATTCGCGGCATAGGGCATGGGAACGTCCTTGCCGGTGCAGTTGATCACCGGCGCGTCGAGATAGTCGAACGCGTTCTCCATGATATAGGCCGAGAGGTGGTTGCCGATGGCGCCGACCGGGAAGCCCTCTTCCACGGTGATGCAGCGGTTGGTCTTCTTCACCGATTCGATGACGGTTCCGTAGTCGATCGGGCGCAGGGTCCTGAGGTCGATCACCTCGGCCTCGATCCCGTCCTCGGCCAGCTTGCTTGCCGCCTCGAGCGCGTGGGCCATGCCGATGCCGAAGCTGACGATGGTCACGTCGCTGCCCTTGCGGGCAATGGCGGCCTTGCCGAAGGGGATGGTGAAGTCGGGCAGGTCCGGCACCTCGAAGGAGCGGCCGTAGAGGATCTCGTTTTCAAGGAAGATGACCGGGTTCGCGTCGCGGATCGCGGTCTTCATCAGGCCCTTCGCGTCGGCGGCGGTGTAGGGCATGACGACCTTGAGGCCGGGGATCGCGGCATACCAGGCGGCGTAGTCCTGGCTGTGCTGGGCGCCCACGCGGGCGGCGGCGCCGTTCGGGCCGCGGAAGACGATGGGGCAGCCCATCTGGCCGCCGGACATATAGAGCGTCTTGGCGGCCGAGTTGATGATGTGGTCGATCGCCTGCATGGCGAAGTTGAAGGTCATGAACTCGACGATGGGGCGGAGGCCGGCCAACGCCGCGCCCGTGCCGATGCCGGCGAAGCCGATTTCCGAGATGGGGGTATCGACGACGCGGCGGGGGCCGAACTTGTCCAGAAGGCCCTGGCTGATCTTGTAGGCGCCTTGGTATTCGCCGACTTCCTCGCCCATCAGGAACACGGTCTCGTCGCGCTCCATCTCTTCGGCCATGGCTTCGCGCAGGGCTTCCCGCACGGTCATGGTCTTCATCTTGGTGCCCTCGGGGTAGTCGGGGCTGCGGTCCGGCTCGGGCGTCTTGACCGCTTCCACGGCGGATTTGCCGGGCTGGCCCTTGTCGTCCGGGCCTTCCTTGGTCGAGGGCGAGGCGACCTGCGCGGGGGCCTTCTCGGCGGTCTCGGTCTTCACGTCGTCGGCGGACTCGCCTTCTTCCACCAGAACGGCGATGGGCGTGTTGACGGCGACGCCCTGCGTGCCTTCCTCGATCAGGATCTTGCCGAGGATGCCCTCGTCGACGGCCTCGAATTCCATCGTGGCCTTGTCGGTCTCGATCTCGGCGATGATGTCGCCGGACTTGACCGCGTCGCCTTCCTTCTTCAGCCATTTCGCCAGCGTGCCTTCCTCCATGGTCGGCGACAGGGCGGGCATCAGGATTTCGGTTGCCATGGTGCGTCCCCCTCAGGCGTTCTCGGTCGCGCTGCCTTGCGGCAGGTTCTCGGCATAGATGTCGGTCCACAGCTCCTCGAGCGCAGGCTCGGGGCTTTCCTTGGCAAATTCGGCCGAATCGTTGACGATGTCCTTGATCTCCTTGTCGAGCGCCTTCAGCTCGTCCTCGGAGGCGTGGTTGCCGGTCAGCAGCATCTCGCGGACATTCTCGATCGGGTCGCGCTCGTCGCGCATCTTCTGGACCTCGTCGCGGGTGCGGTACTTCGCCGGGTCCGACATAGAGTGGCCGCGGTAGCGGTAGGTCATCACTTCGAGGATATAGGGGCCCTTGCCCGCGCGGCAGTGGGCGACGGCCTTCTCGCCGGCGGCCTTGACGGCCAGCACGTCCATGCCGTCCACCTGCTCGCCCGGAATGCCGAAGGCCTCGCCGCGGCCAAACAGGCTGACCGACTTGGTCGAGCGCTTGACCGAGGTGCCCATGGCGTACTGGTTGTTCTCGATCACGAAGACGACCGGCAGGTCCCACAGCTCGGCCATGTTGTAGGTCTCGTAGACCTGGCCCTGGTTCGCCGCGCCATCGCCGAAATAGGTGAAGGTGACGTTGTCGTTGCCCAGATACTTGTCGGCAAAGGCCAGGCCCGCGCCGAGCGGAACTTGCGCGGCGACGATGCCGTGGCCGCCGTAGAAATGCTTCTCGCGGCTGAACATGTGCATGGAGCCGCCCTTGCCCTTGGAATAGCCCCCCTCGCGGCCGGTCAGCTCGGCCATGACGCCGCGGGCTTCCATGCCGCAGGCCAGCATGTGGCCGTGGTCGCGATAGGAGGTGATGCGCTTGTCGCCCTCTTTCGCGCAGGCTTCGAGCCCGACGACGACGGCCTCCTGGCCGATATAGAGGTGGCAGAAGCCGCCGATCAGGCCCATGCCGTAAAGCTGGCCGGCCTTCTCCTCGAAGCGGCGGATCAGCAGCATGTCGCGGTAGTACTTGAGCAGCTCGTCCTTGGAGACGTTCGCGGGAGCGTCCTTCGCGGAGCTCGGTTTCCTGGCCATGCGGATGGATCCTCCTGAGGCGTGGTCGGGATAGTTCAGCGTTAAACTATCCGTAGCCTATCACCCGGAGGGGTGCAATGGCGGTCGGGCGGCGGGCTGACGGCGGCGCTGGACCTTGCCGGGCGCGGCCGCCGGAGGCAGTCCGGCCCCTGCGCCTGCTGGTCGAGGGAGCCGTGGCGGCACTGCCTTTCAGCGGCAGCTTGTCGGGCAGGCAAGAGGAGGCTAGCGCAGGATCACCTCGTCCGGGCGGACGAGGCCGAGGACCTCGCGGGCCTGCTCGTCAAGGAGGTCGAGGTCGAGATAATCGTCCGAGAGGCGGCGGGTGAGGTTCTGCATCTGGCTCACCTCGGCGCGGAGCGCGTCGCGCTGCGCCTCGAGCTCGGCCGTCTCGGCCTCGATCTGGATGCGGCGCAGGATGCCCGAGGGGCCCTGGACGGCCGCGAAGGCGAAGTAGAGGCCGAGGCCGCAGGTCAGGACGATGAAGGCGATGGCGCCGATCGACAGGCGTTGGGGCATGACGTGTTTCCTCGTGGCGTCGGCATCATAGCGCGGCGGCGGCGGGTGGGGAATCCCCTCAGCTTCCGGCGCGGGCGGCGAAGAGGCGTTCGAGCCGCGCGGCCTCCTCGGCAAGGCCGAAGGGCGGGTTCAGCACGAACATGCCCGAGCCGGTCATGCCGTGGCCGGCGCGGGCGGGGGGAAAGCGGACCTCGGACAGCAGCGCCTCGGGATGGGCGGCGACGAGGGCGGCGGTCATGCCGAGATGCCGGTGGTCCTGAAGGATGGGATACCAGAGGGCGACGACGCCGACGTTCCAGCGCCGCGCGATGCCGGCGATCTGCCGAGGGATGGCGTCGTAATCGGCCTTCACCTCGTAGCTGGGGTCGATCAGCATCATGCCCCGGCGGGGCGTCGGCGGGCAGAGGGCGCGCGCCATCTGGAAGCCGTCGATCCGGTGGAGCGTGGCGAAGCCGGCGACGGGGTGCAGCGCCTCTGCCTCGGCCGGGTGCAGCTCGGCAAGGTGGGCGCGGTCGTCATGGCGCAGGAAATGCGCGGCGACGAGGGGCGAGCCGGGATAGGCCGTGCGTCCGCGCCGGGCGCGGGTCGCGGCAACGGCGCGCATCAGCGGGTGGTCGCTGGCCAGCCAGCCCTCGGCTTCAGCGCGGTTGAACCCGGCCTCGGCCTCGCCGGTCTTGCGGGCCTCGAGCGCGTCGAGCCGGTAGAGGCCGCGGCCGGCATGGGTCTCGAGATAGCTGAGCGGCTTGTCCTTGCGCGTCAGGTAGTCGAGCGCGCAGGCCAGAAGCGCGTGCTTGTGGAGATCCGCGAGATTTCCGGCGTGGTAGGCGTGCTGGTAGCTGAGCATGGCCCCGATTAGCGCGCCGGCAGCGGGGCGGGAAGGCTCAATCGGCGCGCTCGATCTCGGATTTCGACTTCAGGACTCGGTCGCCGTCCTCCTGCTCGATCATGTAGGCGGGGTCGTCCTTGCTGGCCTTGCGCTTGATCTTGCTGCCCTTGATCGTGCGCTCGACATCCTCGGTGAAGATCTCGGTGATCTTGCCCGTCGCGGTGCTGCCGGACCAGTTCCAGCGGACCTTCGTGCCCTTGCGGAATGACATGCATCTCTCCTCGGCTTGCCTGACGGGCAATGCGCGGAGGGCGGCTTGGTTCCGGGGCGTGAAACGAAACGCGGCCGCGCCCAGGGAGGAGGAGGGGCGCGGCCGCTGAACGCTGGCCCAGGGAGGAGGAGGGGCCGCGTTTGGGGTGCGGTACCGGCCAGGGAGGAGGAGGGCCAGGACCGCATAGCGCCACACCCAGGGAGGAGGAGGGGCAGGCGCATCGGGTTGCCGCAGATGGGGCGGCTATGAGGTGCGGCGCCTCCAGGGAGGAGGAGGGGAGGCGCCGCGTAACGCTGGCCCAGGGAGGAGGAGGGGCCGCGTATGGGGCGCGGTGCCGGCCAGGGAGGAGGAGAGGCCGGAACCGCTTGCGCCCGGCCCAGGGAGGAGGAGGGGCAAGGCGCATCTGGGTGCCGCAGATGGGGCGGCTATCTAGTGCGGCGCCTCCAGGGAGGAGGAGGGAGGCGCCGCTGAACGCGAAGGCCCAGGGAGGAGGAGGGGCATCCGCGCTATCTCGGGGCAGCTTGCGCTGCCGGGGTCTTACTTCGCCGCGCCCCAGGCCGCTTCATGGGCCAGGCGGGTGATCATCGAACGGCTGATCCCCAGATCGGTCAGATCGCGGGTGGTCAGGGCGTTCAGTTCGCGGACCGTCTGCCGATAAACGGCGCGGCGGGCACGGTGTTCCTGCATGCGCTGGATCGCGGTCAGCAGGCGGCCACGCAGGCCGGCGTCGGCGGCAGTGTTGTGAGCCTGGGCGATAACAGCCATATTGCGTCCTTTCGGTTCATCCGGCTGGCACCTGACCCGGATGGCCCGGCGCCTTTTCTTGAGACCAATATTGCCCTTTCGCTGCGAGTGCACAATGGACGCTTCGCCAATGCTGCCATGCGGCAAGTGCATGACTAAAGCTGACCTACTGTTGCATTTGTGCTTGAAAAATTAACAGAAAATTGACGCTACAAAATCGTTAGCGATCACGCCGCAGCTGCAAATTCGCGTATTCTGAGAGGGTTAATCGGCGGATGGCACGACTTGTCGCAGGCGCTTGAGGGCGGGGGGCGGATCGTCCATGCTGCAGCCGAACCCAAGTCACGGAACCGTCACATGCCCATCACCCGCGAAGCTGTCCTAGGGGAACTTGCCCCCATCGTCCTTCCGGGGGGTGGAACGCTCGGCGCGGCGGACCTGATCCGGGCGCTGGTGGTCGAGGACGGGCTGGTGCGATTCGTGCTCGAGGTGGCCGATGCCGAGGCCGCGCGCGCCATGGCGCCGGTCGAGGCCGAGGCGCGCGCGCGGCTCATGCGCCTGCCGGGGGTCGAGAAGGTCCAGGTCGTCATGACGGCGCCGACCAAGCCGCAGGCCGCGCCCACGCTGAAGGTCGGCGGGCACCCGACGCCGCAGGCCGGGCCGCAGCCGATCCCCGGCGTGCGCCACATCATCGCCGTCGGCTCGGGCAAGGGCGGGGTTGGGAAGTCTACCGTCACCTCGAACCTCGCGGTGGCGCTGGCGCGGGCGGGGCGGCGCGTGGGGCTGCTGGACGCGGACATCTACGGCCCCTCGCAGCCGCGCATGATGGGAATCAGCGGGCGCCCCGCCAGCCCGGACGGCCAGCGCATCGAGCCGCTGCACGCGCATGGCGTCACGGTCATGTCCATCGGCCTCATGCTGAAGGAGGGCGAGGCCGTCGTCTGGCGCGGGCCGATGCTGATGGGCGCGATGCAGCAGATGCTGCAACAGGTGATGTGGGGCGAGCTGGACGTCCTGCTGATCGACCTGCCGCCGGGAACGGGGGACGTGCAGCTGAGCCTCTGCCAGAAGGCGCCGGTCAGCGGCGCGATCATCGTCTCGACGCCGCAGGATGTCGCGCTTCTGGACGCCCGGCGCGCGATCGACATGTTCGGCAAGCTGAAGACCCCGGTCCTGGGCCTCGTCGAGAACATGTCGACTTATATATGTCCCAATTGCGGCCACGAGGCGCATCCCTTCGGCCATGGCGGGGTCGCGGTTGAGGCCGAGACCTTGGGCCTGCCGTTCCTCGGCGAGCTGCCGCTGGAGCTGGAGGTCCGGCTCGGCGGCGATTCGGGACGGCCAGTCGCCCTGGGTGAGGGCCCGACCTCCGAGGCCTACGCGCGGCTGGCCGACCGGCTGGTCAAAGGCGGGATTGCCTGAGGCTGACATGCCCCTTCGGTGGGATTTCACGGGAAGCCGAGGCCGGCGCAGCGGGACGCAAAAACGGGCCCAGAATGCGCTCTCGTTTTCGTGAGCTTTCGTGAGCTCCTATCCGTAATTTCCATGTCGCGGGATGATCTTGTGCTTGACGCAGGCATATGTGTGTCTGCCGTGCAGCAGAGCGCGAGAAAAAGCACCTGGTGGTGCCGCTCAGCGCAGTCTCCACATCTTGTGTGCTTTGGCGGCAACGCACGCAACTTCTGGGCGAGTTCTTCAGATGTTCGTGAGATTCGCGGCATCTACAGCCTCTTCTTCCCCTGCGCAGACTCGCCGACGCCCCCAAAAATCCATTGCCTCCCATGAATTCCCATGTCACAACGAACTCACGAAAACGGGCAGTGAGTAAGGGGCAAGAAGACCCCGCTGAAGGCGAAGCAGGCTTCATACAGGCATCCGTTTTCCAATAGAGAGCCGTCCGCGCGTGCGAGCAGCACCTCCCCCAGGTGGCGCGCGACAGGATGGCCAACCAACCCCGCAAAGGGGCCCGGTAACGGGAACGAGGGCGGCGGATCGGGCAGTGGCAGCGGCCCGATCCGCCCTTTCTCTTTCGGGCGGGCGAAAGAGCGGACAGTGAGGGGGCGGGCGCAAGGTGGCGCGGAAGTTCAGAGGCACCGAAACCGTCAAGGTGGATGGAAAGGGTCGCATGTCGGTCCCGGCCCGTCTGCGGCGGGTCTTCGACGCCGGCGATCCGGGCTTCTCCTCGTCCTCGGCCGGACGCACGCAATTGGTGGCCGTCTACGGCCCCGACTGGTGGAACTGGATCGAGCTCTACACCATCGACGCCATCGAAGAGATCGACGCCCAGATCGACCGCCTCACGCGCGGCAGCCAGGAACGGCGCTGGCTGGAACTGCTGATGAACGGGCAGTCCACCGATCTCGAGATCGACCGAGAGGGCCGGCTGGTCCTGCCGCAGAAGCTGCGCGAGAAGCTGCGCTTTTCCGAGGGTACCGAGACGATCTTCGAATCGCGCGGCGATTACATCCAGGTCTATCACCCGGACGAGCGGCCCAAGGACGTGGCCGCGCTGGAGGATTTCGCCGCCAGCAAGGGGCCGGAATTCGATCCGCGCGCCTTCCTCGATGCCGCCGCCTCCGGGCCGGGCGAGGACTGAGCCGTGGCGGCACCCCATCTTCCCGTCCTGCTGAAACCGCTTCTCAGGGCCGTGGCGCCCGTCCGCGGCACCTGGCTTGACGGCACGTTCGGCGCGGGCGGCTATGCGCGCGGCCTGCTGGACGCCGGTGCGGACCAGGTGATCGGCCTGGACCGGGACCCGTCGGTCTTCGCGATGGCGAAGGCCTGGGCCGGCGACTACGGCGAGCGGCTGCGGCTGGTCGAGGGCACCTTCTCGCAGCTCGACGCCCTGGCGGGCGCGCCGCTGGACGGGGTGGTGCTGGATCTCGGCGTCAGCTCGATGCAGCTGGACCAGGCCGAGCGCGGCTTTTCCTTCCTGCGCGACGGGCCGCTCGACATGCGGATGGGCGGGGACGTGCCGTCCGCGGCCGAGCTTCTGAACAGCGCCGAGCAGGACCAGATCGCGGACGTGCTCTACCATTACGGCGAGGAGCGCGCGGCCCGCCGCATCGCCAAGGCCATCGTCGCGGCGCGCCCGCTGACCCGCACCTCGGAGCTGGCCGAGATCGTGGCCGGCTGCCTGCCGCGGCCCAAGCCCGGGCAGAGCCATCCCGCGACCCGCAGCTTCCAGGCGATCCGCATCTGGGTCAACGACGAGTTCGGCCAGCTTGTCGCGGCCCTTTCGGCGGCCGAGCGGGCGCTGAAGCCCGGCGGGCAGCTGGCCGTGGTCAGCTTCCACTCGCTGGAGGACCGGATCGTGAAGCGCTTCATGCAGGCCCGCGCCGATGCGGGCGGGGGCGGAAACCGCTACGCGCCGGTGCAGCAGACCCAGGAACCGGCCTTCACGCTGCCCTTCCGCCGCGCCGTCGGCCCCGATCCCGACGAGCTGGACGAAAATCCCCGCGCCCGCAGCGCCCTTCTGCGGGTGGCCGTCCGCACCGAGGCGCCCGCCGGCAGCATCGACGCCCGCGCGCTGGCGATGCCGCGCCTGCCCGGCAAGGAGCGCGGCTGATGCGCTCGCTGACCTATCTGCTCTGCGTGCTGACGGTGATGGGCCTCGCCTTCTGGGCCTATCGCGAGAATTACGCGACGCAGGCCTCGATCGGGGAGATGTCGCAGGTCCGGCGCGAGATCGCCGCCCTGCGCGACGAGCTGGGCATCCTGCGGGCCGAATGGGCCTATCTGAACCGCCCCGACCGGCTGCGCGAGCTGGTCGACCTGAACTTCGAGCGGCTGCAGTTGGTGCCGCTGGAAGCCGGGCAGCAGATGGACCTGCGCCACATCGACTACCCCAAGCCCCCGCCGCCGCCCGAACCCGAGCTTGCCGACCCCGCCACCCCTTCCCCCACGGAGACACAGCCATGATCCGCACCCCCCTGCGCCCCCTGGCCCGCATCCTTCGTGCCCGCGAGCGCGGCGAAAACCCGGACGACATCGAGGCCGAGAACCGCCGCCGCCGCCACGAGGAGATCCAGGCTCGGGCCCATCGCCGCGCCGAGGGGCGGCTGCTGCTGATGGCCGGCCTGTTCGCGATGGCCTTCGCGACGGTGGGGGTCCGCATGGGGGCGCTGGCCTCGAGCCAGCCGACCGAGCCGCGGGCCGAGGTGCTCTCGGCCCAGATCATGTCGCAGCGGGCCGACATCACCGACAGGCGCGGCCGGGTGGTCGCGACGAACCTCCTGACCCATTCGGTCTATGCCCATCCCCACCAGATGGTCGATCCCCTCGGCGCCGCGAGGGGCCTCGCCCGCATCTTCCCCGACCTCGACGAAGAGCGGCTGACGCGCGACTTCACCGGCGAGCGCAAGTTCATGTGGATCAAGCGCAAGATCAGCCCCGAGCAGATGCAGGCGGTCCATGACCTCGGCGAGCCGGGCCTGCTGTTCGGCCCGCGCGAGATGCGCGTCTACCCCAACGGCGATCTGGCCGCCCATATCCTCGGCGGCTCGGGCTTCGGCAACGAGGGCGTCAACAGCGCCGAGGTGATCGGCATCGCCGGCGTGGAAAAGGCGTTTGACGCCTGGCTGCGCGATCCGGCGAACGAGGGCGCGCCGCTGGCCCTGTCGATCGACCTGACGACGCAGCAGGCGATGGAGGACGTCCTTTACTCCGGCATGCGGCTGATGAACGCCAAAGGCGCGACCGGCATCCTCATGGAGGTGAAGACCGGCGAGATCCTCGCCATGGCGAGCCTGCCCGATTTCGACCCGAACGACCGCCCGCGCCCGCTGCTGAAGGGCGATCCTTCGGACAGCCCGCTCTTCAACCGCGCGGTGCAGGGGCAGTACGAGCTTGGCTCGACCTTCAAGATCTTCCCCGTCGCGCAGGCGCTGGACCTGGGGCTGATCAATCCCTCCTCGGGGATCAACGCGCAGGCGCCGATGCGGATCGGGCGCTTCCTGATCAACGACTTCCACAATTACGGACGCGAGCTGTCGGCGACGGACGTGATCGTGAAATCCTCGAACGTGGCGACGGTGCGGATCGCGCAGATGATCGGGGTCGAGCGGCAGAAGGACTTCCTGGAGAAGCTGGGCCTCTTCGTGCCGACCACCATCGAGATGGTCGAGGCGCCGACGGGCCAGCCGCTGGTGCCGCAACGCTGGCCGGCCGTGACCTCGGCCACGGTCAGCTTCGGGCACGGGCTGGCTGCCAGCCCGCTGCACCTGGCGGCCGCCTATGCGACCATCGCGAACAACGGCCGCCGCGTCACGCCGACGCTGGTGCATGGCCGCCAGCGCCCCGAAGGCGAGCAGGTCCTGTCGCCGCGCGCCGCCGCCATGTCGGTGGACATGCTGCGGCAGGTGGTGACGCGCGGCACCGCGCGCGGCGCCGACGTGCCGGGCTACGAGGTCGCGGGCAAGACCGGCACCGCCGACAAGCCGCGCGCCTCGGGCGGCTACTACAAGAACAAGGTGATCGCGACCTTCGCCTCTGTCTTCCCGGCCTCGGACCCCGAATACGTGCTGATCGTGGCGCTGGACGAGCCTTCGACCCAGACCGCGGGCGGCGGCGAGAGCCGCACCGCCGGCACCACCGCCGTGCCCGTCGCGGCCGAGGTGATCCGCCGCATCGCGCCGCTGCTGGGCCTCGAGCCGAAGACCGACGAAAACCTGCCGAGCATCGCGCCGCGATTCGAGCCGCGTGTTGAACCCGGCGAGCCCGGTGAGATAAAGCTCGTCGCGAACCAATGAGGGGCAGGACGTGACGACGGGAACGAGGCTGTCGCAGCTGGGGCTGCGGGCAAGGGACGGGCGCGATCCCGAGATCACGGGCCTCTCGCTCGACAGCCGGCAGGTCAAGCCCGGCCACCTGTTCGCCGCGCTGCCCGGCTCGGCCCTGCATGGCGGCGAGTTCATCCAGTACGCGCTGCGGATGCAGGCGGCGGCCGTCCTGACCGACCGCGCGGGGGCCGAGATCGCGGCTGACGTGCTGGCAGGCTGGGACGGCGCGCTGGTCGTGGCCGAGGATGCCCGCGCCGCCTTGGCCGGCGCCGCCGCCCTGTGGTTCCGCGAGCAGCCCGCGCATGTGGTGGCGGTGACGGGCACCTCGGGCAAGACCTCGGTCGCCAGCTTCACGCGGCAGATCTGGCAGGGGCTGGGCCACAAGGCGATCAGCCTCGGGACGATGGGGGTCGAGGGCGACTTCCACGCGCGCCTGGCGCATACGACGCCCGATCCGCTGACGCTGCACCGTGTCCTGGCCGAGGCGGTGGCGGCGGGCGTCACCCATGCCGCGATGGAGGCTTCCTCGCACGGGCTGGACCAGCGGCGGCTGGACGGGGTGCGGGTCGAGGCCGGCGCCTTCACCAATCTCAGCCAGGATCACCTCGACTACCACGCCGGCTTCGACGAGTATTTCGCGGCCAAGGCGCTGCTCTTCAACCACATCCTCGAGGATGGCTCGGCCGCGGTGATCAACGTGGACAGCCCGCGCGGTCGGCAGATGGCGGACATCGCGACGGATCGCGGGCTGGCGCTGACGACGGTCGGGACGGGCGAGGGCGCGATGCTCCGCATCCTCGGCCAGCGCTTCGACGCGACGGGCCAGGACCTGCGCTTCTCGGTCATGGGCCAGACCCACATGGTGCGCCTGCCGCTGATCGGCGGCTTTCAGGCCGAGAACGCGCTGGCGGCGATGGGCCTCTGCCTCGCGGCGGGCGATTCGGCGGAAGCCATCATCCGCGTCCTGCCCGAACTGGTGACGGTCCGCGGCCGGATGCAGCTGGCCGCGCAGCGGGCGAACGGCGCGGCAGTCTTCGTGGACTACGCCCACAAGCCCGGCGCGGTGATCGCGGCGCTGCAATCGCTGCGCCCGCATGTGCTGGGCCGGATCATCTGCATCATCGGCGCGGGCGGGGACCGCGACACCGGCAAGCGCCCGCTGATGGGCTCCGCCGCGCGCGAGCATGCCGACGTGGTCATCGTGACGGACGACAACCCGCGGACCGAGGACCCGGCCGCCATCCGCGCCGCCGTGATGGAAGGCGCAGGCCCCGAGGCGACCGAGGTCGCCGACCGGGCCGAGGCGATCCTGCGCGGCGTCGATGCGCTGCAGCCCGGCGACGCGCTGCTGATCGCGGGCAAGGGGCACGAGACCGGCCAGATCATCGGCACCGACGTCTATCCCTTCGACGACGCCGAACAGGCCTCGGTCGCGGTGGCCGCGCTGGACGGCACGATATGAGCGCGCTCTGGACAGCCAAGGACGCCGCCGCCGCCACCGGCGGGCGGGCGCAGGGGGATTGGAGCGTCACGGGCGTCTCCATCGACACCCGCACGATCCAGCCGGGCGATCTGTTCGTCGCCCTGTCGGCGGCGCGCGACGGGCACGACTTCGTGGCGCAGGCGCTTGAGAAGGGCGCCGCCGCCGCGCTGGTCAGCCGCATCCCCGAGGGCTGTGCCCCGGACGCCTCGCTGCTGGTGGTCGATGACGTGCTGACGGGCCTCGAGGCGCTCGGCCGCGCGGGCCGCGCCCGGATGGGCGGCAAGGTCGTCGCGATCACCGGCTCGGTCGGCAAGACCTCGACCAAGGAGATGGCGCGGATCGCGCTGGCGGGGCAGGGCGTGATCCATGCCGCCGAGGCCAGCTACAACAACCATTGGGGCGTGCCGCTGACTCTGGCGCGGATGCCGGCCGACGCGGACTTCGCGATCATCGAGATCGGCATGAGCAACCCCGGCGAGATCGCGCCGCTCTCGCGCCTCGCCCGCCCGCATGTCGCTTTGATCACCACCGTCGGCGCCGCGCACCTGGAGGCCTTCGGCGCGATCGAGGGCATCGCGCGCGA
The DNA here is from genome assembly GCF_900102505.1 of Paracoccus tibetensis. Taxonomy (GTDB): domain Bacteria; phylum Pseudomonadota; class Alphaproteobacteria; order Rhodobacterales; family Rhodobacteraceae; genus Paracoccus; species Paracoccus tibetensis. Next base: position 6,186 of record NZ_FMVT01000012.1, on the reverse strand, counting down.
GAAAGGCGCGATCTTCGAGGGGCTGGAGCCGATCGGCACCGCCATCCTGCCCGAGGACCTGCCCGTGACCCAGATCCTGCGCGATTGCGCGGACGCGGCCGGCGCGGTGGTCATCGGCTTCGGCAAGGACGGCATGGCCCGCCCGCTGAGGATCGAGCCGCAGAACGGCGCCCTCGCCTGCCGCGCCCGCATCACCGGCGAAAGTGTCGGATTTACGCTGGCAACCACCGGCCAGCACTTCGTCATGAACGCGGTCGGCGTGCTGGCGGCGCTTTCGGCGGCCGGCGCGGACCTGACCAAGGCCGCCGCCGCCATCGGCGACTGGCAGCCCCCCAAGGGCCGCGGCGCGGTCGAGGCTCTGGGCGGCATCCGCCTTATCGACGACGCCTTCAACGCCAACCCGACCTCGATGGCCGCGGGCCTCGCGACGCTGGCGGGCCTGCCCGGCCGGCGCGTCGCAATCCTCGGCGACATGCTGGAGCTGGGCGCGGACGAACTGGCGATGCACCGCGCCCTGGCCACCGACCCGGCGATGGACGGCATCGCGCTGGTCCATTCGGCCGGCCCGCGGATGCGGCACCTGCACGACGCGCTGCCCGAGGAAAAGCGCGGCGCGTGGCGCGAGACGGCCGCGGAACTGGCGGCCGACGCGGCAGCGCTGGTGCGGCCGGGCGACGTGGTCCTGGTCAAGGGCTCGAAATCGTCGCGCATCTCGGCCGTAGTGGACGCCCTGCGAGCCCACCTGGCCCAAGAAGAAAAGAAGGAGTAGCCATGCTCTACTGGCTCAGCAGCCTCTCCGAGGGCGGGGACGTCTTCAACCTCTTCCGCTACATCACCTTCCGCGCTGGGGCAGCCTTCTTCACGGCGCTGTTCTTCGGCTTCCTCTTCGGCGGCCGGATGATCGCATGGCTCCGGCGCGTGCAGAAGAAGGGCCAGCCGATTCGCGACGACGGTCCCGCAGGGCACCTGGCCAAGGCCGGCACCCCCACGATGGGCGGCATCCTGATCCTGTCGGCGCTGATCTTCTCAACCCTGCTCTGGGCGCGGCTGGACAACGGCTATGTCTGGATCGTGCTGCTGGTGACGATGGGCTTCGCCGCCATCGGCTTCGCCGACGACTATGCCAAGGTCACCAAGCAGAACACCAAGGGCGTCAGCTCGCGCATCCGCATGCTGCTGGGCCTCGCCATCGCGGCAGCCGCGGCGGTGGCGGCGGCCAGCCTGCACCCGGCGGCGCTTACCGGCCAGCTGGCGCTGCCGGTCTTCAAGGACGTGCTGATCAACCTCGGCTGGATCTTCGTGCCCTTCGCGATGATCGTGATCGTTGGGGCGGCCAACGCGGTGAACCTGACTGACGGGCTCGACGGGCTCGCGATCATGCCGGTGATGATCGCGGCCGGCACGCTCGGCGTCATCGCCTACACCGTCGGCCGCGTCGACTTCACCGAATACCTGGGCGTCCACCACGTCCCCGGCACCGGCGAGATCCTGATCTTCGTCTCGGCCCTGATCGGCGGCGGGCTTGGGTTCCTGTGGTACAACGCCCCCCCGGCGGCCGTCTTCATGGGGGATACCGGCTCTCTCGCCCTCGGCGGCGCGCTCGGCGCCATCGCGGTAGTCACCAAGCACGAGATCGTCCTTGCCATCGTCGGCGGCCTCTTCGTGGTCGAGGCGCTTTCCGTCATCATCCAGGTCCTCTACTTCAAGCGGACCGGCAAGCGCGTCTTCCTGATGGCCCCGATCCACCACCATTTCGAGAAGAAGGGCTGGGGCGAGGCGCAGATCGTGATCCGCTTCTGGATCATCGCCCTGATCCTCGCCCTGATCGGCCTCGCCACTCTGAAGCTGCGCTAGTCCTGCTTTGATCTTCAGATATCCCGCGGGGGGTTGCCGGTCGGTACGCCACCGGTTCAAGAACCGGCCGGCGACGGGCGCGAAGCCCTCGCCTCTTGCCACAGGAGCCGCACATGATCCCCGTAGAAGGCGTCGAAGACCAGACCATCGCCGTTCTCGGCCTCGGCCGATCGGGCAAGGCCACCGCTGCCGCGCTGGCCGCCGGCGGCGCCCGCGTCATCGCTTGGGATGACGGGCAGGATACCCGCGAGGCCGCCGCCGCCGAGGGGCTGGACCTCGTCGACCTGACCCGCCCCGCGGCGTGGGAGGGAGTTGCGGCGCTTATCGTCAGCCCGGGAATCCCGCATCTCTATCCGCGCCCTCACCCGGCCATCGCGCTTGCCTACGAGCTGGGCGTGCCGGTGGACAACGACATCGGCCTCTTCTTCCGCAGCTACGCCACCAACGAATGGGGCGAGTTCGAGCGTGCGCCGCGGGTGATCGCCGTCACCGGCTCGAACGGGAAGTCCACCACCACGGCGCTGATCCATCACATCCTGACCGAATGCGGACGGCCCAGCCAGATGGGCGGCAATATCGGCCGGGGCGTCCTGTCGCTGGAGCCCGCGACGGATGGCGAGGTCGTGGTGCTGGAGCTGTCCTCTTACCAGACCGAGCTGGCCCGCGCGCTGACCCCGGATGTCGCGGTCTTCACCAACCTCTCGCCGGATCATCTGGACCGGCATGGCGGGCCGGGCGGCTATTTCGCCGCCAAGCGCCGGCTGTTCGCCGAGGGCGGGCCGGACCGCGCCGTGATCGGCGTCGACGAGATCGAGGGGCGGTTCATCGCCAACCAGCTTTCAATGGGGCCGCGCGACGACCGGGTCATCCGCGTGTCCTCGGGGCAGAAGCTGGACAAGGGCGCCTGGACCGTCTTCGCGCGCAAGGGTTTCCTGTCGGAATACCGCAAGGGCCGGCAGGCGGCCTCGATCGACCTGCGCGAGATTGCGGGCCTGCCCGGTGCGCACAACCACCAGAACGCCTGCGCCGCCTATGCGGCCTGCCGCGCCGTGGGCCTTGCGCCGCGCGACATCGAGGCGGCGTTCCACAGCTTCAAGGGCCTGCCGCATCGCAGCCAGCTGGTCGCCGAGATCGGCGGCGTGCGGTTCGTGAACGATTCGAAGGCGACCAACGTGGATGCGGCGGCCAAGGCGCTGGATGCCTTTCCGCGCATCCGCTGGATCGCCGGCGGCCTCGGCAAGGACGGCGGCATCGCCGCGCTCGCCCCGCATCTGGCGCAGGTGGTGAAGGCCTATCTCTACGGCCATTCGGCGCGCGACTTTGCGCTGGAGCTGGGCGCCACGCCGCATGAGGTCGTCGAGACGCTGGACGAGGCCGTCGCCCGCGCGGCAGCCGAGGCCGAGGCGGGCGAGACGGTTCTCTTGGCCCCCGCCGCCGCCAGCTTCGACCAGTATCCGAACTTCGAGAAGCGCGGCGAGCATTTCGTCCGGCTGGTCGAAGCGCTGCGTTGATCACGCCCAGGAGGGCGGGCGCTTCTCGAGGAACGCCTTGATGCCCTCGGCGGTGTCGGCGTCCATGAGGTTGGCGCACATGATCCCGGCCGCCTCGCCATAGGCCGCCTCCAGCGTCCGGTCCTGAAGCTGTCGGAAGGCGCGCTTGCCGAGGCGCACGGCCGTCGGCAGCTTGGCTGCGATCGTCCGCGCCAGCTCCATCGTCGCCTCCGCCAGCTGCTCAGGCGGGACCACGCGGTTCAAAAGGCCCAGCTCGTGCGCCCGCTCGGCCGGGATGAATTCGCCCGTCACCAGCATCTCGAAGGCAGCGCGGGGCGGGATGGCGCGGGTCAGGGCCACCATCGGCGTGGTGCAGAAAAGCCCGATATTGATGCCGTTGACCCCGAAGCGTGCCCGTTCGGCCGCGACGGCCAGATCGCAGGAGGCGACCAGCTGGCAGCCGGCGGCGGTCGCGACCGCCTGAACCTCGGCGATAACGGGCTGGGGCAGGGCGACGATCTGCTGCATCAGCGCGCTGCACTCCTCGAACAGCCGGCGCACGGCGGATGCCTCGCCCGCCAGCGCCTGCAGCTCGCGCAGGTCGTGGCCGGGGCAGAAGGCGCGACCCTCGGCGGCCAGGATCACGACACGGATCGTCTCGTCGTCCGCGATCGCGTTCAAGGCGCGTCGCAGCGCGGCGATCATCCCGGCTGACAGGGCGTTGTGGCGGGACGCATCGGACAGGACCAGCCGGGCAATGGCGCCATGATCCTCGCGCCGCAGCAGATCGGGCATCTTGAACTCCTCCTCTTTTGCGGAAAGCGTAAGCGGCAGGGACGTGCAGGGGGAAGCATGAAGATCGTGATGGGGGCCGCGGCACTGAACGCATATCTGGCCGAGGTCTTTCCGCAGCTGAACGGCAGCTTCTCCATCGAGGACGTCGACGAGGTCCGGCTGGCCGCCCGGCTGCACGTGACCGAGGCGCATCTGCGGCCCGGCGGCACGGTCAGCGGACCCGCGATCTTCGCGCTGGCGGACCTTGCCATCTATGGCGTGATCCTGTCGCGGATCGGGCAGGTGCCGCTGGCGGTGACGACCAGCGCCTCGGTCGACTTCCTCAGAAAGCCCGCGGCGGGACGTGACCTGCTGGCGGTATGCCGGCTTCTGAAGCTGGGTCGGCTGCTGGCCGTGGCCGACGCGCTGATCCGCTCCGACGGGAGCGAGCCGCCCGTCGCCCGCGCCTCGATGACCTACGCGATTCCGCAGAAATGACCGCCGCACCGGGGGGCTGCGGCGCGGTATTCTGTTACCTATCTTTCAAACCGCTGATCTTGCACGGCAATATCGCGCTTCCCGATCTTGACGCATCGGGCGGCTTCCCTGATATAGGCGCATCTCGAATATCACGACCCTGAAGGGACGACAGATGAAGACCTATACCGCGAAACCGGCGGAGATCGAGAAGAAGTGGATCCTGATCGACGCCGAGGGCGTCGTTCTGGGCCGCCTCGCCACGATCGTCGCCAACCGCCTGCGCGGCAAGCACAAGCCGACGTTCACGCCGCACATGGACATGGGCGACAACGTCATCGTCATCAACGCCGACAAGGTGCAGATGACCGGCAACAAGCGTGACGACAAGAAATACTACTGGCACACCGGCCACCCGGGCGGCATCAAGCACCGGACCGCGCGCCAGATCCTGGAAGGCGCCCATCCCGAGCGCGTCGTCACCAAGGCTGTCGAGCGCATGATCAGCCGCAACAAGCTGGGTAAGCTGCAGATGACCCATCTGCGCGTCTATGCGGGCGAAGACCACCCGCATGAGGCACAGCAGCCCGAGGTTCTGGACGTGAAGGTCCTGAACAAGAAAAACACGCGGAGCGCATGATCATGGCCGAAGACATCAAGACTCTCGACGATCTGAAATCGGTCGTCTCGGGCGGTGCCGCCGTTGCCGAGGCTCCGCGCCGCGAGGCGCAGCGCGACGAGCTGGGCCGCTCCTACGCGACCGGCAAGCGCAAGGACGCCGTGGCCCGCGTTTGGGTGAAGCCCGGTTCGGGCAAGGTCACCGTGAACGGCAAGGCCATCGACGCCTACTTCGCACGCCCCGTGCTGCAGATGATCCTGAAGCAGCCGTTCGAGGTTGCCGGCGTCGTCGGCCAGTTCGACGTGCAGGCGACGGTCAAGGGCGGCGGGCTCTCGGGTCAGGCCGGCGCGGTCAAGCATGGCATCAGCCAGGCGCTGCAACTGTACGAGCCCGGCCTGCGCGCCGCGTTGAAGGCGGCAGGCTTCCTGACCCGCGACAGCCGCGTCGTCGAGCGGAAAAAATACGGCAAGGCGAAGGCCCGCCGCAGCTTCCAGTTCTCGAAGCGCTGAGCTTTCCAGCATCGACATCATCAAGGGCGCGCCGCAGGGCGCGCCCTTCGTCATTTCCGCTGCCTTCTGGAGGCGCCTCGAGGGCCTGCGCGCCGGCCGAAGTGAAAAAGACAAATGCGCGCAATGGGTTGCAAGTTTTCTGCAAGGCTCCGTCATTTTTCTGTCGTTTTGGACTTGCGGGTGGGTGCGTGTCTCCGTAAATACCGCTTCACCGAAGGCGGGAACGCTGGAGGGGCCGGGAAGGGGAGCGCTGCGAGGCGCGGGTCTGGACCGGAAGAGATTTTGGGAATGGATGACCGGGCTGGGCGTCGAGAGATTGGCGCTTGATCCGCGATTTTGTTTCCTCTGCTTTTTGACATTGATGGATATCTGAAGAGATATGCGGGCGGTTTGGTCGGTTTTCGACCTTGAAGCTTGCATGTCGGCCCTCTAGCGCAAGCGATGATGAGGGTGTCAGCTTCAC
>NZ_FMVT01000011.1 GCF_900102505.1 Paracoccus tibetensis | reverse complement strand
CTGGACCTGGCGAAGGGCGCGGATGCGCAGAAGTTCGGCCTCGGGATGAAGGAGATCTGGGAGGTCGCGCCCGAGAAGTTCAAGCCCGGCCGGGTCGTGCACACGATGGGCTGGCCGCTCGGCAAGAACGCCGGCGGCGGCAGCTTCATCTACCATCTCGAGAACAACCAGGTCCTCGTCGGCTTCGTGGTGCACCTGAACTACAAGAACCCGCACCTCTATCCCTACATGGAGTTCCAGCGCTTCAAGCACCACCCGATGGTGGCCGAGCTGCTGGAGGGCGGCAAGCGCGTCGCCTATGGCGCCCGCGCGATCAGCGAGGGGGGCTTCCAGTCGCTGCCGCAGATGGCCTTTGCGGGGGGCATGCTCTTGGGCTGCTCGGCGGGGATGGTGAACCTGCCGCGGATCAAGGGCAACCACAACGCGATGCTGTCGGGCATGGCGGCGGCCGAGGCGGCGGCGGCGGCGCTTGCCGCAGGCCGGGAAGGCGACGTGCTGTCCGACTATGACGCCGCGGTGCGGACCGGCCCCATCGGCCGCGACCTGAAGCGGGTCAGGAACGTCAAGCCGATCTGGTCGAAGCTGGGCCTGCCTGGCAGCCTGATGCTGGGCGGCTTCGACATGTGGGTGGCGAACGTCACCGGCTGGAACCCGCTCGGCACCTGGAGCCACGGCAAATCCGACGCGGCGGCGACGGGCAAGGCGGCGGACCACACGCCGATCGACTACCCGCGCCCGGACGGGGTGCTCAGCTTCGACCGGCTGACCAACGTGGCCTTCTCCTTCACCAACCACGAGGAGAGCCAGCCCTGCCACCTCAAGCTGCGCGACCCCAGCATCCCCATCGCGGTGAACCTGCCGGAATATGCCGAGCCGGCGCAGCGCTACTGCCCGGCGGGGGTCTACGAGGTGGTCGAGGACGCGGGCGGTCCGCGCTTCGTGATCAACTTCCAGAACTGCGTGCACTGCAAGACCTGCGACATCAAGGACCCCAGCCAGAACATCGTCTGGACCACCCCCCAAGGCGGCGACGGGCCGAACTACCCGAACATGTGATGCAGGTGACGTTGCGGCGCGGCAGGGGCGGGGCTAGGCTGCATCCAAACGTTTTTGTGAAGGCCGGAAGGAATATCGTGACCCTCGATCGCACCCGCCCGCTGTGGATCGCGCTGCTCGTGGGGCTGCTGGGCGCCCCCGCCCTGGCCGATGACAGCGACCGGCCCGAACCCCGGCCGATCCCCGTCCAGATGGAGGGTGGGGCCGAAGGCGACGCGCCGCCCGCCGCCGACGCACCGGGGACGCCTGCCGAGGACGCCGCCTCGGCGCCCGCCGCCGCGCCCGCAGGCCCCGCGCCGCTGACCCGCGGCCTTGCCGGCCCCTATCTCGCCGCGCGCATGGCCACCGTCGAGAACGACTTTCGCGCCGCCGCCCGCTACTTCGTGCAGGCCGTCGCGCAGGACCCGTCGGACCCCTACCTGCAGGACAGCGCCCTCGTCGCGCTGACCTCGGCGGGCGATCTGGATCGCGCCGTCGCCTTCGCCGAGCGGATGGTCCTGTCGGGCAGCGCGACCGAGCTGGCGGGGCTTCTGCACCGCGCCAAGCTGGTCAAGGACGGAGCATGGGACGAGCTGCTGGCTTTCCTCGAGACCTCGCGCAGCGTCGACCTGCCGATCACCGAGGACCTGATGGACGGCACCATCCAGGGCTGGGCGCTGATGGGCGCGGGCCGGGGCTCGGACTCGCTGGCGGCGTTCCAGGCGCTTGCCGCCTCGGAGTCGCTGGCGCCGGTCGCGAACTATCACCTCGCGCTCGCGCAGGCCATCGTCGGTGACTACGACTCGGCCGAGGCGCTGCTGGCGCAGGAAGGGACGGGGGATCACCTGCTCGGGCTGGTGGCGCGCGTCCAGGTGCTGGCGCAGCTCGACCGCCGCGACGAGGCCGAGGCGCTGCTGGCCGGCCTGCCCGGGCTGGAGGCGGAGCCGCAGCTTCTGGACCTGCAGGCGCGGCTTGCCGCGGGCGCGCCGGTGTCCTTCGACATCGTCGGCGGACCGTCCGACGGGATTGCGCAACTGCTTCTTGCCTTCGCCAGCGCCCTTTCCGGCGGTCCCGACCCCGAGCCGCTGTCCCTGATCCATGCGCGCCTCGCCGTCTGGCTGGCGCCCGAGAATGCCGAGGCGCGCCTGATCGCCGCCCAGCTGCTGCAGGAGCGCCAGCAGTTCGACCTGGCCGAGGCGGAATACGAGGCCGTGCGTGCCATGGGCCAGCTGCGTCCCGCGGCCGAGCTGTCGCGCATCGACGCGCTTGCCCGCGCCGGTCGCCGACCCGAGGCGGAAAACGCCGCGCTGGCCCTGTCGGCCGCCTATCCGTCGCTGGCGCAGGCTTGGGTCGCGCTTGGCGACGTGCTGCGCCAGCAGGAGAAATACACGACCGCCGTTCCCGCCTATGACAAGGCGCTGCAGCTTCTGTCCGATGCCCCGCCCGAGGCGCGCTGGTTCCCGCTCTATGCCCGGGGCATCGCGCTAGAGCGCGCGGGCCAGTTCGAGCGCGCCGAGGCCGACCTGCTGGCCGCGCTCGAGATCCGGCCCGACCAGGCGAGCCTTCTGAACTATCTCGGCTATTCCTGGATCGACCGGAACCAGAACCTCGAGCAGGCGCTGGAGATGATCAAGAAGGCCGTCGAGCTGGCGCCGGGCGATGGCTATATCCTCGACTCGCTGGCTTGGGCCTACTACCGCCTCGGCCGCTACGAGGAGGCGGTCGCGCCGATGGAGCAGGCGATCGCGACGATGGCCTCGGACCCGCTGGTGAACGACCATCTGGGCGACATCTACTGGAAGGTCGGCCGCACGCGCGAGGCCGAGATCCAGTGGAAGCGCGCCCTGTCGCTGGAACCGGCCGAGAGCGGCGAGGTCGATCCCGCCCGCATCCGCGCCAAGCTGGAGCGCGGCCTCGACGCGGTTCTGGCCGACGAGGCGGGCACCGACAGCCGCGCCGCGCCGCAGCCGCAGACCGAAGCCGACGCCTCGGAATGAGCCTTGCGGACGGGGCGTGGATCGAGCCCGCGCCCGCGAAACTGAACCTGGCGCTGCATGTGACGGGCCGGCGCGCGGACGGCTATCATCTGCTGGACTCGCTGGTCGCCTTCGCCGCGGTGGGGGACGAGGTCGCGCTGACGCCCGGCCCGCTGGCGCTGCAGATCGACGGTCCCTTCGCGGCAGGCCTGGGGACGGACGAGGACAACCTCTGCCTGCGCGCCGCGCGGATGGTCGGCGGGCAGGCGCGAATCCGGCTGACCAAGAACCTGCCCGTCGCCTCGGGCATCGGCGGCGGATCGGCCGATGCCGCCGCCGTGCTGCGCGCCCTGAAGCGGATGGGCCTTGAGCTGCCGCCCGCGCCCGAGCGGCTTGGCGCGGACGTGCCGGTCTGCCTCGCCTCGCGTCCCGCTCGCATGGAAGGCGTCGGAGAGATCGTCACGCCCCTGCCACCCTTGCCGCGGCTGCATCTGGTGCTGGTCAATCCCGGCATCGCGGTGGCGACCCCGCGCGTCTTCGCGGCGCTGGCGCGGAAGGACAACCCGCCGCTGCCCCCGGTCCCGCGCTTCGCACGAGCATCGGACCTGACCGCCTGGCTGGCGCAGACCCGCAACGATCTCGAGGCACCGGCCATCGCCCTTGCGCCGCAGGTGCGCGAGGTGCTGGATGCGCTTCAGGCGCAGGGCGCGGGCTTTGCCCGCATGTCGGGGTCGGGCGCGACCTGCTTCGGCATCTTCGCCACCGCCGGCGCGGCGGCTGAGGCGGCTGCGGCACTCGGCCGCCCCGGCTGGTGGGCCGTCGCCAGCGAACTGGCGCCCGATCCGGCCGCCCGCTAGGATGCCGCCAAACCCTGCGGAGGACCCCATGCTGCGCCTTGGCGTCAACATCGACCACGTCGCCACCATCCGGAACGCCCGCGGCACGCCCTGGCCCGACCCGCTGCGCGCCGCTCGCCTGGCCGAGGCCGCCGGCGCCGACGGCATCACCGCCCATCTGCGCGAGGACCGCCGCCACATCAGCGACGCCGACATCGACGCGCTCATGGCGCACCTGACGCTGCCCCTGAACCTCGAGATGGCGGCGACGCCCGAGATGCAGGCCATTGCCCTGCGCCACCGCCCACACGCCGTCTGCATCGTCCCCGAGAAGCGCGAGGAGCGCACGACCGAGGGCGGCCTCGACGTCGCCGGCAACGAGGCGATGCTGGCCGAGTTCATCGCCCCCCTGCGGGAGTCCGGCAGCCGGGTGTCCCTGTTCATCGGCCACGAGCCCGCCCAGATCGAGGCTGCCGCCCGCATCCGCGCGGCGGTGATCGAGCTGCACACCGGCGCCTATTGCGACCTCGACACCGAAGGCCGCCATGACGCGCGCGACCGCGAGCTTGCGGCCCTGCGCGAGGGCGCGACCCTCGCCGCGCGCCTCGGGCTGGAGGTCCATGCCGGCCACGGCCTGACCTTCGACAATGTCGGCCCCATCGCGGCGATCCCGGAACTTGCCGAGCTGAACATCGGCCATTTCCTCATCGCCGAGTCCGTCTTCCTGGGCCTCGACGGCGCCATCCGCGAGATGCGCCGCTGCATGGACGCGGCCCGCGCGTGATCCTCGGCATCGGCACCGACCTCGCCAATATCGAGCGCATCCAGGGCACGCTCGACCGGTTCGGGGACCGCTTCCGCAACCGCGTCTTCACCCCGACCGAACTGGCCAAGGCCGCGCGGCGCAAGGACGAGGCCGGGACGCTCGCCAAGAGATGGGCGGCCAAGGAGGCTTGTTCGAAGGCGCTCGGGACGGGGCTGGCCATGGGGATCAGCTGGCGGGACATGGCGGTGTCGAACCTGCGCAGCGGGCAGCCGGTGATGGCGCTGACGGGCTGGGCGGCGGACCGGCTGGCCGCGATGACGCCGCCGGGCCACGAGGCGCTGGTCCATGTCACCCTGACCGACGATCATCCCTGGGCGCAGGCCTTCGTGGTGATCGAGGCGCGCCCCATCGCTGCGTCTGACGCCCCCAAACCTTGACTTTGGCCCCCTGCGGGGACCAGAAGGGCCGGGCGCGGCCGGGGCCGCCCCTGCGATGAACCGGAAGGACGACCTGCGATGGCCGACAGCGTGGCACCCAAGAAGAAGGAAGGCATCTGGGAGACGATCAAGACCGTTTTCTGGGCGCTCGTCATCGCGGGCATCTTCCGCACGCTGTTCTTCCAGCCCTTCTGGATTCCTTCGGGGTCGATGAAGGACACGCTGCTGATCGGCGACTTCCTTTTCGTCAACAAGATGGCCTATGGCTATTCGGCCCATTCCTGCCCCTTCTCCATGTGCCCCATCTCGGGCCGGATCCTGGGCAGCGCGCCCGCGCGCGGCGATGTCGTCGTCTTCCGCCACCCCACGCGCGACGTCGATTTCATCAAGCGCGTGATCGGCCTGCCCGGCGACCAGGTGCAGATGCGCGGCGGCCGGCTGTGGCTGAACGGCGAGGAGGTCCCCGTCACCCGCGCCGGCGACTTCGTCGAGGTCAAGGAACAGCAGGGCCCGCAGGGCCTGATCCCGCGCTGCGCCAACGATCCGGTCTCGCAGGGCGGCGAGTGCCTGTCCGAGCGCTATGTCGAGACGCTGCCGGGCGCCTCTGGCAGCCACTCGATCCTGAACATCACCGACGGCTGGATCGCCGACGACACGCCGACCTTCGTGGTCCCGGCGGGGCAGTATTTCTTCATGGGCGACAACCGCGACAACTCGGAAGACTCGCGCTTCCCGGCCGAGATCGGCGGCCTCGGCTTCGTGCCCGAGGAGTACCTGATCGGCCGCGCGGACCGGATCATGTTCTCGTCGGCCGGCCGCTCGCTGCTGTACTTCTGGACCTGGCGGTCCGACCGCTTCTTCAAGGCGGTCGAGTGACGCCTTCCGCCGACATCCGCGCCTTCATGGCGCGGCTTGGCCACGACTTCGCCCGGCCCGAGCTTCTGGTGCGCGCCCTGACCCACGGCTCGATCGCCAGTGCGACGCGGCCCGACAACCAGCGGCTGGAGTTCCTGGGCGACCGCGTCCTGGGCCTCATCATGGCCGAGGCGCTGTTCCAGGCCGATACCGGCGCCAGCGAAGGCCAGCTAGCCCCCCGCTTCAACACCCTGGTGCGGGGCGAGACCTGCGCGGCCATCGCGCGCGAGGTGGGCCTTGGCGAGGTGCTGAAGCTCGGCCGCTCCGAGATGATGTCGGGCGGGCGCCGCAAGGAGGCGCTTCTGGCTGACGCGATGGAGGCCGTGCTGGCGGCCATCTATCTGGATGCGGGCTTCGAGGCGGCGCGGGACGTCGTCCTGCGCCATTGGGCCGGCCGTCTGGACAGCGTCGCCGAGGATGCGCGCGACGCCAAGACCGCGCTTCAGGAATGGGCGCAGGCGCAGGGGATGCCGCCGCCCTCTTACGAGCAGACCGAACGCAGCGGGCCGGATCACGCGCCCGTCTTCCTGATCACCGTGAAGCTGGCCGACGGCCGCGAGGCGCAGGCCCGCGGCGCAGGCACCAAACGCAGCATCGAGCAGGCGGCGGCGCAGGCCCTGCTGGCCCGGCTTGAGGACAAGACATGACCGAAGAAGTAACCCAACCCAAGGGCGAGACCCGCGCCGGCTTCGTCGCCCTGATCGGCGAGCCGAACGCCGGCAAGTCCACGCTCTTGAACCAGATGGTCGGCGCGAAGGTCTCGATCGTCACGCACAAGGTGCAGACGACCCGCGCCCGCATCCGCGGCATCGCCATCGAGGGGCCGGCGCAGATCGTCTTCGTGGACACGCCCGGCATCTTCCGCCCGCGCCGCCGGCTGGACCGCAGCATGGTCGCGGCGGCCTGGGGCGGGGCCTCGGACGCCGACCTCGTGCTGCTGCTGATCGAGGCGCATCGCGGCGCGACCGAGGGCGTGCAGGCGATCATCGAGCAGCTGAAGCAGCTGGGGCAGGGCACGCCTGTCGCGCTGGTCATCAACAAGATCGACCGGGTGAAGGCCGAGGTGCTGCTGGCGCTTTCCAAGCAGATGAACGAGGCCTATCCCTTCGTGCAGACCTTCATGATCTCGGCCGAGAAGGGTTATGGCTGCGCCGACCTGCGCGCCTGGCTGGGCAGCGAGCTGCCCGAGGGGCCGTGGCTCTATCCCGAGGACCAGATCGCTGACCTACCGATGCGCATGATCGCCGCCGAGATCACGCGCGAGAAGCTGACCCTGCGCCTCCACGAGGAGATCCCCTATCAGCTGACCGTCGAGACGGAAGGCTGGGAGGAGAAGACGGACGGCAGCGCAAGGGTCGAGCAGGTCGTCTATGTCGCGCGGCAGGGTCACAAGGGCATCGTGCTGGGCAAGGGCGGCGAGACGATCAAGGCCGTGGGCCAGTCCGCGCGGGCCGAGCTGGAGGAGTTCATGGGCCGCCGCGTCCACCTGTTCCTTCAGGTCCGCGTCCGCGAGAACTGGCTGAACGAGGCCGAGCGCTATGACGAGATGGGCCTGAACTTCAAGGACGGGGATGGCTGAGGCCCCAACACCTGCACCACGCCTCGCCGCCGGGCTCTGGGTCGCGGCCTATCTCAAGCGGCTCGGGCTGGCGAACATCCCGGCCTACATCCTGCGCCGGGGCGACGAGGTGGCGGGGGCGGTTCTGGTCAAATGCGCCCGTCTCGACGGCACTGCGACCCTGTGGCAGCGAGAGTGGGACTTCGAAACCGACACCCGCCCCTGGCGCGCGATCGCCGCGGGGCCGGAGGCCGAGGTGGATGCCGCCGCCGCCCGCGCCCGCGCCCGCGATCCCGACCTCTGGATCGTCGAGATCGAGAGCCGCGAGGGCCGCACGCTGCTGGAGGAAGAGGGGCTTCACTAGCCTCTGGTGCGGCATCTGCTTGCAGCCTATGCAACGGCATGAGCAACGCCCCCCTTCCGCAGACCGATTCTCCGCGTGGCCTTGTCTATGCCATTGCCGCCTATGGCATTTGGGGATTCCTGCCCATCTACATGAAGGCGCTGACCCATGTGCCGCCCTTGGAGGTGATCGCGCACCGCGTCATCTGGTCGCTGCCCATCGCGGGGGCGGTGCTGTTGTGGCAGGGGCGGCAGGGCGAGGTGCTGGCGGCGCTGCGCCAGCCGCGGCTGCTGGCGATGGCGGCGCTGACGGCGGGGCTGATCTCGGTCAACTGGCTGATCTATGTCTGGGCCATCGCGAACGATCACGCGCTGGACGCGGCGCTCGGCTACTACATCAACCCTCTCTTCAGCGTTTTCCTTGGCGCGACGCTGCTGAAGGAGCGGCTGTCGCGCGGGCAGTTCGCGGCCATCGCGCTGGCGGCCTCGGCCGTGGTGATCCTGACGGTGCAGGCGGGCAGCCTGCCGCTGGTGGCCATCGGGCTGACGCTCAGCTGGGGCGTCTACGCCTATTGCAAGCGCAGCCTGCCGCTTGGCCCGAACCAGGGCTTCACGCTGGAGGTGCTGCTGCTGACACCCTTTGCGGCGGGCTTTCTGATCTGGCAGGCGCTCGGCGGGGCGGGCAGCTTCGGGCCGGGCCAGATCGACACGACGCTGCTGCTGCTGGGGGCGGGGCCGGTCACGGCGATCCCGCTGCTGTTCTACGCGAACGGCGCGAAGCTGATCCGCCTCTCCACCATCGGCATCCTGCAATACATCGCGCCGACGATGATCTTCCTCTGCGCAGTGTTCCTGTTCGGAGAGCCCTTCGACGGCGCCCGGCTGATCGCCTTCCCGATGATCTGGGCGGCGCTGGTGATCTACTCGGTCACCCTGCTGCGCCAAGCAGGGCAGCGCCGGCGGGACCGGCGCGCTGCGGCCACGAAGCGGATGCAGTGAGCCCAAGGAAAGGGGCGGGCGCCGCAGCACCCGCCCCCTGTCGTGGCGCAAGCCCTACTGGAACTTGCGGATCTCGCCCGACTTCAGCCGCGCGAGGTAGCTGTTCATCTCGCGCTTCACGATGGGCATCAGGATGTAGAGCGCGGGGATGTTCACCACCGCCATCGCGAAGATCGCCGCGTCCGAGAAGTCGATGACCGCGCCCAGGCTGGACGCCGCGCCGACGACGACGAAGAAGCAGAAGAGCAGCTTGAAGATCAGCTCTTTCGTCTGGCCCTCGCCGAAGAGGAAGGTCCAGGCTTTCAGGCCGTAATAGCTCCACGAGATCATGGTCGAGAAGGCGAACAGCACCACCGCCAGCACCAGCACGTAGCGGAACCAGCTGACCTGGCTGCTGAACGCGTCCGATGTGAGCGCCACGCCGTTGTTGCCGGTGACGGTCTGGATCTGCGTGCCGGCCTCGTTCAGCAGGAACATGCCCGTCGCCGGGTCGCTGACCAGCTGGCCGGTGATGATGATCACGAGCGCGGTCATGGTGCAGATCACCACCGTGTCGATGAACGGCTCGAGCAGCGAGACGAACCCCTCGGTCGTCGGCTCCTTGGTGCGCACGGCGCTGTGGGCGATGGCGGCCGAGCCGACGCCGGCCTCGTTTGAGAAGGCGGCGCGGCGGAAGCCCTGGATCAGCGCGCCGATGGCCCCGCCGACGACGCCGTCATTGGTGAAGGCGCCCGCGAAGATCTGGCTGAAGGCCGTGCCGATCATGTCGTAGTTCATGCCGATGATGATCAGCGCGGTCAGCACGTAGAGCGCGGCCATGAACGGGACGACCTTCTCGGTGACGCTGGCGATGGACTTGAGCCCGCCGACGATGACCAGGAAGACCACGATCGCCATCACGACGCCGGTGATCCAGCCGGGATAGCTGCCCAGCACGTTGGTGATCTGGGCATGGGCCTGGTTCGCCTGGAACATGTTTCCGCCGCCGAAGCTGCCGAGGATGCAGAAGATCGCGAACAGCACCGCCATGACCTTGCCGCCCGGAACGCCGCGCTCGGCGAAGCCCTTGACCATGTAGTACATCGGCCCGCCCGAGACGGTCCCGTCGGCGTATTCGTTGCGGTACTTCACGCCCAGGGTGCATTCGGTGAACTTCGCGGCCATGCCCAGAAGGCCCGCGACGATCATCCAGAAGGTCGCGCCGGGCCCGCCGATGCTGACCGCGACGGCGACGCCGGCGATGTTGCCAAGGCCGACCGTCCCCGACAGCGCCGTGGTCAGGGCCTGGAAGTGGCTGACCTCGCCCGCGTCGTTGGGGTTCGAGTAGTCGCCGCGCACCAGCCGGATCGAATGGGCGAAGGCGCGGAACTGGATGAAGCCGAAATAGACGGTGAAGATCGTGGCGCCGGCCACCAGCCAGCCCACGATCCAGGGGAAGGTGGTGCCGGGGAAGTTCGAGAAGATGATGGCGACGAACCAGCCGGTGGTCGTCGCGAAGAAGCCGTCGATGGCGGCGTCCAGCCCCTGCGCGGCCGCCGGCCCCGCCAGCAGGCAGGCCATCGCGGCCAGAATGAGCTTCGGATGACGGATCATTTTGTTGTTCTCCCTGTCATGTCCGTATTCTTGTCCCTGTTCATCACGGCACGATCACCACGGGCACCGGCGCCACCTGCGCCAGCGTTCCCGCGACCGAGCCGAAGAGCCGCGCGGCAAAGCCCGAATGGCCCGTCCGCCCGATCACGATCATCGCCGCGTCCTGTTCGGTGGCGATGCGGCACATGGTTTCCGCCGTGTGGCCGTAGCGGATCAGCGTCTCGACCTCGATCCCGGCCGCGCGGATGCGCGCGGTCAGGGGCGCGAGGATGGCGGTCTCGGCGCGCTGCATCTCCTCGGTGCGGCGGCGATGCCGCTCCTCGACCTCGGAGGGGGTCAGAAAGCTGTAGGGCGACCATTCCAGGACATGGGCGATCACCAGGCTGTTGCCCGACAGGTCGGCGCGCGACATGGCGAAGTCCAGCGCACGCTCGGCCGCCTCGGAGCCGTCGTAGCCGACGACGATCTTGCTAGCCATTGTTCCCTCATCTGTTGGTTGTCTTGTGGGGCTTGGTGCGAAAAGCATAGGCACGCCCTTCGCCATGCGACCAGACAAAATGTCACGCGTCCGTGACATCGGCGGAAGCTGCCCGTCACGGGGTGCCGCCGCGTCATTTTTGGTCTTTTCTTCCCCCGGCAGGGACGTCATATTTCGCGCATGACCCGGATGTGCCACATCTCCTCGGCCTCGACCGCGCCCTTCGGCGCGCGATTCGCAGTCAACCTCCGGGGCCTGCTGCTTCTCACGCTGCGCTGAGCGGGTCTTCCGGGCCGCCGCTCAGTCAGGTCAGTGCCCGGTTCCCCAAGGCACCCGAAGACGAGCGAGAGAGCGATGACCGACAAGAACCGCGTCCTGATTTTCGACACCACCCTGCGCGACGGCGAGCAGTCGCCCGGCGCTACCATGTCCCATGCCGAGAAGCTGGAGATCGCCCAGATGCTGGACGAGATGGGCGTGGACATCATCGAGGCGGGTTTCCCCATCGCCTCGGAGGGTGACTTCGCCGCCGTCAGCGAGATCGCGCGGCAGGCGCAGAACGCGCAGGTCTGCGGGCTGGCCCGCGCGCAGATACCCGACATCGACCGTTGCTGGGAGGCGGTGAAGCATGCGCGCCGCCCGCGCATCCACACCTTCATCGGCACCTCGCCGCTGCACCGCGCCATCCCCAACCTGGACATGGACCAGATGGCCGAGCGCATCCACCAGACGGTGACCCATGCCCGCAACCTCTGCGACAACGTGCAGTGGTCGCCCATGGACGCGACGCGGACCGAGCATGACTATCTCTGCCGCGTGGTCGAGATCGCGATCAAGGCCGGCGCCACCACGATCAACATCCCCGACACGGTCGGCTACACCGCCCCGCGCGAAAGCGCCGACCTGATCCGCATGCTGCTGGAGCGGGTGCCGGGCGCGGACGAGATCATCTTCGCGACGCATTGCCACAATGACCTTGGCATGGCGACGGCCAACGCGCTGGCGGCGGTCGAGGCGGGGGCGCGGCAGATCGAATGCACGATCAACGGCCTCGGCGAGCGGGCCGGCAACACCGCGCTGGAAGAGGTCGTGATGGCGATGCGGGTGCGCAACGACATCATGCCCTACCAGACCGGCATCGACACGACCAAGATCATCGGCATCTCGCGCCGCGTGGCGGCCGTGTCGGGCTTCGCGGTGCAATACAACAAGGCCATCGTGGGCAAGAACGCCTTCCTGCACGAGTCGGGCATCCACCAGGACGGCGTTCTGAAGAACGTCGAGACCTTCGAGATCATGCGCCCCGCCGATATCGGCCTCAACGAGACCAACATCGCGATGGGCAAGCATTCGGGCCGCGCCGCCCTGCGCGCGAAACTCCGCGATCTGGGCTACGAGGTGGGGGACAACCAGCTCAAGGACGTCTTCGTGCGGTTCAAGGCCTTGGCCGACCGCAAGAAGGAGGTCTATGACGACGACATCGTCGCCCTGATGCAGGACAGCGCGGCCAATACCGACAGCGACCACCTGCAGGTCCGCCACCTGCGCGTCGTCTGCGGCAGCGACGGGCAGTCCGCCGCGCTGACCCTGCTGGTCGGCGACGAGGAGAAGCGCGCCGAGACGACCGGCGACGGCCCCGTGGACGCCTGCTTCAATGCCGTGCGCCAGATCTTCCCGCACGAGGCGCGGCTGCTGCTCTACCAGGTCCACGCCGTCACCGAGGGCACGGACGCGCAGGCGACGGTCAGCGTGCGGATGGAGGAGGACGGGCGCATCGTGACGGGCCAGGCGGCCGACACGGACACGATCCTTGCCTCGGTCAAGGCCTATGTCGGCGCGCTGAACCGGCTGATCGTGCGGCGCGAGATGACCGGGCCGGACAGCGACGCCAAGCAGATCAGCATGTATTCGCACTAGGCGCGCCGCCTGCAACCGGGGGCAGTGCGTCCGCGCTGCCCCATCACTCACCCATTCCGCGAGCCAAACCTTAACGGGGCTTTCCCGGTGGGGATTGCGCCTCTATACGGGGCACGCCGCGATTGATTCAGGGCGAAAAGCCCGGCCCGCGGCTCAGCATGGGGCAGGCCGGAAAAACCGGCGCGAAAAGGATACGGGCATGGCATTCGGCGGTTTGTTTTCGACCGACATCGCAATCGACCTCGGGACGGCGAACACGCTGATCTACGTCAAGGGCAAGGGCATCATCCTGAACGAGCCCTCGGTCGTGGCCTACCACGTCAAGGACGGCAAGCGGCAGGTCCTGGCGGTGGGCGAGGACGCCAAGCTGATGCTGGGCCGCACGCCGGGCAGCATCGAGGCCATCCGCCCGATGCGCGAGGGCGTCATCGCCGATTTCGACAGCGCCGAGCAGATGATCAAGCATTTCATCAAGAAGGTGTTCAAGCGCACGACCTTCTCGAAGCCCAAGATCATCGTCTGCGTGCCCCATGGCGCGACCCCGGTCGAGAAGCGCGCGATCCGCCAGTCGGTCCTGTCCGCCGGCGCCCGCAAGGCCGGCCTGATCGCCGAGCCGATCGCGGCGGCCATCGGCGCGGGCATGCCCATCACCGAGCCGACCGGCAGCATGGTCGTCGACATCGGCGGCGGCACGACGGAGGTCGCGGTCCTCTCGCTTGGCGACGTGGTCTATGCCCGCTCGGTCCGCATCGGCGGCGACCGGATGGACGAGGCGATCATCAACTACCTGCGCCGCAACCAGAACATGCTGATCGGCGAATCCACGGCCGAGCGCATCAAGACCTCGATCGGCACCGCGCGGATGCCAGATGACGGGCGCGGCGCCACGCTGATGGTGCGCGGGCGCGACCTTCTGAACGGCATCCCGAAAGAGATCGAGATCAGCCAGGCGATGGTCGCCGAGGCGCTGTCCGAGCCGGTGCAGGCGATCTGCGAGGCGGTCATGGTCGCGCTGGAGGCCACGCCCCCGGACCTGGCCGCCGACATCGTGGACCGCGGCGTGATGCTGACCGGCGGCGGCGCCATGCTGGGCGAGCTGGACTTGGCGCTGCGCGAGCAGACCGGCCTGTCGATCAGCCTGGCCGACCAGCCGATGAGCTGCGTCGCGCTTGGCACCGGCAAGGCGCTGGAATACGAGAAGCAGCTGCGCCACGTCATCGACTACGACAGCTGATCCGGCCGCTTGAAAGGCCCGCCCCATGGCGCGCAAGGGACCAGACTATGCCACCCCCGTCCGCCGCGTCCTGATCGCGACGCTGGCGCTGATCCTTCTGGTGCTGTTCCTCTTCTGGCGCATCGACAGCCCACGGGCCGAGCAGATGCGCACGGCGATGATCGACCGCATCGTGCCGCGCTTCGAATGGGCGCTGGTGCCGGTGACGCGGGTCAGCCAGATGATCGCGGGCTTCCAGAGCTATGCCCGCCTCTACGAGCAGAACCAGGAGCTGCGGCGCGAGCTGCAGCGCATGACCGCCTGGAAGGAGGCCGCCGTCCAGCTAGAGCAGGAGAACTCGAAGCTTCTGGCGCTGAACAACGTGCGGATCGATCCGGCGCTGACCTCGGTCACCGGGATGGTGATGGTGGACAGCGGCTCGGCCTTCCGGCAGTCGGTGCTGCTGAATGTCGGATCGCAGGACGGCGTGGTCGAGGGCTGGGCGACGATGGACGGGCTGGGGCTGGTCGGCCGCATCGCCGGGGTCGGACGCTCGACCAGCCGCGTGGTGCTGCTGACCGACCCGTCCTCGCGCATCCCGGTAATCGTCCAGCCGACGGGCGAGCGGGCGCTGCTGACGGGCGACAACACGCCCCTGCCGCTGCTGGAGTTCATCGAGATCATCGACAATGTCCGCCCCGGTGACCGGGTCGTGACCTCGGGCGACGGCGGCGTCTTCCCCTCGGGGCTGCTGGTCGGGCAGGTGGCGCAGGGGACCGACGGGCGGATGCGCCTGCGGATGGCGGCGGATTACGGGCGGCTCGAGTTCCTGCGCGTCCTGCGCAGCCACCCGGCCGAAGCCGTCGTCGACACCGACATGATCGTGCGCGGCGGCAACCAGGGCATGATCGGCCCGCAGATGCCGCCCGAGGCCGTCGAGGCCGCCGAGGCCGCGGACACGGCCGCCGCGCCATGATCGAGCTGCCGAGCCGCACCTTCGTCATGGGGACGCTGGCCTTCCTGCTCTGCGTCTGGCTGCTGCTGTTCCTGCGGCTGCTGCCGATCAGCAGCGGCTTCGTCGGCTGGCCCGGACCGGACCTGACGCTGGCGCTGGTGATGGCCTGGGTCCTGCGCCGGCCCGACCAGCTCTCGGCGCCGGTGATCGTGCTGGCCGTGATGATCGAGGACGTGCTGCTTCTGCGCCCGCTCGGGCTGTGGGCGCTGATCGTGCTTCTGGGCAGCGAGGCCGCCCGCAGGCGAGAGCCCCGTTGGCGCGACGCGCCCTTCATGGTTGAATGGTTGCGCGTGGCGATCCTGATGACGGGGATGCTGCTGGGGATGCGCTTCGTGCAGCTGCTGTTCATGCTGCCCGTGCCTGCCCTGGGCCAGGTCCTTCTGCAGGTCATCGCCACGGCGGCGGCCTATCCGCTGGTGGTCTTCGCCGCGCGCTGGCTGGTCGGACTGCGCCGCATCAGCCCGGCCGAGGCATTGTGACAGGACAAAGGCGATGAAGAAGTCCCCGCGCGAGATCATCGACAGCGCCCGCCAGATCAGCCGGCGCGGGCTGATGCTGGGCCTGATCCAGGTCGGCACCGCATCCGTGCTGGGGCTGAAGATGCGCTCGATGCAGCTGGACCACGCCGAAGAGTTCCGGATGCTGTCGGACGGCAACTCGATCAAGATCCGCCTTCTGCCCCCGGCCCGCGGGCTGATCCTGGATCGGCAGGGCCTGATCATCGCCGGGAACGAGCAGAACTACCGCGTCACCCTGACGCGCGAGGAGGCGGGCGGCGATGTCGAGCTGGTCCTGCGCCGCCTGGCCGAGCTGATCCCGATGAGCGAGACGCGCATCGCCGAGCTGCTGGACGAGTTCGGCCGCCGCAGCGCGATCACCCCCATCGTGCTTGCCGACCGCCTGACATGGGAGCAGTTCAGCGCCATCGCCGTCAACGCCCCCTCGCTGCCCGGGGTGACCCCGGAATCGGCCCTGTCGCGCGCCTATCCGCGCGAGGGCGATCTGGCGCATGTCATGGGCTATGTCGGCCCGGTCAGCGACTACGACCTCTCGCGCATCGAGGAACCGGACCCGGTGCTGCGCCTGCCGGACTTCCAGCTGGGCAAGATCGGTGTCGAGGGCCGGCTGGAGGAGGTGCTGCGCGGCAAGGCCGGCGCCCGCCGCGTCGAGGTGAACAGCACCGGCCGCGAGATGCGCGAGCTGTCCCGGCAGGAGGGCGAGCAGGGCTCGACCGTCCAGCTGACCGTGGACGCGGCGCTTCAGAACTACGCCGCGCAGCGCATGGGCGAGGAAAGCGCCGCCGCCGTCGTGATGGATTGCGAGACGGGCGAGCTGGCCGCCATCTGCTCTTCCCCCAGCTTCGATCCGAACCTCTTCGTGCGCGGCATCTCGAACACCGACTACCGGGCGCTGATGGACCACGACCACCGCCCGCTGGCCGACAAGACCGTGCAGGGCGTCTATCCGCCGGGCTCGACCTTCAAGATGGTCACGCTGATGGCCGGCCTCGAGGCCGGGGTGATCAATCCCGGCACGCGCTATTTCTGCCCCGGCCATACGGAACTGGGCGGGCGCCGCTTCCACTGCTGGCGGCGCGGCGGGCACGGTACGGTGGACGCGATCAAGAGCCTCGAGGAAAGCTGCGACGTCTATTACTACGAGCTGGCGCAGCGGGTCGGCATCGACCGCATCGCGATCATGGCGCGCAAGCTGGGCCTTGGCGTGCGCCACGACCTGCCGATGTCGGCCGTGGCCGAGGGCATCGCGCCGGACCGGGAATGGAAGCTCGCCCGCCACGGCCAGAGCTGGCAGATCGGCGACAGCCTCAACGCCTCGATCGGGCAGGGCTACGTGCTTGCCTCGCCCCTGCAGCTGGCGGTGATGACGGCGCGCATCGCCAGCGGCCGCGCGGTCTCGCCGCGGCTGATCCGCAGCATCGACGGCCGGCGCGAGCCGGTCCCGGTCTGGCCCGAGCTGGAGGGGATCAGCGCCGCCACCCTGCGCGTCGCGCGCATGGGCATGGACGCGGTGATGAACGGCGGGCGCGGCACGGCCCGCGCCTCGCGCATCACGCGCGAGGAATGGCGCATGGCCGGCAAGACCGGCACCAGCCAGGTCCGCAACATCACCGCGGCCGAGCGGGCGCGGGGCGTCATCTCGAACGACCAGCTGCCGTGGAATCGCCGCGACCACGCGCTGTTCGTCGCCTATGCCCCTTATGAGGCGCCGCGCTACGCGATCTCGCTTGTGGTGGAACATGGCGGCGGCGGCTCGGCCGCGGCGGCGCCCGTCGCACGGGACATCCTGCTCTATGCGCTGAACGGCGGGCTGCCGCCGCTGGACGCCGTGCCCCCCGAGCAGCGCGCGGCGCTGGAGACGCGCCACAACGAGATGAAGCTCTACGCGCCCGAGCCGCCGCGCGGCGGCCGCACGCGGGTCTGACGAGGGGTCCGATGTCCTATCTCGACTACAAGGTCGCGCAGGTCCCGACGGGCTTTCGCAAGGTGCTCTATATCAACTGGCCGCTGGTGCTGCTGATCACCGCCGTCTGCTGCATCGGCTTCCTGATGCTCTATTCCGTGGCGGGCGGGCGGCTGGACACCTGGGCCGAGCCGCAGATGTACCGTTTCGCCATCGGCATGGTGGTGATGCTGGGCCTCGCCTTCGTGCCGATGTGGTTCTGGCGCGGCATCTCGATCGGCGCCTATGTCGCCTGCTTCCTGATGCTGGTCGCGGTAGACCTGTTCGGCGTCATCGGCATGGGCGCGCGGCGCTGGATCGAAATCGGGCCGATCCGCATCCAGCCGTCGGAGCTGATGAAAATCGCGCTCGTCCTGCTGCTGGCGGCCTATTATGACTGGCTGGACATGAAGCGCGTCTCGCGCCCGCTCTGGGTGCTGATCCCGGTGGTTCTGATCCTCGCCCCGACGGCGCTGGTGCTGGTGCAGCCCGACCTCGGCACCTCGATCATGCTGGTCGCCGGTGGCGGGATCGTGATGTTCGCGGCCGGGGTGTCGCTGTGGTATTTCGGCGTGGTGATCGGCATGGCGGTGGGTCTTGTCGTCACGGTCATGAGAAGCCGCGGCACGGACTGGCAGCTTCTGAAGGACTACCAGTTCCGCCGCATCGACACCTTCCTCGACCCCTCGGCCGACCCGCTCGGCGCCGGCTACAACATCATCCAGAGCCAGATCGCCCTCGGCTCGGGCGGCTGGTCGGGGCGGGGCTTCATGCAGGGCACGCAGTCGCGGCTGAACTTCCTGCCCGAAAAGCACACCGACTTCATCTTCACCGTGCTGGCCGAGGAGTTCGGCTTCATCGGCGCCTCGTCGCTTCTGGCGCTGTATATGCTGATCGTGTTCTTCTGCCTCTATTCGGCGCTGACGAACCGGGACCGCTTCGCCAGCCTGATCACCATCGGCATCTCGGGGACGTTCTTCCTGTATTTCGCGATCAACATGGCGACCGTGATGGGCCTGCTGCCCGCCAAGGGCTCGCCCCTGCCGCTGGTCAGCTACGGGGGGACCTCGCTGATGATCCTGATGCTGGGGTTCGGGCTGGTGCAGTCCGCGCATGTCCACAGGCCACGATGAGGGGCCCGCGATGAGGGTCCGCTTCTCCGCCGCACCGGGCGCTTGGGACGAATGGGCCGCGCCCCTGCGCGACGCCTGCCCCGAGATGGAGCTGGCGCAGGAGGGCGATCCGGCCAGCTTCGACGCGATCATCTACGCGCCGGGCGGCGACATCGCGGACTTCTCGCCCTACGTGAACGCCCGCCTCGTCCAGAGCCTCTGGGCCGGGGTCGAGCGGATCGTCGGCAACGCCACGCTGACGCAGCCGCTGGCGCGGATGGTCGATCCGGGGCTGGCGGCGGGCATGGCCGAATACTGCACCGGCTGGACCCTGCGCGCGCATCTGGAAATGGACCGCTACGCGCAGGACGGTGTCTGGCGGAACGGGCAGGTGCCGCCCCTGGCCGCCGAGCGGCCCGTGACGATTCTGGGGATGGGAGAGCTGGGCCGGGCGGTGGCGCGCCACCTGACGGCGATCGGCTTTCCCGTTACCGGCTTCAGCCGGAGCGGCGCCCCGGTCGAGCGCGTCACGGTGACGGACGACCTGGACCTGGCACTTGCCCGTGCGCAGGTCCTCATCTCGCTGCTGCCCGACACGCCCGGCACGCGCAGCCTTCTGGACGCATCACGCCTGGCGCGGCTGCCGCGGGGCGCGTGGATCGTCAATCCGGGCCGCGGCACGGTGCTGGACGATGCGGCGCTGCTGGCGGCGCTGGACGCGGGGCATTTGGGCCATGCTGTGCTGGACGTTTTCCGCACCGAGCCGCTGCCCCCGGACCACCCGTTCTGGGCGCATCCGAATGTCACCGTCACGCCGCATATCGCCGCCGACACGCGGGCCGCGACCGCCGCGCCCGTCGCCGCGGCGAACCTGCGCGCGGCGATGGAGGGGCGGACGGTGGAGCATCTGGTGCACCGCAGCCGTGGTTACTGAGCGGGCGGGTCCTTCGGCGCCTCGGCCTTCATCGCGGCGATGCGGGCTGCGGCGCGGGCGATGCGCTCCTCCATCTTCTTCTCGCGCCGGCGCTGGTAGGCGTTGAAGATCGGCACCGTCAGGTAATGCGTCGCGACTGAGACGGCAATGCCCAGGATCAGCCCGCCCACCCAGTAGGGCAGGAAGATGTGCTGGTTAAAGTCGGCCAGCCGGTCCCAATGCGCGGTGCTGGGCCCGAAGACGGACCCGATGTTGTGCCACAGCTCGCCCGTGGCGTCGCTGAACTCGCGGAAGATGCGGTGCGGCGTCAGCTCGCCCGGAATGTTCAGCAGGTGCCGCCCGAGCGTCACCGAGGCCACCGCGATGAAGGGCAGCGTGACCGGGTTGCCGACGAAGGTCGCCAGCAGCGCGGCCAGGATGTTGCCGCGGATGATCCAGGCGACCAGCGCGGCGGACAGGAAGTGAAAGCCGAAGAGCGGCGTGAACGAGACGAAGACCCCCGCCGCGACGCCGCGCCCGATGCGGTGCGGCCGGTCGGGCAAGCGCCGCAGGCGGTACATCACATAGGTGCCGGCCCGGCGCCAGCCGCCGCGGGGATAGATGAACTCGCTGGCGATCTGGCCGTAGCTGCGCGGTTTGCGGCGCTTGAACAAGGCTCACCCGTGGTTGTTCTGCACCGCGCACAGGCGGCTGGCTAAGGCTTCAGCGCCGGATCGCGCACGCGCGCGACCTGCGCCACATCGCTTTCCGCCTCGAGGGCGGTCAGCAGGTTGTGCAGATGCTCATGATCGCGCAGCTCGACCTCGACCTCGATCCGGTAGAAGTCGGGCTTGCGGTCGATGAACTCCAGATTCGAGATATTCGCCCCCTGCGTGCCGATCAAGGAGCAGATTCGCCCCAGCACGCCGGAATCGTGCCGGATCGTCAGGCTGAGCACAGTCGAATAGGCCGCCGGATGCCGCCCCTCGCGCCATTGCAGGTCCACCCACCGCTCTGGCGCGTTCTCGAACTCGGCCAGGACCGGGCAGTCGATGGCGTGGATCACGACGCCCGCGCCGCGATAGGTGATGCCGACGATCCTCTCGCCCGGCAGGGGCGCGCAGCAGGGAGCGCGCTTGAAGTTGGCGTCGGCCTCGAGCCCCGCGATGGGGCGGCGGAAGTCGATCTCGTCCTGATGCTCGGCCAGCTCGGGATAAAGGATGTCGAGCACTTCCTTGGCCGAGTTCTCGGCGCTGCCGATGCGGGCCAGCAGCTCTTCGGCCGAGGGCAGGCGCAGCTGCCGCGCGGCCGTGCGCAGCGCCTTGTCCGTGACCTTGCGGCCCACATGCTCGAAGCTGACGCGCACCAGCTCGCGGCCAAGGCGGATGAAGCGGTCACGGTCCTCCTCGCGCAAGCTGCGCCGGATGGCGGCCTTGGCGCGGCCGGTCACGACGATGTCGAGCCAGGTCGCCTGCGGGCGCTGGCCCGAGGCCGAGATGACCTCGACCGACTGGCCGTTCTTCAGCCGCGTCCACAGGGGCACGCGGATGCCGTCGACCTTGGCGCCCACGCAGGAATTGCCGAGCCGCGTGTGGATCGCATAGGCGAAGTCAATGGGCGTCGCGCCCTTGGGCAGCTGCATCACGTCGCCCTTGGGCGTGAAGCAGAAGACCTGATCCTGATACATCTCGAGCTTCACATGCTCGAGGAACTCGTCGTGGTCCTCGTTCCCGAAGCGGTCGGTGAGGCTGGCAATCCATTCGCCCGGATCGACGGCGAAGGGGTTCCGCGCCCGCACGCCGTCGCGATAGGCCCAGTGCGCGGCGACACCGGCCTCGGCGACCTCGTGCATCTGGCGGGTGCGGATTTGCACCTCGACCCGTTTGCCGTCGCGCCCCGACACCGTCGTATGGATCGAGCGGTAGCCGTTCGATTTCGGCTGGCTGATATAGTCCTTGAACCGCCCCGGCACCGCCCGCCAGCGGTGGTGGATCACGCCGAGCGCGCGGTAGCAGTCCATTTCCGACCGGGTGATGATGCGGAAGCCGTAGATGTCGGACAGGCGCGAGAAGGCAAGCTGCTTTTCCTGCATCTTGCGCCAGACGCTGAAGGGCTTTTTCGCGCGGCCGAAGACGTCGGCCTCGATCCCCTGCCGCTCCAGCTCGGCGCGGATGTCGGCGGTGATCTGGCCGATGATGTCGCCGCTCTCGCGCTGCATGCTGACGAAGCGGCGGATGATCGAGTTGCGCGCCTCGGGGTTGATGACCTTGAAGGCCAGATCCTCCAGCTCCTCGCGCATCCACTGCATGCCCATCCGGCCCGCCAGCGGGGCATAGATGTCCATCGTCTCGCGCGCCTTCTTGACCTGCTTTTCCGGCCGCATGGACCGGATGGTCCGCATGTTGTGCAGCCGGTCGGCCAGCTTGACCAAGATCACGCGCAGGTCGCGCGACATGGCCATGAACAGCTTGCGGAAGTTCTCGGCTTGCTTGGACTGGGTCGAGGACAGCTCGAGATTGGTCAGCTTGGTGACGCCGTCCACCAGGTCCGAGATCTCGTCGCCGAACATCGCCGCGACCTCGGACTTGGTCGAGCGGGTGTCCTCGATCGTGTCGTGCAGCAGGGCGGTGATGATCGTCGCGTCGTCCAGCCGCATCTCGGTCAGGATGGCGGCGACGGCGATGGGGTGGGTGAAGTAGGGCTCGCCCGAGTGGCGGAACTGCCCCTCGTGCATCCGCATCCCGTATTCATAGGCGTCGCGGATGGCTTGGGCATTGCAGCGCGGGTTGTAGTTGCGCACCAATGCCAAAAGGTCTTCGACGTCGATCATGATGCCGAAGACCCCGCTGTTCCTGGTCGTGCCGTTGTCGTCAGCCGCGCTGGTTCGCTTCCAGCATCATCCGCAGCATCCGCTCTTCCGACTCCTCGTCGGCGGGCTTGGGACGATCCACCTCGGCGCCCAGAAGCAGCGCCATCGCGTCCTCTTCCGGCTCGTCAACCTCGATCTGGGTCTGCGTACTTTCGATCATGCGCTCGCGCAGGTCGTCCACCTGCTGCGTCTCTTCCGCGATCTCGCGCAGGGCGACGACCGGGTTCTTGTCGTTGTCGCGGTCCACCGTCGCCGGGCTGCCGGCTGCGATCTCGCGCGAGCGATGGGCGGCGAGCAGAACCAGATCAAACCGGTTGGGAACCTTGTCGACGCAGTCTTCAACGGTTACGCGGGCCATGGATCACCTGTGCAGTTGCGAATCGGACGTTCGGGGCGAAACCGGACTAGTGGGCGCGCGGGGCGCCTTTGTCAAGCCGCAGGAACCGCTGGCGGCCAGGGAAGAGGCCGCATCCCGGCCAGCGCGTCGGGACCGAGATCCACCAGCATCTGCGCCGCGCTTGCCCCCGTCAGCGGGTGACGCCAGAACGGCGCGATCTCGCAGAGGGGGGCCAGCACGAAGGCACGATCCTGCATCCGGGGATGGGGCAGCAGCAGATGCGCCGGCGCGCGCCGCGCCTGCTCGGCGGGCGGCAGGTCGATCCAGCCGCGCAGGGTGGCGGCGTCCGGCAGCACCCGATCGTCCAGCGCGATGAGGTCCAGATCCAGCACCCGTGCCGACCAGCGCCCCCCGCTGCGGTCGCGGCCGGCCTCGGCCTCGATCTCGTGCAGGCAGGACAGCAGGGCCTCGGGGCCGAGCGAGGTGCGGATCAGCGCGACGGCGTTGGCGAAGTCCGGGCCAGAACCCGCCGGCACCGCGGGGGTCCACCAGATCCGGCTAAGGGCCGATATTGTAATGGCGGGGCGACTGTGCACAATGCCGAGCGTTTGGCGCAGCGTCCCTGCGGGAGACTGCGCCGACGACGGGAGGTTTGCCCCAAGTGCGACAATACCAAAAGACAGGTTAACCAAGTTTTCCTTCCCGTTCTAAAACCTTAGGCAAGGGGCGCAGCATGCCAGGGCCCTCACCTTGGCGCGAACCGGGCTTTGAAAACAGCAAGACCTAAAAAAGGCAACACCCGGATGTTTTACAAAGACGACCGATTGGCCATCTTCATCGATGGCGCCAACCTCTATGCCGCCGCGCGGGCCCTGGGCTTCGACGTGGACTACAAGCTTCTGCGGCAGGAATTCGACCGGCGAGGCAAGCTGATGCGCGCCTACTACTATACCGCGCTTCTGGACGGCGAGGAGTACTCGCCGATCCGGCCGCTGGTCGACTGGCTGCACTACAACGGCTTCTGCGTCGTCACGAAGGCGGCGAAGGAGTTCACCGACGCGATGGGCCGGCGGAAGATCAAGGGCAACATGGACATCGAGCTGACGGTCAACGCGATGGAACTGGCGCCGCGGCTGGATCACGCGGTCCTCTTCTCGGGGGACGGCGACTTCCGCCCGCTGGTCGAATCGCTGCAACGGCAGGGCGTGCGCGTCTCGGTCGTCTCGACCATCCGCAGCCAGCCGCCGATGATCGCCGACGACCTGCGCCGGCAGGCCGACAACTTCATCGAACTTGATGCATTGCGCGACATCATCGGCCGCCCCCCGCGCGAGCCGCAGCCGGTCGAAACCTGAGCCGGCAAGGCCTGTCCGGGGGGCCAGACAGCCCTCAGGTTGCGGGCTTTACATTTACTTGCCCAAAAGGACAGGCTGACTTCCATACGTGCATCAGCGAGAAGGCATACAACGAACGGGCGACTTTTTGCGTGTTGTTTTTGTCCCTTGTTGCTTCGCTCGAACGTTCGGCCGGCCGGCAGGCCCGACCCCCTGGGGGTCGGGCAAGCCGCCGGGCCGGAACGGCAGACGGCCGAGTGGTGCGGACGGCGGGACTTGAACCCGCACTCCCGAAGGAACCAGATTTTCGTACCACTTCGGCTTTCGCCGCCGCGGGCTGATGCCCGCGTTCGTGGTCTGGACTATCCCTTCGCCATGGCCTTCCGGCTTTAGGCGCCGCCCGTCTAGTCTCTACACCTTCCCCGCTGAGGGGCTTGGCTCGGGATCGGCACGGGAGAAACCTCCCACAGCTTTCCCCGAATTTGAGCGGTTCTACACCGCGGGTTTCCCCGCGGGCACTCCAAATCAAAGTCTGTTGCGTCTACCGATTTCGCCACGTCCGCACTGGCCCCGGTGATGCCATATCGGCTTGCGCGATGCGACAGGAAAAGCCGTCACCCGTAGCTGCGCGTCGGGCGATCGAAGACCTTGCGCCCCATGAGGCTGGCGACCAGATCGACCATCAGCTTGGCGGTGCGGCCCCGCTCGTCGAGGAAGGGGTTCAGCTCCACCAGGTCGAGCGAGGTGACGAGGCCCGATTCGTGCAGCAGCTCCATCACCAGATGCGCCTCGCGGAAGGTGGTGCCGCCCGGGACGGTGGTGCCGACGGCCGGTGCGATGGACGGGTCGAGGAAGTCGACGTCGAGGCTGACATGCAGCAGCCCATCGGCGGCCCGGACCCGGTCGAGGAAGGCCCGAAGCGGCGCCACGATGCCATGCTCGTCCAGCGCGCGCATGTCGTTCACCGTGATCTCGGTCGGCTCCATCGCGGCATGTTCCGCCGGATCGACGCTGCGGATGCCGAACATGCAGATGTTCTCGCCGGGGATCGGAGCGGGGAAGGGGGGGAAGGGCGCGAAGCCCGGCAGGCCCGAGGCATAGGCCATCGGCGTGCCGTGCAGGTTCCCCGAGGTCGTCGTCTCGACCGTGTGGAAATCGCTATGCGCGTCCAGCCAGATCACGAAGAGCGGGCGCCCCGCCTCGGCGGCGTGGGAGGCGACGCCCGACAGCGTGCCGAGCGCCAGGGAATGATCGCCCCCCATGATGATCGGCAGCCCGTCGGGCATGGCCGTCCTGGCGGCCTCGGCCAGCGCGCGCGTCCAGGCGATCATCTCGGGCAGGTGGTGGACGGCCGGATTGCCGCAGGTCTCGGTGCCGATGCCGTGGGGCTGTACGTCGCCGCGATCCTCGACCCCGTGGCCGAGCGCGGCCAGCGTGCCGGCAAGACCGGCGGTGCGATAGGCGGCAGGCCCCATGAGGCAGCCGGGCCGGCGCTGGCCCTCGTCCACCGGGGCTCCGATCAGGATGCAATGGGTCATCCGGGTCTCCTTGCTGATGGGCCGGATCAAAGCCGTCCGCAGCCGGATTGTCCACCGGCCGCCGCGCGGGCCTAGCTGCGCACGCCCTTGAAGCGCTCGGCCCATTCGGCCCGGCTCTCGTCGGTGATCTTGGCGAACATCACTTCGGGGACGGTGAAGGCGTGGCCGGCGGACAGCGCGGAGAGAGCCGCCTGCAGATCGTCCGGCCATGCCGCGCCGGTGCCGTTGATCGCCTCGAGCATCCCGGCGGCGGTGAAGGGGATGAAGGGCGCCGACAGCACCGCGTAGAGCCGCACGAGGTTCAGCCCCATCCGCACCTGCATCGCCGCCTTCTCCGGATCGGTCTTGAAGACCGACCAGGGCGCGGCGGCCTGCAGGTACTCGTTGCCCAGCACCCAGATGGCGCGCAACTCGGCGGCCGCCTTGCGGACCTCCATCGCCTCCATGCTGGCCTCATAGGCCTTGAGGCGGCCGGCGATCGCCTCGGTCAGGGCCTGCTCCTCGGGTCCGTAGGCCGGGCCTTCGGGCACCGTCTCGCCGAACTTGCTGCGGCAGAACTTGGTGATGCGGCTGACGAAGTTGCCCAGCACGTCGGCGAGGTCCTTGTTCACCGACTGCTGGAAGTTCTCCCAGGTGAACTCGCTGTCGCCGCTTTCGGGGGCGTGGGACAAGAGCCACCAGCGCCAGTAATCGGCCGGCAGGATCTCCAGCGCGTGGTCCATGAAGACGCCGCGCCCCTGGCTGGTCGAGAACTGCCCGCCGTCATAGGTGAGGTAGTTGAAGGACTTGATGTAGTCGACCATCTTCCACGGCTCGCCCGAGCCGATCAGCGTCGCCGGGAAGGACAGGGTGTGGAAGGGCACGTTGTCCTTGCCCATGAACTGGGTGTAGGTCACGTCCCCGGCCCCCTCGTCCAGCCGCCACCAGCGGCGCCAGGCGGCATCGTCCGCGCCCGAGGCGTCGGCCCATTCGGCGGTCGCGGCGATGTATTCGATGGGGGCGTCGAACCAGACATAGAAGACCTTGCCCTCCATCCCTGGCCAGTCCTCATCGCCGCGCCGGACCGGCACGCCCCAGTCCAGATCGCGCGTGATGCCGCGGTCCTGAAGGCCGTCGCCGTCGTTCAGCCATTTCTTCGCGATCGAGGTCGTCAGGATCGGCCAGTCGGTCTTGCCGTCGATCCATTCGGCGATCTGGCCCTTCAGCGCCGACTGGCGCAGGTAGAGATGCTTGGTCTCGCGCACCTCCAGATCGGTCGAGCCGCTGATGGCGCTGCGCGGATCTATCAGGTCGGTCGGGTCGAGCTGCTTGGTGCAGTTTTCGCACTGGTCTCCGCGCGCCTTGTCATAGCCGCAATTGGGACAGGTGCCCTCGATGTAGCGGTCGGGCAGGAAGCGGCCGTCGGCATGGGAATAGACCTGACGTTCGGACACTTCCCGGATGTAGCCTGCATCGGCCAGGCGTCCCGCGAAATGCTGCGTCAAGCGGCGGTTGCGGTCCGAGGAGGAGCGGCCGTAGTGATCGAAGCTGAGGCCGAAGCCCGCCGCCAGCTCGGCCTGCACGTCATGCATCCGGGCGCAGTAATCGGCCACCGCCTCGCCGGTTTTCGCAGCCGCCAGCTCGGCCGGGGTGCCGTGCTCGTCGGTGGCGCAGATGAACATCACCTCGTGGCCCCGCGCCCGCAGATAGCGGGCATAGAGATCCGCCGGCAGCTGCGAGCCGACAAGGTTGCCCAGGTGCTTGATGCCGTTGATATAGGGCAGGGCAGAGGTAATCAGGTGGCGGGCCATGCGCGTGCGTCCTTTCGGGGTCGCGCATCTCTAGCCCCGTTGCGCGATGATGAAAAGCGCGGCGCTTGCGCTCGGGCGGGCCGGCTGCCAAGGATCGGCACAGCGGCGACGGAGGGATCATGGCGCGCGGCACGGCTCTCCCTCCGCCACGGCGTGGCGCCCATCGTGCCCCTGGTCTGGATGCGGAAGGCCGGCCCCGAGGATGACGAGGCGGCCGCGGCCGTGGAAGGGGAGGGGTGAGGCGCCGGTTCGGTGCGAAAGCCGCCCTGTTGGCGCCACCGGCCCGCCATCGACTTGACGTTGCGTCCTGAAACAGCATCCTGACCCTGATCCGCCGGTCCCTGCCGGCCAGTGGGAGAAGGAGCCCGTCATGACAAAAGCTGTTATCGTCTCTGCCGCGCGAACGCCTGTGGGCAGTTTCATGGGCGCGTTCGCCAACGTCCCGGCACATGATCTGGGCGCCGCCGTCCTGAAGGAGGTCCTGGCGCGGGCGGGCGTCGATGCGGCCGAGGTCGACGAGACGATCCTCGGGCAGGTGCTGACCGCCGCGCAGGGCCAGAACCCCGCCCGCCAGGCGCATATCAAGGCGGGCCTGCCGCAGGAATCCTCGGCCTGGCTCATCAACCAGGTCTGCGGCTCGGGGCTGCGGGCGGTGGCGCTGGCGGCGCAGCAGGTCATCCTGGGCGATGCGCGCGTCGTTCTGGCCGGCGGGCAGGAAAGCATGTCGCTGGCCACGCACGCGGCCTATCTGCGGGCCGGCCAGAAGATGGGCGACATGCAGTTCATCGACACGATGATCCGCGACGGTCTGTGGGACGCCTTCAACGGCTATCACATGGGCCAGACCGCCGAGAACGTCGCGCAGAAGTGGCAGATCTCGCGCGAGCAGCAGGACGAGTTCGCGCTGGCCTCGCAGAACAAGGCGGAAGCCGCGCAGAAGGAAGGCCGCTTCGACGACGAGATCGTCGGCTACACCGTCAAGTCGCGCAAGGGCGACACGGTGATCGACAAGGACGAGTATATCCGCCACGGCGCGACCATCGAGGGGATGCAGAAGCTGCGCCCGGCCTTCGCCAAGGATGGCTCGGTGACGGCGGCCAACGCCTCGGGCCTCAATGACGGCGCGGCGGCAGTGATGGTGATGACCGAGGAGGAGGCCGCGCGGCGCGGGCTGACGCCCCTGGCGCGCATCGCCTCCTATTCCACCGCCGGTCTCGATCCGGCGATTATGGGCACCGGCCCGATCCCGGCCAGCCGCAAGGCGCTGGAGAAGGCCGGCTGGTCCGTCGGCGATCTGGACCTCGTCGAGGCGAACGAGGCCTTCGCCGCCCAGGCCTGCGCGGTGAACAAGGACATGGGCTGGGACCCGTCCATCGTGAACGTCAACGGCGGCGCCATCGCCATCGGCCATCCCATCGGCGCCTCGGGCTGCCGCGTCCTCAACACGCTGCTCTTCGAGATGAAGCGCCGCGACGCGAAGAAAGGGCTCGCGACCCTCTGCATCGGCGGCGGCATGGGCGTTGCCATGTGCCTCGAGCGCTGAGGCGCGACCGTTAACGCTGACAGGGCGCGCAATTTGGTTGCGCGCCTTCTGCCGCCAACTTAGCCTTTGTTGCACAGTTTATTGGATGATGAGGGGGGATCTGATGTCGAAAGTGGCTCTGGTGACAGGGGGTTCGCGCGGGATCGGCGCGGCCATCTCGAGGGCGCTCAAGGATGCCGGCTACACCGTCGCGGCGAACTATGCCGGCAATGACGACGCGGCCCGCGCCTTCACCGAGGAGACGGGGATCAAGACCTACAAGTGGTCGGTCGCCGACTACGACGCCTGCAAGGCGGGTGTCGAGCAGGTCGAGGCCGAGCTTGGCCCGGTCGCGGTGCTGGTCAACAATGCCGGCATCACCCGCGATGCGATGTTCCACAAGATGACGCCGCAGCAGTGGAAAGAGGTGATCGACACCAATCTGACGGGCGTCTTCAACATGACCCACCCGGTCTGGTCGGGGATGCGCGACCGCAAGTTCGGACGGATCATCAACATCAGCTCGATCAACGGGCAGAAGGGCCAAGCCGGACAGGCGAACTACTCTGCCGCCAAGGCCGGCGATCTGGGCTTCACCAAGGCCCTGGCGCAGGAGGGTGCGCGGGCCGGGATCACCGTCAACGCCATCACCCCGGGCTATATCGGGACCGAGATGGTGCGCGCCATCGATGAGAAGGTGCTGAACGAGCGGATCATCCCGCAGATCCCCGTGGGGCGCCTCGGCGAGCCCGAGGAGATCGCGCGCTGCGTCGTCTTCCTGGCGGCCGAGGACGCCGGCTTCATCACCGGCGCGACGATCAGCGCCAATGGCGGGCAGTACTTCACCTGAGACGCGGGGCGGGCGGGGCGTTTCGCGCCCTGCCCCCTTGACCCGGCAGGCGGCGCAGGGCTTCCTTGCGCGACACCGCCGAGAGCCAAGAAAATGACGCATTTCCTCGACATCCACACCACCGACCAGACCGCCCTGCGGTCGATCATCGACAATGCGCGGGCCATGAAGACCGCCCGCCAGAGCCGCCCGCGCGGCACGCCCGATGACGAGCAGCCGCTGAAGGGCCGCATGGTGGCGCTGATCTTCGAGAAGCCCTCGACCCGGACCCGCGTCAGCTTCGACGTCGGCGTGCGGCAGATGGGGGGGCAGACCATGGTGCTGTCGGGCTCGGAGATGCAACTGGGCCATGGCGAGACCATCGCCGACACGGCGCGGGTGCTGTCGCGCTACGTGGACCTGATCATGATCCGCACCTTCGAGGAGGCGACGCTGCAGGAGATGGCCGAGCATGCGACGGTGCCGGTGATCAACGGCCTGACCAACCGCACCCATCCCTGCCAGATCATGGCCGACATCATGACCTTCGAGGAGCATCGCGGCCCCATCGCTGGCAAGAAGGTGGTCTGGTCGGGCGACGGCAACAACGTCTTCGCCAGCTTCGCCCATGCGGCGGGGCAGTTTGGCTTCGATCTGACCTTCACCGGCCCTCCGCCGTTGGACCCGGAACGGGAATGGCTGGACTGGGCCGCCGCCAAGGGCCACCCGGTCACCATCGAGCGCAACCCGCAGAAGGCGGTCGAGGGGGCTGACCTCGTGGTCACCGACACCTGGGTCAGCATGCATGATCCGCAATCGGCCAAGGAGCGGCGCCACAACCAGCTGCGCGGCTACCAGATCAACGAGGCGCTGATGTCCCGCGCCAAGCCCGACGCGCTGTTCATGCACTGCCTGCCCGCCCATCGCGAGGACGAGGTGACGAGCGCGGTGATGGACGGGCCGAACTCGGTCATCTGGGACGAGGCCGAGAACCGGCTGCACGCGCAGAAGGCGATCATGCGCTTCTGCCTCGGGGTGTAGGATCGCGTCCCGCTGCTGGGGGCGCGCCCGAGATAGGGCGCGGCGAAGACGATAGGGCCTGTCACCCAAGCTTCATCGAAGCGTGACGGGCGTTTCACATGCCGGGGCTACCTCCCGCTGACGTATCCGCCGGGTCTGGCGGATCTTCGATTCAGCAAGGAGCGCGCGTCATGAATGACATGCAGCCAAGCCGTCAGGTTTTCCGCAACAGCCAGCTTGAGCGGGCCGACGGGCCGGGGCTCAACCCCACCAAGAACCCGACCATGGGCGAGATCATCGCCGCGCGCTTCTCGCGCCGGGGGTTCCTCAAGGGCTCTATGGCCGTCACCGCGATTTCTGCCACGGTCAGCCCGATCGCGCTGCTGTCGGCGGGCGAGGCCCATGCGCAGACCCGGGTCGCCGGCTCGGCCTTCGACTTTGCCGAGGTGACGGCGGGCGTGGATCAGGATCACCACGTCGCCGAGGGCTATGACGCCGACGTGCTGATCCGGTGGGGCGACAAGGTCCTGGCCGACGCGCCCGAGTTCGACCCCGAGAACCAGACCGCCGAGGCGCAGGAAAAGCAGTTCGGCTACAACAACGACTATGTCGGCTTCATCCCGCTGGACGGGGCGGACGATCACGGCCTTCTGGTGGTGAACCACGAATACACCAACGAGGAGCTGATGTTCCCCGGCATCGTGACCATTGCCGATGGCGAGGCGGTGGTGGCCGAGGCGACCGAGGATCGCGTCAACATCGAGATGGCCGCGCATGGCGGCACGGTGATCGAGATCCGCAAGGAGGCCGGCAAGTGGCGCACGATCCCCGAAGGGACGATGAACCGCCGCATCACGGCCAATACGCCGATGCAACTGACCGGCCCTGCCGCGGGTCATGCGCGCCTGCAGACGGCCGCCGATCCCTCGGGCACCGAGGTGCTGGGCACGATCAACAACTGCGCCGGCGGCGTCACGCCCTGGGGCACCTACATCATGGCCGAGGAGAACTTCCACGGCTACTTCCTGGGCGAACTGCCGGCCGATCACCCGGAAGCCGCCAACTACGAGCGCGTGGGCCTGCCCGCCGCGAACTATGACTGGGGCCGCTTCCACGATCGCTTCGACGTCTCGAAAGAGTCCAACGAGCCGAACCGCTTCGGCTGGATCGTCGAGGTCGACGTGATGGACCCGAACTCGGTGCCGAAGAAGCGCACCGCGCTCGGCCGCTTCAAGCACGAGGGCGCCGAGAGCGCGGTGGCCAAGGACGGCCGCGTCGTCTTCTACATGGGCGACGACGAGCGCTTCGACTATGTCTACAAGTTCGTCACCGCCGGCACCTACAACCCCGACGACCGCGCGGCGAACATGGACCTTCTGGACGAAGGGACGCTGTACGTGGCGCGCTTCGACGAGGATGGCAGCATGGAATGGCTGCCGCTGGTCCATGGCGAGGGGCCGCTGACGGCCGAGAACGGCTTCGAGAGCCAGGCGGACATCGTGATCGAGGCGCGGCGGGCCGCCGACCTGCTGGGAGCGACGCCGATGGACCGGCCCGAGGATGTCGAGCCGAACCCCGAGAACGGCCATGTCTATGTCATGCTGACCAACAACACCCGCCGGACCGAGGCGGATGGCGCCAACCCGCGCGCCGAGAATGCCTTCGGCCATATCATCGAAATCGTGGAGGACGGCGGCGACCTGACCGCCACCCGCGGCACCTGGGAAATCCTGGTCCAGTGCGGCGATCCCTCGATCGCCGAGGTTGGCGCCACCTTCTCGACCGCGACGACCGAGAACGGCTGGTTCGGGATGCCGGACAACTGCGCGGTGGATGCGGACGGGCGGCTCTGGATCTCGACGGACGGGAACTCGCCGTCCGAGACGGGGCGCACGGACGGGCTGTGGGCACTGGACACGGAAGGCGAGGCGCGGGGCACCTCGAAGCTGTTCTACCGCGTACCGGTGGGGGCGGAGATGTGCGGGCCCTGCATGACGCCGGACATGACCACCTTATTCGTCGCGGTGCAGCACCCGGCGGATGGCGGCGATGACTGGGAGGGCTTCGGCCGCATCTCGCATTACGAGGACCTCTCGACCCGCTGGCCGGATTTCCGCGACGACATGCCGACGCGGCCCTCGGTCGTGGCGATCACCAAGCAGGACGGCGGCCGCATCGGCTGAGCTGTCAAATTGACGGGCGGCCGCCGGCCGCCCGACGCGATGTGAAAAACCCGCGCCTTTCGGCGCGGGTTTGTTCGTGCGGGGCGCCTGCGCTCAGCCAATGGCGGCGGCGCGGACCTCGTCGTCGATGGCGTTCTCGTATTGCGCGAAGTTGTCGCAGAACATCTGCACCAGCTTGCGGGCCTGCGCGTCATAGGCGGCCGGATCGGCCCAGGTCTGGCGCGGGTCCAGAAGCTTGTCCTCGACGCCCGGCACGCTGACCGGCACCTCGAAGCCGAAGTTCGGATCCTTGCGGAACTGCACGTCGCCCAGGCTACCGTCGAGGGCCGCCGCCAGCAGCGCGCGGGTCGCGGCGATGGGCATGCGCGTGCCGGTCCCGAAGGCGCCGCCGGTCCAGCCGGTGTTGACCAGCCAGCACGAGGCGCCGTGCTGGGCGATCTTCTCCTGCAGCAGCTTGCCGTAGACCTCGGGGCGGCGCGGCATGAAGGGGGCGCCGAAGCAGGTCGAGAAGGTGGGGATCGGCTCGGTCACGCCGACCTCGGTGCCCGGGGTCTTTGAGGTGAAGCCCGACAGGAAGTGATACATTGCCTGCGCCGGGGTCAGCCGCGCGATGGGGGGCAGCACGCCGTAGGCGTCGCAGGTCAGCATGATCACGTTCTTCGGGTGCCCGCCGAGGCTGGTGTTCGAAGCGTTCGAGATCGCCTCCAGCGGATAGGCGCAGCGCATGTTGTCGGTGATCGAGTTGTCCTCGAAATCCAGCTCTAGCGTGTCGGCGTCGAAGACCATGTTCTCGATCACGGTGCCGAATCGGCTGGTGGTGGCGTAGATCTCGGGCTCGGCCTTGGGCGAGAGGCTGATGGTCTTGGCGTAGCAGCCGCCCTCGAAGTTGAAGATGCCGGTGTCCGACCAGCCATGCTCGTCATCGCCGATCAGCACGCGCGAGGGGTCGGCCGAGAGGGTCGTCTTGCCGGTGCCCGACAGGCCGAAGAAGACCGCGCTGTCGTCCGGGTTGCCCGGCGCGTGGTTGGCGCTGCAGTGCATCGGCATGATGCCCTTCTCGGGCAGAAGGTAGTTCAAGAGCGTGAAGACCGACTTCTTGTTCTCGCCGGCATAGGCGGTGCCGCCGATCAGGATCAGCTTCTTCTCGAAGTTCAGCGCGATGACCGTGCCCGAGCGGCAGCCGTGGCGTTCGGGATCGGCGGTGAAGCTGGGGCAGTTGATGATGGTGAATTCGGGGGCGAAGGTGGCCAGCTCGGACGCCGCGGGACGGCGCAGCAGGTGGCGGATGAAGAGGTTGTGCCAAGCAAGCTCGGTCACCACGCGCACGTCGAGCCGCGTCGCGGGATCGGCGCCGCCGAAGAGATCCTGCACGAAGTAGTCGCGGCCCTTCATATGGGCCAGCATGTCGGCATGCAGGCGATCAAAGGATTCGGTGGTCATCGGCTTGTTGTTGTCCCACCAGATCTTGTCTTGCACGGCGGGCGTGCGGACGACGAACTTGTCCTTGGGCGAGCGTCCGGTATGGCTGCCCGTGGTGACGAGGAAAGCGCCCCCAAGACCGATGCGGCCTTCGCCGCGCGCGACCGCCTCGGTCATCAGCGCCGGCTCGAGGAGGTTGTAGTAGACCCGGCCCAGACCCTCGATCCCTTGATCTTCAAGACGGCAATCGGGGTTCACGCGCGTGTTCATGTCTGGGCTCCGTAACTCGGGACAAGATTGACGCCGGCGGATGCGGCGATGTTCATCGGCTATAACACGCACCAAACGTCGCGGAAGCAGAGGCCGCTAACGGTTTGCGCTAACAGGGTATGTTATCGCCAACAGCCGCAATCGACGGCTGATTTGACCTCGTGTTAACCATGTCCAGGCATGATGGGCGAGGGGAGGTGATTCGCATGATCCAGCTTCACGCGACGACGGTGGCCCTTGATGGACGGGGCCTCGTGATCCTCGGCCCGTCCGGCGCCGGCAAGTCGACGCTGGCGCTGGAGCTGATGGCCGTCGGGGCTGCGCTGGTGGCGGACGACCGCACGGATCTGCGTCTTGAGGGGTCGGCGTTGACCGCATCGGTTCCGAAAGAACTGGAGGGGCGGATCGAAGCGCGCAGCGTCGGCATCCTGAACGCCGACTTCGTTCCCACCGTCACGGTCTCGCTCGTCTGCGATCTCGGGCAGGTGGAGGATCAGCGCCTGCCGCCGATGCGCCACACTACCCTAATGGACATGCGCCTGCCTCTTGTCCTCGGTCCCCATCGCCCGCATCTTTACGCGGCGCTGCGGCAAATGCTGCTGGGCGCGCGGCATGCTTGATCGACATCGGCCCGGAGGTGGGATGACCAGAGGCGAGGGGTCCATCACAGACGGCATCGGCCAGGATGTGCAGCGGCTGGTGCTGGTGACCGGCCCCTCGGGCGCGGGGCGCTCGACGGCGATCAACGTGCTCGAGGATCTGGGCTTCGAGGCCATCGACAACCTGCCCCTCTCGCTGATCCCGCGCCTTCTGGACGGCCCGCCGCGCCCGATGCCGCTGGCCCTTGGCCTCGACGTCCGTAACCGCGACTTCGCCGCGACCAGCGTGATCGAGCTGATCGACCGACTGACCCGCCGCCCGGACTTCGCCCCCGAGGTGCTGTATCTCGACTGCGCTGCCGACGTGCTGGTGCGCCGCTACAACGAGACCCGCCGCCGGCATCCGCTGTCCCCGAACCGCGAGCCGCTGTCGGGGGTGCTGACCGAGATCGACATCCTTGCGCCCATCCGCGACCGGGCGGACGTGCTGCTCGACACGTCCGAGCTGTCGCCGCACGACCTGAAGGCCGAGCTGACGCGATGGTTCGACATGCGGCCGGACAACCGCCTCAGCCTGTCGCTGCACAGTTTCAGCTACAAGCGGGGGGTGCCGCGCGGGCTGGACATGATGTTCGACTGCCGCTTCCTGAACAACCCGCACTGGGACGAGACGCTGCGCCCCATGACCGGGCAGGACGCCGCCGTGCAGGCCCATGTTCGCGCCGACCCGCGCTTCGACGAGTTCTTCCAGCGGACGCGGGATCTTGTTCGATTCGTGCTGCCCGCCCATATGGAGGAAGGCAAGTCGCATCTTTCGGTTGGCTTCGGCTGCACCGGCGGCAAACACCGTTCCGTCACTTTGGTGGAAATGATGGCCGTCGCGCTTGCGAAGGATGGCTGGCCGGTGTCAATAAGGCACAGGGAACTTGAGCGGCGCATCAACTTGCTGCCCGCCGGCACCGAGGCCGAGCCCAAGGGCAAGGCAGAGGCGACCGCGCGAGAGGCGTCGTGATGGCACCCTGTTTTGGACGTGGTGGAACGCGTTGATTGGGATTGTGATCGTAGCGCATGGTGGTCTGGCGAGAGAGTATCTCTCGGCGGTCGAGCATGTCGTCGGCCCGCAGGCCGGGATCGCCGCCGTGGCGATCGAGGATGACCATGACCGTGCCGCCAAGACGGCCGAGATCAAGGATGCGGCGAATGCCGTGGACACCGGCGAGGGTGTCGTGGTGGTGACCGATCTGTTCGGCGGCTCGCCCTCGAACCTGTCGCTGCCGGCCTGCGCCATGCGCGACCGGGCGATCCTCTATGGGGCGAACCTGCCGATGCTGGTGAAGCTGGCCAAGTCGCGCCACCTGCCGGTGCCGGATGCCGTGGCCTTCGCCAAGGAGGCCGGGCGAAAATACATCAACTCCTACAACGTGCCGCTGGAGGCCGCGATGGACGCCGGATCGCGCGTGCGATGAGCGGGTCCGTCACGAAAGAGCTGACGATCATCAACGTCAAGGGGCTGCACGCGCGCGCCAGCGCCAAGTTCGTCGACGTGGTCGAGCGCTTCGACGCCCATGCCCAGGTCGAGAAGGACGGGATGAGCGTGTCGGGCGATTCCATCATGGGTCTCTTGATGCTCACCGCGCCGCGGGGCAGCTGCATCACCGTCACCACCTCGGGGCCGGAAGCCGCGGCGCTGGCCGAGGCCATCGAGGCGCTGGTCGGGGATTACTTCGGCGAAGGCATGTAGTGGCCGAGCGCAAGACCTACCACCACGGCAACCTGCGTCAGGCGCTTGTGGAAGCCACCGCCGCGCTGATCGAGGAACAGGGCCCGCAGGCCTTCACCCTGACCGAGGCCGCCCGCCGCGCCGGCGTCTCGGCCGCCGCGCCCTACCGCCATTTCAAGGGCCGCGAGGACCTGCTGGAAGAGGTCGCGGGCCAAGGCTTCATCGAGTTTGCCGGCCGGCTGGAGGCCGCCTTCGACGGCGGCAACCCGCGGGCGCTGACCGCCTTCCTGCGGATGGGCCAGGCCTATCTGGATTTCGCCCGCGACCGGCCGGGCTATTACATGGCGATGTTCGAAAGCGGGATCTCGATCGCGGGCAATGCCGATCTCGCCGCCGCCTCCGAGCGCGCGCAGCGCGCGCTGGTGGACGCTGCCGAGGTGCTGTTCGAGCGCCTGCCCGCGGACCGGCGCCCGCCGGTGCGGATGGTGGCGAACCATGTCTGGGCGATGAGCCACGGCGTGGTTGAGCTGTTCGGCCGCGGCAAGCCTGGCAGTCGCAGTCCCGTGGCGCCGGCCGAGATGCTGGAGAGCGGCGTCATCGTCTATCTGCGCGGGCTGGGCCTGATCGACTGAAAAATCTGCACGAGGCTCTTGACCGCGCGCCTTTGTCATCCATCTATGTAAATGTGATTAACATTAACATAGGGAGACACGGGAATGCAGACAGCCTCGCAAGAGCTTGGTCCGGTCCGCAGCGGCAAGATGGGGGTGGGTCAGATCCTCGCCTCGGGCCGCGACTGGCTGGATGAGCGCGGCAAGTTCGCCTGGATCATCGCCATGATCCTCGGCTTCGTCTTCGTCTGGCCGGTTGGCCTGGCCCTTCTTGTCTACATGATCTGGAGCAAACGCATGTTCGGATGCAGCAAGCGCAGCCACGCGCCCCGCTATTACGCGCCCACCACCGGCAACAGCGCCTTCGACGCCTATCGCGAGCAGACGCTGAAGCGGCTCGAGGACGAGCATCGCGAGTTCAACGACTTCCTCGCGAAGCTGCGCGAGGCCAAGGACAAGGCCGAATTCGACCAGTTCATGGAAAAGCGCGGCGAAAAGGCCGAGACGCACGACCTGGCCTGACCAGCAAGACCGGGGCCGGCACGACCGGCCCCGCCTTCTCTCACTCGCCGCGCGGAAAGCGCTGGCTGTCCTCCAGCACGTTCAGGTCCATGTGGTTGCGCATGTAGCGCTCGGACGCCTTCTGAAGCGGCTGGTGGTCCCAAGGGTAGTAAGCGCCGTTCCGCAGCGCCTCGTAGACGATCCAGCGCCGCGCCTGGCTCTGCCGCACCTCGGCGTCGAAGGCATCGAGGTTCCAGCGGCCCCCCGCCATTCCCCGCAGCCGCGCCAGGGTGTCCGTATGGGCCGGATCGGCGGCCAGGTTCACCCGCTCGTCCGGATCGGTCTCCAGATCGAAGAGCATCTCGGGATCGGCGGCACATTGGACGTATTTCCACCGCCCATCGCGCAGCGCGACCAGCGGCGCCACGCTGCCCTCGGCTGCGTATTCCATCGGCACCGGGCCGCGTTCGCCGCCCTGCGCCAGTGACACGCCATCGGTCCAGGGTGCGATCTCGTCCATCGGCAGGCCCGCCAGATCGCAGAGCGTCGGCAGCACGTCGATTGTGCTGACCGGCTGA
This sequence comes from Paracoccus tibetensis, assembly GCF_900102505.1. Taxonomy (GTDB): domain Bacteria; phylum Pseudomonadota; class Alphaproteobacteria; order Rhodobacterales; family Rhodobacteraceae; genus Paracoccus; species Paracoccus tibetensis. The sequence continues at coordinate 88,957 of NZ_FMVT01000011.1, read as the reverse complement.
TCCACCCGGCCGGGCGCCAACGCCTGCGCGGCGATCATCAGCGGCACGCGGGCTGAGCCCTCGAAGAAGTTCATCTTGAACCACAGCCCCCGCTCGCCCAGCATCTCGCCGTGGTCGGACAGGAACAGGATGATCGCCTCCTGCCGCGTCGCCTCCAGCACGTCCAAGATCTCGCCGATCTTGTCGTCGACATAGCTGATATTGGCGAAGTAGCCCTGCCGGGCGCGGCGGATGTGCTCGTCCGTGATCTCAAGCGCGCGGAAGTCGCAGGCATCCATCAGGCGCTGCGAATGGGGGTCCTGATCCTCGTAGGGGATCGGCGCGGGGGCGGCCAACTCGGGCGCGTTCTCGTAGAGGTCCCAGTGCTTGCGCCGGGCCACGAACGGATCATGCGGATGAGTGAAGCTGACCGTCAGGCACCAGGGCCGCTCGTCCTTGCCGCGCGCGAGGTCATAGAGCTTGCGGCAGGCGTGATAGGCGACCTCGTCGTCATATTCGAGCTGGTTGGTGATCTCGGCGACCCCGGCACCGGTGACGGAGCCGAGGTTGTGATACCACCAGTCGATCCGCTCGCCCGGCTTGCGGTAATCCGGAGTCCAACCGAAGTCGGCGGGGTAGATGTCGGTCGTCAGCCGCTCCTCGAAGCCGTGCAGCTGGTCGGGGCCGACGAAATGCATCTTGCCGGACAGGCAGGTGTGCCAGCCCGCCCGGCGCAGGTGATGGGCATAGGTCGGGATGTCCGAGGCGAACTCGGCCGCGTTGTCGTAGACCCGCGTGCGGCTTGGCAGCTGGCCCGACATGAAGCTGGCCCGCCCCGGCGCGCAGAGCGGGCTGCCGGTATATGCGTTGGCGTAGCGGGTCGAACGCTCGGCCAGGCGCTTCAGGTTCGGGGCGTGCAGGAAGTCGGCGGGGCCGTCGGGGAAAAGCACCCCCGACAGCTGATCCGCCATCAGGATCAGGATGTTCGGCGTCATGCGTCAGCCGGCGACCGCCGCCTGCACCGCCTCGAGACCGGGCTGCCCGTCCAGCGTGGTGACGCCGTCGAGCCACGGCTCCATCGCCTGCGGGTTCTCGGCCAGCCATTCGCGGGCGGCCTCCTGCGCGTCCGCGCCGTCGTCGAGGATCTTGCCCATCAGCTGGTTCTCCATCGGCACGTCGAAGACGAGCTGGCTGAAGAGACGCGCGGCATTGGGGCAGCTCTCGGTCCATGCGCTGCGGGCGAGGGTGTGGACGGTCGCGCCGCCGAAGTCCGGCCCGAACTGCGCGTCGCCGCCCGAGAGATAGGTGATGTCGATCGCCTCGTTCATCGGATGGGGCGCCCAGGCCAGAAAGACGGTCGGCGTGCCGCTGTTGCGCGTGACCTGCGCCAGCATCGCCTGCTCGCCGCTTTCGACGAGCTCCCAATCGCCGAGGCCGAACTCGTCCGAATCGATCATCGCCTGGATCGACTGGTTCGCCGGCGCGCCCGGCTCGATCCCGTAGATGCGGCCCTGGAAGGCGTCGCGATGAGCGTCGAGGTCGGCGAAGTCGGTTACGCCCAGCTCGGCGGCGGCGGGGTTGACGGCCAGGGTGAACTTGGCGCCCTCGAGGTTCCGCACCAGCTCGGTCACGGTGCCCGACGCGTCGAGGTCGTCGCGGAAGCGCTGCTGCGCGGGCATCCAGTTGCCCAGGAAGACGTCGGTCTGCGCGCCCTTCAGCGCCTCGTAGCCCACCGGAACCGAAAGGGTCGCGATGTCGGCCTGGTAGCCGAGCGCATCCAGAAGAACCGCTGCGACGCCGTTGGTGGCGGTGATGTCCGTCCAGCCCGGATCGGACAGGCGCACGGTGCTGCACTCTGCCGGGTCCTGGGCCAGGGCGGGGGCCGCAAGAAGGCTCAGCGCCAAGGCGGCGGTCAGGGGTCTTGACGTCATGTCTCTCTCCTGTCGGGTTTGTTGATTATCCGCTCAGTCAACGACCGCGCGCCGCGCCATGCCCGCCCGAAAGCGACATTCAGCGTGTCGGAACCGGGGTATCGCCGCGATAGTCGTAAAAGCCGCGGCCCGTCTTGCGCCCCAGCCAGCCGGCTTCGACATATTTCGTCAGAAGCGGACAGGGCCGGTACTTGGTGTCCGCCAGCCCGTCATGCAGCACGTTCATGATCGCGAGGCAGGTGTCGAGGCCGATGAAGTCGGCCAGTTCCAGCGGGCCCATCGGATGGTTGGTGCCGAGCTTCATTGCGAGATCGATCGACTTCACCGAGCCGACGCCCTCGTAGAGCGTGTAGACCGCCTCGTTGATCATCGGCATGAGGATGCGGTTGACGATGAAAGCCGGAAAATCCTCGGCCGTGGCCGAGGTCTTGCCCAGCTTCTCCACGACCGCCAGCAGGGCTTGGTAGGTCTCGTCGTCGGTGGCGATGCCGCGGATCAGCTCGACCAGCTGCATGACCGGGACGGGGTTCATGAAGTGGAAGCCCATGAACTTCTCGGGCCGGTCGGTGCGGCTGGCCAGCCGCGTGATCGAGATCGAGGACGTGTTCGAGGTCAGGATGGTCGTCGGCTTCAGATGCGGCAGAAGCTGGGCGAAGATCTCGTGCTTGACGGCCTCGCGCTCGGTCGCGGCCTCGATCACGAGGTCGCTCGCGCCGAGGTCGGCGATGGTCATGGTGGTGCGGATGCGGCCCATCGCAGCAGCCTTGTCCTCGGCCGAGATCTTCTCGCGGCTGACCTGGCGGTCGAGGTTCTTGTCGATCAACGCGACGGCCTTGTCGAGCGCGTCGCGGCTGACATCGCTCAGGAGCACGTCATAGCCCGCCACCGCGAAGACATGGGCAATCCCGTTGCCCATCTGGCCCGCACCGACCACGCCCACAGATTGGATCGCCATGATGTCCTCCGTTTTTCCTCGGGCGGACGATAGGGCGGGCCGCAGGGTGCCGCAATGCAAAACCGCCCCTGCCGGAGGCGGGGGCGGTGGGGCTGCCGGGGAGGGGGGCGCTGCCCCCCGTCGCGTGCCGCGACTCCCCCCCGGGATATTTGCGCACAGGAGAGAGTCAGAGCTTCTCGGTCAGTTCCGGGACGATCTGGAAGAGGTCTCCGACCAGGCCGTAATCGGCGACCTGGAAGATCGGGGCCTCCTCGTCCTTGTTGATCGCGACGATGACCTTGCTGTCCTTCATCCCCGCGAGGTGCTGGATCGCGCCCGAGATGCCGACGGCCACGTAGAGGTCGGGGGCGACGACCTTGCCGGTCTGGCCGACCTGCCAGTCGTTCGGCGCGTAACCCGAGTCGACCGCCGCGCGGGACGCGCCCACGGCCGCACCCAGCTTGTCGGCGAGGGTCTCGATCATCGCGAACTGCTCCTTGGAGCCGACCGCGCGGCCGCCTGAGACGATGCGCTTGGCCGAGCCCAGTTCGGGGCGGTCGGAGGCGGCGACCTCGTCGTTCAGCCAGCTCGAGAGGCCGGGATCGTCGGCCAGCGTCGCGTCCTCGACCGGGGCGCCGGCGCCGGTGCCGGCGGCGTCGAAGCTGGCGCTGCGGATGGTCATGACCTTCACGCTGTCGGCGGATTTCACCGTCTGGATCGCGTTGCCGGCATAGACCGGGCGCTCGAACGTGTCAGCGTCGATGACGGCCGATACCTCGGAGATGATCATCACGTCCAGAAGCGCGGCGACGCGGGGCATGATGTTCTTGGCGTCGGTCGTCGCGGGCGCCGCGATGTGGCTGTAGTTCGAAGCGAGCTGCGCCAGCAGCGCCGCGGTCGGTTCGGCCAGTCGGTGTCCGTAGCGCGCATCCTCGGCGACGAGGACCTTCGCGACGCCCTCGATGGTGGCGGCGGTCGCGGCCGCGCCGCGGGCCGAGGCGCCGGCGCAGAGGACGGTCACGTCGCCGAGCGGCTTCACGGCGGCAACGGCCTTCGCGGTCGCGTCAACGCCCAGCTCGCCGTTCATGACTTCGGCCAGAAGAAGAACTGCCATCACACCACCCCCGCTTCTTTCAGTTTCGTCACCAGCTCGTCCACCGAGCCGACCTTGATCCCGGCCTTGCGGCCCTCGGGCTCGCGCGTCTTCACGATCGTCAGGCGCGGCGTCACGTCGACGCCGTAGTCGGCGGCCGTCTTCTCATCCAGCGGCTTCTTCTTCGCCTTCATGATATTCGGCAGCGAGGCGTAGCGCGGCTCGTTCAGGCGCAGGTCGGCGGTGACGATGGTGGGCAGCTTGACCTCGATGGTCTGCAGGCCCCCGTCGATCTCGCGCGTGACCTGAGCCGTCTCGCCCGAGATCTCGATCTTGCTGGCGAAGGTCGCCTGGCTCCAGCCGAGCAGCGCGGCGAGCATCTGGCCGGTCGCGTTCATGTCGTTGTCGATGGCCTGCTTGCCGGCGATGACCAGCTGCGGCGCCTCCTCGGCGATCACGGCCTTGAGGATCTTGGCGACGGCCAGCGGCTCGATGTCCTGGTGGACGTCGTCGGCGGCGATGACCAGGATCGCGCGGTCCGCGCCCATGGCCAGTGCCGTGCGCAGCGTTTCCTGCGCCTGCTTCACGCCGATGGACACGGCGACGATCTCGGTCGCCACGCCCTTTTCCTTCAGCCGGATCGCCTCTTCGACGGCGATCTCGTCGAAGGGGTTCATCGACATCTTCACGTTGGCCAGATCGACCCCCGACCCGTCCGCCTTCACGCGGGCCTTCACGTTGTAGTCGATCACGCGCTTGACTGGCACGAGGACTTTCATGCGCCTCTCTCCCTTGGTTGCGTCATCTTTCGGTTCGGGACGTTAGCCAGAGCCGGACCCGAGCGACAGAACAAAAGCGTCACGGCGACGCAGCGTTTGCGCCGTTCAGCGGCTGGCGCCCGGCACCCAGAGGATGTCCGACGCCCCGTCCTCGTTGGCGATGCGGCCCGCGACGAAGAGCCAGTCGGACAGCCGGTTGAGGTAGCGGATGGCCGCCGCGTTCACGTCGCCCCCGGCCAGCAGCTCGGTCGCGCGCCGCTCGGCGCGGCGGCAGACGGTGCGGGCAAGGTGCAGATGAGCGGCCAGCGCGCTGCCGCCGGGCAGGATGAAGCTGCGAAGCGGCGTCAGGCGGGCGTTCATCGCGTCGATCTCGGCCTCCAAACGGTCCACCTGCGCGTCGATGATCCGCAGGACCGGGTAGCCGGCCTCGTCGTCCGCCGCCATGTTCGGGCGCGAGAGGTCCGCGCCCAGATCGAACAGGTCGTTCTGGATCACCGAGAGCTGCGCGGCCAGATCGCCGTCCGCGTGCAGGCGGCAGAGGCCGAGGGTCGCGTTCAACTCGTCCACCGTGCCATAGGCCTCGACGCGCGGATCGTGCTTGGCGACGCGGCTGCCATCCGACAGCGCCGTGTCGCCCTTGTCGCCGGTGCGGGTGTAGATGCGGTTCAGGACGACCATCAGTTCGCCCTCCACCAGACATAGCCCAGCATCACCACGATGGCGAAGGCCTGGGCGTAGAGCCGCCAGCGCATCATCCGGTTGCCGTGCTTGCGGTTGAACTCGCCGCCCTTGGCGAAGCCTCCGATGCCGGTCAGCAGGATCGCGATGACCCCGCCGATCAGGACCATGCTGAGGATCATGAGGGTTCTGTCTTGCATCAGGGACCGCCTTTCGCGGGTGAACCTAGTTGCGCCGCGCGAACCAGTCCAGAGCGCGGGTCGGAAGAAGCCGCCGCGCCACGCCGGAAATGCGCGTGGGGGCCGTGACATAGTAGCGCGGGGCCGGCCTGGCCGCCGTCAGGGCCGCCAGGATGCGGTCCGACACGGCCGAGGGCGGCAGCTCGAACCGGTCCTTGCCGGAGGGCTCATAGAGGCGCTTCAGCAGGCTCGCGCAGTATTGCTCGGCGCGCGGGCTGCCGCGCCAGTCCACCCATCGCTCGAAATGGGGAATGGCGTTCTCGCGGATGCGGCTGGTGATCGGACCGGGCTCGATCAGGACGACCTCGACGCCGGTGCCGTGCATCTCCAGCCGCAGGACGTCGGTCAGCCCCTCCAGCGCGAACTTCGTGGCGACATAGGGTCCGCGCCAGGGGATGCCGACGAGGCCGAGGACCGAGCTGATGTTGACGATGCGCCCGCCGCGCTGGCGCAGCTGCGGGATCAGCCGGCGGGTCAGGTCGTGGGTGCCGAAGAGGTTCACCTCGAAGATCGCGCGCAGGGCGCCGCGGGGCATGTCCTCGACCGCGCCGGGCAGGGCGAAGGCGGCGTTGTTGACCAGCGCGTCCACGGGGCCGGCGGCCAGCGCGGCCTCGGCGCAGGCGGTGACGCTTGCCTCATCCGCCAGGTCCAGATGCAGGCAATCCATCCCCTCGGCCTGCCGCGCCGCGATGTCCTCGGGGCGGCGGCAGGTGGCGACGACCCTCCAGCCCTCGGCCGTTAGGCGGCGCGCGGCATCGAGACCGATCCCGGACGAGCAGCCGGTGACAAGGACGCGGCCTTTCGGCGTCATTGCGGCGGGGCGGTGGTGACGAACTGGCTCGAGACGTAGCCGGTCTGGCCGGAGGGGGCGCGGACCTCGACCCAGTCTCCGTCCGTCGGGCCGAGGGGCACCAGCCCGGTGCCGCCGTCGAGGCCGGTGACGACGCTCGCGCCGGAACTGGGCGCTGCCCGCATGTTGAGGCGCGTCGCCGTCACCCAGAGCGACGCCTCGCCCGCTTCGGCCGGGGCGTCCGTCTGGTCCGCGAACTCGGGCGAGACCTGAAGCGTGGGGCCGGCGAAACGCTCGATCCCCCCGGCCTGCTCGGCGGGCGGTGCCTCTGCCGTCTCAGGGGGCGGCGCGTCCTCGGGCACGGCGGCGATCTCGTCCGCGGCGGCCGCGGCGGTCAGGTCCTGTTGCGGCTCGGGCACGGCCTCCGCTTCGGGCGCGGCGGCGACGGTCGGGGCGGGGGCGGGTCTGCGGTCGGCGCGCAGGTCGCCGTCGCCCCAGATGAGCATGGCGCCGATGATCCCGGCCATCGTCACCAGCAATAGAACCGGCAGTCTCAACATCTTGCCCCCGAATGTCGTGTCGCCCGAAGCCGGGCAGGTCCCTGAGCGCCCAACGCATGGCCGCCGCGCCCGTTCCGGCCGGCCGCATTTGCATCTGGACCGATGCATCGCCGCACCCTATCCAGACGCCATGTCCGACGATCTGCTTCCCGACCCCGCCGCCGCGACCACCGGCACGCATTCCGAACCGCTCAGCCGCGCCATCGGCGAGCGCTACCTGACCTATGCGCTGTCGACGATCATGCACCGGGCGCTGCCCGACGCGCGGGACGGGCTGAAGCCGGTGCATCGCCGCATCCTCTATGCCATGCGCGAGCTGCGCCTGTCGCCGAACGGGCCGTTCCGCAAGTCGGCGAAGATCACCGGCGACGTGATGGGCAACTACCACCCACATGGCGACGCGGCGATCTACGACGCGATGGCGCGGCTCGCCCAAGACTTCGCCATGCGCTACCCGCTGGTGGACGGGCAGGGAAACTTCGGCAACATCGACGGCGACAACCCGGCGGCGGCCCGCTACACCGAGGCCCGCCTTGCCGCGACGGCCGAGGTGCTGATGGACGGGCTGGCCGAGGACGCGGTCGATTACCGCCCCAATTACGACGGCACGCTGACCGAGCCGATCGTGCTGCCCTCGGCTTTCCCGAACCTGCTGGCCAACGGCGCGTCCGGGATCGCGGTCGGCATGGCGACCAACATCCCGCCCCACAACCTGCACGAGGTCGTGGATGCCTGTCTTCACCTGATCAAGACGCCCGAGGCGCGGGACGACACGCTGGCGACGCTGATCAAGGGGCCGGACTTCCCGACCGGCGGCGTGGTGGTCGAAAGTCCCGAAAGCATCGCCGAAACCTACCGCACCGGCCGCGGCGCCTTTCGCCTGCGCGCGCGCTGGTCGGTCGAGGACCTCGGCCGCGGCCTCTGGCAGATCGTCGTTACCGAGATTCCCTACCAGGTCCAGAAGTCCAAGCTGATCGAGCGCCTGGCCGAGCTGATCCAGACCCGCAAGGTCCCGATCCTTGCCGATGTTCGCGACGAATCGGCCGAGGACATCCGCATCGTGCTGGAACCCAAGGCCCGCACGGTCGATCCCGACCAGCTGATGGGTGCGCTGTTCCGGATGAGCGATCTCGAGATCCGCTTCAACCTGAACATGAACGTGCTGATCGACGGCCGCGTGCCCAAGGTCTGCTCGCTCAAGGAGGTGCTGCGCGCCTTCCTCGACCACCGGCGCGAGGTGCTGGTCCGCCGCTCGCAATACCGCTTGGACAAGATCGCCGCCCGGCTCGAGGTGCTGGAAGGCTACCTGATCGCCTACCTGAACCTCGATCGGGTGATCGAGATCATCCGCCACGAGGACGAGCCCAAGGCCGTGATGATGGCCGAGTTCGCGCTGACCGAGGTGCAGGTCGAGGCGATCCTGAACATGCGCCTGCGCGCGCTCCGCAAGCTGGAAGAGATCGAGCTGCGGGCCGAGCGGGACGGGCTTCTGGACGAGCGGGCGGGCCTGCAGGCCATGCTGGACGATCCGGCCGCGCAATGGGACCGCATCGCCGCCGAGCTGAAGGCGGTGCGCAACGCCTTCGGCAAGTCCAAGCCCGAGGGCCAGCGCCGCACCACCATCGCTGAGGCGGCGGCGGATGCGCCGGTGATCGACCTCGATGCCATGATCGAGCGCGAGCCGGTCACGGTGATCCTGTCGAAGATGGGCTGGATCCGGGCGATGAAGGGCCACCAGCCGCTGGACGCCGAGGTGAAGTTCAAGGACGGCGACGGCCCCGGCCGGGCGATCCATGCCGAGACGACCGACAAGCTGATGCTCTTCGCCTCGAACGGGCGCTTCTACACCCTGCCTGCCGTCAACCTGCCCGGCGGGCGGGGCATGGGCGAGCCGCTGCGCCTGATGATCGACCTGCCGAACGAGGCCGAGATCATCGCCATGTTCCCTTGGCGCGAAGGGAGCCGCTATTTGGTGGGCTCGAAATCGGGCGACGGCTTCATCGTCGGCGCCGGCGACATCCTGGCGCAGACGAAGACGGGCAAGCAGGTGCTGAACGGCGAGGCGCTGCTGTGCCGGGCCGTGGACGGCGACCATGTCGCGGTCATCGGCGAGAACCGCAAGATGCTGGTCTTCCCGCTGGCCGAGCTGCCCGAGATGGCGCGCGGCAAGGGCGTGCGGCTGCAGCGCTACGGCAAGGGCGGCGGTCTTCTGCGCGACGAGCAGATGCGCGACGCGGTCTGCCTGACGCTGGCGCAGGGGCTCAGCTGGCCGATGGGCGGCGGCAAGACCCGGACCGAGACCGACCTGACCGAGTGGCTGGGCAAGCGCGGCAGCGCCGGCCGGATGGCGCCGCGCGGTTTCCCGCGCGACAACCGCTTCCCGCAGGACTAGAGGCCGCTGCCCCCGACCGCGCCGAAGAACTCGCCGGTCAGATAGCTGCCCTCGTCCGAAGCCAGCAGGACGTAGATCGGCGCGATTTCCACCGGCTGGCCGGGACGGCCGAGCGGCTGGCTGGCGCCGTGCTGCTGCGCCTTCTCGGGGGTCTGCCCGCCGCTGATCTGCAACGGCGTCCAGAACGGGCCGGGACATACGGCGTTCACGCGGATGCCGCGCGGGGCCAGCTGCTTGGCCAGCGACTGCGCGAAGGCGACGTTGGCCGCCTTGCTCTGCGCATAGTCGAAGAGATGCCCGGCCGGCGACTTGGCCTGCACCGACGAGGTGATGATGATCGACCCGCCCGTGCCCATATGCGGCAGCGCCGCCTTGGTGATCCAGAAGGGCGCATAGACATTCACCTTCATCGTCGCGTCGAAATCCTCGGATGCGAGATCCTCGAGCCGGTGGCAGTACTGCTGGCGCCCGGCATTGTTCACCAGAACGCCCAGCCCGCCCAGCTGCGAGACGGCGCTTTCCACCATCTCCTTGCAGAAACCCTCGTCGCGGATGTCGCCGGGCAGGGCGGCGGCGCGCCGGCCCTCCGCCTCGATGGCGGCGATCACGCGGTCGGCGTCCTCCTGCTCGTCAGGCAGGTAGCTGATGGCAACATCCGCGCCCTCGCGGGCAAAGGCGATGGCGGCGGCGGCGCCGATGCCGCTGTCGCCGCCGGTGATCAGCGCCCGCTTGCCCTTCAGCCGGCCCGAGCCGCGATAGCTTTCCTCGCCGTGGTCGGGCAGCGGGTCCATGCGCGTGGCAAGGCCCGGCGCGGGCTGGTGCTGCTCGGGGAAGTCGGGATGGATCATGCGCGGCTGGTCCAGCGCGCCGCTGCGGAAGGGCGGGTTCGGAGGTGTGTCGGACATCGGATCTCTTTCGTTGACGGCCCTGTCGCCGTCGGCGCGGGGCGTGGTGTGCGGCAGGCCGGGTGCAGCCTGCCGCGGCCGGTCTTCGGCCTCAGTTCAGCGTGGGCGCCCCGACCTGGCGGTGCAGCGCATCAACCCGTGCGGCGTCCAAACGCAGATGGCTCGCAAGCTCGCGCAGATAGGTCTTCTCAGCCTCGTCCTCCAGCTCGATGGCCAGAAGCGACATCAGGTAGACCTGCGCCTCAAGACCCCGCGGCACGTCGGCGGCCAGCGCCGCCGCATCGACGGGCGCGGCCATCTGCGTGCGGATGAACTGCTGCTCGTCCGCGTCCAGATCCTCGCCGATATGCTGGGTCAGGCGCGCGCGCTCGCCCTCGTCGATCCGGCCGTCGGCCTTGGCGGCCTGGATCATGGCGCGCAGCATCAGACCGGCCAGCGCGTTCTGCTCGGGCGTGGGCGCGATCGTCGGCTCGCCGCCATGCTCGACCGCGTCGTCGAGAACCTGGCCGAAGCTGGCGTCGTTGGCAGGCTGCGAGTCCTTCTGCGCGAGGCCCCCCGCCATGCTGCCGCCGAGCGCGCCTGCCAGGATGTCCCGCAGGCCGCCACCCGAGCTTCCGCCGCCGCCGCCGAGCCCGTCCAGCAACCCGCCAAGGCCGCCACGACCGCGGCCGCCGCTCAGGCCGCCGCCCATGCCAGTGCCTGTGCCCGTGCCCGTGCCGCTATCCATGCCGCCGCCGCCCAAGCTGCCGCCGAGCCGGCCCAGCAGGTCACCGAGACCAGCGCCCTGGCCGGTGGTGTTGTTGCCAAGAATGTCGTTCAGCAGGCCGCCGCCCTGCCGCGGGGCCTGCCCGGGCTGCTGGCCCTGATGCTGGCGCATGGCCGAGCCGAGGCCCTTGGCCAGCGCCACGCCGGCTGCGACTCGCACGAGGCTCTTCATTAAACTCATCGGGATTCCTCCTCTGTCCGCGCGGACGTCCGGCGTCCGCGGCACCGCGACCGAACGTGCGTTCCGCCCCGCGGTTCCGGCGCCGGGGCAAACAGCGGCAGGCGTCGGCGCGCCCTTGATTTTTCCCCGCCGCCCTTATAGATCGCAGCGCACGTCAAATCCGGGGCCGTCACGCCATGCCCCGCGGTATCCAGGAGGCCCACATGGCAAAGGCAAAGTTTGAACGGACGAAACCGCACGTCAACATCGGCACGATCGGCCACGTTGACCACGGCAAGACGACCCTGACGGCAGCGATCACGAAGTATTTCGGCGAGTTCCGCGCCTATGACCAGATTGACGGCGCGCCCGAAGAGAAGGCCCGCGGGATCACGATCTCGACCGCGCATGTGGAATACGAATCCGAGGCGCGCCACTACGCCCACGTGGACTGCCCGGGCCACGCCGACTACGTCAAGAACATGATCACCGGCGCGGCGCAGATGGACGGCGCGATCCTGGTCGTGAACGCCGCCGACGGCCCGATGCCGCAGACGCGCGAGCACATCCTGCTGGGCCGCCAGGTCGGCATCCCCTACATGGTAGTCTACCTCAACAAGGTCGACCAGGTGGATGACGAGGAGCTGCTCGAACTGGTCGAGATGGAGGTGCGCGAGCTGCTGTCCTCCTACGACTACCCGGGCGACGACATCCCGATCATCAAGGGCTCGGCGCTGGCCGCGATGGAAGGCCGCGATCCCGAGATCGGCGAGAACTCGATCCGCGCGCTGATCGCCGCGGTGGACGAGTACATCCCGACCCCCGAGCGCGCCATCGACCAGCCGTTCCTGATGCCGATCGAGGACGTGTTCTCGATCTCGGGCCGCGGCACGGTGGTGACCGGCCGGATCGAGCGCGGCGCCGTCAACGTCGGCGACGAGCTGGAGATCGTGGGCATCCGCGACACCAAGAAGACGACCTGCACGGGCGTCGAGATGTTCCGCAAGCTGCTGGATCGCGGCGAGGCGGGCGACAACGTGGGCGTCCTGCTGCGCGGCATCGACCGTGACGGCGTCGAGCGCGGCCAGGTCCTGGTCAAGCCGAAGTCGGTGACGCCGCACACGCAGTTCGAGGCCGAGGCCTACATCCTGACCAAGGAAGAGGGCGGCCGCCACACGCCGTTCTTCGCGAACTACCGCCCGCAGTTCTACTTCCGCACGACGGACGTGACGGGCACCGTGAAGCTGCCGGAAGGCACCGAGATGGTGATGCCGGGCGACAACCTGAAGTTCGAGGTCGAGCTGATCGCCCCGATCGCGATGGAAGAGAAGCTGCGCTTCGCCATCCGCGAAGGCGGCCGCACCGTCGGCGCCGGCGTCGTCTCGAAGATCATCAAGTGATCTGAGCCACAGCGACCACGCGAAAGGCCGCCCCACGGGGCGGCCTTTTTCCTTGGCGGAAGGGTGCGGGGCGCCTTGACGGCGCCATGCAGGCCGACGGGACCGGAAGCCGCATACCTTGGCCGCCTTGCCCTTGACACCCGGCCGCCAATCGAGGAAAAGCCCGCATCGCCGCCGTCCTTCGCACGAGGGATTCGGTCGCTTTGTGCAGGGCCGCCATCATTCGGGCGGCCTGCTCTTATTTAGACGGTTCGACGCTGGCGGGGCATGGTGCGCTGTCAGCCTCTCAACTGGAACTCCCCGCCAGAGGGATGACTATGCAAAGCCAGAATATCCGCATCCGGCTAAAGGCCTTCGATTACCGCGTCCTGGAATCCAGCACGCAGGAGATCGTGAACACGGCCAAGCGCACCGGCGCGACCGTCCGCGGCCCGATTCCGCTGCCGAACAAGATCGAGAAATTCACGGTTCTCCGTGGTCCGCACATCGACAAGAAGTCGCGCGACCAGTGGGAGATCCGCACGCACAAGCGTCTGCTGGACATCGTCGATCCGACCCCGCAGACCGTTGACGCCCTCATGAAGCTCGACCTCGCCGCCGGCGTGGATGTCGAGATCAAGGTCTGAGGAGGCACGACATGTTGCGTACTGGTGTTATCGCCAAGAAACTGGGCATGACGCGTCTGTTCCTCGAGGATGGCCGTCAGGTTCCCGTCACCGTCCTGCAGCTGGACGGCCTTCAGGTCATCGCGCAGCGCACCGCCGCGACCGATGGCTACACCGCCGTCCAACTGGGCGCCGGCGTTGCCAAGGCCAAGCGCACGACCGCCGCGATGCGCGGCCACTTCGCCAAGGCCTCGGTCGCGCCCAAGCGCAAGATCGCCGAGTTCCGCGTCGCCGAAGAGAACCTGATCAATGTCGGTGAAGAGATCACCGCTGACCACTACTTCGCGGGTCAGTACGTGGACATCGCCGGCACCTCGATCGGTAAGGGCTTTGCGGGCGCCATGAAGCGTCACAACTTCGGCGGCCTGCGCGCCTCGCACGGCGTGTCGATCAGCCACCGCTCGCACGGCTCGACCGGCCAGTGCCAGGACCCCGGCAAGGTGTTCAAGGGCAAGAAGATGGCGGGTCATCTGGGTGCCGTTCGCGTCACCACGCAGAACCTGCAGGTCGTCCGCACCGACGCCGACCGCGGCCTGATCATGGTCAAGGGTTCGGTTCCGGGCTCGAAGGGTGGCTGGGTCACGATCAAGGACGCCGTCAAGAAGGCGACGCCCGAGAACGTGATCTACCCGGCCGCGCTGCGCTCGGCCGCCGACGAAGCCAAGCGCCTGGCCGAGGAAGCCGCCGCCGCCGCGGCCGCCGCCGAGGAAGCCGCGCGTGAAGAGGCCGCTCGCCTTGCCGCCGAGCAGGAAGCCGCCGCCCTGGCCGAGGCCGAGGCGTCGATCCAGTCCGACAAGGAAGCTGCCGATCCCAACGCGGACGTTCCGGCCGGAAACGACGACGCGCCGGAAGGAGACAAGTGATGAAACTTGATGTGATCAAGCTGGATTCCGGCACTGCCGGGTCGATCGAGCTGGCCGACGACATCTTCGGGCTGGAGCCGCGCGGCGACATCCTGCAGCGCGTCGTCCGCTGGCAGCGCGCCAAGGCGCAGGCCGGGACGCACTCGGTCCTGGGCAAGTCGGACGTGAGCTACTCGACGAAGAAGATCTATCGCCAGAAGGGCACCGGCGGCGCACGCCACGGCTCCAAGAAGGCCCCGATCTTCCGTCACGGCGGCGTCTACAAGGGTCCGACCCCGCGCAGCCATGCGTTCGATCTTCCCAAGAAGGTCCGCGCCCTGGGTCTGCGTCACGCGCTGTCGGCGAAAGCCACGGCGGGTGAGCTGGTCATCATCGAGGATCTGAACCTCGCCGATGCCAAGACCTCGGCCGTCGCCAAGGCCGTCAAGGAAAACGGCTGGAAGCGCGTGCTGGTGATCGACGGTGCCGAAGTCAACGAAGGCTTCGCCCGCGCCGCCCGCAACATCGAGGGCGTGGACATCCTGCCGTCGATGGGCGCCAACGTGTATGACATCCTCAAGCGTGACACGCTGGTGATCACGCGCGCAGGGGTCGAAGCTCTGGAGGCTCGCCTGAAATGAGCGCGAAAGCTGAACATTACGACGTGATCGTCAAGCCGATCATCACCGAGAAGGCCACGCTGACCTCGGAGAACAACGGTGTCGTCTTCCAGGTGTCGAAGGACGCCTCCAAGCCGCAGATCAAGGATGCGGTCGAGGCCCTGTTCGGCGTCAAGGTGAAGGCGGTCAACACGACCATCACCAAGGGCAAGACCAAGCGCTTCCGCGGCCAGCCCGGCCGTCGCAGCGACGTCAAGAAGGCCTATGTCACGCTGGAAGCGGGCAACACCATCGACGTGACCACCGGTCTCTGATAGGTGAGCGCGAATCTGCGGCCCCGGCCTGTCCGGGGCCGCATCATTTGACTGAAACGGACCATCCTGGTCCAAAGCAACGGAAGACAGAAAGATGGCATTGAAGTCGTATAAACCGACGACGCCTGGCCAGCGCGGGCTGGTTCTGATCGACCGTTCGGAGCTTTGGAAAGGCCGCCCGGTCAAGTCCCTCACCGAGGGTCTGACGAAGAAGGGCGGACGGAACAACACCGGACGGATCACCATGCGCCGCCAAGGCGGCGGGGCGAAGCGCCTGTATCGCATCGTCGATTTCAAGCGCACGAAGTTCGACATCTCGGCCACGGTCGAGCGGATCGAGTACGACCCCAACCGCACCGCCTTCATCGCCCTGGTGAAGTACGAGGACGGCACGCAGGCCTACATCCTGGCCCCGCAGCGTCTTGCGGTGGGTGACAAGGTCGTCGCCGGCGCCAAGGTCGACGTGAAGCCCGGCAACGCCATGCCCTTCAGCGGCATGCCGATCGGCACGATCGTCCACAACGTCGAGCTGAAACCCGGCAAGGGCGGCCAGATCGCGCGCTCGGCGGGCACCTACGCCCAGTTCGTCGGCCGTGACGGCGGCTACGCCCAGATCCGCCTCAGCTCGGGCGAGCTGCGCCTGGTCCGGCAGGAGTGCATGGCCACGATCGGCGCCGTGTCGAACGCGGACCACTCGAACCAGAACCTCGGGAAAGCCGGCCGCAACCGCCACAAGGGCATCCGCCCGAGCGTCCGCGGCGTCGCGATGAACCCGATCGACCACCCTCATGGTGGTGGTGAGGGCCGCACGTCGGGTGGCCGCACGCCGGTCACGCCCTGGGGCAAGGACACCAAGGGCAAGAAGACCCGCAGCAACAAGGCGACCGACAAGTACATCTTGCGTTCGCGTCACGCGAAGAAGAAGGGGCGCTGACCTATGGCACGTTCTGTTTGGAAAGGCCCCTTTGTTGACGCCTATGTGCTCAAGAAGGCGGAGAAGGCTCGCGAGTCGGGCAAATCCGATGTCATCAAGATCTGGTCGCGTCGCTCGACCATCCTGCCGCAATTCGTCGGCCTGACCTTCGGCGTCTACAACGGGCAGAAGCACATCCCGGTGAACGTCTCCGAAGAGATGATCGGCCAGAAGTTCGGTGAATATTCGCCCACGCGCACCTATTACGGTCACGCTGCGGACAAGAAAGCCAAGAGGAAGTAATCGTCATGGGTAAGGAAAACAATCCGCGCCGCGTGGCGGAGAACGAGGCCTTCGCCAAGACGAAGATGCTTCGCACCTCGCCGCAGAAGCTGAACCTGGTGGCCCAGCTGATCCGCGGCAAGAAGGTCGACAAGGCTCTGGCCGACCTGACCTTCTCGCACAAGCGCATCGCCGGCGACGTGAAGAAATGCCTTCAGTCCGCCATCGCGAACGCCGAGAACAACCACGGCCTCGACGTCGACAACCTGGTCGTCGCGGAAGCCTGGGTCGGCAAGAACCTGGTGATGAAGCGCGGCCGTCCGCGGGCGCGTGGCCGGTTCGGCAAGATCATGAAGCCGTTTTCGGAAATCACCATCAAGGTGCGCCAAGTCGAGGAGCAAGCGTAATGGGTCAGAAGGTCAATCCGATCGGCATGCGCCTCCAGGTCAACCGCACCTGGGACAGCCGCTGGTACGCCGACGACAAGGACTATGGCAATCTGCTGCTTGAAGACCTGAAGATCCGGGACTTCATCCACACGGAAGCCAAGCAGGCCGGCGTCAGCCGCGTCATCATCGAGCGTCCGCACAAGAAGTGCCGCGTCACGATCCACGCTGCCCGCCCCGGTGTCATCATCGGCAAGAAGGGCGCGGACATCGAGACGCTGCGCAAGAAGCTGGCGAACTTCACCGACAGCGAGCTGCACCTGAACATCGTCGAGGTCCGGAAACCGGAAGTCGACGCGCAGCTGGTGGCCGAGTCGATCGCGCAGCAGCTCGAGCGTCGGGTCTCGTTCCGCCGCGCGATGAAGCGCGCCGTTCAGAACGCCATGCGCATGGGTGCCCTGGGCATCCGCGTGAACGTCGGCGGCCGTCTCGGCGGCGCCGAGATCGCGCGGACCGAATGGTACCGCGAGGGCCGCGTTCCGCTGCACACGCTGCGGGCCGACATCGACTACGCGCTGTCCGAAGCCACGACCCCCTACGGGATCATCGGCGTCAAGGTGTGGATCTTCAAGGGCGAGATCATGGAACATGATCCGCAAGCCCATGATCGCCGCACCGCCGAGGCTCAGGAAGGTCCGTCCCCCCGCGGCCCGCGTCGCGACGCCCGGTAAGGAGTAGAAAAAGATGCTGCAACCGAAACGGACGAAGTTCCGCAAACAGCACAAGGGCCGGATCCACGGCGAGGCGAAGGGCGGTTTCGACCTGAACTTCGGCTCGTTCGCCCTGAAAGCCACCGAGCCCGAGCGCGTGACCGCGCGGCAGATCGAGGCGGCCCGCCGCGCGATCACCCGCCACATGAAGCGTCAGGGCCGGGTCTGGATCCGGATCTTCCCGGACGTGCCGGTTTCCTCGAAGCCGACGGAAGTGCGGATGGGTAAGGGCAAGGGCTCGGTCGATTTCTGGGCTGCTCGCGTCCATCCCGGCCGGATCATGTTCGAGATCGACGGCGTCAACGACGTCATCGCCCGCGAGGCGCTGCGCCTCGGCGCGATGAAGCTGCCGGTCCAGACGCGGATCGTGGCGCGCGAAGACTGGTAAGCCCGGTCGCCACAAGCTGACACGAAGCCCCGCCCGGCGACTGGCGGGGCTTCGGCTTTCCACCCGGCCAGAACGGGGTTGCCAAAGGGCGTTCCAGCCTGTATGGGACGGCCTTCATCACGAAACTCCACCGGAATCAGGGTGGCCCTGGGTGACAGGGGCTCTCCGGTGATGTTGAAAGGAACTGCCGTCATGGACGCGCAAGAACTGAAGTCGAAGACGCCTGACCAGCTGAAGGATCAGCTGGTTGCGCTGAAGAAGGAAGCGTTCAACCTGCGCTTCCAAGCCGCCACCGGCCAGCTCGAGAACACCGCGCGCATGCGCGTCGTTCGTCGCGACGTTGCCCGCGTGAAGACGATTCTGAACCAGAAAGCGGCGGAAGCCGCGGCCTCGAACTAAGGAGCCTGGCCCATGCCCAAACGCATCCTGCAAGGCCGCGTCGTCAGTGACAAGAACGAACAGACCGTCACCGTCCTGGTCGAGCGTCGCTTCAAGCACCCGCTGCTGCACAAGACCGTCCGTTCGACGAAGAAATACCGCGCGCATGACGCGCAGAACCAGTTCAAGGTGGGCGATCTCATCCGCATCGTCGAATGCGCGCCGATCTCGAAGACGAAACGCTGGACTGTCCTGACGGACGAAGCGGTCACCGCCTGAAGTCCATCATCACAGATCAGAAATGATCGAAACCCTGGGGCTGCACGTGTCAGTCCCCAAAGGTCGGGAGAAACCAAATGATCCAGATGCAGACCAATCTGGATGTTGCTGACAACTCCGGCGCACGCCGAGTTCAGTGCATCAAGGTCCTGGGTGGTTCGCACCGTCGCTATGCGTCGGTGGGCGACATCATCGTCGTGTCCGTCAAGGAAGCCATCCCGCGGGGCCGGGTCAAGAAGGGCGACGTCCGCAAGGCTGTCGTCGTCCGCACCGCGAAAGAAGTCACCCGTGAAGACGGAACCTCGATCCGCTTCGACCGCAACGCCGCCGTCATCCTGAACAACCAGGGCGAGCCGGTGGGCACCCGGATCTTCGGTCCGGTCGTGCGCGAGCTGCGGGCGAAGAACTTCATGAAGATCATCTCGCTTGCGCCGGAGGTGCTGTGATGGCTGCCAAGCTGAAAAAAGGCGACAAGGTCGTCGTTCTGGCGGGCAAGGACAAGGGCAAGCAGGGCGAGATCGCCGCTGTCATGCCCAAGGACAACAAGGCCGTCGTCGACGGCGTGAACGTTGCCATCCGCCACACCAAGCAGTCGCAGAACAGCCAGGGCGGGCGTGTGCCGAAGGCCATGCCGATCGACCTGTCGAACCTGGCGCTGATCGATGCAAACGGCAAAGCGACGCGCGTCGGCTTCCGCGAGGAAGACGGCAAGAAAGTGCGCTTCGCCAAGACCACGGGAGACGTGATCTGATGCTGGACGCCACCAAATACACGCCGCGCCTGCGCCAGCAGTTCCGCGACACGATCAAGGCCGCGCTCAAGGAAGAGTTCGGCTACAAGAACGACATGCAGATCCCACGTCTGGACAAAATCGTCCTGAACATGGGCGTCGGCGAGGCCGTCAAGGACACCAAGAAGGTCAAGCAGGCCGCTGAAGAGCTGTCGCTGATCGCCGGTCAGAAGGCTGTCATCACCCACGCCAAGAAGTCGATCGCCGGCTTCCGCGTCCGTGAAGAGATGCCGCTCGGCTGCAAGGTGACCCTGCGCGGCGACCGCATGTACGAGTTCCTGGACCGCCTGATCAACATCGCGCTGCCCCGCGTCCGCGACTTCCGCGGCGTGAAGGCGACCTCGTTCGACGGTCGCGGCAACTACGCGATGGGCCTGAAGGAGCACATCGTGTTCCCGGAGATCAACTTCGACAAGGTCGACGAAGTTCTGGGGATGGACATCATCATCTGCACCAACGCGAAGACCGACGCGGAAGCGAAATCGCTGCTGAAGCATTTCAACATGCCGTTTAGCGCCTGATCGCGGAGGGAAAGAGATATGGCTAAGAAATCCATGGTCGAGCGCGAGAAGAAGCGCGAGCACCTTGTCAAGAAGTTCGCAGCGAAGCGCGCTTCGCTGAAAGAGGTCATCAACGACCAGTCCCTGCCGATGGAAGAGCGGTTCAAGGCTTCGCTGAAGCTGGCCGAGCTGCCGCGCAACTCGTCGGCGACGCGTCTGCACAACCGGTGCCAACTGACCGGCCGTCCGCACGCGTACTACCGCAAACTGAAACTGTCGCGGATCATGCTGCGCGAGCTCGGCTCGCAAGGTCAGATCCCCGGCCTGGTCAAGTCCAGCTGGTAAGGGGGCACACAAGATGATGAACGATCCTCTCGGTGATATGCTGACCCGCATCCGCAACGCTCAGATGCGCGGCAAATCCACCGTCCGCACCCCGGCCAGCAAACTGCGCGGTTGGGTCCTGGATGTCCTTCAGTCCGAAGGCTACATCCGCGGCTATGAAGAAGTGACGACCGACGAAGGCCACAAGGAGCTGGAAATCGGTCTGAAGTACCACGACGGCACGCCGGTCATCCGCGAGCTGTCGCGCGTCTCGAAGCCTGGTCGCCGCGTTTACGCCGGCGCCAAGGAAATCCCGCAGGTCCGTCAGGGTCTGGGCGTCTCCATCGTCTCGACCCCCAAGGGCGTCATGTCGGATGCAGCGGCTCGCAACGCCAATGTTGGCGGCGAAGTCCTCTGCACCGTGTTCTAAGGAGGGCGGAATGTCTCGGATTGGTAAGAAGCCGGTCGAACTGCCCAAGGGCGTGACGGCCGAGATCAAGGGTCAGACCATCGAAGTGAAGGGGCCGAAAGGCACCCGCAGCTTCACGGCGACCGACGATGTGGACCTGGTCCTCGAAGAGGGTTCGGTTGCGGTGAAGCCGCGCGGCACGACCAAGCGTGCGCGCCAGCAGTGGGGCATGACCCGCTCGATGGTCGAGAACCTGGCGACGGGCGTCTCGACGGGCTTCAAGAAAGAGCTCGAGATCCAGGGCGTGGGTTACCGCGCCAACATGCAGGGCAACGTCCTGAAGCTGGCTCTGGGCTACTCGCACGACGTGAACTTCGAGGTGCCGGAAGGCGTCACGATCACGGCGCCGAAGCAGACCGAAATCGTTGTGGAAGGCATCGACCAGCAGCTCGTTGGTCAGGTCGCCGCGAACATCCGCGAGTGGCGCAAGCCCGAGCCCTACAAGGGCAAGGGCATCCGCTACAAGGGCGAGTTCGTCTTCCGCAAGGAAGGCAAGAAGAAGTAAGGGGCGCATGAAATGGCACTGAAAAAGCAAGAGCTGTTCCAGAAGCGCCGCCTGCGCGTGCGGAACAAGTTGAAGGCGATGTCGAACGGCCGTCCGCGGCTGTCCGTGCACCGCTCGTCGAAGAACATCTCGGTTCAGATCATCGACGATGTGAACGGCGTGACCCTGGCCTCGGCCAGCACGCTCGAGAAGGACTTCGGCGCGGTCGGCAAGAACAACGTCGAAGTGGCAGCCAAGATTGGCTCGGCGATTGCCGAGCGTGCGAAGGCTGCGGGCGTCGAAGAGGTCGTGTTCGACCGCGGCGGCTTCATCTTCCACGGCAAGGTCAAGGCTCTGGCCGACGCGGCGCGCGAAGGCGGGCTGAAGTTCTGATCCTGCGGGCGGCGCATTCCTTCACCGGATGGGCCGCCCCGATGATCCGGGGAGCCGCCGCCGTGCGGCTCCACCAGGATTGAGACAACTGGCGCGGATGAGCGCAGAGATACAAGGAATGCCTCATGGCAGAACGTGACAACCGCCGGGGTCGCCGCGAAGAGCGCGAAGAGAACCCGGAATTCCAGGATCGCCTTGTCGCGATCAACCGCGTCTCGAAGACCGTGAAGGGCGGCAAGCGCTTCGGCTTTGCGGCTCTGGTCGTCGTGGGCGACCAGCGCGGCCGCGTCGGCTTCGGCAAGGGCAAGGCCAAGGAAGTGCCGGAAGCCATCCGCAAGGCGACCGAGCAGGCCAAGCGCGCCCTGATCCGCGTCCCACTGCGTGACGGCCGCACCCTGCACCACGACATCGAAGGTCGTCACGGTGCCGGCAAGGTCATCATGCGCACCGCCGTTCCGGGGACTGGCATCATCGCCGGCGGCCCGATGCGCGCCGTGTTCGAGATGCTGGGCGTCCAGGACGTCGTCGCCAAGTCGCAGGGTTCGCAGAACCCCTACAACATGATCCGTGCGACGCTGGATGGCCTGAAGAAGGAATCGAGCCCCCGTTCGGTCGCGCAGCGTCGCGGCAAGAAGGTGGCCGACATCCTGCCGCAGGAAAACAAGCCGGCTCCCGAAGCCGTCGAAGCCTAAGGAGATCAGCAGATGGCCACGATCGTCGTGAAGCAGATCGGCTCTCCGATCCGCCGCCCCGCCATCCAGCGCGAGACGCTGAAAGGCCTGGGCCTGAACAAGATGAACCGCACCCGCGAGCTGGAGGACACGCCCTCCGTCCGCGGCATGGTCGCCAAGATCCCGCATCTGGTGACGATCATCGAAGAACGCGCCTAATCCTTCGGGACGGGCAGGGGGAAGGCGGGGCGTTTAGCCCCGCCTTTTTCATTTGGTCTCAGTCGCTGCAGGCATAGACGGCGCCGCCCACGGCGACGACGCTGACGGCCGCGCCCGCCGCCAGCGCCGGCGAGGCCGCAACGGTCGCGGCGGCCGTCCCGAGCGAGCCGAGCGCACTCGAGATCACGCTGCCCGAGCCGCTCATGATGACGGCGCCCGAGCCGTCCGGCAGGGCGCGCAGCCCGTTGAGCGTGCCCCGCGCGGCCGCCGAGGTCATGGCGCCCGCCGCCGAGCGCGTGGCGTTCACGCGCTCGCAGACCGAGGCTGAACGCTGGCGGCACTGGCCCCAGGCATCCCGCTCTCCCAGGTCGTAGCCGATCACGGACTTCGTGGCCTCGTCATGGCGCAGGCAGAAGGGGCCGCGCTGATCGTCGGTCAGCTCGGGCGTCAGGGCGCGCAGGACGACGTAGCTGGGGCAGTCATGCTCGCCCCACCGGGCCGCGATCCGCTCGCGCCGGCTGAAGTTCTTGTCCAGCCCCGGCTCGGCCGTGTCATAGCCCAGCACCACGTCGCGGTCGTTGATCCGGGCGGTGCAGAAGGTCGCCTCGGCCAAGGCAGGCAGGGCCGAGAGGGCGGTGAGGGCAGCGGTCAGGGTCAGGATGCGGCGCATTTCGGCTATCGCTCTTCGGTTGCTCGTCCCTATCCCCTAGCAACGGAGGCGCGACGCTCAACACACATCGACGTGTGAGGCGCGCATTCTTGAGGCGCTGTGGCCCGCATCGCTTGAACGCCGGCGGGTTTGGGCGTATAGCCGCCCGGTGCTTTCGGGCACGAGTCACATCGAACCAAGAAAAGCCGTGTCCCCCTGTTTCGCTTCGAGGGTGTGTCCGGCAAGGAGAAGCGACATGAAACTGCATGAAATCCGCGACAACGACGGCGCGAACCGCAAGAAGAAACGCGTCGCGCGCGGCCCGGGCTCGGGCAAGGGCAAGACCGCCGGCCGCGGGATCAAGGGCCAGAAATCGCGTTCGGGCGTTGCGCTGAACGGCTACGAGGGTGGCCAGATGCCGCTCTACCGCCGCCTGCCGAAGCGCGGCTTCAACAAGCCGAACGCCAAGAGCTTCGCGGTGGTGAACCTGGGCCAGATCCAGACCTTCATCGACGCCGGCAAGATCGACGCCTCGGCCGAGTTGACCGAGGACGCGCTGGTCGCGTCGGGCCTCGTGCGCCGCAAGCTGGACGGCATCCGCCTGCTGGCGAAGGGCGAGCTGAAGGCCGGCCTGACCATCACCGTCACCGGCGCCTCAAAGGCGGCCGTGGACGCGGTCGAGAAGGCGGGCGGCAAGGTGCAGCTGCCGGCAGCCGAGGCCGTGGCGGCGGAATAAGCTGTTGATCGGGGCCCGCGCGGTCCATAGATAGCAGACAGGTTTTCTGGCGCCGCCGGTCCCCGGAAATGGGTCGGCGGCGCTGTCATGACACGGGACGGACTCACATGGCGTCAGCCGCAGAACAGATGGCCGCTAACCTCTCCTGGGGGCAGCTTGGCAAGGCCACGGAACTTCGCCAGCGGATCTGGTTCACGATCGGGCTGCTGATCATGTACCGGGTCGGGACCTATATCCCGGTCCCCGGCATCGACGGCGCCGCCCTGCGGAACTTCATGGAGCAGGCCTCGACCGGCATCGGGGGGATGCTGTCGATGTTCACCGGCGGCGCGCTTGGCCGGATGGGCGTCTTCGCCCTTGGCATCATGCCCTACATCTCGGCCTCGATCATCGTGCAGCTTCTGACCTCGATGGTCCCGACGCTGGAGCAGCTGAAGAAAGAGGGCGAGCAGGGCCGCAAGAAGATCAACCAGTACACCCGCTACGGCACCGTCGCGCTGGCGCTGTTCCAGGCCTACGGCCTCGCGCGCAGCCTCGAGGCTGGCGGACTGGCCCATGATCCGGGCCTGTTCTTCCAGGCGTCGGTCGTCATCACGCTGGTCGGCGGCACCATGTTCCTGATGTGGCTGGGCGAGCAGATCACCGCCCGCGGCGTCGGCAACGGCATCAGCCTCATCATCTTCGTCGGCATCCTGGCCGAGATCCCGGCCGCGCTGGCGACCTTCTTCCAGCAGGGCCGGACGGGCGTCATCTCGACCCCGGTGATCCTGTTCGTGATCGTCATGCTGGTCGCGATCATCGCCTTCGTGGTCTTCATGGAGCGGGCGCTGCGGAAGATCCGCATCCAGTATCCCCGGCGCCAGGTCGGCATGAAGGTCTATGACGGCCAGTCGAGCCACCTGCCGGTCAAGGTCAACCCGGCGGGCGTCATCCCGGCGATCTTCGCCAGCTCGCTTCTGCTGCTGCCCATCACGATCTCGACCTTCTCGGGCAACGAGACGGGCCCGGTGATGTCGCTGATCCTGGCTTATTTCGGTCCGGGCCAGCCGCTCTACCTGCTGTTCTTCGCGGCGATGATCATCTTCTTCACGTATTTCTACACGCAGAACGTGTCGTTCAAGACGGATGACGTGGCCGAGAACCTCAAGAACCAGGGCGGCTTCATTCCGGGCATCCGGCCGGGCAAGCGGACGCAGGACTACCTCGACTACGTGGTGAACCGCATCCTGGTGATCGGCTCGGGCTATCTGGCGCTCGTCTGCCTCATGCCCGAGATCCTGCGCGACCAGTTCTCGATCCCGGTCTATCTGGGCGGCACCTCGGTCCTGATCGTCGTGTCGGTGACCATGGACACGATCAACCAGGTCCAGAGCCACTTGCTTGCGCACCAATACGAGGGTCTCATTGAGAAATCCCAGCTGCGTGGTAAGCGTAAGCCGGGAACGGCAAAGCCGCGGCGAGCACCGTCGCGTCGCTGAGACAGCACAACGGCCCGGAGTGGTCAGCTGAGGGGGACAGTCGCCATGACGATCAACATCATTCTGCTCGGGCCTCCGGGTGCGGGCAAGGGAACTCAGGCCGCCCGGCTGGTGGCCGAACGCGGGCTGGTGCAGCTTTCGACCGGCGACATGCTGCGCGCCGCCCGCTCGTCGGGCACCGAGATGGGCCGCCGCGTCGCCGAGGTGATGGACCGGGGCGAGCTGGTCACGGACGAGATCGTCATCGGCCTCATCCGCGAGAAGCTGGCCGAGGGCGGCAAGGGCTTCATCTTCGACGGTTTCCCGCGCACGCTGGCCCAGGCCGACGCGCTCGGGCATCTGCTGGCCGAGACGGACATGCAGCTGGACGCGGTGATCGAGCTGCAGGTGGATGACGAAGCGCTGGTCGGGCGCATCGTGAAGCGCGCCGAAGAGGCGATGGCGGCCGGTCAGGCCGTCCGCCGCGACGACACGCCCGAGGTCTTCGCCGACCGCCTGCGCGAGTATTACAAGAAGACGGCGCCGCTTTTGGGCTACTACTACGCCAAGGGCGATCTGAAGCAGGTGGACGGCATGGCGGCCATGGACGAGGTCGCAGGCCAGATCGCGGCCATCCTCGACCGCCAGGGTTGACGACTGCGCCCTCACGCATTAACGGTCGGCATCTCGCAAGAGAATCACTTGCTTCACGCGAGTGGACCATCGGTTGGCCCGGAGGCGCAGCTTTCGGGCCTTGCGTTGTGAAAAAAGGTTCCGGCGTTACGGATCCGCAACAGAAAAGGAAAACGCGTGGCACGTATTGCTGGCGTCAACATTCCGACGGGGAAACGCGTCCCCATCGCACTGACCTATATCCACGGCATCGGTGACATGTTCGCCGAACAGATCTGCGACAGCGTCGGCATCGACCGCACGCGCCGCGTCAACGACCTGTCGGATGCCGAAGTTCTCTCGATCCGCGAATACATCGATGCGAACCTGACCGTCGAGGGCGACCTGCGCCGCGAAGTCCAGATGAACATCAAGCGCATGATGGATCTCGGGTCGTATCGCGGTCTGCGTCACCGTCGCGGCCTTCCGGTCCGCGGCCAGCGCACCCACACCAACGCCCGCACCCGCAAGGGCCCGGCGAAGCCGATCGCCGGCAAGAAGAAGTAAGGGGGCAGCGACATGGCACGTGACAAGACCCGCATGAAACGCAAGGAACGCAAGAACATCGCCACCGGCGTTGCTCATGTGAACTCCTCGTTCAACAACACCAAGATCCTGATCTCGGACGTCCAGGGCAACGCGATCTCGTGGTCGTCGGCCGGCACGATGGGCTTCAAGGGCTCGCGCAAGTCGACGCCCTACGCTGCCCAGATGGCTGCCGAGGACGCTGGCCGCAAGGCGCAGGAACACGGCGTCCGCACGCTGGAAGTCGAAGTCCAGGGCCCCGGCTCGGGCCGCGAATCCGCGCTGCGCGCCCTGGCCGCCGTCGGCTTCAACATCACGGGCATCCGTGATGTGACCCCGATCGCCCATAACGGCTGCCGCCCGCCGAAGCGTCGCCGCGTCTGATCCTGGATCACACTTCACCGGATCGCGCCTGACGGCGCGGTCCGGGTATTCGCATTTCACCTCGGGCGTTTCCGACCTTGGACATGGGTCGGGGACAGGTATGGAGGCAAGTCCATGATCCACAAGAACTGGGCCGAACTGATCAAGCCGACGCAGCTGGTCGTCAAGCCGGGTGCGGACGCGACGCGAACTGCGACGCTGATCGCCGAGCCGCTGGAGCGGGGCTTCGGCCTGACGCTCGGCAACGCGCTGCGCCGGGTGCTGCTGTCCTCGCTGCAGGGCGGCGCCATCACCTCGGTGCAGATCGACAACGTCCTGCACGAGTTCAGCAGCGTCGCCGGCGTCCGCGAGGACGTGACGGACATCGTGCTGAACCTCAAGGGCGTCACGCTGAAGATGGACGTCGACGGGCCAAAGCGCCTGACGCTGTCGGCCAAGGGTCCGGGCGAGGTGAAGGCGGGCGACATCCAGGAGACCGCCGGCATCACTGTCCTCAACCGCGAGCACGTGATCTGCCATCTGGATGACGGCGCCGAGCTGAACATGGAACTGACCGTCCAGACCGGCAAGGGCTACGTCGCCGCGGACAAGAACCGTCCCGAGGACGCGCCCATCGGCCTCATTCCGATCGACGCGATCTTCTCGCCGGTCAAGCGCGTCAGCTACGAAGTCACCCCGACCCGCGAGGGCCAGGTGCTGGACTATGACAAGCTGACCATGAAGATCGAGACGGACGGCTCGCTGACCCCGGAAGACGCCGTGGCCTACGCCGCGCGCATCGTCCAGGACCAGCTGTCGGTCTTCGTCAACTTCGACGAGCCGGAATCGGCGACCCGTCAGGACAGCGACGACGGTCTGGAGTTCGACCCGCGCCTGCTGAAGAAGGTCGACGAGCTGGAGCTGTCGGTCCGTTCGGCCAACTGCCTCAAGAACGACAACATCGTCTATATTGGCGATCTGATCCAGAAGACCGAGGCCGAGATGCTGCGGACCCCGAACTTCGGCCGCAAGTCGCTGAACGAGATCAAGGAAGTGCTTTCGGGCATGGGCCTGCATCTCGGGATGGACGTGGTCGACTGGCCGCCGGAGAACATCGAGGACCTCGCGAAGCGCTTCGACGACCAGTTCTGAGTTTCGGTGGGGGCCCTGGCCCCCGCCGCACGATGGGCATCTGCCCCAAGGAGAGCGGCCCGCACGCATGGGCTGCCGGACAAAGCAAAACACGCTGTAGGAGATTACCATGCGTCACGCCCGCGGCTATCGCCGCCTCAACCGCACCCATGAACACCGCAAGGCGCTGTTCGCCAACATGGCCGGCTCGCTGATCGAGCACGAGCAGATCAAGACGACCCTGCCAAAGGCCAAGGAACTGCGTCCGATCATCGAAAAGCTGATCACGCTGGCCAAGCGCGGCGATCTGCACGCGCGCCGTCAGGCCGACGCGCAGCTGAAGCAGGACATGCATGTCGCCAAGCTCTTCGACGTGCTGGGCGAGCGCTACAAGGACCGTCAGGGCGGCTACAGCCGCGTGCTGAAGGCCGGCTTCCGCTATGGCGACATGGCGCCGATGGCGATCATCGAACTGGTGGACCGCGATCCGGCCGCGAAGGGCGCCGCCGACCGCGCGCGCCTGGACGCCGAGGCTGCCGCCGAGGAATGAGCGGCCGCCCGTGACGGGCTGCCTGCGAATCGGGCCTTGCCGCGCTGCGCGGCAAGGCCTTTTTCATGGCTCGGAATCGTCGGTCTTGGGGTCCAGAAGGCGGCGGAGCGCGCGCTGCGCGGCCTCGTGCTCTTCGGGTGTCAGCAGGCCCTTCTGCAACATCTTCAACAATTGTTGGTTTGCACGCGCAAGTTCGGCGTCTTTTTCTGGACGTCGCGACACAAAACCCTACCACTATTAACAGGCTGGAAACATTATCAGCGCACAGCTATTTTCCGTGTATCAAGTCACCAGATCAATTTGTCTATTAGGTCATGTCATCCAGAGCCGACATCAATGCAGGGTTGCGCAAGCTGGGGAAGTTCGCCCCATCCGGCTATTTCGTCGGCCTGCACATCCGTTTCGCCGCGCCGCTCATGCAATTTCAGACGTATCGCGAGGATTGGGCGGAATTCTACGTCCGGAACGGTTATGCGCTGCGCGATCCCACGATTGCCTGGGGCTTTTCCACCACCGGGTCCTGCCGCTGGTCGGCGCTGCCGATCCCGGACCCGTTCAACATCCTGCGTGAGGCCGCGGCCCACGGCCTGACATACGGGCTGACGGTGGCGCATGGGCTGATCAGTTCCAGGACAATCTGCAGCTTCGCGCGGGATGACCGCGAGTTAACGAATGCCGAGATCGAGGAGATCGAGGCAACGGTCAGGCATCTCCATGACATCACGGAGCCGCCTGCGAGCCTCACGAAGGCTCAGAAAGAAGCCCTGCGCTGTATCGCGGAGGGCGATCGTCATGCGGCAGCGGCTGCCAAGCTCGGCATTACCGAAAGCGCGTTCAAGGCAAGACTGATCTCGGTCCGCGAGCGGTTGAACGCGCGGACGACTGCCGAGGCGTTGCAGAGGGCTAAGGAGTACCGACTGCTGTAGGGCGTCGCCGTCATAAGACGCGAGCGGTGGAGGGTCCCTCAACCCAGGAGCAAGTCATGCAGACAACCACTCTCTCTTTTGCCAACCTTCACAACCATGGCGAGTTGTTCGCGAACCTCTTTCGCGCACGCAAGCAGAGCTTCATCGTCCAGAAGAACTGGGACCTCCCCGAGGTCGACGACATGGAGTTCGACCAGTACGACACGCCGCAGAGCCGGTGGATCGCGATCCATGACATGGGCGAGGTCCTGGCCGGCATCCGGCTGACCCCGACCACGGCGAAATGCGGCGTCTACAGCTACATGATTCGCGACGCGCAGCAGGGGCTGCTGGGCGGCTCGATCCCGCAGAACCTGCTCTGGGGACCGGCGCCGGTCGACGCGCAGACATGGGAATGCTCGCGCGTGTTCGTCAGCCACTCGATCCCGCAGATGTACCGCCGCAAGGTGCATTTCAAGATGGTCGAGGCCATGACCTCTTCGGCGCGCGAGCAGGGGGCGACGCGGCTGATCGCGCTGACCGGGGCCAACTGGCCGCGGTGGTACGGGCGCTGCGGGCTGACCGCCGAGGCGCTCGGGCCGGTGATGTGGATCGATGACGGTGATTTCCAGTGCGTCTCGATCGACCTGTCCTCGAAAATGCACTGAGGCGGCCATGGACAGAGAGGGGGCTGTTCCGGCAGCGGGCGCGGCCTTAGGATGGCCGCGCCATGCCCGATCTGTTCGACGACCTGCCTGATCCGAATGTCACCGCCCAGCCAGACCCGGTCGGCGGCGCACCGCGCCCGCTTGCCGACCGGATCAGGCCGCGCCGCCTGTCCGAGGTCATCGGCCAGACCCGCATCCTTGGACCCGAGGGGCCGCTTGGTGCGATGCTGGAGGCGGGCAGCCTGTCCTCGCTGATCCTCTGGGGTCCGCCGGGGGTCGGCAAGACGACCATCGCGCGGCTTCTGGCCGACGCGACCGATCTGGCCTTCGTCCAGATCAGCGCCATCTTCACCGGCGTGCCCGAGCTGCGGAAAGTCTTCGACGCCGCCAAGCTGCGCTGCCGGCAGGGGCAGGGGACGCTGCTCTTCGTGGACGAGATCCACCGCTTCAACAAGGCGCAGCAGGACGGCTTCCTGCCGCACATGGAAGACGGCACGATCCTTCTGGTCGGCGCCACGACCGAAAACCCGTCGTTCGAGCTGAATGCCGCGCTGCTGTCCCGTGCCCAGGTCCTGGTGCTGGAGCGCCTGAGCCTCGCGGAACTGGAACTGCTGGCGCAGCGCGCCGAGGCCGAGCTGGGCCGCAAGCTGCCCCTGACACCCGAGGCGCGCGAGGCGCTGCTCGAGATGTCGGACGGGGACGGTCGCGCCTGCCTGAACCTGATCGAGCAGGTCGCCGCCTGGAAGGTCGCCGCGCCCCTGGAGACCGACGCGATGGCGCAGCGGCTCATGCGCCGCGCGGCGAAATACGACAAGTCGGGGGACGAGCATTTCAACCTCATCTCGGCGCTGCACAAGTCGGTGCGCGGCAGCGACCCGGACGCCGCGCTCTACTGGCTGGCGCGGATGCTGGAAGGCGGCGAGGACCCGCGCTACCTGGCTCGCCGCATCACCCGCATGGCGATCGAGGACATCGGCCTCGCCGATCCGGCGGCCGCGCGTCACTGCCTCGATGCCTGGGCGATGTACGAGCGGCTCGGCAGCCCCGAGGGCGAGCTGGCGCTGGCGCAGGCGGTGCTCTATCTCGCCCTCGCGCCCAAGTCGAACGCCGGCTATGTTGCCTACAAGGCCGCGCGGGCCGAGGCGCGGCGGACCGGCAGCCTGATGCCGCCCGCCCATATCATGAACGCCCCGACCAAGCTGATGAAGGACCAGGGCTACGGCGCAGGCTACGCCTATGACCACGACGCCGAGGACGCATTCAGCGGGCAGAACTACTTCCCCGACGGGGTCAAGCGCCCGGTCCTCTATGTCCCGGTCGAGCGGGGCTTCGAGCGCGAGCTGAAGAAGCGGCTCGACTGGTTCGTCAGCCAGCGCCTGAAGCGGGGCGGTTGACTTTGACCCGCGCCCGCCACACACCCCGGCCCATGATGTATCCGTATCTCCAGGTCGCCGCGGGCGCCGCCATCGGCGCGGTCTGCCGCTTTGCCGTCTACCGCGCGGTGCCGCTGCAATGGGGCAGCTACGGCGTCGCCACGCTGCTGGTGAATGTCGCCGGCAGCTTCGTGATGGGCGTGCTGGCCGCGCTTCTGGCGCTGCGGCTTGGCAATGCCTGGGCGCCCTTCCTGATGACGGGCATCCTGGGCGGGTTCACCACCTTCTCCGCCTTCTCGCTGGACGTTCTCAGCATGTGGGAGCGGGGGCAGGCGCTGGCGGCGTCGCTCTACATTCTGGGGTCGGTCACGCTGTCGCTGCTGGCCGTGGTCGCGGGACTGGCACTTGGCAGGGGGCTGTGGGCATGAGCGGCGTTCAGACGATCCGGATCGGCGAGGACGAGGGCGAGCAGCGCCTGGACCGCTGGCTGAAGAAGAAGTTCCCGCAGCTGACCCAGGGCGCGGTCGAGAAGATGTGCCGCACCGGCCAGCTGCGCGTCGATGGCGGGCGCGTCAAGGCGGCGACGCGGCTGGAGGCGGGGCAGGAGGTGCGCGTGCCGCCTCTGCCCGAAGCGCAGCCTGCCGCGGCGAAATCGGCCCGCCCGCTCGGGCCGCGGCTGGTGGATGCCGACGTGCAGATGATCCAGTCGGCGGTGCTGTGGCGGGACGAGCACGTCATCGCGCTGAACAAGCCGCCCGGCCTTCCGAGCCAGGGAGGCAGCGGGCAGGGCAGCCGGCACGTGGACGGGCTGACCGAGGCGCTGATGTTCGGCTTCAAGGATCGGCCCAAGCTGGTGCACCGGTTGGACAAGGACACGTCGGGCGTCCTGCTGCTGGCCCGCACGGACCGGGTGGCGCGGGCGCTCTCGGCCGCCTTCCGCGACAAGACCACGCGCAAGATCTACTGGGCGGTGGTCGCGGGCGTGCCGCATCCGCGCATGGGCACCGTGCGCTACGGGCTGGTCAAGGCGCCGGGCCATGGCCGCGGCGGCGAGGGCGAGAAGATGCTGGCCGTCCACCCGCGCGACATCGACACGACCAAAGGCGCCAAGCGCGCCACCACCGACTATGCCGTGCTGGACGCGCTCGGCAGCCGGGCCAGCTGGTGCGCGCTGGTGCCGATCACCGGCCGCACCCACCAGCTGCGCGCCCATATGGCCGAGCTGGGCCACCCGATCATCGGGGACGGCAAGTATGGCGGCTCGGGGCAGGAGAACCTGGGGGATGGCTGGGGCGCGCAGCTCGGGGGCGAGATCAGCAAGAAGCTGCACCTGCACGCCCGCTGCATCAGCTTCGAGCATCCGATCACGAAGAAGCGCGTCACAGTGACCGCGCCCTTGCCCGAACACATGGCCCGCACCTGGAAGTCGCTCGGCTGGCACGAGAACGACGTGCCCGACGATCCCTTCTCGGAGGCGGAATGAGGCTCGTCGTCTTCGACGTGGATGGCACGCTGGTCGACAGCCAGCACCACATCGTCAGCGCGATGACGGAGGGCTTCGCGGCGGCCGGGCTGACCGCGCCTCCCCGGGCCGAGGTGCTCGGCATTGTCGGCCTGTCCCTGCCCGTCGCGGTGGCGCAGCTGGCGCCCTTGGCCGATCTGCCGGTTCAGTCGCGCATCGTCGAGGGATACCGGGCCGCCTATCTGCAGGCGCGGATGCAGGAGACGGCGCCGCTTTATCCCGGCGCGCGAGACTGCCTCGACCGGCTTGCGGGGCGGCCGGACCTGCGGCTGGCGGTCGCCACCGGCAAGTCGCGGCGGGGGCTGGACGCGATGCTCGAGGCGCACGGGCTCGAGGGGCATTTCGTCAGCCTGCAGACGGCGGACGGGCATCCCTCGAAGCCGCATCCGGCGATGCTCTGGGCGGCGCTGGCCGAGGCGGGCGCCGCGGCGGATCGCGCGGTAATGGTCGGGGATACCAGCTTCGACATGGACATGGCCCGCGCGGCCGGGATGCCGGGCTTCGGCGTCTCCTGGGGTTATCATCCGGCCGCCGCGCTGGACGCGGCCGGCGCGGCGCTGATCGCCGGGGACTTCAGCGGTTTGACCAAGGCCATCGAGGATTGGGCGGCATGAGCGAATGGAAGGCCCGGCGGTTCTGGACCGCGTCCAGCATCAACCAGACGGACGAGGGCTGGGAGGTGATGCTGGACACGCGCCGCCTGATGACGCCGGGCAAGCAGCCGCTGATCCTGCCGACCCGCGCCCTTGCCGAGGCGGTCGCGACCGAATGGGACGCGCAGGGCGACGTCATCAAGCCGCAGGAGATGCCGCTGACGCGCGCCGCAAACTCGGCGGTCGAGAAGGTGGCCCCGCAGCGCGCGGAGGTTGTGGCGATGCTGGCAGACTACGGCGGCACGGACCTGCTGTCCTACCGGGCAACCGAGCCGGCCGAACTGGTCGCGCGCCAGGCGGCCGAATGGGACCCGCTGCTGGACTGGGCCGAGGCGCGGCTTGGCGCGCGGCTGCGGGTGACGGCGGGAGTGATTCCGGTCGCGCAGGATCCCGAGGCGCTGGCGGCGCTGCGAGCGCGCCTTGCGGCGCTGGACCTTTTCGGGCTGACCGCGGCGCATGACCTGGTGACGCTGCCCGGCTCGCTCGTGATCGGCCTCGGGGTGATCGAAGGCCGGCTCGACGCCGCCGAGGCGCATCGCCTGTCTCGCATCGACGAGGATTTCCAGGCCGAGCGTTGGGGTGCCGACGAGGAGGCACAAGAGGCCGCGGAAGGACGCCGTGAGGCCATTCTTTCGGCAGCGCGCCTCTGGACCCTGTCCCGCCCCAGTTGAAACCGCCGCCGCGCGGCAGCGGGTTCTTGACGGATGAAGTTGTATCAGCACAATACCGCCTATCGGGACGGCATTTTGCTGCAAGCTCCCGTCACATAAGGGGCCGTGCAAGGCCTGAACTGCATCGACAACGGCAAAGGGCCGGCGGTGCTGCAACACAGAGGTAGATATGACAAAGACGGTTTTCCTGGGGACGGTGGCCGCGGTGGCGCTCACGACCGGCGCCGCACTGGCGCAGGAGGGCAGCACCCTCCAGCAGGTGCAGCAGCGGGACGAGCTGAACTGCGGCGTGAACACCGGCCTCGTGGGCTTCGCCGCCCCGGATGCCAGCGGCAACTGGACGGGCTTCGACATCGCGCTCTGCCGCGCGGTCGCGGCCGCGGTGCTGGGCGATCCGAACAAGGTCCGCTTCGTGCCGACGACCGGCCAGACGCGCTTCACCGCCCTCAGCTCGGGCGAGGTTGACGTGCTGGCGCGGAACTCGACCTGGACCTTCTCGCGCGACACGGACCTCGCGCTGGATTTCGTTGGCGTCAACTACTACGACGGCCAGGGCTTCATGGTGAACCGCGAGCTGGGCGTCACCTCGGCCAAGGAACTGGACGGGGCGACCGTCTGCATCCAGACCGGCACCACGACCGAGCTGAACCTGGCGGACTACTTCCGCGCCAACAACCTCAGCTACACGCCGGTCAACATCGACAGCAACGCCGAGGGCGAGCAGCAGTACATGGCCGGCGCCTGTGACGCCTACACGACCGACGTGTCGGGCCTGGCCGCGACCCGTGCCGCCTTCGCGGACCCGGAAAACCACATCATCCTGCCCGAGAT
Organism: Paracoccus tibetensis; assembly: GCF_900102505.1. Classification (GTDB taxonomy): domain Bacteria; phylum Pseudomonadota; class Alphaproteobacteria; order Rhodobacterales; family Rhodobacteraceae; genus Paracoccus; species Paracoccus tibetensis. The sequence goes on along the minus strand of NZ_FMVT01000011.1, from coordinate 53,959 downwards.
CATCTCGAAGGAGCCGCTCGGGCCGGCCGTGCGCCATGGCGACAACAACTGGGGCGACATCGTCCGCTGGACGCTGAACGCGCTGGTCGCCGCCGAGGAATACGGCGTCACCTCGCGCAACCTCGAGGAACTCGTCCGCTCGTCCACCAACCCCGAGGTCCAGCGCCTTCTGGGCACGACGGACGACTTGGGCGCCATGCTGGGCCTCGACGCCGAATGGGCGCGCCGCGCGATCCTGGCAGGCGGCAACTACGGCGAGATCTTCGCCGCCAACATCGGCGAGCAGACCCCGATCGGGCTGGCGCGCGGTCTGAACGCGCAATGGACGCAAGGCGGGCTGCTCTACGCGCCGCCGTTCCGCTGATCGGTTGACAAGCGCGGGCCGGGGTTCTACGCCCCGGCCCGCAGTTCCAGTCCGGAACGCAGGAAGATCCCGCGAAAGATACGGCGCAAAGCCGAGCGGCGGGACAACAGGGGTAGAAATTGATGACGGATGTTCCGGCGCCGGCGAGCCCGCCGTTCCGGCCGAGCATGCTGATCTATGATCGGCGCTATCGCTCGCTGACCTTCCAGGTGATCGTCTTCATCCTGGTCATGGCCGCCGCCTGGTGGCTGGTGGACAACACGATCCGCAACCTTGCCCTGATGGGCAAGAACTTCAACTTCGGCTTCCTCTTCCAGCGCGCGGGCTACGACATCCCGCAGACGCCGATTCCCTACACTTCGGACGACACGCATCTGCGCGCGACGGTCGTCGGCCTGCTGAACACGCTGATCGTGTCGATTCTGGGCTGCATCTCGGCCACGATCCTTGGCGTCATCGTCGGCGTGGCGCGGCTGTCGAAGAACTGGCTCTTCGCCCGCCTCATGACGGTCTTCGTCGAGATCTTCCGCAACATGCCGCTGCTGCTGTGGATCCTGATCGTCTACGCGATCTTCACCGAGATCCTGCCGACGCCGGCCGCCTATCGCGGCGAGAACCCCGAATGGTCGATGATCTTCTTCGACCATGTCGCGCTGACGAACCGCTACACCGCGCTGCCGACACTGGCGATGACCAACGATCCGGGCAGCCTGGACCTTGGCGCGCGGGTGACGTTCAACTGGGCGACGATCGCCTTCGCCACCGTGCTGATCGGCGGCCTTCTGGCGCGGCGGGCGATCAAGGCCTGGGCGCAGCGGGTGCAGGACCGTACCGGCGACCGGCCGACGACCTGGTGGATCAACCTCGCCATCATGACCATCCCCTCGCTGCTGCTGATCTGGCATTTCGGCCTGCATCTCGAGCGGCCCGCGCTGACCGGCTTCAACTTCACCGGCGGGCTCAACGTCTCGAACGCGCTGGTCGCGCTGTGGCTGGCGCTGACGCTCTACACCGCGGCCTTCATTGCCGAGATTGTGCGCGCCGGCATCCTGGCCGTCAGCCGCGGCCAGACCGAGGCCGCCTTCGCCCTCGGCCTGCGCCCGAACCGGACGATGAACCTGGTGATCCTGCCGCAGGCGCTGCGGGTGATCGTGCCGCCGCTGATCTCGCAATACCTGAACCTGATGAAGAACAGCTCGCTCGCCATCGCGGTCGGCTACATGGACCTGCGCGGCACGCTTGGCGGGACCACGCTGAACCAGACCGGGCGCGAGCTCGAGGCGATCGTCCTGATGATGCTGATCTACCTGATCCTCAGCCTGATCATCTCGGCGGGCATGAACGTCTTCAACGCCAGCGTGAAGCTGAAGGAGCGGTGACATGAGCGACACCCACGCCCAGACCGTCTCCTTCGTGCGCGACACGATGCTGCCCGCGGCCACGCCGCCCGTGCGCGAGGCGGGGGCGATCAAGTGGCTGCGCGAGAACCTGTTCTCGGGGCCGGTCAACACGATCCTGACGCTACTCGGCTTCGCCATCGTCTGGTTCCTCATCGCGACCTTCTGGGACTGGTTCGCCCATTCCGTCTGGAATGCCGGCAGCCTGGCCGAGTGCCGCCAGATCATCGCCGCGACCTGGGGCGAGAGTGCCCGCGGCGCCTGCTGGGCCGTGATCCGCGACCGCTGGAACCAGTATGTGTTCGGCTTCTACCCGATGGATCTCTACTGGCGGCCGACCATGACCTTCGGGCTGCTGATGGTCGCGCTGGCGCCGGTCCTCTTCAGCGCCTCGCGGACCATCCGCCGGACCGTGCTGGCCATCACCGCGGTCCTGACGCTCTGGGCGATGGTCGTGCTGGGCGCACCGGCGGGCTGGCTGGCCTTCGCCGCGGCCGTGCTGATCGGCGGCTTCCTGATCTCCGAGCGCCACGTGCTGTGGCTGCTGCCCTTCTCGATCGTCTATCCGCTGCTGGGCGTGTGGTTCCTGTGGGGCGGCTCGCTCTGGGGGCCGATCTTCGTGCTGGTCGGGCCGCTGCTCGGCTGGATCGCCTGGACGCTGGTCTCGCGCATCGCGCCGATGCTGGGCGTCGTCGCGGCAATCCTGGTGACGGTGCTGTTCTGGCTGCTCTATGCCGGGGACGCGGCGGCGGATGCCGAGCGCCTGCTGTCGCTGTCGATCCAGACCGTCCGCTCGGACCGGTTCGGGGGCTTCCTTCTGTCGGTCACCATCGGCGTCGCCGGCATCGCGCTGTCCCTGCCGCTCGGGATCATCCTGGCGCTGGCGCGGCAGTCCGACATGTTCCTCGTGAAGACGCTCTCGGTGATCTTCATCGAGTTCATCCGCGGCGTGCCGCTGATCACGCTTCTCTTCGTGGCGTCGCTGCTGCTGAACTACTTCCTGCCGCCGGGCACCAGCTTCGACATCATCCTGCGCGTCATCATCATGGTGACGATCTTCGCGGCCGCCTACATGGCCGAGGTGATCCGCGGCGGCCTCGCCGCCCTGCCCAAGGGTCAGTACGAGGCCGCGGACGCGCTCGGTCTCGACTACTGGAAGGCGCAGCGGCTGATCATCCTGCCGCAGGCGCTGAAGATCTCGATCCCCGGGATCGTCTCGACCTTCATCGGCATGTTCAAGGACACGACGCTGGTGACCTTCGTCGGGCTCTACGACCCGCTGAAGTCGATGTCGGACGCGGTGCGCGCCTCGACCGACTGGAAGGGCATCTACTGGGAGCCGTACATCTTCGTCGGCGCCATCTTCTTTCTCATCTGCTTCGGCATGTCGCGATACTCGATGTATCTCGAGCGGCGGCTGCAGCGCGATCACAGGTAGGACCGGGCCATGGAAACCATCGAGCGGAAGATCGACCGCAGCCAGATGAAGGTCAGCGACGAGGTCGCCATCGACATCCGCGGCATGAACAAGTGGTTCGGCAGCTTCCACGTCCTGCGCGACATCGACCTGACCGTCCACCGGGGCGAGCGGATCGTGATCGCCGGCCCGTCGGGGTCGGGCAAGTCCACGCTGATCCGCTGCATCAACCGGCTGGAGGAGCACCAGTCAGGCCACATCTCGGTCGACGGGGTCGAGCTGACCAGCGACATCAAGAACATCGACAAGGTGCGCTCGGATGTCGGGATGGTGTTCCAGCACTTCAACCTGTTCCCGCACCTGACCGTGCTGGAGAACTGCACGCTGGCGCCGATCTGGGTGCGGAAGGTCCCCAAGAAGCAGGCCGAGGCGACGGCCATGCGCTTCCTCGAGAAGGTGAAGATCCCCGAGCAGGCGCTGAAATATCCCGGGCAGCTGTCGGGCGGTCAGCAGCAGCGGGTCGCGATCGCCCGGTCGCTCTGCATGCAGCCGAAGATCATGCTCTTCGACGAGCCGACCAGCGCGCTCGATCCCGAGATGATCAAGGAGGTGCTGGACACGATGATCCAGCTGGCCGAGGAGGGGATGACCATGATCTGCGTGACGCACGAGATGGGCTTCGCCCAGGCCGTCGCGAACCGGGTGATCTTCATGGACCAGGGCCAGATCGTCGAGCAGAACTCGCCGCGCGAGTTCTTCAACAACCCGCGGTCCGAGCGCACGAAGCTGTTTCTCAGCCAGATCCTGGGGCACTGACCGGGCAGGGCAGGGGGCCTCGCCCCCGGCCCTGCGGCTGGTCCCTGGATCCCTGCGCGAAGAAGACGTGGCGGCTCAGCTGCGTCCGTCGAAGCGGACGAAATCCAGCGAGCTGCCTTGGCCCGGCTCGACATCGGCCCAGCTGTCGCTCTGGAAGTCGACGACCAGCGTCGCGGCCGTCGGGAAGCGGCGGAAGTCAGGGTCCAGCGGCGGCCGCGCGGGCAGCATCGCCGCGAATTCTGAAATGCCCGGATTGTGGCCGATCATCATCACCGTCGGCATGGTGGCCGTCTTCAGCACCGCCAGCATCCGGTCCGGGCCGGCGTGGTACAGAGCGGGCTCGATCCTGCCCGGCGGGCGCGTCTCGAGCGGGGCGCCGGCGATCAGGTCCCAGGTCTCGCGGGTGCGGGTCGAGGAGGAGCAGAGCACCTCTTCCGGCTCGTAGCCGCGCGAGGCGATCCAGTCGCCCAAGGCGCGGGCCGAGCGGCGCCCGCGCTCGTTCAGCGGGCGGTCGTGATCGTCGAGAGTCGGGTCGTCCCAGGCCGACTTGGCATGGCGCGTCAGGATCAGTCGGCGGTGCCCGAGAGGAGTCATGATGTGCTGCCTTGTTGCCATGCCCGTTGACACGCAGCCTGCCACAGCCGCCGACGCGGCTGCAAGCGCCCATCGGCAGGCCGGCTGCCGGCCCGCCGCTGCGCCCGGCTAGAGCCCGGCCTCGCCCTGGCGCAGGCCGTGCGGCTTGACGCGCGGCTCGGTCGAGCGGATCAGCGAGCCGGCGCCATGCTCGGTGAACAGCTCGAGAAGGCAGGCATGGGGCACCCGGCCATCCAGGATCACCACCGCCCGCACGCCCTCGTCCAGCGCCATCAGCGCCGTCTCGGTCTTCGGGATCATGCCGCCGCCGATCTGGCCGTCCGCGATCATCGTGCGCACTTGGTCGGGATGAAGCTGCGTGACCACCTCGCCCGAGGCGTCCTTGACGCCCGCCACGTCGGTCAGCAGCAGCAGCCGGTCCGCCTTAAGCGCGCCCGCGATGGCGCCCGCGGCCGTGTCGCCGTTGACGTTGAAGGTCTCGTTGTCCTCCATCCCCGTGGCGACGGGGGCGATGACTGGGATCATGCCGGCGCTGTAGAGGTCGCGGATGATCTGGACGTTCATCTCGACCGGGCGGCCGACGAAGCCCAGTTCGGGATCGTCCGCCTCGCAGACCATCATGTCGTCATCCTTGCCCGAGATGCCGACCGCGCGCCCGCCCGCGTCGTTGATCGCCTGCACGATGCGCTTGTTGACCAGTCCCGAGAGGACCATCTCGACCACCTCGACGGTCTCCTTGGTCGTCACGCGCTTGCCACGCACGAAGCGGCTCTCGATGCCCAGCTTGCCCAGCAGGTCGTTGATCATCGGCCCGCCGCCGTGGCAGACGACCGGGTTCATGCCGACCTGCTTCATCAGGACGATGTCGCGGGCGAACTCGGCCATCGCCGCGTCGTCGCCCATCGCGTTGCCGCCGAACTTGACGACGACGACCGCGCCCGAATATCGCTGAAGATAGGGCAGCGCCTCCGAGAGGGTGCGAGCGGTGGCGATCCAGTCACGATTCATGTTCTGCGTTCTCATCCTTGGCCCCTTGCTGCGGGGCGGACCCTAGGACGCAGGCGGGGATCAGTCCAGCCCGGCAATGATCGCGCGCAGCGTGGCGATGCCCTGCCCCTTCTCGGACGAGGTCACGACTAGCTCGGGATAGGCGGCGGGGTGCTTCTGCAGCGCCTCCTCGACCTGCGCGATGACCGGCTTGATCGCGTTGGGCCCCAGCTTGTCGGTCTTGGTCAGCACGACCTGGAAGGGCACGGCCGAGCGGTCGAGCAGCTTCATGATCTCGTGGTCGACATCCTTCACGCCGTGCCGGGCGTCGATCAGGCAGAAGGCGCGGCGCAGGGTCGGCCGGCCCGCCAGGTAGTTCTTCAGCAGCGCCTGCCACTTGGCGACCACCGCGACCGGCGCCTTGGCAAAGCCGTAGCCCGGAAGGTCGACCAGATAGGCCTGCTCGCCCAAGGCGAAGTAGTTGATCTCTTGCGTGCGGCCGGGCGTGTTCGAGGCGCGGGCGATGCCCTTGCGACCGGTCAGCGCGTTGATGAGGCTGGACTTGCCCACATTGCTGCGGCCGGCGAAGCAGACCTCGGGGCGATCCGCGGGGGGCAGGCCGTCCATCGCGACGACGCCCTTCACGAAGTCCACGGGACCGGCGAACAGAAGCCGCGCGGCCTCGGCAAGATCGGCCTCGGGCTCGGCGGCGATGGGGAAGGCGACCTTCATGGCAGCACCTCGTCTTGGATGCGGATCTCGGCGCCGGTGACCACCTCGGCGAAGATCCCGAATTGCGTGTGCCCGTAAAGGCGACGGAGGTCGGCGACCATGTCGCCGTCGCGCGTCCCGGTGCTGGTATCCGCCGAAGTGGCGTCGCAGCGGCCGACATGGTCCGTCACGCGCAGCTCGGCCGCGCCGATGCGGATGACGCGGCCCATCCAGTCGCGCTCGGCGAAGGGCGACGCGCCCTCGATCCACAGGTTCGCGCGCCAGCGGTGGGTGCCGAGCGGCCGGCCGAGCCGGTTCTCCAGATCTTGCAGGCTGTCCAGCGACAGGATCGAGATCCACGGCCATTTCTGGTCGGTCCAGATCGCCGCGCCCCGGACAAGCCGCGTCGGCGGCGCGGCGTCAGCCGGCCAGAGCGGGCGGAGCCAGTCGATCAGCAGCTGGCCCTCGGTCTCGGGATCGATGCTGAGGCTGCCTTGGGAAGGGTGGCGCAGGGTCAGGCGGCCGTCCTGCCAGCCGCCCTCGACGGCCTGCACCGCCGGCGAGAGGACGCCGCGCAGGAAGGCCGACTTCGGAAGCCATCGGTCGGGCGCACCCTCCGTCTGGCTGGCCAAGGCCAGCCGCTCGCCGCTCTCGGTCAGGATGGCCCATTCGCGATCGCCCGGAAGCCGCCGCGCCGGGGTCAGGTGCACCCGCTCCAGCCCCTCGCCGCCGACCGACTTGACCGGGTGACGGCGGATCAGGGCCAGGCGGATGCTCACTTTCCGGCGTCCTTGGTGGCCGCCGGCTTGGCAGACTTGGTCTTCGCCGCGTCCTTGCCCCGTGCCGGGATGGATGCACGGATGTTGCCGAAGAGATCGGGCCGCGCGCCGTGCATGGACATGATCGTGTATTGCTGGATGATCGTGATCACGTTGTTGGTGATCCAGTAGAGCACCAGCCCCGAGGCGAAGCCGCCCAGCATGAACATGAAGATCCACGGCATCCAGGCGAAGATCATCTTCTGCGTGGGATCGGTGGGGGCCGGGTTCAGCTTCTGCTGCAGCCACATGCTGACGCCCAGGAAGATCGCAAGGACCGGCAGCGTCAGCGAGTGCAGCAGCGTGCCCTGCGCCGGCACGCCGAAGTTCAGCAGGCCGTAGAGGTTCAGCAGGCTCGACGGATCGGGGGCGGAAAGGTCCTGAATCCAGCCGAACCACGGCGCGTGCCGCAGCTCGATCGTGACGAAGATCACCTTGTAGAGCGAGAAGAAGATCGGGATCTGCAGCAGGATGGGAAGACAGCCGGCGGCGGGGTTCACCTTCTCGCGCTTGTAAAGCTCCATCACCTCGCGCTGGAACTTCATGCGGTCGTCGCCGGTGCGGGTCTTGATCTCCTCCATCTGCGGCTGCAGTTCCTTCATCTTCGCCATCGAGATGTAGGACTTGCGCGCGAGCGGGAAGACCAGCGTCTTCAGGACGAAGGTCAGCGCGATGATGGCCCAGCCCATGTTGCCGATGATGCCGTGCAACCAGTGCAGCAGGCGGAAGATCGGCTTCGTCAGGAAGTAGAACCACCCCCAATCGATCGAGTCGACGAAGCGCTGGATGCCCGGGTTTTCCTCGTAGCCGCGGATGACTTCCCAGACCTTGGCGCCGGCGAAGAGGTAGCTGTCGGCGCTGAGGGTCGTGCCCGGCGCGACGGTCTGCATCGGGAAGCGCGCCTCGGTCTGGTAGATGTCGGCGCCTTCGGCATATTTCACCACGGCGGTGAAGGCCTGGCCCGGCGCCGGGGCGAGCGTGGTCATCCAGTACTTGTCGGTGAAGCCGATCCAGCCGTTGCCGTTCACCTCGAAGATCTCGGCCCGGCCTTCGCGCGGGTTCACGTCGAGCTCGGCGACCGCGTTGTACTTCATCTCGACGAGGCTGCCGTCATGCATCCCGACGACGCCCTCGTGCAGGATGAAGAAGTTCTGCGTGTCCGGGCGGCCGTGGCGGGCGATGATGCCATAGGGCGCGGCGGCGAAGGCGGCGGCACCGTTGTTCTCGAGGGTCTGCGAGATCGAAAAGAGGTAGTTCTCGTCCAGTTGGAAGGTCCGGCGGAAGATCTGGCCGGCGCCGTTGTCCCAGGCCAGCGTCACCGGGTGGCCGGGCGAGAGGGTCTCGCCGGATTCCAGCTCCCACACCGTGGCGGGGCCGGGGACCAGCGCGGGATCGACGCCTGCGCCGGGGGTCCAGCCGTAGACGGCGTAATAGGGCTTGGTCAGGTTGACGCTGATGCGGTCGTCGGCGGTCGCGGACGAGGGGCTGAGCAGCCGAACCTCGGGAGCGCCGGGGTCCAGCGTCTCGCGGTAGCGCGTCAGCATGAGATCGTCGAGCCGCCCGCCGACCAGCGAGATCGAGCCCTCGAGCGCCTCGGACCGGATGGCGACGCGGCCGGCGGGCTCGGCCAGGTCGGTCGGCGCGTCTCCGGCAAGGTCGGCCGGCGCGGCGGTGGTGCCGGCTGCCGGCGCCAGTGGCTGGTCGCCGATGCTTTGCTCGGCCAGCGGCTGGCCGGATGGTTGATCCGAGACGGGCTCGGGCGCGAAGACCGTGTACCAGACCAGGATCACCAGGAACGACAGGACCGTCGCCAGGATCAGATTTCGGTTGTTGTCTTCCATGGCGTCACCACTGTCATCGCGTCAGTCGCGCCGGTTCAACAGAAGGGGCCAGTAAAGGTCAAGCGAATTTGCCCGAAGGGGCGACCTGACGCAGGCGCATGAAGGTCAGCACGCGCACGCTTACCGCCGCGGCGCCGCGGCAGGACGCGCCCTGGCTCGGCCAGGGACGACGTCGCGAGTGTGCCTTGGCTCAGGCGCTGCCGCGGCGCAGAAGGCGGTCGATCGCAAGCGAGTCGCGGCCAGTCGCCTCGGCGGCGCGGCGGCGCAGGAAGCCGGTCGCGGCATCGAAGGGCATCGGCCGTGCGATCGCGTAGCCCTGCACCTCGTCGCAGCCCATCTGCGCGAGGAAGCCTAGCTCCTCGCGTGTCTCGACGCCTTCGGCCAGGGCCGAGATGCCGAGACGTTCAGCCAGCGCCAGCACCGCGAGGATCATCCGTTGCTGGCTGTCGTCCACGTCGCAGGCGGTGACGAAGCTGCGGTCGATCTTGATGCGGTGGACGCCGAACTGGCGGATCGCATCGAGGCTGGCATAGCCGGTCCCGAAGTCGTCAAGGTCGATCCGGCAGCCCGCCTCGGCCAGGAGGCGCAGGTTGCGCCGGGCCTCGGCGTTGCTGGTGATCGGGCCGACGCTCTCCAGCACCTCGATAGTCAGCCGGTGGGGGCGCAGCTCGTGGCGATCCAGCTCCCACAGGATGCAGGCGGCGAAATTGGGGTCCGACAGCTCGCAGTTCGAGATGTTGATCGAGATCGTCGGCACGTCCAGTCCGGCGGCGTCCCAGTCCTGCAGCGCGCGCAAGCCCTGATCCAGCATCGCCAGGGTCAGTGCGCTGTGGTCGGATTCGGTCATGCCGGACAGGAAGGCGCCCGGCAGGAGGGTGCCGCGGCTCGGGTGGTTCCAGCGCGCCAGCAGCTCGAAGCCCGTGACGGCGCCCGAGTGGCAGGAGATCTGCGGCTGGAAATGGGCGATCAGCTGCCCGCATTCCGCCGCCTCGCCCACGGTGCTGACCTGACTGGTCTGCCCGAGCGCGTCGTCGAAGGCAAAGAGATGGACAAGCCCCAGATCCTCGCTTTGCAGCGCTTCGAGGCGGCGCCGGGCATTGCGGATCAGCGCGCTGCGTTCGGCCAGGCGCGGGCCCTCGTCATGGACGAGGATGCCCGTCACCACCGGGCAGACATCGTGCCCGGAGACGGGAAGCGGGACCTGTGCCTGGCGCTGCAGGCGCCGCGCGACCAGCATCGCCTCACGATCCGAGCGGTCCGTCAGAACGACCGCGAAGAGCCCCTGCGCGACAAGCTGGACCGGATCCTCGGGGCGGATGGCGCGGCTGAAGATCATCGACAGGCGCACCAGCAGGTGTCCCATGCCCGCCTTGCCCAGAAGTTCGGACAGGAACGAGCTGTTTTCTAGCCGGAACAGCAACAGGCTGCGCGAGGCGGGACTTGCGGGTTCCGGCCGCTGGAGGAGCGACCTGAAGGGCGACAGGAGACTGGAGACTTGCTTGAACATGCGGAGCCCTTCAGCGGACATCATCGCAGCATCTTTAGCCCGTAATCATTGCCGTTCGATTAAAGTTCACCGCCGCGTTGCCGAAGCAGGGGGACATCATCCGCCGCCGGATCAATGGCTTGCGGAAAAAGAGATTCAAAGTCGAAGAGTTTTGCGTCCAGAAGATGCGACGGGCGCACGTTCATCAGCGCGCGGAACATCACCTGCCGCCGGCCGGGGCTGCGCGATTCCCACTCGTCCAGCAGCCGCTTGACCTGGACTCGCTGCAGCCCCTCCTGGCTGCCGCAGAGATCGCACGGGATGATCGGGTAGCCCATCGCGCGCGAGAAGCGCTCGCAATCGGCCTCGGCCACATAAGCGAGCGGGCGCAGGACGGTCAGATCGCCATCCTCGTTCAGCAGCTTCGGCGGCATCGTGGCCAGCCGGCCGCCGTGGAACAGGTTCATGAAGAACGTCTCGAGGATGTCGTCGCGGTGATGGCCCAGCACCACCGCGGCGCAGCCTTCCTCGCGCGCGATGCGGTAGAGATTGCCGCGGCGCAGGCGCGAGCAGAGCGCGCAATAGGTGCGGCCGGCCGGCACCTTCTCCTTCACGATGGAATAGGTGTCCTGATACTCGATCCGGTGCGGCACGCCACGGGCCTTCAGGAAGTCGGGCAGGACGGTCGCCGGAAAGCCGGGCTGGCCCTGGTCGAGGTTGCAGGCCAGCAGGTCGACCGGAAGCAGGCCGCGCCATTGCAGCTCGTGCAGGATCGCCAGCAGGGCGTAGCTGTCCTTGCCGCCCGACAGGCAGACCAGCCAGCGATCGCCCGGTCGCACCATGCCGAAATCCTCGATCGCCGCGCGCGTCTCGCGCACGAGGCGCTTGCGCAGCTTGCGGAACTCCAGCGAATCCGGGGCGCCGGCGAAGAGCGGGTGGATCTCGGTCTCGTCAACGTCGTCCAGCATCGCGGTGCTCCTTGTCATGTTCGGGATCGGCGCCCGGCACGGGATCGTAGCCGAACCCGCCCCAGGGATGGCAGCGGCCGATCCGGCGCAGCGTCAGCCAGCCGCCCCGGAGCCCGCCATGCCGGGCCAGGGCATCAAGCGCGTAGGCCGAGCAGGTGGGCTGGAAGCGGCAGCCATGCCCGACCCAAGGCGAGGCGACCAGGCGGTATCCGCGCACGGGCAGGGCGAGGATGCGCGCCAGCGGGCTCATCCGTGGACCTTGCGCAGCGCGCGCTCCAGGTCAGCGCGGAGATCCGCGAAGGGAAGCGCGATCGTGGCGGTCGGACGCCCGACGAGGACGTAATCCCAGCCCGGCCGCGCAAGGCCAGGTGCCACCAGCCGCGCGATCTCGCGCAGGCGGCGCTTGGCGCGGTTGCGGGCCACGGCGTTTCCCAGCTTCTTCGAGCAGGTGAAGCCGATACGGAAGGGTTTGTCGTCGCCCCGGTCGCGGGCCTGGAGCAGGAAGCCCGGCATTCCCTGGCGCCGAGCGCGCGCGGCGGAGAGGAAATCCGCGCGCTTGCGCAGGACCTCGGGCATTCGCGCCCCTGAAACGCCACATGCCGCCGCGCCGTCACCCCCGGGCTGCATATCAGCGGAAGGATGAGGCACAGGCGGCATGTCGGAGCCTTTTCCGGGCAGGAGGCTGCCCGTGCGGTGCGGCAGCTTACGCCGAAAGACGCTTGCGGCCCTTGGCGCGACGGCGGTTCAGCACCAGACGGCCGCCCTTGGTGGCCATGCGGGCGCGGAAGCCGTGCCGGCGCGCACGAACGAGGTTCGAAGGTTGGAAGGTGCGCTTCATGGTCAGTCTCCGGGTCGATGCTTGCGGTTGACGCGGGATGCCGGGCGCAGCTGACAGGCCGTTGCCCTGCGCAGACGCGCCGGTTGTTCGAAGCCCGCCAGATAGGGCGAACGGGCTTCCGCGTCAACCGCTAGATCACGGGATTTGACCTTTTTGCCGCAAGGATGCAATGTTCCGTCTTGGGAACCCGCATTCGATCACATTCGTTTGATCGGTAGCGCCGTCTGCAAGCGGCTGACAAGGCGACAGGCCGTCTTCATAACCCGGATCACATGCGACTGAACACGATCTCTGGCCGATTCGCTGCGTTGACGATCATGTTCGTCATTCTTGCAGAGCTGTTCATCCTGCTGCCCTCGCTGGCGAGCTTCCGTCTGGATCATCTCGAATCGCGGCTGGAGCGGGCGCAGATCGCCTCGCTCGCGCTGCTGGCGACGGACGACTCGCTTGCCGCGGACCTCGAATCCGAGCTGCTGCAGAACGCCGGCGTCTTCAACGTCGTGCTGCGGCGGGACGACATCCGGCAGCTGGTGCTGTCTTCGCCGATACCCGGTCCCATCGCGGCGACCTACGATCTGCGCTCCGAGGGGATCCTGCAGACGATCGACGACGCGCTGGCGACGCTCTTCCGCCCCCAGAACGAGGTGATCCGCGTGATCGGCGCACCGGTCAACCAGGCCGGCCAGCTCATCGAGATCACGATGGAGACCGCCCCGCTGCGTGAGGCGATGATCGACTACGGGCTGCGGCTGCTGGCCCTGTCGGCGGCCTTCTCGATCCTGACGGCGGTGCTGCTGTTTCTGGCGGCGCAGCGGCTGATCCTGGCGCCGATCCGGCGGGTGATCAGCCACATGTCCGCCTATGCCAGCGCGCCCGAGGATGCGCGCCACATCATCATTCCCGACGCCCACCTGGCCGAGCTGCGCGAGGCCGAGACGGCGCTGGAGGCGATGCAGAAGACCGTCACCTCGTCACTGAAGCAGAAGGAACGGATGGCGCAGCTGGGGCAGGCGGTCGCCAAGATCAGCCACGATCTGCGCAACATCCTGACAACGGCGCAGATCTTCGCGGACCGGCTGGAGGACAGCGCCGATCCCAAGGTACGCCGGGCCGCGCCGAAGCTGGTCAACTCGATCACCCGCGCCGTCAATCTCTGCGAGACGACGCTGGCCTTCGGCAAGGCCGAGGAGCCATCGCCGACCCTGTCCCGCTTCAACCTGGCGCAGCTGGCCGCCGAGGTGGTCGAGGCCGAGAGCCTTGCGGGCGAGGCCGCGGGCCAGGTCGACTTCCTCACCGACATCCCGCCCAGCCTGACGATCCGCGCCGACCGCGACCAGCTCTACCGCGTTCTGGCCAATCTCGTGCGCAACGCGCGCCAGGCGATCGAGGGCACCCGCCAGTCCGGCACGATCGAGATCGGCGCCGGCGAAAGCGACACCGACTGGTGGATCCGGGTCGGCGACACCGGGCCGGGCCTGCCCGACAAGGCGCGCGAGTACCTGTTCCAGCCCTTCACCGGCAGCGCGCGGAAGGGCGGCACCGGCCTCGGCCTGACCATCGCGGCCGATCTGGTGCGCGGCCATGGCGGCCGGCTGGAGCTGCTGCGCAGCGATGGCGAGGGCAGCCAGTTCTGCATCCTGATCCCGCGCGCGATGGCGATCCTGCCGCAGCGCCACGTCACCGCGGCCCGCTGAGGCCCGCTGAAACGCACCTGCGACGACCGCGGGAAGAAACTTCGTTTTCGCCCTTGCGCTCCCCCGAAGGCATCGGTAGATCACCGCCTCAAGACGGACCCGTAGCTCAGCTGGATAGAGCACCAGACTACGAATCTGGGGGTCGGGCGTTCGAATCGCTCCGGGTCCGCCATTGACTTCCTCGGCCGCCGCAAGCGCAAGCAGGAAGCCCTCTCCCCGGTATCCCCGCCCTTCGACAGGCTGCGTCAGCGCGCGTCGTCACGCGTCCGCGAAGCGGTAGCCCACGCCGGCCTCGGTGAAAATGTAGCGCGGGTCGCCCGCGTCGTCCCCGATCTTGGCGCGCAGCTGGCGGATGAAGACGCGCAGGTACTGGCTGTCCTCGCGATGCGCCGGGCCCCAGACATGCTCCAGCGCCGCGCCCTGCGTCACCAGCCGGCCCGCATTCGAGGCCAGCAGCCACAGCAGGTCGAACTCCTTGCGGGTCAGGTGGATCGGCGCGCCGTTCTTGCCGACGGTGCGGGCGGCGGCGTCGATCGTCAGGTCCGCGATTTCCAGGACGGCGCCGTGCTGCGCGCCCGTGCCGCGGTCGCGCAGAAGGCCCCGCAGGCGCGCCAGCAGCTCGCCGATGGCGAAGGGCTTGGTGACATAGTCCTGCGCGCCGGCGTCCAGCAGGGCGACCTTCTCGGCCTCGTCGGCGCGGACCGACAGGACCAGGACCGGCACCCGGCTCCAGTCCCGCAGGCGCGCCAGCACCTCGCGGCCGTCGAGATCCGGCAGGCCGAGGTCCAGGATCACCGCCTCTGGCGTCGTCAGCGCGGCGGCCTTGATGCCGTCGCGGCCGGTGGCGGCCTCGGTCACATGATGGCCCTCGGCCTCCAGCGCGATGCGCAGGAAGCGGCGGATCGGGGTCTCGTCGTCGATGACGAGGATGCGGGCGGGCGAGGTCGTCATGCGGGGGCTTCCGGATTGGCCAGCGGCAGGGTCAGCGCAATGCGGGTGCCGCTGCCATCGGCCTGCGCGGGAAGGGCCGCGATGCGCCCGCCATGGGCTTCGACGATCCCGCGGGCGATGGCAAGGCCGAGCCCGGTGCCGGCACGTTGCCCGTCGCCCTCGCCCACGCGGTAGAACATGTCGAAGACGCGGGCGCGCGCCTCGGGCGGGATGCCGGGGCCGGTGTCGCTGACGGCCAGTTCCGCCTCGATGCCCCTAATGCCGCCCGAGACGGTGATCGCGCTGCCCTCGGGCGCGTATTTTGCGGCATTGTCCAGAAGGTTCATCACCACCTGCTCGATCAGCAGCGGATCGGCCAGCACCGGCGGCAGGCCCTCGGGCACCTCGACCGAGACCTGGTGGCCCCGCAGCGCGCCGCGCAGGCGGTGGCGGGCGCTGCCGGCGATCTCGCGCAGGTCCACGGCAAGGCGCTTGGGCACCAGCGCGCCGTGGCCGAGCCGCGTCATGTCGAGAAGGTTCTGGATGTAGCGGTCCAGCCGCTCGCCCTCGTCGCGGATCGTCTCGGCCATGGCGGCGCGGGAGTCCGCGGGCAGGACCAGCGCGGGATCGGCCAGCGTGGAGGCGGCGCCGATGATCGAGACGAGCGGTGTGCGCAGATCGTGGCTGACCGAGGAGAGCAGCGCGGCGCGCAGCCGCTCGGCCTCGGAGG
This sequence comes from Paracoccus tibetensis, assembly GCF_900102505.1. Lineage (GTDB taxonomy): Bacteria > Pseudomonadota > Alphaproteobacteria > Rhodobacterales > Rhodobacteraceae > Paracoccus > Paracoccus tibetensis. The sequence continues at coordinate 38,368 of NZ_FMVT01000011.1, read as the reverse complement.
CGACGAGCGCCTGTTCCAGATCGCCCTGCAGCTCGATCCGCTCCAGCGCGACGCCCAGCTGGTCGGTCATCGCGTCCAGAAGGCGGCGGTCGGCGGGGGCGAGGGGGCGGCCGTCGGGGAAGGCGACGCCCAGCACGGCCAGCCGCCGGTCGCCCCGCCCCACAGGCAGGAACAGCCAGGCGCTGGCCGGCAGCGTCCCCGAGCCGCGCCCGGCTTCTTCGCCCCGGCGCCAGGCGTAGTCGGCGGCCGAGGCGTCCCGCAGGTCCAGCACGTCGCGCGGCGGCTCGGCGGCCTCGATGGCCGGCCGTCCGGCGGGGCCCGGGCGCAGCAGCACCGTCTCGCAGCTCAGCGCGGCGCGGACATGGCTGGCGGCCGCGCGCAGCACCTCGGCCGATGAGGTGGCGCCGGCCACCTGGCGCGCGAAGTCGTAGAGCAGGTTCGTCCGCAGCGCGATCTCGCGCTGCGCCAGCGCCCGCTCGCGCAGCCGCGCCGCCAGGTTGCCGGTCAGCATCGACGCGATGAGGAACAGGACCAGCGTCAGGATGTGGTCCTGCTGGATCACGAAGAAGGTGCTGCGCGGGTGGGTGAAGAAGAAGTTGTAGGTCAGGAAGCTGAGGCAGGAGGCGTAGAGCGAGGGCCAGAGCCCCTGCCGCACCGCGACGCCGATCACCCCGGTCATGAAGATCAGCGCCAGCGAGGGGACCGGGAAGACCCAGTCCGCCGCGAAGGCGATCAGCCCGGTCGCAGCCACGGTCAACGTCGCCTTGCCATAGGCGCGGGGGTCGCGCTCTCGCGGCCAGCGGCGCGGCGGCGGCGGGGCCGCCTCGCGCTGCGGCTCGGAGACGACCGTCACCTCGAAGTCGCGCCCGTCCTCGGCCACGGCGCGGGCGACGTCCTCGCGCCAGAACCGCCGCCACCACGGGCGGGGCCGCGCGCGCCCCAGAAGGATGCGGCTGACATTGCGGCGGCGCGCATAGTCCAGGATCTCGGCCGCGACGGGACCGGCCGCCTGCAGCGTCGCCACCTCGGCGCCGAGGCGTTCGGCCAGGCGCAGCGCCTGCGCGACGGCATCGCGGTCCGCGTCCGACACCGCCTCGGCATCGGCCGGTGCCACGGTGACGGCCACCCATTCGACCCGCGCCCGGTCGGCCATGCGCTTGGCGGTGCGGACCAGCGTGCGCGCGACCGGGCTTTCGGTCAGCGCGACCAGGATCCGCTCCTGCGCGGGCCAGGGGCCGCCGATGGCGTTGGCGCGCATGTGTTCCTGCAGCTGCGCGTCCACCCGGTCGGCGGCGGCGCGCATTGCCATCTCGCGCAGCGCGGTCAGGTTGCCCTTGGAGAAGAAGTTCTGCACCGCCCGCGCGATCTGGTCCTGCACATAGACCTTGCCGGCGCGCAGCCGCTCGATCAGCTCCTCGGTCGGCAGGTCGATCAGCTCGACCTCGTCGGCGCGCTCCAGCACCGCGTCGGGCACGGTTTCGCGCACGCGCACGCCCGAGATGCGGGCGACGCGGTCGTTCAGCGTTTCCAGGTGCTGCACGTTCAGCGTGGTCAGCACGTCGATGCCGGCGGCCAGCACCTCCTCGACATCCTGCCAGCGCTTCTCATGGCGGCTGCCGGGGATGTTGGAATGCGCCAGCTCGTCGATCAGCGCCAGCGCCGGACGCCGTTCCAGCAGGGCATCCAGATCCATCTCGTGCAGGATGCGGTCGCGGTAGAACTGCGCGCGCTTCGGCAGCAGCTCGAGGCCCTGCAGCAGCGCCTCGGTCTCGGCGCGGCCATGGGTCTCGACGACGGCGGCCACCACGTCCACACCCTCGGCCGCGCGGCGGCGGGCGGCCTCGAGCATGGCATAGGTCTTGCCGACGCCGGGCGCGGCGCCCAGAAAGATCTTCAGCCGCCCGCGCCCCTCGCGCCCGGCCTCTGCCAGCAGGGCCTCGGGTTCGGGCCGCAGGTCGGTCGCGATCATGGCTCAGCCTTCGGTTTCCGGTAGAGTGGCCGCCAAGGGGAAGGCCGCGTCAAGAGCCAGGTTCACCGACAGGACGTTCACGCGCGGCTCGCCGAATAGGCCCAGCAGGGGCGGCTCGACATGGCTGGCGATCATGCTGCGGATGGCGGCCTCGGGGGCGCCGCGCGCGGCGGCGATCCGGGCGGCCTGCGCCAGCGCGTTCTGCGGCGAGACATGCGGGTCGAGCCCGCTGGCCGAGGCGGTGACGGCGTCGACCGGCACCCGCGCCGCGCCCGTCTCGGCGCGAAACGCCTCGGCGCGGGCGACCTGCAGGGCCAGAAGCTCGGCGCTGGTCGGGCCGAGGTTGCTCGCGCCGGCTGCGGCGGCGTCGTAGTCCACCGCCGAGGGGCGCGGGTGCAGGTAGCGCGGCGCGGCGAAGGCCTGCCCGACGAGGGCCGAGCCGACGATCCGGCCGTTCCGCTCGATCAGGCTGGCATTGGCCTGCTGGGGCATCAGCGCCTGCCCGAGGCCGGTGATCGCCAGCGGGTAGGCGAGGCCGGTCAGCACCACCATCAGGCCGAGGGTGGCCAGCGCGGGACGGATGTGTTCGTTCATGATCTTCTCCTTCAGGCGAGGCCGAGGGCGGTCACGGCCATGTCGATGGCCTTGATCCCGAGGAACGGGACGACCAGCCCGCCGAGCCCGTAGATGGTCAGGTTCCGCCGCAGAAGGGCGGCGGCGCTGGCGGGGGCGTATTTGACGCCGCGCAGAGCCAGCGGGATCAGCGCCAGGATCACCAACGCGTTGAAGATGACCGCCGACAGGATCGCGCTCTGCGCGCTTTCAAGGCCCATCAGGTTCAGCACAGCAAGGCCCGGATAGGCGGCGATGAACAGCGCCGGCAGGATGGCGAAGTACTTCGCGACGTCGTTGGCGATGCTGAAGGTGGTCAGCGCGCCCCGGCTGATCAGCAGCTGCTTGCCGACCAGCACGACCTCGATCAGCTTCGTGGGATCGCTGTCCAGATCGATCAGGTTCGCGGCCTCCTTTGCGGCCGAGGTGCCCGAGTTCATCGCGACGCCCACATCTGCCTGCGCCAGCGCGGGCGCGTCGTTGCTGCCGTCGCCGCACATGGCGACCAGCTGGCCCTTGGCCTGCTCGGCGCGGATCAGCTCCAGCTTGTTCTCGGGCGTCGCCTCGGCAAGGAAGTCGTCCACACCCGCCTCGGCGGCGATGGCGGCGGCGGTCAGGGGGTTGTCGCCGGTGATCATCACCGTGCGGATGCCCATCGCGCGCAGCTCGGCAAAGCGCTCGCGCACGCCGGGCTTGATGATGTCCTTCAGATGGACCGCGCCCAGGATGCGCTGCCCCTCGCTGACCAGCAGCGGCGTGCCGCCCGAGCGGGCGATCTGGTCCACGCTGGCCGCGAGCGAGGCGTCCAGCGCCGCGCCGGTGTGGCGCAGGATCGCGTCGACCGAGCCCTTGCGCAGCTGCGTGCCGCCCACGAGGTTCGCGCCCGAGAGCCGGGTCTGGGCCGAGAAGGCGATGGCCTCGGCGACTTCGGCCTGGCCGTCGGCGGCGCCGGGCTGCTTGCGGGCGATCTCGACGATGGACTTGCCCTCGGGCGTGTCGTCCGCGCGGCTGGCGCCGAGCGCGGCGCGGGCCAGCGCCGCCGGGCTGACGCCCTGCGCCGGGATCAGCGCGTCGGCCATGCGGTTGCCGAAGGTGATCGTGCCGGTCTTGTCCAGCAGCAGCACGTCCACGTCGCCCGCCGCCTCGACCGCGCGGCCGGATTTGGCGACCACGTTGGCGCGGGCCAGGCGGTCCATCCCGGCGATGCCGATGGCGGACAGAAGGCCCCCGATGGTCGTCGGGATCAGCGTCACGAAGAGCGCGGCGAGGAACACGACCGGGATCGAGGTGCCGGAATAGCGCGCGAAGGGCTCGAGCGTGACGACCACGAAGAGGAAGATCAGCGTCAGCCCGGCCAGCAGGATGTTCAGCGCGATCTCGTTCGGGGTGCGGCCGCGTTCGGCCCCCTCGACCAGCGCGATCATGCGGTCGAGGAAGCTGCGCCCCGGCTCGGCCGTGACGCGCAGGACCAGCCAGTCCGAGACGATCCGCGTGCCGCCCGTGACCGAGCTGAAATCGCCACCGGATTCGCGGATGACCGGAGCGCTTTCGCCGGTGATGGCGCTTTCGTCGACCGAGGCGACGCCCTGGATCACCTCGGCATCCGCCGGGATGATGTCGCCGGCCGCGACCAGCACGATCTGGCCCTGCTTCAGGCTGGCCGATGAGACCTGCGTGGCCGCCTCATGCGGGCTGTCGGGGGCGGGCAGGACGCGGACCATCGTCTCGGACTTGGTGGCGCGCAGGCTGTCGGCGCGGGCGCGGCCGCGCCCCTCGGCCAGGCTCTCGGCGAAGTTCGAGATGAGCACCGCGGCCCAGAGCCAGATCGCGATCTGCACCGCGACGCCCGCGCCCGTCACGCCGAGCGCAAGGTCGCGCAGCCCCATCAGCGTGACCATCAGCGCGACCACGGCGGTGGCGAAGATGACCGGGTTGCGGATCAGGGTGCGGGGCGCCAGCTTGGCCAGCGCCTGCCGCGCCGCCGCCGGGGCAAGGGCCGTCATTGACGGCAGGGGGAGGGTGGTTCTGCTCATGGTTCCGCCTCAGAAGCTTTGCCCGCCCAGCATGGACACATGCTCGGCGATGGGGCCCAGGACGAGGGCCGGGAAGAAGGTCAGCGCGCCTAGGATCAGGACGGTGATGACCAGAAGGGTCACGAAAAGCGGCCCGTGGGTCGGGAAGGTCCCCGCCGTGGCGGGCGCCGGGCGCTTCGTTGCCAGCGAGCCGGCGATGGCCAGCATCGGGATGATGATCGCGTAGCGGCCCAGCAGCATGGCAATGCCTTGCAGCGTGGTGTGGAAGGGCGCACCCGCGCCGAAGCCGGCGAAGGCCGAGCCGTTGTTGCCCGTGGCCGAGCTGTAGGCATAGAGGATTTCGGACAGGCCATGCGGCCCGGCATCCTGCACCGCCGCCAGCCCCGCCGGGACCACCGCCGACAGCGCACTGAGCACGAGGATGCCGAGCGGCATCGACAGGAAGGCCAGCACGGCCAGCGTCACCTCGCGCCCCTCGATCTTCTTGCCCAGATATTCGGGCGTCCGGCCGACCATCAGCCCGGCCAGGAACACCGCCAGCACGACATAAAGAAGCATTCCGTAGAAGCCCGCGCCGACGCCGCCGAAGATCACCTCGCCCACCTGCATGTTCAGCAGCATGACGAGGCCCGACAGCGGCATGAAGCTGTCATGCATCGCGTTGATCGACCCGTTCGAGGCCGCCGTCGTCGCCTGCGCCCAGAGCGCCGAGAGGGTGGCGCCGAAGCGAAGCTCCTTGCCCTCCATGTTCGGGCCGGTGATGCCGGTCAGCACGGTCAGCATCGGGTTGCCCGCCTGCTCGAAGCCGTGGATCAGCAGGAGGCCGGTGACGAACAGCACGCCCATAGCGGCGAAGATCGCCCAGCCCTGCCGACGGTCGCCCACCATCCGGCCGAAGAGGAAGCAGAAGGCGACCGGGATCAGCAGGATCAGCATCGACTGGACCATGTTCGACAAGATCGTCGGGTTTTCCAGCGGATGGGCCGAGTTGACGCCGAAGAAGCCGCCGCCATTGGTCCCGAGCTGCTTGATCGCGATCTGGCTGGCTGCCGGCCCCTGCGCGATGACTTGGCTTGCACCCTCCAGCGTGCTCGCGCGGATATAGGCGCCAAGCGATTGCGGCACGCCCTGCCAGATCAGCAGCATGGCGGTCAGGATCGAGATCGGCAGCAGCACGTAGAGCACCGCGCGGACCATGTCGGTCCAGAAGTTGCCGACCCGCCCGTCGCCCTTGGCGACAAAGCCCCGGATCACCGCGACGGCCACCGCCATCCCGGTCGCGGCCGAGACGAAGTTCTGCACGGTCAGCCCGACCATCTGCGCTAGGTAGCTCAGCTGGACCTCGCCAGAATAGGCCTGCCAGTTGGTGTTGGTGACGAAGCTGATCGCGGTGTTGAAGGCCAGGTCCGGGGCCATCGCGCGGATCCCTTCGGGGTTCCACGGCAAGGCGCCCTGCAGGCGCAGCACGGCATAGAGGAAGAGAAAGCCGCAGAGGTTGAAGACAAGCACCGCCATCGAGTAGGCGGCCCAGCCTTGCGCGCGGCTGGCGGCCGGCCCCGCAGCGCCGCGAAAGCCGCGCTCCAGCGGGCCGATGATCGGGCTCAGCCAGACGCGCTGGCCGGTGAAGACGCGGTGCATGTACCCGGCGAGAAGCCAGGCCAGGCCCACGGTCGCCGCGGCATAGAGGGTGAGGACCAGAAGGCTGGTGGACATGGGCGCCTCCTCAGAACCTGTCGGGACGCATCAGCGCCACGACGAGATAGCCCAGAAGCCCCGCCGCGACGGCAAGGCCGAGGATCAGATCGAACATCCGCGCCTCCGTCACAGGCGCGTCAGCGCGCGGGTGGCGGCCATGAAGGCCAGGAACCCGCCGGCGCCGAGCGCGAGATAGATGATGTCGGACATGCGTCACCTTCGTGTTGTGCTGTCCACAATCTGGGCGCGGGGCGCGTAAGGATGCCATGCGGGATGCCGGGGGACGGCGTAAGGATCGCGTAAAGGACTTGCCACGCGCCGCGCGCCCCGGACCCTTGCCCCATACGCAGGCAGCCGCCGGTGCGACAGGCCGTCGTCCGCGGTCTTTCGCCCATCACGGAAGAATGCGGCGGGGCGACCTGTCGCCACCCATTTGTCTGCGGTTATGCCTGCTCATGCCGCGGTCCCTGACGGGTCAGCGGCCAAGGAAACAGGCGGCGCCTGCTGGCGCGCCGGCAACGCGGGACAAGCATCATCATGGCCCTCTCCCTTCAGGCCGCCCCCGTGCAAGGGGACCACACAGCGTCGCGGTCCCGCCTGCTCTGGATGGACATCGTGCGCGGCGCCGCGATCCTGGCCGTCATCACCTTCCACTCGGTGACGATCGTCGAGCGCTATGAGTTCGAGGCCGGCCTCGTGTGGCGGAACCTCAACGAGACGCTGAAGCTGTTCCGGATGCCGATCCTGATCTTCCTGTCGGGCATGTTGCTGCCGCGCTCGCTGGCAAAGCCGATGCCCGAGTATTTCTGGGGAAAGGTCCGCGCGATCCTCTGGCCGTTCTTCCTGTGGTCGACGATCTATGCCGGCGCGGCCGGGGTCGACCTGACCAGCCCCTACGAGGTGCGACACCTCTATACCGGCGGCAGCCATCTGTGGTTCCTGGGCTTCATCTTCGTCTACTACATCGCGGCGAAGCCGCTGAGCCGGGTGGACCCGCTGCTGGTCGCCGCCGCAGCCTTCACGCTGTCGATGATCTCGCCAGATGGCGCGAAATACTCCGAGCGGATCCTCTACCTGATGTCGCTCTTCTTCCTCGGCAGCGCGGTCTCGCGCCACGGCGAGCTGATCGGGCAGGTCCTCAGGTCGCCCTGGATCTGGGTTCTGACGCCCCTCGTGGCGGCCGCGGGCTACGCTACCGCGCGCCACGACCTGAACTTCGGACCCAACTGGGTCGTCGTGTCGGCGGTCGGCTTCCTCTTCTTCGCCGCCATCGCGCAGCGGCTGGAAGGGGTGCAGATCGCCCGCCCGCTGGTCTGGATCGGGCAGCGGTCGATCGTCTTCTACGTGAGCCACGCGATCTTCATCCTCCTGATCGCCCGGCTGGCCGAGGGCGCGGGCGTGACCAGCTACGCCGCAACGGCGGCCGCCGCCATTGCCCTGAGCCTGACCGGGGGCTGGGCGCTGGCCACCGGCATGGACCGATGGGCCGCGGTGCGCTGGCTGTTCGTCCTTCCCGGGCCGGCCCGCCGCAGCCCCGCCTGAACGCCTTTGCCCGCCGCGACGGCAGGAACATCTTTTCGGCGGCGTGGTTCTGGTCCGGCGACGCGGGCAGATCCTCTGGCCAAGGCGGCAAGCAGAGGTGCAGATGTCCGATCCCATTCCCGCCAGCGTCGAAGCGCTGGCCCTGCTGCGCGCGCTCGGTCCCGACGAGCGCGTGCTTCATGTCGCCCGTGACGAGCGCGCGGCCGAGGCGCTGGCGACCTTCCTGAAGGACATGCTGCCGGGCCGGCGCGTGCTGCTGATGCCGCCTTGGGACTGTCTGCCCTTCGATGGCGCCTCGCCCACGCCAGACGCGATGGGGCGCCGCATGGCCGTGCTGCACCAGATCGCCGAGGCGCAGGCGGGCGATGTCGTTGTGGCCCCGCTTTCGGTCCTGCTGCAACGGCTGCCGCCGCAAGAGGGCGTGCGCAGCATGACCATCCGCGCGGGCGAGCCGCTGGACATGGCGGCGCTCGAGGATTTCGCCCGCGGCGCGGGATACGAGGCCGACGAGCGCATCGACGAGCCGGGCGAGATCGCGCTGCGCGGCGGGACGGTCGAGGTCTTCGGCGGCGGCAACGCGCTGCCCTGCCGGATCGAGCTGACCGACGGCCGCGTCACGGCCCTGCGCTGCTATGACCCGGTCACGCAGCGCTCGATCAGCGAGATCGAGCGCCTGGACATCGTGCCCGTCTCCGAACTGCCGCCGGCCGATGAGCCGTGGGAACGGGGCGCCGAGCATCGCCTGCCGAAGGCGTGGCCGTCGCTCGGCACGCTGCCCAATCACATGGCGGGCGCCCGTCTCACCGCGCTGCCCGAGACGCTGGCGCTGGCCGAGCGGCGGCTGGCGCGGCTGGAGGAGGCGCGCGCCGAGGCCGAGGCGGATGGCGCCTATCCGCTGCCGGTCGATGCGCTCTATCTCGGCGCGCAGGAATGGGCGGAGCTGGCCGGGCGCATCGAGACGCTGACGGCGGGCGAGTGGCGCGAGCTGCCCTATTTCGCCGCCGCCGCCCGGCCGCGCGCGAAGCTGGCGCAGTTCCTCGGGGCCGGTCCGCTGGCCGGGCGGCGCGTGCTGTTCGTCGCGGGCTCGGCGCTCGAGCGGCGCCGGCTCGTCCGCATGGCTGCGCAGGCCGAGGGCGACGCGCCGGCCGAGGTCGCTGGCTGGTCCGAGGTGCCGGAGCACCCGCGGGCGGTCGTCCTGGCCGAGCTGGCGCAGGGCGCGGTGACCGAGGATCTGGTCGTGGTCACGGCGCAGGATCTGCTTGGCAGCCGGGCAGGGCGGGCGCGGCAAGCCGTCCCGCTTCCGGCGCTGCCGGCCTTGCCGCTCGAGCTGGGCGATATGGTGGTGCACGAAGATCATGGCCTCGCGCGGCTGGACGGGCTGGAGCCGCTGGACCCCGCGTCCCCCAGCCCCGAGGCGATCCGCCTGACCTTCGCCCGCGACGAGCGCCTGATGGTGCCGACCCATGACGCGGGCCGGATCTGGCGCTACGGGACGGCCGAGGCGGGGGTGAAGGCCGACCGCCTGCGCGGCGCGGCCTGGCCCAAGCGCCGGAAGGCCACGGCCGAGGCGCTGGCGGGGCTGGCCGATCACCTGGTCGCGCTGGCGCGCGCGCGCGAGGCGGCGACCGCCCCGAAGCTGTCGCCGCCGCCCCGCGACTTCGAGCGCTTCGTCTCGCGCTTCCCGTTCCAGCCGACGCCGGACCAGGCGGCGGCGGTGCGCGCGGTGCTGGACGACATGGCCTCGGGGCGGCCGATGGACCGGCTGGTGATCGGCGACGTGGGCTTCGGCAAGACCGAGATCGCCCTGCGCGCCGCCGCGGCGGCTGCCCTGGCGGGCCGGCAGGTCGCCATCTGCGCGCCGACGACGGTCCTCGCGCGGCAGCATGCCGAGACCTTCCGCCGCCGCTTCGCGCCCTTCGGGATCGAGGTCGGGCATCTCTCGCGGCTGGTCACGGGCAAGCCGGCCGCCGCGGTGCGGGCGGGGCTGGCCGACGGCTCGATCCGCATCGCCGTCGGCACCCATGCGCTTCTGGGGAAGGGGGTCGTCTTCCAGGACCTCGGGCTTCTGGTGATCGACGAGGAGCAGCGCTTCGGCGCGGCCCAGAAGCAGAAGCTGCGCGAGCTGGGCCGCGGCCTGCATGTCCTGTCGATGAGCGCGACGCCGATCCCGCGGACGCTTCAGACTGCGCTGGTCGGGCTTCAGGACCTCAGCTACCTGCTGACGCCCCCGGCGCGGCGCCGGCCCATCCGCACGCTGATCGCCGAGGACGGCGACACGATCCTGCGCCAGGCGCTGCTGCGCGAGCAGCGCCGCTCGGGGCAGAGCTTCGTCGTCGTGCCGCGGATCGAGGACATCGCGCCCACCGCCGAGCGGCTCGGTCGACTGCTGCCGGGCGTGGCGCTGCGCGTTGCTCATGGCGATCTGTCCGCGCGCGAGATCGACGAGGTGATGGTGGGGTTCGCCGCCGGCGAGGGCGACGTGCTTCTGGCGACGGGGATCATCGAGAGCGGCCTCGACGTGGGGCGCGCGAACACGATGGTGATCCTGCGGCCGGCGCTCTTCGGGCTGGCGCAGCTGCACCAGCTGCGGGGCCGGGTCGGCCGCGGCCCGGCCCAGGCCTATTGCCACCTGCTCAGCCCCGAGGGCGAGGATCTTTCCGACGAGGCCGAGAAGCGCCTCGGCACGCTTCAGGCGATGGACCGGCTCGGCGCGGGCATGGCGATCAGCGCCGCCGATCTGGACCAGCGCGGGGCAGGGGACCTGCTGGGCGACCGGCAGGCGGGCCATGTGCAGCGGGTCGGCCTCGGCCTCTACCAGCAGATGCTGGTAGAGGCGCTCGAGCGGGCGAAGGGCGAGGCCGGGCCGGCCGTGCCTCCGCAGGTCCCGGGCGAGCCGGGCCACATCCCGGCCGACTACATCCCCGAGCCCGAGAACCGCTTCGACCTCTATCACCGCATCGCGCGTGCCGCGGACGCCGCCGAGATCGCCCGCCTGTCGGACGAGATCGCCGACCGCTTCGGCCCGCCGCCCGAGCCGGTCGAGACGCTGCTGCGGGCGGCCGGGCTGCGTGCGCTCGGCGCGGGGCTGGGGGTCGAGAGCCTGAGCATGGGGCCCGAGGGCGTGGCGCTGTCCTTCCGTGCGGACGTGGACCTGGAGGATCGCGCGCGGCTGTCACCACGCCTGAGCGGGCTGACCATCGAGGGGCGGCGCGTGACGCTGCACGATGACGGGCCCGACGACCGGCTGGACCTGGCGGGCGATCTTCTGGAGCGGATGGCCTGAGGCGGCGCGCCGTGTATTCGCTTGACGCGCCGATGCCGGTGTTGCTGGTTGGCGCAGCAGGGGCGCCTTTGATCACCGGGGGAGACGACATGACCATCACCGCCACCACCGCCCGCACGCTTGGGCGGACTGGGCTTCAGGTCACCGCGCTCGGGGTGGGGACGGCGCCGCTTGGCGGGCTCTATTCCGACGTGCCGGCCGCGCAGGCGGTCGAGATGCTGGACTGCGCCTGGCAGCTGGGCCTGCGCTACTTCGACACCGCGCCGATGTACGGCACCACCCGGTCCGAGCACCTGACGGGCCAGGTCCTGCGCGAGCATGACGGCAGCCATGTCCTGTCCACCAAGGTCGGACGGCTGATGACGACCGAGCGCGCCGGCCGCCGCCTGCCGCCCGCGCCGCCGAAGAACCCGCTGGACCCCGGCTGGCACAACGGGCTGCCCTTCCGCGAGGTCTTCGACTACTCGCGCGACGGCATCCTGCGCAGCTTCGACGACAGCCAGCAGCGCCTCGGCATGGACCGGATCGACCTGCTCTATGTCCACGACATCGGCCGCGTCACCCATGCGGATCTGCATGATCACCACTGGCAGCAGCTGACCCGCGGCGGCGGCTTCCGCGCCCTAGAGGAGCTGCGCGCCGCCGGCGACATCCGCGGCTTCGGCCTTGGCGTGAACGAGTGGGAGGTGATCCGCGACGCGCTGGAGGAGGCCGAGCTGGACTGCTCGATGCTGGCGGGGCGCTATTCGCTGCTGGACCGCGACGCGGCCGAGGTCTTCCTGCCGCTGGCCGAGGCGCGGGGCATGGCGCTGGTGGTGGCGGGCGTCTTCAACTCGGGCATCCTCGCCAAGCCGCGCGAGGGCCGCAAGAAGTTCAACTATGCCGATGCGGACCCCCAAGTGGTGGCGCGGGTCGAGGCGCTGCGGGGCGTGTGCGAGGGCCACGGCGTGCCGCTCGCGGCCGCGGCGATCCAGTTCCCGATGCGCCATCCCGCCGTCACCGCCACCGTCATCGGCGCGAAAACTGCCGCCCAGCTGCGCCAGAACGTCGAATGGTTCGACACGCCGCTGCCCGGCGCCATCTGGGCCGACCTCGATGCCGCCCTCGAAAGGATGTCGTGATGCTGAAAACCCTGAACCCGCTGCTGACCGGAGAGCTGCTGGCGATCCTGGCCGACATGGGCCAAGGCGACGACATCGCCATCGTGGACGCCAACTTCCCCGCCGACAGCATGGCGCAGCGCCTCGTGCGGCTGCCGGGCATCAGCGCGACGGACGCCCTTGACGCGATCCTGTCGCTGCTGCCGCTGGACGATTTCGTCGATCATCCGGCCGCCGCGATGGACGCGCCCGGCGAGCGCCCGGCGATCTACCCCGAGTTCGAGGCCGCGCTGGAACGCGCCGAGGGCCGCGCCCTGACGCTGGAGCCGGTCGAGCGTTTCGCCTTCTACGCCCGCACGCAGCAGGCCTATGCCGTCGTCGCGACGGGCGAGCGGCGTCTCTATGCCAACATCATCCTGAAGAAGGGGGTCGTCAGGACCGCCGATGCTTGATGCCCACCAGCATTTCTGGACCCTCGCGCGCGGCGACTATGGCTGGCTGACGCCCGAGGACGCCGCACTCTACCGCGACTTCGGCCCCGATGATCTCTGGCCGCAGATGCAGGCCGCCGGGATCACGCAGACGATCCTCGTGCAGGCCGCCGAGACCGAGGCCGAGACGGATCACCTGCTGGACATCGCCGCCCGCACCGGCTTCGTCGCCGGGGTCGTCGGCTGGCTGGACATGCTGGCGCCGGATTTCGCCGCGCGGCTGGACGCCTTCCGCGCGCGGCCCAAATGGCTGGGCCTGCGCCCGGTGCTGCAGGACCACGACCCCGCGCTGATCGCCGATCCGCGCTTCCGTGATGCGCTGGCGCATGTGGCGCGGCGGCGCGTGCCCTTCGACATCCTGACCCGGCCCGCACATCTGCCCGCGATGATCGAGGCGCTGCGCGCCGTGCCGGGCCTGCACGCCATCCTCGACCACATCTCGAAGCCGGACATGACTGCGCCGATGGACGAGGGCTGGCGGGCCGGCATCGATGCGCTGGCTGCGGTGCCGGGCCTCCACTGCAAGATCTCGGGTCTGGTGACCGAGGCGGGGCCGGACTGGAGCGCGGCTCGCATCCGCCCCTTCGTGCAGCACGTGACCGAGGCCTTCGGGCCGGACCGCCTGGTCTTCGGCTCGGACTGGCCCGTCTGCACGCTGGCCGCCTCCTATGCCGAGGTCGTGGACCTTGCCCGCGGACTTCTCTCCGAGATGTTCGGCCCCGAGGAGATGGCCGGGATCATGCACACCAACGGCCTGCGCTTCTACGGCCTGCCGCACCCCTGAGGGGGGGCGGGGCGCTCTTCAGCCCGGCTGGAAGCGGATATGCGGGCGATCCGTGCCCGCGACGGCCGCCACGGCGGCATCGACGCGGAAGACGTCGCGAAGCAGCGGCGCGGTCAGCACCTCGCGCGGGGTGCCGCAGGCGACGATCGCGCCCGCGCGCAGGACCACGATCCGGTCGCAGAACATCGCCGCCAGGTTCATGTCGTGAAGCGCCACGATGCTGGTCAGGTCGAGATCGCGCACCATCCGCAGGATCTCGATCTGGTGGTGGATGTCGAGATGGTTCGTCGGCTCGTCGAGGAACATCACCCGCGGCGACTGCGCCAGCGCCCGCGCAATGTGGACGCGTTGTCGCTCGCCGCCCGACAGGGTCTGCCAGGGCTGCCCGCGCCGGTCGGCCATGTCCACCCGCTCGAGCGCCTTCGCCACGGCCGCCTCGTCCGCGCCCGACCAGCCCGACAGGGCCGAGCGGTGCGGCGTGCGGCCAAGCCGCACCACGTCGCGCACCGACACGTTCGTGTCCGTCGCCGCGTTCTGCTGCACGAAGGCCAGCTGCTGCGCCAGGATGCGCCGGGGGATGCCGGCGATGTCGCGGCCGTTGATCTCGACCCGGCCCGATTGCGGCCGCTTCAGCCCCGCCAGCAGCCGCAACAGCGAGGACTTGCCCGACCCGTTCGGCCCGATCAGGCCGAGCGTCTCGCCCTGCCGAACCGTCAGCGAGACGTTGTCCACGATGACCCGGCGGCGCACGCCCCAGACCAGGTTTTCCGCGATGACGGTCATGTCTTGGCTCATGGCTGCGCTCATGTCTGGGGCCGGGACCGATAGAGGATAAGGGCGAAGAACGGCACGCCGACCAGCGCGGTCACGACGCCGATGGGGATGGTCTGCTGCGCCACCAGCACGCGCGAGGCGATGTCGGCCAGCACCATGAACAGCGCGCCCACCGCCGCGCAGGCGGGCAGCAGGCGCAGGTGCAGCGGCCCGACCACGTGGCGGACCGCATGGGGCACCACCAGCCCCACGAAGCCGATGGTCCCGACCATGCTGACGATGGTGGCGGTCATCATCGCCGTCACCGCGAAGAGGATCAGCCGGATGCGCGCCACCGGCACGCCGAGCGCGGCGGCATCCTCGTCCCCAAAGGTGAAGGCGTCGAGCGACTGCGCCATCCACAGGCAGATGGCGAGGCCCAGAAGGACGACGACGATCAGCAGCTGGAAGTCGGGCCAGCGCACGCCGCCGAAGCTGCCCAGCAGCCAGAACATCACGTCCCGCGCCTGCTGGGCGTTGCCCGAGGTGGTGACGATGTAGGAGGTCAGCGCGTTGAACAGCTGCGAGGCGACGACGCCCGCCAGGATGGTGTGGTTCGGCCCGCTGGTCGCGCCGTTCGAGAGCAGCGCCACCAGGGCGAAGGCTGCGAAGGCGCCGATGAAGGCGCCGACCGACAGCGACAGCCCGCCCGCCCCGATGCCCAGCACGATGACGCAGACCGCCCCGGTGGAGGCGCCGGCCGAGACACCCAGCACGAAGGGCTCGGCCAGCGCGTTGCGCAGCAGCGCCTGCAGGATCGCCCCGCAGATCGCCAGCCCCGCGCCGGCGAGGGCCGCGACCAGCGCGCGGCTGAGGCGCAGGTCCCACACAATGCTCTGCTCGATCGGCAGGATCTCGGCCCCGGTCAGCCCGAGGCCGTTGGTGACCGCCAGCACGACCGTCGAGAGCGAGATGCTGTAATCGCCGATCGCCGCCGCAAGCGCGACGGCGAAGGCAAGCCCGGCAAGGACCAGCAGAATGAAGAGGGCGGGCCAGCCGGCCCCGCCCTCCCTGTCGGCGGCGGCTGTCACGGCAGCTCGAGCGTGCGGATCTGCTCGGCCACCTCTTCGGCGCCGTAGAGGGTGCGGATGCTGGGATTCATGGCCGCGCCGCTCATGACCACGATGCGGCCGGCCTTCACCGCCTGCATCTGGCTGACGGCGGGATCGGTGGTGAGATAGGCGACCTTGTTCTCGGCCTTGTCGAGGTCCCACCGGTTGCGGTCCACCTGCGCCGCAACGAAGACGGTCGGGTCGGACGCCATGATGCCCTCCCAGCCAAGCGTCGGCCACTCGGCGTCGGTCGTGATGGCGTTGGTGCCGCCCAGCACGTCGGCGATGTAGCTCGACGGGCCATGGCCGCCCCCGAGATAGGCATCGTCAGCCGGGGACGGGCTGGAGAACCAGAAGAGGAAGGTCAGGTCCTCGCGGTCGCCGAATTCGGCCCGCAGGGCGGCCTCGCGGGACCTGAAGTCCTCGATCAGCGCGGTGCCGCGGTCGGCCACGTCGAATATCTGCGCCAGCTCCTCGATCTCCTTGTAGAGGAGGTCCATCGTCCACAGCTCGTCCCGGCTGCCATAGGCATCCGCGCCGTCCATCTCGGTCGAGCAGGCACTGGGCGAAAGGTAGGTCGGAATGTCGAGCGCAGCGAAGTCCTCGCGCTTGGCGACCTTGCTGTCCGGCCCCATCAGCGTCAGCAGCATGGCCGGCACGAAGTCCGGCTGCTTGGCCAGCACCGCCTCCAGCGTCGGGAACTCGACGGTCAGCACCTCGACCTTGGCATTGGCCTCCGCCAGCTCGGGCAGGACCGCGTTGGGCCAGAAGGCAGTGGCGGCCATGCGGTCCTCGAGCCCCAGCATCAGCAGGATCTCGGCGCTGTTCTGGCCAAGAGCGACAGCGCGTTCGGGCGCCTTGTCGAAGGTGACCTGCTGCCCGCAGTTCTCGAGCGTGAGGGGATAGGCGGTCGGGGCCGCAACGGCAGGAGCGCCGAGCGCCGCGGTGACGAGGCAGCCGAGCGCGGCAAGGGTCTTGGTCGACATGGGAGGATTTCCGACAAGAAAAGTTGGCTTCTGGTAGTGCCGGACGATCCGCAAAGCAAGAAGTCTTTTTGTCGACTACCCGCGCGGCTCTTTCGGCTAACTTTTGATGCCGCATCAACCGAATCTTAATCCGGCCATGTGAGAAGAATCGCCATTCAGAGTCGGAGGGTTTTCGGCATGCGGCACTTCAGGTTCGGTCAGATCGGGGCGAAGCCGGAAGCGCTTCCCGACTTCCGGTTCATCGCGCATTTTCCGCAGCCTGCCGTCGTCATCGACGAGGCGGGCGCGATCGTTCATCACAACTCGGCCTTCGCGCAGCATCTGCGGGCCGAGGACGGCCAACTGCGCGGACGCCGGCTGGCCGAGGCCCTGGCGCAGGCGGGTCTGCCGGCGCTCGAGGGCAGCGGGGCCGAGGTGCTGAGGCCGTTCAGCCCTGCCTCGCGGCTGCGGCTTGTCTGCTTTCCCGCCGAGAAGAGCGATCATCTCGAGGCGACGCTGGAGCAGGCGATCGACGCGGTCGTGTCCATCGACCCGCAGAACAACGTGACTTTCTTCAACGCCGCGGCCGAGGCCCTGTGGGGCTATCCGCGCGATGAGGTCTTGGGGCGCAACGTCTCGAAGCTGGTGCCGGCCTTTATGCGCGGCGATCACGACGCGATGGTGAACCGCAACCGGACCACGGGCCAGAACCGCATCGTCGGCACCATGCGCGAGGTCGACATCGAGCGGCGCGACGGCAGCACCGTGAAGGTCGGCCTGACCCTCTCGAAGATCGCGACCGCCACCGGCATCTGCTACACCGCCTTCCTCAAGGACATCTCGGCCGTGAAGGCGGCCGAGACGCGCCTGCGCCAGACGCTCGAGCAGGCGCTGGATGCGGTGGTCGAGATCGACGCGAACAACTGCGTGATCTTCTACAACCCCGCGGCCGAGCGTCTCTGGGGCTACACCGCCGACGAGGTTCTGGGCCGCAACGTCGACATGCTGGTCCCGCCCCAGCACGCGCGCAACCATGACGAGCTGGTGAACCGCAACCGCAGGACGGGCGTCAACAAGATCGTCGGCACCTCGCGCGAGGTCGAGCTGATCCGCAAGGACGGCACCCGCCGGTGGGTCAGCCTGTCGCTGTCCAAGGTTCCGCGCGCGGACGGCTCGATCACCTACACGGCCTTCCTGCGCGACGTTACCGCCGAGGTCGACCGGCGCGAACGCATCCGCCTGCTGTCGCTGGTCGCCGACGAGACCGACAACTCGGTCCTGATCACGGACGCGAACCGGCGGCTGGTCTACGTCAACTCGGGCTTCACGCGGCTGACCGGCTACACGGCCAAGGAGGCGATCGGCCGCAAGCCGGGCGAGCTGCTGCAGGGGCCGGGCACCGACCGCGCCACCGCCAAGCGCATCCGCGAATCGCTCGACTCCGGCGCCCCGGTCTACGAGGAGATCCTGAACTACGACCGCCACGGCCGCCCCTACTGGATCTCGCTGACGATCAACCCGATCTTCGGCGAGGGCGGCAAGATCGAGAAATACATCTCGATCCAGGCCAATATCGACACGGTCAAGCTGTCCTCGCTGGAATACACGCGGCAGTTCGACGCCATCTCCAAGTCCGCGGCCATCGCGGAATGGGATCATCTGGGCCAGCCGCTGAAGATGAACACCTACCTCGCCAACACGCTGGCGGGCGGCAGGCTGCCGGTTCTCTCGGCCTGCCTCACCGCCGAGAAGCTCGAGCAGCTGGTGCAGCAGGGCGAGTGCCGCCACCATGTGGAGCTGCCGCCGGTGGAGGGGACCGTGCCCGTGCTGGACGGCTACTTCTCGGTGATGACCGACTTGGCGGGCAAGGTGCAGAAGTTCCTGATGTACGGGCCCGACGTCACGATGCGGGCGCGCGCCATCTCGGATACGGACGAGGCGGTCCGCGACGTGACCCAGTCCAGCGAGCAGACCGCGCTCGTGGTCGAGACGATCGACACGATCGCCCGCCAGACCTCGCTCCTGTCGCTGAACGCCTCGATCGAGGCGGCCCGCGCGGGCGAGGCGGGCAAGGGCTTCACCGTGGTCGCGGCCGAGATCCGCATGCTGGCCGAGAAGTCGCGCGAGGCGGCGGACCAGATCAACGCCAAGCTCACCGAGACCCGCGACCGTGTCACCCGCCTCGCCGAGAGCATCAAGATGCTCGTCAGCTAGGCCTGGCCGCGCGGCAGGCGGCACGCCGCGCCGGGACGGCTAGAACCTGTCGACGGGGATCTTCAGGTAGCTGTGGCCGTCCGCCTCGGGTTCAGGCAGGCGGCCCCCGCGCAGGTTGATCTGCATCGCCGCAAGGATGCGGTCGGGCAGGGGCAGGGTGGCGTCGCGCGCGTTGCGCAGGCTGATCCAGTCCTCGCGCACCGTGCCGTCCCTGACGTGGCGGTTCGTAGCGCGGTGCTCGCCGACTGTCGCCTCCCATTCCGGCTCGTCCCGGCTGTCCGTGCCGTAGTCGTGGCCGACGAACAGGCGCGTCTCCTTTGGCAACGCAAGGATTGCCTGGATCGAGTCCCACAACTCCTCGGTGGTGCCGCCCGGGAAATCGGCGCGCGAGGTGCCGGCATCGGGCTGCATCAGCGTGTCGTGGGTGAAGGCCGCGTCGCCGCAGACATAGGTGACCGACCCGAGCGTGTGGCCCGGCGACAGCATCACCCGCACCGGAAGATCGCCGATGCGGAAGGTCTCGCCCTCGACGAAGAGCCGGTCGAAGTCGCGCGCCGGATCGAACGTGCCGGGCAGGTTGTAGAGCTTCGCCCAGATGCCGGCGATGTCGCGGACCCTCTCGCCGATGCCATTCGGCGCGCCGATGCGCGCGCGCAGAAGCGCCGAGGCCATGACGTGATCGGCATGGGGATGCGTGTCCAGCACCCACTGCACCCTCAACCCGTTCTCGCGCACGAGGTCCAGCACCTGGTCCATGCTCTGGGTCGAGAAGCGGTAGTGCTGCACGTCGAGGTTCCAGACCACGTCGATCAGCGCCGCCTTCCTCGTCGCCGGATTCGCGCAGACATACTGGATCGAGCCCGTGTCCGGCTCGTAGATGCCCCAGACATCGGGACTGCCCGGCCCGCGCGACGGCGAGTGCCGGACCACGGGCGTCTCGAGCTGCGTGCCGCTCATGTCGCGGCCCCGCGGGCGGCGAAGATGGGTGCGCGTTTCAGCTGCGCGCCCAGCCAGAGACCCGCCAGCATGGCCGGAACGAAGACCAGCGTGCCGGGCGCGAGCAGCGGCAGCGCGGTGAGGGCCGGGCCGGGGCAGAAGCCGCCGATGCCCCACCCGATCCCGAAGAGGGCCGCGCCCGTCAGCAGCGGGCGGTCGATGCGGCGGCTCTGCGGGATGTCGAACTCGCCGCCGAGGACCGGCGCGCCCCGGCGCCACGCCAGCCGGTAGCCGATGAAGGCGGTGACGCTCGCCCCGCCCATGACGAAGGCGAGGCTCGGGTCCCAGCTGCCCGCCAGGTCGAGGAAATTCAGCACCTTCGCAGGGTCAGCCATGCCCGACAGGATCAGCCCGAGGCCGAAGACCAGACCGCTGAGAAAGCCCCACATCATGCGCATGTTCAGCCTCCGACAACGTGGCGCAGAAGGAAGACGGTCAGGAAGCCCGCCGCCATGAAGGTCAGGGTCGCCGCCAGCGAGCGGCGCGACAGCCGCGCCAGCCCGCAGACCCCGTGGCCCGAGGTGCAGCCCGAGCCGAGCGCGGTGCCGATGCCGACCAGCAGCCCGGCAAGGACCATCGCCGGCAGGTTCGTCGGCACGCTCTGCGCCACTTGGCTGCCCGCCATCAGGACGAGCACCGGCGCCGCAAGCAGACCCAGCAGGAACGTCCACCTCCAGTCGCGGTCCCTGGCGGCTCCGGACATGGGGATGACCCCGCCGAGCGCGCCTTGGGTGATCCCGGCGATCCCGGCGATCCGCCCGAAAAGCGCCATGACCATGACCGCGCTCAGCCCGATCAGCACCCCGCCGGCAAGCGATGCCCAAAGCGTGAATGCCGTTTCGATCTGCATTTCCATCCGACACCTCCAGCGCGGCGCGGGCGACTTGCCCCGCGCGACGGTGCGAGGTATACATGAGGAGTACCTAAATAAGCAAGAACTAATATGACGACCGACACCACGACCGCCAGCGCCCTGCAAGAGCGGGCCGATCATGTCGCGAGCCGGCTGGCGCTGCTTGCGAACGCCAACCGGCTGCTGATCCTGTGCGAGCTGGCCAAGGGCGAGCGCTCGGTCGGGGCGCTTCAGCAGGCGGTCGGCCTCGGCCAATCCGCGCTCAGCCAGCATCTGGCGAAGCTGCGCGAGGCCGGGATGGTGGCGACGCGGCGCGAGAGCCAGACGATCCACTACCGCATCGACGATCCCGATCTCGAGATCCTGATGGCCGCGCTCTACGAGGCCTTCTGCAAGGACCTGTAGCCGGGCCTCACCGCGGGCTTGTCAGGCGCGCGATTCGCGCATGTCGCGGCTGCGGCACTGCCAGCGCTCGACCTGCCAACGGGGGTGGCTGTCCTGCCAGCGGGCGACCTGGGCCTGCCCGTGCATCATGCAGGTCATGACGCTGACTTCGCGCGGATCGTAAAGAAGGCTGAAGTCGCGGCACTGGCCGGACGGCTGCGACATCTGCGCGGCAAGCGCGCAGGCGCTGATCAGAAGCTCGATCACGAGAAGGCTCCTCTGTCACTGGTTACAACGGACTTGCGACATCCCGCAGACGCTGCCTGGTGGCTCTCACCCTGTCTGCCTGATCCGAATCTATGCTAGGCTGCGCCTTGGCCGAATACCCTGGCCGGGGTATCGACGGCCGCCTTCGGCAGGGGAGGAGAGGCGATGGAGGCTGAAAGGAACGCCCATCTCGCGAGCGACCTGATCGACCATCTCTATGCGGCCGCGTACGGCGAGGCGCCGTGGCAGGTCTTCATGGACCGCAGCCGCGAGTTGCTTCCCAACGGGCAGACGGTGCTCTTCCACCACGACCGCAAGTCCTGCTGCGGCGCCTTCACGCTGGCGGGCGGCCTCGATCCGTCAGCGGTCGAGCGGTACAACCGCCGCTACCACGCGATCAATCCGTGGATGGACCACGCGACGCGGCGCCCGCTCGGCGTGGTCATGCAGGCCGACGAGATGCTGCCGCGCGCCGATCTTCTGCGGACCGACTTCTATGCCGAGTATCTTCGCCCGCAGGACGTGGTCACCGGGCTGGGCGTCACCCTCAGCCGCGACGAGGATCGCCATTTCCTCTTCAGCATCGTCTGCGCGGATGCGCCGCCGGATCGGATCGCGGGGGCGAAGTGGGCCATGGGCCGGGTCATGCCGCATCTGATGCGCGCCTTCGGCAGCTTCCGGGCGCTGACCGAGGCGCGGTCGTCGGCGGGCACGCTACGGATCGACGGCAGGCTGCGGGTCCTTGCCGCCGACAGCCTGGCGCTGGAGCTTCTGGCCCAGACCGAGGATCTTGCCGTCGGGCCGCTCGGCCGGCTGTCCTGCACGGATGCCGAAGTGTTGCGGATCATCCGGCTGATGCTGGCGCCGGACGACGAGGCGGGCGCCCGGCCCGCGATCTGGCACGGCCACCTGCGCCGGCGCGACGGCGCGCTGCCCCTGCGCGTCTGCATCTACCGGCCGGGACCGACCGCCGCCGCGCATGTGGGCGCGCAGGACTGCTTCCTGCGGCTGGAATGCCCGATGCCCAGTCTGCGCGCAGGCGCCCGCAGGTTCGGCGCGATCCACCGCCTGTCCGGGGCCGAGGCGCTGATCGTCCGCCGGCTGGCCGAGGGGGCGCGGCTCGAACAGATCGCGGCAGAGCGCCGGACCTCGCCGGACACGGTCAGGACGCAGTTGAAGAGCATCTTCCGCAAGTCGGGCTGCAGCAGCCAGGGCGACATCCTGCGCCACGTGGCGGTCCTGTCCACGGCTTCGTGACGCGTGGCGACGTGGCGGATGATCGTGGGGAGATGGCGCACCCGAGAGGATTCGAACCTCTGACCTCTGCCTTCGGAGGGCAGCGCTCTATCCAGCTGAGCTACGGGTGCCGATGCGCGCTGGATAGCCGTCCGGCGCGCAAGGTGCAATGGCAATCTGTCGGGCGGCCTCAGCGGCAGGCGTAGTCGAAAACGTAGCGCCCATCCCCCACCGGGCCGCCATTGCCGAGCGAGCAGCCGCGCTGGCTGCGCAGAAGGTAGTCGAGCGCCGCCGCGCGATGCTCGCGCTCGGCGTCCATGGGCCCGCCCGTGACGGCCACGATGGCGATCCGGTCCTGCTGGTCGAGGATGCTCCAGGTCTTGCCACCGTAGCGATGGGTGTCGGCGCCGCCCAGGTTGTCGAACTTCGGGGCGGCGCAACCGGCAAGGGCCAGAAGTCCGATTGCAAAATATTTCATGGCGTCTCCTCGATCTGCGCCTTGCCGCGTGATCGCGAGCCTATGAGGCCGCCGCGGCAGGGTAAAGCGCCTGCCGCGGCAGTGGAGCAAACCTGCCGACGCCGCTCAGGCGGCCGAAAGCGCCGCGACGATGGGACCGAAATCCGCCGCCTTCAGGCTGGCGCCGCCGACGAGCGCGCCGTCGACATCGGCGATCGCGAAGATCTCGGCGGCGTTGGCGGGCTTGACGCTGCCGCCGTAGAGAAGGCGCATTTCGGCCCCGTCCGCGAGGGCCGCGACCAGCTTCTCGCGCAAAAGGGCATGGACCTCGGCGATCTGGTCGTTGGTCGGGGTGCGGCCGGTCCCGATGGCCCAGACCGGCTCATAGGCGATGACGGTGTTGGCGGCGGTGGCGCCTTGGGGCAGCGAGTCGCGCAGTTGCGCGGCGATGATCTCCAGCGTCTCGCCCGCGTCACGCTGCGCCTCGGTCTCGCCGAGGCAGATGACGGCGACAAGGCGGGCGCGGTGGGCGGCCTCGGCCTTGGCGGCGACCTGCGGGCTGGTCTCGCCGTGATCGGCGCGGCGCTCGGAATGGCCGAGGATGACGTGGCTGGCGCCCGCGTCACGCAGCTGCTCGGCGGCGAGATCCCCGGTATGAGCGCCAGAGGCGGCGGGATGGCAATCCTGTCCGCCCACGAGGATGCGGCCCTCGGCGCGCTGCGCGAGGGGATGGATCAGAAGGGCGGGGGGGCAGATCAGGACCTCGCAGCCGGGCGCGGGCTGGTCCGCGAGCAGGGCGTCGATCTCGGCGAGGCTTGCCAGAGTCCCGTTCATCTTCCAGTTGCCAGCGGCCAGTTTGCGCGGTGCCATGCTCATCCCCCGTTCATGTTCATCAGGGGCTTACGGGCCATGGGGCGCGGGCGCAACCGAGGTAGCGCCAACAGGACCCGGCGCGCGGCGTGTCAGGCACCGGCGGCGCGGCTGCCTTCCAGCGGCTCGAAGCGCACGGATTCGCCGCAGCCGCAGCTGTCGGTCACGTTCGGGTTGCGGAAGCGGAAGCCGCTGTCGAGAAGCCCGGACTCGAAGTCGATCTCGGTCCCGAAGAGGAACATCTGCGCCATCGGGGCGATCACGACGCGGGCGGCGCCCTGCTCGACGATCTCCTCGTTCGGGGCGGCGGCCTCGGTCAGGTCCATCGTGTATTCCATGCCCGCGCAGCCGCCCTTCTTCAGGCCGATCCGCAGGGCGTAGGCGCCCTTGCCCTCCATAAGCCGGGCGATCTGGGCTTCGGCGGCGGGGGTGATGGTGACGGGCTTGGTGCCGGGCAGGGCGAACATGGGAAATCCTTCAGCTGTCCCCAGAAGATAGGGTCGCAGGCGGCACCGCTCAAGGCCGCGCCGCGCGGAGGAGTTACATGAAGCCCAGCTCCAGCCGGGCCTCGTCGGACATCATGTCCATGCCCCATTGCGGCTGGAAGGTCATCTCGACATCGACCTGCTTGACGCCGGGCACGGCCTCGACCGCGTCCGCGACCCAGCCCGGCATCTCGCCGGCGACGGGGCAGCCGGGGGCGGTCAGCGTCATCACCACGCGCACCTCAGAGGCGTCGTTGATGTCGATCGTGTAGATCAGGCCCAGATCGTAGATGTTGACCGGGATCTCGGGGTCATAGACCGTCTTGCAGGCCTCGACGATCGGCTCGTAGAGCGGGTTGTCGGTGGACGAGGGCGCGATCAGCGGGGCGCCTTCCATCAGGGGTTCGGTCATCGCGTCATCCTTCAATTCCGAGCAATTATATAGGTTGCCCGAGGCCCGCGGTCCAGTGCCGCGCGCATTGCGCCGGCAGGGGGCTTGCGCTAGACCCGCCGGGTTCCAGCGGCAGGCCCTTCCATGACGACGCGCTTCTCCTTCACCCTGGCGGCGACCGACGGCCGCGCCCGCACCGGCACCATCTCGACGCCCCGCGGCGAGATCCGCACTCCGGCCTTCATGCCGGTCGGCACGGCGGCGACGGTGAAGGCGATGCTGCCCGAGAGCGTGCGCGCGACGGGGGCCGACATCCTGCTGGGCAACACCTATCACCTGATGCTGCGGCCGGGGGCCGAGCGGGTGGACCGGATGGGCGGGCTGCATCGCTTCATGAACTGGGACCGGCCGATCCTGACCGACTCGGGCGGGTTCCAGGTCATGAGCCTCGCCGGCCTGCGGAAGCTGTCCGAGGAGGGGGTGACCTTCTCCAGCCATATCGACGGCTCCAAGCACCAGCTGACGCCTGAGCGCAGCATGGAGATCCAGCGCCTTCTGGGCAGCGACATCGTGATGTGCTTCGACGAATGCCCGGCGCTGCCGGCGACGGAAGGCGAAGTCGCGGCCTCGATGCGCCTGTCGATGCGATGGGCGCAGCGCTCGCGCGACGCCTTCGGGGACCGGCCGGGGCACGCCCTCTTCGGGATCATGCAGGGCGGCGTCACGCGCGAGTTGCGCGAGGAGAGCGCAGCGGCATTGCAGCAGATCGGCTTCGACGGCTACGCGGTCGGCGGCCTCGCCGTGGGCGAGGGGCAGGAGGCGATGTTCGGCGTTCTGGACTACGCGACGGGGTTCCTGCCGCAGGACAAGCCGCGCTACCTGATGGGGGTTGGCAAGCCCGACGACATCGTGGGCGCGGTGCAGCGCGGGATCGACATGATGGACTGCGTGCTGCCATCCCGCTCGGGGCGGACGGGGCAGGCCTGGACGCGGCGGGGGCAGGTCAACATCAAGAACGCCCGCCACCAGGACGACCCGCGCCCCCTGGACGAGCATTGCACCTGCCCGGCCTGCACCGGCTATTCCCGCGCCTATCTGCACCACGTCTTCCGCGCCGGCGAGATGATCAGCGGCATGCTGCTGACCTGGCACAACCTGCACTATTACCAGGAGCTGATGCAGGGGATGCGCGACGCCATCGCGGCAGGGCGGCTGGACGCCTTCGTGGCCGATTTCCATGCGGCGCGGGCGGAAGGCGACATCAAACCGATCTGATGTCGCTTTTTGTCTGCGTCCTGCCGCATCGGCCTTTGCGCGGCCCTGCAGAAGACATATCCTGACGCTGTTCTCAGGGCGGGGCGCAATTCCCCACCGGCGGTGACAGCCCGCGAGCGCCCCTCTTCGGAGGGGGTCAGCAGATCCGGTGGAATTCCGGGGCCGACGGTATAGTCCGGATGGAAGAGAACCGCGACGGGCGCACCCCATGCGCCGGCCGTGGTGTGCCTTGGGGGCCTGACGCACTCAAACGTAAGGTTCCTGACCGATGACCAAGACCCTTCATATCGCCTTCATCAAGGCCCGCTGGCATTCCGACATCGTGGACCGTGCCCATGACGGTTTCATGGCCGAGGCTGCCCGCATCCTGCCCGGCGCGCGCACGGACGCTTTCGACGTGCCCGGCGCCTTCGAGATGCCGCTTCTGGCCAAGAAGCTGGCCGAGACCGGCAAGTATGACGCCGTCGTCGCTGCCGCGCTGGTCGTGGACGGCGGCATCTACCGCCACGACTTCGTCGCGCAGGCCGTCGTGAGCGGCCTGATGCAGGCGGGGATGGAGACCGGCGTCCCGGTCTTCTCGGTCTCGCTGACGCCGCACAACTACCAGGAAACCGAGCTGCTGACCGCCTTCTTCCGCGAGCATTTCGTGAAGAAGGGCGCCGAGGCGGCCCATGCCGTCAAGGCGATTCTGGCGGCCGAGGCGCAGGTCGCCGCGCTGGACGAGGCTCAGGCCGCCTGATCGCAGGTCCGCGCCGGCAAGACTGTCTCCTGCACCCGCTTGCTTCTCCGGCAGGCATCAGGCGAAGGACGGGCCAAGGCAAGCCTTGGCCCGGACGCTGCCGCTTGGCCGTGGCGCGCTGGCGCGCGCGCTCGGGAGCGGTTGTTATCGCAAACTTCGTCCCAATGTCACAATTCTGCTGTTACGTTGACCGGCTGCCGTGATAGATCCGCGACCGAAGCGGAAGGAGCCGGGCGTGAAACGCGAGGATCGCAGACAGGCCATCGTCGATCTTCTGGTCGAGACGCGCGATATCGAACTGGACGATCTGGCGCGGCGCTTCGCGGTCTCGCGCATGACGATCCACCGCGACCTCGACGATCTCGAGCAGTCGGGCCTTCTGAGGAAGGTCCGCGGCCGCGCCACCATCGACGCGGGTACCCAGCTGGAGAGCGACTTTCGCATCCGCGAGCTTCAGGACGCCGAGTCCAAGGCACGGCTGGCGGCGGCGGCGCTGCAGATGGTCGAGCCCGGCATGACCGTGATGGTCAATGACGGCTCGATGGCGGCGCTTCTGGGCGGGCGGCTGGCCGAGCGCGCGCCCCTGACGGTGATCACCAACAACGCCGCCGTGCTGGACCGGCTGCGCGAGGCGTCGCGCGTCACGCTCATCTCGCTCGGCGGCACCTTCAGCGCGAAGTTCAACGGCTTCTTCGGCCGGGTGACGGAAGAGACGCTGGCACGGCTGCATGCCGACCTGGCCTTCATCTCGACCCCCGCTGTGGCCGGGCTGCGCGCCTATCACATGGATGACGATGCGGTCCGGGCCAAGCGGGCGATGATGCGGGCGGCCGAGCGGAAGGTGCTGATGGTCAACCATGCCCGCTTCGGCCGGACCGCCCTGCACGCGCTCGCCGACCTGTCCGAGTTCGACGCCATCCTGACCGATGCGGCGCCTGCGGCGGATCACCATGCGGCGCTGGACCGGGCGGGCTTGACCCTGACGATCGCGGGCGAGACAGGCCCGCGCGCTGACCGCGAGGGCGACAAGACGTGATGCTGCGACTTCCGACCGACGGGGCCGCCACCGGCCCCCTGCTGGCCGAGGCGCTCGACGGCGCGCCGGCAGGCCACATCCTCTCCGCCATCGCCGATGCCATCCCGCCCCTGGCGGCGCGGCTGGCGGCGGGGCGGCTGCACGGCGATCCCGAGGCCATCGTCGGCACCAATGACAGCGGCGACAAGCAGAAGGCGCTGGACCTTGCCGCGCATCACCACATGCTGGCCGCCCTGCGCGCCGCCGGCGTGCGCCGCGTGCTGTCCGAGGAGGCCGAGGCGGTCATCGCCCTGAACGAGTGCGGCGATTTCGACGTCGCCATCGACCCCATCGACGGCTCGGGCAGCATCGGAATCGGCGCCCCCTTGGGCCTTCTCTTCAGCGTGCTGCCGGCGGACGAGGGCAGCTTCCTCCGGCCCGGCCGGACGGCGGTGGCGGCGGGCTACGGCTCGTTCGGGCATTCGGTCGATTTCGGCTTCTCGATGGGGCAGGGGGTGCATGTCGCCACCCATGACGCGGGCGCGGGCTTCCGCATCGCGCGCGAGGGGGTGCGGCTGAAGCCGACAGCCTCGACCATCGCCTACAACGCCTCGAACGAGCGGCACTGGGCGCCGGGCCTGCAGGAATGGGCGCGCGACCTGCGCCTTGGCGCCGATGGGCCGCGCGGCCGCGACTTCAACATGCGCTGGCTGGCCGCCGCCGTGGGCGAGCTGCACCGCATCCTCTTGAAGGGCGGGCTGTTCCTCTACCCCGACGACGCGCGCCCCGGCTATGCCAACGGCCGCCTGCGCCTGACCTACGAGGCCGTGCCCATCGCCTTCCTGATCGAGCAGGCGGGCGGGCAGGCGACGGACGGGCGCCGGCCCATTCTCGATCTGGTGCCGGAGGGCCTGCACCAGATGACCCCCCTGATCTTCGGCGCCTCGGACGAGGTCGCCGTCCTCCATTCCTATCTTGGCAGCAAAGGATAACGCCACATGCCCATGATCACCCTGCGTCAGCTTCTGGACCACGCGGCCGAGAACGGCTACGGCGTGCCGGCCTTCAACATCAACAACATGGAGCAGGGCCTGTCGGTGATGAAGGCCGCCGAGGCGACGAACAGCCCGGTGATCCTGCAGGCCAGCCGCGGCGCGCGGGCCTATGCCAACGACGCCGTGCTGGCCGGCCTGATCATGGGCCTGTCGAAGGCCTTCCCCGAGATCCCGCTCTGCATGCATCTGGACCACGGCAACGGGCTGGAGACCTGCGCGACCGCGATCCAGAACAGCTTCACCAGCGTGATGATGGACGGCTCGCTGAAGGCCGACGGCAAGACGCCCGCCGACTATGCGTACAACGCCGACATCACCCGCCGCGTGACCGAGATGGCCCATGCCTGCGGCGTCTCGGTCGAGGGCGAGCTAGGCGTCCTGGGCAGCCTGGAAACCGGCATGGGCGACAAGGAGGACGGCCACGGCGCCGAGGGCAAGCTGTCCGAAGACCAGCTGCTGACCGACCCGGACGAAGCCGTGCGCTTCGTCGAGGAGACCGGCGTCGACGCCCTCGCCATCGCGATGGGCACCAGCCACGGCGCCTACAAGTTCACCCGCAAGCCCGACGGCGAGATCCTGGCGATGCATGTCATCGAGGAAATCCACCGCCGCCTGCCGAACACGCATCTGGTGATGCACGGCTCCTCCTCGGTGCCCGAGGAGCTGCAGCAGATCATCAACGCCCATGGCGGCGACATCCGCCCGACCTGGGGCGTGCCGGTCGAGGAGATCCAGCGCGGCATTCGCCATGGCGTGCGCAAGGTGAACATCGACACGGACAACCGCCTGGCGATGACCGCCGCGATCCGCACCGTCTTCGCCGAAAAGCCGTCCGAGTTCGACCCGCGCGCCTATCTCAAGCCCGCAATGGCCGCGATGCAGAAGATCTGCGAGGCCCGCTTCGAGGCTTTCGGCACCGCCGGCAACGCCGACAAGATCAAGCCGCTGCCGCTGTCGGCGATGGCCGCGCGCTACTGATCCTCGTCCGATGATCTGTGGCCGGGCGCGTTCAGGCGCGCCCGGCCGCATCCGCCGAGGCCCAGGCCCACTGGAAGTTGTAGCCTCCCAGCCAGCCGGTCACGTCCACGCATTCGCCGATGAAATGCAGCCCCGGCACGCCCCGCGCCTCCATCGTCTTCGCATCCAGATCGCGCGTGTCCACCCCGCCGAGCGTCACCTCGGCCGTCCGGTAGCCTTCGGTCCCGACGGGCGTGACCTGCCAGCGGTTCACCCGGTTCCCCACCGCAGCCAGCCGCGCGTTGTTCTGATCGGCCAGCCGCGCCTGCGCCAGACCCGCCTCGGCGGCGATGGCCTGGGCCAGCCGCTCGGGCAGCATCGAGGCCAGCGCGGTCGCCACCTGTTGCCGCCCATTCACCTGCCGCGCGGCCTTGAGCGCCTCGGCCACGTCCTGCGCGGGGCAGAGGTCGATGCTCAGCCTCTCGCCCGGCCGCCAGTAGCTGGAGATCTGCAGGATCGCCGGCCCCGACAGCCCCCGATGCGTGAAGAGCAGCGCATCCCGGAACGTCCCGCCGCCATGGCTGATCCGCGCCTCGACCGCGACACCCGAGAGCGGCCGGCAGAGCGCCAGGTCCTGCTCGGCGAAGGTCAGGGGCACCAGGGCCGGCCGCGTCTCGACCAGCCGCAGCCCGAACTGCCGCGCGATGTCATAGGCCAGCCCCGTCGCGCCGATCTTCGGAATGGACTTGCCCCCGGTCGCCACCACCACGCGCCGCGTCTTAATGACGCCCGTCCCCGTCTCCAGCCGGAACCCATCCGTGTCCCGCGTCAGGCCGGTGATCTGCGTCTCCAGCCGCAGCTCCGCCCCCGTCATCCGGCGCAGCAGCATGTCGGTGACCTGCGTCGCCTTTCCGTCGCAGAACAGCTGCCCCTGCGTCTTCTCGTGCCAGGCGATCCCGGCCGCATCGACCAGCCGCACGAACTCGCCCGGCTTGTAGCGCGCCAGCGCGCTGGCGGCGAACCGCGGGTTGCCCGACAGGAACCGGTCCGGCGCCGTCGCCATGTTGGTGAAGTTGCACCGCCCCCCGCCCGAGATGCGGATCTTCTCGGCCGGCTTGGCCGCATGATCCAGCACCAGCACGCGCCGCCCCTGCGCCAAGGCAGAGCCCGCGCAAAAGAGGCCGGCGGCCCCCGCGCCCAAGATTGTCAGGTCGAAACTTTCCATGCCGCGGCCTCTACCGCGCAGCCGCGCCGCCGGCAAGTTTTCCGCATTTTCGTCTTGCAGCCCCTCGCGGCTTTGAGTATCCACCCTCCCACAGTTGGGGCGTGGCCAAGTGGTAAGGCATCGGTTTTTGGTACCGTGTACCGTAGGTTCGAATCCTACCGCCCCAGCCAGTCATCTTTTCGACATTCGTCTCCTACTGACCGATCGCGGCTAATCCCGCATTTACGGTCTGTTACGGCGTGCATTTTATATTCGAGACGGGGTTTTTCCCTGCCTTTCTCCCCATTCCGCGCCCGCGTCTCAGCGGGCGTTTTCCGTCGTGCGGTTTCAGGCGCTTTGCGCGGTTTACAGGGAATTTACAGGGAATTCGCTAGCCAGACGTGGCTTGAGGACACTGAGTGAACCGTTTCAGACAGTCTTTTCAATGAGCGTTGGGGAGAATTCCCTGCGCGCAGGAACAGCGAATTCGCTCTTGCGGATCAGGGATTGAACCCGGGCGGAACACGGAAGGTTCAGCGACGAACAGGGGACGCCGGCGGTGTCGGTCAGGCCGGTCCGATCCCGGTCCGCCGGTACTGCGCGTGCCAGTCGGACGGCATCTCGGGTCGGGTCAGCCGATGCAGGGTAAGGCCTTCGGGCTGAGTGCCATCGAGGATCGCGGCCTGGATAGTGGGTGCCAGCAGAGCGAGCTGCAGATGCACGCGCAGGCAGCCTTCGGAAACACCGTCGGCCTTGGCGAGGCTGGCAATGTCGCGCCCGGCCCGGATGGCGTCGAGCCAGCGATGGGCTCGGACCAAGGCCGCCACCAGCTTCGGATCAGGCTGGCGTGGGCGCTCGCCGATGACCAACCTGGCCTCAACGCCGCGCCGCCGGATGCGGGTTGGCGCAGTGATTGACAGAATGGCGTCGGCGATCTCGGTGAGCTCGACGCCGAGAAGAGCAGCGAGGCGTGGTCGCGAAAGCTGCAGCGTGGTCATCTCGCGATCGAGGGTGCCGCTTTCGACCAGGATCAGCAACCTGCGCCGTCGCACGACATCAGTCGTGGCATCGGGTGCCACCAAGGCGTCAAGCTTCTCCGCCAGCGGGTCATGCCGGGACAAGTCCGGCCTCGCCAGCAGCTGATGCCCGTCTATGGCGCGCGCCAGATGCCCGCGCACGGCGCCCGCGATCTGCGCCTCCAGCGTCGCCGCCGGCAGTCGCCAGCCGGCCGGGTCCGGTGGTGCGGAGATCATGCGGTTGGAGACGTAGTACCGGTAGAGCCGTGAGCCCTTCGCCGTGTGGGTCGGGGTCAGGCGGTCTCCCATCTCGTCGACCAGCTTGCCTGTGAGTGGGGCGGCGCCGGCATGTAGACCCTGATCGCCCCGTCCCCTGCCTGCCTTCTGCTGCAGCATCTGCTGCACCCGCTGCCACTGGTCTTCCCCGATGATGGCCGGGTGTCGGCCGTTGTGATCGGTCCTGCCATGCCGGGTGCGACCGCGGTAGACCGGGTTGGTCAGCAGGTAGTGCAACTGTCCGCGCCCGAACGACCGATTGCCGATCTCGCGCCCGTCGCGTGCCGTTCGGGGCTTCGAGCGCAGATCGCGGCGCGCGACTTCCTCGGTCAGGCGCCGCAGGCAGCCCGTCTGTTCGTAAAGATCGAAGATCTGTTGCACCGCGGCCGCCTCGGCCTCGTTGACGACCAGCACCTGTTCACGCGGATCCGGGTGCCGGTCATAGCCGAGCGGCAAGGTGCCGCCCATCCACAGACCGCGCTTCTTGGAAGCCGCGATCTTGTCGCGGATGCGCTCGCCCGCCACCTCCCGCTCGAACTGCGCAAATGACAGCAGCACGTTCAGCGTCAGCCGGCCCATCGAGGTCGAGGTGTTGAAGGCCTGGGTGACCGAGACGAAGGAGCATCCCTTCGCCTCCAGTCGCTCGACCAGCCGGGCGAAGTCGGCGAGCGAGCGGGTCAGCCGGTCGATCTTGTAGACCACTATCATCGAGATGCGCCCTGCATCGACCTCGGCCAGCAGGCACTGCAGCGCTGGCCTGATAGTATTGCCGCCGGAGAACCCGCCATCGTCGTAGCGGTCCTTCGTCAGCTTCCAGCCCTCGTGCTTCTGGCTGGCGACATAGGCGGCACAGGCCTCGTACTGGGCATCAAGGGTGTTGAACCCCTGCTCCAGCCCCTCCTCGGTCGACTTTCGCGTGTAGATCGCGCAGCGGACGACCTTGCTCATGGCGAGACCTGGTCGCGCGACGTGGCGGTGGCCGAGGCTGCAGACCTCGAACGGGCCGAAGCTCCGGTCCCGCTGCCTCCTCGCACGAGTATCTCTCTGGTCCGTTTCTCCCGGGCCTTCTTTTCGACCGTCAGGCCGAAGAACCGGGGGCCGGACCAGTGCGCTCCGGTGATCTCGCGGGCGATCACTGACAGTGACCGCCAGTGCTGCCCGTTCCAGCGATAGCCGTCGGGGGAGATCTCAACGACATGGGTGATCCCGTTCCACTCGCGCAGTAGCCTCCCGCCGGCAACCGGCTCCGGCGTCCTGGCGGGCACGCCCTGCGCGGCGGCTTTGGCGAGACGCGCCTCGAGCCCGTGGGGCCAACCGCCTGCCGCGCGCAGTTGCAGGTCGAGCGCCAGGATCCGGCGCAGCAACGGCTGGCTGATCGACCGGGGCGGCGCGGCACCGTGCAGCGCAGTCCAGGCGGCGACGAGGCCCTGGCGGTCGAGACTCAGGATCTCGGCGACGGGAAGCGCATCAGCCGTCGACAGGGTCATGGAAACTCTTGGCATGGTCACCTCGGATTGGGGACGGCCGCGTGCGCCGCCTGCTACCCGAAAAACCCCGAGGTGCGATTCGGGATCGCAGACAATCACGCTCTGTCGGCCGACAAAGTCCAGTCGGAAGCGCCGGAATTTCGCTGCCCCGGCGGACCTGCACTTTAAGGACGCGACCGGTGTCAGGGCCGTAGGAAGACTTTTTTTTCTGCCCGCGAAGATTAATTAGTAGTTCTAGCCGCGTCCTTGGGCTAGACAACATGTATGGATGCACCGACACCTTCTGACGAGTTCTCGACGCGGCGCCCCGGGCGTCCGCTGGGCTCTGCACCGTTCCGCGCGGCAGACGAGGCCTTGCTTCGGGACGCGGCCGGCGCTCTGGTCCGGCAGGACGTCTCTAACCTTACAGTGTTCCTGCGCGACCACGACGTGAATCAGGAAAAGGACCTTGCGCGCCTCCGGGCACGCTGGCGCGATATTGGTGACGCCCTGCTCGCCGAGGCAGCGTCCTCGGCGACTGCTCGGGTCCGGACCTCCCTGGAGCTGGTGCTCACCGACGTCGAGGCGATTGCGGAGAAGGCGGAAGCTTGGCATTCCTACCACGCCTTTCTGAAGGAGGTGCGGGCCGATCTGCGAGCAGGCACGACCGCCCGCCTAGCGGATACGCTGGTGCTCCTGACCCAAGGCCGGGCCTTCGAGCACATGGCATCTTTGCCCGACGCAGTGGTCGATGCAGCCGGGGACCCGCGGCGGGAGAGCGGAGATCCTGACGGCCAAAAATCGACGGGGGACCTGCTCTTCCTGTGCGCGCGGCTCCTCGACCAGAAGGCGCTTGAGGCCTGGGACCGGGAAGGAGGGCTGGTTGATGACCACGACAGGACTGCGGATTGAGCATCTCGCGCCAAGCGATCTTAAGCCTTGGGCCCGGAACGCTCGCAAGCATTCGCGCAAGCAGTTGCGGCAGATTTCCGACAGCATGCGGGAGTTCGGCTTCACCAGCCCGGTGTTGATCGACGAGACTGGCACCATCCTCGCCGGTCATGGCCGGGTCGAGGCGGCGAAGCTGATCGGCATGGCGACTGTCCCCTGCGTCCGGATCGAGCACATGACAGCGACGCAGAAGCGAGCCTATACCCTTGCGGACAACAAGCTGGCCCTCAACGCCACCTGGGACGAGGAGCTGCTGGCCGAGGAACTGGAAGCGCTGGCCAGCATCGACGCCGGCTTCGATCTGAGCATCACCGGCTTCGACATCGCGGAGGTCGACAGCCTTCTCTCCATCGACAAGCCGGAGGAGGACCTGGATCCGCGCGATGATGCCATCCCCGCCAATGCGCCGGCCCGGGTGCAGCCCGGGGATATTTGGCAGATGGGGCGCCACCTGCTGATCTGCGGCGACAGTCTCGAACGCCCAACCGTCGACCGCCTCATGGCGGGCGAGACAGCCCGCATGGTCTTCACCGACCCCCCTTACAACGTTCCGATCGATGGCCACGTCGGCGGATCGGGCAAGCTGAAGCACCGGGAATTCGCCATGGCCTCCGGCGAGATGTCTGCCGGTGAGTTCACCGAGTTTCTCCGCAAGGTCTTCGAGAACCTTGCCGCCCATGCGCTCGATGGGTCCATCCACTTCATCTGCATGGACTGGCGTCACATCGCCGAGGTCTTGGCCGCGGCGGAAGGCGTCTACAGCGAACTGAAGAACCTGATCGTCTGGGTCAAGGACAGTGGGGGCATGGGCACCTTCTATCGGTCCCGGCACGAGCTGATCTTCGCTTACAAGTTGGGGACCGCGGTGCACACCAATAGCTTCGAGCTCGGGCAGCACGGGCGATACCGCACCAATGCCTGGGAGTACCGGGGCGCCAATCTCGAGGAGCTGAAGCTGCACCCGACGGTGAAGCCGGTGCAGATGATTGCGGATGCCATCCGCGATGTCTCCGCGCGCAGCGAGATCGTCCTAGATCTGTTCGGAGGGTCCGGTTCGACGCTGATTGCCGCCGAGAAGACCGGCCGTCGGGCCCGGCTCTGCGAGATCGACCCGCAGTACTGTGACATCATTCTGGCCCGCTATGAAGCCTGGGCAAAGGACGAGGCGGTCTTGGTCGAGCGGCGGGAAGAAGTCAGCGCTCCGGCGGAGAGCCCGGTCGTGGCGCCCTCAGATGCCGAGATCCGGAGGATGCTTGGATGACAGAACAGCCCGCGCCTCCGGCCGGAAAAGGCTACGAGGTCGGTTATGGCCGACCCCCCAAGAATACACAGTTCCGCAAGGGGAAATCGGGAAACCCGGCCGGGCGTCCAAGGGGGGCGAAGAACAAGCCGAAGCTCGTAGGCAGGGCGATCAACGATGTCCTGCGACGGGAGCTCGGCCGCACCGTCGAGATCCGCGGGGCCGATGGACCCGAGATGCTGTCGGTCGTCGAGGCGACGACCCGGTCTCTGGGTGTTCAGGCGATGAAGGGCAATGTCCAGGCCCAGCAGCACGTCATCGCTCTCCAAGGCGAACTCGACGCCCAGGCGGCGGCAGACCTCGAGGCGCACGACCGGGGACTCCTCGCTCTGCGCGCCAGCCAGCTGCAGCGCCGGCGCCTGAACAGGGAGCGCGGCATCGAGGAGGACCTCGTGCCAGATCCGGATCACATCGTCATGGACCGTACCACCGGCCACATGATCATCCGGGGGCCTGCCGACCTGCAGCAGAAAGTCGAGTGGGATCGGATGTGGGGATCCTTGTGGTCGTTCAGGTGGGAAATCGAACGCGCCAAAGAGAAGCTCTCCCGGCTTCGTCCGCAGCACGCAGAGGAGGAGAAATCGCTGCGCGAGACGATCGATGTTCATGAATACTTCGCGCTATTCTTTTCCATGAGGCTGATGACCGTCTTCTCCCTCGCGGCGTGGCAGGTGACAGAAGACAGCTTCGAGCAACGGGAACTGGAGCAGCGCCTCAACGAGGGTCGATGGCCGGAACCTCCGGCAGAGGTCAGGCAGAATCTGACTAGGAAGGAACTGGAAGCGCTGCGCCGCGGAGAGATCTACCGCGACATCATCACCCGACGGGAACGCTGGCGCAGATCCAAAATGGACCGCTTCAGGATCCGGAGCAAGCCCGCCGCCCAGGAGGCCTTCGAGCGGGAGCAGGAATTGCGGAACGGCGAGCGGGTGCCGGTGGCGGTGGCGAAGGACGCTCCCGCTCCGGCAGATCCCGGGAATGGCGAGCCGGTCGTGCCGTTCTGGATCGACCAGTTCTCCCTGCTGCGAGGGCTGTCGCCGGACCTCCGTGCCGGTCTCGAAGCCGCGGGCAAAATCGTCATCGTCCAGACCGGGGATCGGGTCTTTGTGCCTGGTGATGCGTGCCATCGGATCCTCGTTATCTTGTCCGGCCACGTCCGGGTTCAACGTCCGCCAGAGGAAGGTCGATCAATACCTGCCTTCCACCTCGGACCAGGAGCACTCAGCGTCCTCATCTTATGCAGCACAATGAAGCTGGAAGAATACAATGCCGACGGGATCGCAGGATCGGTAGTCACTGCCGTCGCCATCCCCATCGAGACCTTCATCGACATGTTCGACAGCTCTCCCTTGTTCCGCATGTTCGTGTGCGAGCGGTAGGCAGGGGAAGGTCACGGAAACGCCAGCTTCAAACCGGTCTAGCGTCCAGGAAACAACGCAATTGGGTTAGGGCTAGCGATGGTGCCGATTTCAGCAAAGTGAGTTGAGCAGCTGCAATTGACGGACTTGTAGCATGGTGGTCGCAGGTTCACATCATACCTCCCAGCCAGCACTATTCCCGACACAAAAAATCGTCTAAGAACCCGCCTCGGCGGGGTTCTCAAACGCTTGCCACGGCTCCGAGTTCAAAGGCTGCCCCGTCACCCAGCGCATAAGGCCTGCCAGAGCGCGCTTTAAGTCGATCACTAGGATCGTGGCGCCACGCTCACCCGCGATCAGCACCGGCCAAATCTTCTATCAGTGCCCGCAGCGCCTCCTTGCCCTCCTCGAGACCGTCCGGTTTCGACAAGTCGTGGACCAACTGGCACCTTGTGCCTGTCATGCTCGGCTTGGATGATGGCGCGCCCTTCGTTGCGTGCCGCAGATCAGCCGAAAGCTTCCTTCGAAACCTTGGGAGAGCCCGACCCGCAGTAAATCTACCGCCAGTGCCTGACACGCTTGGCGCCGGCTCACGCGTGCGAGGCGCAAGCATGAGCCAAAGCATCCCGCTTTACGCGAGGCGCTGCCATGTCTTGCCGTAGGATATTGGCCCATCTTATTGTCAACCTCAGGTAGACCTTCTCTGGCCCCCTGCCGACGCGGAACAATCTGCAACCCGCGCCGGCGCCGTGATAGGATTGCGTCTCGTCCCGGAGGCGGCGTCAAGCACGCCCGCGAAACATCAGCTTGCTCATCCACCTATACTTGAGAGCTCACTTGTAGTCCTCGCGCTGCCCGTGATGGCCGAGAGCACCTTCTGCCACTGCACGTAGGGCGCTTCGGTGACATAGACCGTGTCGCCGTCGCGGATGATGAAGTCACGCGCCAGGAACAGCCCGTTCGGCCGCGTCAGGTCCAGCACATAGGCGAAGCGCTGCGTCGTGGCGACGGGCTTGCCCAGCACGCGGCTGGCGACCGAAGGCGGCTCGTCGCGCAGGATGAAGACGCCGGTCGGGTCGGCCAGGGTCGAGCTGAGGCCGCCGACCATCGCGATCGCCTCGACTGCGTTGATCATCTCGTTGCCGAGCGGCACGCGGGTCTGCCCGCCGAGAGCGCCAAGCGCGGTGAAGTTGCGCTGGTCTTCCTCGACCACGATCAGGTCGCCGGGACGGAGGGCGATGTCGTTGTTGGGGCTGGAATAGAG
>NZ_FMVT01000002.1 GCF_900102505.1 Paracoccus tibetensis | reverse complement strand
GCGTTGATCATCTCGTTGCCGAGCGGCACGCGGGTCTGCCCGCCGAGAGCGCCAAGCGCGGTGAAGTTGCGCTGGTCTTCCTCGACCACGATCAGGTCGCCGGGACGGAGGGCGATGTCGTTGTTGGGGCTGGAATAGAGGTCGGCCAGCCAGACGCGGCCGGTCTCGTTCCCGCGCTTCACGGTCACGACGGCGACCTCGGGCGGGATGGCGACGCCGCCGGCCCGGGCGAGCATCGAGGAGAGAGAGCGGGTCGGACGCTCGATCGGGTAGACGCCCTGGCCACCGACGCGGCCCATGACCGAGACCGTGGCGCCGTCGCCGGCGACGCGGGCGACCGAGACCTGCGGGTCGGGTGTCTGCACGCTCAGCCGCTCGGTGATGACGCCGCGCAGCTGCTCGGGCGAGTTCCCGGCGGCGCGGACGCGGCCGGCGTAGGGCACGAAGATGAAGCCGTCGCTGTCGACCTGGATCTCGCTGATCTGGGCCTGGCTGGAGCCGATCGAGGTCAGCAGGCCGTCATCAACGTTCTCCCAGATCGAGAGGGCGAGGCGGTCGCCGGCCCGGATCTCGTCCGCGCCGACCTGGCCGGCGTTGCGGAAGGTCGACGAGAAGCCGAAGGACGGCACGAAGCTGGAGGCCCGCGTGACGTGGTCGTTCACGTAGATCACCTGGGCGTTGCCGCCCCGCTCGACGGCGCCGCCGAAAATCTCGTTTTTGGTGGGGCCCGAACGGGGCAGGGCGCAGGCCGAAAGCAGGCACATTGACGCCATCATGAGCAACCGGAGGGGTCCGGCTGTCGGATTCAAAACTGTCACCTCTTGCACTCCATCTTATCAGCTCCGGCAGACTACAGCCGTCGGTTGAGGAGAAATCTAGCCGTAGCGCAACGTGCAGGCTATCGTCCACGGAGTTCAATGTTTATGTAAGATGCAGATTTACGTCAGAGGGTTCGGCAAGATCCGGTCGCTCCGGCGGTCATCCTCTACCTTAGGATGAACTGAGGGATCTTGCTGACGTTCTTCCAGATCAGAGCGCCGGCTCCACCCATTCCACTGCTTCGCAATGCTCGGTAATCCTCTCGGCTTTTGCGAATCACCCGGTCCAGTGACTTGTTGCTTTCTCCGCCTACGCGCATTTTCACGAGAACCTCAGGAATATATCGAGCCCGAACGCCACCCTTTCCCAAGAACCGCAAGATCGCGTCATAGTCTGCGGCGATCCTATAGCTGGTGTCATAGGAGCCCAGCCTTACAAAGACGTCACGGCGAAGAAACAGCGTCGGATGGGGTGGCATCCAACCCCAGCGTAGGCGGTTCTTACTGAAGTTTCCTGACTTCCAGTGCCGCACTATTTTTGTCGGGTCGGATGCCGAGACATAGTCAAGATCACCATAGACTGC
The DNA here is from genome assembly GCF_900102505.1 of Paracoccus tibetensis. Classification (GTDB taxonomy): domain Bacteria; phylum Pseudomonadota; class Alphaproteobacteria; order Rhodobacterales; family Rhodobacteraceae; genus Paracoccus; species Paracoccus tibetensis. The sequence continues at coordinate 372,368 of NZ_FMVT01000002.1, read as the reverse complement.
GCCGACTGCGGGATCCGCAAACTCATGGGCCACTTTGTCAAGGACGAAAGCATCGGCAAAAAAATCATCCGAATGCATGACGCCAATGACGTCACCTGTAGAATTGGCGATCCCCTTGTTCAACGCGTCATAGATGCCCTCATCTGGCTCGCTGATAACCCGCATGGCCGCTCGACTGTACTTCCGAACGTTCTCGATGGTCTTGTCCGTTGAGCCCCCATCGATAATCAAATGCTCTACATGCGGATAAACTTGAGCCTGTACGCTCGCGATCGCTTGACCCACGGTGTCTGCACGGTTGTACACGGCTGTCACAACTGAGATCTTCATGTTTCACTTTTCATGCTATGGCTGTCCCGTCGCTTCAGGTCACTTGGCGTTTAGATATTGGACCGATGTCTCCTGGCACAGGATAGGGTCCGGGTAACTAAGCTGGTTGTCGAGTTCTGTTACCGCAGCGTTATAGGGAAGAGGGCGCCGTTGCTACCGCCACCGTGTTCATGCTTTAGGAAGCGGCTCTTTCCATCCGCCTCAGTTGCAAAGATGAACTTCTGAGGCTGAAGCGAGGAGCCCGGCTGTCCGGCTTAAGGCCCCACAAACATTTCAACTGCTACCGGCCCTACGGAGACATGGCTTGTCGATCCTGCTGCGGGTCATGTTGATACTCAAGTGGGCGTCGTGAACTTAACCCAAGAATAGTTGTCATACGGGCGGACGGAGGCTTTTGTAATGACGCATCGACTCCTGCCACCTCCGAACTTTGCCTATACCCATGAGCAAAATGATGGCGTGACTCTAGTTTAACGTAGCGTGCAAACCGCTTCGCACGTGTTGGATGTCAAAGAAGCCAGAGCACTCGCTGCTCTGCCTGCTTCTAATGCAAGAGTAACCGATTGAGCCCGCTGAAGAGAGCCTCGCAGCACAGCGCCTGGATCAGCAAAAGAGCCTTCATGCGCCATCCGCTGAAGCATTGCACTCAGCTCGGTTCCGATGATGGTCACCGCAGGCCTCCTCGCTGACATTCACCCACCTGTGTTAACGTGCAACCGAAGGGCGAATCAAGATGCTTAATTGCAACGGAGAGGAAGTGCCTGCTAAGGGTGAGTCCTGGGGCGAATCGCGAAACTGATACATGGCCCGTTGCTGTAAAGCCGACACCGACGACGATCAGCGGGGTGACAATAAGATCGAGAAGTAGCCGGTTGAAGAAGAAAATGCTGTAGAAAACCAGGTCAGTGTTCCGGCGCCGACGCTGGCGGCCAGAGCGATCAGGCAAGACTGCCGGATGGCGAAGATCTGACCGAAGCTCGTCAAGCGCCGTTCGCGTAGGTCATGATTCCCTGTGCATCGCACGACCAGCTTGCCTCACTCCTCAATTATCTAAGGTTAACCTAAGTAAGGATTCAGATCCTCTGGCAGTGGCGCCAGCTCGCTTCCGTGAATTCAGCCGCTCCCCATACCCTTTTCCCGCTCGAAGGCGCTCTTGCCGTCCTCAATAACTTGGATGATTTGTTGCTATCGTTACTTACGTGAAACTCTATCGCTGAGCATGCTGTGCTGCTGGTCAAAGATGAGGAGCGGTGGCAGCGTCTGCATAATCCTGCCATCGGATTGCCGGTCCAGGCGATGCTCACCAAGTCTGCGGCCGATGCAATGGCGTCGGCCACAGGCATGGCATTCTCTGGTGAGAGTGGAGAGGGTCTTGACATAGAGCAGCCGCTGCGCGGCCTTGACACACTCGCCGCGAGCGCTCCGCCTGATCAGGGGCAGAGGGTTCAGCGTGAGAGCCACATTGACTTGTCGAACTGCGGGGAACTGCCCAGCACCGCGATGAGAGCTCCGGCGAAGGGAGCGGTCATCTCGACATCGACCCGGAACGTGGTGCCTTGCCGGAAGTCAGGGCAGTTGTTGGGTGTAACTGAAATCCGGCCATGGTGGCGTCTTAGCCCCTGATGCCGCGGAAGAACAGATCGCCCTCATGATCGCGCCCGAGCCGAAAAACCCCTGTCCGCGACACCGCCAGCCTCGTCCCATGTACTGAGACGCCACTCGGCCTCCGCCAGATCGCTGCGCTTGAACTGATCCGCTCCAGTTGATTTGCGAAACGCGACGGCATCCCAGTGTAGCACCGCGGCGAACTCTGCATGGGTAAGCGGTTGATCGTCAATGCAACCTGCACCTGTTTTGCATCGATCAGCGCCCAGCTATATGCATCAAGACAGTGCTGCAGCGGTTGCGGATCGTCGAGGTGGCACTCGATGCGGTGGCGAGTAACGCTGGACAGGCCGACGTACCACATCAGCAAGGCGACCAAGTCGTAGTAGGCCGGTCGTACTATGGCCTCGCCGCACGTGACTTCAATCGCCACCCCAAGGGCAAGATCATGCCTATTCTTGATGACAAATCTCGAGCGATCACTCGGCGCGAGTGTGGCTCGGAAGCTACATCTTCCGGGCGAAAGAGTAGGTGAGTTGCTAATTGGATTCGACGGTGCAGCTGCCCCTTGGCTAGCTTGCATGTAGTGCAAGAGAAACGCGTCATGTGCAGTTTACCTGAACAGGAAGTCGCGGAACATGCGGGACAGTGGACGTCTTGAGGCTCAGGATTCGAGCTACTCGCACTCGCACTCAGCCTACAGTAGGCGGGTGTCTCGAGCCTCAAGCGAAGGCCCCCGGTCAAGGCGCCGGGGGCCGTTTGAATCGACATCAATCCGGGTTGGTCAGTCTGAGAAGAACGGCCGATGGACCTCTGTCAGCCGCTGTCAGAACCAACCGGTTGCACGCAGCTCTACGTCTGCTCATTGCAGTGCGCAGCTCCAGGCTGTGAAGGCGCCGCAGCCGCACTCGTCAATTCGCAGCGCCTCTTCCTGAGGACCTGCGTGTCGGTGTAGGCCTGTCCATCACGGTCCTGCTGGTCCGAGCGTATATTAGTCATCTTGGTGCTCTCACCTACTTGTGGTCGAGGTGGTCGAAGCGTGTGCACATCATCCTGCTGCTGCCATCTTGCTTCCTGTTCAGTTCGCGCAGCGCATTCGACAAGGCATGGCGACCGGTCGGTCGGCGGCAGCGGCTGGCCAACGTCCACCAGGCTCTTCTTGCTCCTCCTCCACGCAGCGCCGAATTGCGCAGAGGACTACTTTCACCAGCGCCACAATCCCGCCTACGGCGCTTCAACCAGTCTGCTTGGCGCGTCCAGCCGGCGCCTGTCCCGTGTGCTGCGAGACGGTCGGCGGCGCGAAGCGCTGCAATCAACCCCTCGGCAGTGGTCAAGGCAGCCTGGCGGCCGGTGAGGTAGAGCGTTGTGAACATCACCGACGGAAAGCCGAAGACGCAGCACAAACAATGGTGGCGATCATCCGCAGGATCGAGAAGCGCCGCCAAACGCGGTTGATGGAGTGCCATGCCCTGCGCCTGGCTGCGACCGGGGACATCGGCATGGCGAGGGCTGCCTCGTCGAGACTGCATCCACCAAGCCGAGGAAGCTGGGGCTGAAGGTGTGTCTGTCGCCTGGCAAGTTTAGGTCAGGGCAAAGACCAGCAGGGCGAGGCTGGTCGTCCGATAAAACGCGCGAGTCGTGCCGCAAGAGGCGTCAGACAATCGCTTCATGTGGCCTCTCCTGCGGGGTGCCGCTGACTCAACGAAGAGGAGCACAGGTAGAACGCCTCTATCGTCTTAAAAAATACGCGAAGAAGATAACCCCAGCCACATCGTGCATGTAGTTGAATTTGGAAAGGTTTCACCCGGGAGCTGATGGATATCGGACATTTTCACCCGGACTTACCGGCGGAACCTCGCCTAGCGTGTGCCAGCAGCCCGTGAGCTGCCGAATCGCTGCGGCACGCCTAGTTTGTATAAGAGTTCGTGGTCAATTGGCGGCAGGCGTGCCGCAGCGATCCGCGAGATCTATAGCCTCACAACATCGCCTCTCTAGCCACAGCGTTGATGCCTCCCCGTCTTGAGTTGCCCGCAAGTACAGGCAACAGGAGGTTCAACAAGAGCGGCGCGATGTCGAAACGCGAGCAGCCCGAGAGAAGGAGCAAAGTTACAACGTGTGACAAATATACGCCGGGAATCCGCATGATCCCGTGCCCGGACGCGTACCCGCTTTTGCACTGAGAGGCCTATTCCTGATCGCGCTTGTCTGGCGCCCTCTTTGAGCAGCTTGACAAACAACTGCGAAAGATGCCGCAGTTGTTCTTCGGTGCGCCCCTGGTTCTCGACCTCGCAAGACTTAACTGGGCTGCGTGACCCTGATCGGCTCCGCAATCTGCCGGACTAGTTGCGTCAGCGTGACCTTCCCGTTTTCGGGTAGAGGATGTTGCCGAACTGGATGTGGAGGTGTGCTTCAGGAAATCGGACTGATCCACGTGATACTGGGCAGGATGCGCCCGTTGCCCGACAGCACGATCCTGTGCGTCCTGCCGATGCGCCCAAACCTCTCCAGAACAAGGTCATCCACGCCCTAGTTCGCTCCGGACAGACGGTGATCGCGGAGCAGGGCAATCTGACGCTGATCGGATCGGTTGCCTCGGGACCAAACTTGTGGCGGCGCGCAACAGCATGTTTATGGCAAACTGTGCGGCCGCGCCATGGCAGGGGTGCCACGGCGACGAGAGCGCATATCTTCTTCTTTCAGGACCTGAGCGCCGAGCTGGTGGCTATTACTGGGCTTTACCAAACTAGTAAACACTTGACGCCGCTGCCCTTCAACGCTGCACGTCCTGACAGAGCCTAGCGAGTTGAACCGCAAGCACGACGACGGCACGCGCAAGCTTGGCAGCGGCCTGGACCAGATCGACCGCAAGCAGGACGAGTGCAGCAGGAAGGTCGCGAGCGTTACGACCAGCAGGATGGCGTGCTTGGCCGCACTACACCGGCACGCAGCTGATCACGGACCGTGGCAGCCGGTAGCCACACTTCGCCATTGCCGCCGACGGCTGGTAGCAGCCGTACTTCGGCCCCGTTCTGCTCGGGGCTGACGAAGCAAAGTCGCGACAGGTGAAGCTGGTGAATGTCAAGGTTGTGCCGACCGATTTTTTGCACGTCGGAGGTTGAAAAAGATCACGGCTGAACTCAGACTTTGATATATCGTGGCAGTTCTTTTATGAGATCCGATTGATGCCGCTTCATCTCGCCCACTTACGGCAGTCCGATCCGCAAACGCTCATGAGACTCTTAGACTGCTCCCGCGACCTGGTGGCAGTGTTCGATCACGATGATCGGCTGGAGGCGGCAAATCTTGCGTATTGCCGGAGCTTCTGCTGCGATCTGGAAACCAGGCCGTTCTGGCACGACACCATGCGGGCCAACTACTTCAGTAACTGTGGTCCTGTCATAGAGTCAGATGACATTGAGGAATGGCTCCTGCAAGCTCGAGCAAGACGAGGGAAAGTTAGCCATCGCTCCTTCGAAGCAGAGATGCACGGGAACAAGTGGATCTTAGTTACAGAGACCGTAGCGCCGGACGGCCGCATGCTCTTCTATGGCACTGACATCACCGCTGTCCGAACGTCCAACCGTATACTCCGTCAGAAGCTGGGTGCAGCGCAGCGAGCTGCCGCAACCGATCCTCTTACGGGAGTCCCAAATCGGCGTTACGTGATGGATCAGCTTGAGGCTTGGCATGAAGCCCAAGTGACCGCTGCGGAGTTCGGCGAACATTCGTTAGCCGTGGTAGATCTAGACAACTTCAAAAAGCTTAACGACACTTACGGTCACAGTATCGGCGACGAGGTCTTGCGGCTGTTCAGCCGGCAGGCTGTCAATGGTGCGCGGCTAACAGATCTATTCGGAAGGATTGGAGGAGAAGAATTTCTCTTCTTTTTCCCCAACTGCTCTGTTGAAGTTGCGCAATTTCGAATTAGTACCCTGCAGTCAATGGCGCTTTCATTCGGCGCCGGTCGCAAAGCTGTGACGATCACGTGCACATTCTCTGGCGGTGTGGTTCGCGTTCGCGCGGATCAAGACATTCACGACGCCATCCGAGCAGCTGACAAGTTATTGTACCATGCGAAGAACATGGGCCGCGCGCGAGTAATAATCAATGGCCCATAGTGGCCACAGGTTCGATAACGAGCCTGAACGGCCGCATGTTCCACTCGCTTCCACCCCCATAAGGTTGTCCTTGTCGGGGTGCGTGATCAAGTGCCGCCAGATGATATTCTCATAGGGCGAGTGGCACTACTGGCCGATTAGGAAGGCCTGGGCGCTGATGAACCAACAGCACTGACGAGGTAGTCTATGAACAGCAACCAGATCGTGGCAAATCAACCGTCCGAAAGTCAGTCGCACGGGTGCGCCACTTCTGGTTTCAGGAGCAGCTGCGTTCACGTTCAAGGCCTCCCTGCTTCGGGAGTGCTTGAAGCGGCTCTGACGGTGTTCTCGCTCCCGAGACGCCGACGCCCCGGCTCAGAAACACCCGCATGCGCAGGGCTGCAGGAGGGAGGTCGTCCGGCACAACCACGGCCGGTGCATCCGTTGTCCAGCGGAAGCTTGTGGGCCAACCGCACGATGTGTGGCGGCGAGGTGACAGTGAAGCATGAGCCGCCGTTGCAACCCGCAAGCCTCTAGACGGCCACTCTGGATCTTACTTATGGCGGCGTCACCCTAATTGATCCAGGCAGCGTCTTCCTCGCGCTGGATACCGTCATCGGCCGCGATACCATCGTCTGCCCCAACGTCGTCTTCGGTCCCGGCGTCATCGTGGAATCCGGCGCCGAGATCCTGCCCTTCTGCCATTTCAAGTGCTGCCACATCTCCTCGCGCGCCCGCGTCGGCCCCTTCGCCCGCCTGCGCCCTGACGCGGAATTGGGCGGCGACGTCCACGTAGGCAACTTCGTGGACATCAAGAACGCCGTGCTGGGCGAGGGGGTGAAAGTTGGCCCCCCGGGCCTATTTGGGCGCCCATGTCGGCAAGCACCGCACCGAGATCGGCCCCCGCGCCTTCATCGGCAGCGACGCAATGCTAGTCGCGCCGGTTTGCGTCGGCACCGACGCGATGACCGGCTCGAGCGGCCTCGCGATCCGCCTGATGCAAGCCCTGCGCACCAAGAAGGAGACCCGTTGATGTGCGCTGTTATCGGGCATTTGCATCTTGCAGGACGGCTGCGCCTGGAGATCATCAATCGGGTTCGTTTCGGGAAATGCCCCAGTTTGCAAAGATGAACTTCTAAGGCTGAAGCCAGGAGCCCTGTCGTCCGGCTTTAGGCCCACAAGCAGTTCGAATGCTCCCGGACCTACGGAGATATGGCTCGTCGATCCTGCTGCGCGTCATGGTGATCCTCGCGTGCTCGATGAGAACAAAGCGCGAACATAGGTGTCATTTGAGCGGACGACGTTAGCTGTGACGACGCATCGGCCCCTGCCACATCCGAAAACTGCCTTCTCCCGTGAGCCAAATGATGGCTGACCCGAATCTACCTCGACGTGCTATGAGCGGCTCGAATCAACTCTAACGCGATGTCTCCGATGGGTACATTTCCCTTCCAAAGTTCATCTTGCATACTAGTCATGGCCATATTCGCTTCAGCATGCTCCACCGGAGGCACGTCAAAGGGGCCTAGTTCAGGCGCAATTGACGTTCAGGCGTCAGCTCCCGGAGACGCCTGGTGCGTGCCAACAACGTCGGCGCATCAAACGGCGGGGGTGAAAGCCACCAACGCGATCAGAAGCAGGTCCGGCCTTCCTGCGGTCACGGCCAACTCGCTGCTCGCACAGGCAGCCGCTCTGCATGCTTGCGATATGGCAGAGCGTGGTCGCATGACGCACGGAGGTTCACGCACAAGCGGTCCTTCGCAGCGCCTCAAGGCCCTCGGCTACACTTCTACTGTCACAGCCGAAAACATTGCGGCAGGACCGTTCGGCTTGGAAAGGGTCTTAGCGGAGTGGAGTGCATCTCCTGGTCACATCGCGAACATCATGATCCCGCGGATAAGCGAGTTCGGAATAGGCGAAGCCGTTGGATCTGACAATAGGACCCGGTACTGGGCTGCAGTCTATTCTGCTCCTAGGGGCCGCTGATCCTGAGGTCACTGCAGACTGAAATGAGAGCAACTGGGCGGGCTGAAGCCTCTGCAGCCTATACTCCTGTGGTTGTCGGACAGAACAGCTGATTTGGGTCTGCAACACCTTTACAGTTCCAGCATATTGGTTTGGACATGTTTGATAATGTTTCAGTTTGCTCTCTGCCGCCTTGTGATTCTCGCTGTGTGCGCATCTTCCCCACAGCCTTGCACAAATGTATCCATCAGCACCTTTGTCGAGGATGAGCCAAGTTTCGAGCAGGTCGTGCGGCCTGCAGGCTCGCTCATGGGGCCAGTCGTCCGCTCCGATAGAGCAAAGTACCGCGGGCGCCGTCCCCGCGTCGCGGCACAATCCAGCACAGCAGCAGGCTCAACACGACCCCTGGGCCCGCAGCAGGCAAGGCTTTATGCTTTGCCTGAGTCACGATCAGAGGAACTCCTATCAGGTCGTGGTCAAGCCGCGCTTGGTGCCGTCACACCGAGCGCGGCCGCTTCCAGCTTGTTCGGGAACATGAGTGCGGGCAGTTTTGTCACCAGCCTGGCGGGAGTGATCAGCTCCGGTGCTCCGCGCTCAGGAGGCGCTCCGACCTTACCAGTCTAGGCTCGGCATGATCACGGAGCGCTACCGAACGCAGCACGCCATGACAGGCTGTCGGGGGGCTGTTTCGGTCAAGCTCGTGTTTATTTGAAGGTTAACGGAGATTAATTGTCTCCCGAGTCCGTGGTGATGCGCGCGGTGCGGCATCGAGATTTGATGACGGTTCCAGCGGTGACACCGGTTTGAGAGGTGCTTCGCCGACCACTCGATCGCGGCCGCGCCCTTTTGCAGCGTAAAGGTTGCGGTCGGCCTTCAGAAGGATATCGTCGAGAACCTGTCCGGGACGGCGTACGCAAACACCGATGCTGACAGTAACAGCTTTGTCCTCGGCGTCAGAAGCACTCCAGCGTGTTCGGATCGTCTCTCGAATGCGCTCTGCGACCGTCATAGCCTCAGTCCAATCGGCATCGATCAGGAAGACAGCAAACTCCTCACCACCTATGCGGGCCGCGAGGTCCATTCCCCTGATCGACGAGCGTATAACATCACCAAGTGAACCGCACCGGGTTTGCCGGAGGCTGATTTCGTCTCGTTACGCGGCCATGGGTTCAGTTTCCAGAGCTGCATAGAAGTTTGCCTCGGCTTCGGCAGGCGGGATGTTCCCGATGGGCTCGAGGAGCCGCCGGTTGTTGAACCAGTCGACCCATTCCAGCGTGGCATATTCGACAGCCTCGAAGCTGCGCCATGGGCCGCGGCGGTGGATGACCTCAGCCTTGAACAGACCATTGATCGTCTCGGCCAAGGCGTTGTCGTAACTGTCGCCGACGCTGCCCACAGAGGGTTCGATCCCGGCTTCCCCCAAACGTTCAGTGTAGCGAATAGACAGGTATTGCGAGCCCCTGTCGCTATGGTGAACCAGCCCCATGCCCTTTCCGGGGCGGCGATCATGCACCGCCTGTTCCAGGGCATCGAGAACGAACCCCGCATGCGCCGAGGTGCTGACCCGCCAGCCCACGATGCGTCTGGCATAGGCGTCGATGACGAAGGCGACATAGACGAAGCCTCTCCAAGTGGCGACATAGGTGAAATCCGATACCCACAGCATGTTCGGCGCGGGCACCCGGAACTGGCGGTTCACCTTGTCCAGCGGGCACGGTGCCTTGTTGTCCGGGATCGTCGTTCGGTGCGGCTTTCCTCGGATAACACCCTGAATCCCCATGCCCTTCATCAGCCGTGCCACCGTGCATCGCGCGACATCGAAGCCCTCGCGGCCAAGCTGCCGCCAGATCTTCCGGACGCCGTAGACCCGCCAGTTCTCTTCGAAGACCCGAAGGTTCTCGGGGCGCAGAGCCTCGTCTCGGCGCGCACGATCCGACAGCCGCGCCGGATCGGCCCGCTTGGCCAGATGTTCATAATAGGTGGACGGGGCAATCGGCAGCACGCCGCAGATCGGCTCGACCCCGTGCGCATCCCGATGCGCGTCGATGAAACCCACCATCACTTCGACCGGCGGTCGAGCTCCGCCATCGCAAAATACGCTGACGCCTTGCGAAGGATCTCGTTCGCCTGGCGCAGCTCACGGTTCTCGCGCTCCAGTGCCTTCATGCGGTCGGCCATCTCGTTCGGAATGCCCGCCCACTTGCCACTGTCCACCTCTGCCTTCTTCACCCACTCGTTCAGCGTATGGGCAGAACAGCCGATCTTCGCCGCAATCGACACGATTGCCTGCCAGCGCGACCCATGCTGCCCCTCGCCATCGGAGACCAGCCGCACCGCACGTTCACGCACTTCAGGGGAAAACTTGTTCGTCGTCTTGCTCATGATGCTCCATCCTACTCAGGAGTTGGAGCCTCCGACAAATCCGGCGCGGTTCAGAGTGTTGCCGTGACCGAGGATGATGACGTCACCAGCAACAAGGTCGTGCGGCAGCTGGAGGATCGCATCCGCGAACTGGAACGGCATCTCGGACGCAAGACGCTGGAAGCCGAGATCCTGCGCGAGGCCCTGGTCAAGTCACGCTCAAAAAAACTGACCTTGCATGCGCGGTCGCCGTTGACGGACGGTTTCCGGTGAAGGTCGTGGCAGAAACCCTTAGCGTGGCCCGCTCGAACCTGATCGGTCGACTGAAGGGCAAGACGGAGCCGCGTCGGCGTTACCACATGGCGCAAGACGCGGAGCTGGTGCCGCGGATCACCACGCTGGTGACGGCCCGGCCGACCTATGGCTACCGCCGCATCACCGCGATCCTGAACCGTCAGCTGCGGTCAGAAGGCCTTGCTCCCTGCAATCACAAAAGGGTCTACAGGACCATGCAGGCCCATAACCTTCTGCTGGCGCGGAAATATACGAAGCGCCCCGAGCATGTTCACGACGGCAAGGTCATCGTCATGCGCTCCAACCTGCGCTGGTGTTCGGACGGGTTCGAGTTCACCTGCTGGAACGGCGACATCATTCGCGGCGCCTTCATCATCGACGCCCATGACCGCGAAATTATCGCCTGGCGCGCCGTGGTGAATGCCGGGATCAGCGGGTCCGACATCCGCGACATCATGCTGGAAGCCGTCGAGCGTCGCTTCGGGACATACCGTGCGCCTGCGGTCGTAGAGATGCTGACCGACAACGGCTCACCTTACATCGCCAAGGACACGCAGATCTTCGCCCGCCAGCTTGGTCTGAAGTCCTGCTTCACCCCCGTCCGGAGCCCTCAGAGCAATGGCATGTCAGAGGCATTCGTGAAGACGCTCAAGCGCGACTACGTCCAGGTGACGCCGTTGCCGGACGCCCAAACCGTTCTCGGATTGATCGGAGGCTGGATCAAGGACTACAACGACAATCACCCGCATTCAGGGTTGAAGATGCGCTCGTCCCGCGAGTTCATTGCAGCTCAAAACGCAACCGCCTGAGTGTCCGGTGAAACGGGGGCAAGACCAGCGGGATCGGTCTTCCCAAGAGATGCGTGCCGGGCTGATGCCGAGCGACGTGAAGATGTCGACTGCGATGTTCGGGAGATCGAGGCGCCCCGCCACCGCATCGCGCAGATGACCACTGCCGCCCGATTCAATCAGCCGAGCCTCCGGGTGTTGCAGGGCCAGTGCAGCAGCAGTGGTTAGACGTTCGGCGGCTTGGTTGACCTGCGGTTGGCCCCAGAACTCCGTGCTACGCGGATCTTCGAAGCCGCCGAGGACGACGATACCGTCAACCTGATTAGGGCCATCACGCGGGGTAAACGGGGCCTCCAAGGGGCGAAGAAGCAGTTCGCCCAAAGGGAAGATGCTGATCACCAGGATGGCGAGTAGTGTTAGCGATCCGCTCCATCGAGAGAAGCGAGGGCGGTTCCAGCTTCCCCCGATGACGGTCAGCACTAGCCCAAGCGTCAGCCATGTCTCGATCTGAAGGCCAAGTCCTACGATCTTTGATAAAATGAAAAACGCGCTATCTATCAGCCACTGAGCTCTGACGATGCGTGACGGCTCGACGACGATCTACTAGGCAGGGTCAAAGTTTCTCCCGGAAGTTGAAAATTCTCAACGCCGATCTCGGTGGGTTGCAAAGACGCCGTTCGTCCTTCTGTCGGATCTTGACATAGTTGCGTGCCCTGCGCTGGTGATCTGGTTGAGCCTTTTTGGGATGAGTACGGGTTTGGCTTCCAATGCTAGCGGAAGAACCGAGGGGACAGCGCTTGCGGAGGCATGCGGAGCGGGGATTTGGAGAGCCCTCAACTGGCAGGGAAGCTTTCCGTCCAGCCTGGCGAACGCCTAGCCAGCCGTCTCATCGCCGGAAGCGGATGTCCCGCCAAGACGCGTTCCTCCAGATCGGATACGAATGCCAGGACCATCTTCCGGGCTCCCAATAAATTCTATGCCAGCGGCTTCTAACGCCGCTCCAATAGCGGCGACGTTTGGTCGGTAACTATTAGGGACACCGGTTTCAGCTTCGATCCGCTTAATCGTGCTTATGCTGACCCCGCTCTTGCGTGCCAGTTCTGCTACTGTCCATCGCAAAGCATGTCTGGCCGAACGCATTTGTTCGCTAGTTAATGTTGACATAATAGCTCATATGATACTATATGGTTCAAGTAAGCTAGCTAGCTTGGGGGCGGGTATCATGGCATGCATCGGTTGGGAAGCACAGTTCAAGCGTCTGGAAGGTGCCTACGCACCCAGCACGATGCGTGGTTACTACGCCGATATCCGAGCTTTCGTGAACTGGTGCGAGGAGCATGGTGTCTCCCCTTTCCCGGCCCAGGTAGGTCTAGTGTGCCAATTCCTTGATCACCAGGCTGCAGCCGGTCTCGCTATTTCCTCCATTCGGAGGAGAATGTACGCGTTGCGGAAAGCCCACAACCTCCTCCTTTATCCTGATCCGACACGCGAGGAAGATGTCAATCTCACGTTTCGCCGGATCCGCCGCGCGTCTTTCGCACGTCCCGCGCAAGCAAAAGGGCTGACAAAAGACTTTCTCCAGCAGTTTCTGGATGGTCAACCTCACACTCCTTGGGGTCTGCGGAACCGGACAATGTTGTCGCTCGGCTATGATCTACTTACGCGGCGGGCGGAGCTTGTCGCTCTAAAGGACCGTGACCTCGAGCCACGCCGCGATGGAACATATCGCTGCGTCATCCGCAGGTCGAAAGCTGACCCATTCGGTAACGGACGGACCGCCTTCTGTTCCAGACGCAGCGCCGCACTAGTCGCTGAATGGCGAGCTTGGCGCGGCCCCGACGTTGAGTGGCTCTTTTGCCCGATCTACAGCGGCAAGGCGATCAACCGAAGCCTGAGCCCGACCACGGTCAAGCGCCTCGTAAAAAGCGCGGCGGCACGCGCTGATCTCGATCCTGATATGGTAGCGGCCTTCAGCGGCCATTCTCTTCGCGTTGGTGCTGCGCAGGATCTGCTGGCATCCGGTCACGATACAGCTGCCATCATGCGAGCAGGGGGGTGGAAGTCGATCAACGTCTTGGGGCGTTATCTCGAAAATGCGGAACACAATGTCTGGCTTTGAGCTTCGCGCTCTTACCGTGCGCGTCCTTGAAGCCGCGCTGTGGGTCAACGCTGCCGCTTCCAGCAGACGCAGGTGAAAAAACCTCTCTATGCATGCCACATGGCCCCGAGAGCCATCCGCCGAGAACGCAAGCTGCCCGTTCATGAGACGACACGGAGGCACCACTCCGCACGACATCAACGGGCTCCGCATCACGGGGAGGCGCGCTCGCCTTGCTCTGCTGGGCTGCCCCGCCCAGAGCAACTTGGAGCGCTCCCTCTCTGCCACGAGCAGCAAGTTCGGGCCCCGTTGCGCAACAGTCTCCATGAGCGTCACGAGCCAAACCAGCTTTGCTGCGGTTTCCGCTGAGGCACGCAGGCGGACCCCCGTTGTTCGGAGTCAGCCGCGATTATAGACGTCGTCAAACCTCAAGATGTCGTCTTCTCCGAGGTAGCTGCCGGTCTGAACTTCGATCAGCACCATGGGAAGCTTGCCGGGATTCTCCATCCGATGGACCGCGCCAAGCGGAATATAAACCGACTGGTTTTCAGTCAGCAGCTTCACCTCATCACCAACGGTAACGCGCGCGGTTCCTTCAACGACGATCCAGTGCTCTGATCGGTGGTGATGAGATTGCAGCGACAAGGCCGCTCCGGGTTTCACAACGATGCGCTTGACCTGAAAACGTCCGCCGATAACCAAACTTTCGTACCAACCCCAGGGGCGGTAGTCGCGTGGCAGCTGAACAGCTTGGGTTGCTCCACGTGCCTTAAGAACAGAGACAGCCTCTTTCACACGTTGCGCATCCGATTTCCGGGCCACAAGGACAGCGTCCGACATCGCGACAACGATCATATCCTCGAGGCCGATGCCCACCACCTCCTGCCCTGCTGTCTCCGATCTCAACAACGTATCGCGGCAGTCAATGGCGGTTGCCTGTCTGGAGCAGACGTTGCCTGTAGCATCAGGGCCGGACTCCAGCCAAACCGCGTCCCAGCCGCCGAGATCGGACCAGCCTTTGCGAAATGGCATGACTGTCAGGTTGTCCGCCTTCTGCATGATCGCGTAGTCGATCGAGATATCCTCGACCTCAGCCCACGGGCCGGTAGCCAGTCGTGTGAAACCAAGATCGGTGCTTGCATCGTCTAGCGCGGTCTGGACCTGCCGCAACATCGCGGGAGCGCAGCTCCGGTAGGCCGCGATAATCGCGGCGACAGAAAAGAGAAAGATCCCCGCGTTCCAGAGGACGTTGCCGCTGGCCAGCATCTCTGCTGCGCGCTGCTTGTCGGGCTTCTCGAAGAAGCCTGACAACGATTGCGGACGTTCCGCGGCCGGATCGGCGTCGACCGCCAACTGAAGATAGCCGTACGCTGTCTCAGGCCGATCCGGAAGGATGCCAAAGGTGACCAGATCCCCTTCCAGAGCACGTGGGACGGCTGCCGCGACCGCGTCGCGAAACGCCGGCGCATCCGGAATCACGTGATCCGAAGGGGCCACGAGCATGAGGGCGTCGGGGTTCTGACGTTCCAGCCAAAGCGCAGCAGCGAGTACGGCTGGAGCGGTATTACGACCCTCCGGCTCTATCAGCACCGCAGCCGGGGCTTTTTCGATGGCAGCAAGTTGCTCCGTGACAACGAAACGAAAAGGTTCGGCCGTCACGATGATAGGCGCAGCATATCCAGCGCCCGACATACGATGCGCCGCGCTTTGGAAGAGGCTCTCGTCGCCCATCAGCTTAGCGAACTGCTTAGGGTAGCTCTTGCGCGACAGCGGCCAAAGCCTGGTCCCGGAGCCCCCGCAGAGAAGGACGGGATGAATAAGAGGCACGGAAGTCATAGTCGAATCTTTCTTAGAATACGGCGGCCGTCAAGAGACTGTGCAGCACGGGGCGCGGGCACTTACTTTGAGCGCAAGCTGCCTGCCTGTCGGAGATACCACCCGTAGGTTTCCGCAATTCCCTCACGAAGTCCTATCGACGCGGTCCAGCCGAGACGGCTCAGCCGACTGACGTCCATCAGCTTACGCATCGTGCCATCGGGCTTGCTGGCGTCGAACGACAACTGCCCTTTGAAGCCGGTAACATCAGCGACCATTCCGGCAAGCTCAGCGATCGAAATGTCGGTGCCCGTGCCGACGTTGATATGGCTAAGCATGGGGCGGGTCTCGCGAGCGTAGGCTTCCGCGTCGAGGTCCATGACAAATACCGATGCCGCCGCCATGTCATCGACATGCAAGAACTCCCGCCGCGGCTTGCCAGAGCCCCAGATCACGACCTCCTCAGCCCCAGCCTCCACTGCATCGTGGAAGCGCCGTATCAGGGCCGGCAGCACGTGGCTGTTCTCGGGGTGGAAGTTGTCACCTGGCCCATAGAGGTTCGTCGGCATCACCGATCGGTAGTCACGTCCGTGCTGACGGTTGAAGCTTTCGCAGAGCTTGATCCCGGCGATTTTTGCAACGGCATAGGGTTCGTTTGTCGGCTCCAGTACGCCAGTCAGCAGTGCGTCCTCTGCCATGGGCTGCGGCACCTCCCGTGGGTAGATGCAAGACGAGCCCAGTTGAAGAAGCTTCTGGACCCCCGCCGCATGCGCCTGTCCGATCACGTTCACCTCGATCAACAGGTTGTCGTGGATGAAGTCGGCCGGGTAGGTGTTGTTAGCGTGAATGCCGCCAACCTTTGCCGCGGCGAGAACTACCACGTCCGGCCTTTCTGTCTGCATGAAGTCGCGGACTGCGGCCTGATCAGTGAGATCCAACTCGGCACTGCTGCGCGTGATCAGCCCGTCACTGCCACGAGCCTCAAGCTGGCGCAGGATCGCGCTGCCGACCATGCCGCGATGGCCGGCCACGTAAATTTTAGCCATGTGAAGTTTTCACTTTGTCTGGGATGTTGTCGCAGAGCCTTCGACGGCGCTAGCCCTCGAGGCTTACGGGCAGGTCGAGTCCGTGGGTCCTTAGAAGTGCGTGGCGTCGGGCCGCGGTATGATCCATTGCAACCATTTCGCGGCACATTTCGCGCGCCGTGATTTTCGGCTCCCAGCCAAGCTGTTGCTTGGCTTTCGCCGGGTTACCGAGCAGCGTCTCAACTTCTGCCGGACGGAAATATCGAGGGTCGATCCGCACGACGACTTGACCTTCGCGTACCATAGGAGCGAGGTCGCCCTCGACCTTCACCACCGTTGCAGTCTCGTCCACGCCTGTCCCCTCGAACCGAAGTGTGATCCCAAGATCTTCGGCAGCCCAAGTGATGAACTCGCGCACGGAATACTGCACGCCCGTCGCGATGACGTAATCTTCCGGTTCATCCTGCTGAAGCATCATCCACTGCATCCGGACATAATCCTTCGCGTGTCCCCAATCGCGGAGGCTATCGATGTTGCCCATGTAGAGGCAAGGCTCCAGTCCCATCGCGATGTTGGAAAGGCCCCGCGTGATCTTTCGCGTCACGAAGGTTTCACCGCGACGCGGACTCTCGTGGTTGAAGAGGATGCCATTGCAGGCGAACATGCCATAGGCCTCGCGGTAGTTCACGCAGATCCAGTAGGCATACATTTTGGCCACTGCGTATGGCGACCGTGGATGGAAGGGCGTCCGTTCGGTCTGTGGCGTTTCCTGAACAAGTCCGTATAGCTCGGAGGTCGACGCTTGATAAAAGCGCGTCCTTCTCTCCAATCCGAGAAAGCGGATCGCCTCCAGCAGTCGCAAGGTGCCCATGGCATCGACATCTGCGGTATACTCTGGCGCCTCAAAACTAACAGCCACGTGACTCTGGGCTCCGAGGTTATAGACTTCCTCCGGCTGAACTTCAGAGATAATGCGCGTTAGGTTGGAACTGTCCGCCAGATCTCCATAATGGAGCCTGAACCGCCCGTCATTGCTATGCGGATCCTCATAGATATGATCTACTCGTTGTGTGTTGAACAGCGACGCGCGCCGTTTGATCCCGTGCACCTCATAACCTTTCTCGAGCAAAAGCTCTGCTAGGTATGACCCGTCTTGCCCGGTGATCCCGGTGATGAGCGCTCTCTTCGTCATGGATCTTTGTCTTCTCTGTTTTCTAAACGCATTACTGAATCTCAGCGAACCACGAACTCCGTTCTCGGTCTCGCTGACCACCTGCCTTCTTTGCCCTGGTTTCGTTTGAACTGCTGCGAACTTCTGTCGATCGGAACCCTACTTTAACTACGTGCTTTGTTCAGGAGTAGGCCTATTGCAAGAAACTGCGATTGGCTTGACGGATTAACTTTGTGCGGCCGATACCTGCAGCCACAACCGGGATGTTCAAGGGTCTGCTATATCTTCGGAAACCTCAATCATCAGGCAGGGCAGACGGACACAGCTTGAACATCGATTCCGAGCACATCCCGCATTGCTTTAACAACGTCTACATCGTTGCGACGCATGTACGATTTCACCTCCTGCAGCTTGGCATCAACGAGGAAGCGATACCAAAACCCCTGGAGAACATGAAATGCTGTACCTTCTTGCCCATCAAGAAAACCTAAACGCAAAATGTAACGGTAAAAGAAATACAAGACTGCACGCGACCCCCTAGGAAGGCGCGCGTATATATTCTCTTTTAGCCACCGTTTCACGCCGGCTTGCTGCCACTCTCGCAGGTCTGCCACCGTCTCGTGTGGCATAAAACCATACTCAAGGTTCAGCAGATCGACAACTTCGCGGGAAGCGTAATTGTTGTGCTTTTCGGTCCACCAAGTTAATGAATTCGTGTTGTCGTCAATTATTTCTCCGGCGAATTCCGCAGTGCGACCGTCGACACGAATGTGTTCATCCATCCACCGATTTTCACAACGCCCGCGCCCACGACGGAACAGACGCAGGATACGAATTGGAAACACTCCCCCCCACCGGATCGGCCGACCAAGGAATGTCATGCGTCGTGAAATGTAGACCCCAGCGACTTCCGGCCCTAGTCGGGGCAACCCGTCCATGACTTCGCGAGCTAATCCATCAGTCACTATCTCGTCGGCATCTAAGCGCAGAACCCACTCCGTGTCCTGTGGCAGTTGGTCAAGGGACCAATTGAACTGGGTGGCATAGTTTGTCCAAGGATGATCCAGAACTGTCGCTCCGGCTTGGCGAGCTACCTCGCGGGTGCGATCTGTAGATCCGCTGTCGACCACGTAGATTCTGTTGGCGAGGTGAGCTACGGACTCGATACAGCGTCCGATATGGCGCTCCTCATTCTTAGTAAGAATGACAACATCAAGGCTAAGGGAGCGCTTTCGCTCTACTCTCTCATGCATTAGTTACCCCTACCTCTCGTGCAGGGTTTCCAACCATAATAGAGTTGCTAGCAACATCTTTCATAACGACTGCCCTTGCTCCAACAATTGCACCTACCCCAACTGAAACCTTAGGACCAATGAACGCATCCGCGCAGATCCAGGCATCCTCTCCTATGATTATATGCGGCTTAACAAGAGGCCTTTTGGGATCCCGCCATTCGTGGGTTCCTGCACATAAATGAGCACCTTGAGAAACTGTAGCGCGTGCTCCGATTTTGATCGGTCCAAGGGAGTATAGGATGGCCCGATCTCCTACAGCGCACTCGCTTAGGAGCGTGAGATTCCAAGGGATGGCGATGCTGACGGTGGGATAAATATGAACTGAATTCTCAACTCTAGCTCCGAACGCTCTTAGAAGCATCCTCCGCCACGCCCAGAACGGACGTGGGCTAAGTCGAAAAGCAATACGCCCTATAGACCATAAGAACCGGCCGACCTGCTCACGCTTAGTCCATTTCCGGCTGGCCCGGTTCGCGGCAACGTCGATCACAACCTACTCCAAGAGTGCAAAATTGAAAACCGTGCGGTCAACCAAGTTTGATCACCGGGTGCCGAAATCAAACGACTTACTCATGTTTCTTCTCCAGCGACCCGTCGATGACCTCGACCAATGGAGATGAGCATATCTCCCAGTCAAATCGCAGAGAGTTGGTATATGCCTGAGACGACATTTCTGACCAGTACTCACCATCGGTGGCCAACCTGACCAGTTGAGCCGCACCAGTGATGGTGTCCCCGGGTGCTACGACGCAGGCACCCGCTCCACATATTTCTGGCGCTGCAGTTCCATCAGATACTAGCACAGGTGTCCCTTTAGCCTGCGCCTGCACAGCAGGTATCCCGAAAGATTCACATTCGCTATAAGAAATATAAGCAGTAGATTCCTCGAGCTTAGTATCTAATTCTTCTTGCGTAATAAATCCGCAGAAATGGACTTTATCCTCTAACCGAAGGCGTCGCACTAGGGTCTCCAAAGACCGCCTGAGTTCCACAGATCCGATCTTACCAATGATTTGAAGGGAAAACAAAGGAAGGTCCTTGGCTGCCTGTGAAAACGCTAAAATTACCAGGTCAAGCCTCTTATGCGGCGCTGCTTCTGCAATGGCGATAAAGTAACTTTTTCTTCCACTGAAGGGCACAACCTTGCCGGCACGTGCGGTGTGTTCTCCTCTGAACGCTCCTTGGTACAATGTTTTCCGAGAAAGAGCACTACTGCGCTTTTCTGAATAAAAAGACCTCATGTGTTCGGAGTTAGGAAAAACCATCGCACGGCTTGCGGGCAGGCGGAGATACGCGAAACGCAGCAACCCATTTCTAAGTCGGGAAGATATGCCGCCTTTATCCTTGAAAACGAAGGGGTAGGGGTTTTGAGCGACGACTAGCTGCTGGACGCGCGTGAACGGCAGTGGGTAACCACTGGGCTGAAGAATATAATCTACGGCAATGCCCGTCAGTGCCAGTGGGAGAAAAATTGACTCATAGATAATTCTGCCAATCAAGCTGCGCGTCCAGTGTGGCGCATGACGGATCGTAACCCTGCCTGAGTACCTCCCAGCTACTTCGTAGTCGCCGGGCCGCGCCACTAAAACAACTCTCAAGTTCTTGACCTGATTCATAACGCTCTCTAAATGGCCGTGAAGCACGTACCATCCTGAGGAGTTTTGCAAGGACAAACCGTTTACAAGCAACGTCTTTTGCGCAGTCATATCTCTTCCTCGGCAGCATTGAAGAGTTGAATATGTATACTATAGCGGCTGTTCAATTGGGGCACCTTTCGAATCGCACAATCAATCAATCAATCATGACGATGATCAGTTGGGCGCAACACGACGCAAAACTATTTACGAGATACAGAGATCGGTTGTGAGCAAGTATAACCTGTGGCAGTTACTGCAGGCGCTTCACGAGATCCATAAAGCGTTCCGCCATGTTATTTGTGTTAAAACTTGTTTCAGTTATCTCAATGCAGCGGGCCGAGAAGCAGTCTAGCAAGTCAATGTCATCGATCACGTTGGCTATGACAGTCGCAAGATCTTCGGCATCATCGGGCTTGAAGGCCCGGCCGGTTCGTCCGGTTTCGAATGCGGCGATCTCTGGCATGTGGTGCCAGCGGTCGGAGTGCACTATGCAAGGCAGTCCGTACGCCATTGCGTGTATCAGCGACAGGCCAACTTGACCAGGATAGACAAACAATCTGCAGCGATTCGCAATGGCACCAACGACTGCCTCATCGGTGGAGATGCCATGCCAAGTGATTCTTTCGGAAACGCCAGCAGTCTCAGCTGCAGTACGCGCTCTGGCGCTTTCTTCTCCCTCCCCCACCACGTGCAGGTGAATCCCCTTCATCTGCGGCAACGCCAAGGCTTGCACTAGAAGTAAAATTTCCGCCTTTGGCGTCAGGCGTCCAACAAACAAAATTTCTCGTTGCCGAGATCCGGCGAGGTACGTCTTCCTCACTATCTGAATGGGTGCAATATTGACCCCGTTGTTAAGCGCTAAAATGGGACGCTCATCGTGTCGACCCAGACGTGCCTTATACTCTTCTACCTCCCGCTCCGTATAGAACAGAACCGCGTTCGCTACCCTCATTAGCAAGATGCGCAGTCCCATGCGCCAGCCCCGTGAGGTTGAACTCCAGTAATGGCCCCACCACACAACACGCGCACCACGCATACGCGCCTTGAGGGAGAGTAAGAGCGTTGTCAAATATCGAGGATTGCTTGCCAGAACCAGAATGTCACCACGGCTAAGAGGGACGCTAAGCGTGTCTTGCTGCCAAAGCAGGCCGAGGGGTAGCTTCCGCGTGCGTCCCTTGGGCATTTGCCAGCTTTGAAGCACTTCCACAGCCAGACCGGTAGTATCCTTCTCAGGGTAAAGCACACCGCCAGTAAGGCCGTGACGTTGATACAACGCGGAAAAGTAGGCAAAACGATAGGCGGGAAGAGCAGGTTGAACATGCCAAACTGATGCCGATCGCCTTTGACGCGGTACTGCAGTCGATCGAATTCCAAACACTGTCGTTTCTCCATCGTTCTTTTCGCGCTTCGAGGTTCATCTGGCAAAGCAGATTCACAACGCATACCTCAAATTTAGTAAGCGCAGGCGTCGTATCAGCTGCCAAAGGGTTCCGCTAGCGCATCACGTTTCGCCAAATTATGTAGAGGCCGCTAACGACCTGCGGTGGAAGAGCCAGCAAATAAACAAGGCGGGTACTACCATAAACCAGAATCTTGACCCGAAACTTGCGCAGCCGCCCCAGAAAAAGCTGCTGAGGTTGACATCAAAAATGACCACGGGCGCAACCGATCCATAACTTGCTCTTGATACAGCTGTTCTCAAGCAAGCCAGCGTAACAAGCACAACAAAAAGACCAACCCAAAAAAGATCCCCTAGGTAAAAGTACTGCTCGCCGAGAAAGCCAATAGATTGTGAATATTCATCTCCCATCCGCTCGCGGCCGTACATCGTGTCTACAGACCATAATCCCACTCCGATTGGCTTTTCCGGCCATAGTTCCCTAGGGACCCAGTTTAGAAATAGAAGAAGGTATTGGGAAATGAATGTTCCAAGCCCGTCAGAAATCCACTCGATGTCTCGTTGAAGCACGTCATGAGTCACTTGGAGGTGGTGTCCAGCAGAACCAATGAACATCTCCGATATTCCTTCAACTGCACCGTAGCGGGACTTCTGCGCAACATACAAAGCCAATGGCGCAAAAATGATGAAGTAGATCGGTCTGATCCCTAAATCTATTCTCGCGTTCGCTACAAGAACAGGTGCGAGAACGAAGCCACCGATTACCAGTCTGCCAAATCCACCCCACTGGAACTGAGTATAAAGGAAAACAACAATAAGAAAGAGGGCAACAAGGAAAGCGGCATAACGTTTCGATGGATGTTGAGCGACCAGCCGATCTAGCAGAACAAGCGAAGCCCCATACGGAGCGAGAAAAAGAAGAAGCCCGAAAAAGCCCGCTGCATCAAAGACAACTCCTCCTATAGCACACCACGTTAGAAGTGTTATCAGGAGGTGGAAGTCATTCCGGTGCGACGACCGCGAGATTGGTATTCGCGGATTGTTTCGAGGAACTTCTAGAAGGCGACGACTTAGCAGAAGGAGATCCGAAAACAGCACGAAAGCGAAGAGCGCCGGCAAGACGTCGATCCTAAGGAGGAAGGTGATTGCAGCGGAAGGGAATGCGAAAAGAAAGATACTGACGATGACAATCATTAGGCTCAGGCTATCACTATATTCCCGAGAGGCAGACCGGAGCAAAAGGACGACGATAATTAGGTATATAATCCCACTTTCGACTCTGGCGTCTCCGTCAGAAAAGATAAGTTCCGCAAGACACAGCCCGTAGAGAGAGCAAGTCCAAAGCTGTCGAAACAGGGCCATTATAATACTTTTCCTCGGTCGAGGGGTAAAAAGCCGACCTTTTTGGGGCTGTATTGAACTTGCAGTAATTAAGAAGCCGGCATATCTTACTTACGGAAGGGGACGCCCTCGCGGGTACCTTGGGCGTCCTTTCATCTCATCATCTCGGTCAACCCGCTTCCGCTACGTACCGGCAAATACATCGGCTGTCGCAGGCTCAAGTTCTCGCCTTTCCTGGTTGCAGTTCCGGCGGTTCCTACTGGGGTGCTAAGTTTAGAACTCGTTCTGGACAATAGACAGAGCAGGGGGGTGCGGCGAGAGCGATGGCTGAGAAAGAGACCTTTGGGCATCGGTCGTACCATGCCGCGACGCCCCACCAGTCTTTGAACCGGCCGAACATGATCTCGATCCGGGTTCGCCGTTCGTCGCATCTCAGAGCATTCTCACGCGCCTTTCAGCCGGGATGCAGATTTTGATCCCGTTGTCTTTGGATGCTTCCGGCAGCCGTCGGCGTCCAAGTATCGCATGCTCAACGGAGGGGCGGGGCGCTTGCTAGTCTTGTTCCTGCCATTTGACCAGATGGCCGGCAGTCGACGTACTCTTCTGCTGCTAGGCCATCTGCCGCCAGCCAAGCACTTCCCTGGGACAAAGCTTATGACGCAGACTGGATGCCCGAAGAACTTAAGGTCCGGGGCATCTCTTCTTCGATATCGCCACAACAGAAACGCGCGAAGCCCACCCCATAGATCAACCGTTCTTATCGCAAGCATTACCCCAAACGTCTACGACGGTAAGAGGAGCTGGTGAGGTATCGTCATCCAGCTTCATGGGCGCCGCGACATCTTTCTCAACATCATCATCCTCGCCGAAGTCAGGATCTTTCAGATTTGGGAGCCATGTTGATGGCCCCAAAACTATTTAAAGTCGCTCGTGGAGCAGGTAGCAGGCCTTGGCTGCTCTTGTATGGAAGCACCGCTCGCCTGACTGCGGTTTGTAGCATTCTAGAGCTAGAGAGAATTTCAAGCATTGGGATTTCTGGCGTCTCCGCGCCCGTTCTCGCTTGACCTTGTTAGATCCAAGCTAGCCCGCGCCGTGCTCCAAAACCGGTCACGCCATCCTTGCAGTCGGGCCCTCAAGGAACTACGGCTCGAGCACGTAGGGCCTCGGCTAAGCGCAAGCTGCTCGGTTGTAATATCGAGAGTTTCGACCTCCAAACCTTCGATCAGGGCAAAACGGTGGATACGCGAATTCAGACGCACGATGGGCACGGCACCATATTGAACAGCGCGACCGAAAATACCTGACGATTGATCATACTCCGCCGAGTAGCAGGCCCAGATGCGATCGGCGATACCATACAGGGAATGGATCTCTTCCTCGGTCAAGCGGCGGCTAAAGACAAGGCCGCCGTCCCGCTCGAGTTCAGCCGCGAGATCTTCACTGTCGAGGTGTAGCTGGCCGGCGGCCACATAAAGACGATCTGCCTTGGCATCAGATTTTGTCTGCGCGAGGCGGACGAACGCGTCAAAGCCCTTGGCTCGGCTGAGCGCCCCCAGCATCACGACAACGGGGCGGCCAGCCGCTTGGGCGGATATTTTGTCAGCAAGATCGGAGCTAGGGGGAACGGGGGCGCAGTGATCGTCAACGAGATCCCATAGCTCCGGATCGTGAAGCCCGGTGGTAGCGACTCTCCGATTCTCAGGATCTACTTCGAAGGGTAGTATGGTTGCGATTGAGACCCTTGGCAGACGACGCCATGCAGCCAGCGACCAGAGCTTCAGTCGATGTCGGGCACATCTTCCCTCAAAACACGTCTGCGGGCGGAGGAGGAGCGCGAAGGTAGGTCGACCGCAAGCTGCGCGTACTGCCGAGACGAACAAAAAGCCGCTAGCGGAATCCTCTATCATCGCGAAGCAGAGCCGCTTCGCACCAATGAGCCGACACATCATAGCGGGCGACATGGGTCCCACAGCTGGCGTCAAGCCGAGGTTCTTTGTGAACAAATGAACGTAGTTTCCACGATGGCCGTCTAGCGAGCTCGAGTAGACAAGCCCTGAGCTGGTTGGAGCGACGGTCGTCGTGTCTGACGATGGAGCACTTCTAGAGATCATGTTTCTACGTTTTAATCCAAACAATAGAGCCGATGCCAAGAAAGGCAACGGTGACAATAGCGATTCTGGCTAGTTTGGGACCGGCATCCCAGATGTGAAGCCCCCGTTCAAGGCTCAGGACAGAGGCATTACCGAGTATCACAGTCACGGCTCCAGCAATAAGACCCGCCACCTGCGCCAGCACCACCCCCACTCCACCGCCAAGCCAGCCGCCCGACATTCCCAAGATGGCGATGCATGCAGCCGTGACGAACTGCGATGTGAGGTTCCAGCGCATGACGCCTACGCCCATCGCTCCGAAAAATAGTGGTACAGAGATCAGATTAGCCCCGTAGCCTACCGCCAGCAGCAAGACGAAGAGTACAAGCGTCTGATCGACATGCCCAAGCATCAGGCGGCTGTAAATGGGAGCAGCTAGTAGCGCGAGGAACGGGAGGGCAAGCCCAGCAAGAAGCACGTGGCGGGAGGAGGTACGCACAAGATTAGCCACCGCCTTGTGGTCCCGCCCCAGCGCCGCCGCGGCCGGCATCAAGGGCTGGAGTGAGGCTACGACGGGCGCGCGGAGCTGTAACATGAGACGGAGGGCGAGTTCGTAAACACCAGCTGCCGCAAGGCCACCCCACCAAGCCATGAGCACCCGTGCGAGCGGATCACACAGTAGCCCAGCAAAGGAGTTGGCCTGTACCTTGAGGCCAAAAGCGAAAGTTTCTCGGAAGACGCCGCGTGACCAGCGTATTGGTACCCACCCAAGGTTGGGCAGGAAGCGGCGCAGGACAAGCCAAGCGGCCACTGAGATGAAGAGGTGCTGGAGCACCAGCGCTGTCACAAAACCGTAGATACCGAGCTTGCCAACAAACATCATGGTGGCCCCTAGCAGCACCCCATACGAGCACCCCATGACGATTGCTCGGACGTCGGCACGCTGCGTGCCGTCCAGGCCGGAGCAGAGAGCTGAGGACATTGAGGGCAGAACTAGTGAAACCAGGAGAGCGAGCGGCATCAGGTCTACGATGTCTCCAGCTGCCTGCTCAGGTGCGAGCCAATTGATGAGCGGGGCCGCAAAGGCAAGGACTACGAGGCTGCCGGCGATCGTGAGCCCAAGAGTCGCTAGTACCGTGGTGTGCACGTAGGCTACGGCATCGCCAGGTTGCTCGCTCGCATGGCGCTCAGCCACGAAGCGAGCAAGGCCGCTGCTTCCACTAACATCGGCGAGGCGTGCTATGGAGGCACCGGTTAGAAGGAGCGACCAAAGCCCGAAGACCTCAATTCCAACCTCGGCCACCACCAACCGGTAGGTTATGAAAACTGCAGCAGTACCGAGAAGCGCTTGCAAAGCCGCAAGGGTACTGTTGCGACGAGGTCTCGCCGTAAGGAAGTAGAGCAGGTTACGGAGCATAAAGTGACCTTGGCAGAAGCACTGTAAGAGGAGGAACGTCTGTACGAGAAGGCGAGTCTAGCTTGCAATGTGGCCGTCTGATGCGGACGGTACCGCCAAACGTGACTATCGCTGACGAAAGGTGCAGGTGAAGTACTTCAAAAAGCGGCCGCGCAAGCACGCGAGCTATCATAACTAGCAGCTTTCGCTGACGGAACACCTAGAGCGTCCAGCTGGTTTGCGAGCAAAGTGCACTCCTCGGCTGATCAGCAGCAACTCCTAGCTGCGGGTTTGTCTAGGTTAGAATGCAGATACAAATTCCTCAAAGCACATCCAGAGCGTTTGGATATGACATCTAGGTTGCAGGTCCTGGTTGTCGAAAACGTCGCTCACGATCAGGCTCATCTTTGAAGAGGCGCTCCACCTGGCGGTGATCCCGCACGTCCCTGCCTGTAAGCAAGGTTAGTCATGCCACTACCATTCAGCAGCAGATTTGGCAGAAAGAGCGCGTTAGAAAGGTTGCGCAGTATGGATCCTTCTACCCCCAAACGCCCGATAACGCTTACGAGCGTCTGTGTGTCAGGTTGAGGCTGGTCCGAACCTCATCCCAGCAGCCGTTGCAGATTATCCGTCCACATAGCTGCCGCACCAGACGTGACTCGCGGGAGCGTCCGGATTGCGAGTACAGGAGGATGTGCCCGCCTGAGGCACGTTTCCTCAACCAGCCGGATATCGTCTTCGCAGGTTGAATTCAATGAATTTTGCTCATCCGCTGGAAGATGTCGGCCGACTTGAGCAAAATGCTCACGCGGCGGGCTGAGCCGCGCCAGCAACCCGCTTGACGCATCTGATCGGACAGGTGGGTGCACGGCCTCTGGCGAGAAAAGGAGTGATGTGAACGCCCCCTGCTCGCCGCAACCTTGCCCGGTCAAGACGGGCAGAGGGCCTCAGATGAAGATCGGAAGAGCGCCCCCTCAGCGGCGCCGCGCTCCGTAGCTATAGCGGTAGTTGTAGTTGTAGTTGTACCCGGCTTGCTGACGGCGTGGGTCGTAGGCGTTGAGGATGGAGCCGCTCATCCGGACGCCGGCCGCTTCCATGGCTTTCTGAAGCGCGGCCACTTCCCCGGTCGGCGTAACCCCGTAACGGACAACCGCAATCGTCGCGCCGGCTGATCGTGCGACAATGACAGGATCGGTCACCGCAAGAACGGGCGGGCAGTCGAGGATGCTGAGATCAAAGCGCTCGCTCAGCGCTTGTGTCAGCTCACCGAGAGTTTCACGCATCAGAAGTTCCGACGGATTTGGCGGAAACTTTCCGGTCGGCAGGAAGAAGAGGCCTGGTACCGGTCCCTCTTGAAGCGCGTCCTCCCACGAAACATTTCCGGCCAGCACATCTGCGAGGCCGAGGGCATCGCGCGGCACATCGAAATAGCGGCGAAGGTGCCCCCTCCGGAGATCCGCGTCAACAAGACAAACGGATTGGCCAGCCTGCGCCGTCACCACTGCCAGGTTCGCGGCAATGAAACTCTTCCCGGCATCAGGCGCGGAGCTCGTGATGGCGAGGGTGCGTGTTCGGGCATCCAGCATCCCGAAATGGAGGCCAGTGCGCAGCGAACGGATGCCTTCCACGGTCAGGTCAGTCGGATCAGTCAACGCGAGGATCGGTGTTCGGCTCTTTCTGCTCGACCGGGCTTCGGCCAGTGCCGTGTAGTTGATTGTGGCCAAGACAGGGAGACCGAGCTGCTCCAGATCCTGTGCGCCTTGAACGCCGCGGCGCATCCAGTTCCGGAGAAAGACCAGGCCCAGCCCCGCCAGCACGCCCAGGATGATGCTAAGCGCGAGGATACGGGAGCGGCGTGGTGCGATCGGCGTGCCGGCCACCTCTGCGGTGTCAAGAACGCGAACATTGCCGACGTTGCTGGCGCGTACCACCCGTAGCTCCTGCGCGCGCGCGAGGAGTTCTGTATATGAGCCTCGCGCTAGCTCCAGGTTACGGGTGCGGTTGAGCACTTCATTTGCCACCTCTGGGTGGACCGACTGCCGTTGCTGCTGGAAGTCGCTCAGGGCCCTCTCGGCCTCTGAAAGTGCTCGCTCTGCTTCGGGAAGCTGCGTTTCGATAAACTGTAGACTGCTCTCGGCCTCCGCTGCACTACGTGCTACATTCTGATTCACATAGGCTTGAAGAACCGCATCCAAGACACGTTGCGCTTGTGCGCGGTCATGCGACGTGTAGCGAACCTCCAAAACGTTCGACTGACGCCCTCGCTCGGCAACGGAGAGCGCGTCGCGCAGCTCACCAACCGCGGCGCGCTCGCTGATCTGCTCGATGACAAAGCGACGGCCGGGTGCGCCGGTCAGGCTTTCGAGGCGGAGTACGAAGTCAAGGCCGTCAAGAGCGAGCGTCTCTCCGATCCGTCCATCATACAGACTGCCGTCGGGGGTGACGATCCGGAATTGGTCATTGCCAGTGATGGTCAGATCTATGGGCTCGCCGACCCAGGTTGCAGGGACCTCCAGATGCTCGAGCCGGATGTCTTCCGTCGTTCGTGCGTAGCCGGAGAGCGCATCAAGTTCCGGCAGCGGCACGTCAAAGCGCGTCAGCAGGTGCCCGAAGACTGGCGCCCGAAGTGGCTCCGCCCGCCAGGTCAGGTTCAGATCTGCAACCGCTTGGCTGAGCACGGACCGCGAGCGTAGAATTTCGATTTCGGTGACGGAGAGGGGATCGTTCCCCACAAGCCCTTGCATCGCCTCCGGCAGTGCCAAACGCCCTGCGCGCTCTTCGAGCTGCAGCAATGCATCTGCCTGGTAAGTGGGGGGCGTCGCCATGACGTAAAGGATGCCGGTGCACAATCCTGCGATGGCTGCCATTGTGACCAGGAACTTCCCGGCCCAAACCGCGGCCATCAGCCGACCAAGATCAATCTCATCTTCGTCAACGACGGGAGTTAGGCGTGCTTTAGGGTGTTCCATTGTAACCGTATCCCACGTTCACAGGCGTGTCGCCCATTCTTTTGCATTGGCCGCGATCAGCCGACAGACGATTTTGTGTAGCTCCCGCGACTGCCGGTAAGGGTCGCCAATCCCTCTGCCTGTCGTCCAGCGATCAAAGAGCATAGTGCGCCCTAAGAGCTGCGGCGCGATATCGCCGATGCCTGCGCGATGGGCCGGCTCCATCACCAGGATGAGGTCCTGATCCGCACCCAGGCCAGCCTTGAACTGGCGCCCTCTATGGTGTTCCAGTGTCACGCCGAAGTCTCTTGCAGCCAGTTCAGCCACAACCGGATCCGCGGGATGTCCTTCAAGGGCGCCGAGGCCTGCCGAGGAGAAGATGAGATCGGGACGATGCATCCTGAGAAGGTGCTCGGCGAGCGGTGATCGACAGATATTCCCTACGCAGACAACCAAAACTTTCTTGATCACGTCTGCGCTTTCATCTGACAAAAGCGCATCGCGGCCGAGCAGGCCGCTGCAGGAAGATGCGAATGCGGCTCGGAGATCGTTAACACCGTGGCATCTCCGGCACGCGCATATCCGGCGCCGACCAAAGATCGTTCCGTGACTCCTAGGTGCATCGAGTCTCCACAAGCATATGCGACACCGTCGGTTAAACCGCCTTTGTTCGCCTGACTAGCATCAGCTTACAGTTGTGGAAAGGCATTGCTGACACACCTTTCTCTAAACTGGGCGCGCCGGCTTTGGTCCGAGCTACGCCAAACCATGGTGGCTTCGGAAAGAGGAGGGGAGCTTACCTCCGCTGACAGCACGGGATGACGCCGTTTGATCATGCCCCGCCTTGTTTGCAAGTCCATGGCCCGAACTGTCGTGGCTAATGATGGTTGGCGCCGGCCAGCTCAACAAGCTTCGCCCGAAGTAACAGAGCCGTCACCGCGTCCAACTCCGCAGGCTCTCGGCCGGCTCGCCCAAAGACATCCGCAGCGCCCCCCAACAGCGCCTTCTTCCACTTGTGGATCATCGTCACAGGACCTTGTATGCAACGGCCAGTTCACGATCACGCGAGAAACCGCCCAAAGATCTTCTGTGATCTTCTGAGGTCCGATCTCGTCGTCGGACATCAGCAGTGCCATCTTGTCGTTTCCGTTGCTCGCCGGTTCAGGGCAGCAGCTCACGCGACCGCAGCCCCGCTGATTGCAGATATTACAGCCTCGCCGCCAACCCAGCCTCGGTGGGGCAGGAGGGGATGGCGTGTTTGCAGCTTCAGGGCTAGGCTCTGTGCACGAAAACAGCGCGTCGATGGAAGCCGAGCATGGTGATCGTTACATCCACAACTGGGGCACGCTCGGATGATAATTGGTACCTTGTTCAGGTAAAGGCAAACAGCTTGAAGATTGCGGACCGCTCCTTGAGGCGGCAGGGCTTTCAGGTCTTTTGCCCCGTGGTCAATTCTGGTCGAGCCAAAGATGGCAGGTCCATGACTGCGGCAAAGCCACTCTTCCCGGGCTACTTGTTCGTAAAGGTCGATCCTTCAGGGGGGCCTTGGCGCGCCATCAACAACACACCCGGAGTATCCCGCCTCGTTGCTTTCGGAATAAACCATCCAAAACCTGTTCCGCCGCTCTTGATTGCTGAACTCGTCCTCAGGTGTTCCTCTTCCAGTAAGCAACCGCAAGCTGACCGGCTGCAGCCAGGCGATGTGATTCAGGTAAATGCAGGTCCATTCTCGAATTTAGTCTCGACGATCGACAGTGTGGAGCCAGATAAGCGGGTGATTATGCTGCTCGAGATTCTTGGACGGACGACACGCATCGGTATCTCCAGTTGTGACGTCGTAAAAATCAGAAGCGGCTGCGGAAATTGAACTGCGGCGAGATATTGTCTTTTGCTTGTTTTAGATCTGCTGCGCTCATCTACAACTTCAAGTAAGGCGCATATAGCCAGCGTAATTTCGGCTTTGTTCTGTTCGATGTACTTGCATTGTGTTCACGGATCATGTTCGCGGCTTGTAGTTGCGCCACACTTATCTGAAGTGCCTTGATGCCATTACGTAATAGTCACGAATGTTACGTCGAGCCGCCATGACACCTCGACGCAGCGTCGAGCGGCAGCATATGCTCCAAGCTCAGGCACAGAAGGATCTGAGGGCTCAGGTTTGCACAAGTATTGATCGGCATCTTTCAGACAAATAAAATTGGCTGTCGAGCACGGCTGCGCCTTTCAGCGAACTAGAGGGGTTGAGGCCAGCGGAAGGAAAGTTCCTCCTTTCTGTTGCCCGACATCTCGCATCGGCTGCTGCGGGTCGCGGAGTCGCCTGACTGCAAAATGACAATCGCATTGTTGCTTTCAGCGGCACCTCTGCGGCTGTGGCACCAGAGCACAGACCGAACTTTTACTGGTATCACCGGCACACAAAATCGTTGCTGAACATCAAGAGATGTGATCTAGGAATCTCACTCTGCTTTAGGTTGTTAATTGATTCGAGCTTGAGCTGCCTTGCAGCTTCAGCGGAATGTTTGAGGAAGCTAGATGCCGCAATCGATTGCCTTGTGGGATCTCGGACTGGCGTTCGGAGTCTCGTTCTTAATCTGCGGCTTCCTGATCCTCAGCCGATCTTGGCATTTGAAGTTGACCATGAGGCGAGATGACGGAAGAGCTGTTCAAGCCGCACACTCTCAGCCGACGCCGCGGGTGGGCGGCGTCGGTATCGTCGCGGCGTGTATCGTCTCGCTGATCGGGTTGGGCGTCGAGAGGACGGATGCCGTCACGCCACTGTTCGTCCTCAGCTTAATGCCTGTCTTCCTTGCGGGACTTCTTGAGGATCTTGGGTTCCGTGTTCGGCCAAGAGAGAGATTGTTTGCGGCTGCTCTCTCCAGTGCAGTGGCGGTGGCAGTGCTGCAGATGTGGGTCCCGCGGGCAGATGTGCCAGGCATTGACTGGCTGCTGAACTTCACTCCACTCGCAGTGACCTTTACGCTCTTCGCTACCTCAGGTATCTGCAACGCCTTCAACCTGATAGATGGCTTGAACGGCCTCGCGTCTGCCACTGCCATCATCGTGGCGTCCTGTCTGGCCGCGGTCGCGTTTCAAGCGGGCGATATTTCCCTGGCAGAGACTGCGATGGTTTTGAGCGCGGCCTTCGCAGGCTTTCTGGTGCTCAACTTCCCTTTGGGGAAGATATTCCTCGGAGATGCAGGCGCATATACAATCGGGCATCTGCTGTCCTGGCTGGCGGTCATCATCATGGTGCGCGTGCCAGACGTCACCCCATGGGCCATCATCCTGATCTTCTTCTGGCCTGTCGCTGACACGTTGCTTGCTATCTATCGGCGGCGGGTCGGAGGCCGACCTGCAGGAGCGCCCGACCGCCTTCACTTTCACCAACTCGTCATGCGCGGACTTGAAATCACTCTTCTTGGTC
Organism: Paracoccus tibetensis; assembly: GCF_900102505.1. Lineage (GTDB taxonomy): Bacteria > Pseudomonadota > Alphaproteobacteria > Rhodobacterales > Rhodobacteraceae > Paracoccus > Paracoccus tibetensis. Next base: position 339,289 of record NZ_FMVT01000002.1, on the reverse strand, counting down.
GACGGCGGCGCCAGCTTGCCAATCCTCTAGCCACACTGATCATACTACCATTGGCAATTATGCCGGCTCTCGCGGGGGTGGCATTGTGGGACAAGCCGTTTGCAGCATTCCTCGCACTTTCAGCGTCTGCGGCGGCATTCTCGCTAACCTATGCTCTCGCGCTCCGCGTCTCGTGTCGTCGAGGCCGCAACCTACTGGCAGCGTTTGGAAGCTATGAGCCGAGTTACTCATCAGGGCACAGGGCGTAGTTCAGCCGCGGCTGACGTGTAGCCCGATCAGCACTCTGTCGCGATGTTCATCTTGGTCATCAACGCCAAGATGAGCGCGCCAAACATGAAGCTCAAAAGCAGTTGGATTGTCAGCAGCGCCAAGATCATTTGCAGCCTCCTGCAGCGCAACGCTTGCACTACAGGGCGCGTTCCTTTCGCATTTCATGTGCATCTAAGAACGGAACGTGTCAGCTCGAACTCTGGCGGCTATCCTGTAAGGTTTTCGTTCGAACGGTGAACCGGGAGCTGACGCGAGAAAGGATGTCTGCTGCTGACTGTCCTTTGCCATGTCGAGTGGCTTCAGGTCGACTGCCCGACTACGACGACTTCTGCCCCGTTGCAACACTTCACCCCTGTGTGACCGGGATGGAGAGCTCTCTGAGGCGCGGATGCGTCGCTACGCATCATGGCCTAGAAATAATTGGCGCAGCGCTCGTTAATGGTTGATCAGTCAACGCATCTAGTCTTTAGGTTGATAAAGGACCAAGCGCTTCAATCAGAGGGTCGCATAATGAAATCAGCCATCGCCATTCTTACACTCGGAGCTCTAGCAGCGCCTGCTTACAGTGGCGGGTTCGTAGCAGCCACTGCTCCAGTGGAACAACACACGGTTAACGTTCCGACGCAGGAAGCGAACTGGACTGCGAATTATGTGGGCGCTATCCTCGGTTATGGGACCACAAACCGGCAAAGCGCTGCGGGAGAAGACAGCCGAGAGGGCTTCACCGGGTCGCTCCTGATCGGCCACATGCGGGACTTTGGACAATGGGTGGGCGCAGTAGAAGTGACAGCCGCTCCTGGGCAGAATGCTGAAGTCGGCGGACTAGAGTTGAAGTGGGCAGTGGCAGCACGCGTAAAAGGGGGATTCAAGTTCGGCGCTGATTCTCGGTGGCTCGGTTTTGCTACCATCGGCGCTGGTCGTGGAAAGGTTGAAAGCGTCGGCACTGGCGCAAGTCGGTACACGAACGGATATCTCTACGGAGCAGGGGTCGAGTACCTGCTGAACGATCGCTTCTCCGTTGGGGCAGAGCTGACGCGTCTGGAGAAGACCGGAGACGGAGATGCAGATGCCACGGGCGTAGGCTTGACGGCAGCTTATCGCTTCTGATCAGATGATCGGGCCTAGGCTTCTGCCAAGGACGTATGCAATTCCACAGGCAAGTGCTTTGCTGTCTGGAAGGGAGCACCGGCATCAAGTGAGAAACGGCGGGGATGATCGTGGCGTCTGCTGTCTGCGGCGCTGGGTGTTTTGATGCAGCAGGAGCTGAAAGCGCCGCACTGCCTGCGTGAGAGGCCGAAGAAGCGCCGATTGCTACTGCCGCCTGACATGGTGGTCCGTCGCCTGCCGTATCTAAATACGTCGCCGTTCGCATCTGCTGCTGCTACCCGTCAGGCTTCATGCCAGGTCAGTTCGATGTTCTTGGATCAGCCGTATAGGGACGTGGTGCTGGCATTATGTGCTGCATGAGCTGTGATTCGTCGACACGACGCCCTATCGACCCCTATCCTTCTGGATGGGCGTGTGGATCCCGCTTTACTGCTTCGAAAAACCCGGTATCTCATCTACAGGAAGACCTTCAACCGCCGAAATGAGAGCCAGCATGAGCAAGCGTCCAGTCATCGATCACAGCCGGCGGCCTGACACTGGTCCGAACATTGCTTCAGCTTTCTCAAAGTACGATGATCACAGTGGAGCTGGTAAATCCTTCTTCACGCCAAAGACCAAGTGGATGTTAGCTACTGCCGCAGCTACTATATTCATTGTGATCGCACTCCTGCTGATGTGAGGATAAGACATGGAGATTGTTCTGTAATCTCATATGCGTCGTCAATTGAGCGAAACTTGACGCATATAATGCCCTGGTGCTTCACGGCCACGTGCCGTGGTGATGCAGAGGCGTCGTTCTGCAGCATCGACGAATCTACTACCGTTTTTTCTAAATGGCTGACCCATTTTCTGCGCGGTCCAGCTGATCTGATGGGGTGATTCAGGTCGGCAGATGTGCAACGGCTGCCTTCAAATTCGAAATACTCTACCGAATACCCGTCGTTACTGTATAACTACCTTGGGTTGATTCTTGCGAGCGGCGCAGCCGAGCATGATAAGCAGCAGAGCTTGATAAAGGATAGGCAATGGTACAAATTCGAGCTTGGGGCGTAGCGCCGGAATTCGCTGCGGGCGAAACAGATCTAGGCACATTGATCGTTGAGATCACAGTTGCAGATGATAGCGATGGCACGATCGGTGCTGGCGATACTATTACCTTCAACGGAGCCCGCCAAACTGTCGCTGAGGCTTGGCTGGACGCGTTCTTCATCAACGGTGAGCGTGTCGAAGTAGCTGCTCTCCATATGGTCGATGGGTCCTCGTTTTCCATCCCGCTGGTCGCCGGCGTTCTCAGCCCAGCCTATCCGGCCATCTCAACGGGTGTCGAGCTCGGGCCCACCCTTCCGCCCATCCTATTCCCGACGTCTGACATCATCTGTTTCGCGCGAGGCACAAAAATCTTCGTCCAACGTGGTGATGTCCTTGTTGAATCTCTGCGGGTGGGAGATTTGGTCGCAACGAAAGACCGTGGGATGCAGCCGATTCGATGGATCGGCTCCACCAAGCTGGACGCGGCGGCGTTGGCTTCATCGCCTAACCTTCGGCCCATCCGAATTCGAGCGGGCGCTCTGGGCCGGAATGTCCCAGCCGATGATCTCACAGTATCGCCTCAGCACCGTATCCTCGTTCGTTCGATGATCGCTCAGAGGATGTTCAATACGAACGAGGTGTTGGTTGCTGCCAAACAGCTACTTGAAGTGGATGGGGTGGAAGTCGCCAATGAACTTCAAGAAGTTGAATACTTCCATCTGCTGTTTGATCAACATGAAGTCATCATCGCCAACGGTGCTGAAACGGAATCACTGTACACAGGACCGCAAGCATTGAAGTCCGTGGGTGCAGCAGCTCGGGAAGAAATCCTGAGTCTCTTTCCGGAACTGGAAACTCTGGAAACCGCAGCTCGTTCAGCGCGAGAGCTTGTTCCGGGGCGAAAGGCGCGCCAACTTGCAGTGCGTCATCGGCAAAATGGCCAGGCCTTGGTTTCATGATCTGAACGGTGATATTGTGGCCTCACTCGAAAGGATGCGGGGCCACCTTCACCAAGCATCTCATGTGTCGATCATGTCCCAGCTGATGGTGTGGATGACGATGGGCCTCGCGGTGAGTATGGGCGGAGCTGGTCAATCGCGCTGCGCGGCAGGCAGGCTGACAATCGAAGCGACGCAGATCACTGCAAGCGTTTCCAGCGTCATGCAGCGGTCGCGCTGGACGGCCCATTCCTCGGTCTGCTCCATCAGAACCGCCTCCCTAGTCTCCAGATCGAGCCTCGTCGGATAAGATCTCGGCGACCGCCGTGCGGCGCTTGATTTTGCCGTCCTGTCGATGAGCTCTGGCGAGCTTCTGCAGTTTGGGCCTTATCCGGTTTGCCACCATCCGCCACTGGATCCCGGCGCCGGTATGGTCTGGCTGCGCAAAAGCACTGACGATGACGGCCAAGACTACACTGCGACTATCCGTGCTGGCAGGAGCAAGCGGATTTCGCTGGAAATGAACCCTGCATCGCTGCCAAGCGGTGGACAATACCCGGCTCGTGGCCGGGTTGATGTCTTCATGTGCGTCGCAGTTCACCAGCGTAACGCCCTAAAGACCGCGGGAGATCGAGTAGAACGTCCAGACAGAGCGGCTCGGGCTTCGGAAGCTCTGATTACCATCCCCAGCTTGTCGCCTAAGCCGTCGGCGTTGACATCCATCGAGACCGTCACGGCTGCAGAGACAGTCCTGCCCATCTGGCGCACCTTGAGATGATTAGCGGCGATCCAGAGAGGTGCCGTCGCCGCGCGAACGATCCGCACCCGATGGCGAACGCCCATTGACCACCGAGTGGGCGCTTGAGAAAAAATGTCCAACCGGTCAACGATCTTCTCGCCCTTGACCTGGCTCTTTAAGATGCCGGTCCCGCTCAAGGCCTGCACGGGGTTATCGCTCGACGTTGTCGACACGCCACGAAAATAGGTGTGCTGGATCACCGAAGGCAGCGCCTTCTCGACCGATTGCCGCTGGTCAAGAAAGAGAGGAAGTAGAAGCCGGTTCTCAGGCGCGGTGTGCGCAGCTCAATGCTGCCCGCTCGAGGACTGCCGGTCCCGAGTGCGGTAGTCGTTCCGCTGCGCCAGCCGCTCGCCGAATTTCTTGCCATAGTCGGCGCCGGTTTTGGTCCTGACCTCCAGTTACATCAGCTGCTCGGCGGCAAGCGTCGACCGCATGGGTCGACCATCTCGCACGGCAGGTCGGCAGCACCGCTCCTCTCGACGAGCGCACGGAGGTCCATCATCGGGTTTGTCATCGGGACTATCTTTAGGTTCAAATTTGCCTCAGCAACCTTACCCTAACGAAGAACCCGACGCCCACCGCACCTGCACCACGCCCCGGAACGTTACCTCGCGCCATATCGATGTTGCGTTCGTGCCGCTGCCGGCAGTTGACGTCGAAAGACCGCCGGAGCTGGTGCGGCTGTTGACGAGGCAGAAGCGACTGTGGCAGAAAAGACAACCTTAAGCTGAATGGAATCTTGTCCGCATTCGTTATTGGAGAGTCAGTCCGGTTCGCTTATGAGGTTACTATAGACACTTTTCATGCGGATGGGCGATGAGCATGGGGCTAGAACTGTCACCACACAGAGAACAGGGTGAGACCACTGTCAACGTACCCGGCGCTGTAGCCACGCAGAAGCCCGAGCAACATCGGGACTATCCAATATTCTCAAGGAAGTACGACGCCAGTTTTGCTGCTGACGCCGCCTATCGAAGCGGTCTGCCAGACCTTCAGAACGGGCCCGCGAGCCTGATCGTCGGAGCTCAAGCTCCAATCCAACACGTCGGAATATCCAACTTTCGCTTGCCCATCCGTCATCTCCTTCGGAATGGCGGAGAGGTTGTGTTGGAGACTTCGATTACCGGCACAGTCAGTTTGTCGGCGGAAAAGAAGGGCATAAACATGAGCCGTATCATGCGCTCGTTTTATGTCCATGCAGAGAAAAGCACCTCTCTCGAGGTGATTGAACATGCGCTTCGTGATTACAAACAGGATCTTGAGAGCTTCGACGCACGGATCCAGATGCGCTTCTCATTTCCCTTGCAAACTCGTTCACTGCGATCAGGCCTGACCGGCTGGCAGTACTATGACGTGGCGTTGGAGCTCGTGGACCTCAGGGGGCAACGCAAGAAGATGGTACATCTCGACTACGTATACTCATCCACGTGTCCCTGTTCGCTGGAGCTCTCTGAGCACGCGAGGCAGACGCGCGGTCAGCTTGCCACTCCTCACTCGCAGCGCTCAACAGCTCGGTTGTCCATCTTGGCCGGCGAAGATCTATGGATCGAGGACTTCATAGACTTGGCACGGCTAGCGGTACCGACCGAAACACAGGTCATGGTAAAGCGCGAGGATGAGCAGGCGTTTGCAGAACTGAACGCTGCAAATCCATTGTTCGTTGAGGATGCCGCCCGGTCGTTCTGTGCTGCGCTTCAAAGCGATCACCGAATTCGCGATTTCCGCATCGTTGCAAGTCACCAGGAGTCGCTGCACTCACATGACGCTGTCTCGATTCTCACCCGCGGCGCTACGTTCGATCAGGCAAGCCTTGATCCGAAATTTTTCTCGACGCTAATCAAAGCAGCGTAAGTACACCATTGCAATCCAACTCCTATACGGCCGAGGGGCTATTTATTAAGCGTCACCGACAGTTGTTCGCCAGGTTTCCAAACGCCGGTCGATCGATCTGCAACTCTATGGATCGCGAGGCTGAAGCCACTGCAATACACCGGCGAGCTGGAATTCCTCTTACGCCTCACCCCAACACGATGATGGGAGAATAACTAGTGAACCCTTTAGCTCTGATCAAAGCCACGTCAATCGCACTCTGCCTTAGTGGAGCGGCCAAGGCGACGGAGCTTCCTCAGCCAACCGGGGAGATCATACTTACCATCTCCGGCGACATTGCACGTCGCAATTCTGGCGAAGCTGCGGTGTTCGATCGCATGATGTTGGAAAGCATGGGCTACGTTGATGTTGTCACCACAACGCCGTGGCATGATGGTGAGACAACATTTTCTGGCGTGCCTCTATTGCAGCTCCTAGAGTACGTGGGTGCTTCAGGAGAGACCATTATCGCCGTTGCGTTGAATGACTATGAAGTCGAGATTCCGGTTTCGGACGTCATCGAAACCGGAGTTATTGCGGCAACAAAAATGAACGGCAATGACATGTCGGTGAAGGAAAAGGGCCCTATATTCATCATCTACCCGTATGACAGCTCCGACGCATTGCAAAGTCAAACATACTACACAAGGTCAGCGTGGCAAGTTGCCGAATTGATAATTCGGTAGACGGCTTTGCGCCATCCTTTGTCCATCTTGGTCACGCTATTCGTAGTGGCGACTTTATTTCTTCTTGCCACAGTTAGCGAACGGCAGGCTGTGCTTCGACGCGTCGTACATCATGACGATGCTTGGGCGGTTAGCAAGACAGTTCAAGAAGTGCTGCGCTTGGAAAGCGAGCTTTTGGGACACTTGCTGCTTGAACGGCTCCACCAGGAATCAGATCTAGGTCTGAGGATCGACATCGTCACCAGCCGGCTCTCGTCCATCAGAGACGGAGCGGTGCATGACTTCTTCAATGATGCTCCTGAACGCTGGACTGTTGTTGATGAGCTGAATGCAGTCGTTGTCGATATCGAGCAGAATCTCACGGAAGGTTCTCGAGAAGGCTTGTTTGTGGATTTCGGTAGGCTCAACCGACTGGTCGGTCCTATAACACGGCTTTCGTCGCAAGCTGTCCAGTATAGCTGGAGGGAAGTCGAAGCTACCTTGGAAGAGCTGGAGTCACTCCACCAGATCTTCACTGTCGTCATCGTATCCCTCATTCTCGGTTGGTGTGGCTTACTATATATTCTTCTACGACGAAATATTCTTCTGGCGAACTCTCAGAGGCAGACGAAGCTTCTCAACGAGGATTTGGTGGCGACTGGTGTTACACTTCAACAGACAAACGAAGATTTGCAGTACGCTGCGAACCACGATCTTCTGACGGGGCTTCCCAATCGGGGCATGCTATGGCGGTGCCTCGAGGCCAAGCTTCGGGAAATGAGATCAGAGAAAGACGTGATTGGACTTCTTCTCATCGATCTGGACGATTTCAAGAGCGTGAACGATACCCTGGGACATGATACGGGAGATGCGTTGCTTAAACAGGTCAGCGACCGCCTTCGAAATCTGAAACCGCAGCCACACATGTTCTGCCGGCTGGGAGGGGACGAATTTGCAAGCGTATTGCTTGGTTCGACACCTGAGGATGCGGTGCAACATGGCGAACTGATTGCCGCCACCATCAGTGAGCCGTATCATATTCTCCGCCGACAGATCAGGATTGGGTGCTCTGTGGGTGTTGTGACTACCTCTGCAGATTTAGATGCGCTAGACCTTCAGACTCTATTCAAGCGTGCAGACATGGCTCTATATTGCGCCAAGGCATCTAGAGATGACCGGGTCTGTGTCTTCGAAGATGCAATGGAAGTAGATTTCAATGATCGCAAATCTCTTGAGCATGATCTACTTCACGCAATCAGAGAAGGAACAATAGATGTCCATTATCAGATGCAGTTTGATGTGCATTCACTTGAGCTTCGAGGGATGGAGGCGCTTGCACGGTGGAACCATCCCAAACATGGGTACATCCCTCCGATAAAGTTCATCACAATTGCTGAGGAGATTGGCGCTATTTTTGATCTAGGCGGCTTGATTCTGCGAAAAGCATGCGAACAAGCTGCGAAGTGGGATGTGCCTGCGAAGATTGCTGTTAACGTCTCACCCCTTCAGCTTCAGACACTCGAATTCTTAGATCTCGTAGTTGAGGTTTTGAGGGATACTGGATTGCCGGCGACGAGGCTGGAGATCGAGGTCACCGAGACGGCCTTGGCAGATGGTCAGGATGCACTCTTGCGGGTCTTAACGGAGCTAAGAAGCTTGGGAGTGTCCGTTGCCATCGACGATTTTGGAACGGGATACTCGTCCTTGGCTCGGCTTCGGACTGTCCCGTTCGATACCATCAAGCTGGATAGAAGCTTTCTGACCGACATCACTGTAGATCCCAAGGCTAGTGAATTTCTTAAAATCGTGAGCGATTTGGGGAGCCTGCTGCGCAAAGAGGTCATCATCGAGGGAATTGAAACCATTGAGGAGCATAACGTTGTCAGGGGATTACACTGTGATGTAGCACAAGGGTTTCTGTTTGCTCGACCGGTTCCGGAAAATCAGCTGAGCGGTCTTCGAATGTTTCCATCTCAACTTGTCAGGACGATATGAAACCCTCTCCCACGCCTTTCCAAAGCAATCGTCCGCTTGTCGTCCATGGCGTCAAGGTGCCAATCAAGGAAGAGGAGGTCTCGTCAGTGATCTGGCAGGCACTGCAGAGCGGCAATTTCGAAGCCAAAGAAGCAGTCATCGTCCGAGACCTTCTAGTACCAGGCGATAGAGTCTTAGAACTGGGGACGGGACTGGGGGTTATCACCTCTGTGATGGCTAACACTCCTGATGTGCTGATCTGGTCCTTCGATGCAAATCCAAACATTGTCGCCCTAGCCAGGCGAGTTCTTGAGGCGAACGACATCCGGAATGTCGAAGTTGATCAAGGCATCTTCACATCAGGTGACCCAGATACCGTGACCTTCTTCATTCGCAGAGACTTCTGGATGTCCTCGCTAATTGAGGAGCAGGGTCTTTATGAGAGCACGATAGAACTTGATACAGAGAACCTTGATTTCTTCGTGTCGACTCATGGGATAAACGTGTTGGTGATGGACATCGAGGGAGCCGAAAAGAGCCTGCTTGCAGGCGCCTCTTTGACTGGTGTCGATCGAATATTTCTCGAACTTCATGACCATCTATACGGACTCAGTGGTGTTCGCTCCATATTTAATGTCTTGAGCGAACTCGGTTTTTCTTACGAACCCCGCACGTCTGTCGGTCCGTGTGTCCTATTTCAACGAGACGATGGGTCTGTCCGGCCTTACAATGACTGACAGGTCATTCTACTCCAACAACATCTGGTGTTTCCCATGCCAAATGCTGTCCTCCGTCGGGACATATCAACTGGCCAGTAACTGCTCGGGCCTGCAGCAGGTAGTCGAGGGCGGCTGAAACGTCGTAAGTGTCAGCGCCCCGCTTCAATACTGTTGCTGACCTCTGCCGAAGAAAGTCTTCCTGTGTTTGGCGCGCCCCTTTTAGTGTTGGCCCAGGTCCGATCGCATTCACTCTGACTTGGGGCGCTAAGGCCTGAGCAGCGGTGCGAGTCAGGGTCCACAGCGCTGATTTTGCAAGCGTGTAGGTTGTGAAATGCGGTGTGAGCTTCAGTACCCGCTGATCAATCATGTTAACGATCAAACCTTGCGCCAGAGGTTCTCCGTCGTCAGCAGCTCCCGGAACCTGCGCCGCGAATCCCTGCATCAGGACAAACGGGGCCCAAAGGTTGGAGCGCATATGCCGCTCCCAACTCGTTCGCGTCGTGGTCATGAAACTATCTTCCTCGAAGATTGAGGCATTGTTAACTAACACCGAAAGTTTTCCGACAGCGCGGCAGGCTTCTCTGACAAGAGAGTTCGTGTCGGCTTCGTCAAGTAGATCGGCTTGTATCGCCTCTGCATGGCGTCCCAACTTCCGTATTTCCGAGACTGTTTGCAGTGCGCCTTCTTCCGAGGACGAATAGTGCACGGCGACATCGTATCCGCGCTCTGCCAAACGGAGTGCTAGAGCTCTGCCAATACGTTGTCCTGCGCCAGTCACAAGTGCCGCCATTGTCACTACTTCCTAAAGTTGAGAGCTCATTGATATTCAACTTCCGGTAATACACACGGTCCAGCGGTTCTGCGAGGACGAAGTGCTCGCCGGACGACCTATTGTCGTAGCAATGAAGTCTGCTGCAAGAACCCAGCGAGGTGCTCTGCCCCCTGAGAACCCGACCGCTGGAAATGGTATTGTCGACTACCTTTCCTTGGCTGGGAGAGGAGCTGAGAACAATGAAAGCTTTTAAGTTCATCAAGGCGAGAAGGCGTTCATCCTGAAGCAGGGTAAGGGATGCACGTCACTTGCAGAGATATGTCGGAGGGCCGGGATCAGCCAAGTGACCTACTTCAGATGGAAGAAGCACTATGGCGGTCTGCTTCCCGACAAGTTGCGTCGGCTGAAGGCGATCGACGACAAGAACAGCCGGCTGAAGAAAATCGACGCTGACCTGACCCTGGTGCGGGAGATGCTGCAGGACGTCACCCGCGGACAGCTCAGAAGCCTGCGCGCACTCGGAAACTGGTAGATGGGTTATTGGTGGACTGGGGCGTGTCGATGCGCCGGGCATGTGGGGCCCTGCGCATTGATTAGTCGATTTACCATGACAAATCGCGCCGGGCCGGCTGCGCTGGAGCTGAAGGCTCGAGAAGTCTGCAAGACGCGGGTGAGCTATAGATTCTGCTGGGAAGGGAAGGATGCCAAGTGAACATCAAGAAGACCCGGAGGATTTACAACGAGCTGGCTCCGCAGCTCGGGAACAGGCATCCAAAGCGGGCTGTCAAGGCGAAGCTGTGCGACGATCGCCGGGAGGCTGTCGGTCCGAACGATGTTTAGGCAATGGGTTTTGTTCACGATCAGCTAGTCTAACGCGACTTATCCAAGGTGCGACAGAGTGGCCAGATCAAGTCTCATGCCGTGACGGTCGCGGCTGGTATAAGGCCGTTGGCCGGCGCGAAAGGCCGGACATGCTGCTTTGGATGTTCAATCTTGCTGAACACAAGAAGCGGCGCGGCGTTTCACCATCCTCCGTTCGCAGCCTGATGACGGCGCACGGGTGTCGGCGGAATGATCCGATTACCACAGCCGCGCAACTCAAGCGAGAAGTCTTCGGCTAGATGTATGCAAAGACGCGAGCTAGCGCTATGATGAATCGGTCGACGCATGAGGTAACAGATGTCCGGACGAGCGGGATCAAGATCGATGTTCTGGAGAATCGGTCTTGTACTTTCGTGTGCTGCGGCGCTGGCCGCATGTGCAGTGACGCCGCAGTCCCTGCTAACAAGTTCGGCGGCGCTACGAGAGCAAACACCTTTTACGCCGATCTCAGTGTCGCAGAGCTGGATCAACGCTCCCGATATCGTAATGGTCATGCAGCGCGGTCTTCGCGGCGAGTCTGAGCAGCGCGTCGCAATGGCAAATCGAGCAGGCGGCACAGGCGAGAATGTGGTCATCATGCGCGCTCAAGCCCACCATGGACGTGCAGGCCGCTTTGATTACGACGAGTTCGTTCGGTGGGCCGGGGGCACTCCTGCGCCCTTTAGGGGCGTCACGTCAGGCGATCTTCTGTCCGCGGAGGACGAAGCAGGCATCTATTTCTGGGCGGAGGAGCGCGGCGGCGCAGATGTCGTCTGTGTGCTCGGGGTTCGTCGGCTGACCTCTGCGCAGCGGCTTTTGCCCGCTGGCGCTACCACCCTAGACATTTTGATGCGCAACTGTGTCCGTGGCGAATCTCAGGACGCGTTGGCTCCGCTTCTGGCCGGCAGCGTGAGTGCCTCACCCATGCCAGGGGTCTCTGCAGGCGCCTCGCGCAACATCTCCCCACTGGCGGCACCTGTTGTTCGCTGAACGTGGCCAGCCGTATCAAGAAGAGGCAACCAAGATGAGACAGGCGAACCCGTTGGCCCGGTGGTCCTTGGCGCTTTGGCTGGTGGCGCTGGCGCCTGTAATCGTGATGGCCTCGGTTCCAACCTCGAATGCGGCGCAGGCAATGCTGGGCGTCACGGCTGTTGCTATTGTGGCGCTGCTCAAGCCGTTCGCCGGCACGCTGATGCCGCGCATTGCGCTCATGGCGATCTCCAGCATTATCGTGCTTCGCTACTTTGTCTGGCGCATCACATCGACACTTCCGGACCCCGATCTTAGCCTTTCATACGTGCTAGCGGTGTTGCTGCTGCTGACAGAAACCTACTCCATCTTGGTCTTCTTCCTCAACGCCTTCATCACCGCCGACCCGGTTGAGCGCGACCTGCCGCCACAGGTCCGGGCCGAGGATCTGCCAACGGTGGACATCCTCGTTCCTTCGTACAACGAGCCGGTCGAGATGCTGTCGATCACCCTGTCGGCAGCGAAGAACATGATCTACCCCGCCCGGCTGAAGAAAGTCGTACTGTGCGACGATGGCGGTACTGACCAGCGCTGCAACGCCGCCGATCCTGCACTGGCCGATGCCGCGCGCGAGCGGCGTCGCCAGATGCAGGAGTTATGTCGAGAGCTTGGCGTGATCTACTCGACGCGCGCGCGCAACGAACATGCCAAGGCCGGCAACATGAGTGCGGCCCTTGCAAGGCTTGACGGGGAGTTAGTCGTAGTGTTCGACGCAGACCATGTCCCGTCGCGTGATTTCCTGGCGCGAACGGTCGGCTACTTTGCCCAAAACCCTAAGCTGTTCCTGGTCCAGACGCCTCACTTTTTCATTAACAGCGACCCAATCGAGCGGAACCTCGGCCTTGCATGTCCGCCCGAGAACGAGATGTTCTATGGCAAGATCCATCCGGGACTTGATCGATGGGGCGGCGCGTTCTTCTGTGGCTCAGCCGCAGTGCTGCGCCGCAAGGCGCTGGACAGCGTGGGCGGTTTTGCGGGCGAGACGATTACCGAGGACGCCGAGACTGCTTTGGAAATCCACTCCAAGGGGTGGAGCAGCATGTATCTCGATCGTGCAATGATCGCCGGACTACAGCCCGAAACCTTTGCCTCGTTCATTCAGCAGAGGGGGCGATGGGCCACTGGCATGATGCAAATGTTGATCCTGAAGAACCCTCTGCTGCGAAAGGGCCTCAACCCGCTTCAGCGGCTCTGCTACATCAACTCGATGTCGTTTTGGCTGTTTCCGCTGATCCGGCTGGCGTACTTGGTCGCGCCGCTGACCTACCTGTTCTTCGGGGTCGAAATCTTCGTGACCACCGCTAACGAGGCTGCGGCCTACGTGCTCAGCTACATGGCCATTGTGCTTCTAGTGCAGAATGCAGTCTTTGCGCGTCAGCGCTGGCCCCTCATCTCCGAGATCTACGAGATCGCGCAGGCGCCCTACTTGGCTGGCGCGATCTTTCGCACCGTACTGCGCCCGCGCGCTGCGAAATTTAATGTGACGGCAAAGGACGAGACTCTCGCCGAGGACTACATCTCACCCATCTACCGTCCGCTGCTGATATTGTTCGCGTTGACGGTGGCGGGCGTGGTCGCACTGATTTTCCGCTGGATTGCTTTTCCGGGCGACCGAAGCGTTTTGCTTGTCGTTGGCATCTGGGCGGTCCTCAACATGCTTCTCGTCAGCCTGTCGCTCAGAGCAGTTGCGGAGAAGCAGCAGCGCCGCGCTGCGCCCCGTGTGTCGATGCGCGAGCCGGCAAGTCTCTGCTGGTCGGCGATGGACGCGCCGCTGCCGGTAACTGTGGTCGATGCGTCAACCAGTGGCGCCGGAATCGAGCTGGCGGGAGGCAGCGCCCTGCGCCTTCCACCGCTGCGGAGTGAGGTAGTGCTGCGGCCATCATTCCCTCATGCACCCCATCTTGAACGCGACGTTCGCGCGCAACTGCTAAAGACTTCTTCGGCTGCCAGCGGCGCAACGGTACTGAATCTAAGATTTGTCGCCGATCAAGCAATTGACGTGCGAGAGGCGGTTGCTCACTTGATTTTCGGATCATCCGACCGTTGGTTGCAGCAGCGCCGAGCGACGCAGAGCGGAAAAGGCCTTGTTGCCGGCCTCTTATATGTGTTGGCACTGATCCTAAGGTCGATCCCGATGACGGTGCGCGACTTCAGTCGCGAACCGGCGCGGCGGAGGCGTTTGAGCCAGACCAAGCTGAGCAATGAGGCACCGGCCCATCTGGTTGCGTTTGGAGCGGATTTCGATGCCCCCGAGTATCGTGAGCCGCAGCGCGAATTGACGCCGGAGGAGCTTATTGGAGTTGCTCACGTATGACCCGGCAGCCTCACCACATCCGGCTTAATGCTTACGCCTGCCTTTTAGCCGGAGTCCTTGCGCTTGCAGTACCGGGCGTCGCGGAAGCGCAGGTCGATCTGCCCCCAACGATTACGCTCGAAACGGCACCGCCTACGACTGGCGCAGAGGCGCAGGTTGCGGTTCCGGCCGAACCTAGACCTGACGCACCACCCGTACCCGACGACAGCAGCCCAATAATTCAGCTGCGATTGCCATCAGAAACAGCCTCTGATGTTGCGGCTGAGGCCGCGGCCCCACTTGCGGTCGAGCGCGACCGAGCTACTACGCCTGCGTCCGGGCAGTATGACCGGCTTCTTCCTCTGACGGTTGACCCGAGGATCTCGCGGCAGGTCCGTATAGGCGACAGCCTGACGGCGCCCGGCATTCTGAGGCTAACAGGGGAGACAGCCGAGGCGCAGCTCTCGCTGACCCTGCCAGCGGACACTTCGCCTCCAGCTGAGTTGCAACTTTCGCTTCGCTCGGGCGTCGATGTCCTCATTGGCTCTGCCGCCCTGGCCGTTTCGATCAACGGCGGCGAGCCTGTTGAGCTGCCCCTACGCAGCATTGGCGACTTTGCGCAGGCAACGCTCCCTGCAGCCGGGCTGCGAGTAGGTTCGAACAGCATCTCGCTGACGGTGAAGCAGCCGCACCGCATCTCTTGTGGCCCGGATGCCAGCTTTCAGGTCTGGACCGAGGTCAACCTCGCAGAAAGTGGCGTCCAGCTTCCGCTGAACGCGCTTCGCGCGGATGTCGAGGGTTTCAGATTGGCGATGGAGGCGCAGCTGGCACATGGCGGCGCACTGGATCTGCTGGTCGACCAGGGTGTTGATCTGACACTCCTGCGACGCGCCTCATACGCATTGATGGCCGGCCTAGAACAGCGTGAGCGCCTACGCATTGTATCCTTCTACGACGATGCTCCGCCGCGGTTCGCTGCGGTGGCCTTGATCGCCGCAGACCGCAGCGCAGTCAGCTACCGCATCGGTGCAACCGGAGCAATCATTCTACAGATCGAGTACCGCGGGGACGAGCTGCCCGACATTGCTGGGGCGCTGCCTACAACCGAGCGGAAGGTCGAAGGTCCCCCTCGGGTGGTGCCGGGCCGGCCCGTCACTCTGGCCGAGTTGGGCAGCGCGGACATCATCGGCAAGACACATTACTTCCGCCGCGACATTGCCTTCGCCCTGCCTGACGACTGGCTGCTTCTGGCAAATCAGAAGGCGCGGCTGACGCTGCGATATGGCTATGCCCGCCAGCTGCCCGTGGGTGCGTTGCTGCTGGTGAAAGTTAACAATCAGACAGTGCGGCTGTTGCCACTGGACCGCGATGGAGGCCGGGTGCTTCCACCGCTGCCGGTAGGGTTCGATGCGAACCTCCTGCATCCTGGTCGCAACACCCTGAGCTTTGAGATGATGGTTCCAGGTGATCCACCTGATGAGGCGTGCCCGGTCCGGACTACTGATATGATGGTGGTGCTGGCTGAAAGCGCGCTCGACGTTCCGTCCTCACCCTCTATGACGCTTCCGGGCATTGCCGGCACAATCTCTGGGCTTC
Organism: Paracoccus tibetensis; assembly: GCF_900102505.1. Taxonomy (GTDB): domain Bacteria; phylum Pseudomonadota; class Alphaproteobacteria; order Rhodobacterales; family Rhodobacteraceae; genus Paracoccus; species Paracoccus tibetensis. Next base: position 323,368 of record NZ_FMVT01000002.1, on the reverse strand, counting down.
AGCCCGCCAATGTTATCGTTCCGTCGTCAGCCGCTGGTGACGCCGGGCTTCAGGCCATCTCGATCCGCTTGGCATCCGCTTTGAGCCTGCCATCGCAGCCGCGTGAGGCGGTCACCCTCACCATCGTTCGCCTCAGCGAAGTTGGTAGCGTTCCGCTGGACGTCGCTGGGGTGAGCCAAGGTCAGCTGCAGGCACTTCTATTCCCTCGTCAGCCCAGTGCTGCCGAGGCCACAGCAATCCCCGCGCCTGCCGCCTCGCCCTATGTTCTGGAAGCGCCTGCTGCTGCACGTGCTGCGACCGAGCCGGGCCTGCTGTCCCGGCTCTGGATCAGGACTACCGGCTGGCTGTTCTCGCATGAAGGTATCTGGCGAAACGTCGAAAGTTTTCGCGAGACAGCTTTCCAAGGCTCTGAGCTCAGCTTGAGCGACTGGATTGTTGACCGGCAAGGAGAGGCTCTGCTTTGGCGCCCGGATATTGAGGCACCAGACAGCCTCTGGTTGATCGTCGGTCCGCGAGTTCAAATCGACGAAGTTGCCGATCAACTTCAGGGACTAATTGCGTCCCGCTCAGCCGTCGGTGAAGCCGCTGTCCTCCTTACTGATGGCACTTGGGACATCTGGACGCCGATTCGCCCGCCGCTGCTTTCAGAACCCTTGGCAGCAGGCAACCTACGGACGGTCGTAGGGAATTATGCCTCCTGGTCTCCAATGCTTTTTACAATGTGTTTGCTTGCTTTGGCGCTGCTTTCGGCGCTTCCTGCGCTTTTCTATGTGCTCACATCCCGTGAGCCGAAAGGGCGATCATGAACCGCAGGGCCTGCCTCTCTCTCATCGCCGCGGCTTTGGCCGTACCTGCCGCTGCACAAGAGGATCTTGTAGTGCGCCAAGTGTCCGATCCGCTCCACCCGTTGCAACAGGCATGGCAGACGTGGAAGAGGATGTGCCTTATGTCGGACGGTCGCATCGTGGACGGGTTTCAGGAAGGTGCAAGCCACTCAGAGGGGCAGGGTTATGGTCTGGTTCTTGCGGCCATGTTTGCCGATCATTTCAGTTGCCGCACGATCATCGACTGGACCGAGCGGCATCTAGCCGTACGCGATGACGCCCTGCTGTCTTGGCGCTGGCGCCCGAACACGGTGCCGCAGATCGAAGACCCGAATAACGCGAGCGACGGCGACATCTTCTATGCTTGGGGGCTTCTCCTCGTGTCCAACCTAGTTGGCGACGAGAGCCTGCGCGTGCGCGCGACACGAATCGCGCGCGACCTCGACCGGCTGTGCCTTATCGACCTCCCTGACAGCAGCGGCGACGTCGTGCTGCTCCCAGCAGTGAACGGCTTTGTTCGAGAGGAAGGGATCTTAATTAATCCCTCCTATTATATGCCGCTCGCCATGACCCAGATCGCCGCCGCAACGGGCACACAGCGCTTGGCCCAAGCGGCTAGCAGCGGGATGGCCCTGATCGACCGCCTCGGTGAGATCGGGCCGGTGCCCGATTGGGTTTTGGTGGATGGTGATAGTCTGACAAAACCGCCCGATGGTTTTTCAAGCCAGTCGGGCTATGAGGCCGTGCGCGTGCCGCTCTTTGCACTTTGGTCTGGGCATGCTCGAAGCCCCGCCGTCCTTGCCCATGTCAAGGCCACTTCGACGTTCGGCTCAGAGGCAACGCCGACCCGCATCGACCCGCGCACCGGTGAAGTGTCCGAGCGCAGCGGCCATGCCGGTTACGCTGCCGTATCCCGCCTCGGCGAATGTGCTGCCGGCGGCGGCGTCGGCTCTTTGATGCCGCGTTTTAATAGCGATCAGCCCTACTACCCAGCGACGCTTCACCTGATGTCACTTCTCGTCCAGATCACGACCTATCCGAGGTGCGTTCCTTTATGACCCGCTTTGCACTAACTGCCTTCTTCCTCGTCTGTGCTGCTACGCAGGCGGTGGCTCAAACACCCGCAGCACCGGGCCCGGAAGAGCTGCTGGCCCTGACCTTCTACTACCAGCAGCAGGACGAGGCATCGGCTCGGTCGGAATTGCAGCGCTTGCAGATCCTTTATCCCGAATGGCAACCACCCGAGGATTTGGCGCGCCTGACGCAGGCGGAGCCGGGGCCTGAAATCGACACGATCTATCGGCAGATCGGGGCGGGCCAGTTAGCAGAAGCGCGATCGACCATCCTAGCAACGCAAGCCGCTTTTCCCGATTGGGTCCCGCCCCCCGAAATGACGAGCCTGCTGGACACCAGCGAGGGGCAGATCCTGCTTGACGATGCGCTCGCGGGCGGTGATCTGGCACAAGCCTTGACCTTGGCGGGGCAGCGGCCGGGGCTGTTACGGTGCGACCGCATCAACAACGCGTGGCGCATTGCCGAAGCGCAGGAGGCGGCGGGGCAGACGAGCGAGGCCTTAGGAACCTACCGCGCGGTGATCAGCGCGTGCGTGAACCCGCCCGACATCATTGCGACGCTCGAGAAATCCAGCGCGGTCGCGTCGACCGCAGAGCTGCAGAGCTTATTTTCGCAAGTGCTGGCTCGTTTTCCGGAGCTGGCCGAGAGCCTGTCGCCAGTCCAGGCGCGGCTGACGGGGCAAGGTGTCGCGACCGCTGCGTCGCCGCCGGCGTCTCCTGACAGAGCCGCGGCGGGATCACCCGCCAGTCCGTCGCCAGTACCTGCCAGCCGACCGTCAACCAGTCCACAGGCATCAGTCCCGGCGGAATCCAGCACTGTGCGGGCGCCCCAATCGGCGGCGCCGCGCACCTCGGGGGGATCTGGCACGGCAATCTACCAGCAGGCATGGCAGACCTACAATCTCGACCGCCCGATGGAAGCTATAGCGCAGTTTCAGACAGCGCTGCAGGGCCGGCTTGACGCGACGCAGCGACGCGACGCGCAGTATGGGATTGCATTGTCCTATTTGAAGATGGGGATGAGCGACAATGCGGCGAGTATGGCAGCCGCTACCGACCTGACGCGACAACAACGGGTCGATGTCGAGAGGCAGATTTTAGACCAGCGCGGGGTGGCCGCCTACAACCGCCGCGATTATCGCCGCGCCATCGAGTTCTTCGACGCCTTGCAGGCATTGACAGGCAGCTTGCGCCGGGATCTCGACACATTGCGTGCCTATTCCTATCTGAACAGCGGCCAACGCGACCGTGCAAGGCAGGAATTCACCCGGCTGCACAGGGAGCTTGCGACTGCCGAGACCCGGCGAGGGTTGGCAGCATTGGAATGACGTTCAGCGGAAGCTGTCAAATCGCAGATCTAGCGTCACCTGTCGGTAGTCTGCGATCGCTGCCGTCGAGCGACTGTCGACAAGCCCCAGACTAAGTTCAGCGCCGGTGCGTAGATCTACCGCCAAGGTCAGCTCGTAGACTTCGTCCCGGCGCGGCACGCCGAGGAACGCCCCCCCATCCAGCTCCTGCCTTGATAGGTCTAGGCTGAAGACTCGATCCAGCATCAGCCAGCTGACGCCACCTTCTAGCCGATAGCGCAGCGACGTAGTGCCGGAGACATCTTCCCCCAGCGTCAGCTCTGCCTGCGTGGCCACGCGTGTCCAAACCGAATTGACCGAAAATGCGACCCGATCTTGCTTGTCGGCTTCCCCGGAAACTCGCAGGACCCGCAAGCCGAGTTGGTGGGCCGAGGCGCTGGCGACAAGAACTTGCGTGGCTTCGAGGGAAACTTGCTCGGCATCCCCTTCGACCAGGTCACGCCAGTAGAACGCCTTCGTCCCGCAGATGTCCAGGAAGGACCATCCGGCGAGGTGGTTCTGCAGACAGATACCCAACCGGGTATCGGCTCGGCCAAGACGCACAGCTGGCGCATAGCCAAGTTCGACCCCACCGCGCAACTCGATAAGCTGTCCGTTGTTGAGGGCCAAACGCGTGCGGTAAAGCCCTTGCACACCGGCCACTGCACCGCTCACCGCACGCACCTCGGGTGCGGCTTCAAACACAAGCCCGCCCGCGACGAAGCGGTCCTGCACGACGCCGCCATTGATGTTGCCGTCCCACGCCAAGGTCGGGGCTAGGACCACGTCCGATGCGATCACTTCGGGTGGTCCCCCGTCGAAGTAGTATCCCTGCCGCTCCATGTCACGGCGCATCCGCGCAACGCCCGGAGCCGGAAGCGTGCCGTGCGAGAGCGCCGCCGCATGAACGCGCAAGCGCAGCCGTTCGGGAGCGGCGGCCTCGGCGAGGCGAAGCCTGTCGATGACATCGGCAGAAGACGTCATTGGCAGGATCAGCGCGGCCACAGCGATCAGTGGAAGCCGCCGGTCAGGGGCGCGCATTCGGATCGCGGCCCACGAAGGCGCCGTCGACCTTCACCGAGTGTCCTCCATCCGCTCCCCGCGCTGTGTACAGGCCCGACGCGGCCATCCCGTGCTGTCCGTCGCTATATGTCGGACTGCCGCCGACATTGCCCCGCAGATGCCCGGGGATCCGGTACGTCTCGGTCACGTCCGGGTTGCGCACGTGGATCGTCGCTCCGCCGCCAAAAGCTCCCGATACAACGTCGAAGGGCAGCCCGATTGCGCGCAGTCCTATCTCGACCTGCGAGCGGTCCGAAACTTCAGTGCGGATGTCGATGTCAGCAGTGCCTTTGTCGAAGTCCAGAACCAGGTTCTCCAGCCCTTGACTGTGGCGGCCCGACAACAAGGGGCCGTCGTCGATCGTAACCCACGCAAAGCTCTGGCCCTTGAAGAAGTACCGCCCGCGGGTGGCGCCGGGTGAACCATTGCGGCTGTTGTCGAAAGGTGCTTGGTCTGCCGTCAGCCGCAGCAGGCGCGTCGGAGCGCCGCTCGCTGTATCCACCTGCGCGATCACCTCGATTGTTACCTTGCCGCCGTAGTCCCGCTCAGCCAGCCGGATCAGGTTGCGATAGCCGGCGGGATCCGTGGGATCAGCATCCTCGAATGCAGCCAGCGTAGCGGCATCCTCTGCGCGAGAACGGTCCATCCGCACCCGATTGAAGCTGTTGTGCTGCGTCTTGTAAGTATCGAAGGGTCCAGAGGCAACCGGTCTTCCGCCTGGCGACACTTCGGTTGTTGGGGAATGGCCACCGCAGGCTGCCAGAACCGCAGATAAGATGAGAGTGAAGAAGCGCATGATAATGTGCATAGCTTAGTCCGAAAGGCAGCACCCGGTCAGATCATAGCTTGTGGCCACGAGAAGACAATGCCGCAGTTCTCCTTGTGCGTGTGCTTATGCAACCTGTAGGGAGGGGAAGAGCGTCACAAGATTTCTTCCGGCTCGCTTCGACCTGTACAGCGCCTCATCGGCATGCTTGTAGGCGTTCTGAAAGCTGAAGGCCCTGCCGCTGAGGCAGAAGCCTCCAACGCTTACGGTTGATACCTTTCTGTCCGCTGCTGAGCCATAGGGTATTTGTACGGCCGCGCGGAAGCGCTCGGCGATCTGGTGAGGGTTTGTAGCGTCGCGCAACTCAACGATGACGGCAAACTCCTCGCCGCCAATACGTGCAGCAAAATCCGTATCGCGAACGGTGTTTCGTATGGCTTTCGCGATATCTTGTAGAACATTGTCCCCGCCGTCGTGGCCAAGTTCGTCGTTGATCGCTTTGAAATGATCAACGTCAAGTAGCAGCAGCATAACATCTTGTGCGCCAGTTTCCTCAAGCTGCCGCGCGTGATCCTCAAAAGCACGGCGGTTCGGCAGGCCGGTCAACGCGTCTGTGGAAGCAGCGTGCGCTAGCTGCCGCTCGCGGCGCCCGCGATGTTGCTCGGCATGCAGCAGCTTGCCAAAGCTGAAGACAACAATCGTTGTCATCCCAGCAAAGAAGATGCCAATAAGGCTATGCGCAGCTGGCAAACTATGAAGCGCAATAAAAGTGGGGACGGCGCATGACAACGCCAGCATGATCCAAGCCCTATTGTCGCGGCTTTGGTGGTTCTTGAAGGCGTGCAGCCACAATCCCGCGAGTGCAGTGGTGATTAAAATTACAGCCGCACCCAAGGCTGCTCCCGAGCCGCCGATGGCGACGCGTGCGGCGACCGTCAGTGCTACCGCAATTGCCGCAGCCACAGGACCGCCAAAAGCTGTCGCCATGCCTACAAAAGCGCCTCTGGCGTCTGCAATCACACCCGGCTCGATCTCGAGCGGTTGAAGCATTGCGAGGATGCCGGCTGACCCAAAGCCCAGTCCTACAATACACCTCCGCACGATCTGGCGGGAGACTTGCGCCTGAGTGTAACTGTAAATCATCGTGCACGTGGTCATCAGGCCACAGGTGTAAGCAAGGACAAAAAAATACGGCTGCATGGGACTACCTACGGGAACCTATCGAAACCCTACAACCTTAGAGTTACATCCGGAAGCTGCCTAAATCGGTAGATTGAGTAACATCGATCGAGATGTGCGTTGGATGCTGAAGTTCTGAGAGACTTGCGACCACATCTGCACCAATAGTGTTGGCTCCAGTTTCTGATCGGCCTGCTGCTCTTCATCTGCTGGCAGTACATTAGGCTCGTTCACGCTACACCGGAAGTGGGGCAGTGATGGAAAACACAATCCGACCTCTGCTAATCTCTAGGCGTTAGACCCACTGAATGCATTCGCTTGACGCGAATCAAGCTCCGCAAGGAGTGACCTGCCCCTGCGCGTCCGCAAGGCTCATGAACCAGTGCGCGTTCAGGCATTCCGACCTGAGCTTGCTGTTGAACGCCTCGATGAAGCGATTGTCTGTTGGCTTGCCAGGACGTGAGAAGTCCAGGGTGACGTCGTTGGCATAAGCCCACAGGTCAAGATCGCGAGAGATAAATTCGCTGCCATTGTCGACCAGGATCGTCCGAGGATAGCCGACTTGGGCACAGACCCGTTCCAGGGTCCGGACCACATCCTCGCCGCGGTAGGTGAAGCGCAGTTCGGCGGCGGGGCAGAAACGCGAATGCGTGTCGACGATCGTCAGGATCCGCAATTTGTTGCCCAAGGCGAGTTGGACATGAACAAAGTCCATGGCCCAGACATCGTTCGGCCGTCCGCCTCCTGGCGATCATCGCGCAACTTCGCCCTGACCCGCCGCTTCGGGTGCTTGTTCCTGAGCTGCAGACCCAGCTCATTGTAAATCCTGCGCGTCTTCTTGACGTTCACATGCCAGCCCTCCCGTCGCAGCAACACGCGGACGCGACGATAACCATATCGCACGCGTGTCTCGCAGATCTCCTTGATCCGCCTTGCAACGGTTGCTTGGTCGGTGCGCCGGGACTTGTAGTGGAAGGTGGAGGTGTCAAACCGCAGGGCCCCACAAGCCTTGCGTATCGATGCGCCCCAATCGATGCACATCCCGTGAGCTAGTTCGAGCATCCGGCCAGGCTTCAGAGCTTTCGCCGGATCACGTCCTGCAGCATTTCCCGATCCAAAGTCAGGTCGGCGACGATCTTCTTCAGGCGGCCGTTCTCGTCCTCCAGCGCCTTCAGCCGACGCATCTCGACAGGCAGCAGGCCGCCGTATCGCTTCTTCCAGTTGAAGTAGGTCGCCTGACTGATCCCCGCCTTCCGGCAGACCTCGGCCACCGGCGTGCCTTCCTCGCCCTGCCTCAGGACAAATGCCTTCTGCGCTTCGGTGAACCGCGATGCTTTCATCGTCTTCAGCTCCTCTCCCAACCAGAGAATGTTAGCCGAAAACTCCACTTTGAAACGGTCCAGTTCGCAGGGGGCAGGTCACAGGCCACCTACTTCAACTGGAAGAAGCGATACGGCGGGCTGCTGCCCGACGAGATGCGCCGATTGAAGGCGCTCCAAGACGAGAACCGCCGGCTCAAGAAGATCGTCGCTGACCTGACGCTGGACAGGGAGATGTTGCAGGACGTCATCCGCCGAAAGCTTTCAGGCCTGCCCCGATACGGCAATTGGTCGATGGGATGTTGGTGGACTGGGGCGTGTCGATCCGCGGGGCATGTGGGGCCCTGCGCTTTGACCCGTCGAGCTAGCATTACAAATTCCGCCGAACCGGGCATGCCGTATTGGAGCTGAGGATCCGAGAGATCTGCGAAACGCGGGTGCGCTACGGCTATCGGCGCATCCATGTCTTGCTGCGACGGGAGGGGTGGCAGGTGAACGTCAAGAAGACGCGCCGGATTTACAATGAGGTGGGTCTGCAGCTCAGGAACAAGCACCCGAAGCGGCGGGTCAAGGCGAAGTTGCGCGATGATCGTCAGGAGGCTGTCGGTCCAAATGATGTCTGGACTATGGATTTTGTTCACGATCAGCTGGCCTTGGGTAACAAGCTACGCATTCTGACAATCGTCGATATCCATTCCCGCTTTTGCCCGGTTGCCGATCCCCGCTTCACCTACCGCGACGAAGATGTGGTCCAGACACTGGAATGGGTCTGTGCCCAGGTCGGCTGTCCCAGAACCATTCGGGTCGAAAACGGCAGCAAATTCATTTCCCGTGACCTCGATCTGTGGGCCTATGCCAATGACGTCACGCTGGACTTCTCACGACCCGGCAAGCCCACCGACAACAGCTTCATCGAGGCGTTCAACAGCAAGCTCCGCTCAGAGTGCCTGAACGCGCATTGGTTTATGAGCCTTGCAGATGCTCGGGAAAAGCTGGAGGATTGGCGTAGGCACTCTAACGAAGACCGGCCCCATAGTGCGATTGGATATACCGTCCCGATCGCCCTGCATTATCCCGGCGGCGCAGCCAGCCCGTCGCCATGACCAAGTCGGAAAACTCCAGAATCCGGCGGTCCAAGATTGGGGAGCAGCGCAGTGGCTCGAAAGCCATACTCCAGGGAGGACCACTTTTCAGGGGGCAGGCCAATTAGTCGTCAGATGTTGGCTTCCGGCACCTCCCAGTGTTGAGGGAGTGCATTTATAGTACGCGTGGTCACTTCTGTTTCTTCATCACGCCCTCGGATGATCTGGACGAGACGCTTTGAGCGTGATCTTGTGCGCGAATGGCAACGTGGACCCGCAGGCGCACTTTCGATCCTGATCTTGATGATTGGTTCGTCCTACGCGACGGCGTGATGGTCGGCCGTGTCAATCGTGACGTGCTGCATAGCCTACTGACGAAAAGCGAGCAGTGGCATTGGTCTGTCTTCACCGCTCCACAGCATGCTGGGTGGGCATGCTCATTACAGGGTGCGCTGAACATGATACGCAAGAACGTAACTTCCTGAGAGACGGAAAAGTCTGCCTGGCGGATGTAGCACAACGTGAGACGAAGGTTCCATTCAGCCGATGAAGCCGAATAGTGAATGTCCTCGCGTCGACATGTATAAGCGTACGCCGTGGTTGACCACATCGGCCCGGGCCGTATGAGCTTGACGGCGCGCTTAGACATTACTCAAGAACATTGACGCAACTGCCTGGTCTGACTCCTAAAAAGTGGTCCTCCCTGAAGTATGGCTTACGAGCTGGTTGGGGGATGCAACGATGCCCCAGAAGAGACCAAGCCGGAAGAGATCGTCGCGAAGCTTCGGCAGGTCGACGTGCTGGTATCGCGAGGCCAGTCGGTAGCCGAGGCGGTGCGATCAATCAGTGTGACGCACTTCACCTACTACCGATGGCGCAAGGAGTTCGGCGGGCTGAAGACCGACCAGGTGAAGCGGTTGAAGGAGCTCGAGAAGGATCGAGCCAGCGGTTCGCTATCGGTCCGAGAACCGCTGGCGAGGGAGCGGCTTCGGAAGGCCGTCTCCAACCTGACGCTTGAGAAGCTCATTCTTCGGGAGGCGGCATCGGGAAACTTCTTCTCTATTCGGAGGTCATGTGTCTACTCCACTTGCTGAGCCTGTGCGACGGTCAGAAGGTCAGGCCTGCGGAGCTCTTGCTTCTCTCCGAGGTCGGCTTTGTTGCCGCCTCATGATGGGATCAGAGGAAGTGGGCGGAGCCATCTGAGCCGCGCAATGTCAGTCGGACTGCTGCTTGAGTTTCCTCGGTCTCGCCCGCTCCCGTCGTCCCCGTAGAGATCTCCTCCGACGGAGGAGCTCGAGATTTCGATAAGGGGTCGGATTGATTAAATAGTTTCGGCAACGCTCCAGCGGAACTGCGTGCCGTCCCGCCACATACGATGGAGCACTATGGCCAGCGTCCGAGCGACAGCCACGATCGCCTTCTGGATGCCCCGGCGCCGCGTCACACCCATGCCCCAAGCCTTCAGGGATTTCCAGCGGCCGCGCGGGCTGGTCAGCAAAACGAGCGCTGCTTCATAAAAGGCAGCACGCATCATGGCATCGCCACATCGCGAGACCCGGCCTGTCCGGCTGACCTCGCCGGACTGGTAAAGCCGTGGCGTCAGGCCGTAGTGGGCACCCACGTTCTTTAATCGGCTGAAGCGAGTCGGATTGTCGACGCAGGCGCGGTAGCTGAGCGCGACCACCGGGCCCACGCCGAGCGCTGCCATCAGGCGGCGACATATGGGATCAACACGAACGGTGTCGAGGAGCAGCTTGTGAAGTCTGGCAAGCTGCGTCCGCAGCGCTTCGAGGGCCAGTGGCAGCGGAATGACAACGGCTGCAATCGCGGAATGGTCATCGACGAGCTCGCGCACCCGCGCGTCGAAGCTTGCCGCGCCCAAGGCGCCGACTTTCAAGAAAAAGGTGCGCAACTGCCCGCGCAGATCGTTATCTATGTCGTAGGCCTTGCGCTGCAACAGCTTGCGCGAGGTCAGCAGCAGTCTGCGCTGCTGGTTGGCCGGGGTCTTCACATAGACCGGCTTGAACAGGACCGCGCGCATCATCTGCGCAATGCCCAGTGCATCGTTGAGGTCGGTTTTTTTGATCCGGGCCGACAGGGCGGAGTGCATGTGACGGGTCTCTACAAGGATCGCCGGGAGACCATCATCGACCAGCCCCGCGTATAGCCAGGACGAGAGGGGCCCGGCCTCTAGGCCGACCCTCCCAAAGGCAAGGTCGAGGTCGAGCAGGTGCTCTCAGACAACGACAGGGTCGCTTTCGACAGAGGCACGATGAACGACTTTGCGCTGCTGGTCGACGATTTAGATGCCGTTCCTGCGACGAGAACGGGCCATGCTCCGCTTCCGGCGGATGAAGACGCTTCAGCTCTTTGCCGCCGTCCACTCCTCGGTCTCAGATCACTTCAACCAGGATCGCAGCTTCTCTCGACATCAGCACTTTGAAGTCAACCGAGCCGCAGCTCTTGCCAAGTGGCGCCAGCTCGGCGCTGCCTGAGAGCTGACGCGACCGCAAACACTGAGACGAGTTTGCATATGTCTGACAGCACAGCCAAATCATTTCTTTGAATGAACGTCATGTGCCTAACTGGCGCCTGTCGCTTCTAATGAGAGCGGTCCAGCAGGCCATAAAACCGGCTCATTCTAGGCACCACGCGGGCAAGGGCATCCCGCTGCACCTAGTCGGGGTTGCCCAAAGCAGACGCTGGAAGCTTGCACGAAATCTCTAGCCGCCGGTTAGGCCGCACGTATTTGGATCATGTGAAACCAGAGGACGATCTGATAAAGCCTAATTCGAGACAGCTTGCCTGCGCATTTGCGATCTCCGCAACGTAGAGAGACAATCTTGCCGATGCATTCTCCTGAACCTTCCCTTCGCAGGCATCAGCGCGAACGGTTCACATAGGCGGCGTAGCTGTCGAGGATTGCCTGCCAACCAGCACGTTGCTTCTCGACCGGGTTGCTGCTTTCCGGCTCGAAAACAGTCGTCACGCGGGTGCCGGTGCCTTCTGTCACAAATGTCGTGCTGGTCCGGCGACCGTCATCGAGGCGCAGCGTTAGCGCGTCGGGCGCCTGCACCTCCTCATATGTGCCGCCGAAGTCGAAGCCGAACGCGCCATCGCGCGACTCCATCCGGGCGACATGCCGACCTTCAGGGCGAAGATCAACGGTGGCAGACGGGCAGTGCCAGTCAGGAGACGCCTTGTTCCATGCCATGATCGCTTCGGGCGAGGTATAGGCGGCCCAGGCCTCGTCAGGCGTTGCGTTCACGATAGCAGTGATGGTGATGCGCTCGGTCATCGTGCGTGTCCTCTTCCTTACCCGCGACGGGCAGCGTCGATCGCGGCGACGTCGATCTTCTGCATGGTCATCATTGCAGCGAAGGCACGTCTTCCCTCGTCGCCACCCGCCGCCAAGGCTTCGGTCAGCGTTCGCGGCGTGATCTGCCAGTTGACGCCCCATCGGTCCTTGCACCAGCCGCATGCGCTTTCCCGGCCGCCATTGCCCACGATCGCGTTCCAGTAACGGTCGGTTTCCTCCTGCGTGTCCGTCGCGATCTGGAACGAGAACGCCTCAGACTGGGGGAAGATGGGTCCGCCATTCACGCCGATGCAGGGGATACCGCAAACGGTGAAACGGACCACCAGCACATCCCCCTCCTTGGTGCCAGGGTTGTCCATCGGGGCGCGGTGGACGGCCTCGACCTCGCTGTCGGGAAAGACCGAGGCGTAGAAGCGCGCTGCCGTTTCGGCCTCGGTGTCGTACCAGATGCAGATCGTGTTCTTGGGGATCATCGATGCCTCCCACACCGGACCACGCGCAAGGCTTGTCGCCACGCTGCTACTTTGATACCAAAATAAAATGTCGAAAACAACTCCCGACCTGCTGCCATCCGAGACGGTCTTGCACATCCGTGACACCTGCCTCTGCCTTGCGGTGCAGCGGGCTGCACGCAGGCTGTCCCGAAGGTTCGATCTCGCCTTGCGGCCCTTCGGGCTGACCAACGGCCAGCTCTCGTTGATGATGGCGTTGAATCGGTCCGAGCCGCCAGCAATCGGTCGGCTGGCGCCGTTTCTCGGCATGGATCCATCCACTCTGACTGCCGCAGTCAAGCCGCTCTCCCGTCGCGGACTGCTGGTGGTCGAGCCTGACCCGGATGACGGCAGGTCGCGCCTTCTGCGCATCACCCCAGAGGGCGTGAGCCTGCTTCGAGAGGCCGCAGAAGCCTGGCGCGAGGCTCATGCCGAGCTCGACTCGGCCCTGCCGGCTGGTTTGCCCGCCGAGTTGCGCGACGGGCTGGCGCTGCTGGCAGACCTTCCTTAGATCAACGCCTCGCCCCAGGGCGGACGCCCATGTGAAGTGCAGCAAGCCCGAAGGGTCAGCGACGCAGGACGGAGCTGCCCCTTGGCAGCGGGCAATGCTGCGGTTCCGGCGCCTCCGTCCATCCTCATGTCAGCGATTGCTTCGCCACCGAACGCGACCGCTCCAGCCAAGGCCGAGGTGCATAGGTCAGTTGAGGAAGGTCTCGGGATCGAGGCTTTCGAAGCCGCGGCGCACCTCGAAATGGACGAAGCCGTTGTTTCCGGCCGCGCCGATCCTGTCGCCCGTGCCGATCGTGTCGCCCTTCGAGACCGCGACGTCGCCGAGGCCGGCATAGACGGTCATCAGGTCGCCCTCGTGCCGCACGACGACGATGGGCACCCCCGCGGTGTCGCGGGTGACGGCGGCGACGGTGCCGGCGCCGGCCGCCGCGACCGTGCTGCCGGTCGGCGCGGCGATGTCGATGCCGTCGTTGCGGCCCTTCTCGTAGACGCGGATGATCGAGCCCTGCACCGGCATCCGGAACCGGCCGCTGCCCGAGGCGGCGGTGCGGGTCGTCCCGAGATCGGCGACGGGCGCCTCGGGCGCAGGCGACGCGGCCGGGCGGGTGGTCTCATCCGGCAGGGGCGCCGCGGCCGAGGGGGGCAGGGGCGTCGCGCTGCCCTGTCCGGGCGCGCTAGTCGTGGCTGCGGCCACGCGCGCCGCCGCGGCAGGAACGATCAGGCGCTGGCCCACGCGCAGGCCCATGTCGGCGGGCAGGCCGTTCCAGGACGCTAGGTCCTGGACGGAGATGTTGTAGCGCCGCGCCACGGACCAGGCGGTCTCGCCCGCCGTGACCACATGCTCGCGCGGATTGGCGGGGGCGGGGCGCGGCGCGGCCCCAGCCCCGGCCGCTGCCGGGCTTGCGGCGGCGAAGGGGTCGCGCAGGGCAGGTGCGGACGTCGTGGCAGCAGCGCCAGCCACCCGCTGCGGCAGGACGAGGACCGCCCCTGCCGTCAGCGCGGCGTCGGCGGGCAGCGCGTTGTGGCGGGCGAGCGCGTCGCCGGAGAGGCCGAGCCGTGCGGCGACCGCGGCCGGGGTGTCGCCGGACCGCGCCAGCACCACCTGGCTGCCCGGGAAGCTGATCACCCCGCGCTCGTCCGGCTGCGGCCGGGCCGGGGCCTCGGCCGCAGCCTCGGCCGTGCCGAGGTTCCCCGGCAGCCAGCCGCGCAGGTCCGGATCGAAGCCCCGCGCCCCGCAGGAGGCCAGCAGTGCGGCCGCTGCCAGCCCTGCGGCCAGACGTCGTGTCGATCCCATGTCCCTGCCCTCAGCCCGTCCGAACATCGCCATCACCCGGCCCGAGGTCATGTCTGGCCAAGCCCCTCGACCAGCGGCACGAACCTCACCTGTCGCAGCTCGTCATAGTCGAAGCCGCTCTCGGAGCGGGTCACGCGGATCAGCGTCTGGACCGCGTCCGACTGCCCGACCGGGACGACCATGATACCGCCGATCTTCAGCTGCGCAAGCAGCGGCCCCGGCGGGTCCTCGGCCGCGGCGGTCACGAGGATGCGGTCGAAAGGCGCCTGGTCCGGCAGCCCGCGCGAGCCGTCTGCGACCTGGGCGGTGATGTTGTAAAGACCCAGCTCGCGGAAGATCGCCTCGGCCTCCTGCACCAGGCGGCGGTGGCGGTCCACCGTGTAGACGCGCCGGCAGAGGCCCGACAGCACCGCCGCCTGGTAGCCCGAGCCGGTCCCGATCTCCAGCACCGTGTCGCGCGGCCCGATGCCGAGCGCCTGCGTCATCAGGCCCACGACCGAGGGCTGGCTGATCGTCTGCCCGCAGGGGATCGGCAGCGGCGTGTCCTCGTAGGCGCGGTCGGCGAACTGGCCGCGCACGAAGAGGCCGCGGTCGATCCGCTCCATGGCTTCCAGCACCCGCGGGTCGGTGACCCCGCGCGAGCGCAGCTGGAAGAGAAAGCGCATCTTGCGCTCGGCCGGGTTGTCCTCCGGGCCGGCCTCGGTCATGGCGTGCCCGCTTCGGCCGGGGCGGGCGCGTCCAGCGCCGCGGCCAGCCGCGCCAGCGAGGCGTGGCAGGTCAGGTCCGCCCGCATCGGCGTCACCGAGATGAAGCCGTCCATGTTCACCGCCACGTCGCTGCCCTCGGCCGCCGGGGCCTGCTGCGAGCCGCCCGCGATCCAGATGAAGCGCCGCCCGTTGGGGGCGACATAGGGCTCGACCCCGAAGCGGCTGCCCCGGCGCTGGCCCTGGGGCGCGACGCGCAGGCCCCGCACATCGGCGGCCGGCACCGGCGGGAAGTTCACGTTGTAGAAGAGCCGGAAGTCCTGGTCCGAGCGCCAGTCGCCGTGATCCAGAAGCCGCCGCACCACGCTGGCGCCGTGCTGCCGCGCGGTCTCGAACGGATCGGCCAGACCCGCCGTCCGCGGGCCTAGATATTGCGACAGCGCGATGGCCGGCAGGCCCTGCAGGGCGGCTTCCATCGCCCCGCCGATCGTGCCCGAATACATGGCGTTCTCGCCGGCATTGTTGCCGCGGTTCACGCCCGACAGCACCAGATCGGGCGGCGTTGTCGCCAGAAGATCGCCCACCGCGGCAAGGACGCAGTCGGCGGGGCTGCCCTCGGCCGCGTAGCGCCGCTCGGCGAGGCGGGCGATCATCGTCGGATGGGCGTAGCTGATGCAGTGCCCGACGCCCGACTGCTCGAAGGCGGGGGCGACGGTCCAGACCTCGCCGCCGGGGCCGGCCAGTTCGGTCGCGATCTCGTGCAGGACCTCGAGGCCGGGGGCGTTGATGCCGTCGTCATTCGTGATGAGGATGCGCATCGCTGCCCCTTGCTTGCTGGCCGCCGACGCGCGCCGGCAGGCGTGTTGCAATCTGCTTACCGGCGGGGCGCATTTGCTTCAAGGCGCGATCACGGCAGCGAAAGCGGTTTGACCTTGCCTGTCGCGGCGTTGCATCCTTTTCCTGGGCAAGACAACCGGCGCGGCAGCATGCAGATCTACCTCCCCATCGCCGAGGCGTCGGTCAACGCCTTCGTCCTGATCGGCCTTGGCGGCGTGGTCGGGCTGATGAGCGGTCTCTTCGGCGTGGGGGGCGGCTTCCTGATCACGCCGCTGCTGTTCTTCATCGGCATCCCGCCCGCCATCGCCGTGGCGACGGGCGCGAACCAGGTCGTCGCCTCGTCGGTCTCGGGCGTGCTGGCGCACATGAAGCGCCGGACCGTGGATTTCCGAATGGGGGGCGTCCTTCTGGCGGGCGGCCTCGTCGGCTCGGCGCTGGGGGTTCTGGTCTTCAACATCCTGCAGGGCCTCGGCCAGGTCGAGCTGGTCGTGCAGCTCTGCTACGTGGTCTTCCTGGGACTGATCGGCACGATGATGCTGCAGGAGAGCCTGCGCACGATCTACCGCTCGCGCAACCCGGCCGCGCCGCGGCGGCGCCTGCACCAGCACATGTGGGTGCACCGCCTGCCGCTGAAACTGAAGTTCCGCGCCTCGGGCCTTTACATCAGCGTCATCCCGCCGCTGCTGGTCGGGGTGGCGGTGGGGGTGCTGGCGGCCATCATGGGGGTCGGCGGCGGCTTCATCATGGTGCCCGCGATGATCTACCTTCTGGGGATGCCGACCAAGGTCGTCGTCGGCACCTCGCTCTTCCAGATCACCTTCGTGACCGCCTTCACCACGCTGATGCACGCGATCAGCTACAACACGGTGGACCTGATGCTGGCCGTGCTGCTGATCATCGGGGGCGTGGTCGGCGCGCAGGTCGGCACGACGCTCGGGGCGCGGCTGCGGGCCGAGCAGCTGCGCATCCTCCTGGCGCTTCTGGTGCTGAGCGTCTGCGGCAAGCTGGCGCTGGACCTCTTCCTGCCGCCGGACGAGCTTTACTCCATCGCGGCGAGAACGGGTTGATGCGGCCGCTCGCCCTCGCCCTGGCGCTTGCCCTCGCCGTCCTCGTCCCGCTGACCGCCACGGCGCAGGAGGCCGGGCCCGAAGCTCCCGGCGAGGCGCCGCAGCCGCTCGCGCCCGAAACCGGCCCGGCCGCGCCACCCGCACCGGGCGCGGACTTCCCGCTCTATCCCTTCCCGGGCGAGCGCCGGCCGCCGGCCCCGGTCAACGGCGCGGCGCCGACCGAGCAGGTGGTCGCGGGCCTCTCGCGCGACGCGGTGGCGATCACGGCGACCTTCGACGGCTCCGAGATCCTGATCTACGGCGCGGTCCGGCGCGAGTCGCCCATTCCCGCCGATCCCCTCGACATCATCGTGACCATCGAGGCGCCCTCGCAGCCCCTGACCGTCTGGCGCAAGGAGCGGCGCTTGGGCATCTGGGTCAATGCCGAGCGGGTCGAGGTCGGCGCCGCGCCCAGCTTCTACGCCGTCGCCACGACCCGGCCGCTGGACGAGATCCTCGCGCCGGACTGGGACAGCCGCTTCCGCATCTCGCTGCCGCAGGCGCTGCGCGCCTTCGCCGGCGCGCATGAGGTGGACGACACGCTGCCCTTCACCGAGGCGCTGATCCGCCTGCGCGAGGAGGCCGGGCGCTACCGCCTGGACGAGGGGGGCGTCGTCCTGGCCGAGGACACGCTCTTTCGCGCCGACATCCGCCTGCCGGCGACGCTGGTCGAGGGCGCCTACAAGGCCCGCATCTTCCTTCTGCGCGGCGGGCAGGTTGTCGACGTCCACCAGGCGCCGATCGACGTGCACAAGGTTGGGCTCGAGCGCTGGCTCTACCGCCTCGCCTTCGACCAGCCGCTGCTCTACGGGCTGATGTCGCTGGCGGTGGCGGCGCTTGCCGGCTGGGGCGCCTCGGCCGCCTTCCGCAGGCTGAGCCAGGGATGAGCCGGTTCTTGACGCGGACGGGCTTTGGGCGCAGGACCATGCCCGGATAATTGGCGAGGAGGCCCTGGATGACCCGGACGGTATATGTGAACGGCGCGTATCTGCCCGAGGCCGAGGCCAGCATCTCGGTCTTCGACCGCGGCTTCCTAATGGCGGACGGCGTCTACGAGGTCGTCAGCGTCCTTGGCGGCAAGCTGCTGGACTACGAGGGCCACATGGTCCGCCTGCAACGCTCGCTCTCCGAGCTTGCCATCCAGGACCCGCTGGCGGATGCGGATTACCTCGCCGCCTTCCGCGAGCTGGTGGCGCGCAACGAGGTGACGGACGGGCTCGTCTACCTGCAGGTCACGCGGGGCAATCCGGGCGACCGGGACTTCGCCTATCCCCCGGCAGACACGGTCCCGACCGTGGTGATGTTCACGCAAAGCAAGCCCGGACTTGCCGACGCGCCCGCCGCGAAGGTCGGCTGGTCGGTGGTCAGCATCCCCGACCTGCGCTGGGGACGGCGCGACATCAAGACTGTGCAGCTTCTCTACCCATCGATGGCGAAGATGGAGGCCAAGGCGCGCGGCGCCGACGACGCCTGGATGGTGGAGGAGGGCCGCGTGACCGAGGGCACCTCGAACAACGCCTACATCGTCAAGGACGGCCGCATCGTCACGCGCGAGCTGAGCCACGACATCCTGCACGGCATCACCCGCGCCGCCGTCCTGCGCTTCGCCGCCGAGGCGCAGATGGCCGTCGAGGAACGCGCCTTCACCATTGCCGAGGCGCAGGACGCGGACGAGGCCTTCGTCACCTCCGCCTCGGCCTTCGTGATGCCGGTGGTGCGGATCGACGGCACCTCGATCGGCTCCGGCACCCCCGGCCCCGTCGCCGCACGCCTGCGCGAGATCTACCTGGAAGAGAGCCTGAAGACCGCCGTCTGAATTGCGTCCCGCCCCTGCGGGGGTCCAGCCCCCCGCGCACCCCGGAATATTTCGGCACAGAAGATAGGGCCAACCGCTTCATCTTCTGTGCGCAAGTATCCCGGGGGGCATCGCGCGAAAGCGCGATGGGGGGCTGGCCCCCCTGCGCCTTCGCCGTCAGAGGCGCGCGTCCTCCAGAACCCGCGAGATCACCGGCGCGAGGCGTGCGGCCCAGGCCTCCTGACCCTCGGGCGCGGCGATCAGGTCGTTTCTCACCTCGATCAGCAGGTTCGGCCGGCCATGGGCCAGCGCGTGGCGGTCGATGCTGTCGCCGTCGAGATGGCCGTCATAGGGCTGGTTCTCGCCGGTGATCCAGCCCTCGTCCCGGCAGGCGGCGACCATCGCCGGGCCGAGCCGGGCGTCCTTGTGCGAGTAGAGGATGCCGACCTGCCAGGGCCGCGGCGGGCGGCCGCGCAGCTGCGGGGTGAAGCTGTGGATGGCGCAGATGCAGCGCGCCTCGTGGCGGCCGGCCAGCCCGGCCAGCGCCCGGTGATAGGGGCGGTGCAGCCGGTCCAGCCGGCGCGCGCGCTCGGCCGCGTCTGCGGCCTTGTTCGCCGGGATCACCGTGCCGTCATAGAGGCGCATCAGCAGCGTCGGGTCGTCCTCGCCCCGGTTCGGGTCGATCACCAGCCGCGAGAAGTCCGAGAAGACCGCCGGCGCCGCCATCAGCCGCGCCAGCGCCGAGGCGAGCCCGGCCGCGCCCACGTCATAGGCGATGTGCCGCGCCATGTCGGCCGCCGCGATGCCGAGCGTGCCGCCGCCGACCCAGTCCGGCACGCGGTTCGTCGCGTGATCGCAGGTGACCAGCCAGCGCGAGGGGCGGTCCTCGCCCTCGGTCCAGAAGGCGCGGTCTGTCATGGCGATGTCATCCTTCATGGCGACGTTCCTACAACGGGGCGGGGCCAGACGCCAGTTGCCGGCCGGGGGCAATTCGGCCTAGATAGCGCTAAACCGCGTGCGACGAGAGGGCAGGATGATGAGACGACACCGCAACGTGAAGATCGTGGCGACGCTTGGCCCCGCCTCGTCCGAGAAGCACATGATCCGGGCGCTGTTCGAGGCGGGGGCCGACGTCTTCCGCCTGAACATGAGCCATGGCAGCCATGACGACCACCGCGCCCGCTACGACGCGATCCGTGAGATCGAGGTCGAGACGGGCCGCCCCATCGCCATCCTCGCCGACCTCCAGGGCCCCAAGCTGCGCGTCGGCGCCTTTGCCGCGGGCCCCGTGGACCTGGCCGAGGGCGCGCCCTTCCGCTTCGATCTGGACCCCGCGCCGGGCGACGCGACCCGCGTGCAGCTGCCCCATCCCGAGATCTTCGCGGCCCTGATCGAGGGCAGCAACTTGCTGGTCAACGACGGCAAGATCCGCCTTCGGGTCGAGAAATGCGGCCCCGACTTCGCCGAATGCGTGGTCACGGTCTCGGGCACGATCAGCGACCGCAAGGGCGTGAACGTGCCTGACGTGGTGCTGCCGCTGGCCGCGCTGTCGAAGAAGGACCGCGCCGATCTGGAATTCGCTTGCGAGCTGGGCGTCGACTGGCTGGCCCTGTCCTTCGTGCAGCGCGCCGAGGACGTGGAGGAGGCCAAGGTCCTCGCCCGCGGCCGCGCGGCGGTCCTGTCGAAGATCGAGAAGCCGGCCGCCGTGCGCGCCTTCGACGACATCCTGAAGGTCTCGGACGGGATCATGGTCGCCCGCGGCGATCTGGGAGTGGAGCTGCCCGTCCACTCGGTCCCGCCGATCCAGAAGCGCCTCGTCCGCCTCTGCCGCAGCGCCGCCAAGCCGGTGATCGTCGCCACGCAGATGCTGGAGAGCATGATCGAGAGCCCGATGCCGACCCGCGCCGAGGTCAGCGACGTGGCGAACGCCATCTACGAGGGCGCGGATGCCGTCATGCTGTCGGCTGAAAGCGCCGCCGGCAGCTTCCCGATCGAGGCGGTGAAGACGATGGACGCCGTCGCCCGCTCGGTCGAGGCGGACCCGAACTACCGCTCGATCATCGAGGCGGCGCGCAAGGCGTCCCTGTCCTCGGTGCCGGACGCCATCGTGACGGCGGCGCGCGAGATCGCCGAGACGACCGATGTCGCCGCAATCTGCGCCTTCACCCAATCGGGCACGACGGTGAACCTTGTCGCGCGCGAGCGGCCGCGCGTGCCGATCCTGGCGCTGTCCCCGGAAGAAAGCGTGCTGCGCCGCATGTGCCTGACCTGGGGAACCCATTGCGTCATCACGCCCCGCCTCTCGCGCTTCAAAGAGGCGGTGGTGAACGCCACCCGCGCCGCGCGCAAGTTCGGTTTTGCCGACGAATCGCGCAAGATCGTGGTGATGGCGGGCGTGCCCTTCAACGTCGCGGGGACCACGAACATCCTCAGGATCGCGCCCTGCGATGACCGCTTGATCTTCGCCACCGACCCGGAATAACGGTGGCGTTCCTGATCGAGGGTTGAGGCGATGACCGATCTTCTGCTGCTGGCCGGCGTGCTGCTGTGCCTTCTGTCCCTGCCGCTGGCCGTGGTCCAGCTGCTGCGGCTCCAGCCGCCGCGGGCGGCCGTGCTGGCCTTCGTGCTGGGTATCCTTCTGGTCTTCGCCAGCGCCTGGCTGAACCCGGACCCGTTCCGCGTCCAGGACATTCCCGCCGCCTTCGGCCGGGTCATCGGCAACTGAGCCTTGCCATTCCGCGGCCGCGCCCGTATACGGCGCGCCTGCTACCCCGTGCGGCCGGCCCCTGTGGCATTGCCGAGTCGCGCGTTCACTCTGACCAAGGAGATGAAAATGCCGAAGATGAAGACCAAATCCGCTGCCAAGAAGCGGTTCTCGTTCACGGCCACGGGCAAGGTGAAATCCGCCCAGGCCGGCAAGCGCCACGGCATGATCAAGCGCACCACGAAGTTCATTCGCGACGCGCGCGGCACCACGGTCCTTTCGGACGCGGATGCCAAGATCGTCAAGAAATACATGCCCTACAACCGCTGATCCGAGGACTGAACAATGGCACGAGTTAAATCCGGCAAGGTTACCCACGCCCGCCACAAGAAGGTCCTTGAGCAAGCCAAGGGCTATTACGGCGCCCGCTCGCGGAACTTCCGCACCGCCACCCAGGCCGTGGACAAGGCGAACCAGTACGCCACCCGCGACCGCAAGAACCGCAAGCGCAACTTCCGCGCTCTGTGGATCCAGCGCATCAACGCCGCCGTCCGCTTGGTCGACGCCGAGATGACCTATTCGCGTTTCATCAACCTGCTTGCGAAAGCCGGGATCGAGGTCGACCGCAAGGTCCTGGCCGACCTGGCCGTGAACGAGCCCGAAGCCTTCGGTGCGATCGTCCAGCAGGCGAAGGCCGCCGCCTGAGCCGAGGCGCGCGTCCGGCATTCGTGAAGGCCCGTCTCCGGACGGGCCTTTTCTTCTTGAGAAATGCGTCGCCGCAACCATTTTCGTCGCAACCATTTGCGCTGCATCAGGTTGCGATTTTGCGGTCGCGCATTCGTTGCTCCTGCCGACCTTGCGGTCGAAGATGATCCTGCTGGTTGCGGAGAGACTGAGTGAACACGCTGTGGCCCGGGCTGGATCTGCCGAAGGTGGTGGAGTTCTCATGGGAGACAAGCCGGATGGCCCGCGCCATCGCGGCGCATGACTGGGCGGCGACGCCGCTCGGTCCCATCGACGGCTGGCCCGTCTCGCTGGTCTCGGCCGTCAAGGGCATGCTCTACCAGCCGCACCCCTCCAGCATGTTCTGGGGCCCGGACCTCACCATGCTCTACAACGACGCCTACGCGCCGATCCTTGGCGCCAAGGAGGAGGGCGCGCTCGGCCGCCCCCTGGCCCTCGTCTGGTCCGACGTGTGGGAGGACGTGAAGCCCTTGGTGCGCCGCACCCTGTCGGGCGAGGGCACGCTCAGCCACGAGATGCGGCTGATCATGCGCCGCAACGGCTATGACGAAGAGACCTTCTTCACCTTCACCTACAGCCCGCTTTTCGACGATCTCGGGCGCGTCGCGGGCTTCGTGAACCTGACCATGGACGTGACCGAGCATGTCGAGTCGCGCCGCGCCCAGCAGGTGATGCAGGCCGAGCTTCTGCACCGCATCCGCAACATCCTGACCGTCACCTCGACCGTGGTGTCGGCCACGCTGCGGAATGCCAGCTCGCTTCCCGAGGCGCGCGACCGGGTGGCGGCGCGGATCATGGCGCTGTCCAAGGCGCAGGGGCTGATGACCGAACTGGGCGACCGGGCCGAGATCGGCGATGTCGCGCGCCAGTCGATCAGCGCCCATATCGACGACTGGAGCCGGGTGGACCTGTCCGGCCCCCAGCTGGCGCTCAGCTCGCAGCAGGCCGTCGGCCTCTCGCTCGCGCTCTACGAGCTGGCGACGAATGCGGCCAAGTACGGCGCCCTCAGCCAGAGCGGCGGGCGCATCTCGATCAACTGGCAGCACGACCTGTCGGGGCGCTTCCGCTTTGCCTGGGCCGAGAGCGGCGGGCCGCAGGTCGCGCCCACGGCGCGGCGCAGCGGCTTCGGCTCGCAGCTGACCAATCTGATCGTGCCCGCCTATTTCGAGGGGCACGGCGCCACCCGCTACGCGCCCGAGGGGCTGCAATACCGGCTGGAGGGGCAGCTGGCCGGCTGAGCCTGCTGCCCGATGCCGCGTTGCGGGGCAGGGACGGGCCTCCTAGGTAGGACCCATGAGCAACCCGACCCTGCCTGAACCGGTCAAGGTGCCGCTGGCCGTCCGCCCTTTGGGCGTCATCGGCACCGCCCTCACCGCGCGCCGCAACCTCCTGGAGCTGATCCCGGCCATCGCCACCCGCCAGCCCATCGTGTCGGGCCAGACGGGCCTGCGCTGGCACATGGTCATGGACCCCGAGAGCCTGCGCCGCATCCTCAAGGAAAAGGTCGAGGACTATCCCAAGTCCACCACCACCAAGCTGATCCTCGAGCCGGCCATCGGCGACAGCATGTTCGTGGCCGAGGGCGCCAACTGGCGCTGGCAGCGCCGCGCCGCCGCCCCCGCCTTCGCCCATCGCAACATCGAGAATCTCGGCCCGGTGATGACCGCCGCCGCCGAGGCCTCGCGCCGCCGCCTGTCCGCCGCGACCGGCCCCGTGGACGTCTTCGAGGAGACGGTTGCCGCGACCTTCGAGGTGATCTCGGACGTCACCTTCTCGGGCGGGGGGATGTTCGACCGCGACGCCGTCCATGCCTCGATCAACGCCTATATCGCGCAGACCGCCAAGGTCTCGCTGCTGGACGTGCTGGGCCTGCCGGCCTGGCTGCCGCGCCCCGGCCGGCTTCTCGCGGGGCCGGGGCTCAAGCGCATGAAGGCGCTGGCCGACGGTGCCATCGAGGCGCGGGCGAAGGCGGCCGCCAAGGACGGCCCGCCGGACCTTCTGGACCTGCTGCTCGATGCGCAGGACCCCGAGACCGGCCGCGCCATGAACCGCGACGAGCTGCGCGACAACCTGCTGACCTTCATCGTCGCGGGCCACGAGACGACCGCGCTGACGTTGGCCTGGGCGCTCTATCTCTGCGCCCATGACCCCGTCGTGCAAGAGGACGCCGCCGCCGAGGCGCAGGCCGTCCTCGGCGACCGCGCCGCCACGGCGGAGGACCTCGGCGCGCTGCCCCTGACCATGCGGATCGTGAACGAGGCGCTGCGCCTCTACCCGCCGGCCGCCTTCCTGTCGCGCACCTCGCGCATCCACGACCGCATCTGCGGGCGCGAGGTGCGGCCCGGCGACACGGTGATGCTGCCGGTCTACGCGCTGCACCGCCACCACGACCTCTGGGACCGCCCCGACGCCTTCGACCCGAGCCGCTTCGAGACGACCCCCGACCGCTACGCCTTCCTGCCCTTCGGCGCCGGCCCCCGCATCTGCATCGGCGCCAGCTTCGCCCTGCAGGAGGCGGTGATCATCCTCGTGACCCTTCTTGCCGCGCACCGCTTCCAGCCCATCCCGGGCCGCGCGCCGGTCCCGCGCATGATCCTGACCCTGCGCCCCGACGGCGGCGTCTGGCTGCGCGTCACCCCCCGCTGAGGCTTGCGGCGGCTCACGAGGCTGTTACAGACTGCACAAAATGCAGCCAGCGGAGACGGCCATGACCGCCATCATCGGATTTCTGAACGACATCTTCTGGGGCTATGTCCTGATCTACGGCCTCCTTGCGGTCGGCATCTACTTCACGCTCCGCCTCGGCCTCCTGCAATTCCTGCATTTCGGCGAGATGTGGCGCTGCGTGCGCGGCTCGGGCGCGACGGACCGCGACGGGATCTCGCCCTTCCAGGCGCTGAGCGTCTCGCTGGCCAGCCGCGTCGGCACCGGCAACATCGCGGGCGTTGCGGTGGCCCTCACCCTCGGCGGGCCTGGCGCGATCTTCTGGATGTGGATGGTCGCCCTCGTCGGCATGGCGACGGCCTACGCCGAATCCACCCTCGCGCAGCTCTACAAGGTCCACGGCGCGGACGGCATGTATCGCGGCGGCCCGGCCTTCTACATCTCGCGCGGGCTGGGCCTGCCCTGGCTCGCCGGCCTTTTCGCCGTCGCGCTGATCATCAGCTTCGGCCTCGTCTTCAACGCCGTTCAGGCCAACTCCATCGCCCAAGCCGTCGAGGGCGCCTTCGGCATCGACGCTGTCCTCGTCGGCGGCGGCGTCGCGGTCCTGTCGGGCGTCATCATCTTCGGCGGCATCCCGCAGATCGCCCGTACCGCGCAACTGGTCGTGCCGGTCATGGCCGGCCTCTACCTGCTGGCCGCCGTCATCGTCCTCGTCATGCACCTGCCGCAGGTCCCCGGCATCCTCCTCGGCATCGTCCGCAGCGCCTTCGGCCTGCAAGAGGCCGTGGGCGGCGTCGCCGGCGGCGTCATGGCAGCGATGATGAACGGCATCCGCCGCGGCCTCTTCTCCAATGAGGCCGGCATGGGCTCGGCCCCCAACATCGCCGCCGTCGCCATCCCGAACCCGCACCACCCGGCCTCGCAAGGCTTCGTGCAGGCCCTCGGCGTCTTCATCGACACGATCCTCGTCTGCACCGCGACCGCCGTGATGATCCTGCTGGCCAACGTCATCCCCTCGGACGAGCTGACCGGGGTGAACCTGACGCAGGCCGCCCTCAGCGACCATTTCGGCCCCTTCGGCCAGATCTTCATCGCGGTGGCGATCTTCTTCTTCGCCTTCACCTCGATCATCGGCAAATACTCCTATGCCGAGAACTCGATCGTCTTCCTCGGCGCCGGCAAGCCCGGCATCATGATCCTGCGCCTTGCCGCGCTGGCGATGGTGGTCTGGGGCTCGCTGCAGGCCGTCACCACGGTCTTCGACTTCGCCGATGCCAGCATGGGCCTGATGGCCACGATCAACCTGATCGCCATCGTGCTGCTGTCGGGCACTGTCGCCAAGGTGACGCGCGACTATCTCAGCCAGCGCCGGGCAGGGATCGAGCCGCAATTCCACATCGCCAAGCATCCCGGCATCGCGCCGGGCGTGAACCGCGACATCTGGAAGTAAAACCGGGCAGGGCGCGCGGTCTTTTCCCGCGCGCCCGCCCATGCTAGGCGGGGCGCAACTTCGCATGAGGCCCGCCATGGACGACCTTTCCCCCCTGCGCCAGCAATGGCTTGACCGCATCAGCGCCGCCGCCGACCCCGCCGCCATCGAAGAGGTGCGCCTCGCGGCCCTCGGCAAGAAGGGCGAGATCAGCCTGAAGATGCGCGAGCTGGGCCGCATGTCCCCCGAGGAACGCCAGACCACCGGCAAGGCCCTGAACCAGATCCGGGACGAGCTGGACGCGGCCCTCCGCGCCCGCAAGCTGGCCCTCGAGGACGCCGCCCTCGACGCCCGCCTCAAGGACGAATGGCTCGACGTCACGCTGCCCGGCCGCCCGCGCCGCCAAGGCACGATCCACCCCATCAGCCAGGTCACCGACGAGGTCACCGCCATCTTCGCCGACATGGGCTTCGCCGTTGCCGAAGGCCCGCAGGTCGAGAGCGACTGGTACAACTTCGACGCCCTCAACATCGCGCCCGAGCATCCCGCCCGGCAAGAGCATGACACCTTCTTCATGCACCGCGCGCCGGGCGACGACCGCCCGCCGCATGTCCTGCGCACCCATACCTCGCCCGTCCAGATCCGCGCGATGCAGCAGCACGGCGCCCCCCTCCGCGTGATCGCGCCGGGCCGCGTCTACCGCATGGACATGGACCAGACGCACACGCCGATGTTCCACCAGATCGAGGGCGTGGCCATCGACCGCGACATCTCGATGGCCCAGCTGAAATGGACGCTGGAAGAATTCTGCCGCGCCTTCTTCGAGGTGGACGAGGTCGAACTCCGCTTCCGCGCCTCGCACTTCCCCTTCACCGAGCCCTCGGCCGAGGTCGACATCCGCTGCTCGTGGGAGGGCGGCCAGCTGAAGATCGGCGAAGGCAACTCCTGGCTGGAAATCCTCGGCTCGGGCATGATGCACCCCCACGTCCTGCGCGCGGGCGGGATTGACCCCGATCAATGGCAAGGCTTCGCCTTCGGCATGGGCATCGACCGCATCGCGATGCTGAAATACGGCATCCCGGACCTCCGCGCGTTCTTCGAGAGCGATTTGCGGTGGTTGAGGCATTACGGCTTTGCAGCGGGGGATGTGCCGAGCGTAGCAGCGGGGTTGAGCAGATGATTGCTCTTTTTACATTTGTCGTTCTTTTTCTTGTCTATCAGTCCATCAAGTCGTCGCGGAGACAGGCAATCGGTTTGGTGAGAAAGCGTTGGCTCCCCTTCACCCTATTGCCTCACGTCTACCGCGGCCGAAGGATCGAAGAACTGGATATCTCGCATAAGGATCTAAATTATCTCCGCGTCCGGATGAACGCATATGCCTCGTTACAAGGCTACTCGCTAAGGCCTGGGAATGGCACGTTATCACTAGGAGCCTACCAAGTTCTACTGGGAACCCTCAAGAAAATCGAATCAAAAGCCAACTCTCTTGCCGCGGTCGTAGTCTTTTTGGCCGTAGCAGCGGTTACACTCGCCAGCGCTGATGAGTTTAGTGACTACTCTAAAGAGTTTTATACAGGCTGTGTCGCGTTTTTCGTCTTCTTAGTCGCCGGGTTGGTTGGCGGATTCCACCATATTGACCAACTTGCCACTTCGGGTCTGATCACAAGAAATAAGCCTGCATCTCACCTCGAAACGCAAATGGAGAAGGACCTGATTGTCGACCTGCTGCGGAAGGAAGCTGATTACGACGCCGTTGCTTGGTCACTAGTACTGCCCATCGTCGGGATTATAGTTGCAGTACTCTACGTGCCGCTAGCGACAGCTGATTGGGCGTCCCTATTCAAAATGCTAGGCTGCTGAGACACTGCCTCACCGCATCCGCCGCCGAATATCCGCCTTGTCCGCCTCGATCATCCCCGGAATGAGGAACAGGTCGATCACGCACCACAAGGCGACGAAGCCGACCAGCGGCCAGCCGATCAGCACCGGCGTCAAGAGCCAGCCGACGCCCCACAGCGCCAGCATCAGAAGCCCGCTCATCCAGCGGCCCAGATACATGCGGTGGACGCCGAAGCCCCAGAGGAAGATCAGCAGCAGGTAAGCCACCAGCGGCGACTTGGCGTCATTCGCCACACGCTGCTCGATCAGAAGTTCCCGCTGCGTGTCCATGTCCCGTCTCCGTTTCCCGACCCGGCCCCATCGCCGGCCCTTCAGGAGATAGGAACCCCGCAGCCCCGCGCAAGGGTTCCACCCCGCGCCGCCCCCGCCGCTTCTTCGTTGCACAAATACCCAAAATGCAACGGCAACGCCCGCAAGCGGTGTACAGGTTGTGCACATCCGGTGCCGCCCCGGTGCACGCCCGGTGCGGCCCAAACCCGAGCAAATGCAGGCCGAAACGCAGCCGCCCCTCAGGGCGGCGCAACACCCACCGCGCGTTGCGCGGCTACTCCACCCGCTCGTAGCGCTCGAAGACGAGGCCGATGGGCCGGATCGGCGCGCCCGGCTGGTCCAGCCGGTTCACGTCCATCACCGCCAGCCGGTACTGCCCCGGCTCCAGCCGCACCAGAAGCTGCGCGTCCGTGCCGCCATCCGCGTCGTCATTCTCGGCCACCAGCTGCCCCGCCGCGCCGAACAGCGCCAGCTTGCTGTCGACGCCCACCGCCTGCCCATAGGCATCGACAACCAGCACGCTCGGCCGCTCCAGCGCGAAGCCCAGCCATTGCGCGGCGCCGTCATGCAGCACGACCGTGTCGCGGACCTTCGCCAGATCAAGGACTTGCACCGGCCATTCGCCTTCCGGCGGGGGCATCTCGCCCTTGCGCCAAGCGGTCCGCAGGAAGCCCGCACGGTCCAGCGCCTCGGCCGAAACGGTGATGCTGCCCTCGCCCGGCGAGAGCGGCGCCACGCCGAGGCAATAGTCCCCCGCTTCGAGCGGCGTCAGGAAGTCGAGCCGCGAATTCAGCCCGTCCGCATCGTCATTCTCGGCCACCAGCGCGCCCGCGCCGTCATAGAGTTTCACATGCGGATCAAGCCCTTCGCTTACCGCCCGCAGCGTCACCGAGGTCGGCGCGGCCAGCGAAAAGCGCAGATACTCCACACCCGCCCCTGCCTGATGCTCGACCTTCCCCGCCGGGAGGGCTGCGTCCAGCGGTCCCTCTGCCAGCGGCGTGCCCCCGATCTCGGGACCGCAGGCCACGATGCTGGTGTCCGCCGGCTCGGCCAGCAGCGCCGGCTGGTCGGCGCGCCCCGCCTGCACCCGCGCGGTCATCACGGGCTCGCCCACCGGCACAAGCCGCAGGCAATAGGTGCCGGGCCCGACGCTGGTCTCGATCCGGCTGTTCAGCGTGCCCGCCGCATCGTCATTCTCGGCCAGCACCTCGCCATCCGGAGTCGCAAGCACCAAGGATGGATCGCCCGCGCCCACCGCCTCGGGCTCCAGCCGCAGGCTCGTGGTTTCGGCCTCCGTGCGGAAGGCGAACCAGGGGCGGGTGGCGGCGTCGGTTCGGCCCTCGACCTGCAGCGGGGCATCTGCGGCGGACAGGTCCGCCTCGGCCAGCCATTCCGCCGGCTCGCCCGCGCAAAGCGGCTCCTGCGCGTGGAGGGGCAGTGCCATGAGGCTAGCGGCGCCGAGGGAAAGGGAGAGAAGCAGTCGCATGGGACACACCCGTTGGCACGTGATGCCGCAGCATTGGCACCAAGCCCCGAGTCCCGCAAGCGTGCGAAAAACGCGGCTTGACGCTTGACCCCTGCGCCCGCCCGCGCTTGAAGGCAGCAAAGCCCCGCAGCGCCTGCGGGCCGATGGAAGGCAGCGCCATGAAGTTCACCCTCTCCTGGCTCAAGGAGCATCTGGATACCGAAGCCACGCTCGGCGAGATCGCCGAGGCGCTGACCGATCTCGGGCTCGAGGTCGAGGACGTGGCCGATCCCGCGGCCAAGCTTGGCACCTTCACCCTGGCGCGGATCGAGGACGCACAGCAGCATCCCGACGCCGACCGGCTTCGGGTCTGCCGGGTGCTGACGGACGAGGGCGAAAAGCAGATCGTCTGCGGCGCGCCTAACGCGCGGGCGGGGATCACGGTGGTGCTGGCAAAGCCGGGCGATTACGTGCCCGGCATCGACACGACGCTCGGCGTCGGCAAGATTCGCGGCGTCGAGAGCCACGGCATGATGGCCTCCGAGCGCGAGCTGGAGCTGTCCGAGGAGCATGACGGCATCATCGAGCTGCCCTCGGGCGAGGTCGGGCAGCGCTTCGTCGACTGGCTTGCGGAGAACGCGCCGGAGAAGATCGACCCGATGATCCACATCAAGATCACCCCGAACCGGCCCGACGCGCTCGGCGTGCGCGGCATCGCGCGGGACCTGGCGGCGCGGGGGCTTGGCACGCTGAAGCCGCTGGAGGTGCAGCCGGTGGCAGGCGCCTTCCCGTGCCCCATGGGCGTCAGCATCGCGCCCGAGATGGCCGCCAAAGCGCCCTTCTTCGCGGGCCGTGTGATCCGGGGCGTCAAGAACGGGCCGTCCCCCGACTGGCTGCAGAAGCGCCTGCGCGCCATCGGGCTGCGGCCGATCAACGCGCTGGTCGATATCACCAATTTCTTCACCTACGACCTGAACCGCCCGCTGCATGTCTTCGACATGGCCAAGGTCCGGGGCGATCTGGCCGTGCGTGCGTCGCAAGACGGCGAAGAGTTGCTGGCGCTGGACGGAAAGACCTATGCCTTCGCGCCGGGCACCATGATCATCGCCGACGATCAGGGGCCGGAGAGTATCGCGGGGATCATGGGCGGCGAGGTCTCGGGCTGCTCGGACGAGACCACCGAGGTTTTCCTGGAAAGCGCTTACTGGACGCCCATCGACATCGCCGCGGCGGGGCGGGCGCTGAAGATCAACAGCGACGCGCGCTACCGCTTCGAGCGGGGCGTTGACCCACACTTCACCCTGCCGGGGCTGGAGCTGGCGACGAAGATGGTCCTGGACCTCTGCGGCGGCGAGCCCTCCGAGGTGACCACCGCAGGCGCCGTGCCGGACACGGGCCGCGCCTACAGGATGGACCCGCAGCGCACCTCGTCGCTGGTGGGCCTCGACATCCCCGAAGCCCAGCAGCGCGCGACGCTCGAGGCGCTCGGCTTCCGGCTGGAGGGGGACATGGCGCATGTGCCCAGCTGGCGCCCGGACGTGCTGGGCGAGGCGGACCTGGTGGAAGAAATCGCCCGCATCGCCAGCCTGACGAAGCTGCAGGGCAAGCCCCTGCCGCGCCCGCGCCCCGGCGTGCCACGGCCCGTCCTGACGCCGCTGCAGCAGCGCGAGAAGGCGGCGCGGCGGATGGCGGCGGCGCTCGGCTACAACGAATGCGTGACCTACAGCTTCATCGACGAGGCGTCCGCGGCCCTCTTCGGCGGCGGCACCGATGCGGTGCGGGTCGAGAATCCGATCAGCAGCGAGATGACGCATCTGCGTCCCGACCTGCTGCCGGGCCTTCTGGCGGCGGCGGCGCGCAACCAGGCGCGGGGATTTGCCGATCTTGCGCTCTTCGAGCTGGGGCCGGTCTTCACGGGAGGCGAGCCAGGCGAGCAGGGGCTGCGGATCAGCGGGCTTCTGGTGGGCGCTGCGGCGCCGCGCGATCCGTTCGGCAGCCGCCGCAAGGTGGACCTCTATGACGCCAAGGCCGATGCCGAGGCGATCCTGCAGGCCATCGGCGCGCCGGCCAAGGCGCAGATCAACCGCAAGCTGGACGGCTGGTGGCATCCGGGCCGGGCGGGCAACATCGCGCTCGGGCCGAAGGTGCTGGCGACCTTCGGCGAGATCCACCCGCGCGTGCTGCGCCAGATGGACGTGAAGGGTCCGGCGGTCGGGTTCACCGTGGACATCGCCGCGATCCCCTTCCCCAAGACGAGGACCGCGACCCGCCCGGCGCTGGAGCTGTCCGAGCTGCAGGCGGTCGAACGCGACTTCGCCTTCGTCGTCGGCCCCGAGGTCGAGGCGCTGACGCTGGTCAACGCGGCGGCGGGGGCGGACAAGGCGCTGATCGCGGCCGTCTCGGTCTTCGACCAGTTCACTGGCCTCGAGGGCGGGGCGAAGTCCATCGGCATCACCGTCCGCCTGCAGCCGAAGGACAAGACGCTGACCGATGCCGAGATCGAGGCCGTCGCCGCGCGCATCGTGGAAAAGGTCCAGAAGGCGACCGGCGGCACGCTGCGCAGCTGATCCTGACCGAAGACCGCCGAAACGCCTGCGCGCAACGTCACGCAGGCGTTTCGGCCGGAATTATTGATCCTTCAATCAAAATGTGGTTTCTTGCGTCGCTGGCTGAACCCGAGGCCATGCGCGAGCGTTCGACGCAAGCGTCGAAAATTCGACAGGCGAGCCTGCAGGAGAACACGTGAGCAAGACTTCCGATCTGGCGATTCCCCTGGTCATCGCCCTCAGCCTCGCAGCGGTGTTCGTCTTCGACCTGATCTTCCCGCTCGGCACGGCGGTCTGGGTCATCTATTTCCTGCCGCTGGCGCTGTCCTTCGCGTCGCGCCGGCCGGTGCTGCCGCTGGTGACCGCGGCGGCCGTCTGCGTCCTGCTGCTTGTCGGCCTGCTCATCGATTTCAACGACAACAACGTGGTCTCGCCCATCACGGCGGCCGCGAACCGCGCCATGGCGGCGCTGGTCTATGTCGTGCTCGGCATCACCGGCCGCAACCTGATCATCAACCGCGAGCGCCTGTCGCGCAGCGAGTGGGTCCAGCAGGGCGAGGTGGCGCTGTCCCGCGCCGTCCAGGGCGAGCTGTCGCCGCAGAAGCTGGGCGCGCAGGTCCTCTCGGCGCTGGCCGAGCAGGTCGGCGCCCGCGCGGCCGTCGCCTACTCCCGCAATGGCCGCGGCTTCAAGCGGATCGCCTGCTGGGGCGCCGACGAGGCCGCGCTGCCTGAACGCATCGCCGAGGGCGAAGGCCATCTGGGCCGCGCCATCGCGCACGGCGAGCCGCTGCAGATCGCCATGCAGCCCGACGAGGCGCTTGGCTGGGCCTCGGGACTCGGGCGGGGCAGGGCGCCGCATTCGGTGCTGGTGCCGGTGCGCGACGGACAGCTGGTGAACGGCGTTCTCGAGTTCGGGCTCGACCAGGCCGCGCCGCCCCGCGTGATCGAGATGTTCAGCCGCGTGGCCGACAAGGTCGGCATCGCCATCCGCTCGGCCCAGTATCGCGAGCAGCTTCAGGAGCTGCTGGAGGAGACGCGCCGGCAGGCCGAGGAGCTGCGCAGCCACACCGAGGAACTGGCCGCCTCGAACGAGGAGCTGGAAGAGCAGACGCGCATTCTGCAGGACAGCCAGCGCAAGCTGGAAGAACAGCAGAACGAGCTGGAGCAGCAGAACGCGATGCTGGAAAGCCAGACGCAGGAGCTGGAGGAACAGCGCGACGCTCTGGCCCGCTCGCGCCGTCTGCTCGAGGATCAGGCGGCCGAGCTGGCCCGCGAAAGCCGCTACAAGTCCGAATTCGTCGCCAACATGAGCCACGAGCTGCGCACGCCGCTGAACGCGCTGCTGATCATGTCGCGCCTGCTGGCCGAAAACCGCGGCCGCAACCTGACGGACGAGCAGGTGCGATGGGCCGAGACGATCCAGGGCTCGGGCCAGGACCTGCTGGCGCTGATCAACGACATCCTGGACCTCTCGAAGATCGAGGCGGGCAAGGTCGAACTGCAACGCGAGGCCGTCAGCCCGCAGGGCATCGCCAAGAAGCTGATCCGCAGCTTCGAGGTGCAGGCGCGGCAGAAGGGGCTGGAGCTGGGCTTCGACGTCGCCCCCGACCTCGGCGAGATCCAGACCGACCAGCAGCGGCTGGAGCAGGTGCTGCGGAACTTCATCTCGAACGCGCTGAAGTTCACCGATCGCGGCCGCGTCACGCTGCGCGTCGCCCGCGCGGGGCAGGGGATCGCCTTCTCGGTCGAGGACACCGGCATCGGCATCCCCCAGGCCGAGCAGGAGGCGGTCTTCGAGGCCTTCCGCCAGGCCGACGGCACCATCTCGCGGAAGTATGGCGGCACGGGCCTCGGCCTCTCGATCTCGCGCGAGCTGGCCGATCTTCTGGGCGGGCGCATCTCGCTGACCAGCGAGCTAGGGCGCGGCAGCACCTTCACGCTGACCCTGCCCGAGCGGCCGCTGCGGGCCGATCCTGTGCCCGCCCGTGCCGTGGCCCGCGCCGAGGAACCCGCGCGCGATGCCCCGGACGGCCCGCTGGTCCTGAGCCAGCTCGACGGGATCGAGGATGACCGCGCCGCCGTCCAGCCGGGCGAGCGGGTGATGCTGGTGGTCGAGGACGACCCGGCCTTCGCCCGCATCCTGCGCGATCTGGCGCGCGAGCTGGGCTTTCGCTGCGTCTGCGTCGCCCGGGCCGACGACGTCGTGCCTGCCGCCAAGCACTTCCAGCCGCAGGCGATCACGCTGGACATGGGCCTGCCGGACCATTCGGGCCTGTCCGCGCTGGACCGGCTCAAGCGCAACACGGCGACGCGGCACATCCCCGTCCATGTCGTCAGCGCGAACGACTACACCAAGGAGGCGCTGTCGCAGGGCGCCATCAGCTACATGCTGAAACCCGTCCAGCGCGACGAGCTGGAAGCGGCCATCCGGAAGCTGGAATCGCGGCTGGAACAGCGCCTGCGCCGCGTGCTGATCGTCGAGGACGACCCCGCGCAGCTGGAAGGGCTGAAGGCGCTGCTGGCCAATGACGAGGTCGAGACGATCGGCGCCGGCACCGCCGCCGAGGCGCTTCGCATCTGCCGCGCGCAGACGGTCGACTGCATCGTGCTGGACATGACGCTGCCGGACGCCTCGGGCTTCGACCTGCTCGAGCAGCTGCACGAGGATGCGGTCGGGACCTTCCCGCCCGTCATCGTCTACACCGCCCGCAGCCTTTCCGAGGCCGAGGAGCAGCGCCTGCGCCGCCACTCGAAGTCGATCATCATCAAGGGCGCGAAATCGCCCGAGCGTCTGATCAACGAGGTCACGCTGTTTCTGCACCAAGTCGTCAGCGACCTGCCCGAGAAGCAGCGCGAGATGCTGGCCGCGTCCCTGAACCGCGACGCGCAGCTGGAAGGCCGCCGCATCCTGGTGGTCGAGGACGACATCCGCAACGTCTACGCCCTGACCGGCATCTTCGAGCCGCATGGCGCCACCGTCCAGATCGCCCGCAACGGTCGCGAGGCGCTGGAGGCGCTTGGCCGCGTCAACGACGGCGGCGCGCCGCGGATCGACCTCGTGCTGATGGACGTGATGATGCCCGAGATGGACGGGCTGACCGCCACGCGCGAGATCCGCAAGATCGACCGCTGGAAGACGCTGCCGATCATCATGCTGACCGCCAAGGCCATGGCCGAGGACCAGAACCAGTGCCTCGCGGCAGGCGCGAACGACTACCTGCCAAAGCCCTTGGACGTGGACAAGCTGCTGTCGCTCACGCGCGTCTGGATGCCGCGATGACCACGCCGCCCATTCCCGTCCGCTCGCCCGAGGCGATCGAGCTGGACCTGTTCCTCGAGGCGCTGCACCGGCGCTATCACTTCGACTTCCGGGCCTATTCCCGCTCGTCGCTGGCGCGGCGCGCGGATCTGGCCCGCGAGCGGCTCGGCTGCGCGACCCTGTCCGAGGTGCAGGGGCGCCTTCTGCACGAGCCGAAGGTGCTGGCCGACGTGATCGACGCCATGACGGTCCAGGTCAGCGAGCTGTTTCGCGACCCCGCCTACTATCTCGCGCTGCGGCAGGAGGTGCTGCCGCATCTGCAGACCTTCCCCTCGCTCAAGGTCTGGGTCGCAGGCTGCGCGGACGGCGAGGAGCTGTATTCGCTGGCGATCCTCTTCCACGAAGAGGGGCTGCTGGAGCGCACGCTCTTCTACGCGACCGAGATCAACGCCCGCGCCCTGCGCCGGGCCGAGGCGGGCGTCTACGACATCGAGCGGCTGCCGCAATTCTCGCAGAACTACCAGCAGGCCGGCGGGCGCGGCTCGCTGTCGGACTACTACACCGCCGCCTATGGCCGGGCCGCCTTCGACCGCAGCCTGCGCGCGCGCACCGTCTTTTCCGAGCACAACCTCGCCACCGACCAGGTCTTCTCGGAAGTCCACCTGATCACCTGCCGCAACGTGCTGATTTATTTCGACACGCCGTTGCAGGACCGGACGCTCGGGCTCTTTGCCGAGGCGCTGACGCGGGGGGGCTTTCTCGGCCTCGGCTCGCACGAGACGCTGCGCTTTTCCTCCCACGCTCCCGCCTTCGCCGCCTTTGACGAGAGCCACCGGATCTGGCGCCGGACCAGCCAGGAGTTGACCCATGCCCGATAAGCCGATCCGCTTCCTGGTCGTCGACGACATCGCCGAGAACATCATGGCGCTGGAGGCTCTGCTGCGACGCGACCGCCTGGTCGTTGACCGCGCCCGCAGCGCCGCCGAGGCGCTGGAGCTGATGCTGGTCCATGACTATGCGCTGGCCTTCCTCGACGTGCAGATGCCGGGCACCGACGGGTACGAGTTGGCCGAGCTGATGCGCGGGACCGAGCGGACCCGCAGCGTGCCGATCATCTTCGTCACCGCCGCCGAGATGGACGAGGCCCGGCGCTTCCGTGGCTACGAGGCGGGCGCCGTCGACTACATCTTCAAGCCCATCGACCCGGTCATCCTGAAGTCGAAGGCCGAGGTCTTCTTCCGCATCGGCCTTCAGGCCAAGGAGCTGGAGCGGCAGCGCGACGCGATGCAGGCGCTGGCCCGTCACCGCGACGAGGCGATGGCACGGCTGAAGGCGCATACCGACAACTCGCCCCTCGGCTTCGTCGAGCTGGACCGCGACCTCGTCATCCGCGCCTGGTCCAAGGGCGCCGAGCGCATGTTCGGCCGGACGACCGACGGCATCGTGGGCACGGGCGCGGTCGAGTCGGGCTGGATCGGCGAGGAATCGGCGTGCACCCTCAGGGCCTGGTGCGACAGCGACACGAAGGCGCCGCGCTTCTCGGCCGAGATCACGCCGCTGCACCAGGATGGGCACGCGATCAGCTGCGAGGTCTACGGCTCGATCCTGGACGACGGCCTGGGCCGCCAGTCGCTCTCGCTGCAGGTGCTCGACGTGACCGAGCGCAAGCAGGGCGAGGAGGTGCGCTCGCTGCTGATCGGCGAGCTGAACCACCGCATCAAGAACACGCTGGCGAACGTGCAGTCCATCGCCCGCCAGAGCCTGCGCCAGTCCGGCTCGCTCGAGCAGTTCGAGCAGAGCTTCACGGGACGGTTGCAGGCGCTGGCGCGGGCGCATTCGATCCTGTCGGACGCCACCTGGGCCTCGGCGCCGCTGGACCAGCTGATCGACGACCAGATCAGCTCGGGCACGCTGGACCCCGACCGGCTGCGGCGCAGCGGCCCGCCGGTCGAGCTGGCGCCCGAGACGATGCTGCGCCTGGCGCTGACCCTGCACGAGTTGGGCACGAACGCGGCGAAATACGGCGCGCTGTCGGTGCCGACGGGCGAGGTTCACGTCACCTGGACTTTCGACCGGGGCCGGCTGGAGCTGACCTGGCGCGAGGCCGGCGGTCCGCCGGTGACGCCGCCCGATCGCAGCGGCTTCGGCACGATCCTGATCGGCGCGGCGGGAGGCGGTGACGACGGCGCCGCCAGCGTCGACTGGCGCCCCGACGGCGTCGTCTGGACGATCAGCATCAACGAGGGCATCACCGCCCTGCGCACGGCCAGTCCGGCCCCCGAGGCCGCGCCCGGCATGTCCCGGAGCGTTCCCGCCAGCCTGACCGGCGCGCGCGTCCTTCTGGTCGAGGACGAGCCGCTGGTGGCCATGGACCTGCAATTCGAGCTGGAGGATGCCGGCGCCGAGGTCGTTGCCGTCGCCCGCTCGGTGCCCGAGGCGCTGGCGATGGCCGCGGACCTGACGCTGGACCTGGCGCTTCTGGACGGAAACCTGCGCGGCGAGGCGGTCGATGAGGTCGCGCGCCTCCTGTCGCGGCGCGACATCCCCTTCTGCTTCGTTTCGGGCTACGGGCGCGAGCATCTGCCCCGGGATTTCGCGGACGCCCCGCTGATCGAGAAGCCGTTCCGGCCCGACGCCCTGCGCACCATCCTGACGGCCGTGCTTGCCGAGATGGGCCGTGGCAAGGTCGGCACCGCCGCGGCGTGACGAAGAAGAACGCCGGTCCGCCGCCGCCCCGGGGTGACGGATCGGACGTCCTGCGGCGGGCGGGCCTGCGGAACGGCGTCGCCCCCTTCGCCCTGATCTGAAGCATGTCGTCCCCGGCGCGCCCCCGTTCGGACCGGGTGCGGGGGTTGCGCCTGCCCCGCGTCTGAGGCATCCCCTCCCCCTCGCATCGCAGGAGACCGCGCCATGCCCGGCAGCCCCGCCGCCGCCGCCATCCGCTTCGAGCGGGTCGGAAAGTCCTTCGTCAAGAAGGGCCGCCCGGTCATGGCCGTGCAGGACGTGACGCTGGAGGTGCCGCAAGGCAGCATCACCGGCATCATCGGCCGGTCGGGGGCCGGCAAGTCAACGCTGCTGCGCATGGTCAACGGGCTCGAGCGGCCGACCGAGGGGCGGGTGCTGGTCGGCGGACAGGATGTCGGCGCGGCCCGCGGCGCGCCGCTGCGATTGCTGCGGCGCGAGGTCGGAATGATTTTCCAGCACTTCAACCTGCTGGCTTCGCGCACCGTGCGCGGCAACATCGCCCTGCCGCTGGAGGTCGCCGGCGTGCCGCGGGCCGAGACTAGGGCGCGCGTGGACGAGCTGATCGCGCAGGTCGGCCTCGACGCGCTGGCCGACCGCTACCCGGCGGAGCTGTCGGGCGGGCAGAAGCAGCGCGTCGGCATCGCCCGCGCCCTTGCCACGCGCCCGAAGGTGCTGCTGTCGGACGAGGCGACGAGCGCGCTGGACCCAGAGACGACGCAGACGGTCCTTGAGCTGCTGGGCCGGATCAACCGCGAACTGGGCCTGACCATCCTGCTGATCACGCACGAGATGGCGGTCCTGCGCGACATCGCCAGCCACATGGCGGTCATCGATGCCGGCCGCATCGTCGAGGCCGGCGCAACCTACGACATCTTCACGCGGCCCGCGCATCCGACGACGCGCAGCTTCCTCGCCGGCGTGACCGGCGCGACGCTGCCCGCCTTCATCGCCGGCCGCCTGCTGGACAGCCGCCCGGACGGGCCCAGCCAGCAGGTCATCCGCGTCACCTTCGCGGGCACGCACGCGACCGACCCGATGCTGGCGAGCCTTGCCACCGATCTCGGCATCGCCGCCAACATCCTGGCCGGTGCGATCGAGGAGGTCGGCACGCGGCCCTTCGGCAACCTGCTGATCGCCGTCGACGCCGCGCGGGCAGAGGAGGCGCGCGCCCATCTGGAACGCCACGGGCTGCTGACGGAGGTGCTGGGCCATGTCCGCTAACCTGATCCCGATCCTCTGGGACTCGACGCTGCAGACGCTTTACATGGTGGCGATCTCGGCGCTGCTCGGCACGCTCGGCGGGCTGCCGCTCGGGGTGTTCCTGGCCGTCTCGCAGCGGGGCGAGCTGATCAGCGCCCCTTGGATCAACAAGATCCTCGGACTGGTCGTGAACGCCACACGCTCGGTCCCGTTCATCATCCTCGTGGTGGCGATCATCCCCTTCACGCGGGCCGTCGTCGGCACCTCGATCGGCACCAACGCGGCCATCGTGCCGCTGACGCTGGCCGCGATCCCCTTCATCGCCCGCCTCGTCGAGAACGCCATCCGCGAGGTCGATGCCGGCCTGATCGAGGCCGCGCGCGCGATGGGCGCGACGCCGCTGCAGATCATCCGCAAGGTGTTGATCCCCGAGGCGCTGCCCGGCATCACGCTTGGCCTCACGCTCGCCGTCGTCAGCCTGATCGGCTACTCGGCGATGGTCGGGGCCGTGGGCGGGCAGGGCCTCGGCGATCTGGGCATCCGCTACGGCTACCAGCGCTTCATGCCCGAGGTCATGGCCGCCGTCGTCGTCATCCTGATCGTGATGGTGCAGCTGGTCCAGTCGCTTGGCGAATGGATCGCCGCCCGCGTCGACCGCCGCGCCGCCCGCAACCGCGGGCACTAAGTTTTCCGCAGACAAGAAAGGACAAATCCGATGCTGCGTCTGACCACCCTCGTTTCCGCCCTGGCCCTCTCGAGCGCCGCCATGGCCGAGGACATCACCGTCGGCGTCTCGCCTGGCGAGCATGGCGAGATCATGGAGAAGGTGGCCGAGGTCGCCGCGCCCCTCGGCCTCGACATCGAGATCATCGAGTTGTCGGACTATGTCGTGCCGAACCAGGCGCTGGCGGACGGCGATCTGGACGCCAACAGCTTCCAGCACCGCCCCTATCTGGAAAACCAGATGACCGACCGCGGCTTCGCGCTGGTCGAGGTCGGGACCACGATCACGACGCCGATGGGCATCTATTCCAGCCGCATCGACTCGCTGGACGATCTGCCGGACGGCGCGCAGGTGGCGATCCCGAACGATCCCACGAATGGCGGCCGGGCGCTTCTGGTGCTTCAGGACCAGGGCGTAATCGGCCTTGCGCCCGAGACGGGGCTGGTCCCCAGCCCGCTGGACGTGACCGACAACCCCAAGAACCTGCGCTTCCTCGAGCTGGACGCGGCGCAGTTGCCGCGCACGCTGGCCGATGCCGACATCGCGATCATCAACACGAACTACGCGCTGGCCTCAGGCCTCTCGCCGCGCGAGGACGCGATCGCGATGGAGAAGGCAGACAGCCCCTATGTCAACATCATCGTCGTCCAGGAGGGCCGCCAGGACGAGCCCTGGGTGCAGACGCTGGTCGAGGCCTACCAGTCGCCCGAGGTGAAGGCCTTCATCGACGAGAAATACGAGGGCGCCGTCATCACCTCGTGGTAATACGTGCGGCCGCCCGTTCCGGGCGGCCCTTCGTCACCCCGTGACGCGCAGCCAGTCGGCCATGCGCGCCTCGGGGTCGGGGTTCAGCGTGATGTCGGTCACCGCCGCGACGACATCCGCCCCCGCCGCCAGCGCCGCGGGGGCCCGCTCGACCGTGACGCCGCCGATGGCGACCAGGGGAAGCGGGCCGATGCGGCGCTTCCAGTCGGTCACCCGGTCCAGCCCCTGCTCGTGCCAGCGCATCTTCTTCAGGATCGTCGGCCAGACCGGCCCGAGCGCGACATAGTCCGGCGCCACCGCCAGCGCCCGCTCCAGTTCCGCCTCGTCATGGGTCGAAAGGCCGAGGCGCAGCCCCGCGCGCCGGATCGCCGGTAGGTCGGCCGTGTCGAGGTCTTCCTGCCCCAGATGCAGCCAGTCAGCGCCTTCCTCGATGGCGAGCCGCCAGTGATCGTTCACGACCAGCGCCGCGCCGTGCCGCCGCGCCAGCGCCAGCCCGCGCCGGATCTCGGCCCGCAGCTCGGCCTCGGCGCGGTCCTTCAGGCGCAGCTGCACCAGCTTGACGCCAAGCGGCAGCGCGCGCTCCAGCCAGTCGGCGCTGTCGAAGATCGGGTAGAAGCGCGGCAGGCTCACAGCCAGCCCTTTCCGATGAGGGGCGTGGAGGGGCTGGCCATCTCGCGCGGCTCCATCGGGTCGGCCGCGCGGGCGGCGGCCCCGGCCTCGACCGCCAGGGCGAAGGCGCGCGCCATCGCGGCGGGATCCCCGGCCTCGGCGACGGCGGTGTTCAGCAGGACGGCGTCGAAGCCCATCTCCATCGCCTCGGCCGCCTGGCTCGGCAGGCCGAGGCCGGCGTCGATCACCATCGGCACGTCGGGGAACGCCGC
Source organism: Paracoccus tibetensis (assembly GCF_900102505.1). GTDB lineage: Bacteria > Pseudomonadota > Alphaproteobacteria > Rhodobacterales > Rhodobacteraceae > Paracoccus > Paracoccus tibetensis. Next base: position 281,366 of record NZ_FMVT01000002.1, on the reverse strand, counting down.
GCGCAGCATCCGCAGCCCGTAGCGGTTGTTGAGGCCAAGGCCCGAGCCGATGGGCGCCCCCCATGGCATCAGCACCTTGCAGCCGGCATCCAGCAGGCGCTGCGCGAGGACCTGGTCCTCGGTCGTGTAGGGGAAGACCTCGAATCCGTCGGCGGCCAGCGCCTCGGCGGCTTCGAGAAGCCCGAAGGGGTCGGGCTGCAGCGTGTCGGCATGTCCGATCACCTCGAGCTTGATCCACGGCGTGTCGAAGAGATCGCGCGCCATCTGCGCCGTGGTGATCGCCTCGCGGGCGCTGTGGCATCCGGCGGTGTTGGGCAGGACGCGCACGCCCAGCTCGCGGATCATGTCCCAGAACGCCCCGCCCTGGCCCTGCTCGCGGCGCAGCGAGACCGTGGCGACGGCCGCGCCGCTGCTGCGGAACGCCGCCTCCAGCACCGCCGGCGATGGGTAGCGCGCGGTGCCCAGCATCAGGGCCGAGGGCAGGGTGACGCCGTAGAAGTCGCGCATCTCAGCCCCCCTGCATCGGCGTCAGCACCTCGAGCCGGTCACCGTCGTGCAGTCGCTGCACGGGGCGGGCCGAGGCCGGCAGAAAGGCGCCGTTCAGCGCCGTGGCGACGCGGCGGTCCCCGAACCCCAGCTCGTCCAGCGCTTCGGCCACGGTGGCGGCGGCGATGTCGCGCTCGGCGCCGTTGAGTTCAATCTTCATGGACGAGTTCTCCCCTCGTGCGGGTCAGGATGTGGTCGGCAGCCTGCCGCGCCAGCGCCGGCGCCAGCAAGTAGCCGTGGCGAAAGAGGCCGTTCAGATGCAGCACCCGCCCGCGCACGAGGATGCGCGGGATGTTGTCGGGAAAGGCGGGCCGCAGGTCGGCGCCCAGCTCGACGATCGCGGCTTCGGCGAAGCGCGGGTCGAGGGCATAGGCGGCGCTCAGCAGCTCGAGGGCGGCGCGGGCGCTGACGGGCGCGCGGCTGGCGCTTTCCAGCTGCGTCGCCCCCAGCATGAAGAGCCCCTCGTCGCGCGGCACGAGGTAGAGCGGATGGCGCGGATGCAGCAGCCGCACCGGCCGCGACAGGCGGATGCCGGGCGCGTGCAGCACCGCCATCTCGCCCCGAACGGGACGCAGGTCAGGAAGCCCTGCCGCCAGGCCGCGCGCGTCGATCACCGGACCGGGGATGTCGGCAGGATCGGCCTCGGCGGTCTCGACCGTGACGCCGCGCGCGGCCAGCGCCCGCACCAGATCGCTGAGCGCGCGGCGGGGGTCCAGATGCGCCTCGGCCTCGAAGAAGAGGCCGGTCCGGTGATGCGACAGTTCCGGCTCAAGCTCGGCCGGGACGATCTCGCGGTGCCGGCTCGTGCGGCGGGCGAAGCGGGCCAGTTCGGCCCGGTCGCGCGGCATGGCGAGGACAAGCGTGCCGCGCCGGGTCACGGGGGTGATGGGGGCCCAGGCCGCGGCGGCCGTGGCCCCGAGCCGCGCGACCTGCGGCTCGGCCGTCGCGCCCTCGCAATCGGGCGCCAGCATCCCGCCCGCCCACCACGAGCAGCCATGCGCGCCCGGCCCGCCCCCCCGGTCGATGAGGCGGACGGCTAGGCCGCGGCGCGACAGCTCAAGCGCGGCGAAGAGGCCCGCGACGCCGGCGCCGATGACGGTGACGTCAGACATCCGCCCAGACTGCATGGAAATGATGGACCGGCCCGATGCCGCCGCCGACCCGCAGCGCATCGGCCCCTGCGATGGCGCCTTGCAGATAGCGATGCGCGATCCCGACCGCCTGCGCCAGTCCCTGCCCATGCGCCAGCGCGGCCGCGATGGCCGCGGACAGGGTGCAGCCGGTGCCGTGCGTGTTCCGCGTCGCCTGGCGCCGTGCGCTGAAGCGCAGCATGCCGCTGTCCGTCAGGAGGAGGTCGGTGCAGGTCGGCCCCTCCGCATGTCCCCCCTTCATCAGCACGGCGGCGGCACCGAGGGCGCGCAGCGCCTCGGCCTGCCGCGCCATCTCGGCCTCGTCGCTCGCCGGGGGGCAGTCCAGCAGGCGCGCGGCCTCGGGCAGGTTCGGCGTCAGCAGCGCGCAGCGCGGCAGCAGGACCGTGCGCAGCGTCTCGACCGCCTCGTCCGGCAGCAGCGCGTCGCCCGACTTCGCCACCATCACCGGATCGAGGATCACAGGAACGCTCGAGCCGGTCAGGGCTGCGGCCACGGCGCAGATCGCGGCGCTGTCCCCGAGCATCCCCAGCTTGATCGCGGCAGGGGCAAGATCGGTGGTCACCGCATCGATCTGGGCGGTGATGATGTCGGGGCTGGCCGCCTCGACCCTGTGCACGCCGCGTGTGTTCTGCGCGGTGAGGGCGGTGATGACGCTGGCGCCATAGACGCCGAGCGCCGAGAATGTCTTGAGGTCGGCCTGGATCCCGGCGCCGCCGCCCGAGTCGGATCCGGCAATCGTCAGCGCGACCGGCACGCGGTTCAGCCTTGGTGTCACGTCGCCCTCCTTCGGCAGCCGGGGCGTGACGAGGGGGAGAGGACGCAGGGCAGGCCGCGTGGCGGCAGTCCTTCGGCACCGTTCCCTCCGCCGGCATGACCCGGATCAGGTTCGATGGGTTGGCATTTCGCCTCTCAGCCTGCACGCAGGCACCCCAACGGTTGCAGGAAGGCTAGATCACCCGCTCGGGCGGCGCAAGCCGGTCCGGCGCGGGTGCGGGCCTCAGCCGGCGCGGCTGAGGCGCTGCGGCTCGGGGCGGGTGTCGATGCCGGCGAAGCGCGAGACGAGCTGCGTCAGCGACTGCGTCTCGTTGTGCAGAAGCGCGCTTGTCGCCGTGGCCTGCTCGACCATGGCGGCGTTCTGCTGCGTGGCGTCGTCGAGATAGCGGATCGCGTTGTTGATCTCGGAGATGCTCATCGCCTGGCGCTGCGTGCCGTCCGCAATCTCGGTGATGCGGCTGCCGATCTCGGCGACCACCTCCATGATCTCGCTCAGGGCCGAGTTGGTCGCGTCGACCAGCGCCACGCCCTGCTCAGTCTGGTGGGCGCTGCGGTCGATGAGGACCTGGATCGTGCGCGCGGCTTCTGCCGAGCGCTGCGCCAGCGCCCGCACCTCGGCCGCGACCACCGCGAAGCCGCGGCCGGCGTCGCCGGCGCGTGCGGCCTCGACCCCCGCGTTGAGCGCCAGAAGGTTCGTCTGGAACGCGATCTCGTTGATGACGCCGATGATCTGCCCCATCTCGCTGGCGCTGCTTGCGACGCTGGACATGGCATCGCGCGTCTCGCACATCACCTGGCTGCCCTTGGCCGCAACGTCGCGGGCGCGGCCGGCCATCTGGTCCGCCTCGCGGCTGCGCTGCGCAGAGGCGCGCACCGATTCCGTCATCTCGTTCAAGGCGGCCGCGGTCTCCTCCAAGCTGGCGGCCTGCTGCTCGGTCCGGCGCGCCAGATCGTCCGAGGCCGCCGCGATCTCCCGCGTGCCGTTGCCGATCTCGTCGGCGCCGCGGCGCACGGCGCCGATCGTGGCGGCCAGCGACGCGATCGCCTCGTTGAACATGGTCTTCTCCGAGAGGCAGGCGCTGACGCGGGCCGACAGGTCCCCGCGCGCCAGTTGCGACATCGCCCCGGCCAGTTCGTCGAAGGCGCGCTGACGCTCTTCCTCGGCATGGAGGCGGCGGGCGTCGATCTGCTCGAGATAGGTGGTGATGGACAGCTCGATGTCGAGAAGCGCCGCCCGCACGAGGGCCGACAGATCGGCCGCAAGCGCCACCCGGTGGCTTGCACGGAAGCTGCGGCGGTTCACGACCACGTCCCGCAGCAGCCGGTCGAGCACCAGCCCGTAGCCGCCGACATACCAGCGCGGCTCGAGCCCGATCCGGGCGTGGACGGCGCCAATGCGGCGCACGGCCGAGGCATAGGCCTGGCCGAAATCGGCCTGCATGATCCGCTTCCAGTGCGCCTGCTGCGAATCGCGGGCGTGGTCCATGTGACCCTCGTCCCGGAACTGCTGGCGCAGCACCGGCGTCCGCGTGACCTTGGCGTAGAAACCTGCCAGGGCCGGGCGGATGCTGGCGTCGATCTGGGCCGAGAGGCGTCGCAGCCTCGACTGGTCCTCGGTCGTCAGGCCGAGGAAGTCGAGCCGGGCCTCTAGGTCTATTGCAGTCTCGTCAAGGGAAGCGGCCATCTTGGCACCTACATGAAGCAGTTCGATGAACGACCCTAGCAGGCAGGCCTTAAGGATTGCTGAAGCCCTGCAGCTTGCGGCCCTGCGCCCGGCTGGCTAGCCTTTGGCGCGAGGAGGCGCGGATGCAGGATTTCGGAGACTACGACTTCATCGTGGTGGGCGCGGGCTCGGCGGGCTGCGTGCTGGCGAACCGGCTTTCCGCCGATCCGCGGCACCGCGTGCTGCTGCTGGAGGCGGGCGGCCATGACAACCGGCTCTGGGTGCATGTGCCGGTCGGCTATCTCTATGCGATGGGTAACCCCAAGCTGGACTGGTGCTACCGGACCGAGCCCGAGCCGGGGCTGAACGGGCGGCGCCTGAACTATCCGCGCGGGCGGGTCATGGGCGGCTGCTCGTCGATCAACGGCATGATCTACATGCGCGGGCAGGCGGCCGATTACGACCGCTGGCGGCAGGCCGGCAATCCGGGCTGGGGCTGGGACGACGTGCTGCCGCTGTTCCGCCGGTCCGAGCGGCATTACGAGGCCGCCTGCGCGCTGCATGGCGATGCGGGCGAGCTGCGGGTCGAGAAGCAGCGCCTCAGCTGGCCGATCCTGGATGCCGTGGCCGAGGCGGCGCAGGAGATGGGGTTGCCGGCCTGCCCAGATTTCAACTGTGGCGACAACGAGGGGGTGGGCTACTTCCCCGTCACGCAGCGGCGGGGCATCCGCTGGAACGCGCGAAAGGCCTTTCTCGACCCGGTGCGGGGCCGGCCCAACCTGCGGATCGAGACCGACGCGCAGGTCCTGCGCCTGGTGCTGGAGGGCAAGCGCATCACAGGCCTCGACTTCCGTCAGCACGGGATGGTCCGGCGGGCGCGGGTGCGCGGCGAGGTGATCCTGTCGGCCGGGGCGATCAACTCGCCCGCGCTGCTGGAGCTGTCGGGCATCGGGCAGGCCGAGCGGCTGGCCGCCTTGGGCATCGCGGCGGTCCATGACCTGCCGGGCGTGGGCGAGAACCTGCAGGACCATCTGCAGCTGCGGACGATCTTCCGCATCGAGGGGGCGAAGACGCTGAACGACCGGGCGCGGACGCTCTGGGGCAAGGCGGGGATCGCGCTGGAATATGCGCTCAGGCGCAGCGGGCCGATGGCGATGGCGCCGAGCCAGCTGGGGATCTTCGCCAAGTCTTCGGAAGCGTTCGAGACGGCCAATATCGAGTACCATGTCCAGCCGTTGTCCTTGGACAAGTTCGGCGATCCGCTGCACGACTTTCCGGGCCTCACTGTCTCGGTCTGCAACCTGCGCCCCGAGAGCGTGGGCTCCTGCCACATCACCGCCCCCGATCCCTTGGCCGCCCCGGCCATCGCGCCGCGCTACCTCTCGACCGAGGGTGACCGGCAGGTGGCAATCGAGAGCCTGCGCCACGCGCGCCGGCTGATGACGACGAAGCGCATGGCTGCCTTCCGTCCCGAAGAGGTGAAGCCGGGCGCGCATCTGGTCAGCGACGCGGATCTGCTGCGGGCGGCGGGGGAGGTCGGGACGACGATCTTCCATCCGGTCGGCACGACGAAGATGGGGACAGGGCCGGGCGCTGTCGTCGATCCGCGGCTGAAGGTGCATGGGCTCCTTGGGCTTCGCGTCGCGGATGCGGGGATCATGCCGAGCATCGTCTCGGGCAACACCCATGCGCCGGCGACGATGATCGCCGAGAAGGCGGCGGAGATGATCCTGGCGGACGCCCGCGCGATGGCCTAGCGCGGCACCACCTGCCGCCAGAGGAAGGCGAGAACGAAGAGCCCCGTCAGCACCACGATGATCGTGGGCGCAGGGGCGCTGTCCAGCCAGAAGCTGGCCCAGATGCCCGCCGCGCTGGCCGCCAGCGTCAGGGCGGCGGCGAGGATCAGCATCGCGCCGAGCCGGCGGACCAGCAGGAAGGCGATCGCCCCCGGCGCGATCAGCAGGCCGATGGCGAGGATGATCCCGACCGAGGAGAGCATCGCCACCACCGCCGCCGAGATCATCGCCAGAAGCCCGTAATGCAGCCAGTTCGTCCTCAGCCCCGCCGCCCGCGCCTGCACCGGATCGAAGGCCAGCAGGGCGAGGTCCCGCCACTTCAGCGCGATGGCGGCGGTAATGCCGGCGGCGATGGGCAGGGTGCTGGCGAAGTCGGCCGGCACGAGGCCGAGGATGTTGCCGAAGAGGATGTGGCTCAGATGCAGCTCGCCGGGGAAGGCCAGCAGTAGGACGAGGCCGAGCGCGAACATCCCCGACATGACGATGCCGAGCGCCGTGTCGGACTTGATACGGCTGGAGGCGTCGAGCCAGCCCGCCGCCAGCGCGCAGATCATGCCGGCGATGAAGGCTCCGATCAGCATCGGCACGCCGGCCAGATGCGCCAGCACCACGCCGGGCAGGACCGCGTGGCTGATCCCGTCCCCGATCAGCGCCCAACCTTTGAGGACCAGAAAGCAGCTGAGAAGGGCGGCGGGCAGCGCCACTGCCAACGCCATCAGCAGCGCGTCGCGCATCACCGGGAAGGTGAAGGGCAGGATGAAGGTCTCGTATGCCCAGCTCATGCGGCGCGCCTGCGGCGGCGGGCGGCGATCAGGCCGTGGCGCGGGGCCAAGACCAGCGCGGCGAGGAAGAGGGCAGTCTGGAGAAGGACGATGACGCCTCCGGTGGCGCCGTCGAGAAAGAAGCTGGCATAGGCGCCGATGGCCGAGGTGAGCGCGCCGATGGCGACCGACAGCGCGAGCATCCAGCCGAAGCGGTCGGTCAGCAGGTAGGCGGTGGCGCCGGGCGTGATGACCAGCGCGATCACCAGGAAGGCGCCGACGGTCTGCATGGCGGCGACGGTCGAGGCGGCGAGCAGGGTGAAGAAGACGAGCTTCAGAAGGCCGGGGCGCAGGCCGATGGTGCGCGCGTGGCTCTCGTCGAAGAAGACCACCATCAGGTCGCGCCAGATGAAGATGAGGATCGCGAGCGAGACGCCGGAGATGAGGACGAGTTGCAGGACGTCCCCGGGTGCGATGGCGAGGATATTGCCGAGCGTGATCCTCTGGATGTCCACCGCGACCGGGTTCAGCGAGACCATGAAGAGGCCGATGCCGAAGAAGCCGGTGAAGATGAGCCCGATCACGGTGTCCTGCCTCAGCCCCGTGCGCTGGTTCAGGAACAGCATCGAGAGCGCGGCGAGCCCCCCGGCCAGAAAGGCGCCGAGCGAGAAGGGCAGGCCCAGCATGATCGCGCCGGCCACGCCGGGGACGATGGAATGCGAGAGGGCGTCGCCGATGAGGCTCCAGCCCTTGAGCATGAGATAGGCCGACAGGAAGGCGCAGCTGGCGCCGACAAGGGCCGCGACCCAGATCGCGGTCGTCATGTAGTCGTAGCGGAAGGGGGTCAGGGCGAGCTCCAGCATCAGGCGCCGCAGGCGGGGGTTTCACACCCCCGCACCCCCGTGGGATATTTCTGCACAGAAGATGGGCTCACGCGCCGCCTCCGGTGCGGGGGCGGTTGGCCTCCATGACCAGCGGGCGCTCGTCATCGGTGAAGAGGTCGGTCGCGCCTAGCGGGAAGTGGCGCAGCGTGCCGCCGAAGGCGCGGCGCAGGTTCTCGGGCGTGAAGGTGGTGGCGGTGGGGCCGCTCGCGAGGACGGTGCCCTTCACCATCACCACCCGGTCGCAATATTCGGGCACCGCGCCGAGGTCGTGGGTGGAGACGAGCATGGCGCGGCCCTCGTTCCGCATCTGGATCAGCAGCTCGATGATGGCGCGCTCGGTCTGCACGTCGACGCCGGTGAAGGGCTCGTCGAGGAGGATCACCTGCGCCTCTTGCGCGAGCGCGCGGGCGAGGAAGACGCGCTTCTTCTGGCCGCCCGAGAGTTCCCCGATCTGGCGGCGGCGCATGTCCGCGAGGCCGACGCGGGCGAGGGCGGCCTCGACGGCTTCGCTGTCGGCGGGACGGGCGCGGCGCAGAAAGCCCATATGGCCGTAGCGGCCCATCATCACCACGTCCTCGACGAGGACGGGGAAGGTCCAGTCGACCTCTTCGGATTGGGGCACGTAGGCGATGAGGTTGGCGCGCAGGGCCTGCCGGACCGGGCGGCCGAGGATGGCGATGTCGCCGCGTCCGGGCAGAAGGCCGGTCAGGGCCTTGAAGAGGGTCGACTTGCCCGCCCCATTCACGCCGACCAGCGCGGTGACCGAGGCCTTCGGGACGGAAAAGCTGGCATCGGTGATCGCGGTCAGGCCGCTGCGATAGGCGACCGTCAGGTTTCGGACCTCGATCGCGTGTGTCATCTCAGTCGGCCGCGAGCTGGGTGACGATGGTCTCGGAGGTCACCCGGAGGAGGTCGAGATAGGTCGGCACCGGGCCGTCCGCATCGGACAGGCTGTCCACGTGGAGAATGCCGCCATAGCGGGCGCCGGTCTCGGCGGCCACCGCGCGGGCGGGGCGGTCCGAGACGGTGCTTTCCGAGAAGATCACCGGCGCGCCCGTCTCGCGCATCCGGTCGACCAGGGTGCGGACCTGCTGCGGCGTGCCTTCGCCCTCGGCGTTGATCGGCCAGAGGTACAGCTCCTCCAGGTCGAAATCGCGGGCGAGGTAGGAGAAGGCGCCTTCGGAGGTCACCAGGATGCGGCGGTCCTCGGGCAGGGCGCGGGCGGCGTCGCGCAGGGGAGCGATGGTGGCGGCGATCTCGGCCTTGTAGGTCTCGGCATTGGCCGCGTAGGCGGCGGCGTTCGCCGGGTCGGCTTGGGACAGGGCGGCGGCAATGTTGTCGATGTAGATCCCGGCGCTGTCGAGGGCCATCCAGGCATGGGGGTTCGGCTGCCCGTCATAGCCGCCGCCCGCGATGGGGACGGGCGCGATTCCCTCGGTCAGCACCGCCACGGGCACGTCCTCGAGCCGGACGAGGAAGCTGTCGATCCAGCCTTCCAGGTTCATGCCGTTGACCAGTATCAGGTCGGCATCCTGCACCCCCAGCACGTCGCGGGGGGTGGGCTGGTAGTCGTGGATCTCGGCGCCGGGGCGGGTGATGGAGGTCACCTCGGCCAGATCGCCGGCGACGTTCCGGGCCATGTCGGCCAGGATCGTGAAGCTGGTCGCGACCTTGATCTGGTCGGCGGCAGCTGCCAGCGGCGTCAGAAGCAGGGCGGCAAGGATCGGCAAGCGCATCGATGGACCTCCTGCCGCTCTAGATGTGCGACGCGTTCGCAACTGTCAATAGATGCGAACCAGTTGCAACTGGTGCGGGCTTGCGGCAAAATCGGCGGATGAGCGAGGGACGGGCCAAGGAACTGGAGGATGCGCTGCGCGGCGCGGGCGTGCGGCTGACGCGGCAGCGGGCGGCGCTGCTGCGTGTGATCGCGGCGGCCGAGGATCATCCCGACGCGGCCGAGCTGCATGCGCGGGCGGTCACGGCCGGGGCAGGGGTGTCGCTGGCCACCGTCTACCGCACGCTGACGACGCTCCAGGCGCAGGGGGTGATCGAGAAGCTGGAGTTCCAGGGCGAGCCGGCCCGGTGGGAGGCGGCCGATGCGCCGCACCACGACCACATGATCGACGTGGACAGCGGCGAGGTGATGGAGTTTCACAGCGAACGCATCGAGAAGCTGCAGGCCGAGATCGCCGCCGAGCTGGGCTACGAGATCGTGCATCACCGGCTGGAATTATATGTGCGCCGGCGCTAGAGGTTGATCCGAACCGACCGAAGGATCGCCCCCATGCCGCTCAGCCCCGAACAGAAAGCCGAGATCGAGAGCCAGCGGGCCGGGGGCGAGCGGACGCTGCGGGCGGTCTCGCCCGGGATGGAGGCGCGGCTTTACACGGCGCATGAGGTGCTGGACCACGGCTTCGTGCGGGTCATCGACTACATGGGCGATGATGCGGCGATCTGCCAGGCGGCGCGGGTCAGCTATGGCCGGGGCACGCGCTCGGTCCAGAACGACGAGGGGCTGATCCGCTACCTGATGCGGCACTGGCACTCGACCCCGTTCGAGATGTGCGAGGTGAAGTTCCACGTCAAGCTGCCGGTCTTCGTCGCCCGCCAGTGGATCCGGCACCGGATGGCGAACGTCAACGAATACTCGGCGCGCTACTCGATCCTCGACCGCGAGTTCTACATTCCCGCGCCCGAGCAGCTGGCGGCGCAATCGACGCAGAACAACCAGGGGCGCGGCGACGTCTTGCAGGGCGAGGAGGCGCAGCGCGTCCTCGACCTGCTGCGGGACGACGCGATGCGGTCCTATGACCATTACGAGGCGATGCTGAGCCAGGACGGCCAGCAGGGCCTCGCGCGCGAGCTGGCGCGGATGAACCTGCCGGCGAACATCTACACCCAGTGGTACTGGAAGACGGACCTGCACAACCTTCTGCACTTCCTGCGCCTGCGGGCCGATGCCCATGCGCAATACGAGATACGGGTCTATGCCGAGGTCATGTGCGAGATCGTCGCGGACTGGGTGCCGGCCGCCTTCGCCGCCTTCCGCGACTACCGGATGGACGCGGTGAGCCTGTCTGCGCAGGGCGCGGCGGCGCTGAAGCGGCGGCTGGCCGGCGAGGTGGTGACGCAGGAGAATTCCGGGATGGGCGCGCGCGAGTGGCGCGAATTCCAGGAGGTCTGGGGCTGACCCTCAGCGCTCCAGGATCAGCCGGTTGCCCTCGAAGCTGACGCGGGCGAAGCGGCTGAGATAGGACATGCCCAGAAGCGACACGCCTAGGTCGCCGTCGATCACCACGGCGCGCACGTTCTGGTCCCGCACCTCGCCAAGCGCGAAGTCGCGGATCGTCACCTGCGCCGTCGGCACCTGGCCGTTCGCCGTCATGGCGATGCCGGTATAGGAGAGGCGCGCGGGGTCGATGCCGACGCGGCGGGCATCCTCGCGGCTGAGGGCGACGGTGGTCGCGCCCGTGTCGACGATGAAATGGACCGGCTCGCCGTTCAGCACGGCCTCCAGGTGGAAATGCCCGCCGCGGCCGGCGGCAACCTCGATCCGGCCGCCCTCCAGCATCTGCTGGCGCGGCGCATCGCCGCCCATCCACCAGTCGGCCGCCAGGGCCAGGCCCGCGAAGGCGACCACCCACAGCAGCATCTGGCGCAGGGCGCGGCCGCCGCGGCCGGACAGCTCGAACAGCATCGCGCCGCCGATCACCACCAGCAGCAGCACCAGATAGGCGAGGCGGGCAGTCTCGTCCCCGCTCATCCGAAAAGCCCCGACCCGCGCAGCCCGTCGATCACGAACTGCACCGACAGCGCGGCCAGCAGCATCCCCAGAAGGCGCGTGACGACCATCGTGCCGGTGCGGCCAAGCGCGCGGGCAAGCGGCGTCGCCAGCACGAAGAGGACCATGGCGATGGCCAGCACGGCCAGCATCATCAGGTGGACCATGACGATATGGCCCGCGCCCTGGCCCTCGCCCACCAGCAGGATCATCGTGGCCAGCGCGCCGGGACCGGCCAGAAGCGGCATCGCCAGCGGGAAGACCGAGGGGTCGTGGCTGGGTTCCTCCATGCCGGCCTGGCCCTCGCGCCGCTCGGTCCGCCGCTCGAACAGCATGTCGAGCGCGGTCAGGAACAGCAGGAGGCCCCCGGCGATTCGGAAGGCCGAGATCGAGATGCCGATGCCCGACAGGATCGCCTCGCCCGCAAGGCCGAAGAGCGTCAGCAGGATCGCGGCGATGACCAGCGCGCGCAGCCCGATGCGGCGACGCGCGGCGCCGGACATGTCCGGAGTCAGCGCGATGAAGATCGGCGCCAGTCCGACGGGATCCATGACCACGAAAAGCGTCACGAAAGCGGTGATGTAGGTGGCCATGTCCATGCGCCCTTATCACCCGGCGCCAGCGCGCTGCCAAGGCGGCGCGGGCGCGCAGGCGGGCGGGGGTCTGCACACGGCTTCGCGATCACGGAGAAGGGCTTTGCAATCACGCGTGCCAGCCCGTATCTGTGGGGCGCGGGCGAAGCTCGTCCGCTGATGGAGTTTCACATGCTGAACAATATCGGCCTTCCCGGCCTTCTTCTCATCGCGGTCGTCGTGCTGGTGCTGTTCGGGCGCGGCAAGATCTCGTCGCTGATGGGCGAGGTCGGCAAGGGCATCACCGCCTTCAAGCGGGGCGTCAAGGACGGCTCGGAAGAGGTCGAGACCGCGACGGACGACCTGCGCGACCCCGCGCTGCGCCGCGACCTGCCGGGCGAGCGTGCCCGCGACGTGACGCCGACGCCGAAGCCGCAGAGCACCACCACCACCTCGACCGACCACCGCTGATCCGCGAAAGGCGCTGAGCCATGCTGGACATCGGCTGGACCGAGCTGCTTCTGATCGGGGTCGTGGCGCTGATCGTGGTCGGGCCGAAGGACCTGCCGCACCTGTTCCATTCGCTTGGCCGGATCACCGCCAAGGCGCGGGGCATGGCGCGCGAGTTCAGCTCGGCCATGGAGGACGCGGCCAAGGGCGCGGGCCTTGACGAGGCGGCGGGCACGCTGCGCGACGTGAAGAGCCTGACCTCGAAGAAGGCGCTCGGCCTCGACGCGCTGGACCGCGCGACGGAGCGGTTCGAGAAATGGGACCCCAAGCGCCCGCAGCCGAAGCGCACCGCGCTGAAGCCCGACCCGGACGCCCCCGCCGCCGACGCACCCCCACCCCCCGCCGAGACGATCGCCAAGGCGAAGGCAACCGCCGAGGCCGCGCCTGCCCCGGCGACGGCGACGGCCGCAGCCGCCCCGATCGCCGGAACAGGTGCTGGCGCAGGCACGGGCAGTGGCACGGGCGCGCGGCGGCTGCACGCGGTTCGCCGCTCGGACATGAAAGACGACTGAGTTGGCCGGCAAGACCCCCCCGAAAGAAGAGATCGACGACAGCTCTGCCCCCCTGATCGAGCATCTGGCCGAGCTGCGCACCCGCATCATCTGGTCGCTGGTCGCCTTCATCATCGCGATGGTGCTGTGCTACACGGTCTGGAACCCGATCTACAACTTCCTGACCCAGCCCATCTGCGCCGCGCTGGAAGATCGCGGGCAGGAATGCGGCCTGATCCTGCTGAAGCTGCAGGAGGGCTTCTTCGTCGCCATCCGCATCTCGCTGCTGGGCGGCTTCGCGCTGTCCTTCCCGATCATCGGCTACCAGATGTGGCGCTTCGTGGCGCCGGGCCTCTACCGCAACGAGAAGCAGGCCTTCCTGCCCTTCCTCGTCGCCTCGCCGGTCATGTTCTTCGTCGGCGCGGCCTTCGCCTTCTACATCATCCTGCCGATGGCCTACGACTTCTTCCTGGCCTTTCAGCAGGGGCCGCTGCTGCTGCCAGACGATCCCGCCGCAGGCGCGACCCAGCCCGCGACGCCGATGGCCGCCATCGTCTTCCAGGGCTCGGTCGAGGAATACCTGTCGCTGACCACCAAGTTCATCATGGCCTTCGGCCTCAGCTTCCAGCTGCCCGTGCTGCTGACGCTGATGGGCAAGGCGGGGCTGGTCTCGGCCGAGGGGTTGGCCGGGGTGCGGCGCTACGCCGTGCTGGCGATCCTGGTGCTGGCGGCCATTGCCACGCCGCCGGACGTCATCTCTCAGGTCGTGCTCTTCACGGTGGTCTACGGCCTTTACGAGATCTCGATCCAGCTGGTCCGCCGCATCGAGAAGAAGCGCGAGGCCGAGCTGCGCGCCCAGGGCCTCTGGGTCGAGGACGAGCAGTGAGCGAGCCGCTCGAGCGCATCGCCGCCGCGCTCGAGCGGCTGGCGCCGCCTCCCGTGCCGGTGCCCGACTTCACCGGCGCCGAGGCCTATGTCTGGCACCCGGACCCCGACCGGCTTGAGCCGGTGCCGCAGGTCGCCCGCGTCGATCTGGTCCAGCTGATCGGCATCGACCGCGCCCGCCGCACGCTTTTGGAGAACACGCTGCAATTCGCACGCGGGCATGGCGCGAACAACGCCCTCCTCTGGGGCACGCGGGGCATGGGGAAGTCCTCGCTGGTCAAGGCGGTCCATGCCGAGGCGGTCGCGCAGGGCCTGCCGCTGGTGCTGGTCGAGATCGCGCGCGAGGATCTGGCCTCGGTCGGCCGGCTGCTGGCGCTCTTGGGCGCGCGGCCGGACAAGCGGTTCCTGCTCTTCGCGGACGATCTGTCCTTCAGCCATGACGACACGCAGTACAAGTCGCTGAAGGCGGTGCTGGATGGCGGGATCAGCGGACGGCCGGCGAACGTGATCCTCTACGCGACCTCGAACCGGCGCCACCTGATGCCGCGCGACATGATCGACAACGAGCGCGCCACCGCCATCCATCCCGGCGAGGCGGTCGAGGAGAAGGTCTCGCTGTCGGACCGCTTCGGGCTGTGGCTGGGCTTCCACCCCTGCAGCCAGGACGAATACCTCGCCATGATCGCCGGCTATTGCGACAGCTATGGGCTGGCCGTGGACCCGCAGCAGCTGCATGCCGAGGCGATCGAGTGGCAGGCGACGCGGGGCGCGCGTTCGGGGCGGGTGGCGTGGCAGTTCTTCACCGACCTTGCGGGCCGTCACGGGATCGCCGTCTAAGCGCAGGATTTCCTTGCCCAAGGCAAGCGGGCGGGCTTTCATCACCCCATGAGCGATCGCAGCGGCCCCCATGTCCTGACCGGCACCCGCATCCGCGAGCGGCGGCTGGCGCTGTCGCGGCGGCAGGCGCAGCTGGCACGGGCCGTAGGCATCTCGCCGGCCTATCTGAACCTCATCGAGCACAACCGCCGTCCCGTCAGCCCCGAACTGGTCAGCCGCCTCGCCGGCGAGCTTCAGGTTCCCCCCGAGGAGCTGGCGCAGGGTCGCGAGGAGGCGCGCATCGCGGCCCTGCGCGAGGCCGCCGCACAGCCCCTGCCCGAGGCGCAGGCGGCCGAGCTGGACCAGGCCGCCGAGTTCATCGCCCGCTATCCGGGCTGGTCGCAGCTGCTGGTCGGCCATGCCCGCCGCGCCGCCGCGCTGGAGCGGCAGCTGACGACCCTCAGCGAACGGATGACGCGCGATCCCTACCTGCTGACCACGCTGCACGAGGTGCTGTCGGCCGTGACCTCGCTGCGCTCCACCGCCTCGATCCTCGTCGAGGAAGAGGACATTCCGGCCGACTGGCGACGGCGCTTCCACGGCAACCTCAACGAGGACAGCCAGCGCCTGTCGGTGACGGCGCAATCGCTCGTCGCATATCTCGACAGTTTCGAGACCGAGGCCGCGCCGCTGACCCCGCAGGAGGAGGTGGAGCAGTGGCTGGAGGCTGGCGCCCTCGAGGATGCGGCGCTGGCCTCGGACGCTGCCCGCGCGATGGCCGCGCGGCTGGCGATGCGGATGCAGGACGACCGCGACGCGCTGCCCGATTTGCGCCTTGCCGCTGCCGCGACAGGGCAAGAGGGCGCGGGCGTGCCGGACCCGGTGATGATGGCGGAGGGCCTGCGGGTGCCGCTGGATCTTCTGCTGCGGCGGCTGGCGATGCTGCGCCCGCCCGGTTTCGAGAGCGCGGGGCTGCTGGCTTGCGACGCCTCGGGCACACTGACCTTCCGCCGCGCCGCCCCTGGCTTCCCGCTGCCCCGGCCGGGCGAAAGCTGCCCGCTCTGGCCGCTCTACGAGGCGCTGGCCGCGCCGGGCGCGGCGCTTCAGCGGCAGGTCGTCACGCCTGACGGGCGCCGCTTCTGGACGCTCAGCCTCGCCGCGCGCCGTCAACCGCAGGGAATGTCGGGGCCGGTGCTGATCGAGGGGCTGATGCTGGTCCTGCCGGAGCCGGGGGCGGCACGGGCCGACGCCACCGCCATCGGGCCGACCTGCCGCATCTGCCCGCGCCGGGACTGCCCGGCCCGGCGCGAGCCGTCAATCCTCGCGCCAGCCACGGCGGCAGGGATGCGCGCGGGCATCACGAACCTGCCGGACGGTCGATGAGACCACGGATGCTTTGACATCGCGACGCTTTCTGCCGCATCATCAACGCGCTTTGGGGGAGGCGCGTGTCAGATGGGTCTGGACATCCTGATGATCGAGGACGAGCCGAACATCGCCGAGGCGGTGCGCTTCATCATGACCCGCGAGGGCTGGCAGTTCGGCCTGCATCACGACGGCGCCGGCGGCATCGAGGAGATCGAGCGCCACCGCCCGCGCCTCGTGATCCTGGACCTGATGCTGCCCAACCGCTCGGGGACCGAGATCCTGTGCGACCTGCGCGCGGCCGAGGATCCGGCCCTCGCCGCGACGCCGGTGCTGATGCTGACCGCCCGCGGCGAGACGACCGAGGCCGGAAGCGGCGCCGACGCCGTCCTTGCCAAGCCCTTCGCGAACGAGGACCTGCGGGCGCTGGTCCGCCAGATGCTGTCATGACACGGCAGGCGGTTGCGGCGGGGCAGGGCCATGCCTGACCGGCCGCTGTTCCTGGAACGCGCGTCGTTCCACCGCCGACGGCTTGGCGACGCCGCGCGCGTGCTGCCGGTGCTGGCGACGCTGCTCTTGCTGCTGCCGGTCTGGTGGGTGCCGCGCTCGGTCAGCTATGCAGGCGGGGCGGTGTGGTTCTTCGCGCTCTGGGCCGGGCTGATCGTCGCGATCTGGGCGCTGCACCGGGCGCTGCTGCGGGCCGAGGCCGCGACCGTCCGCGCCAGCGAGGCCGCCGCCGCGCAGGTCGCCCCGCGCGACGGGCTTGCGGGGCGCCGGCCGTCAGGTGAGGCGGAGCGCGGCCCCGATGCCCTTTGAGACGTTGCTCGCGAGCTGCCTGGCCTATGTCGTCCTGATGTTCGGCGTCGCCTTTGCGGCCGACCGCGCGGCGGCGCGCGGCCATGTGCGCTGGCTCGACCATCCGCTGGTCTACACGCTCTCGCTCTCGGTCTACTGCTCGGCCTGGACCTTCTACGGCGCTGTCGGCTACGCCTCGCGCTCGGGGCTGGAGTTCCTGACCATCTATCTCGGCCCGACCATCGTCTTCACCGGCGCGTGGTGGGGGCTGCGCCGCCTCGTGCGCGTGGCGCGGATGCACCATGTGACTTCGGTCGCCGACCTGATCTCGGCCCGCTTCGGCAAGTCGAACCGCCTCGCCGGCCTCGTCACGCTGATCGCCGTCATCGCCTCGACCCCCTACATCGCGTTGCAGCTGCAATCGGTGAGCCTGTCCTTCGAGGTCTTCGCCACCGACACGCCCTACGGGCCGACGCTGAACGGCAACACGCTCGGCGGCACCGCGCTGTGGGTGGCGGCGGGGCTGGCGCTGTTCACCATCCTCTTCGGCACGCGCAACCTGGCCGCGGACGAGCGGCACCACGGGGTTGTCACCGCCATCGCCCTTGAAGCGGTGGTCAAGCTGGTCGCCTTCCTGACCCTTGGCGTCTTCGTCGTCTGGTGGCTGGCCGACGGACCGGCCGACATCCTGGACCGCATCGCGGCCGCCGCCGCCGAGCCGCAGAACGCGGAGGGCTGGGCCCTCAGGGCCGATCGCTGGACGGCGCTGAACATCGTCTCGGCCGCGGCCATCCTGACCCTGCCGCGCATGTTTCAGGTCATGGTCGTCGAGGCCGCCGACGAAGAGCGGCTGAACACGGCAGGCTGGGCCTTTCCGGCCTATCTCTTCGCCATGTCGCTCTTCGTGCTTCCGATCGCGGTGATGGGGCGCGAGCTGCTGCCGGCCGCGGCCAACCCCGATCTCTACATGCTGACGCTGCCCGCCTCGCAGGGGCAGAACTGGCTGGCGTTGCTGGTCTTTCTCGGCGGCTTCTCGGCGGCGACCTCGATGGTGGTGGTCTGCGCCATCGCGGTGGCGACGATGGTCTCGAACCACTGGCTGGTGCCGGTCTGGCTGGCGCTGCGCCGCCCGCAGGGGGGCGAGGACGCGGACGACCTGCGCGGCTTCGTGCTGAACGCCCGGCGCTTGGCGATCCTGGCCGTCACCGGCGCGGGCTGGCTCTACTACCACGCCTCGGGCGGCACGGCGGCGCTGGCGGCGATGGGCCTTGTGGCCTTCGCGGGCATGGCGCAGGTGCTGCCGGCGATGATCGGCGGGCTGCTCTGGCGCGGGGCGAACCGCAAGGGCGCCTATGCCGGGATCGGCTGCGGCGCGGCGCTGTGGATCGCGCTGATCTTCCTGCCCTCGATCGGCGTTGGCGGCGACATTCCCCTGCCGTCGGGCGTCGATCCCTGGACCTTCGCCGTCTTCCTGTCGCTGTCGATGAACATCCTGGCCTTCATCGGCGTGTCGATCTTCGGCTTTCCCGACCCGGTCGAGCGGCTGCAGGGCCTGTCCTTCGTGTCGGCGGTCGAGCCGATCCGCCACAGCCGCATGACCCGCGGCGAGGGCCGCGCCGAGCCGCTTCTGGCGATGGCCCGCCGGGTCTGGGGCCCCGAGGAGGCGCTGCGCTATTTCCGCGACGAGGCGCATGCGCAGGGCAAGACCGGCTACCTGCCGGACCTGACCCCGCGCTTTCTGACGCGGCTCGAGCGGCGGCTTGGCGGGTCGATCGGCTCGGCGACCGCCCATGCCATGATCGACCGCGTGGCGGGGGGCGTCGCGCTGACCGTCTCGGACCTTCTGCAGGTCGCGGACGAGGCGCAGCGCGCCAAGGAAGAGACGCAGCGGCTGGAGAGCGCGCGGGCCGAACTGGCGCGCACCGCCCTGCAACTGCGCGAGGCCAATGACAAGCTGACCGCCCTCTCGGTGCAGAAGGACGCCTTCCTCAGCCAGATCAGCCACGAACTGCGCACGCCCATGACCTCGGTCCGGGCGTTTTCGGAGATCCTCAAGGACCCGACGCTCACGCATGAAGAACGCAGCCGTTTCGCCGGGATCATCCATGACGAGGCCGGGCGGCTGACGCGGCTTCTGGACGACCTTCTGGACCTCTCGGTGCTGGAAAGCGGGCGGGCGCAGCTGTCCGTTACGGCCGTCAACCTGCACGACCTGATCAGCCGCGCGCTCTCGGCCGCCTCGGCCACGCGGCCCGAGCGCAGCTTCCTGATCGACCGCGACGTCGCCTCCGAGCATGTCGGCATCATCACCGACGCGGACCGGCTGTTGCAGGTGCTGATCAACGTCATCTCGAACGCGCGGAAGTACTGCGACGCGGACCGGCCCATGCTGCACATCCGCGTCACCCGCCCGGCCGAGGGCGGGACGGTCATTAACATCATGGACAATGGCAGCGGCATCGACAGCAGCCGGCAGTCGCTGATCTTCGAGAAATTCGCCCGGCTGAATGATCCGGCGCGGGCCGGCGGCGCGGGCCTCGGCCTCGCGATCTGCCGCGAGATCATGGCGGTCCTCGGCGGCGACATCGCCTATCTGCCGGGCCTTGGCGGCGCTGCCTTCCGCATCAGCCTGCCGCAGCGCCCGCCGGTCGAGCTGCCGCAGGCCGTCGCGTAACGGTTTATCAACCCTTCCTTGCGAATCTGGCCGGGACAGCAGCGCGATTCGGACGGACCATGACCAGCCAGCAGACGGATGCGGAACAGGACGCCATGTCCGGTGCAGGGGGGGTCTTGCGGCAGTTGCTGGCACGGCGGCAGGCCGAGACGAAGCGCGGCCGCCCGCCCGAGCTGCCGCGGCAGACGCCCAGCACCCCTTCGCGCGCGGCGGCGACCGCCTTCGGGCGCGTGGCCGAACGGCTGCACGCGCTGCCCGTCCAGCCGCTCGACGTGACCGCCGGCGCGCTGACGCTGGCCGAACTGATCGAGCTGCTGCCCGATCGCCCGCTCCTGGGCATCCTGCAGGGGCCAGGGGAGACGCTCGGCGCCGTCGCGCTTTGCCCCGAGGCGGTGACGGCGCTGATCGAGATCCAGACCCTGGGCCGCGTCACCACGCGCGAGGGCGAGCGGCGGCGCCCCACGCGCAGCGAGGCGCTGCTCTGCACCGACTTCATCAACGCCCTCCTGACCGAGCTGCGCGAGGAATTGTGCAGCCTGCCCGGTTTCGAGAGCATGGGCGCGTTCCGCTTCGTCACTGCCGTCGACGAGGCACGCAGCCTGTCGCTGCTGCTGGACCATGACGCCTTCCGCAGCCTCGATTTCCAGATGCGCCTCGGCGCCCCCGCCAGCCGGGACGGCCGCCTGCTGCTGGCGCTGCCGCAGCCCGAGACGCAATCCCGCCCGGCCCCGACAGCCGCGCCCACCGCCATCCCCCAGCTGGAAGCCCCGTCCGAGGCGCCAGCGGCGGGCGCGGCCGAGCCCGAGGACATCGCCTCGGCCGTGCGCGAGGCCTCGGTCGAGGTCGTCGGCGTGCTCTGCCGCCGCCGCATTACTCTGGGCGAGCTGCGCGCGCTGACCGAGGGCCGGCTTCTGATGCTGCCCCGCGCCCGGCTGACCGATGCCCGGGTCGAGACGGTGGATGGCCAGCTTCTGGCGCAGGGGCGCCTCGGCGAGGCGGCGGGCTGCCACGCGATCCGCCTCGGCGCGCCTGCCGAGGAGGCTGCTTCCCTTCATGCAGGGGGCGCTATGCTGGACGGCATCGGCGGGCCCGCGGCGGGCTTCGTCCCCGGCCTGCTGCCGGAGGGGGACGATCCCTTCCGCCTGCAGATGGGGGACGGCGGGGGGCTCGGCGGCGACCTCGATCTGCCCGAAGGTCGCATTGCCAGCTGAGCAGGCGCTTTTTCCTTGAAATTCCTGCCGTGCGGTCGCATCTAACCCCGGTCCCGAATCCTGCGGGACGTTCATGATGGAGTGACCATGGCCAAGGAAGAAATGCTCGAATTCCCCGGTGTCGTTAAGGAACTCCTGCCCAATGCGACATTCCGGGTCGAGCTGGAAAACGGCCATGAGATCATCGCGCATATGGCAGGAAAGATGCGGAAGAACCGCATCCGCGTTCTCGCGGGGGACAAGGTGCAGGTCGAGATGAACACCTACGACCTGTCCAAGGGACGCATCAACTATCGCTTCAAGTGACGCCCGATCCCGCAGCTGAGGCCGGCGCATGTCCGGCCACGCGGCCGCGGCTGATCCTCGGCTCGGCCAGCCCTCGCCGGCTTGAGCTTCTCGCGCAGATCGGCATCCGGCCCGACGCCCTGCGCCCCGCCGACATCGACGAGACACCGCATCGCGGCGAGACGGCGCGCGACTATGTCCGCCGCATGGCCACTGAGAAGGCCGAGGCGCTGCCTCTGGCCGATGACGAGCTGCTGCTGACCGCGGACACGACCGTCAGCGTCGGCCGCCGCATCCTCGGCAAGCCCGCGGACCGGGCGGAGGCCGCCGCCTTCATGCGGCTCATGTCGGGGCGCCGGCACCTGGTCCTGACCGCGCTGGCCCTGCGGCAGGGCGGCCGGACGCGCCTGCGCCTGGTGGAGACCCGGGTGCGGATGCGCCCCATCGAGCCTGCCGCGCTCGAGCGCTATCTCGACATTGGCGACTGGCAGGGCAAGGCCGGCGCCTACGCCATCCAAGGCGCCGCCGCGGCCTTCATCCCGTGGATTGAAGGTTCGTTCTCGGCCGTCGTGGGCCTGCCCTTGGCCGAGACCGCCGCCATGCTTGCCGCCGCGGGCATCCTGCCCGAAACCCAAGGAGACGCCGCATGAAAGGTCGCCAGGTCGTTCTGGGACGCCTCTTCGGCAGGGAAGCTGCCGCCCTGATGGAGGACGGCCAGCTCGTCGACCTTCTGGCCGACATCTCGCCCCTGACTCCGCTTGCGCCCGGCGCGATCTGCCGCGGCGTGGCCGAGCGGCTCATGAAGGGGCAGGGCGGGATCTTCGTGCGCCTGCCCGAGGGCCAGACCGGCTATCTGCGCGACCGTCGGGGGATTGCCGAGGGCAAGCCGCTGCTGGTGCAGGTGGCCGGAGTCGCCGAGCCCGGCAAGGCGATCCCGCTGACGACGCGGCTGATCTTCCGCGGCCGCCACGCGCTGGTGACCCCCGATGCGCCGGGCGTGAACGTCTCGCGCAAGATCCGGGAGGCGGAGGAGCGCGCGCTGCTCGAGGCGCTCGGTACCGCCGCGCTTGATGGGCGCAGCCACGGCCTGATCCTGCGCAGCGCCGCGGAACTGGCCGAGGAGGACGAGATCGCCGCGGAACTGGCGCAGCTGCTGGACCTGGCGGACGGCGTCTGCGCCGAGGGCGAGGGCGGACCCGAGCTGCTGCTGGACGCCGCTTCCCCCTGGGAGCAAGCCTGGACCGAATGGGCCGAGCCCGCACCCGATGCCGTCGAGGAGGGCGAGGACAGCTTCGCCCGCTGCGGCGTTCTGGAGGCCGTGGACGCGCTGCTCTCGCCGCGCGTGCCCTTCGGCGCCGGGGCCGGCGACGCCGTGATCGAGGCGACGCGCGCCCTCGTCGCGGTCGATGTGAACACCGGCAATGACAGCTCGCCCGCCGCCGCGCTGAAGGCCAACATCGCGCTGGCCCGCGATCTGCCGCGCCAGCTGCGGCTGCGGGGCCTGGGCGGGCAGGTGGTGATCGACTTCGCCCCGATGCCCAAGCGCGACCGCGCGACGCTGGACCAGGTGCTGTCGGCCGCCTTCCGCGCCAGCGGCACCGAGACGACGCTGGTCGGCTGGACCGCGATGGGCCTTTACGAGCTGAGCCGCAAGCGGGACCGCGTGCCGCTGGCACGCCTCGCCGCGGCGGGAGCGGGCTGATGGCCTGTCCGATCTGCGGCAAGCCCCGCACCGAGCGCTACCGCCCGTTCTGCTCGAAACGCTGCGCGGATGTGGACCTGGCGAAGTGGCTGCGGGGCGATTACGCCATCCCGGGCCCGCCGCTGGAAGATCTTCCGGGCGAGGCGGACGAGGGGCCGGAAAAATCCTGAGATTGGGTCTGGACAGCGCCCGGCACGCCGCATAAACACCGCCTACCCGATGCCGGATGGCGTCACACGGGGCCCGGATAGCTCAGTTGGTAGAGCAGCGGATTGAAAATCCGCGTGTCGGCGGTTCAAATCCGTCTCCGGGCACCATACAACCTATTGAATTAGCGTGTTGTTTGTGGTTTCGTCGGCCTACCGGACTGACCACGATTTCCTTAGACACTGTTAGACACAGATTCAGTCCGTTTCTTTGGATTTACCTGTGACACGCAACCAGAAAATTGACCTTATTCAGATCAGACGCGGCGTCGCCATCTATCGAGTTGGGCGCAGCCCCTACTGGCACGTAAGGATCTACAACTCAGCTACAAAGAAGTATGTTGTGCGGTCGACGCGCGAGACTGGAAGGGTTGCTGCAAAACTTGCGGCTGAGGAACTGGTCAGTGCACTGGCGGCTCAGGGTCACTTCAAGCCGCAGCCACTGCTAGAGAGCCGAACGTCATTTGATTACTTTTCCCAGCGCGTGCTCCGAGCGGGGACGGGATCAAGCAAAAAATTTGCAGCGCGGGATGACGAACGCATTCTTCTTCGTCCAGTAGATGGTCTTGTTGCACACTTTGGACAGTTGGACATCCGCACGATCAAAACGTCGGCTGTGCGCGATTACCTGCAGTCGTTGAACGAGAGAAGAGCGGCGCCGCTAAGCGATTCAACTCTTGCGAAGCATGTGATTGTGATCCGGAAGGTGTTCAATGAAGCTGTGGAGGATGGGACGCTCTCTACCGTCCCGGCTCTTCCAAGACAGACATCACGTCCTCGCCCGCGGCCATCCTTCAGTGATGAAGACTATAAGCTTCTGCTTGCCACCGCACGTGCTGAAGCGAGCCTGGGAGCCCTAGTGATGGGGCGCCGCATTACGATGGAACTTCCAAACCTCATTGAGTTCATGGTCGGCAGTTTCGTGCGGCCACTTGAGTCTGAGTTGTTCTCGCTGCGTCTCAGCGACATTGAGATAAAGGAGCACCCGAAGGCTCTTCATCTGTCGATTCACGATGGTAAGAACGGCGCCAGGACCACCGTCACAATGCCGGAATGCGTTGATACATATCACCGACAGATCAAGCTGGCTGGCGCTACATCGCCCGACCAGTTCCTCTTCTTCCCGCACTTGCTTAACCGTTCTCTCGCGGTCACTGCAGCTAGGCAGATGTTCAACCACGTCCTTGGGAAAGCGGCCCTGAAGACGGACCCGCGAGGGGAGGCCAGGCAACTTTACTCACTCCGTCACTACAGCATTCAGAAACGGATCACTGGGTCAGGCGGGGTGGTTAACATCTACACGCTTGCGAAGAATGCCGGGACAAGCGTTGAGATGATCGAAAAGTTCTACGCGAAGTTCCTTGCCCCTTCGTCAGCGATGATCGAGAACCTTCATTTTGAGCGCGTAGCAGATCCCCCAGCGACACCGCCCCTCGTGGATGATGAAAAAGTTGCTACCACCCCTTGAAGTCATAACTAGGCGACGCCACGTAAGTTGTGCTCTGGGACTTTGGGCCCGGATGAACCGTGTTAAGGACCGCAAGCGCGAACTGCGCCAGCATCCGGGTGGCCGTGCATCTGCACATCGGGCATCCTTCCACACACATCGTGGTCATATCATACCACGCCAGGTTTATTCCGAACCGTCTGCGAAGTAAGGCGGGAGTTAGGTTCAAAGAGCCCGGGCAGTTGACGAACGGAGTCGCTATGCCCGGGTTTTACCTGCCTACTCACGATGAATATGATCCCTCACAAGACGATTTCGTCGCGCCGTTTGTGACGAAGGAGCGCAAGTATCGTCACTTCGATCTTCCGCTATCAGAGAAGGATCGCCAAAGAACTTATGACTTCACGTCTGAGGCCACGCGACATCGGTTTTATCCGTTGCTGGGGTTCACGGACACGACTTGGAAGGTCACAAGGAATGCCGCGAAAGACGTCGTAAAGAAGAAGAAGGAGCGGCCCATCAGGTATTCAGCGCATGCCGACGCTGCCTACCTTCAGGCCTACGCAGAGCATCTTAACGAGGTCTACGAGCAGGCACTTTCTTCTGATCAAACTACAGCGTCCGTGCTGGCCTACAGAAGATCAGGCGGGAGTAACATCCATCACGCTCGATCTTTGTTTGCCGAAATCGCTGAACGGGGTGACTGCCAAGTCATCTGCATGGACATCAGTGGCTTCTTCGACATGCTGGATCACAGCCACCTTAAAGATGAGCTTCTGTCCCTTCGTGGGGCGGGGCGTCTTCTCGGACACGACTGGACGGTCTACCAGTTTATGACCCGTTACGCATGGGTGGAGACAAGCGATATTGAGGCAGTCTTAGGTAAAGACCGAAAGCGTCAGGGACGGATCTGCTCGCCCGACGACTTCAGGGAGCATGTGCGGGGCAGGTCAGATGGCTTGGTCCGGATGCACGAACTAAGCTATGGTATTCCCCAGGGGACACCGCTTTCCGGCTTGTATGCAAACATTTACATGCGGACCTTTGACCGGCAACTTCTCGAACTGGCTCGGTCACTTGGCGGATCTTACCGGCGATATTCGGACGACATTGCAGTGGTGCTGCCGCGTGGGATCAAACGACGCCACGTGGTCGCAGTCGTGGAAAAGGCACTTGCAGACTACCACCTCCCGCTCTCGGTGGAGAAGACAGAAGCGGCTGAGTTCCACCAGGGCTTGTTGGTTGGAAGTAGACCCATCCAGTATCTCGGCTTCACCTATGACGGGCAGAGGACGCTGATCCGACCATCTTCCATCGACGCATACTGCCGCAAGATGAGGCGCGGCATCCATGCAAAGCTTGTAGCCGCAAAGTCGCGCGGGATACCTTCTTTCTCCGTCTACAAGCGCGACCTGATGAGCCGATACACTCACAAGGGCAAGGGTCGGAACTTTATCCGATACGCTTATCGATCTTCCGACCTGATGGGAACGGAAGCAATCCGGCATCAGGTGAGAAACCATCTGCGGTGGTTCAACAACGCCTGGGAGCGCGAGGTAGAGGCCGTGTATGGCGGGCTCGTATCATCTAAGTGATGGCGTCCGCTCTCTCTCACCTGCTGTAAAATGCCCATGGGGGTATGCCTTTATGGGCAGGTCTAGAGAATGTTGAGAAGGTGCCCAAGAGGGTTGCTTCTCTTTTGTGGGCGCGCTATTAAATGGGCATGACCTTAACGGGCGGGTGCCACATGTCTCGAACTATCCTCTACGCACGTGTCTCTACGCTGGACCAGGTGATCGAACATCAGCGGCAACAAGCCGAAGCTGCGGGCTTCAACATTGATGAGGTGGTTGCAGATCACGGCGTGTCTGGCACTACCACTTTGCTTTCTGAACGATCAGAAGGACGAAGACTATTCGATCTGCTTCGACATGGTGACGTATTGGTGGTTCGCTGGGTCGACAGGCTTGGGAGGAACTATGACGACGTGACTGACACAATCAGGCGTTTCATGAAGCGCGGCGTTGTCATCAAGACCGTCATCAACAAGCTGACCTTTGACGGCGCAACTACCGACCCGATGCAGCAGGCTGTCCGAGATGCTATGATCGCGTTCATGGCGGCGACAGCCCAGGCGCAAGCAGAGGCCACTAAAGAGGCGCAACGGGCAGGGATCATGGCCGCTAGGACGCGCGAGCCAAGCAAATATCGCGGCCGGAAACCTAGCTTCAATCGGCAGCAGCTGACGCTGATGCGGGATATGGTGGCGCGAGGTGAGGGAATGTCCGCAATCGCAAGGGCGACCGGTCTGACGCGGCAGACTGTCCAGCGGCTACGTAATGACTTCACAGCGGCTGAAGCCCTGCTTGAGCGTTGGGTCTGATGTATTCCTGCCCGGGTCAACCGGACCTAAGTTTTTTACTCTAGGAGGGCCGGGGGCGGCGAAAGACTTTGAAGTGGTTGCTCGTGTTTAGCTCACCTAAGATCAGGTCGCGCTTCTTCTCAAGCCGCTCGCGAACATGCTTGGGGTAGCTGTGGCGCATATCAAACGGAAGATAAATCCCAAGGCCCGTTGTCGCGGATACTCGAACTTCCTCTTTCTGAGCATAGCTGACCCAGCGGCTGAGCGCTAATGCGGATCCATCTGCCTCACGTCGCTTGTTGCGGTCGAAGCGGGTGACAGAGACGACGCTTGCAACGTTCCTTGGCAGCAAGTAGCGGCTGTGAACTAGTTCGATAGCCGCAGAGGTCAGTTGTTCAATCAGTTCCTGATACTGATGGTCAGTCATGCCATGCGGGCAGAAGATCATTCCGTGACAGTGCACCTGTGTTGGGTCTCTGTCTGCGCCTGTGAACTTGCTGCCATTTACGTCTAGATACGATGCCAGTCCAGAAGCGGGATGCGCTGGACACTTGAGGCCAATGCTTTCAAGGAACTGTTCTACTTTGCCGAACATAGTCCGGCAAAGCTGCTCATGCTGAGCAGGTCCAGTGAGATGGACAGTGAAGATCAGACACCGTTCATCGAGTTGTGAATGCGACTTCATCCCGGCTGCAGCTGCTGCTATTCCTTCGTTTACCAGCTTATACTGCTGTGTTTTTTCATTGAAAAATTTCATGCTATCTCCTTTATCGTTTTTCCATAGCTATACCTTCGCCTGAAAAGGCGTTGTTGAATGTGACGGGAGGCTTGGCGATGGCGGCTCACGAGGTCCCGCAGGACAACTATCTTGCCATCTAGGTCAGGAAGAACCCTAGTAGTTCTGTTTCTTGAGACAAATAATGCTTCTCATCGACGAGAAAACCTTCTTTCATCTCTCTGTTCATCATAAATATCAATGCACTAGTCATCGAAAGGTTCTTCCTTGCACAGCTTTCCCTGAAGTCGTGCTTCAGCTGGCTGGGCAGTCGAATATGTAGGTCATCCATTCGCCAGATCTCCGTTTGTCTATAATCTATTTATACGCGTGTTCATGATATGTTCGCAGGTATTTTGACTTCTTCGACTTTTTTTCGTCGTTGATCCTCATCCCGCGCACGTTCTATTTATGCTATTTCGGTTAGCTAACGGTCGATCTGAAGCTGTCTCTACTCAGGTCGGGGACAGGCCCAGAACACGGTCGCGATTCCTTACAAATATTGGGGAGCCGGTCCACATCTCGGCTAAAATACTTAGACACTAAAACCTAGACACATCAGCTAAGTTACTGAAATACGGACGTTCATGACGGATTGAAAATCCGCGTGTCGGCGGTTCAAATCCGTCTCCGGGCACCATCTTCTTCCACCATCTTGAATAGCAGAAGCGCCCGCAGGCCGTGGGCGGTCCGCGAGCTTCCAGGTTGTCTTCGCTTGTCTCGGTGCGGCGCCCCGAGACGCCGGCCTCAGTAAGCCGGCGTGCCGCCCATGCCGAAGGCGATCTCGGGCAGGGTGGAGGGGATGACGCGGTTGTACTTCGTCCCTTCGATGGCGGCGCCGGCCATGAGGCCCGCCTGCCCGAAGATCATCGCCACCACCGGGAACTGCGCGCTGAACGTATCGGCGCCGATCGCCATGCCGCGGTCGGGCATCGCGTAGAAGGCGCCCGCCCCGGCGACCCAGCCAGGCGCGCCGCGGAATGCCGCCAGCGCCTCGTCGGTCTGGAAGATCAGGACATGCGCGTATTGCTGCGCCCCGGCCTGCAGCCCGACCGTCGCCCGCGTCGCGGAATAGTAGTCGACCGTCTGCCCGCCGATCCTCAGCGCGCCCTGACCGTAGGCGCCGCCGATCCCGAGCGCGGCCTCGGTCATCAGCGGCATGTAGAGAACGCCGCGGGCATTCTGCACCACGGGGGCTGCGGCGGGGTAGGCGCTGACCAGGTACTGGTGCGTCTCGTCCACCCGCGCGTCCAGCTGCGCCGCACCGTTGGTGCCGACAGCGTTCGTGCAGCCGCCCAGGGCCAGCATCGCCGCGCCGCCGACCAGCAGGCCACGGCGAGTCATCATCATGGAATTGCTCATCTTCCGCCCTCGTTACGATCGCCGGGTTCTGACAGGCCCGTTGCGGCAGATGATAGCGGCACGGCCGTCTCTAGGCCAGCATCTCGGCAACGCTCGGCGCGAAATAGCTGAGGACGCCGTCGCAGCCGGCGCGGCGGAAGCCGAGCAGGCTCTCCAGCATCGCCTCGCGCGAGAGCCAGCCGTTCCGGATCGCTCCCTCCAGCATCGCGTATTCGCCGCTGACCTGATAGGCGAAGGTCGGGGCGCCGAACTCGTCCTTCACCGCCCGGCAGATGTCCAGATAGGGCATGCCGGGCTTGACCATGACCATGTCGGCCCCCTCGGCCAGGTCGCGCGCCACGCAGCGGATCGCCTCGCCCCGGTTCGCCGGGTTGATCTGGTAGGTCTTCTTGTCCCCGACCAGCCGCCCCGAGGCGCCCACCGCGTCGCGGAACGGGCCGTAGAAGGCGCTCGCGAACTTGGCGGCGTAGCTGAGGATCGCGACATGCTTGTGCCCCTCGCGCTCCAGCGCCGCGCGCAGGGCGCCGATGCGCCCGTCCATCATGTCGGACGGGCCCAGCACGTCCGCGCCGCATTCGGCCTGCACCAGCGCCATGCGGACCAGCGCCTCGACCGTCTCGTCGTTCAGGATCTCGCCATCCACGACCAGTCCGTCATGGCCGTTGGCGTTGTAGGGGTCCAGCGCGATGTCCGTCATCACGACCAGCTCGGGCGCGACCTCCTTGACCGCGCGGATCGCGAGGTTGCCGATGTTGTCCGGGTCCCAGGCCCGCGCGCAATCCTCGGTCCGCAGCGCCTGGTCGGAATGGGGGAAGATGCAGATCGCCGGGATGCTCAGCCGCATCGCCCGCTCGGCCGCGCGCCGGGCGCCGTCCAGCGTCAGCCGCTCGACCCCCGGCATCGAGGCAATCTCGCCATCCGCGCCCGGCACCTCGGTCACGAAGATCGGCCAGATCAGGTTCGCGGGCGTCAGGTTCGTTTCGGACACCATCGCGCGGATGTTCGCGCTGCGGCGCAGCCGGCGCAGGCGCGAGGCGGGGAAGGGGGCGATGATGGGCGTTGCCATGACGTGACTCCTTGGCGCGGGTGCGGGCGGGCGGCTTTTCCTCGGCTGAAACCCGTTCTAAGGTCGCCGGCAGCCAAGGACAAGGAAGCGACAGAGTGCCGCAATTCAACGGGGTGATCGGCCTGCTGGACAGCCGCTCCTTTGTCACGGTCTGGTACTGGCTGGTCCTCGTCGGCATGTGGTCCACGACCGGACGCAGTGTCCTCGGCGTGCCGACCGAGATCCTCGGCCGCGCCCGGAGCGATCTCCGCGCCGGGCGGGGCGAGACGATGGCGGTGATCACGCTTCTGGACTGGCTGTCGCTGGTCCTGCCCCGCTGGCGGATGGGCCCGCGCGAGGGGGTGGTCTTCCTGGGCGTCACCAGTTTCGGGCTGACGGTCCTGGCGCTCATGGGCTTTCTCTTCTGGCTCGAGATGGCGCAGGCCCTGTTCCTGCTGCTGTTTCCGTTCTGGCTGCTCTTCTGGATGCGCCACGCGCTGGCCCGCCGCCTGATCCCGCTGATCGAGGACGCGCAGGAGGGCCGCGCGAGCCCCGAAGAGACCGCCACCGCGGCCGTGCGCCGGATGGTCCGTCACCGGACCTGGGTGTTGCTTCTGTCGATGCTGGCCGTGGCCGTGACCGCGCTCTGGGGCACGCTCTGGTCGCTTCTGCACCCGAACGGGCTGTGACGGCTTGACTTCCCCCCGCCGCCCCTTAGGTCAGCCAGCATGTCCGACCAGTTGATCCTCTCCGGCGCGCCCGAGGGCTATGACGCCGCCCTCATCGCGCGCGAGGCCGCCCGGCCCGAAAATCGCGGCGCGCCGGTGATCCACATTGCCCGCGACGACCGCCGCATGGCCGCGACCCGGGCCGCGCTGGCTTTCATGGCGCCGCAGCTGGTCGTTCTGGACTTCCCGGCCTGGGATACGACCCCCTATGACCGCGTCTCGCCTGCGCCCGAGATCCAGGCCGCGCGCATGTCGGTGCTGGCCGCGCTGGCGCAGGGCGCGCTGAAGGGGCCGTTCGTCCTGCTGACGACGCTGAACGCGGTGCTGCAGCGCGTGCCGCCGCGCAATCTGGTCCGACAGAGCGCCTTCATCGCCCGCGTGGGCGACCGGATCGACGAGAGCGCCCTGCGCGATTTTCTCGTCCGCATGGGCTTCGTGCAGAGCCCCACGGTCACCGAGCCGGGCGATTACGCCATCCGCGGCGGCATCATCGACATCTTCCCGCCGGGCGAGGGCGGTCCGGTGCGGCTGGACCTCTTCGGCGACGTGCTGGACGGGGCGCGCCGCTTCGATCCGGTGACGCAGCGCACGACCGAGAAGCTGGACCGGATCGAGCTGGCCCCCATGTCCGAGGTGATCCTCGACGAGCCCTCGATCACCCGCTTCCGTCAGGCCTACCGCACCGAATACGGCGGCGGCACCTCGGACCCGCTCTACGAAAGCGTCAGCGCCGGCCGCAAGACCGCAGGGATGGAGCATTGGCTGCCGTGGTTCCACGAGCGGATGGAGAGCCTTTTCGACTACATGCCCGGCGCTTCGGTGGTGCTGGACGACCATATCGGGCAGGTGATCGACGCGCGCCGTTCGACCATCGCCGAGCAATTCGACGCCCGCCGCGCCGCCATGGCCGCCAAGGGTCGCACGGACAACGTCTACAAGCCCGTCCCGCCGGACCTGATGTTCCCTTCCGAGGAGGAATGGTCCCGCTGGCTGGGCGCGCACCGGACGCTGCGCCTGTCGGTGCTGAACCAGCCGCCGGGACCGGGTGTCCTCGACGCCGGCGGCCGGGTCGGGCGCAACTTCGCGCCCGAGCGGCAGGCCGAGTCGATCAACCTCTTCGCGGCCTTGGCCGATCACGTGAAGGCGCTGGCAAAGGACCGCCGCGTCGTCATCGCCAGCTTCTCGGACGGCGCCCGCGAGCGGCTGGCCGGGCTGCTGACCGACGAGGGACTGGCCGGCGCCAAGCCCATCGCGGACCTGCGCGACCTGCCCGACGCGGCGGGCGCCATCGGCCTCGCCGTCTGGCCGCTGGAGGAGGGCTTTGTCGCCGACGGCACCGCCCTTGGCCGCATCGCGGTCATCTCGGAACAGGACGTGCTGGGCGACCGGCTGATCCGGGGCGCCAAGAAGCGCCGCAAGGCCGAGAACTTCCTCAAGGACACCGCCACCCTCAGCCCCGGCGACCTGGTCGTCCATGTCGAGCACGGCATCGGCCGCTACATGGGCATCGAGACCGTGATCGCGATGAAGGTGCCCCACGATTGCGTGGCGCTGGAATATGCGGGCGGCGACCGGCTGCTGCTGCCGGTCGAGAACATCGAGCTTCTCAGCCGCTACGGTCACGAGGAAGGGCTTCTGGACAAGCTGGGTGGCGGCGCCTGGCAGGCGCGCAAGGCCCGCCTGAAGGAACGCATCAAGCTGATCGCCGACAAGCTGATGCGCGTCGCGGCCGAGCGCCTGCTGCGTCCCGCCCCGGTGCTGGAGCCCGAGGATCACGAATGGCAGCAGTTCCTTGCCCGCTTCCCCTATAGCGAGACGGACGACCAGCTTTCCGCCATCGAGGATGTGGCGGGCGATCTGGCCGCCGGCCGCCCGATGGACCGGCTGGTCGTGGGCGATGTCGGCTTCGGCAAGACCGAGGTCGCCATGCGCGCCGCCTTCATCGCCGCCAGCCAGGGCATGCAGGTCGCCGTGGTCGCGCCGACGACGCTGCTGGCGCGCCAGCACTTCAAGACCTTCGCCGAACGCTTCCGCGTTACCGCGATCAACGTCCGGCCCCTGTCGCGCTTCGTCTCGGCCAAGGATGCCGCGGCGACCCGCACCGGACTTTCGGATGGCAGCGTCGACATCGTCGTCGGCACCCATGCGGTGCTGGCCAAGGGCATCCGCTTCAAGAACCTCGGCCTGCTGATCATCGACGAAGAGCAGCATTTCGGCGTCGCCCACAAGGAACGCCTGAAGGAGCTGCGCAGCGACATCCACGTCCTGACCCTGACCGCGACGCCCATCCCGCGCACGCTGCAGCTGTCCCTGACCGGCGTGCGCGACCTTTCGGTCATCGGCACGCCCCCGGTGGACCGCCTCGCGATCCGCACCTATGTCAGCGAATTCGACAGCGTCACCATCCGCGAGGCGCTGCTGCGCGAGAAGTATCGCGGCGGGCAGAGCTTCTTCGTCGTCCCGCGCCTGTCGGACCTGCCGGACGTCGAGCATTGGCTCAAGGAGAACATGCCCGAGCTGAACTACATCGTCGCTCATGGCCAGCTGGCGGCGGGTGATCTGGACCAGCGCATGAACGCCTTCTACGACGGCAGCCATGACGTGCTGCTGGCGACCACCATCGTGGAGAGCGGCCTCGACATCCCGACGGCCAACACGATGATCGTCTGGCGGGCGGACATGTTCGGCCTAGCCCAGCTCTACCAGATCCGGGGGCGGGTGGGCCGGTCCAAGGCCCGCGCATACGCCTACCTGACCACCAAGCCGCGCCAGCCGCTGACCCCGCAGGCGATGCGGCGGCTGAAGTTCCTCGGCTCGATCGACGGGCTGGGCGCGGGCTTCAACATCGCCAGCCAGGACATGGACCTGCGCGGCGCCGGCAACCTTCTGGGCGAAGAGCAGTCCGGCCACATCAAGGAGGTCGGCTACGAGCTTTACCAGCAGATGCTGGAGGAAACGATCGCCAAGCTCCGCTCGGGCGAGCTGGAGGGCACGCCCGAGGACGAATGGGCGCCGCAGCTGAACCTCGGCGTGCCGGTCACGATCCCCGAGAGCTACATCCCCGATCTGGACGTCCGCCTCGGCCTCTACCGCCGCCTCGCCGAGCTGACCACCAAGGTTGAGCTGGAGGGCTTCGCGGCCGAGCTGATCGACCGCTTCGGGGCCCTGCCGCGCGAGGTGAACACGCTGCTGCTGGTCATCCGCATCAAGGCGATGGCCAAGCGCGCCAACATCTCGAAGCTGGATGCCGGGCCCAAGGGCGTCACGGTGCAGTTCCACATGGACAAGTTCCCGAACCCGGCCGGTCTGGTGGAGTTCCTGACCGAGGAGCGCGGTCAGGCGAAGGTCGCCGACAACAAGGTCGTGCTGCTGCGCGACCTGCCCTCGGACGCCGAGCGGATCAAGGCGGCCTTCTCCGTGGCGCGCGATCTGGCCGCAAAGGTCAAGGCAGGCAAGGCCGCCGCCAAGGAGGGCAAGGCCGCGAAGGAAGGAAAGGCGCGGGCGTGAGCGGCCGCGTCCGCTTCGACCGCGGCCCGATCCCCGGCGGTACCCTCTTCGAGGCGCCGCAGACGGTGATCCGCGCCGACACGCCGGCCGGCGTCGGCCCGGCCCTCGCCGCGATGCAGGCCGCGCAGGCGCGGGGCTGCTGGCTCGCGGGCTATCTCTCCTATGAGCTGGGCTTCGCGCTGGACCCGCGCCTCTTCGCCCTGATGCCGGCGCGGCGCGAGATGCCGCTGATCCTGATGGGCGTCTTCGACGGCCCCCGCCCGGCGCCGCCGCTGCCCGCGCCCGGCGGCAGCATCACGGCGCCCCGCCCCCTCTGGGACCGCGCCCGCTATGACGCGGCCATCGCGGCGGTCCATGCCTATATCGAGGCGGGCGACACCTACCAGATCAACCTGACCTTCCCGATGGAGGCCGACTGCGCGGGCGATCCGCTGGCCCTCTATGCCGCGCTGGCGGCCCGCCAGCCGGTGGGCGAGGGGGCGCTCGTCGATCTCGGCGGCCCGGTGGTCCTCTCCCGCAGCCCCGAGCTGTTCTTCGCCGTGGATGCCGCGGGCCGCATCGAGACACGCCCGATGAAGGGCACTGCGCCGCGGGGATCGGGGCGCGCGGATGCCGAGGCGGCCCGCGCCCTGGCCCGCAGCGACAAGAACCGGGCCGAGAACCTGATGATCGTGGACCTCCTGAGGAACGACATCAGCCGCATCTGCCATCCGGGCAGCGTGCATGTGCCCTCGCTCTTCGCCATCGAGAGCTACGCGACGGTGCACCAGATGGTCTCGACCGTGGCGGGACAGCTTCGCCCGGGCGTCGGGCTGGCGCAGATCCTCGGGGCGCTCTTTCCCTGCGGCTCGATCACCGGCGCGCCGAAGATCCGCGCGATGGAGATCATCGCCGAGCTGGAAGACGCCCCGCGCGAGGTCTATTGCGGCGCCATCGGATGGGTGGACCCTGCGGGGCCAATGCGGTTTTCCGTCGCGATCCGCTCGCCCTGGATGACGCGCGAGGGGCGGCTGCGGCTGAATGTCGGCGGCGGCATCGTCCATGACAGCCGCGCCGGCAGCGAATGGGAGGAGGCGCTGTGCAAGGCCGCATACCTGGACCTTACCCCCCCGACCTGACCGTCTTCGAGACGATGCGCGCCGAGGCGGATCGCAGCATCCGGCTGTGGCCCTTGCACCTCGCCCGCCTGCGTCGGGGCTGCGCGGCGGTGGGCTTCAGCCTGGACGAAACCGCCGTCGCGCAGGCCTTGGCCAGCCTGCCGCGCGGCCGTCCGCTGCGCGCCCGGCTTGCGATCGATGCCGCGGGTGCCGTCGCGCTGACGCAAGCGCCGCTTCCCCCGAGCCCGCCAGTCTGGCGGGTGGTGATCTCCGACGAGCGGCTGCGCTCGGACGATCCGTGGCTGGGGATCAAGTCGTCGCAGCGGGCGGTCTACGACCGCGCGCGCGCGCGCCTGAAGCCGGGCGCCGACGAGGCGCTGCTGCTGAACGAGCGCGGCGAGCTGTGCGAGGGGACCATCACCAGCCTCTTTGTCGCGGAGCGCGGTCTGCTGCTGACGCCGCCGCTGTCCTCGGGGCTTCTGCCCGGCGTGCTGCGCGAGAGCCTGCTGGCGGCGGGGCGGGCCCGCGAGGCGGTGTTGTCTCCGGCGGATCTGGCGGGCCGGGAGGTCTTCTGCGGCAACGCGCTGCGCGGCCTCATCCCGGCGCAGCTCGGCTGAGGGCGCAGCCGGCCCCCATCGAAGGGGCCGCCTGCGCGCGGGGGCCCGCCCCCGCACCCCCGGCGCCTAGCGCACCCGGGCGTAGAGCAGGCAGTCGGTCGGCTCGGGCGAGAGGTTCGGGTGCAGGAAGTAGCGGCGCAGACGACCCTCGCGCTGCATCCCTGCACGCTCCATGACGCGTGCGGAGGCGACGTTGCGTTCGTCGCAGAAGGCCTCGGTCCGGAAGATCGCAGGATGGGCGAGGGCGTGCTGCACGAGGCAAGAAAGGATCTCGGACGCGCAGCCGCGGCCCCACGCGCGGCGGGCGATCACGTAGCCATAGCTGACGGAACTGCCTCGAAGGCGCGGGTGGAACATTCCGATGACCTCCGCTGGCGCGCCACGAGGGGAGACGATGAGGGGGAAGCCGCTGCCGTCCTCCCATTCCCGCGCGGCACCGGCGAGGAACCGCTCCGTCTCTGCCACATGCCGATGCGGCGTCCAGCCAAGGAAGCGCGTCACATCCGCATCCGCGGCGTAGCTGGTGAAGATGGCTGCGGCATCCGCCGTCGTCACTCGGCGCAGCAGGTAGTGCGAGGTCGTGAGACTGTCAGAGAGTCGGTAGGCGCGGGGCATCTGTTGCTCTGCCCAAGGAGGGTGCGAAAGGGGTGCCTCGACTGTGTCCCGTTTGCTTCCAAAGTGCCATGCGCGAGGGAGGGGCGGGCGCTCATGAGCTTCTGCCATCCATTCGGCGTGACATTTATCGCAGAGTAATCACGAGCACCAGATCGCGCTGGAATAGGTCTGTGGCGGCGCAAAGACGCGAAAATTGAAGTCAGCGATGTCGGGGAGCAGCATCGTCACCGTGCTGACCAACAGAAGGGCGCTCAAGGGATCGCCGCTTGCCTGGCGCGTGCTGCAAGAGGGCCCCACCATCGGCAGGGCCCTGCTGTTGTTCCTGTCACTCGGCCGTCAGAAGCGGGGTCTTCGACTTGCCGATCCGCGGGGTGTCGGGGCCCGAGATGTCGAAGGCGGGCTTGTCGTCCTCGATCTTCACGCGGACCACGCCGCCCTTGGTGAGGCGTCCGAAGAGCAGCTCTTCCGCCAGGGGCTTCTTGATGTGCTCCTGGATGACCCGGCCGAGGGGGCGTGCACCCATCCGGTCGTCATAGCCCTTCTCGGCCAGCCAGTCGGCGGCTTCCGGCGTCAGCTCGATGTGGACGTTGCGGTCCATCAGCTGCGCCTCCAGTTGCAGCACGAACTTCTCGACCACATGGACCACCACCTCGCGCGAGAGCGGCGCGAAGGAGATGATCGCGTCCAGGCGGTTGCGGAACTCGGGCGTGAAGGTCCGCTCGATGGCGGCCGTGTCCTCGCCCTCGCGCCGGTCGCGGCCGAAGCCGATCGCCGCCTTGGCCTGGTCCGCCGCCCCCGCGTTCGAGGTCATGATCAGGATCACGTTGCGGAAGTCCACCGTGCGGCCGTTATGGTCGGTCAGGCGGCCCGCATCCATGATCTGCAGCAGGATGTTGAAGACGTCGGGATGCGCCTTCTCGATCTCGTCCAGCAGAAGGACGCAATGCGGGTGCTGGTCGACCCCGTCCGTCAGAAGCCCGCCCTGGTCGAAGCCCACATAGCCCGGAGGCGCGCCGATCAGACGGCTCACCGCGTGCTTCTCCATGTATTCGGACATGTCGAAGCGGATCAGCTCGACCCCGAGGCTGGTGGCCAGCTGCTTGGCGACCTCGGTCTTGCCGACGCCCGTGGGGCCGGCGAAGAGGTAGTTGCCGATGGGCTTCTCGGGCTCGCGCAGGCCCGCGCGGGCCAGCTTGATCGCCGAGGACAGCATCTCGATCGCGTTGTCCTGGCCGAAGACCACGCGCTTCAGCGTCGTCTCCAGATCGCGCAGCACCTCGGCGTCGTTCTTGCTGACGTTCTTGGGCGGGATGCGGGCGATCTTGGCCACCACGGCCTCGATCTCCTTGGGGCTGATCGTCTTGCGGCGCTTGCTTTCCGCGACCAGGTGCTGCGCGGCGCCCGCCTCGTCGATGACGTCGATGGCGCTGTCGGGCAGCTTGCGGTCGTTGATGTAGCGGGACGCCAGCTCCACCGCCGACTTGATCGCGTCATTGGTGTAACGCAGGTCGTGGTGCTTCTCGAAATGCGGCTTCAGGCCCATGAGGATCTTGATCGTGTCCGGGACCGAAGGCTCGTTCACGTCGATCTTCTGGAAGCGCCGGCTGAGGGCGCGGTCCTTCTCGAAGTGCTGACGATACTCCTTGTAGGTCGTCGAGCCCATGCAGCGCAGCTTGCCACCAGCCAGCGCCGGCTTCAGCAGGTTCGAGGCATCCATCGCCCCGCCCGAAGTCGCGCCCGCGCCGATCACGGTGTGGATCTCGTCGATGAAGAGGATCGCGTCCGGATGGGCCTCGAGCTCCTTCACGACTGCCTTCAGCCGCTCCTCGAAGTCGCCGCGATAGCGGGTGCCGGCCAGCAGCGCGCCCATGTCGAGCGAGAAGATGGTCGCCCCCGCCAGCACGTCTGGCGTCTCGCCGCGCGTGATCTTCAGCGCCAGCCCTTCCGCGATGGCGGTCTTGCCCACGCCGGGATCGCCCACCAGCAGCGGGTTGTTCTTGCGGCGGCGGCAGAGGACCTGGATCGCGCGCTCGACCTCGGCCTCGCGGCCGATCAGCGGGTCCACGTCGCCCTTGCGGGACTTCTGGTTCAGGTCCACGCAATACTTGCCGAGCGCCGTTTCGTCCTTGGATTCCTGCGCGGTCTCGGCCTTGGTCTGCTCGACCGGCTCGTCCGAGCCGACCACCTTGCGCGGCTCGTTGAACGAGGGGTTCTTCGCGACGCCATGCGCGATGAAGTTGACCGCGTCGTAGCGGGTCATGTCCATTTCCTGTAGGAAATAGGCGGCGTTGGATTCGCGCTCGGCGAAGATGGCGACGAGGACGTTGGCGCCCGTCACCTCCTGCCGGCCGGAGCTTTGGACATGGATGGCGGCGCGCTGGATCACGCGCTGGAAGGCGGCCGTCGGCACGGCTTCCGAGCCCTCGATGTCGGTGATGAGGGTCGAGAGGTCATCCTCGATGAATTCGACCAGGGTCTTGCGCAGCTCGTCCAGATCGACATTGCAGGCGCGCATCACCTTGACCGCGTCCGGTTCCTCGGTCAGCGCCAGCAGCAGGTGCTCAAGCGTCGCAAGCTCATGTCGATGTTCGTTTGCCAGCGCGAGCGCCTGGTGGATGGCCTGTTCCAGGGAGGTCGAGAAACTTGGCACGGGTCGTCTCCTGTCAGTCGGCTGGCGGTATGGGCTCACGACACCCACCTGCCCAGACTGTCATGATAAGGTAAAGATTTGGTGGATTTCGGCCGGCATCAAGAGGCAATTCGTCGCCGGCATCGGAATTTCCCACGGATGAGGCAGATGTGATGTCACAAAGGGCGCCTTTCAAGAGAGCGCCCCCCTGCCGCGCCTAGAAGGCGTCCTTCATCTGCCGCAGCCGGGCGAAGACCTCGGCGTCGCTCGCCCCGATCATCCCCAGGCTTTCGCGCAGCGCGGCGGCGCGCAGGAAGGGGTTCGTGGCGCGCTCTTCCTCCAGCGTGGCGGGGGCGCAGGGCTGGCGCGCCGCTGCGATGGCCTCCAGCCGCGCGTGCAGCGCGGGGTTGTCGGGATCGACCGACAGGGCAAAGGCGCCGTTGCCCTTGCAGTAGTCGTGCCCCGAGCAGATCAGCGTCGATCCGGGCAGCGCGTCCAGCCGCATGAGGCTCTGCCACATGGTCGGCGCATCCCCCTCGAACAGCCGCCCGCAGCCGAGGGCCATGAGGCTGTCGGCGGTGAAGGCGTAGCCCGAGTTCGGGAAATGGAAGGCGACATGGCCGATCGTGTGGCCGGGCACGTCGATGACCGCCACCGGCTCGCCCAGCACCTCGAGCGGCTCGCCGGGCGCGACGGCCAGGTCCAGCGGCGGCAGGCGGTCGGCATCGGCGGCGGCGCCGATGACGCGCGCGCCGGTCGCGGCGACGATCTGCGGGACGGCCTGGATGTGGTCGTCGTGGTGGTGCGTCAGCAGGATGGCGTCGAGCCGCCAGCCGCGCGCCTCCAGCTCGGTCAGGATCGGCTCGGCCTCTGGGGCGTCGATCAGCACCGTGCCCGCCGCGCCATGCAGCAGGTAGGCGTAGTTGTCCGCAAGGCAGCGCAGGGTCACCAGCTCCAGCGTCGGCGCGGTCAGCGGTGCGTTTTCCACCGGCATTGGCAAATCCTTCCCCTTGTGGTCACCTGAAGCCTGACAAATGCCGGCCCGGGGCGCAATGCACCACGACATCGACCAGCTGAGACGGTTCTACTATCAGCGCGCGCTTGGCCGCGTCGTCCAGCGCATCCTGCGCGACCGGCTGACCGAGCGATGGGCGCCGGGCGGCTGCACCGGGATGACGGTCGCGGGCTTCGGCTTTGCTGCCCCCATGCTGCGGCCCTATCTGGCGACGGCGCGGCGGGTGACGGCGCTGATGCCGGGCCAGCAGGGGGTCATGCCCTGGCCTGTCGGCATGGCGAACCACGCCGTCCTGTGCGACGAGACCGCCTGGCCGATCGAGACGGGCAGCATCGACCGCCTAGTGATGCTGCACGGGATCGAGACCTCCGAGCATCCGCGCGAGTTGCTGGCCGAGGCCTGGCGCTGCCTGGGGCCGGGGGGGCGAATGATGGTGATGGTGCCGAACCGCGCAGGTCTCTGGGCCGCGTCCGAGCGCACGCCCTTCGGCTATGGCCGCGCCTACACGACCGGCCAGATCGAGGCGCAGATGCGGGCGGCGGGCCTGTCGCCGGAATGGCACGGCTCGGCCGTCTACGTGCCGCCCTCGGAAAGGCGCTTCTGGCTGCGCAGCGCCCAGTTCTGGGAGCGGCTCGGCCTCAGGATCAGCCGGGTGCTGATCGCGGGGGTGGTGCTGGTCGAGCTGTCCAAGCAGACCCGCGCGCCGGTGGGGCCGGGGATCAAGGTCCATGTGCCGAGCCCGCTGGAGCTGCTGGACGGCGCCGTCCGGCCGGCCCGTAGTCCCGCAGGCCTGGCCCGGAACGAGCCGCGTCCGGCGCCCCTGACGCAGCGCCCCTGAGTCGCCTCTCGGCCCACTGCAAAGGCGCGCTCCGCCGCCGCGACCTTGGTGGCATGCGACAGGCTGTCGCATCCGTCGGCGATCCCGGACAAGCCCATGTTTCCGCTATCCTCCTGGCGAATCCGCAGGCCCGCGCCGGATGCGGCAGAAGCGCCGCGCAAGTGCGGCCACGCGCGTCCAATGCGGTTGCCGGGCGCTGAAACTGCTGCTAGAGACACGCGAGATTTCCGGGCGGCCCTCCATAAGCCGCGCGACCGCGACCCGCACCCCGCGACAGACCAGGCAACAGCCCGGCCCGCCAGCGGGGTTTGGGCAAACCGTAAAGGATGACCGTGGCCAACTCTGTTTCCATGTCCCACAGCATCGCCCGGCGTTACGCGCAGGCCGTCTTCGAGATCGCCCGCGAGGAGGGGCAGGTCGATGCCCTGGCCGCGCAGACCGAGGAGCTCTCGGCCGCGCTGGACGGCAGCCCCGAGCTGCGCGACCTGATCTCCTCGCCCATCTATGCGCGCGACGACCAGGCGCGCGCGATCGGCACGCTGGCCGCGCGGATGAACCTCTCGCCGGTGCTGGCGAACACGCTGCAGCTGATGGCGCGGAACCGCCGGCTGTTCGTGCTGCCGCAATTCACGCAGGCGCTGGCCGAACTGATCGCGGTCGAACGCGGCGAGGTCACGGCAGAGGTGACCAGCGCCGCCCCGCTGACGGACGCGCAGCAAGAGAAGCTGAAGGCGACGCTGGCCCAGAAATCGGGCAAGACCGTCAAGCTGAACACCCGCGTCGATGACACGCTCATCGGCGGAATGATTGTCAAGTTGGGCTCGCAGATGATCGACAGCTCGGTCCGCTCGAAGCTCGCTTCCCTGCAGAATGTCATGAAAGAGGTCGGATAATGGGAATCCAGGCTGCCGAAATCTCGGCGATCCTCAAGGAGCAGATCAAGAACTTCGGCCAGGACGCCGAGGTTGCCGAAGTCGGCCAGGTGCTGTCGGTCGGTGACGGGATCGCCCGCATCTACGGCCTCGACAAGGTCCAGGCCGGCGAGATGGTCGAATTCCCCGGCGGCGTGCGCGGCATGGTGCTGAACCTCGAGACGGACAACGTCGGCGTCGTGATCTTCGGCGACGACCGCACGATCAAGGAAGGCGACACCGTCAAGCGCACCCGCTCGATCGTGGACGTTCCGGTCGGCAAGGCGCTGCTGGGTCGCGTCGTGGACGCGCTCGGCAACCCGATCGACGGAAAGGGCCCGATCGAGACGACCGAGCGCCGCATCGCCGACATGAAGGCCCCCGGCATCATGCCGCGCAAGTCGGTGCACGAGCCGATGGCGACCGGCCTCAAGTCGGTGGACGCGATGATCCCCGTCGGCCGCGGCCAGCGCGAGCTGATCATCGGCGACCGCCAGACCGGCAAGACCGCCATCGCGCTCGACACGATCCTGAACCAGCAGAACTACAACGGCCGCGAGGCCGAGGGCATGAAGACCCTGCACTGCATCTATGTCGCCATCGGCCAGAAGCGCTCGACCGTGGCGCAGCTGGTGAAGAAGCTGGAAGAGACCGGCGCGATGGCCTATACGACCATCGTCGCGGCCACCGCCTCGGACCCGGCCCCGATGCAGTTCCTGGCGCCCTATTCCGGCACCGCGATCGGCGAGTATTTCCGCGACAACGGCATGGACGCGCTGATCATCTATGACGATCTGTCGAAGCAGGCCGTGGCCTACCGCCAGATGTCGCTGCTGCTGCGCCGCCCGCCCGGGCGCGAAGCCTATCCGGGCGACGTCTTCTACCTGCACTCGCGCCTGCTGGAGCGTTCGGCCAAGCTGAACGAGGCGAACGGCGCCGGCTCGCTGACCGCGCTGCCGATCATCGAGACGCAGGCGGGCGACGTGTCGGCCTATATCCCGACGAACGTCATCTCGATCACCGACGGCCAGATCTTCCTCGAGACCGAGCTGTTCTTCCAGGGCATCCGCCCGGCCGTGAACACCGGTCTGTCGGTGTCGCGCGTGGGTTCGGCCGCCCAGACCAAGGCGATGAAATCCGTCGCCGGCCCGGTCAAGCTGGAATTGGCGCAGTATCGCGAGATGGCTGCCTTCGCCCAGTTCGGCTCGGACCTCGACGCCGCGACGCAGCGCCTGCTGAACCGCGGTGCGCGTCTGACCGAGCTGATGAAGCAGCCGCAATACCGCCCGCTGACCAACGCCGAGATCGTCATCGTGATCTATGCCGGCACCAAGGGCTATATCGACCAGGTGCCGGTCCGCGAGATCACGGCCTGGGAAGATGGCCTGATCCAGTTCCTGCGCAGCCAGAAGTCCGAACTCTTGGACGACATGACCCGCAACGACCGCAAGGTCAGCGGCGATCTGGAGAATGCGATCAAGGCGGCGCTGGACGAATACAACCGCACCCGCGCCTGAGAGGGGGAATAGATGCCCAGTCTCAAGGATCTCAAGAACCGGATCGGAAGCGTCAAGAACACGCGGAAGATCACCAAGGCGATGCAGATGGTCGCCGCCGCGAAGCTGCGCCGGGCGCAGGACGCGGCGGAAGCCGCGCGTCCCTATGCCGACCGCATGGCGGCCGTCATGGCCGGCCTGACCGCGAACGCGGCGGGCCAGTCGGGCGCGCCGCGGCTTCTGGCCGGCACGGGCGAGGACCGGCGCCACCTCCTGGTGGTGCTGACCTCCGAACGTGGGCTTGCCGGCGGCTTCAACAGCTCGATCGTGCGGCTGGCGCGACAGCATGCCGAGCGGCTGCGGGGCGAAGGCAAGGAAGTCGCGATCCTGACCGTCGGAAAGAAGGGCCGCGAGCAGCTCAAGCGCGACTATGGCAGCCTGTTCGTCCATCACGTCGATCTCTCCGAGGTCAAGCGGATGGGCTACGACACGGCGCGCCAGATCACGGACGAGGTGCTGCGGCGCTTCGAGGCCGGCGATTTCGACGTGGCGACGCTGTTCTACAACCGCTTCGTGTCGGTCATCAGCCAGGTGCCGACCGCCCGGCAGGTGATCCCCGCCGAAGTGCCGGAAGAGGCTTCGGCCGCGAACGCGCTCTATGACTACGAGCCGGGCGAGGAAGAGCTGCTGGCCGAACTGCTTCCGCGTTCGGTCGCGACGCAGGTCTTCGCCGCGCTGCTCGAGAACGCCGCCTCCGAGCAGGGCGCGCGGATGAGCGCGATGGACAACGCCACGCGCAACGCCGGCGACATGATCGACCGCCTGACGACCGAGTACAACCGCTCGCGCCAGGCTGCCATCACGAAGGAGCTGATCGAGATCATCTCCGGCGCGGAGGCGCTCTGATCCATGTCCGCAGGCACGAAGGGCGACGTCGCCGACCGCCTCGGGGTCCGGTATCTGGCCGGACCCGCCGAAGCCGAGGTGACCTTCACCTTCGTGACCCTGCTGGCGCGGCAGGACCGCTACGACCGCATGCTGACCTCGGCCGAGGCCAAGGGCTTTCATGCGGGCAACAGCCAGTTCCTCGCCATCGACAACCGGCGCGGCAACAACTTCGACGGCTACGGCGCGATCCGCCGAGCGCTGCCCGAGGCGAAGGGACGCTACATCGTCTTCACGCATGACGATGTGGAGTTCGTCGCCGACGGCGCCGAGCGGCTGACCGCCTGCCTCGAGGAACTGACGCGGCTCGATCCGCTCTGGCTGCTGGCCGGCAATGCC
Organism: Paracoccus tibetensis; assembly: GCF_900102505.1. Lineage (GTDB taxonomy): Bacteria > Pseudomonadota > Alphaproteobacteria > Rhodobacterales > Rhodobacteraceae > Paracoccus > Paracoccus tibetensis. Next base: position 236,770 of record NZ_FMVT01000002.1, on the reverse strand, counting down.
GGCGGCGTCACCTACGGGAAGAACGCGCGCCACCTGCGCGATCCGCACGACGCCGAGGAGCGGGTCACCGCCCCGACGCTGGTGGAATCGCTCGACGAGAACTTCTTCGTCATGCGGCGCGACCATCCGGTGGTGAATTCCTACGATCTGACGGGCTTCCACTTCTATGCCTCGGATCTCTGCCGCCTGGCCGAGATCATGGGCGGGCGGAGCTACGTGATCCCCTTCCTGCTGGAGCATCACAGCCCCGGCATGATCGACGCGACCTTCCAGCCGAGCCGCCAGCGGTTCGCGCAGAAGTACCGGCGCTACTTCCCGGGGCGCAAGCTCCAGTGCACGGTGGCCCAATTTGATTTCGGCCTTGGCGGTCTCCGCGAGGGCTGGCGCGAGACGCCCAAAAGCCGTTGGGACTTTCTCGACGATCATGTATATGCCTCGCCCGACAGCAAGGGCGTGGGACAATAACTGCGGGGCCGCCGTGCCGTTCGGCCCGCCTGCAACGAAAGCCAAGGAGTTCAAGACATGGCAGTATCACAGGGCAAAATCACGCAGGTGATCGGCGCCGTCGTTGACGTGCAGTTCGATGGCCACCTGCCGGCGATTCTGAACGCGCTGGAAACCGACAACAACGGCAAGCCGCTGGTCCTGGAAGTTGCCCAGCACCTTGGCGAGAACACCGTCCGCACCATCGCGATGGATGCCTCGGAAGGGCTCGTGCGCGGCCAGGCCGTGTCCGACACCGGCGGGCCGATCACGGTGCCGGTCGGCGATGTGACGCTCGGCCGCATCCTGAACGTCGTCGGCGAGCCGGTGGACGAGGGCGCTGCCCTGAACGTCACCGAGACCCGCGCGATTCACCAGCCGGCGCCCGACTTCGCCTCGCAGGCGACCAGCTCGGAAATCCTCGTCACCGGCATCAAGGTCATCGACCTGCTGGCGCCCTACTCCAAAGGCGGCAAGATTGGCCTCTTCGGCGGCGCCGGCGTGGGCAAGACGGTTCTGATCATGGAACTGATCAACAACATCGCCAAGGTGCACTCGGGTTACTCCGTCTTTGCCGGTGTGGGCGAGCGCACCCGCGAGGGGAACGACCTCTACCACGAGATGGTGGAATCGGGCGTCATCGTCCCCGACAACCTGTCGGAGTCGAAAGTGGCCCTGGTCTACGGCCAGATGAACGAGCCGCCGGGGGCCCGCATGCGTGTCGCCCTGACCGGCCTGACGCTGGCCGAGCAGTTCCGCGACGCCTCGGGCACGGACGTTCTGTTCTTCGTGGACAACATCTTCCGCTTCACGCAGGCCGGTTCGGAAGTGTCGGCTCTGCTGGGCCGCATCCCCTCGGCCGTGGGCTACCAGCCGACGCTGGCCACCGACATGGGCGCGATGCAGGAACGCATCACCTCGACCAAGAACGGCTCGATCACCTCGATCCAGGCCGTCTACGTTCCGGCCGACGACCTCACCGACCCGGCGCCGGCGACGACCTTCGCCCACCTCGACGCCACGACCGTTCTGTCGCGCGCCATCTCGGAACTGGGGATCTACCCGGCCGTTGACCCGCTCGATTCGAACAGCCGGATCCTCGACCCGGCCGTGGTCGGCGAAGAGCATTACCAGGTCGCGCGCGACGTGCAGGGCATCCTGCAGAAGTACAAGTCGCTGCAGGACATCATCGCCATCCTCGGCATGGACGAGCTGTCGGAAGAGGACAAGCTGACCGTGACGCGGGCGCGCAAGATCCAGCGCTTCCTGTCGCAGCCCTTCGACGTCGCCAAGGTCTTCACCGGCTCGGACGGCGTGCAGGTGCCGCTCGAGAAGACCATCGCCTCGTTCAAGGCCGTGGTTGCCGGCGAGTATGACCACCTTCCCGAGGCCGCCTTCTACATGGTCGGCGACATCGAGGAAGTGAAAGCCAAGGCGCAGCGCCTCGCCGCTGAAGCCGCGTAAGGGGGCAAGATGGCCGATACCATGCAGTTCGACCTCGTCTCGCCGGAACGGAGCCTCGCCTCCGTTCCCGTGCGCGAGGTGCGCCTGCCGGGCAGCGACGGCGATCTGACCGCGATGCCCGGCCACGCGCCGACCATCGTCACGCTGCGGCCCGGCATGGTCATCCTGATCGGCGCGGACGGCACCAGCCGCGAGTTCGCCGTGACCGGCGGCTTCGCCGAGATCAATGCCGACAGCGTCAGCCTGCTGGCCGAGCGCGGTCACGCGCGCGAGGAGATCACGCAGGACGTCTACAACGACATGCTGGCCGAGGCGCACCGCTCTCGCCGCAGCGTCGAGGACCGGCGCGAGCATCTGGGCGAGGAGGCGGTCACCGCCGCCGTCAAGCTGGTCGGCGACATGGTCGCGATGGGCACGCATATCGGGCTGGACCCGAACCAGTCCACCGTCCCGGACTGATCCGCGGCATTCTCAGCATCTTCAAAGCCCCGGCCCCGCGCCGGGGCTTTTCTTTTGACGCGGCATTGCCGCATATGGTCGCGCAGAAAGGGGCAGGCATGTTGCGATTCACCGCCAGCGAACTTGGCATCAGCCAGGGCATCGTGCAGATCGTCTCGGATTTCGACACCCAGGGCCCGTTCTGGACGGGGCAGGGCGAACGCGAGTCCCGCCAGCGCGTCGAGTTTCCGGATCGCTTCCACATCCCGCCCTCGGTCCAACTGGGCGTCGTGATGTGGGACAGCGACGGCGCGGCGAACCAGCGCGGCGACATCGCGGCCGAGAACATCACCTCGCGCGGCTTCGAGCTGGTCTTCAAGACCTGGGGCGACAGCCGCATCGGCCGGTTGCGCGTGCAGTGGACCGCCATCGGGCCCTTGCCCGACGACAGCGACTTCATCCTCTAGTCACGCCCGGTCCAGGTTGACCCCGACCAGCCCCGCCACCTCGGCGGCATGGGTCAGGGGCAGCATGTGCGATGCGCCGGGAACGACGGCCCGGCCGACATCGGAAAGCCGCGCGGCCAGGACCTCGGCGATGGCGCCGATCACCGGCGGGCTCTCGGCGCCCTGGATCAGCAGCACCGGGGCGTCGATCGCCTCCAGCCCGCCCGGCCGCAGGATGCGCGCGGCGTCCTCGCGCAGCGTCGGCCCGGTCTCGGCCACCAGCCGGATCTGCGCCGCGGCCTCTGGTCCGACCCTCATCCCCGGCAGGCCCCAGGCCGACAGGAAGACCCGCGCCGCCTCCTGATCCTCGCCGGTGGCCAGCAGCTCGGCCAAGCGCGCGTCCAGCGCGTCCTGCGCCGGATCGGGCGCGGCGGCGAAGAGCACCGGCTCGATCAGGGTGAGGCTCCGCACCGCTTCGGGCGCGGCCACCGCGATCCGCAGCGCCACCGTCGCGCCCATCGAATGCCCGATCAGGTCCAGCGGCCGCTCGATCATCGAAGCCGCGACGCGGGTGACGGCGGTGTGAAAGTCGACCTCGGCCCCCTCCCAAGGCCCGCTCTTCCCGTGGCCCGGCATGTCGAAGCCGCGCAGGTCCAGCCGCCCGTCCAGCGCCGCCGCCATCCGGTCGAAGACCGCGCCCGAGCCCATCATCGGATGCAGCGCGAGGGCCGGACGATCCGCATCGCCCGGCCAGTGCCGCAGATGGATGCCGCTCACAGCCCGGCCAGGTGCCGGTCGAGGAAGTCCAGCCGGTCCTGGCCCCAGAAGCGCTGCCCGCTTTCGCGCACGATGTAGAAGGGCACGCCGAAGACGCCGGCCTCGACCGCCTGTTCCAGGTTGCGCCCATAGGTTTCGGCCCCGACGAAGAGGCCGCTGTCGGCCAGCGCCGGATCGAATCCCGCAGCGCCCAGGATGTCGCGGATCACCTGGTCGTCGCTGATGTCGCGCTCTTCGGCCCAGCAGGCGCGCAGGAAGCCCTGCACCAGCGGGCCGACATCGCCGCCCGTCTCCTGCGCCGAGATGATGGCATAGGAGGAAGGCGCCATGTTTACCGGCCAGAAGGCGGGCTTGAGGTTGATCGGCATCTGCAGATGCGACGCCCAACGCGGCAGCTCGTAGCCGCGATATTCCATCCGGCTCGGGTGCCGGTTGGCGGGCCGTACGCCCCCGGTGCGGTCGAAAAGCTGCAGCACGTCCAGCGGCTTGTAGGTGACGCTCGCCCCATGCCGCTGCGCGATCTCCTCCAGCCGGTTCCCGGCCAGGTAGCACCACGGGCTGATCGTCGCCAGGTAATAGTCGATATGCGCCATGACGGCCCCCTTCTGGTTTGCCGGCAGGCTAGCGCGGTGCTAAGGCAGCCGCAATCTGACGCAACCTCTCAAAGGCCGCACCTCCATGCCCGTCATGACCGAACCCAAGCTGATTTCCGGCAATGCCAACCGACCCTTGGCAAGCTCCATCGCCCGGCGCATGTCCATGCATCGCGGCATGAGCGTCAGCCTGCTGGACGCCCGGGTCGAGCGGTTCAACGACGCCGAGATCTTCGTTGAGGTCTACGAGAACGTCCGCGGCGAGGACATGTACATCATCCAGCCGACCTCGAACCCGGCGAATGACAACCTCATGGAGCTGCTGATCATGGTAGACGCGCTCAAGCGCTCGTCCGCCGCGCGGATCACGGCCGTCATTCCCTATTTCGGCTATGCCCGCCAGGACCGCCGCGCCAAGGCGCGCACGCCGATCACGGCCAAGCTGGTGGCGAACCTGCTGACCAATGCCGGGGTGGACCGGGTGCTGACGATGGACCTGCATGCCGCGCAGATCCAGGGCTTCTTCGACATTCCCGTGGACAACCTCTACGCCGCGCCGGTCTTCGCGCTGGACGTGCAGCACCATTTCAAGGGCCGGATGGGCGATCTGATGGTCGTCTCGCCCGACGTGGGGGGCGTCGCGCGGGCGCGCGAATTGGCGACCCGGATCGGCGCGCCGCTGGCCATCGTGGACAAGCGCCGCGAGAAGGCGGGCGAGGTGGCCGAGATGACTGTGATCGGCGACGTGACCGGCAAGGCCTGCATCATCGTCGACGACATCTGCGACACGGCCGGCACGCTCTGCAAGGCCGCGCAGGTGCTGATCGACAATGGCGCGACCGAGGTTCATTCCTACATCACCCATGGCGTGCTGTCGGGTCCGGCGGTCGAGCGGGTGGGCAAGTCGGTGATGAAGTCGCTGGTCATCACCGACTCGATCCAGCCGACCGAGGCGGTGAAGGCCGCCCCCAACATCCGAATCGTGCCGACCGCGCCGATGTTCACGCAGGCGATCCTGAACATCTGGAACGGCACCTCGGTCTCGAGTCTCTTCGAGACGGATACGCTGCTGCCGATCTACGAGGGACTCTACACGACCGTCTGAGCCGGGCGATTGGGGCGGGAGCCTCCGGCGGGGGTATTTGGGCAACGAAGAAGCCGGCGATTGGGCGCCGGCTTTTTCCGTTGTGGATAAAAGCCGTGCAGGTCCGCTGCGGGCGGTTCTACAGCGCCCGCCAGCCAATGTCGCGTCGGCAGAAGCCCTCGGGCCAGGCGAGGGAGTCGACCAGCGCATAGGCGCGTTCATGCGCCTCGGCGAGGCTCGCGCCGCGCCCCGTGCAGGCCAGGACGCGCCCGCCCGTCGCGACGACGGCGCCCGCCTTCAAGGCCGTGCCGGCATGGAAGGTCATCTGGAAGCTCGTCTCGGGAAGCATGTCCAAGCCACTGATGCGGCTGCCTTTTGCATATTCGCCCGGATAGCCCCTTGCCGCCATGACCACCGTCAGCGCGTGATCCTCGGCCCAGGTGACCTGCGCCTCGGCCAGCCGGCCCTCGGCGCAGGCGAGAATGAGGTCCAGCGCCTGCGCGCCGAGCCGCATCATCAGCGCCTGACATTCTGGATCGCCGAAGCGGACATTGTATTCGACAAGCCGCGCCCGGCCATCCTCGATCATCAGCCCGGCATAGAGAACCCCTTGGAACGGCATCCCTCTCCGGGCCATCTCGGCGATGGTCGGGCGGATGATCCGCTCCATGACCTGGGCCTGCAGCGCCTCGGTCAGGACCGGCGCGGGGCTGTAGGCGCCCATGCCGCCGGTGTTCGGCCCGGTATCCCCATCGCCCACGCGCTTGTGGTCCTGCGCCGTGCCGATGGGCAGACAGTCGGTGCCGTCGGAAAGGACGAAGAAGCTGGCCTCCTCGCCGGCCATGAATTCCTCAATCACGACCGAGGTCTCGCCGAACTCCCCGTCGAAGATCGCGTCGATAGCCTCGTGCGCTTGGCTCACCGTCTCGGCCACGGTCACGCCCTTGCCGGCCGCCAGCCCGTCCGCCTTGACCACGATCGGTGCGCCCTGTGCGCTGACGTAATCCCGCGCCGCGGCCCCGTCGGTGAAGCGCGCCCAGGCCGCCGTCGGCGCGCCGCAGGCGTCGCAAATCTCCTTGGTGAAAGCCTTCGACGCCTCGAGCTGGGCGGCCGCCTGGCTTGGCCCGAAGACCAGGAAGCCCGCATCGCGCAGCGCGTCCGAGACACCCGCGGCCAGCGGCGCCTCGGGGCCCACGATCACGAAGTCGATGGCGTTTTCCTGCGCGAATTCCAGCACCTCGGCCCGCGACAGGATGTTCAGCGCCGCGCATTCCGCCACCCCCGCGATCCCGGCATTCCCCGGCGCCACCACCAGCCGGTCGCATTTCGGGTTCTGCCGGATGGCCCAGGCCAGCGCATGCTCGCGCCCGCCGCCGCCGAGGATCAGGATATTCATGGGCCGCCCTTTCGCTTGACTTGCCGGCGTTCTAGTCTGCCGCCCGGAAGGGAACAAGCGACATGGACCTCATCGACGACGAGCCCAGCCCGGGCAGCAACGCGCATGAATTCACCGTCTCCGAGCTGTCGGGCGCGGTGAAGCGTAGCATCGAGGACCAGTTCGGTCGCGTGCGGGTGCGGGCCGAGGTCGGCCGCGTCTCGCGCCCCTCCTCGGGCCATCTCTATTTCGACCTCAAGGACGACCGCGCCTGCCTCGCCGCCGTCACCTGGAAGGGCCAGGCCGCCCGCTTGATCCAGCGCCCCGAAGAGGGGATGGAGGTCATCGCCACCGGCCGCCTGACGACCTTTCCGGGCCAGTCCAAATACCAGATGATCGTCGACCAGATCGAGCTGGCGGGCGCCGGCGCGCTGATGGCGATGCTGGACAAGCGTCGCAAGGCGCTGGCGGACGAGGGGCTGTTCGATCAGGACCGGAAGCGCCCGCTGCCCTTCCTGCCGCGCGTGATCGGCGTCGTCACCTCGCCATCGGGCGCGGTGATTCGCGACATCCTCCACCGGTTGCGCGACCGCTTCCCGATGCACGTGCTGATCTGGCCCGTCGCCGTGCAGGGAGAGGGCTGCGCGCCGCAGGTCGCGGCCGCCATCCACGGCTTCAATGCGCTGCCCGAGGGCGGCCCCATCCCGCGCCCGGACCTCTTGATCGTCGCGCGGGGCGGGGGCAGCCTCGAGGATCTCTGGGGCTTCAACGAAGAGATCGTCGTCCGCGCTGCCGCCGCCAGCCGCATCCCGCTGATCTCGGGCGTAGGCCACGAGACGGACACGACGCTGATCGACTTCGCCTCGGACCGCCGCGCCCCGACGCCGACCGCCGCCGCCGAGATGGCGGTGCCCGTCCGGGCCGAACTGGCGCTGCGCCTCTCCGAGGCCGGCAGTCGCATCCTGCGCTGCCGGGCGCAGGGCACCGAGCGGCGCCGCCAGCGCCTGCGCGACCTCGCCCGCGCCATGGGCCGGCCGGCGACCCTGACCGAAGGGCCGCGCCAGCGCCTCGACCTGCAGGGCGCCCGGCTAGAGCCTGCGCTGCGCCAGCTTGTCCAATCGCGCCGCCACCGCCTCGCCTCCCGTCCCATTCCGGCGGCGACCCTGCGCCAGTTCACCGCCGCCAAGCGCCACGGCCTCGACCGGCTGGAAGGGCGCCTCGACGCCGCCCGCCAGCGCCGGCTCGAGCGCCCGCAGGACCGCCTCGCACAACTGCACGAGCGGTTGGACCGCTCGCTCGCCCGCGTCACGGCGAGCACGCGCCGGGCCATGACCCAGCAGCAGGCGAAGCTTGCCGACCTCGATGCGCGCCTGACGGCTGCCCTGCGGCGGGGGCAGGCGCAGCGGAGCGAAGCTTTGGGCCGGCTCGACCGGATGCGCCTGACGCTTGGCTATACGGAGACCCTGAAGCGCGGCTTCGCCGTCATCCACGGCCCCGAGCACCTTCTGACCAGCGCCGCGGCAGCTGCGGCGACCGCGCAGTTCCAGATCGAGTTCGCCGACGGCCGCATCGACGCCCGCCCCGAGGCCGCGCCCAGACCGAAGCGCCGCACGACACCGGCCCCCGAGCAGAAGACCCTCCTCTAGCCTGCTTTGGTCCTGAAATATCCTCAGGGGGTCCGGGGGCAGAATGCCCCCGGCTCTCACGCCGCCTTCGGGCGCAGCACCAGCCAGATCAGCGCCCCGCCGGCCAGCACCAGAAAGGGCAGCATGGCAAGGTTCACCGCCTGCCAGCCCGCCACTGCCGAGCCGCCCGCGCAGTTCATCAGCCCGCCCGAGGAGAGCGAGGCCAGGAACACCCCGCCAAAGACGATGGCGTCGTTCATCCCCTGCACGCGGCCCCGCTCGGCCGGGGAATGGGCGCGGGTCAGCATCGCGGTTGCGCCGATATAGCCGAAGTTCCAGCCGATCCCCAAGAGCACCAGCGCTAGGTAGAACTGCGTCAGCTCCACCCCCGACAGCGCCACCGCACCGGCCGAGGCGAGGATCATCAGCCCGAGCGTCACGATGGGCGCGGCGCCGAAGCGGGCGATCAGGTGGCCGGTGACGAAGCTCGGCGCGAACATGGCCAGCACATGCGCGCTGACGATGTTGGCCGCATCGGCGGGCGCGTAGCCGCAGCCGACCACCGCCAGCGGCGTCGAGGTCATCACCAGGTTCATCAGCCCGTAGGTGACCATGCCGCAGATGATCGCGACGACGATGGCGGGATCGCGCAGGATCTCGGCCATGGGGCGGCCCTGGCTCTCGCCCGGCGCGGGGGCGGGCGGGCGCGGGATGTCGAGGAAGGCGAAGAGGAACGGGCCGACGAGGTTCAGCGCGATCACCGCCAGATAGCTTGCCAAAAACGGCGCCGCGGTCAGGTCGGCCGTCACGCGCACCAGCATCGGCCCCAGGACCGCCGCCACCAGCCCGCCGGCCAGCACGAAGCTGATGGCGCGGGGGGCGTAGTCCTCGGGCGCGGTGTCGGTGGCGGCGAAGCGGTAGTAGTTCTGCCCGGCCATGTAGACGCCCGTCAGCAGCGCCCCGATCAGGAACAGCGTGAAGGAGCCGAGCCACAGCCCCGCCGCCGAGACCGCGCCTCCCAGCCCTCCGCCCAGCACGGCCAGCATGAAGCCCGCCACCCGCCCGCGGCGCTGCATCAGCCGGCCCATCGGCCGCGCGGTCAGGGCCGAGCTGAGGATGATCAGCGAGACGGGCAGGGTGGCAAGGCAGGGATGCGGCGCCAGCGCCATGCCGGCCAGCCCGCCGATGATGAAGACCACTGACATCTGCGCGCCGGGGATGGCCTGCGCGAAGACGAGGATCGCCGCGTTGCGACGCGCGCGCCGAAGGTCGGTCACGGCCTGAGGGCGGCCGCCTCGCGGGCGCGGGTCTCGATGGCCTGCCAGTTGCCGCTCCCCACGTCGGCATCGGTCACGATCCAGCTGCCGCCCACGCAGACGACGTTCGGCAGCGACAGGTAGCTGGCCGCGTTGCCGGTGGTGACGCCGCCGGTAGGGCAGAAGCTGATCCGGGGCAGGGGACCGGCAAGGGACTTCAGCGCCGGGGCGCCGCCCACGGCCTCGGCCGGGAAGAACTTCAGCATGTCGAAGCCCGCATCGGCGGCGCGCATCACCTCGGAGGCGGTGACGGCGCCGGGCAGAAGGGGCAGCTCGATCTCGGCGCAGGCGTCGATCAGGCGGTCGGTGAGGCCGGGCGAGACGGCGAAGGTCGCGCCCGCGTCCTTGGCCCGGCGCGCATCGTCCGGTGTCAGCACGGTGCCCGCCCCCACATGGCCGCCCTCGACCGCCGACATCGCGCGGATCGCGTCCAGCGCGGCCTCCGAGCGCAGCGTCACCTCGAGGACCGGCAGCCCGCCTGCGACCAGCGCGCGCGCCAGGTCCGCGCCCGCGGCCGCATCCTTGATCACGATCACCGGGATCACCGGGGCCAGCCGGCACAGGCTGCGGGTCTTTTGCGATTGCAGTTCGGGGGTCATCAGGGCACCTCTTGCTGGCTTGCCCCGCAAACTGCCCCCCGCGGCCCCGCGATGCAAGGCCGCCGTTACCGCTGACACGGCGCAAGGGGGCTTGCATCCGCCGCCGCTTGGGGCTATGGCGCACGCACTTCACAGGCAGGGGCGGGCCCTTGCGGGAGACATCCGCAAGACGTCCACCGGTTGGGGCAATCGCCCTGAGATCCCCTGCCAAGGCGCAAACCGGAAAGGAACACGTTATGGCGCTTCCCGATTTCTCCATGCGTCAGCTTCTTGAAGCTGGCGTTCACTACGGCCACCAGACGCAACGCTGGAACCCCCGCATGGGCGAGTTCATCTATGGCGAGCGCAACGGCATCCACATCCTTGACCTGACCCAGACCGTCCCGATGCTGGACCAGGCGCTGACCGTGATCCGCGACACCGTCTCGAAGGGCGGCCGCGTCCTCTTCGTCGGCACCAAGCGTCAGGCGCAGAAGGCCATCGCCGAAGCTGCCGAGAAATCGGCGCAGTTCTACATGAACCATCGCTGGCTCGGCGGCACGCTGACCAACTGGAAGACCGTCAGCCAGTCGATCAACCGCCTGAAGGCGATCGACGAGACGATGGCCGGCGGCGCCGAGGGCCTGACGAAGAAAGAGCGCCTGCAGCTCGAGCGCGAGCAGGCCAAGCTGCAAGCCTCGCTTGGCGGCATCCGCGACATGGGCGGCCTGCCGGACCTGCTGTTCGTCATCGACGTGAACAAGGAAGACCTGGCCATCGCCGAAGCCAAGAAGCTGGGCATCCCGGTCGTCGCCGTCGTCGACACCAACTGCTCGCCCGCCGGCGTCGACTACATCATCCCCGGCAATGACGACGCCGCCCGCGCCATCGCGCTGTATTGCGATCTGGCCAGCCGCGCCGCGCTGGACGGCATGTCGGCGCAGATGGGCGCCGCGGGCGTCGATCTGGGCTCGCTGGCCGATGCGCCCGAAGAGCTGCTGGACGAGCCGGCCGCTGCGGAAGCCTGAGCGCGCCAGCCGCGCGACTTCATCGAATTGTCGTCAGGCGGGGATATGCCCCGCCTGATGCGTTGAACACAGAGGAGACGGATATGGCAATCACCGCTGCGATGGTGAAAGAGCTGCGCGAGACGACCGGCGCAGGCATGATGGACGCCAAGAAGGCCCTGACCGAGACCGATGGCGACATGGGCGCCGCCGTCGACTGGCTGCGCACCAAGGGCCTCGCCAAGGCCGCCAAGAAGGCTGACCGCGTCGCCGCCGAGGGCCTGGTGGGCGTGCAGGTCGAGGGTGGCCGCGGTGTCGCCGTCGAGATCAACTCGGAAACCGACTTCGTCGCCAAGAACGCCGACTTCCAGCAGCTCGTGCGCGAGATCACGGGCGTGGCCCTGGCCGGCGCCGGCGACATCGAGGCGCTGAAGGCCGCCGACCTGAACGGCAAGCCCGTCTCGGACGTCGTGACCGGCGCCATTGCCCGGATCGGCGAGAACCTGACCCTGCGCCGCGTGCAGGTGCTGGAAGGCGAGACCGTCGTCTCCTACGTCCACAACGCCGCCGCCGACGGTCTGGGCAAGATCGGCGTGCTGGTCGCGCTGTCCGGCCCGACCGAGAAGGCGCAGGCGGTCGGCAAGCAGTTCGCGATGCACATCGCGGCGACCAACCCGGTGTCGCTGTCGGAAGCCACGATGGACCCCGCCGCGCTGGAGCGCGAGCTGCAGGTCCAGACCGCCAAGGCGCTGGAAGAGAATGCCGGCTCGGCCAAGCCGAAGCCCGAGGCCGTCATCCAGAACAACATCATCCCGGGTCGGATGAAGAAGTTCGTGGCCGAGAACACGCTGCTGGGCCAGGCCTTCGTCATGAACCCCGACCAGACGGTCGAGCAGGCGGCGCAGGAAGCCGGCGTCGAGATCACGGCCTATGCCCGCGTGATGGTCGGCGAAGGCATCGAGAAGAAGGAAGAGGACTTCGCGGCCGAGGTCGCCAAGACCCTCAGCGGCGCCTGATCCTCGGCGCTCGCCACGATGAAGTTGCAGATGCCAGCCTCCGGGCTGGCATCTTGCGTTCTGGAGGTCGGCTGGTGTTGGACCTTCGGCCAGCGTGACCGGGGCGGGCAGGGCTGCCGGGCGGACATGTCCGCCGGCAGCCCGCCCGGACCGGGGTCCGACTGCCGCGACCGCCCGGCAACACCCGAGGCAGCCGCTGCAGGTTCCTGACACTTGCGTGTCACCACTCACGGAACCTCTTTCATGTGCGTGGCCGAAGAGCCGGGCGAAAGTCCGTAAACCCTTACCCGGTCATGCGAATGGGTTCTGCCTGTCGTGATCGGGGAACAGTTCCTGCGCCACATGCGCCTTCAGGATAGCCTGCGCGGTCGTTTCTGCGCCAAGCGCCTCGCGCGCGAGGCGCATGTGCTTCTCGACCGTCGCGGGGGTGACGCCGAGGATGGTGCCGATCTCGGCGATGGTCTTGCCGGCGGAGCGCCATTCCAGCACCTCACGCTGGCGCGGCGTCAGGACCTTCCGCGTGTCGCGCCGCATCGTCGCCATCCTGAGGTGGAAGACCCGCGCCAGCACGCGCACCTGCCGACCGCCGATGGACCAGAGCCGCGCCACGTCCTCGTGCTCGGCCCCGACATGGGGATTGAGGAGCAGCGCGCCGTGGCTGCGCAGCTCGCGATCGCGCAGGCTCAGGATCTGCGCCGCCACCAGGTCCAGCCGCCGCGCGATGCGCAGCATCTGCGTGGGCGCGGCGTCCGAAGCGCTGGCCAGCAATTCGCGCGACGAGATCTCGCCGCTGTTGTTGAAGACCCAGTCCGCCCAGAGCGACTGGCTGATGACCCCGCTGTCGGTGAATTGCCGCGCGATGTCGGGCGGCAGGTTGGTGACGGTCACCGCGTGCCCCTGCGTCAGCGAGGAGGGCAGCGGCACGAGGAAGCGGGCCGAGTAGAAGACGTTGTTGAAGCCGAAATGGGCCATGGCCTCGAAGAACGCTCCGTGCAGGGCGGAGGTCTCTTCACAGGACGTGAGCCGCTCGAGCCATTCGTCGATCATTGTAAATGAGTTGATTCGTTAATGCGTAGGGAGCATTAACTGGCAGACATGGCTAACATTTGCCAAGCAATACTTTCGTGCACTAGCCATTCGCGTTGACCTTTCGGCGGGTGGTACTGGACGAGCGCGGGCGCGGCATGGCATGGGACGGCATGACCTGACGGAGCCTGCCATGCCTTTCGTGATTGCCATCGACGGTCCCGCCGCCTCGGGGAAGGGGACGATCGCGCGGGCCTTGGCGTCGCGGCTGCGTCTTCATCACCTGGACACCGGGCTTCTCTACCGCGCGACGGCGGTCAAGGGCGGGGATCCAGTCACCGCCGCGCGGACGCTCGGGCCCGAGGACCTGGAACGGCCGGACCTGCGCTCGGCCGAGGCGGGGCAGGCGGCCAGCCGCATCGCCGCCATCCCCGAGGTCCGCGCCGCGCTGGTGGAGTTCCAGCGGCGCTTCGCCCTCCAGCCGCCGGGCGCGGTGCTGGACGGGCGCGACATCGGTACGGTCATCTGCCCGGATGCGGCGCTGAAGCTGTATGTCGTGGCCTCGGACGAGGTCCGCGCGGCGCGGCGCGCGGCCGAGCTGGGTGCGGACGCGGCCGCGATCCTGAGCGAGCTGCGCGAGCGTGACCGCCGCGACAGCGAGCGCGCGGTGGCGCCGCTGCGGCCGGCCGAGGACGCGCTGGTGCTGGACACGAGCGATCTGAGCATCGAGGAGGCGGTGGCGCAGGCCATTGCCGCAGCCGAGCGCGCCCGGGCGGGGGCCTAAGCGCACAAGGGGGCTGCCGCCCCCTCTTGTCTGTGCCGGCCAATTCACCCCCGCGGATATTTCGGCACAGAAGATGGTCAGGGCAGGAGGCGGAAGCTTTCCACATCGACCATGCCGCGGTCGGTGATCTTCAGGGCGGGGATGACCGGCAGCGCGAGGAAGGCGAGCTGGAGGAAGGGTTCCTCGAGCTGGGTGCCGAGGCTGCGGGCGGCGGCGCGAAGCTCGCGCAGGGCGGCCTCGACGGTCTCGAAGGGCTGAAGGCTCATGAGGCCGGCGACGGGAAGCGCGAGTTCGGCGGTGATGCGGCCATTCTCGGCGGTGACGAAGCCGCCCTCGATCTGGGTCAGGCGGGTCGCGGCAAGCGCCATGTCGTCGTAGTCGATGCCGACCACGGCGATGTTGTGGTGATCGTGGCAGACGGTCGAGGCGATGGCGCCGCGTTGAAGGCCGAAGCCCTGCACGAAGCCGGTGGCGATGTTGCCGTTCCGGCCGTGGCGCTCGATGATGGCGATGCGGGCGAGGTCGCGCGCCGGATCGGGGCGCTTGTCGCCGTCCTCGGGCGCGATTTCCTCGGTCAGGTGGCGGGTGATGATCTTGCCCTCGATGACGCCGATCACCGGCGTCTCGGCGCGGTTGCCGGCGCAGCGGAAGCTGTCCGCGGTGAGCGGCGGGGCCTTGACCGAGCCGCGGCCGACGGCCGGGACGTGGCCGCGGGCGGCGAAGGCCTCGGCATCGACCACGCGGCCGGCGGCGAGGACCAGCTGGGCGCGGCAGCTCTCGAGGCTGTCGAGGGCGACGATGTCGGCGCGGAGGCCCGGCGCGATGAGGCCGCGGTCCTTGAGGCCGAAGGCTTCCGCCGCCGAGAGCGAGGCGGCGCGGTAGGCAGCCAGCGGCGGCGTGCCGAGGGCGATCAGGCGGCGGATCATGTAGTCGAGATGGCCATGTTCGGCGATGTCCAGCGGGTTGCGGTCGTCGGTGCACAGGCACAGGTAGGGGCTGGTCCGCTCGGTCAGGATGGGGGCGAGGGCGTCAAGGTCCTTGCTGACCGAGCCTTCGCGGATGAGGACGCGCATGCCCTTGCGGAGTTTCTCCAGCGCCTCCTCGGCGGTGGTCGCCTCGTGCTCGGTGCGGATGCCGGCGGCGATATAGGCGTTGAGGTCGCGGCCAGTCAATTGCGGGCAATGGCCGTCAATATGGCCGTTCTCGAAGAGGCGCAGCTTGGCCAAGGCGGCGGGGTCGCGGTGGATCACGCCGGGGTAGTTCATGAACTCGGCCAGGCCGATGGCGGACGGATGGTTCATCAGCGGGGCGAGGTCGGCGGCTTCGATGCGCGCGCCGGAGGTCTCCATGTCGGTCGAGGGGACGCAGGAGGAGAGCTGGACGCGCAGGTCCATGAGGAGGTGCTGCGCGGCGTCCTGGAAGTAGCGGATGCCGGCGGGGCCGACGACGTTGGCGATCTCGTGCGGGTCGCAGATGGCGGTGGTGATGCCGCGCGGGGTGACGCAGCGGTCGAACTCGAACGGGGTGACGAGGCTGCTTTCGACATGCAGATGCGTGTCGATGAAGCCGGGCACGAGGGTGAGGCCCGTGACGTCGAGGATGCGGGCGCCGTCATAGCTGCCGATCCCGGCGATGCGGGTGCCGGTGATCGCGACATCGCCCGCGAGCATCTCGCCCGTCATCAGGTCGAAGACGCGGCCGCCGCGCAGGATGAGATCGGCGGGCGCGTCTCCGCGGGCCTGCGCGATGCGGCGTTCCAGATCGTCCATGGATGTCCTCTTTTCCGACAAAGAAGCGGATCGGGGCGGCGGCGTCCAGACGGAAGGGGGCGCACGCGCCCCCTCTTGGCCGTGCCGGCCAATTCACCCCCTGGGGTATTTGGGCAACGAAAAAGCGTCAGGGGGTCCAGCGCAGGAAGTTGGCGATGAGCCTGAGGCCGATGGCCTGGGACTTTTCAGGGTGGAACTGGGTGCCGATGATGTTGTCCCGGCCGACGATGGCGGTGACGGGGCCGCCGTAGTCGACATGAGCCAGGAGGTGGGCAGGATCGGCGACCTGGAACTGCCAGCTATGGACGAAATAGGCGTGATCGCCGGTGGCGATGCCGCTTAGGACCGGGTGGGGGCGGTCGATGACGAGGTCGTTCCAACCCATGTGGGGGACCTTGAGGCCGGGGGCGGCGATGGCCTGCACCTCGCCGCCGATCCATCCGAGGCCGGGGGTCTCGCGGTATTCGTGCCCGGTCGTCGCGAGCATCTGCATGCCGACGCAGATGCCCATGAAGGGGGTGCCGCGGCTGAGGACGGCCTCGCGCAGCGCCTCGGCCATGCCGTCGACCTCGCCCAGTGCGGCGCGGCAGGCGGGGAAGGCGCCGTCGCCGGGCAGGACGATGCGGTCGGCTTTCAGCGCGGTGTCGGGGTCCGAGGTCACGATGATCTCGGCCCCCGCGTCGCGGCCCATCAGCTGGAAGGCTTTCTCCGCCGAGTGCAGGTTGCCGCTGTCGTAGTCGATCAGCGCGACGCGCATCAGAGCGCGCCTTTTGTCGAGGGCAGGGCGCCCTCCATCCGCGGGTCGGGCTCGACCGCCTCGCGCAGGGCGCGGGCAACGGACTTGAAGGCGGCCTCGGCGATGTGGTGGCTGTTGAAGCCGTGCAGGCGGTCGATATGCAGCGTGATGCCGCCGTGGCTGGAGAGGGCCTGGAAGAACTCGCGCACCAGCTGGGTGTCGAAGGCGCCGATCTTTTCGGTCGGCATGTCGAGGTTGCAGATGAGAAAGGCCCGGCCCGAGAGGTCCAGCGCGCAGCGCACCTGCGCATCATCCATCGCCAGAAGGCAGCTGCCGTAGCGGCGGATGCCGCGCTTGTCGCCGAGCGCCTGCGTCAGCGCCTGGCCGATGGCGATGCCGGTATCCTCGACCGTGTGGTGGTCGTCGATGTGCAGGTCACCGGTGGCCCTCACCGTCAGGTCGATCAGCGAGTGGCGCGAAAGCTGGTCCAGCATGTGATCGAAGAAGCCGACGCCCGTCCGGTTGTCGTAAACGCCCGTGCCGTCGAGGTTCAGCGTGACCTCGATCTCGGTCTCGGAGGTCGTGCGGGTGATCGTCGCCTGGCGCATGGGGGTCCCTTTCCTGTGGCCGCCTTATAGGGCGCGCGGTGCGGCCCGCCAAGATGCGGCGGGCGGCGGGAAGTCGCCGGCGCGGGCGGGGCGGCCGGCAGCCGGCCGCCCGTTCTTGTCATGGCGCCGATGCGATGCGAGAAACGGTGAAACCACGCGAAAGGGATCGGCTGCATGACCGAGATCACCGCCAGCGAACGCCGGCTCAGTGCCGCGCTCGACCGGATCGACCAGCTTCTCGAGACGGGCAGCCCGGCCGCGGCGCGGCAGCTTGCGGCGCTGACGGCCGAGCGCGATGCCCTTCAGGCGCAGCTGGCGGCGGCGCAGGCGGAGGACATGAGCGCGCGGCTGCAGACCCTGTCCGAGCAGGCGGCGCGCCTCGCGGCGGCGAACGAGGACCTGATGGCGGCGAACCGCCAGCTGATCGAGGCGCAGGAGACCGGCGGCATCGGCGCCGACGAGACGCGCGAGGCGCTCGAGGCCGAGATCGAGGCGCTGCGCGCCGCCCGGACCGCCGAGATGACGCAGATGGGCGACATCATGGCCGAGCTGGAGCGTCTTCTGGCCGAGGATGGCGAACGCAAGGACGGAGAGAGCTGATGGCGGATGTCGACTTCACCATCGGGCACAAGGAATACCGTGTCGGAGCCGCCGACGGCGAGGAGCGGCTGCTGCAGAAGGCCGCGCAGGTCCTCGACGGCGAGGCCCGCAAGATCCTGGAGCAGGCGGGCCGCGTGCCCGAGCCGCGGCTGCTGCTGCTGGCCGGGCTGATGCTGGCCGACCGCTTCAACACGATGGAAGAGCGCGCCGAGCGCGCCGAGCGGCACCTGGCGCGGCTTCAGGCCAACCCTGCGCGGGTCGAGGTCCCGGTGATCCCGGCCGATCTGAAGGAGGCGATGGCGGAACTGGCCGCGCGCGCCGAATCGCTGGCCGAGCGGCTGGCCGACCAGCAGGCGGACACGACGGACTGACCGCCGAAGCGGTGCCGGGACGGGCGCTCAGCCGCGCCCGTCGCCGAAGAAGGCCGCCAGCGTGTCGGCCACCGCCTCGGGCGCGTCGGCATGGAGCCAGTGGCCCGCGTTCTTCAGCGTCACCAGCCGCATTTGCGGGAAGTGGCGGCGCAGCGCGGCCTCGCCCTCGGCCGTGACGTAGTCGGACCGCGCGCCGCGCATGGCGAGCACGGGCCCGCCGAAGTTCGCCTCGGGCAGCCCTTCCGGCCAGCCGACGATCGCCGGCATGTGCGTCCTGAGCGCGGGCAGGTTCAGCCGCCAGGCGGGCGGATCGGACTTCAGGTCGAGGCTCTGCAGCAGGAAGGCGCGGGTGCCGCGGTCGGGCACGCCGGCCGCTAGGCCGCGATCGGCCTCGGCGCGGCGGTCGAGGCCGCCGAGCTCCAGCGCTTCCATCGCGTCGATATGGGGCGTCTGGTCATGGGCATAGGCGACGGGCGCGATGTCCATGATCGCCAGCCGCCGGACCAGCTGCGGCCGCGTCAGCGCCAGCACCATCGCCGCCTTGCCGCCCATCGAATGCCCGGCCACGTCGGCGCGTCCGCCCAGATCCTCGATCACCTCGGCCAGGTCCGCGGCCAGCGCCGCATAGCCGGCATCCGGGTCGTGCGGGCTTTCGCCGTGATTGCGCAAATCGACGCTGACGACCGGCCGCGTCTCGGCCAGCCGGCGGGCCTGCGCCCCGAGGTTGCGGGCCTGGCCGAAGAGGCCGTGGACCAGAAGGATGGGAAGGCCGCTCTCGGGCCCGGCACTGGTGCGATTCAGCTTCATGGCGCGAGACTAGAGCGTCTGGCGCGGCATCGCCATCCCGTCTAGGCTCGTCCCATGAGCCGCCCGACCCGCAACTTCGAGCAGATCCGAGAGCTGGCCGACGAGATCGCGGCGCTGATGGCCTCGCGGCTCGGCGGGGCGCAGCGCGGCGAGCGCCCGACGCTGGAGGCGATGCTGCGCCGTCGCGGCGGCGCGCTGCCGGGCCGGCTGCGCAATCCGGCGCAGCGGCTGGCTCGGGCGGACCGGTTGGCAAGCCAGCCCCGCATCGCCCGTCAGTTGCCGCTGGACCGGCTGGCGCGCGACCACGCGGCGCTGGCCGCTCATCTGCGACCCTTGGGCGAGATCAGCCGCTGGCAGGGGCGCGCGGTCAGCCTTGCCTCGCGGCTGGCCTTGACGCTGCTGCTTCTTGCAGCGCTGGCGATCTGGCTGACCGTCCTGCGTGCACGGGGCTGACGCGGGTCGGATCTTGCACGGGATGCAAGGCAGCCTGCCGCCTCGCGTGCTTGCCAAGGCGCCGCCAAGCTGGTGTTAGGGCCATCATGACCCTCGCGCCGACAGGACATCCATGACCCAGCCCCGCAGCATGACGCCCGCCATTCTCGCCCTGGCGCTCGGCGCCTTTGCCATCGGCACGTCCGAATTCGCCGCGATGGGGCTACTGCCCTTCTTCCGCGACGCGCTCGGCCTCAGTGACCCGCAGGCGGGGCATGTCATCAGCGCCTATGCGATCGGGGTGGTGATCGGGGCGCCCATCACCTCGATGATCGGGGCGCGGCTGCCGCGGCGGCGGTTCCTGGCGGCGCTGATGGGGTTCTACGGCGTGATGAACCTGACGGCCGCGCTGATGCCGGGCTTTGCCAGCCTGACGGCCGTGCGCTTCCTCGCCGGGCTGCCGCATGGCGGTTTCCTCGGGATCGCGATGCTCTATGCCGCCGATGCCCTGCCGCGCGAGCGGCGCGCGCAGGGCGCGGCGCAGGTGCTGCTGGGGCTGACGGTCGCGAACATCTTCGGCGTGCCTCTGGCCGGCTGGCTGGGGCAGGAGATGGGCTGGCGGTGGGGCTTCGCGCTGCCGGGCGTGATCGCGCTGGTCTCGGCCGCGGCGATCCTGAAGGTCGCGCCGCGAGTCGGCGGCGATCCCCATGCCCGGCCGCTGGACGAGTTGAAGGCGCTGAGCAACCCGCGCGTCCTGTGGCTGCTGGCCGTGGGCGCGGTGGGCTTCGGCGGCTTCTTCGGCGCCTACGCCTTTCTGACGGCGGCGATGCTGGCGACGACCGACGCGCCGGCCTACGGCATCCCGCTGGCGCTGGCGGTGTTCGGCGTCGGCGGCACGCTCGGCATCTGGGGGGCGGGGCGCTACACCGCCCGGCTCGGGCCGTGGCGGGGGGCCTATCTGAGCCTGGCGCTGATGGCGGTGACGCAGGCCTTCGCGGCGGCGGCGGTCGGGAACTGGGTGCTGATGGCGATCTCGTCCTTCCTGCTGGCCGCCGGGGCGGGGCTGGTGATCCCGCTGCAGGCGCGACTGATGGATGTCGCCGGGCGGGCGCAGAACATGGCGGCGGCGATGAACCATGCCTCGTTCAACGCGGCCAACGCGCTCGGGCCTTATCTCGCCGGCCTTGCGCTGGCAGCGGGCTGGGGCTGGCGCGCGCCGGGTGTCGTGGGCGTGCTGCTTACGGCTGCGGGGGCTGTCGTTCTGACAGCGGCCGTCTGGCATGATCGGACAGCTCGGGCGCCGGCAGCGATCGCAGGATGACCTCGCGCGAGGTCGAGTTGAACTCGCGCCGCCAGGTCACGAACAGCACGACCGCCGTGCCGATCATCAGCGCCCAAGGCCCCGCCAGCCACGTCAGCGAGGCGAGCGCGTAATAGACCGAGCGCAGCCCGGCGTTGAAGCTGCGCGCCGCCGTGATGTTCAGGTCGGCGGCCTGCATGGCCCGCGCCTCGGCGGCCGGGTGATGCGGCTCGTTCGGGACCGAGGCCATCATGATCGCGCAATAGCCGAACAGGCGATGCGCCCAGACAAACTTCAGGAAGGCGTTCACGACGAAGAACATCGTCACCAGCAGCCGCATCTCCCATGCGGTGCCGGCGACGGCCTCCAACTCGTATTCCTGCACGATTCCGCGCAGCCGCTCGCCATTGCCGATCAGCGCCAGAAGCCCCCCGGTGGCGATCATGCAGGCGCTGGCGAAGAAGGCCGTCCCCTCGCGCAGGCTGGCCAGGATGTTGCCGTCGAAGATGCGATTGTCCCGCGCGACCAGTTGCCGCATCCATTCGCGCCGGAACCGCACCATCAGCACCGAGACCGAGGGGCGGCCCGCCGGCGGACGCTCGGTCAGCCAGCCGATCCCCAGCCAGGTGACGAAGAGCAGCGCGACCGCGACGAGATCGGGCAGCGGGAGGCGCAGCGAGAACAGCAGGTCTTGGCTCATGACATTTGTTGTAGGGCGGGGGACGGCGGCTTGAAAGGGGGGGGCCGCACCCTTATCGTCGGCAGGTCCGCAAAGGCCGGCGGGCATCAGGAGGAGGCGGGCCATGATCGAACTTCCCATTCCCGACGCGGGCGTCCTGTCCCGGCGCACGCAGATCGTGGAGGCTTTGGCCGCCGCGCTGCCCGGCGCCGTGATCGATGATCCGGCCGAGACGCGCGCCTATGAGTGCGACGCCCTCTCGGCCTATCGCTGCGCGCCCTTGGCGGTGGTCCTGCCGCGGACGACCGAGGAGGTCTCGCGCCTTCTGCGCCTCTGCCACGACCTGCGGGTGCCGGTGGTGCCGCGTGGGGCGGGGACCAGCCTTGCGGGCGGCTCGATGCCGACGACGGATGCGGTGGTCATCGGCCTCTCGCGCATGACCGAGGTGCTGGAGATCTCGCCCGAGGACCGGCTGGTCCGCGTACAGGCGGGGCGCACGAACCTGTCGGTCTCGGGGGCGGTCGATCACCTGGGCTTCTTCTACGCGCCCGATCCCTCCAGCCAGCTCGCCTGCGCCATCGGCGGCAATATCGGCATGAACTCGGGCGGGGCGCATTGCCTGAAATACGGCGTCACCACGAACAACCTTCTGGGCGTGACCGTCGTGCTGATGGATGGCTCGGTGGTCGAGCTGGGCGGCCCGATGGGCGAGGGGGCCGGGCTGGACCTGCTGGGCGTCGTCTGCGGCTCGGAAGGGCAACTGGGCATCGTCACCGAGGCGACGCTGAAGATCCTGCCCAAGCCCGCCGGCGCGCGCCCGGTCCTGGTCGGCTTCGACAGCAGCGAGACCGCCGGCGCCTGCGTCGCCGCCATCATCCGCGCCGGCATCATCCCCGTCGCCATCGAGTTCATGGACCGCCCCTGCATCGTCGCGACCGAGCGTCACTCCGGCGCCGGCTATCCCGACTGCGAGGCGCTGCTCATCGTCGAGGTCGAGGGCACGCCGCCCGAGATCGACGAGCAGCTGGCCCTCATCCGCGAGATCGCGATGCGCTTCGACCCGGTCGAGTTCCGCGAGAGCAAGTCCGAGGACGAATCCCGCCGCATCTGGCTGGGCCGCAAGTCGGCCTTCGGCGCGATGGGGCAGATGGGCGACTACATCTGCCTCGACGGCACGATCCCGGTCTCGTCCCTGCCGCTGGTGCTGAACCGGATCGGCGAGCTGTCCCATGACTACGGCCTCAAGGTCGCCAACGTCTTCCACGCCGGGGATGGCAACATGCACCCGCTGATCATCTATGACGCCAACACGCCCGGCGATCTGGACCGGGCCGAGGCGCTCGGCGCCGACATCCTGCGCCTCTGCGTCGAGGTCGGCGGCTGCCTCACCGGCGAGCATGGCGTCGGCATCGAGAAGCGCGACCTGATGACGGCGCAGTTCGATCCGCCCGACCTCGAGGCGCAGATGCGCGTCAAGGACGCCTTCGATCCGCATTGGCTTCTGAACGCCGCCAAGGTCTTCCCGCTGGCCGTCTCGGAACCCCGCCGCAGCCGCCGCCTGAACACGCCTGCCCCGAGCCTGCCCGTTCATGTGGCCTGAGACCGAGGGGCAACTGGCCCAGATCATCCGCGACGCCCGCGGCCCGCTCTGCGTCGTCGGCGGCGGCACGCGCCTCTGGCCGGGCGAAGGCGCGGGCGAGCGGCTCGACACGCGCGGCCTGACCGGCGTGACGCTCTACGAGCCCGAGGCGCTGACCCTCAGCGTCCGCGCCGGCACGCCCCTTTCGGTGGTGCAGGAGGCCCTGGCCGCCGAGAAGCAGATGCTGGGCTTCGAGGCGATGGGCGATCCCGCCTCGACCATCGGCGGCGTGGTGGCCGCCAATGCCGCCGGCCCGCGCCGGGTGCAGGCGGGCGCGGCGCGCGACGCGCTGATCGGCATCCGCATAGTCGATGGCGAGGGCAGCGTGATCCGCAACGGCGGGCGCGTGATGAAGAACGTCACCGGCTACGACCTCGTCAAGCTGATGGCCGGCAGCCGCGGCCGTCTCGGCGTGCTGACCGAGCTTACCTTCCGCACCGCCCCCATCCCGCCCCACCGCGCGACGCTGGCCTTGCCGGACTTGGACGCACCGGGCGCGATCCCCGCCCTCACCTCGGCCCTGACCGGCGCCTTCGACGTCTCAGGCGCCGCCTGGCTGCCCGGTCACGGCGCGCTGATCCGGCTGGAGGGCCTCGCCGGCTCGGTCGCCGAACGCGCGGAGGCGCTTGCCGCCCGCCTCGCCCCCTTCGGCACCGTCACCCGGACCGAAGACGACCCCTGGCCGCTCCTTCGTTGCCCAAATACCCATGATCTAGAGGCGGACACCTGGCGCATCCTCTGCCGCCCGAGCGAGGCGCCGCAGCTGCTGGCCCAGCTGCCGCACCCCCTGATGCTGGACTGGGGCGGGGCGCTGATCCATGTCCGCCTGCCCAAGGGCAGCAGCCTCGATCTGCCGCGCTTCTCGGGCCATGCCCGCCGGATCACCGGCACGCCCGGCCTCGTGCCCCCGCAGGACGCGGTCACCGCGCGGCTGGACCGCGACCTCGCCGCCCGCTTCGATCCGCGCGGCATCTTTCAAAGGACGGCCTGATGCAGACCCATTTCACGGCCGAGCAGCTGGCCGATCCGCTGACGGCGCGCTCGAACAAGATCCTTCGGACCTGCGTGCATTGCGGCTTCTGCACGGCGACCTGCCCGACCTACCAGGTGCTGGGCGACGAGCTGGACAGCCCCCGCGGGCGCATCTACCTGATGAAGGAGATGCTGGAATCCGGCCGCCCGGCGGACGCCAAGACCGTCAAGCACATCGACCGCTGCCTCGGCTGCCTCAGCTGCATGACGACCTGCCCCTCGGGCGTGCATTACGCCCACCTGCTGGAGCACGGCCGCGAGCATATCGAAGCGACCTATCGCAGGCCCTTCATGGACCGCGCGCTGCGTTGGGTGCTGAAGACCGTGCTGCCTTATCCTCGCCGCTTCCGCCTGGCGCTGCTGGGCGCCAAGATTGCGCGGCCCTTCGGGCGGCTGATGCCGGACCGGCGGCTGCGGGCGATGATCGGCATGGCGCCGAAGCATGTCCCCCCGGTCAGCCGCAACGATGACGGCCAGACCTTCGCCGCCATCGGCGAGCGCCGGGCGCGGGTCGTGCTGATGATCGGCTGCGCGCAGCGGGCGCTAAACACCGACATCAACGACGCGACAATCCGCCTGCTGCGCCGCGCGGGCTGCGAGGTGGTGATCCCTGAGGCTTTCGGCTGCTGCGGGGCGATCACGCTGCACATGGGCGACGACAAGGACGGCAAGGCGCGGGCGCGGGACAGCATCAGGCGGATTCTGGCGGCCGAGGCGGCGGGGCCGCTGGATGCGGTGATCATCAACACCTCGGGCTGCGGCACCACGGTCAAAGATTACGGCCACCTCTTCGCCGGCGATCCGATGGAGACAGATGCCCGCCGCGTCGCCGGCCTGACGCGCGACGTGAGCGAGTTTCTCGAGGTGCTCGGCCTGCCCGAGCGGGTGGCCGGCGATCCGCTGCGCGTCGCTTATCACTCGGCCTGCTCGCTGCAGCACGGCCAGAGGATCCGCAGCGCGCCGAAGGACCTTCTGACCCGTGCGGGCTTCACGGTGGTCGAGCCGGCCAACCCGCATCTCTGCTGCGGCTCGGCAGGGACCTACAACCTCCTGCAGCCCGAGCTGTCGGCCGAGCTGAAGGCCCGCAAGGTCCAGACGCTGGAGGCGACCGCGCCGCAGGTCATCGCGGCGGGCAACATCGGCTGCATGATGCAGATCGGCGGCGGCACGGATGTGCCCGTGGTGCACACGGTCGAGCTGCTGGACTGGGCGACGGGCGGGCCGAAGCCGCGCGCGCTGGAGCCTGCCTGAAGGGTCTTGAAGCCGACGTCGCGCATCCTAGATTCGGGTCACCGGCGGCCGCAACGGCGTCGGTGACCGCCCGCCCGGATCATCGGGGGGCAGCCTTCACATCGCTTGAACCCGAGGATGAGAACCATGCGTAACTTCGACCTGACCCCGCTCTACCGCGCCTCTGTCGGCTTCGACCGCCTGGCCGATGTCATGGACCGCGCGCTGTCCGCCGATGTCGCCGCGCCGACCTATCCGCCCTACAACATCGAGAAGACCGGCGAGAACGCCTACCGCATCTCGATCGCCGTGGCCGGCTTTGCCGCCGACGATCTGGACGTGGAGGTCCGCGACGGCTCGGTCATCGTCTCGGCCCGCAAGGCGGACGAGGAGGAGGGCCGGACCTTCCTGCACCGCGGCATCGCCACCCGCGCCTTCGAGCGCAAGTTCACCCTGGCCGACCATGTCCGCGTCGATGGCGCGAGCCATGCCGACGGAATGCTGCATATCGACCTCGTGCGCGAGATCCCCGAGGCGCTGAAGCCGCGCCGGATCGAGATCGCCAAGACCGCGCCGAAGGTGGAGAAGCTGGACGCCTGATCCGCGTCCCGCGGGCGGCCGGGGGACTTTGCGTCCCCCGGACCCCCTGCAGGATATTTCGGGACCAAAGCAGGGCTGAGGCTGCGCGTTTGCGCGGCCTCTTTCTATATGCGCCTGCGGGCGCGGAGGGCGGCGGTGATGGTGCCGTCGTCGAGATAGTCCAGCTCGCCCCCGATGGGCACGCCCTGGGCGAGGCCGGTGACGGCGACCGCCGTGTCCGCGAGCGCATCGGCGATGTAATGGGCGGTGGTCTGGCCATCGACCGTGGCGGGGAGGGCAAGGATGACCTCGGCGGTGCGGTCCTCCTCGATCCGGGTCAGAAGGTCGGGGATCCGCAGGTCCTCGGGGCCGATCTCGTCGAGCGCCGAGAGCGTGCCGCCGAGGACGTGGTAGCGGCCGCGGAAGGCGCCGCCGCGTTCCAGCGCCCAGAGGTCCGCGACGTCCTGGACCACGCAGATCTCGCCCGTCGCGCGGGCGGGATCGGCGCAGATCGCGCAGGTGTCGCGGTCGGTGATGTTGCCGCAGGTGAGGCACTCGCGCGCGCCGGCGGCAACACGGTCGAGAAGCTGCGCCAGCTGGATCATCTGGCTGTCGCGGCGGGTGATGAGCTGCAGCACGATCCGCCGGGCCGAGCGCGGCCCGAGGCCCGGCAGCCGCGCCATCAGCGCGATCAGCGCCTGGATGTCGTCGCTGCCGGCGGCCATCGCGTCAGAAGGGCGACTTGAAGCCGGCGGGCAGGCCCAGCCCCTCGGTCACGCGCGCCATCTCGGACTGCATGCGGTCCTCGGCGGCGCGCTGCGCCTCCTTGATGGCGGCGAGGATCAGGTCCTCGACGACCTCCTTCTCGGTCGGCACGAAGATCGACGGGTCGATGTCCAGCGCGGTCAGCTCGCCCTTGGCGGTGCAGGTCGCCTTGACGAGGCCCGCGCCGGACTCGCCCGTCACCGTGATCCGGTTCAGGTCCTCCTGAACCTGGGTCATCTTGTCCTGCATCTCCTTGGCGGCCTTCATCATCTTGGCCATGTCGCCGATGCCGCCCAGTCCCTTGATCATCGCTCAGTCCTCATCCTCGAAGGGGTCCCATTCCTCAACCTCGGCCACCGGGCCTTCGGTTCCGTCATGGGGGTTTGCCTGTCCCTCGGCCGTTTCGACCGGTTCGGGCGCGGGGGCGCGGGTGACGGTCGTCAGCCGGGCGCCGGGGAAGGTCTGCATCACCTGCTGGACGATGGGCAGGGCGAGGGCGCGCGCGCGCGCCGCCTGCGCCTCGGCCTGCCGCGTTTCGGCGATGGTGGGGGCGCCGCCGTCGTTGACCACCGTCACCGCCCAACGTTGCCCGCCGGTCCAGCCGCGCAACCGCTCGGCCAGGCGCTGCGCAAGATCGGCCGGGGCGTTGCCGCGCGGCTCGAACTCGATCCGGCCGGGGCTGTAGCGCACGAGGGCGACATGGCGTTCCACCATCACGAGGAGGGTCATGTCGCGCATCCGGGCGATCAGGTCGACGACCGACGCGAAGTCGGGGAAGGTCTCGAGCAGCTGAGGCGCCACGGCCAGCGCCGTCGCGGCGCCCGAGGACGGGACCGCGGCATGCCGCGGCGCGGGTCGGGCGGCACGCATCTGCGGGGCGCCGGCCGAGGCGGCGGCGGCGGGCGCGGCCGGCCCGCGCGTGAATTCGCCGGCCGCCTGCGCCTGCTGGACGCGGCGGATCAGCGCCTCGGGATCGGGCAGGTCCGCGACATGGGTCAGCCGGATGACGGCCATCTCGGCGGCCATCATGACATTCGGGGCCGCCGCCACCTCGTCCAGCGCCTTGAGCAGCATCTGCCACAGGCGCGAGAGGATCCGCATCGCCAGCCGATCGGTCAGGTCGCGGCCGCGCGTGCGCTCGTCCGGGGCGACAGTCGGATCGTCCAGCGCGTCCGGCGTGATCTTGCAGACCGAGATCCAGTGCGTCACCTCGGCCAGATCGCGCAGCACGGCGACAGGATCGGCGCCGTCCGCATATTGCGACTGCAGCTCGGTCAGGGCCGCGGCGGCGTCGCCGCGCAGGATCATCTCGAAGAGGTCGATGACCCGGCCGCGATCGGCAAGGCCCAGCATCGCGCGCACCTGCTCGACCGTCGTCTCGCCCGCACCGTGGCTGATCGCTTGGTCCAGCAGACTTGTTGCGTCGCGCGCGCTGCCCTCGGCGGCGCGGGTGATGAGGGCCAGCGCCTCGTCGGTGATCGTCGCTCCTTCCGCGGCCGCGATGCGGCGCAGCAGGGCGATCATCACCTCGGGCTCGATCCGGCGCAGGTCGAACCGCTGGCAGCGCGACAGGACCGTGACCGGCACCTTGCGGATCTCGGTCGTGGCGAAGATGAACTTCACATGGGGCGGCGGCTCTTCCAGCGTCTTGAGCAGCGCGTTGAACGCGCTGGTCGAGAGCATGTGCACCTCGTCGATGATGTAGATCTTGTAGCGTGCCGAGGCTGCCCGGTAGTGTACCGATTCGATGATCTCGCGGATGTCGCCAACGCCGGTGCGCGAGGCCGCGTCCATCTCCATCACGTCGACATGCCGCCCTTCGGCGATGGCAACGCAATGCTCGCAGATGCCGCAGGGCTCGGTGGTCGGCCCGCCTTGGCCATCGGGGCCGATGCAGTTCATGCCCTTGGCGATGATCCGGGCGGTCGTCGTCTTGCCGGTGCCGCGGATCCCCGTCATCACGAAGGCCTGAGCGATGCGGTCGGCCGCGAAGGCGTTCTTAAGCGTCCGCACCATCGCGTCCTGGCCGACGAGGTCCGCGAAGGTCTCGGGCCGGTACTTGCGGGCCAGAACCCTGTAGGTGGTGGTCGTCTCGCTCATCCGGCACCCGCTGTTGCGGCGTCACTCTAGCCGCGCGGCGGGGCGGGGACAACCGGTCGGCGGGGGCGCAAGGGAGCAGCTTTGCGGAAGCGGCCGCCTTGGCGGAAGGCGGCTAGATGTCGGCCGGGGCCATCAGCGCGGCCTGCGTCCGGTTGCGGGCGCCGAGCTTGCGGCAGAGGGTCTTGACGTGCAGCTTGATCGTCACCTCCTGCAGGTTGAGGTCGCGCGCGATCTCCTTGTTGGACTTGCCTTGGCGCAGCCCCGCCAGCACATCCGCCTCGCGCTGCGTGAGATTGCCGCCGGTGCCCGTCGTCTCCTCCTTCATCAGGTCATAGGGGGCGAAGACCCCGCCCGCATGCATGAAGTCGATGGCCGCGGCCAGCGCCCGGCCGCTGAGGGTCTTGGACAGAAAGCCGCTGGCGCCGGCGGACAGCGCCTGCCGCGCGAGGGCGGGCGAAGTCGTCCCCGTCAGAATGGCGACGGGCTTGCCGCCGACTGCCGCACGCAGGCGCGCCAGGCCGTCGAGCCCGTTCATTCCCGGCATGTCGTAGTCCAGCAGCACAAGCTCGAACGGCTCGGCGGCGGCCTCGACGGCGGCCAGCGCGCTTTCGACGCAGTCGACCTCGGTCACCTCGAAGCGGCTTTCGTTGCGCAGCAGGCTGGACAGCGCCTCGCGCACGAGGCCGTGGTCGTCAGCTAACAGGATCTTCATTGCATGACCTCACGCCCCGCGCTTCTGTCCAAGGGGTAGCAGCCCGAGGTTTCCAAATCATTGAGACGACGCTGATATCTGCTGACGTCCTTCGCGCCGGGCAGGATGCCCACGATCTCGCGCAGCTGCGGGACCAGGATCGCCCGGTCCGCGCCCTGCCGCAGTGCCGTCTCGAGCCGGATCAGCCGGCCGTGCAACTCCTTGAAGCCGCCGAGTGCGGCCGTTCCGGCAGCCCTGTGCACCCGCGCTGCCGCGTCCTCCTGCGAAAGGCAGAGATCGCCGAGATCGGTCCGCAGCTCGTCCTCGATGCGCTGGCCGAGGCCGGGAGGCAGGGAGGGTTCGGCAGGCACCGGCTCCTCGGCCCCGGCGCCGCAGATGTCGTTCAGCACCGCCGTCAGGTCGCGAAGCTGCAGGGGCTTGAGAAGCGCGCGGCGCATGCCGGCGCGGCGGAAACGGGCGAGATCCTCGGGCAGGGCATGGGCGGTCAGCGCCACGATCGGCGTCGCGACGTTCGGTCCCTCGGCTAGGATGCGCTGCGCGGCCACCGTGCCGTCGAGGCGCGGCATGCTGATGTCCATGAGGATGAGGTCGAAGACCGTGCCCCCCGCGATCTCGCAGGCGCTGAGCCCGTCGGCCGCCTGCACGACCTCGCAGCCCAGATGCTGCAGCATGTCCGAGACAACGAGGCGGTTGATCTCGTTGTCGTCGACGACGAGCACGTGCAGGTTGCGCGAGGCGGCGGGCAGCGGCGCGGCCGGCTCGGCGTCGTCTGTGGTGTCGGGGCAGGCGGCCTGCGGCAGGCAAAAGCTGATCGAGAAGACGGTGCCCTCGCCGACGGCGCTCTCGACGTCGATCTGCCCGTCCAGCGCGCCGACGAGGTTGCGGACGATCGACAGGCCCGGTCCCGTGCCCTCGGCCGTGCGGTCGAAGGTGGCGTCCAGCGTCACGAACTCTTCGAAGATCCGGGCGAGGTTCTCTTCGGCGATGCCGATGCCGGTGTCCGAGACGCGCAGCTCGACCTGGCCGGGTCCGGCGCTGCGGTCCAGCTCCACGTGGATGCTGCCGTTCTCGGTGAACTTGATCGCGTTGCCGATCAGGTTGATGAGGATCTGCTCGATCTGGAGCGCGTTGCCCAGAAGAAGACCGTCCTGCTCGCCCACGAGGCCGATGGTGATGTGGTTGCCCCGCGCCTCGGCATGGGCCTGCAGGCTTTCGACCGTGCTTGCGACCACGGCGCGCAGGTCCAGCGGCGCGGCGGTGGCGGCGCCGTCGGCGCGCGAGGCGTCCAGCACGTCGTTGACGTGGCGCAGCAGCATCCGGCCGGACTGCTCCATCGCGTCGAGATAGTGACGCTGCCGCGCGTCCGGCCCGGTCAGCTTCAAGAGGTCGAGCGTGCCGAGGATGCCGTTCAGCGGGGTGCGCATCTCGTGGCTCATGACCGCGATCAGCCGCGCCTTCGCCCGTTCGCCGGCGACGGCGCGGTCGCGGGCCTCGATCAGCTCGGCCTCTTCCTGCGCGCGGCGCGAGACGTCGCGGACATAGGCGACGAGCAGGGGGCCGCGGTCGTCATGGGCGACGGACCAGGACATCTCGACCGGGATGACGCGGCCCGACTTGTGCTGCGCCGTCGCCTGCATCACCGCCGGCCCGCTGCCCTCGCCGCCGGTGCGGCCCATCTGCACCTCGGCCAGCAGCGCCCGCACGGCGTCGCGCTGCGTCGGCGGCGTCAGCAGCTCGATCAGGTCGCCGTTGATCACCTCGTCCGGCTCGTAGCCATAGATGCGTTCGGCAGCCTTGTTGTAGCCGCGCACCCGCCCGTCGGGCCGGGCGAAGAGGATGGCATCGGTCGAGGCGTCGAAGAGCGAGCGCATCCGCTCGCCCGTCGCCGCGATGCGCGAGGTCTGCACCCGTGCCGCGTTCACCATGACGAAGAGGACCAGCGTTGTGCCGACGAGGACGAGGAACAGCGGAACAACCATCAGCGACAGCTGGAACAGGGTCTTGACCACGTCCTGCCGCCGCAGGTCCGACTCGCTGGAGAACTGCCGCACGCCGGCCAGCGAGATCTGCCGCACGAGGGGAAGCGCCGCCTCGGCCTGCGCGGCCAGCCGGTCGAGCGAGGCGAAGAGCAGCGCGTCGTCGCCGTCGATGACCGGGATCGC
Organism: Paracoccus tibetensis; assembly: GCF_900102505.1. Classification (GTDB taxonomy): domain Bacteria; phylum Pseudomonadota; class Alphaproteobacteria; order Rhodobacterales; family Rhodobacteraceae; genus Paracoccus; species Paracoccus tibetensis. The sequence goes on along the minus strand of NZ_FMVT01000002.1, from coordinate 205,237 downwards.
GCCGTCCAGCGCCGCCTGAAGCTCGTCGAGGGCCGGGACGATGCCGGTCCGCGCCCGCAGCCCCGTAAAGGTGCGCCCCGTCCGCAGGGTCTGAAGACGCGAATAGAGGATGTCGAAGCGCTTGCGCAGCTCGTCGGCCTGGTCGGCATCGGCGGGATCGTCCTGCAGCAGCAGGATGGCCCGCTGCAGGGCCATCGCCTCCACTTCGGTCTGGGCCAGCGACCATTGGGTGCTGTCCGAATTGGCGATGCCCAGCTCCTCGATCTGCCGGCGGATGTCGGCATTGTGGCTCCAGGCGACGACCGCCAGCACGCTGACGGTCAGCGCGACCAGCACCGGCAGCAGGTGGGCGATCAGCCCCTTCATGGCCGCGGCGCGGGTCATTCCTTAAGGGCGATGCGGTCCAGCTGCCAGATGCTGCGGGAGTAGTTCACCTCGGTCTGCAGCGACGGCTCGCTGTCGAAAGGATAGATGACCCAGAGCGGTCCCTTGTCGCGCGTCGACATCACCTCGTCGTTCATCCGGTAGGCGACGATAGGATAGCTGTCGGTGATCTCGGCCACGGGGATGTCGATGGCATAGTCGTTGATCGCGGTGGCCTGCACGCTGCCTTCCTCGATGCTGGCGGCGTCGAGAAGCGCCTTCAGCGGCACGCCCTCGAAGCTGGCCGTGCCCGAGGTCCAGATCGTCGAGGTCTCGAAGGTTACCGGCTCGAACGCCTCGAGGGCCGGCAGGTCATAGGTCTGCACGCCGGCCGGGCCGGTCACGGTCAGCAGCTCGGCGGCGCCGGCAGCAAGGGGCATGGCGAGGGCGGCCATCAGTGCGAAGGGCGCGATCACGGTGCGGTGGGACATGGTCAACTCCGGGAAACGACAGACAGGATGCGCGGCGTCGTCGGCCGCAGGCTGCCGCATGTCTTGCCACAGCTTCGCGCCTTCCGGTTGAGGAAATTGGCTAAAGGTCTTCCGACCCGCCGGGAATCCGCCCCCTGCTATACCTCTGGCTAGTCTTCTGCCGGTCGTATAGGCGCAGCGCGCCATCCGCGCCGCCCCGATCTTCTTTCCGACGCGCGACGTGCCCGGCGCCGTATGGCATCAAGGCTCAACAACCAGCCAAGAGGAGTGAAGGTCATGATGGCTCAGGGTTACAAAGCTGCCGGGATCGCGATGCCGCTGCTGCCGGCTCAGTCGGTCATCTCGATCCTGGGCATCGACGCCACCACCGCGGCGCAGGCCTCGGCGCTTCTGGACGCGGGCTACAACGTCATCTGCGCCGATGCCGATCCCGAGAAGGTCGAGGCGCTGTCGCGGCAGATCGAGCGGACGGCGCCGGGCGGTCTGCGCGGGCTGGCCCGGGGCTGCGCCTCCAGCGCGCTGCGCGTTACCGACGATCCGCTGATGGCGATCATCGACAGCGACGTGACGGTGATCTGCCAGGGCGCCAGCCAGAACTTCCTGGGCGAGATGGACACCTACGTCCTGTCCGCGATGGGCCGCACGATCGGCGCAGCGCTTGCACACAAGGCCGGCTTCCACGTCATCATCCAGCAGGCCGCGACCGAACCCGGCACCACCCGCGGCGTGCTGCTGCCCGCCATCGAGGCGGCGTCGGGCCTGCGCGCGGGCGTCGATTTCGGCCTCTGCCACATGAGCGACCGGCTCGAGGCCGAGGGCGATGCGGCGGCCGAGGACCTGCTTCCCGTGATGCTGGGCGTCACCGACGCACAGACCGCGCGCCGCCTGGACGTGATCTTCACCGCCATCGGCATGCAGGCGACGGTTTCGACGCTTGAAGTGTCCGAGATGACCAGCAGCCTGCCGTCGCGCAGCCGGGCGTTTCCCTGGGCCGGCAAGCCTGCGGCGCAGTCCGATCTGAGGTCCGGGCGGCACATGCTGTTCCCGCTGAAGGCCGCGTTCGCCACGCCGGCCTGAGACGCGCGGCGGCAGGTGGTTGTCACCGGTGCCCGCGCGCAGCAGGAAGCTTTCAAGTCTCGCGGAAGGCCCGGTTGAAGTAGTCGGCCAAGGGCTTGAGCAGATAGGCCATCGGGGTCCGGTCGCCGGTCTGGACATAGACCTCGACCGGCATGCCGGGGACCAGGGCCAGGTCGGGGCGCTTCTGCAACTCGTCCGGCATGATCGAGACCTCGACCCGGTAATAGGGCGTCCGCGTCGCCTCGTCGATCAGGACGTCGGCCGAGATGCGGCTGACACTGCCCTCGATCTCGGCGCTGGTGCGCGAGGAGAAGGCCGAGAAGCGCAGCGCCACCGGCTGGCCCAGCTGGATCTCGTCGATGTTGATCGTCGCGATGCGCGAGGTGATGACCAGCGGCCGGTCCTGCGGGATGATGTGGAGCAGCGGGTCCGCCGGACGGATCACCGAGCGGGGCGTGGTCACCTGCATGTTGTAGACGATTCCCGCCACCGGGGCGCGGATCTCGAGACGGCCGATCTGCTCGGTCAGGCTGCGGCGGCGCTCGGCCAGCTCCAGCTCGCGATAGCCGACATCGCTCAGCTGGGTCTCGGCCTCCTCGCGGCGCTCGGCCGACAGCCGCAGGCGCTGGATCTCCAGCTCGCGCTGCCGGATCAGCGCGGCGGCCCGGTCGGCCTGCAGCGCGCCGACCTGACCGTCCAGCCGCGCCGCCTCGCGCTCGAGCGCCAGCACGCGCGAGGCCTGCGCCAGGCCGCGGTCCAGAAGGCTCTGCTGGTCCTTCAGCTCCTGCGCGATCAGGTCGCGCTGCTTGGCGAGAGCCTCGATCTGGGCGTCGATGCCGCCCACCTCGGCGTCGATCTGGCCGGCCAGCTGGGCCAGCTGGTCCAGCGACTGCCGCAGCGTGTCGCGGCGGGTCTGGAACAGGCTCTCCTGACCGGCGATCAGCTTGGCATAGGTGTCGTCCAGCGCCGCCGCCTCGCGCAGCGCTGCGGGAACCTCGATCCTGGCGGCGTCCGCCCGCTCGGCCTCCAGCCGGCCGCGGCGGGCCAGGATCTCGAAATACTGCCCCTCGACGATGGTGCGCTCGCTGCGCAGCAGATCTCCGTCCAGCGACAGAAGGATTTCCCCGGCTTCGACCGCCGCGCCGTCGCGGACCGCGATCGTCGCGACCACGCCGCCATCGGGGTGCTGGACCACCTGTCGCTGGCGCTCGACCTCGACCTGGCCGCTGGCGACGACGGCGCCCGAGATTTGGGTGCCCATCGCCCAGGCCGTGAAGCCGCCGACAAGGATGGCGATGGAGAGAAGGCCCGTCAGGATGTGGCCCCGGACCGACCAGTGCGGCGCGCTCATGCGACACCTCCCTTCTGCCCGGCGGTGTGGGTGCGCAGGATACTCGCCGAGTTCTTGACCATCTCTTGAAGGACCTGATCACGCGGACCGAAGGCGCGCCTCTGGCCCTGTTCCAGGACCAGGAGGTTCTCGCATTCGGAAATGGCGGCCGGCCGGTGGGCCATGATGGCGACGGCGCCGCCGCGGGACTTGACCGCGCGGATGGCCTGGTTCAGCGCCTCCGAGCCCTCGTTGTCGAGGTTCGAGTTCGGCTCGTCGAGGACCAGCAGCACCGGGTCGGGATAGAGCGCGCGGGCCAGCCCGATGCGCTGGATCTGCCCGCCCGACAGCCGCCCGGCGGTCTGGCTGATGCGGGTGTCGTAGCCCTGCGGCAGGCCGAGGATCATCTGATGCGCGGCGGCGGCGCGGGCGGCGGCGACGACGCGCTCGGGGTCGGGCGCCTCGGCGAGGCGGGCGATGTTCTGGGCGATCGTGCCGTCGAACAGGGTGACCTGCTGCGGCAGGTAGCCGATCAGCGCGCCCAGCACGTCCGGCTGGAACTGGTTCAGCGTCGCCCCGCCGATGCGGATGGTCCCGGCGCCGGCGGGCCAGGCGTTGATCAGCGCCCGCGCCAAGGTGGACTTGCCGGCGCCAGATGGGCCGATGACGCCGAGTGCCGTGCCCAGCGGGATGCTGAAGCTGACCCCGCGCAGCGTCGCGACATTCGTGCCCGGCGGCGCGACCAAGAGGTTCGTGACCTCGAGCCGGGCCTCGGGGCGCGGCAGGGCGGTCGGCGCGGCCTCGGGCGGGTTGCGGGACAGAAGGCCCGCCAGCCGCGCCCAACTGTCCTGCGCGGCCTGCACCATCGGCCAGCCGCCGACCAGCTGGTCCACCGGGGCCAGCGCGCGGCCCATCATGATCGAGCTGGCGATCATCGCGCCCGGCGTCAGCTCGTGGCGCAGGACCAGCCAGGCGCCCGCGGCAAGCATCGCGCTTTGCAGGAACAGCCGGAAGCCGCGCGAGAAGACGCTGAAGCCCGCGGACATGTCGCCCGCGCGGACCGTGTCGGCCTGCGCCTCGGCGCGCGCGCGGCGCCAGCGCGCGAAGGTGGCGCCGCGCATGCCGAGGGCGCTGATCACCTCGCCCTCGGTGCTGTAGAGGTCGATCATCCTCTGGGCCTCTGCCCCCGCCCGCGCCGAGCCGCGCAGGGGGTCGCGGGTCAGGACGCGGTTCAGGATCGTGGCGCCGACGAGGATCGCCCCGCCGGCCGTGGCGACGACGCCCAGCAGGGGGTGGAAGACGTAGACGCAGGCGAGGAAGATCGGGGTCCAGGGCAGGTCGAAGAAGGCCATCGCGGCGGGCGCGCCGATCAGCCGCTGCACCGCGTCCAGATCGCGCATCCCGCCCGTGGTCGCGGCGGCCTCCTGCCCAGAGAGCGCGCCCTCGCGCAGCGAGGCGTTGAAGACCCGCGCCTCCATCCGGTCTTGGTAGCGGGCCGAGAGGCGCTGCATCACGCGGCTGCGGATCAGGTCCAGCACGCCCATCAGCAGGAAGAGGAAGATGATCAACACGAAGAGGGCCGTCAGCGTCGCGACGCTGCGCGAGGCCAGCACGCGGTCGTAGACCTGCAGCATGAACAGCGGCCCGGTGAGCATCAGCAGGTTCACCACCATCGAGAAGATGGCGACCGGAACCAGCAGCCGCCAGCCGACATCGCGCGCCAGCTTCATCTCCTTGGCGCCATCATGCGGAAGCGGGAACTGTGTCATGGCACGGCCTTCGAGGTGGGAGAAACGGGCGGGGGCGATGATCCCCGCCCTGAAAGGGCGCAGCGGTCCGCCGAGGCGCGGCTCAGAGGATGAAATCGCCCGCGCTCAGGTTGTGGACGCCGGCGAGCCGGATCACGGCCTCGGGCGAGGTGTCGAGGTTCGTGTTGATGTGGACGAACGTGTCCGTCCCGTTGTTGAACGCCCTGACCTGGTTCCCCAACCCGAAGATGAAGTTGGACGACCCCATCCAGAGGAACGGCAGAAGCGACATCCCGCTGAGGTCGATGACATCTCCTCCGGTCACGCCCGCCCCCTGGAAGTCCATGATGACGTCCGGGGCCGAGACCGAGCTGTCGCTGATCGAGTTGAAGACGAAGCGGTCGTCGCCCGTCCCCCCGATCAGCACGTCCGTGCCGGCGCCGCCGATCAGCCTGTCGTTCCCGGCGCCGCCCTCCAGCGTGTCGTTGCCGCCGAGGCCGCTCAGCGTGTCGTTGCCGGCGCCGCCGACGAAGCGGTTGGCCGAGGCGTTGCCGGTCGCGCTGTCCGCGCCCGAGCCGAAGACGAAGGTCTCGATGTTGAGGGCGATGTCCGACTGCCCCTGATTCGAGCCGGTGCCGCCGATGGTGACCGTGCTCGAGGACATGTTGACCGTCAGGTTGCTGGCATAGGCGGACAGGTCCAGGATGTCCGTCCCGGCCCCGCCGTCGAAGGTGTCGCGCACGTTGTCCACCGTCGCGATCAGCCGGTCGTCGCCGGCGCCGCCGTTCAGCACGTTCGCCCGGTCGCTTGCGGTCAGCACGTCGGCGCCGTTGCCGCCGTTCACGTTCGCGATGTTGGCGATCGAGACGAAGCCCGAGGCCGTGCCTGCGGTCAGGTTCACCGTCACGCCGGCCGACCCTGCCGCATAGCTCAGCGTGTTGGTGCCCCCCTGCAGGTTCAGCTGGAACTCCTCGACCGAGGTCAGGGCGGCGAAGTTGGTCAGTCCCGACAGGGCCGTGCCGTTCCAGGTCGCGGACATCGTCTGGCCCGCCGAGGTGCCGTCGATCTGCAGGCGGTCGGTGCCGGCGCCGCCGTCGATGCTGTCGTTGCCGTCGCCCCAGGTCCAGAGGATCAGGTCGTCGCCGTCTCCGCCGAAGATCTGGTCGTTGCCCTGTCCGCCGCTGAGGACGTCGCGCCCGGCGCCCCCGAACAGCCGGTCGACTCCGGCAAAGCCGCTGATCGTGTCGTTGCCGGCCCCGCCATGAAGGTGGTCCGCGCCGCCCGCGCCGTTCAGCCGGTCGTTCGCCGTCCCGCCCAGCAGCACGTCGCCCGCCGCCGTGGCGGTGACGACCGTCCCGGCCGCGACATAGGTGACGGCCGTGTCGTGACGCCCGGCCGCGTTGTATTTCAGCACGACCCTGCCGCCGGCCTCGGGCGTGCCCTCGTCGGTGCCGGTGATGCGGACGATGTCGCTGCCTTGTGTCCTGAGGGTGACGGCGGCGCTGCCCCGGCCCTCGAAGGCGAAGGACAGGTTCGTGCCGTTGCCCGTCACCGACAGAAGGTCGGCGCGCTGCGGCAGATCGCTCACCCGCGTGACGTCGGCCGCGTTCGGCCCCAAAACGACGTTGAACTGCCCGCCATCGCGGTCGAGGAACACCTTGCTCTCGTTCCAGGCATACCAGTTGGCCACGGACTGGATGCGCCCCTCGTCCGAAACGTCCAGCGCGAAGCGCCCCGCATCGGTCGAGTTGACCCTGAGCGACAGCATGTTGCCCTCGCGCGTGGCCTCCAGCGCGCTGGCCTGGAAGGAGCGGATGCGGTTGGCCAGATCGGCGCCGGTCACGAATTCCGTCCCGTCCGCGAAGGCCCGGCGGATGATCGTCAGGAACATCTCCTCGGTATAGACCTGCTGCGGCGAGCCGATGTCCCAGTTCGTCAGCCCGTAGTCGTGCCAGGGGAAGGCGATGATCGGCGTGTCGGCATGGGCGGTCAGCGTCTCGTATTCCGCCAACCACCGCGCCGTCGCCTGGTCTGGCGTCAGGCCGAGCCAGCCGATCAGGGTGAAGTCGAAGGACATGTTCGGCGCCAGGTAGACCTGGTTCATCTCGGCCGGGGACAGGAAGCCGAAGGCGCCGGGATAGCCGGCCCCGGTGCCCGAATAGCCGCCGCTGATGTAGTCGTAGTACTTGATGATCTCGCGGGTGGTCTCGATCCGCTCGGGCATGCCTGGCACCGCGGCGCCGGTGATCGGATAGCCGAGCCGCGCCTCCAGGATGGCGCGCGAGGTCTCGAACTGGAAGCGGTAGGACGAGAAGAGCAGCTCCTTCTCGGCGGCGGTCAGGGTCGTGGGGTCGACCGCGTTCGGATTGCGCGGATCGACCCGCGCGATCAGGGCCAGGATCTCGGGCGTGTCCCGCAAAAGCAGGTTCGTGTCATGGGGATGCGTATAGGAATGCGAGCCGATCTCGCTGTCGATGGCGCGCAGGCGGTCGTAATAGGCGCGCGAGACCGTCCAGTCCGTCCGCTGGTCCGGGCTGTCCGCGCCGATATTGACGTAATACGAGCCGACGAAGCCGAAATCAGCATAGGCCCGTTCCAGGATCGGCAGCATCCGGTCGTAGATGCTGGGCTGCGTGTCGATGACGTCATAGGCCTCCTGCGACTGGTCCATGTCGTTGCGCGAATAGAACAGCGAGTTGCCGCGGGTCATCGCCAGCGAGACGGACGGCTGGTTGTCCGCGGCGATCCAGCCGATCGCGTCCTGCAGGATGTTGCTGTTGCCGATGATCGCGTCGCTGGCGAAATGGACGTTGCGGCCCGCAGTCTGGGTGGCGATCACGCCATCGACCCGCGTGGTGCCGCCGCCCGGCGCCGACACGACCTGATCGAACAGCACCGTCCCGTTCCCGGTGACGTCGGTGAAGTTCAGGTACGAGATGTTGGTGTAGTTGCCGACCCGCTCACCGGCCCCGTAGCTGTCGAGGATGGGGTTCGTGCCGCCCCTCGCCTCGATCCCGATGCCCGCCGTCTCGCCAAAGCCCTCCAGCGTCACGCCGAGCAGCGTCTTCATCCGGGCGTAGCTGTCGCCCGCGATCGGCTCGCCGGTCTCGGTGTTCGTCAGGAAGTTGCCCGCCGCGACGAAGCCGATCCCGTAGGCGCGCTGCGCGGCCGCCAACGACTCGGTGATCTCGACCAGGTCCGCCGAGCGCACATGCGAGAAGCCGGGAAAGACCAGCACGTCGTAGTTGGCAAGGCTTGCGGTGTTCTTCAGGTCCTGCTCGGACAGCAGATCGAAGGGGATGCCTGCCTGGATCGCCTGGTTCTGCGCCGACATGATCAGCTGGTGATACGAGGTCTCGGCGTAGAAGTTCGCGGCCGTCGTCTCGGAGAAGACGATGCCGATCCTGAGGGCAGGGCTGTCCACCGCCGGCGTCACCACCTGGGCCCCGACGAAAAGGTTCACGTTGGCGTAGTCGTTGGGGATGAAGACCTGGTCGTTCACGTCGGCATAGACGCGCACGCGCTCGGTCCCGCCCAGCAGCGCCTTGTCGATGGCCAACTCCAGCACCCGCCCGTCCGGCGAGAGGCGGTAGTCGATATTGGCGACGAAGGTCTGGCCGGCGCCGCCGCGATAGAGCGCGGCCGTCCCGTCGGCGGCGAAGTTGACGTTGTATTCCGCGCCCCCCGTGAAGCCGAAGATCTGGTGGCCCGTGGCGCGGTTCGTGTCCGTGTCGAGCCAGATCGTGGTGCCGGCGCCGATGCGCGCCGTCTCGGAGGTGATCGCGAACTGGAAGCTGGTCTCGCCCTTGTCGCCGTAGAGCGCGAAGCCCGGCGTGCCGGTCGCGGGCGTGTCGAGGCGCATGGCGGCCGTCCATTCGCCAATGCGGCCGTCCAGAACCTTGCCGTCCACCGTGATCGGCGGCGCGGACTCGCCGCCCACGAAGATGTCGATATTGGCGTAGCTGTTCGGCAGGAAGACCTGGTTGTTCACGTCAGCGAAGACCCGCACCTCGGGCGCGCCGCCGATCAGACTGGCCGGGATGGCGAGTTGCAGCACGCGCCCGTCCGCCGAATACATATAGTCGATGTTCGACACGAAGGCGCTGCCTGCATCCCCGGTGTAGAGCCGCGGGATGCCGTCTGCGCCCACGTCGACATTGAACTCGGCGCCGCCGGTGAAGCCCCAGATCTGATAGCCGGTGCTGCGGTTCTTGTCCGCGTCCAGCCACAGCGTGGTGCCCGCGCCGATGGCCTGCGCGTCCGCCTGGAACGCGAAGACGTAGATGTCGCCGTCCTTGTAGCCGTAGAGGGCATAGCCCTCGGCGCCCTGGCCCGGTCGGTCCAGCCGTGCGCCGCTCGGGAAGTCGCTGATCGAACCAGTCAGAGTCGGCATGGAAAGCACCCCCATCTCGTCATCGGAGAGTTCGCCGGCCTGTCGGGCATGACCGGAACCTGATCCGATATCGCCCGGGGAGGGGGGCAGGTCGCAACCTATCTTTGGGTGGTTAGCTGTTGGTATACCGCGCCGAAGGTTGAGTCCGTCCAAGCGAGAACGGCGGTGCTGCGGCCATCACCGACGGGTCGGGCGGCGGCCGTCATTCCAGGGCGCGACGATGTCGCGACCCGCCATGCGTTCCCGAAGCCCGAGATTGACCGGATCAATGGTGCCGGTCAGCTGGCGATCGGCGACGAAGGGAACGAGGCCCGCAGCCAGCGCCTTGTCGATGAAGTCGCGCTGCGCCGCCTCCTGCGCGGGGTAGGACGTCGCGAGGACGAACTTCCCGGCCCGCTGCGCGATGCCGATCATCTCCAGATCGCCCGGCGTCCAACCCGCCGGCGCGTCGCCATCGTACCAGAGATCCTCGACGCCGATCCCGTCGATCGCCGCGAGATAGCCGAGGTTCGGGCCGGACCCGAGGCTGCTTTCCTCCACCGACAGCAGCCCGACGGCGTTCTGCGGGATGATGGCGAAGTCCGGGTCGGCGGCCTTCGCCCGCGCCGAGATCAGGGTGACGAAGTCCACCATCTCCTGGCGCAACGCGGCCGAGGTTCCGGGATAGGCCCGAACCACCTCCTCGGCCTCGTAGCCGTCGACGATGTCGAGGTAGACGCCGTCATAGCCGGCCGCCACCGTGTCATCGACACGGCCGAGGACGATGTCCCGCCATTCCGGCGCCCAGAAGGCGACGCGGTAGTTCCCCTCCCATTCGGGGTTCTCGGCCAGCAGGAAGTCCGGCGGTGAGAGGCGCCACTCTGGCTGCCAGTAGCCGCGGTAGTCCTCGGCCTCGCCGATGCTGGTATAGGCGTAGAGGATCTTCCCCTGCCTCTCGCGCAGATCGAGGATCTGGTCCGCGGTCAGGCCGGTGTCGTCCGGATCGACGACGGCGACGCGGAACGCGGCGGCTTCCAGCGATTGGTAGTCGGCATGTTGCAGCTGGTAGAGATAGGGCAGGTCCATCGGGAGCCCTCGAAGGCACGACGCTACAGCTGTAGCACCATAACCGGCATTGCGGCTAGCAGGTCAGGCCCATGGCCATGCGTGCTGACGATGCCGGCTGCGCCCGATCACAGGTGCATCTGGGACGCCACCGTGCCGTTCGCCTGCGCCGGGGCGTGCGGCGGGTCCACCGGGTCGATCGCCAGGGCATGCAGCGCGACCTGCATCCTGTTCTTGGCGCCGAAGTGGTGCATCAGCTCGCGGACATAGACCTTGACCGTCGCCTCGGTCAGCTTCAGGCGCCGTGCGATCTCCTTGTTGGTCTCGCCCTGCGCAAGGTAGCGGAGCACCTCGACGTGGCGCATCTTCTTCAGCGGCACGAGGTTCGTCGCCGGCTCATGTCCATCCTGCTCGACCGGAGGTCGGACATCCGCGCTGCACCCGCGCTGCGTCCCGAGGGTGCGGGCTGCCGCCGGGCGGTTCACCGGCAGCGCATGGGGATGGTAGGTGCCGCCGTTCAGGATGAACTGGACGGCCGCCAGCGCCACATGCGTCGGCATGGTCGTGGGGATGAAGCCCTGCAACTTGTTGTCGAGCGCGATGTCCACCTCGAACGGATCGGTGACATCGGACAGGATGATCAGGGGAACGTCGGGATAAAGCTCCTGCAAGCCGTCCGTGGTGCGGATGACGTCCCGATCTGACAGGGACATTCCGCCGACATTGATCAGGCAGGCGGCGATGTCGAGACCGGAGAGGTCGGCGGCTTCGCTCACGTCCTGGACGACATGCAGCTCGGCACCGCAGCGGACTGCCCATGGTGCGAGAAGTGCCACAAATGCCGAACCGCGAAACGTGTTGGGATCTACGAGCAGCAGATTGGTGGCCGTCATGGTAAATACTCCCGTAGAGGGACACTGATAAAACTCGAATTAATTCCACGTTAACGCCACGTTAATGTGTCTGCAAGAAAAGTTCCCCCTCCTGTCCGAAAATAGACCCGCAAGCCGGTTTGGGCGCTCGCGGCGGTTTTGTTGAAGATGTGTCGCGGGAGAGGATAATCTTTTTGGTTGTAGAATTCGGAGTTTCAAGTCATCGATTTTGCTAAATAATCAACTTCGAGTGGTGATATTGGGCGCATTGCCACTTGCGCCACATTCAAGCCGTAGATCAATTAAGGATAATCATGAGGCCGCGCAACTCGCGTTGAAGAAGAAGATGCTCCGATAGCTACTCATTCTGATTCGGAATACCTTCCGCAAGAGTTCTTCATTACAACGCTTTATGAAGATCGTCCCCCGCGCTGGCCCGGCCCGCTGTTAGCGCTGCACGTATAGCGACTCGTTCTCGCCGACGAAGAGGTGGTAGTCGTAGGCCCTCAGCGACATGTAGGCGAAGGGGAAGCAGATCGCCGCAGAGAGAATCGCGCTGGCCAGCATCGCGTAGGCGGACATGCCGATCGTGGCGTCGAGGATCACGCTGAGGATCAGGTTCAGGACCAGGAAGCAGCCCTGCACCAGGGCGAAGTGCCGGACGCGGTTCGCGACCAGCAGCAGCGTGCAGAACAGGAACAGGACCGAGTGGAAGAAGACCGCGATCAGCCCGACCCGAAGCACCAGAAGCTGGTCGAAGCTCAAGTCGACCCGGTCCACCAGGACCGGCGACATCATCACGAGCCCGATCGTGACGCTGGCCTGAACCAGGGCGATCGTGACGATGCCGGACCAGGCGACCTCCTCCAGACGGTCCACGCGCTGCCGCAGTAGGCCGTGGGTGGCGCGCGCGTCGAGGCTGGCGCGGAAGCGCTCGATGGCGGCGACGAGGTCGGTGCGGTGGAACATCAGCAGCCCGGCATAGGTCGGGATCGCCGACAGATGGGCCAGGAACATCACGCTGTCATAGCCGCTGAAATGCAGGAAGCCCGCGCTCGACCGTACCCCGGACGCGCCGAGCCAGAAGACCCACTTGTCGACCCAGATGCCGCAGATCGCGCAAAGGACGCCGGCGCAGAGGACCGCGTGCCGGCGCAGCAGGGCCAGCAGCTCGCGGAAGGTCGCGGTGAAGCTGGCGTAATCGCTGGAAAAGCGCTTCTGGATATGCCGCATCGACAGGGCGGCGCAGAGGCTGATGCCGGCCGAGAAGGACCAGATCAGGATCTCGGTCGTCGGCACGTCCACAACCATCACGCAGACGACCGACAGGACCATGCCGCCGGTGAAGGCCGCGATCAGGAAGGCGTAGGAGCCCATCGCCGCAAGGACCGCAAAGCAGGTCCAGAGGAGGGCGGCTGCCGTCGTCAGGCAGACGAAGCCCACCACGATGCTTGCGGGCCCGATCCCCAAGGCGAGGCTGACCGCCAGGGCCAGCAGCTGCGCGGCAAGGCCCGAGACCAGGGCCGCCGCCAGGAACAGCTCCGGCACGGGCGCCGTGTCGCCCGTGTCGATCCGCGCCGAGATGCGCCGCGCCGCGATCGCGCCGACGGGACCCGCGGCCAGCGGGGCGATGCAGAAGGCGTAGACCACCGTCAGCCGCAGGTCCTCGACCGCGGCGAAGCCCATCACCGGCGTCATGGTCACCGAGATCAGCGCCAGCGCGATGACCGAGACCAGCCACGGCCCCGCCGCCACGATCACCGCCGCGCCGACGCGGCTCGCCGCCCCGAGAAGCGGGTCCGACGCGATCCATTCCAGCTCGGCCAGCCCCGCCTCCAGCCGGTGCCGCCGCGAGGCCCGGGGCGTGATCATGCGGTCAGCTCGCGATAGAGGGCCTCGTAGCGCGAGGCCGAGATCTCGGAGGTGAAGTAGGTGCGGACGCGCTGGCGCAACACCTCTCCGCAGGCGGCACGCAACGCGGGATCACCCGCCAGCTCGACGATCGCCGCGCCGACCGCATTGGCATCCATCGGCGGCGCGACGCGCCCGGCCAAGCCGAGATTGGGGCGCTCGTCCGGCGCGCCCTCGATGATCTCGCGGCAGGAGCCGACATCGGTCGCGATGCAGGGAATGCCGGCGGCGCCCGCCTCCAGCAGGACGAGGGGCTGCGCCTCGCTGATGCTGGTCAGCACGACGATGTCGATCCGCGGAAGGTAGTCCGCGATGTCGACCTTGCCGGTGAACTCGATGCAGTCCTGCAGGCCCAGCTCGGCGACGCGGCGCTGGCAGAGGGCGACGTAATCCTCGTCCTCGTCCATCGGCCCCAGGATCAGCATGCGGATCGCGGGAAGGGCGCGCCGGGCGATGGCGGCGGCGGCGATGTAGGTCTCGATGTCCTTGATCGGCACGACGCGCCCGATCAGGGCGACGGTCAGCGGGTGGTCCGGCTCTGGCCGGATGGCGGCGAACTTCTCCAGCATGATGCCGTTCGGGATGACCTGCAGGCGGGCTTCCTCGGCGCCGAGCTGGCGCTGGAAGGACTGGTTGGCGCCGTAGAGCGTCGTGATCCGCCGGCTGCCCTGATAGGCGATGCGCGCGAAGGACTCGAAGGCGTGGATCCAGAACTGCCGGACGTCGATGCGCGGATCGGCGTCCGACATGCCCGCGTCGATGGTGTCGGTGATCCAGTCGGCCATGACCAGGTCGATGCGCCGCTCGGCGGTGTAGATCCCGTGCTCGGTGATGGCCGCGGTGCGCCCGGTCTGGCGCGCCGCGCGCACCGCGAAGAGGCCGGCATAGCCGGTCGAGATCGCGTGATAGGTGGCGGCACGGGGCACGGGCGCGGTCGCGACCGCCAGCAGGCTGCCGACGAGGTTGCGCCACGCCCAGAAAAAGTCGCTGAAGGCGGCCTCGGGCGCGATGCGGCGGTAGCAGTCGGTCAGGGCGTGCCAGGCCGCGGGCGAGGCGGTCAGCGTCGCGTAGTCGGGCGCGGCGGGCCGGTCCAGAAAGCCGAGCGGCTGCCTGCGCACCGGGCGCGCGACCAGGGCCATCAGCGCGTCGAAGCTGTCCAGGTCGCCGTCGTGAAGCACGCCGTAGAGCAGGTCCGCCATCAGCTGCCCGTCAAGGACCGGCTGGCGCAGGCTGGGCTGGCGGCTGCGCGGCGCCAGGGGCAGGACATGCAGCGCCTCGAGGTTGGGGGGCAGGGCGTAGCGGATCTCGCGCGGGCGCTCGTCCGCGACGAGGGCGACGACCGCGAAGCGGGTCTGCGGCTGGGTGCGCATCAGCCAGTCGAGCCAGGAGGACACGCCGCCAGCGACGAAGGGATAGCAGCCCTCGACCACGAGGCAGACATCGACCGCCGTGCTGCCCTCGGTCATGCGAGGCCTCCGCAGGAATAGCGCTTGAGCCGCGGCGCGGGCAGCAGCGGCGAGCAGCGGTCAACCGCTGCCGGAGGGGCGTGATCGGCGGCCAGCGCCAGAAGCAGCAGGCGGGTCTCGTCGTCCACGAAGCCCGATGCCGCGACCCTGTGGATCGTCGCGGCATCGGCCGAGGCCGGGTGCGCCAGGATCGCCTTCGCCTGCGCCTCGAAGCTGCTGCGCAGCTTGGCGTGGACGGCCGCGGCCTGCACGCGCAGCGCCGGCACGGGCGAGGCCAGCGCCGTCGCCAGCGCCGGCCGCATGTCGGGATGGTAGTGGCGCGAGATCGCGGCGATGGCGCGCTGCTGCTGCTGCATCGTGCCGGTGCGGAAGACCTGCACGAAGCCGGGCATGCCAGTCAGCGGCAGGGGATGGCGACGGCGCTGCGTGATGCTGTCGGCCAGCGCCTCGGCGGCGCTGGCGGGGCGCCGGCCTGCGCCGGTGCGTGCGGCATCGGCCGCGCTGCCGCCCGCCTGGCCGGGGCCGATGATCATCAGGGCGGGTCCGCCGAACGGCCCGAACAGCGCCAGGATCGCCGTCATGGCCCAGACCGCCGGTGCGCCCCGGCCCAGGATGGCGCGGCAGAGGCCGGCGAACAGCGCGACGACGCCGAGATGCAGGCCCATCGCCGCAATCATCGCCAAGTCCTGCATCAGCCAGGCCCGGACCAGCAGGATGTCCGCCAGCGCGGCAAGGCCTATCAGCGCGCCGATGCCCATGCCGGACGGCTGCGCCCGGCCCGAGGATGCCTCAGCCGCGGACATAGGTCAGCAGCCGGTTCGGGCGCTCGAGGCGCAGGACCGGGCGGTGGCGCTCGGCCCGCAGGCTGTCCTGCAACGCACGGCGCAGGGCGTCCATCGCCACCTCGTATCCCGCCGCCTCCGCTGCCGGCGCCTGCACCAGGATCAGCCCCGCCAGCGCCTCGTCGACCATCACCGCCGCGCCAAGCGCGGGCGGGTCCAGCGGCAGCGTGTGCCAGTCGGCGTCGCGCGCCACGTCCTCGGACGACAGGGCGGGCGGGCGCATCTCTGGCTGCGTCGCGGCGGCAAGGGTGAAGGCGCCGTCCTCCAGCGCCAGCCAGGCGCCCGGCGCCGGCAGGCACAGCCGCGCGGCCGCCACGAACGCGTCCTGCCGACGTGCCGCGTCCGCGCGGGCCAGCGCGTCCAGCGCCGCCAGCATCGCTGAGTTCGGGGCCGAGCCCGCGATGGCGACCATGCGCTCGGTCTGGACGACATAGGCGTCGAGGCGCCGGATCTCGTCGGTCAGCGTCTGGTTGACCTGCTGCAGGCGGTCGGCGGCCTGCCGGACCATCCGTTCCTGGCGCAGCTGGTGCTGGCGGTAGAGGCCGACCACCAGCGCCACCAGCAGCCATTGCGCCGGCGCCGTCGCGACATCGGCGTAATGCGCGGTGATGTCCACACCAAGCGGACGGGCAGGCCAGTCCATCAGCAGGGTCGCCAGCCCGACGACCGAAAGCCCCACGAACAGCCCGTGCTGCACCGCGGCCAGCAGGATCACGATCCAGAACGGGTGATAGGTCAGCCCGGAGAAGTAGCCCGGACCGAAGAACAGCGGCTCGACCGCATCGATGGCCAGCAGCAGCACCGCGCTGCCGACGAAGCCGCGCAGGAAACTTCCGCCATCGGCATCCGGAGCGATCATGTCCCGGGGAGGCAGCTCGGCAATATGGCTCATCTGATCCACGCGCTCTGGTTGTCATGGGGCAAGGCGATGGGCGAGGACGGCTTCGGGAGGGCCGAAAGGTCGTCGGGCGCTGGCGGCGTGGCAAGGGTCACGGTGACCAGATCGCCCGGCCGCACCGGTGCCGAGGTCTCGGCCGCGACGGGCGATCCGCCGGCGCGTGCAATCGTCACCTCCAGAGCCGCGGCGTCCTGACCCAGTAACCGCTCCTCGGCCGCGATCGCCTGCAGCTCGGTCGCGGCCGAGGCGATGGCCGCGTCGATGCGGCGCAGCTCGAGGGTCAGGTCCCGCTCTCGCGCGCCGGCGGACAGGGCCGCGTCCAGTTGGGCCTGTCGCCGCTCGGCCTGCAGGCGCAGCAGCAGGTCCTGCTTTTCCAGAAGGATGCGCTCGGAATCGACCGCGCGCATCGTGGTCTCTTCCAGCCGCAGGTCGCGGACCTGCAGGTTGCGCAGGCGCTGGCTCTGCTGGGCGAGGCGCGCGTTGTACTGGACCACCTGCTGCCGGGCGAGGCTCTGCTGGCGGCCGGCGATGTCGATCCGCTCGCTGAGGTCCGCGATGGCCTCGCGCGCGGTGTCGGCGCGGCGATCCTCGGCATCCAGCATCTGCACAAGGACACGCTCTTCGGCGGCGAGGCGGTCCGCGCCGAGCAGGCGCAGGACCTCGGGCCGCAGGGGGTCGTCACGCAGCGTCCGTTGGCCCGCGAGCATGGCCGCGACGCGCATCCGCTCCAGCGCCAAGGCGGCGCGCGTGCGCTCCAGCTCGGTGCGGCGGGCCTCGAGCGCGATCAGGCGCGCCTGGCTGGCGGGGTCGCGGCCGTCCAGCAGGCCGGCCTGGGCCAGCACCCGCTCGACCGTCAGGCCGGGGCTGTGGCCGTAGCTGCCCGGAGCGCGCACCGCCCCGCGCACCAGCACCGGCGGCCGGGCGGCGAAGGCGGCGGTGACCGAGGTCTGCGCGCCCATCCTGTCGTAGGCCGCGCGGGCGATGATCGCCTCGATGCAGGCCAGCCCGCGCCCGGCCAGCTCCACATGCCCGATGGCGGGCAAGGAGGCCGCGCCGGCCGCGTCGATGTCGTAGAGCCCCGACAGGTCCAGCCGCTCGAACACGATCTCGCTGGCGGGGAGGGGGCCGGCGGGACCTGTCGCGGCGGCCATGGCCGAGCGTTCGAAGAAACGCAGCTGCACCCGGTCGCCCACCACCGCAAGATCGTCCGATGCGCGGCGGTCGCAGAGGGACCCGATCTCCGGTGCCCTGGCCGCGACGAGGATCGACGGATCGGCCGCGCCATGGCCCGGCACAGGGGATTCTGCGATGGATGCCGGGTCCGGCCTCGGCACGCCCGCGCTGCCGTCGGGCACCGTCACCGCGCCGCCGCGCCCGGCCAGGGCCGACAGCCGCGCCAGCGCGCCTTGCAGACCGTCCTCTTGCAGGGTGGGGAAGGCCCACAGTCCGCCGATGCCGACCGCGACGATGGCCGCACTGACGAGGAAGCCGCTCTTATCGCTGGACAACTCGGCTCTCCATCTGCGTGCAAATCTCGAAACTCGATAAAGTCTTAACGATTGGGATACGAGGAATCGGTTTGTCGGTGCAATTGCCCTGAGGGAGAGTGCGGCCGGGGCGGCCGATGCGCCGGACTGCCCGAAGGGTGTAGGACCCGACCAAAGGTGAATGGGCTTCATCCCGAAGGCTGGATGGATTCGGCGGGTGCCGGGCGCTAGCGTCGGGGGTGTAATTTCTCGGGACTGGTGCCGGCCAGCCGCGCCGCCTCGGTCAGGGAGCATGCCGGGACATGACGCCGCTTCTCCGCCAGCTTCTGCTGCCCGCCGCGCTGGCCCTGCTGGCCGGCGCGACCGCGCCCGCCGCCTGCGAGGCGGTGCCCCGCACCACGCTCGCCCTCTATGACGGCACGCGTGAAGCCGCCCCCCGCGACACCCGCATCCACCGCTATGCCGAGCTGGTCCTGAACCATCTGGGCCAGGTCGTGGTCTATCATGACATCGCCCGCAACGCGGCGCCGCAGGTCGATCCGGCCTCGGTCGCGCTGGTGATGTCGTGGCTAGATGCGCCGGTGGCCGATGTCTCGGCCCTGGGCGCGTGGCTGGCGCAGGATCAGGGCTTCTGCGACGGCGGTCCCAGGATCGTCGCCTTCGACGACCTCGCCCCCTGGGCCGCGATCGATCCCTCGGGCCGGTCGATGGCGGCGATGGGGGTGACCTGGGATGCGGCCATCCGGGCGGTCGGCATCGGCGCGACTGTCATCGCCCGCGACCGCGCCCTGATGGACTTCGAGACCGACTTCCTGCTGGTCCCCGGCGATTACCGCGCTGTCGGTGCCACGCCCGCGGCGCGGGTGCTGCTGCAACTCGGTCCGCCGGAGGCGCCGCTGACGCTGGCCGCCATCGGGGCGGGCGGGGGCTATGTCCATGCCAGTGCCGCGGTCCAGGCCGCTCCCGGCGGCCGCGCGGCCTGGGTGATCGACCCCTTCGCCTTCTTTGAGGCGGTCCTGCAGCAGGACGCGGTTCCAAGGCCCGATCCCACCACCTTCCAGGGACTGCGCAGCTTCTTCGTCACGATCCTGCCGACGGGCTGGCTGGACCTGATGCCCGCGCCGGTCTTCGGCAAGCCGGACCGCCTGGCCTCGGAGGTGCTGGTTGAGCGCGTCATCGAGGCGTTCCCCGACCTGCCGATGTCGGTCGCCGTGCTGGCCGGGGACCTGGCCACGGAGATCGGCGGGCGCCATGCCGCGCGCGGCCGGCAGGCGGCGATGCAGGCCTTCGCCGCCCCGAATGTCGAGGCCGCGGCCGAGGGCTACAGCGACATTTGGGACTGGGACTTCTTCGCGCGCTACGACAGCAGCCAGGAGGCGCTGATGATGGCCGCGTCCGGCGGGCAGGGGACCGAGGATGCGCTGGTGACCTCGGCCTTCCAGATGCTGCGCGAGGCGGTGGCCGATCCCGGCATGGTCAGGAACGCGCAATGGGGCGGCGCGCCCCGGCGCTACGCGGGCGTGCCCTTCGACCTGAACCGGGAACTGGCCGGCGCGATGAGCGACGTCACCGCGCTGGCGCCGCCCGCCCGTCCCGTCGGCCTCTTTGCTTGGAGCGGCAACGCGCGACCCTTCGACACTGCGCTGAGGGCCGTCGGCGAGGCAGGCCTGCCTGGCATCGGCGGCGGCGGCGGGATCATGGATGCCGCGCGGCCCTCGGTCACCGGCCTCTGGCCCATGTCGGTGCAGGTCGGCGATCAGCGCCAGGTCTATGACGCGCTTGGCGGCGACGCGGCCTTTACCGGCTACTGGACCGAGCCGCTCTCCGGCCTGCACGCCCTGCCGCAGACCTTGCGCCTGACCGAGAGGCCGCGGCGGCTGAAGCCGTTCCAGCTTGCGCTGGCGGCGCGCTCGATGATCCATTTCCAGACGCTGCGCGCGGTGCAGAACGCCCTGCGACTGGCCCGCGAGGCCGAGATCGTGCCGATCCGCGCCTCGGCCTATGTCGCGGCCGCCGAGGGCTTCGCCCGGATGCGGATCATCCCCGAGGGCCCGGACCTGTGGCGCATCCGCGACGGCGGAGCGCTGCGGACGCTGCGGCTGGACGATGCCGCGGGCCGGGTGCTGGACATGACCCGCAGCGAGGGCGTGATGGGCGCGCGCCGCGTGGGGACCAGCCTCTTCGTCGCGCTGGCGCCGGGGGTCGAGGCGCCTCTGGTCTCGCTGTCGGCGGGCCGCGATCCAAGCGGCATCGCGCCGGGCGTGGGCGCGCCTGCCCTGTCCTCCAGCCGCCCCGTGATCGAGACCTGGGCGCGCGGGGACTGCACGCTGGATTTCCAGGTTTCGGGCTTCGCGCCCGGCCCGGTGACGCTGAAGACGGCGCCGGGCGCGCGGCTGGCGGTTGCGGTCTCGGGCGTCGATGACGGGCGGCCGCGGGCAGCCACGGCCGATGCGGGCGGCATGCTGACCCTCGTGGTTCCCGCGGCGCCGGGCGGCTTGCGGGGCGTGTCGATCAGCGGAGGATGCTAGGATGCAGCGACGCCTGAGCCGCGATGTCGCCATCGGCGCGCTGGTCCTCTGCTGCGGGGTCGTCGGCGGGCTGGTGGCCCTGCGCCCCGCCCCCGAGGTGCGCTTCGAGGCCGGGCTGGCGCAGCTCGAACCCGATGCGGCGCTGCTGCAACTGCGCGAGGCGCAGGGCCGGATGACGTTCCACGACAATCTCGAGCTGCTCTACGGACAGCTTCTTCTGGCCGACGGGGATCTGGGGGCCGCGCGGCAGTCTGCCCTGCGCCTGCTGGCGCGCAGCCCCTCGACCGTGGCGGCGCTGGACATGCTGGCCGAGATTGAGGTGATCCAGGGCGACCTGCCGCGCGCCGTCGTCGCCCTGCGACGGGCCTACCACACCGCGCCCTCGGCCGAGCGGCGCTCGCGCCTCGCTGGCTACTACGGCGCGCTGAGGATGGCGGATGCCGAGCGCGCGCTGCTGGCCTCGGTCCCGTCCGAGACGCTGACCCGGGCCGAGATCGACCGGCTGTCCCTGCTGCTGATCGATGCGGGGCAAATCGACGCCTACGAGGCGCTGCTCTCGGGCCTTGCCGAGGGGCAGGGGCCCGACCACCTCGTCTTCAAGCGGCGCTGGCTGGAATACCTGGTCGAGAGCGGCCGGCCGACTGATGCCGTCGCCGCCGCGTCGCGATGGCTCGAGCGGCCGGACGCCGCCGCGGTCCTGGAGGCTTCGGTCCAGGCGCTGATCGGGCGGGGCGCGGTCGACGCGGCCATACGCCTGGCGCGGGCAGGCTTTGCGGCCGCGCCCGAGCACGGGCATGTCGCGCTGCCCGTCCTGGCCCGCACCGGCCATGGCGGCGTCGCGCGGATGCTGCAGGACGAGTGGCTGGCCGGCCGCCAGACCCTTGGCGCGGGGGATTGGGCCACCCTGACCGCGATGGCGGAAAGCACGGGCGATCTGCGCGCGCTGCACGCGGCACTGGTCTCGGGCAAGGGGCCGGCCGGTCCCGACGCGACCGCCGCGGCGCTGATGCAGTTCCTGCGCTATCGCGGGCCGGTGGCGCTGGTCCCCTACCGCGGCCTTCTGGACGGCGTAGTTATCGAGAAGGCGCCTCTGCTGGGTGCGGCCTGGTCGATCTGGCGCGCCGACCTGGCGGGCGGCTACCGCGATCTGGTGGCCGCCGCGCAGCAGCCGCTGTCGGATTGGGACCAGCTGATCTGGATGTCGCTGGCCGAGAACCTGCGCGGCACCTCGTTCCACCGCCAGCTTCTGGCCGGCGCCGCCACGCATCCGGGCCTGCGCCAGCGGCTGCGCGAGGCGGTCACTCCCGCGCGCCCGCTGGACGCGCTGGCAGCGAGATCGGCGCCGAGACCCGGTTGAAGCTGTCATCCTCGGCGAGGGCCGGGTGGAAGCCCCGGTCCAGCGCGCTCTCGACGATGAACCGGCCAAGGGCTTCGGGCGTGGTCGCGGGAAAGGTGGTGGCGAAGTCCAGCGACATCACCGCCACGCCCTGGTCGCGGAAATCCTGCTGAAGCGCCTCGATCGTGTGGGCATGGGTGCCGGGGGCGGAGACGTTCTCGATCAGGATCGCGTCGATGGCGCGCAGATAGGCGGCGAAGGCCCGCCGTGCGGCGGGGTCCGCGCCGTCGCCGGCGGCGTCCCGGCCGATGAAGGCGCCGTTGTTGACCACGATGAAGGCGTTGCAGTTCCACTGCCGCGCGCGCACGGCGATCAGGCCGACCAGATGCATCATCTCGCGCGCCATGCCGGGCGCATCGGCCGGTCCTTCCGGCCGGTGCCCGGCGGGCCAGCTGAGGCCCGGGTCCATCGCGTGGTTGTAGTAGTGCAGGACGTCGTCCAGGAACAGCCCGTCGATGCCGGTCTGCATCATCCGGTCCACTCGGTCCAGCATGATGGCGTGCCAGTCGGGCGACCAGAAGGCCGAGAGGTGATCGCCCGCGCCCGCCACCGGGCCGTACCAGTCCGGCGTCTCGCTTGGGCGGTGGGCCCAGTAGTCGCGATAGGTCTCGACCTCGCCGACATTCAGGTAGCCCAGCACGGGCCGCGACCCGTTCCGGTTGATCTGCGCAATCTCGGCGGACGTGAAACGCTCTTCGACGCCGGTCGCGCTGTCGGGCGCGCCGACGCGCGTCGTCTCGATGATCAGCAGGCCGTGCGGCTGGCGCGACAGGGCTTCGGCATCGTAGGACGGGCCCCAGTATTGCACGCCATAGCCCCGCGCCAGCGCCTGCGACAGCCGGGCGGCGCGGCTGCGCGGGTTTGACATGACGCAGTCGCGGTCGCCGGCGCTGGCGGGAGGCGCGAGGGCCGCGGCGGGCTCGGCATGGGCGGGCGCGCCGGTCAGCAGCGGGCCGGCCAGCCCGGAAAGCGCCGCGATCAACGACAAAGGCTTGAAGGGCAAGATGCGTCCTTTCGAGACAGGAACGTCCCGGTCATGGTCGAGTGCCGGCCCGCAGGCGGCAGGTTGCGGCAGGTCCCGAGGCGCAGACATCGGGCCGCCCCGTCTCAGCTTGCCGGGCTGACGCGCTCGCTGCGCGCGGCCGGCCCCGTGCGGCTGCCGGAGACGAGGGTCGGGCGGCTGTCCTGCGCCGCCTTCTGCTGGAAGGCCCAGTGATCGGCGCACATCTGGTCGAGGTCGTGCAGCGCCTTCCAGCCCAAAAGGCTGTGCGCCAGACTTGGATCGGCCAGCGAACGCGCGGCGTCGCCGGGCCGGCGGGGCGTCAGCTCGTAGGGGACCTGGAAGCCGCAGGCCCTCGAGAAGGCCGCCAGCACCTGGAGCACGCTGTAGCCGGTGCCGGTCCCGAGGTTGATCTTCTGGTGGCGGTTCTGCGGGGCGGCGCCGAAGATGTGGTCGATGGCGGCGACATGGCCGCGGGCCAGGTCGACGACATGCAGGTAGTCGCGGATCCCGGTGCCATCCGGCGTGGGATAGTCGGACCCGAAGACCTGCACCTTCTTGCGCAGCCCGGCGGCGGTCTGGGCGACATAGGGAAAGAGGTTGTTCGGCGCGCCCTTCGGGTTCTCGCCGATGAGGCCGCTGGAATGCGCGCCGACCGGGTTGAAGTAGCGCAGCGAGATGGCCCGGAAGTCGCTGTCGGCGACGGTGAGGTCCTCGATGATCTCCTCGATCATCAGCTTGGTGCGGCCATAGGGATTGGTGGCAGAGGTCGGCGCGGTCTCGTCGATCGGCATCACCTCGGTCATGCCGTAGACCGTGGCCGAGGACGAGAAGATCAGCCGCGAGACGCCCGTCGCCTGCATCGCGCGCAGCAGCGAGACGGCCCCGCCGATGTTGTCGCTGTAATAGAGCAGCGGGTCCGCGACGGATTCGCCGACGGCCTTCTTGCCCGCCAGGTGGATCACGGCGTCGACCTTGTACTGGCGCAGAAGGTCCGTCACCAGCGCCTGGTCGCGCACGTCGCCCTCGACCAGGGCGACCGAGCCGGGGGCGATGCGCGGGATGCGCGCGACGGTGTAGCGGTCTGAATTCTCGAAGTTGTCGAGGATGACCACCCGGTGCCCCTCTTCCAGCAGCGAGACCACCACATGCGATCCGATATAGCCGGCCCCGCCCGTCGCCAGGATGGTCCTGCCCGTCTGAGGGGGCCGGTCGTTCGTGTTCTGCATCATCATTCCACCGTGACGGATTTGGCGAGATTGCGGGGCTGGTCCACGTCGGTGCCCTTGGCGAGGGCCGCGTGATAGGCGATGAACTGGACCGCCACGGCATAGAGGAAGGGCGCGACCAGCGGGTCGGCGCGCGGCAGCGTCACCGAGCGCCAGACCTCGCCGGACATCTCGGCGCAGGCGTCGGCATCCCCGATCATCGCGACGCGGCCCTTGCGGCCGATCACCTCGCGCATGTTCGAGGCCAGCTTGTCGAACAGCGCGTCATGCGGGGCCAGCGCGATGACGGGCGTCGTCTCGTCCACCAGCGCGATGGGGCCGTGCTTGATCTCGCCCGCGGCATAGCCCTCGGCATGCATGTAGGTGATCTCCTTCAGCTTCAGCGCACCCTCGAGAGCCAGAGGGTACATCAACCCCCGCCCGAGGAACAGCGCGTCGCCAGCCTCGGAGATCTCGCGGGCCAGGGCCTCGATCTGCGGCTCCAGCGCGATCGTTTCGGCCATCAGCCGCGGCACGGTGGACAGCAGGTCCAGCCGCGCGCGCTCGCCGGCGGCGTCGATCACGCCGCGCTGGCGGGCGATCATCACGGCCAGCGCCGAAAGGCACAGCACCATGGCGGTGAAGGCCTTGGTCGAGGCCACGCCGATCTCGGGGCCGGCATGGATCGGCAGCGCGACATCCGCCTCGCGCGCGATGGTCGAGGTGGTGACGTTGACCAGGCCCAAGGTCGTCTGGCCCATCGCCTTGGCATAGCGCAGGGCGGCCAGGCTGTCGGCGGTCTCGCCCGACTGGCTGACGACCATGGTGACCCCGCCCCGCGGCAGCGGCGGCTCGCGGTAGCGGAACTCCGAAGCGATCTCGATCTCGACCGGAAGCCGGGCCACGCGCTCGATCCAGACCTTCGCCACATGCGAGGCGTAATGGGCCGTCCCGCAGGCGACGATGGTCAGGCGCGGCACGGCCCGCCAATCAATCGCCTCTGCCGCGCAGGAGACGCGGGTGCGATCCTCCGAAATCCAGGCGCCAAGCGCGCGGGCGATGACGCTCGGCTGCTCGTGGATCTCCTTGGCCATGAAGTGGCGGTGCTGGCCCTTGTCGGCGAGGATCGTGTCGATGGCGATGGTCTGGACCTCGCGGCGGACCGGGTTGCCGCCCGCGTCGTGGATGCGGATCGTGTCGCGGGTCAGGACCGCCCAGTCCCCCTCCTCGAGATAGCAGATGCGGTTGGTCATCGGCGCCAGCGCGATGGCGTCCGAGCCGACGAAGCTTTCGCCCTCGCCAAGGCCCACGACCAGGGGCGAGCCGCGCCGCGCGCAGATCAGGATGTCGGGCTGCCCGTCGAAGACGAAGCAGAGCGCATAGGCGCCCCGCAGCTTGGCGATGGTGGCGGCCGCGGCATCCTCGCAGGAGAGGCCCCGCGCCAGCATCGAGGCGCAGAGCGTCGCGATCACCTCGGTATCCGTCTGCGATTCGAAGCCGTAGCCAGCCGCCGTCAGGTCGCGCTTCAGCTCCTGGTAGTTCTCGATGATGCCGTTATGGACCACGGCCACCGGCCCCGCGCGGTGCGGATGGGCATTGGCCTCGGTCGGGCCGCCATGGGTCGCCCACCGGGTATGGCCGATCCCGGTCGTGCCCGGCAACGGCCGGTCGGTCAGCAGCCGTGCCAGCGCCGACAGCTTGCCGGCCGCGCGGCGGCGGTCGAGGATGCCGCCCTCGAGCACGGCGATCCCGGCCGAATCGTAGCCGCGATATTCCAGCCGCTCCAGCGAGGCCATCAGGATGGGGGCGGCGGGGCGGTTGGCGATGACTCCGATGATTCCACACATGGCGCGCCCTCCTCAGGCGGTACGGAACAGCTCTGGACGGGCTTCGGCCGACAGGACGTGGCCGATCTCGTCCGCGATCTCGGACAGCAGGTCGGTGTCCTCGCCCTCGGCCATGATGCGAACGAGGGGCTCGGTTCCCGAGGGGCGCACGAGGACGCGGCCCATCCCGCCGAGCCGGCCGGTCATGCGCTCGATCACCGCGGCCACGGCGGGCCGCTCCAGCAGGCCGGCGCCCGGCTCGATCCGCACGTTGCGGGTGATCTGCGGCAGCGGGGTGAAGCGCGACAGCACCTCGGAGGCGGGGCGGTCGGCCTCGCGCATGGCTGCGAGCGCCTGCAGGGCCGCGACGAGGCCGTCGCCGGTGGTGCTGAATTCGGACAGGATGATGTGGCCGGACTGCTCGCCCCCTACCGTGCAGCCGGTCTGGCGCATCCGCTCGACCACGTAACGGTCGCCGACCCGCGTGCGCAGCAGCGCGATCCCTTGGCCGGCGAGGTGGCGCTCCATCCCGGAATTCGACATCACCGTCGCCACCAGCGTGTCGTTGGCCAGCGCGCCCCTGGCGCGGGCCCGTTCGGCGATCACGCACATCAGCTGGTCGCCGTCGATCAGGCGCCCCTTCTCGTCGATCAGGTGCACGCGGTCCGCGTCCCCGTCCAGCGCGATGCCGAGATCGGCCCCATGCGCCAGAACTGCGTCGATGCAGGCCTGCGGCGCGGTCGAGCCGCAGGCCGCGTTGATGTTGACGCCGTTGGGCTTCGTCCCGACGCGGATCACGTCGGCGCCCAGCTCCCAGATCAGCTCGGGGCCGACCCGGTGCGCGGCCCCGTTGGCCGCGTCCACGACGATGCGCAGGCCGTCCAGCCGCAGCCCGCGCGGGAAGGCGCGCTTGGCGAACTCGATGTAGCGCTCGCCGGCCCCGTCGATGCGCCGGACATGCCCGATCTGGGACGGCTCGGCCAGATCGCCGCGGTAGCCGATGGCCGCCTCGATGGCGGCCTCGCGCTCATCGGGCAGCTTGTAGCCGTCGGCGCCGAAGAACTTGATCCCGTTGTCCTCGAACGGGTTGTGCGAGGCCGAGATCATCACGCCCAGATCCGCGCGCAGCGAGCGCGTCAGCATCCCGATGGCGGGCGTCGGCAGCGGTCCGGTCAGAAGCACGTTCATCCCGGCCGAGGTGAAGCCCGCCACCAGCGCGCTTTCGACCATGTAGCCAGAGAGCCGCGTGTCCTTGCCGATCAGCACCGAGTTCGCCTGACCCGAGCGCGAGAGGTGACGGCCGGCCGCCCGACCGAGCTGCAGCACGGCCTCCGGCGTCATCGGCCAGGCATTCGCGCGCCCCCGCACGCCGTCGGTCCCGAAAAGCTTGTGGCGCATGTCTGAAACTCACCTCTTGAGGGTTTCACGGGTATCAGCGGAGAACATGAGGAAATCGCTAGCTTTTTGATCGGGCGCGATCAGGCCCGCGCTGATCGCGGTTCAGCGGGCCGCGATCCCGCCGGTCGCGCAAGACCGCGCGTCCCTGTCCGCAGCGGGCTGACGCCCTGAGTCGCCACCGCGCCGCGAAGTGTCACCGAAGGATCGACATCTGGCATCACGTTCATCCCGACTTGCCCGCCGAAAGGGCCAGACGCCGCATTGGCATCTTCCTGTCGCCTGATCATCTCGCGCAGCCGTGGACATGATCAATCGCTGCGTCGGCTAGTAGCCGTCGGTTGACCCCTTCACCCTTAAGCTATGACACGACAGTGATCCGTCACCGCTTTTTCGGCGTAAGGGGGCTGTCAGAACGCGGCCGCCGCGCGGCGATCTCCCGCGTCCGCGGTCGTGAAGAACTCGGGCCGCTCGCGGGTCAGCCTTTCGCCCAGCAGGATCGATTGCGACAGGTGGCGCTTCATCGCCGCGGCTGCCGCCTCGGGATCGGCCGCGGCGATACCTGCCGCGATGCAGCGATGATCTTCCAGGATCTGCTGCGCCTTCTCGGGCTGCATGAGGTGCAGGGCGCGCAGGCGGTCGATATGGATGCTCTCGCGGCGGATGACGCGGTGCACGGCGGCCAGCCCCGCGGCCTGCAACAGCGCCTCGTGAAAGGCCAGATCCAGCCGCGCGAAGGCGTCCATCTCGGCCCGCTGCGCCTCGGCCTCCTGCATCCCGATCAGGGCCTTCAACTGCTCGACAAGCCCCTCGGGCAGCGCGGCGGCAAGGCGCGCCGCGGCCTCGGCCTCGATGGTGCTGCGCAAGACATGGATCTGCCGCGCGTGGTCGAGGTCGATGCGCGTCACCTGTGTGCGGGACTGCGGCATGATGGTGACGAGGCCGGCATCCTGAAGCCGCAGCAGGGCGTCGCGCAGCGGGGTCGAGCTGGTGCCGTAGCGGGCCGCCAGATCCGCCCGCGACAGGACCGCGCCGGGCGGCAGCTCCAGAGACAGGATGCGGCGGCGCAGATCCTCCACCAGGCCATCGTCGGCTGTCACGACACCTTCCTCCGCACGGGCCCGCCTTCATCCACGAACAGCTCCGGCCGCTCCCGCAGGTGGCGCTCCATGAAGACCAGCGAGCCGGCGACATGTTCGCGCAGAAGATCCGCCGAGCGATCCGCATCGCCGTCCGCCAAGGCCTGAAGGATGGTCTCATGCTGGGCCAGCGGCACCTCGACGCTGCCGCGGGCGTTGCCCTGGATGAAGCGGATCCGGTCGAGGTGGCCCTTGCGCGCATGGATCACCGACCAGACCTCGTGAAGGCCTGCCGCTTCGAACAGAGCCTCGTGGAAGCGGTCGTCCAGAAGGATGAATTCGGCATGATCGTTGCGGGCTGCGGCGATCTTCTGCGCCAGCAGGATCTCGCGCGCCGGCTTGAGGTCCGCCGCGGCTTGCTGGGCCAGCCGGCGCGAGGCGGGGATCTCCAGGTTCTCGCGCATGAAATGCGCCAGCCGCACGGCGCGGGGCGAAATCCCGGCGACGAAGGTGCCGTGCTGCGGGGCGACGGTGACGAGGCCGTGCTCCGCCAGCCGCAGGATCGCCTCGCGCAGAGGAGTGCGGCTGACGCCGAAGCGCTCGCACAACTCCTTCTCGAGCAGCGGCTGTCCGGGCTGCAGTTGCAACGTCACGATGAGGTGCCGCAGCTCGTCATGCACGATCTCGGCCCGTGACCGCTTGCGCCTCTGCATCCCGAACATCCTCCTCTCCCTGTTTCCGCAGTGCCAGCAGACATGCGGTCCCGCAACCGAATTTAGGCTTGCTGCATCGTCACAAATATATTAGTGCGTCAAATCGGGTAAAGGGCAATCTGCCCAAGGGGAGGAGATCGACATGAACATGAAGGCACTGATCGCGCTGACCGGCATGGCCGCCAGCCTCTACGGCACCGCTGCGATGGCGCAGACCGACTGGCCGCAGCGCACGGTGAACGTCATCATCGGGGCCAGCCCCGGCGGCGATACCGACTTCAACGCCCGCACGATGGCGCGCTACTTCGAGGAGATCACCGGCACCAGCATGGTCATCACCAACATGCCGGGCGGCGGCGCGACCATCGCGACCTCGGCGGTGCGCGATGCCGATCCGGACGGCTACACGATGCTCTTCGGCCATACGGGCCACCTGATCGTGACCGAGGTCTCGGGCCTGGCCGATTACGGCATCGACGACTTCGAGATCTGCTGCATCCCCGCCATCGACCAGGGCGCGGTTTTCGTCGCCAGCGCCAGTTCGGGCCTCACCTCGGTTGCGGACGTTCAGGCGGCCGAGCCGGGCAGCATCACCTTCGGCACCGAGTTCGGCGGCTATTCGCACCTGCAGGGCCTGATCTTCCAGCAAGGAACCGGCGCCGAGATGATGGTCGTCGACACCGGCTCGGCCTCGGAGAAGATCGCGAACCTCCTGGGCGGGCGGATCGACGTGGCGGGCATCGCCTATGGCGCGGTGCAGGACTACGTCACGGCCGGGCAGATGGTCGTGCTGGGCCAGCCCAACGAAGAGCGCAACCCGCTGCTGGGCGAAGTCCCGACCTTTGCCGAGCAGGGCGTCGACTTCGTGATGAACAATCCCTACATCATCGCCTTCCCGAAAGGCACCGATCCCGAGATCGTCGCGAAGATGGGCGAGGTGATGGAGCAGATCACCCAGATCCCGGAATATGCGACCGATCTTGAGCAGGGCTTCCGCCAGCCGGTCAGCTTCCTGCCGCAGGCCGAGGCGATGGAGCGTCTGAACGCGATCCGCGACGCCTACATGCCCTATCGCGAGGCGCTGCAGGCCGCGCGCTGATCCTCGCGGGCGCGCGCGGCGCGCCCACCGTTACACCTGACATGGCAAGGGGGCGGCGATGCGGCTCAAGGACACTCTGGTGGCCCTGGCGATGACCGGGGCGGGTCTGGGCTATCTGGGCATGATCGCGGGTCTGCCCGTGCGTGACGGCGTCGACGCGACGACAGTGCCGACGATCCTCGCCTGGATGATGATCGGCCTTGGCCTGATCGAGCTGGCGGGCGCGCTGCGCCGGCCCGGAGAGCCGGGCGAGAAGGGCGTGGGCAACATGGTCACCGTCGCGCTGACGCTGGCGCTGATCGCGGGCTATGTGGCGGCGCTGCGGCCCTTGGGCTTCCCCATCGCGACGGCGATCTACCTCTTCCTGCAATTCCTCGTCCTGACCCCGAGGGACGGCGGCCGGCCCTTCGCGCGCTATGCCGGGCTGGCGGTGATGGCCGCGGGCGTCATCTTCGCGACCTTCCGCTATGGCTTCGACCTTCTGCTGCCCGCCGGGCCGCTGGTCGCCTGGCTGAACTGAGAGGCGGGCCATGTTCGATCTTCTCCTGCAAGGTTTCGGCAACGTCTTCTCGTTGCAGATCTTCATGCTGATCACGGTTGGCGTGGCGGTCGGCATCGTCTTCGGTGCCGTCCCCGGCCTGACGGCGGTGATGGCCATCGCGCTGTGCCTGCCGATGACCTACGGGCTTGGCCCGGCTGCGGGGATCAGCCTGCTGATCGCCTTGTTCGTCGGCGCCACGTCCGGCGGGCTGATCTCGGCCATCCTGCTCAAGATCCCGGGCACGCCCTCCTCGATCGCCACAACCTTCGACGGCGGCCCGATGATGGAGAAGGGCGAGGGCGCCAAGGCGCTTGGCGTCGGCATCGTCTTCTCGTTCATTGGCACGATCATCTCGATCGGCGCGCTGATGTTCATCGCGCCGACGCTGGCGCGGGTCGCGCTGTCCTTCGGGCCGCACGAGTATTTCGCCATCGCGGTCTTCTCGCTGACGCTGATCGCGACGCTCTCCTCGGGGTCCATGGCCAAGGGGATCTTCGCAGGCGTGCTGGGCTTTGCCGTCTCGACCGTGGGCATCGCGCCCGTGGACGCGACCGCGCGCTTCACCTTCGGCCAGGTCGAGCTGAACGCCGGCTTCAACATCCTGACCGTGCTGGTGGGCATGTTCGCCGTGGCCGAGATCATCAAGGTGGCCGAGACCGCCCGCAACCCGCTGGCGGGCAGCACCAAGGCGGCGATGGTCCGCATCAAGGGCTTCGGCTTTTCCATGGCCGAGTTCCTGGGCCAGATCCCCAACGCCCTGCGCAGCGCCTTTCTGGGCGTCAGCATCGGGATCCTGCCGGGGATCGGGGCGGGCACCTCGAACATCATCAGCTACATCGTCGCCAAGAAGCGCTCGAAGACGCCCGAGCAGTTCGGCAAGGGCACGATCGAGGGCGTCGTCGCTTCGGAAACCGCGAACAACGCCGGCATCGGCGGCGCGATGATCCCGCTGCTGACGCTTGGCATTCCAGGCGACGCGGTGACCGCGATCCTGTTGGGCGGATTGATGATCCACGGCATCCAGCCCGGCCCGATGCTGTTCCTGACGCAGGGACCGTTGGTCTACACGATCTTCGCCGCGCTGATCGTGTCCGCCTTCATGATGCTGCTGCTCGAGTTCTGGGGCCTGCGCATCTTCATCCGGCTGCTGGCGATCCCCAAGCACATCCTGCTGCCTGTGATCCTGGTCCTCTGTGCCGTCGGCGCCTTCGGCCTTGCCAGCCGCGTCTTCGACATCTGGACCATCCTGGGCTTCGGCGTGCTCGGCTACGCCTTCGTCAAGGCGGGCATCCCGACCGCGCCCTTCATCATCGGCTTCATCCTCGGCCCGATGGCCGAGACCAGCTTCCGCCGCGGCCTGCAACTGTCGCGCGGCGACTACATGGGGTTCGTCACGAACCCGATCGCGGGGACGTTCCTCGCCCTCGCCGTCATCTCGATCGCCTGGCAACTCTGGGGCGAATGGCGCAACGCGCGGCGCCCCGCGGCGGCGGGTTCCCTCAGGCTCGGCGGCGAAGAATGACCGCCCCTGCGCAAGGACAGACCATGACCAAGACCCCCGACCAACTGCGTTCCGCCCGCTGGTTCGCGCCCGACGACCTGCGCAGCTTCGGCCACCGTTCGCGGATGATGCAGCTGGGCTATTCCGAGGCCGACTTCATGGGGCGCCCGATCATCGGCGTCCTGAACACCTGGTCCGAGCTGAACAGCTGTCATTCGCACTTCCGCGAACGCGCCGCCGACGTGAAGCGCGGCGTTCTTCAGGCGGGCGGCCTGCCGGTCGAGCTGCCCTCCCTGTCGGTCGATGAAAGCTTCACCAAGCCGACCTCGATGCTCTACCGCAACCTTCTGGCCATCGAGACCGAGGAACAGATCCGCGCCCACCCGCTGGACGGCGTGGTGCTGATGGGCGGCTGCGACAAGACCACGCCCGGCCTGATCATGGGCGCGCTGACGGCCGGCGTGCCGATGATCTACCTGCCCGCAGGTCCGATGCTGGCCGGCAACTATGCAGGGGCGCGGCTCGGGTCCGGCTCGGACGCGTGGAAATACTGGGACGAGCGGCGGGCCGGCAACATCACGGACCAGCAGTGGCAGGGCGTGCAGGGCGGCATCGCCCGCTCGGCCGGCGTCTGCATGACCATGGGCACGGCCAGCACCATGACCGCCATCACCGACGCGATGGGGCTGACGCTGCCCGGCGCCTCCTCGATCCCTGCGGTCGACAGCGGCCACCAGCGCATGGGCGCCGATTGCGGCCGCCGCATCGTCGAGATGGTGTGGGAGGACCTGACCCCCGACCGCATCGTGACCGAGGCCGCCGTCCGAAACGCTGCCATCGTCGCCATGGCCACCGGCTGCTCGACCAACGCGGTCGTCCACCTGATCGCGATGGCCCGCCGCGCGGGGGTCGAGCTAACGCTGGACGATCTGGACGCGCTTGGCCGTACGACGCCCCTGATCGCCAACGTCCGCCCCTCGGGCAAGGACTACCTGATGGAGGACTTCTTCTACGCGGGCGGCCTGCGCGCGCTGATGAAGCAGATCGCGGACCGGCTTGACCTGTCGGCCCTGACCGTCACCGGCAAGACCATGGGCGAGAACCTCGAGGGCGCGGTTGTCCACAACGACGACGTCATCCGGCCGCTGTCGAACCCGGTCTATCACGAGGGCTCGCTGGCGGTGCTGCGCGGGAACCTGTGTCCCGACGGCGCGGTGATCAAGCCCGCCGCCTGCGATCCGAAGTACCATGTCCATGAGGGCCCGGCGCTGGTCTTCGACAGCTACCCCGAGATGAAGGCGGCGGTCGATGACGAGAACCTCGACGTCACGCCCGACACGGTGATGGTGCTGCGCAATGCCGGCCCCCTGGGCGGGCCGGGCTTCCCCGAATGGGGCATGCTGCCGATCCCCAAGGCGCTGATCAAGCAGGGCCACCGCGACATGCTGCGCATCTCGGATGCGCGTATGTCCGGCACCTCCTACGGCGCCTGCGTGCTGCATGTCGCGCCCGAGGCCTATATCGGCGGCCCGCTGGCCCTCCTGAAGACCGGCGACATCGTGCGGCTGGACCTGCCGAACCGCCGCCTCGACATGCTGGTGGACGAGGCCGAGCTAGAGGCCCGCCGCGCCGCCTGGAAAGCGCCCGAGCCGCGCTATCAGCGGGGCTGGGGCTGGATGTTCTCGCAGAACGTCACGCAGGCGGACAAGGGCTGCGACTTCACCTTCCTCGAGCGCGGCTTCGGCCCCGCGGCGAACGAGCCGGAGATCTTCTGATGATGACGCTGGACCAAGCCCTGACAGGCATCTCGGGCATTCTCGTGACGCCATACGACCAGGCGGGGCAGATCGCGCCGGCCAAGCTGGCGCCGATCCTCGACCGTGCGCTTGGCGCGGGGATGCACATGCCGGTCGTGAACGGCAACACGGGCGAGTTCTACGCCCTGACGACCGATGAGGCCTGCACCATGGTGCGCGAGGTTGCCGGCCTCATCGCCGGCCGCGCGCCCCTGCTGGCGGGTGTCGGCCGCGCGCTGCCGGACGCGATCAGGCTGGCGAAGGCTTCGGCCGGGGCAGGCGCCACGGCGCTGATGGTCCACCAGCCGCCCGATCCCTTCGTGGCGCCCCGGGGAGTCGTCGACTACCTCATGGCGCTGACAGACGCCTCTGGCGGGCTGCCGATGATGGTCTATCTGCGCAACGACACCATCGGCACCAAGGCCATCGCGAATCTCTGCGCTGTGCCGGGCGTGCGCGGCGTCAAATGGGCGACCCCGAACCCGCAGAAGCTGGCCGAGGCGCGCGCCGCCTGCGATCCTTCCATCGTGTGGGTCGGCGGGCTGGCCGAGGTCTGGGCGCCGACCTTCTACGCCGTCGGCGCACGGGGCTTCACCTCGGGCCTCATCAACATCTGGCCCGAGCATTCCGTCGCCATCCACGCCGCGCTGGAGGCAGGCGACTACCACAGGGCGAACGCCCTGATCGAGAAGATGCGCGTCTTCGAGGACATCCGCGCGCAAGAGATGAACGGCACCAACGTCACCGGCGTGAAGGCCGCGCTGATCGCGCAGGGCCATGACTGCGGCCCGACCCGCGCCCCTTCCGCCTGGCCCCTGACGGCGGCGCAACAGGCGCAGCTGGATGGCTTCATGACAGACAACGAACTCTGCCCGAAGGAACACGCATGACCGACTATGTCCTGTCCGACGCCACGCGCGAGAAGCTGAAGAAGGTCTCGACGGCCTCCGTGGCGACCGCCCTCTACAAGCGCGGGCTGCGCAACCAGTTCGTCCAGGGCGTGGTCCCCGTGGAGCGCAAGCCGGTGACCATGGTCGGCCAGGCCTTCACCCTGCGCTATATCCCTGCGCGCGAGGACCGCAACCCGATCACCGTCTTCAGGAACCGCGACCACAAGCAGCGCGTCGCGGTCGAGACCTGCCCCGAGGGCCATGTCCTCGTGATGGACGCCCGCAAGGACAGCCGCGCCGCCACGGCCGGCTCGATCCTGATCACCCGGCTGGCGCTGCGCGGTGCGGCGGGCGTGGTCTCCGACGGCGGCGTGCGCGACGCGGCGGGCATCGGGGCGCTGGACATGCCGGCCTACTTCGCGCGTCCCTCGGCGCCCACGAACCTGACGCTGCACGAGGCCATCGACATCAACGTGCCGATCAGTTGCGGCGACGCACCGGTCTTTCCCGGCGACGTGATGCTGGGGGACGGCGACGGCGTCATGGTCATCCCCGCCCATCTCGCCGACGAGATCGCCGAAGAGTGCACGGGCATGGAGTCCTACGAGGACTTCGTGCTCGAGCAGGTGCAGGCCGGCGCCGGCATCATCGGCCTCTATCCGGCGACGGACGAGGAGAACCTGACGAAATACGCCGAATGGCGCGAACGGACAGGACGCTGACATGACGCACATTCCCCATGGCGATCACTGGATCGCCGGCACCAAGACCCGCAGCGAGGGGCGCTTCTCCTCCGCCCCGGCCACCGGCACGGCGCATGAGTTCTCGGCCGGGACCCCGGCGCTGGTGGATCAGGCCTGCGCCGCCGCCCATGCCGCCTTCCCGGCCTTCGCCGCCACAACCCGCGAGGAGCGCGCGAGGCTGCTGGACACCATCGCCGACGAGATCGAGGCGCGCGGCGAGGCGATCACCGCCATCGGCAGCGCCGAGACCGGCCTTCCGGAGGCGCGCCTTCAGGGCGAGCGCGGGCGGACCACCGGTCAGCTGCGCCTTTTCGCCGAGCATATCCGCAAGGGCGACTATCTCGACCGCCGGCATGATGCCGCGCTGCCGGGCCGCCAGCCGCTGCCGCGCCCGGACCTGCGCATGATCCAGCGGCCGATCGGGCCGGTGGCGGTCTTTGGCGCCTCGAACTTCCCGCTGGCCTTCTCGGTCGGGGGCGGCGACACCGCCGCGGCCCTCGCCGCCGGCTGCCCGGTCGTCGTCAAGGGTCACTCCGCCCATCCCGGCACCGGCGAGATCGTCGCGGACGCTATCGCCGCCGCCATCGAGAAGCTGGGGATGGACCCGCGCATCTTCAGCCTCGTCCAAGGCGGCAAGCGCGACGTGGGCGAGGCGCTGGTGCAGGACCCGCGCATCAAGGCGGTGGGCTTCACCGGCTCGCTCGGCGGGGGCCGCGCCCTCTACAACCTCTGCGCCGCGCGCCCCGAGCCGATCCCCTTCTTCGGCGAGCTGGGCTCGGTCAACCCGATGTTTGTGCTGCCCGAGGCGGCCGCCGCGCGGGGCGAGGCGATCGGCAAGGGCTGGGCCGGCAGCCTTCTGATGGGCGCGGGCCAGTTCTGCACCAACCCCGGCATCGCGGTGATCAAGGACGGCCCCGAAGCTGAAGCCTTCGCCGAGGCCGCCCGGGCGGCGCTTGCCGACGTGCAGCCCCAGGTGATGCTGACGGATGGCATGGCCGAGGCCTACCGCCAGGGCGCGGCGCGCGTCGCGGCGGGCACGGGCGTGCGCGCGCTCCTGGAGCAGGACTGCTCGGGCCGCACCTCGCTGCCCTATCTCTTCGAGGTCGCGGCGGCCGACTTCCTCGGCAACCACGAGCTGGCCGAGGAGGTCTTCGGCCCGCTCGGGCTGATCGTGCGGGTCAGGGACGCGGCGCAGATGGAGGAGGTCGCGGCCAGCTTCGGCGGCCAGCTGACGGTGACGCTGCAGCTGGACGACGCGGACGCCGAGCTGGGCCAGCGCCTTCTGCCGGTGGCCGAACGGATGGCGGGGCGGGTTCTCTGCAACGGCTTTCCGACGGGGGTCGAGGTGGCGGACGCGATGGTCCATGGCGGGCCCTATCCGGCCAGCACGAACTTCGGCGCGACCTCGGTCGGCACCCTCTCGATCCGCCGCTTCCTGCGCCCGGTCTGCTACCAGAACCTGCCCGACGCGCTGATCCCCGCGGACCTGCGCGAGATCTGAGCCCATCCGCCTGTCCCTGGTGCAGTTCGACGATCATGCCGGGCAGATGTGCCTCGAGACGATCCATATCGCGCGTCGCGTGGCCGAGGTCCCTCTGCTGCAGCAGACGGACTTCCAGCCGCGGGGCGGCACTCCGCTGCTCGATGCGATCATGGACACGATCGCGGCCATCAGTTCTTCCCTGGAGGGGCGTGAGCCGGGCGAGGTGAAGGTGATCGTTGCGATCCAGACGGACGGGGAAGAGAACGCATCGCGCCGTCATGGCTGGGAGGAGGTGAAGGGCCGGATCTGCGCGATGGAGCAGCAGGGCTGGGAGTTCATCTTCATGGGGGCTGGCTTGCGAGAAGAGGCCTACAACATGGGCCGGAAGCTTGGGCTGAAGGATGACAAGATCGTGGCTTACGGCACCGATCGCGAGGCGACCCGATCGATCTTCGAGGCCACGGCCGCGAACATGTCACTGTTCGCCTCCGGCATGGCCTTGAGCACCTCCTATTCCAGTGCGCAGAAGGTTACGGCAGGTGATGCCTTCGGCGGGGATGAAGCCTGTGAGGATGGCCCAGAACCCGACCTCGGTGGTGCGAGCGGAGTCGATCTCGACACCCTCGCGCCGCTGCCGGCGGCATCGCCCGACCCTGTCCCGTTCATGCGCCGCGCCCGCGTCGACAGCGCGGTCATGTCGGAGCCAGAGGAGCCATCCTAATGCCGCAAGATGACAGGGACGCTGAGGCGCCGGAACCGGTTGAGCCGACAGCATCGGCCCGGGGACGTGGCCGCCCCCGCAAGGGCGAGGGGCGCGACCATCGCGAGGAGCGGAAGTTTCCGCGCATCCTCGGGGCGCTGCGCGAAAGCCGGGGTTACAGCCAGAGCGAGCTCAGCACTTCGCTCGAGATGACCCCGGCATACCTCTCGCAACTCGCGACAGGCTCGAAGGTCCCGCGGCCCGAAACCATCGACCGCCTCGCGACCGCTCTCGATCTGTCGGAAGAAGAGACGCGCAAGCTCCACTTGGCCGCGGCGCGAGACATGGGCTTCCGCCTCGATCTGCCGGACGACTTCTGACCGTGCCTTCCGGCGTCGTCGCGGCGATCGCGGCAGATGGATCTGGCGGCGCATCTTCGGCGCCGCGCGTGATCGCTGGCGTGCGATATCCGTCGCCTCAAGACGATCATCGCCAAGGTTGATCGCACTCCAGTTGGCACCGGCTTTCATGGACTCCTGAGCGAGCTTCCATCCTTCTTGTGCTCGTCTCGAAGGCCCGAGGCTTACGTCTGAGGCTCGACCAACTTCTTGAACAACGAGCGATTCGAGCGCATGCTGAATCATCCACAGAAAGGACATATCATGTCTCGCTTGTTCGTGACCGTAATGGTCTCGGCCGGCCTGCTGGCACCTGCAGGCCTGGCGCAGACCGCCGGCATTCCAGCACAGGGAACAGACACCGCGCCCTTAGCCGAGGGAGCGCCTGCCGCTGCACCTGCGACAGGCCGTGCCGCCTCCGGCAAGATCAACCTGCGCAACTGCCCCAAGCACAACATGAGCAACTGTCGCGGCGTCGTCATGCACAGGCGCGGCCGCTGATAAGATCCGCGCTTCTGGCGCCGCAGTCAGGCGCGCACCTGCTGGTGACGTGCCGGAAAGCGGCAAACGGTCGCGTCAGCCACGAAATGAGCGAGCGGCGGGCGTCTTAGGTCATCGGCTCATGTCGGATGACCATGCACAATGAGGCGATCCGGCAGGATGACGCTGTGCTGCGCGAGCAGCTGTAAGAACTGGCTCGGCTGCGTTTGTCCAGTGTGGCGCCATCGGTCCAAGGGCCCATGAACGCCGGTTCGGCTATCGGCGGCTGCGTGTCTTCCAGCGCCGCGAGGAACACGAGGTGACTCAAATGCATCTGCCGCGAGGAGCGGCTGCATGTCCGGTGCCGCGGCGGGCGCAAGGGGGCGACAGGCACGCGAGGCTCGATGGCCCTGCCGCTGATGCCAGGCCAGCGTAGGTCGCGGGACCCTCGCGCCCATTAGGGCCTGCCACCCAATCTGCTACACTGCAGCAACTCCGCTCGCGGACCTTGGCAAAATGCTGCATAACGCGCCGAAGCCGGGTGCGTACAGAGCTGGTTCTTGGCAGGAATAGACTTGGATAGCGATCTCGCAACAATGGCTTGGACTGCCTCTCGCCTTTCAGTGGCGCCCATGATGGATTGGACCGACCGCAATTGCCGGCGGTTCCACCGGCTGCTGTCGCGGCGGGCGCTGCTCTATACCGAGATGGTGACGGCGCCGGCGATCATTCATGGCGATCGCGCGCGCCTGCTGGATTTCGACGCCGCCGAGCATCCGGTGGCGCTGCAGCTGGGGGGCTCGGAGCCGGCCGAGCTGCGCGAGGCGGCGCGCATCGCGGCGGACTGGGGCTATGACGAGATCAACCTGAATGTCGGCTGCCCGAGCGACCGGGTGCAGTCGGGCTGCTTCGGGGCCGTGCTGATGAAGACGCCGGAGCTGGTCGCGGAGTGCGTGACCGAGATGCAGGCGGTCAGCCCGGTGCCAATCACGGTCAAGTGCCGCATCGGCGTCGACGATCAGGAGCCGGCCGAGGTGCTGCCCGACTTCATCGCGGCGATGCAGGCGGCGGGGGTGCGCCGCATGACCATCCACGCGCGCAAGGCCTGGCTTCAGGGTCTCAGCCCGCGCGAGAACCGCGAAGTCCCGCCGCTCGACTACCCGCTGGTCCACCGGATGAAGGCGGCCTTCCCGCAGATGCACCTGTCGATCAACGGCGGCATCGCGGACATGGACACGATCCGCGCGCAGCTGGAGGTGATGGACGGCGTCATGGTCGGCCGGGCGGCCTATCACCAGCCGTGGCAGGTCCTGGGGGCGGCGGACGCGCTCTGGGGCGAGACACCGCCCTTCGCGCATCCGGCCGAGGCGGCGGCGGCGATGCGGCCGCTGATCCAGGATCACCTCGGGCAGGGCGGACGGCTGCACCAGGTCACGCGGCACATGCTGGGCCTCTTTCACGGGCTGCCGGGCGCCCGCGGCTGGAAGCGCACCCTGTCCGAGGGCGCCTCGAAGGGCGGGATCGAGGTCTATGACGCCGCCCTGGCCGAGGTCGTGCAGCTTCAGACTTAGGTTGCAGATATTGCAACTGGCATGCGGCCGGCCCGCCCGTTAATCAGGGCGCATGACCGA
Organism: Paracoccus tibetensis; assembly: GCF_900102505.1. GTDB lineage: Bacteria > Pseudomonadota > Alphaproteobacteria > Rhodobacterales > Rhodobacteraceae > Paracoccus > Paracoccus tibetensis. The sequence continues at coordinate 164,908 of NZ_FMVT01000002.1, read as the reverse complement.
GTTGATCCTTCCCATCATCGCGCTCGCCCTGACCGGCGCCTTTGCGGGCATCCTGGCCGGGCTGCTGGGCGTCGGCGGCGGCATCGTGCTGGTGCCGGCCTTCTTCTACGTCTTCAGCGCGGCGGGCTATGGCGGGCCGCAGCTGATGCAGATTTGCCTTGCGACATCGCTGGCGACGATCATCGTGACATCGCTGCGATCCGTGCTGGCCCACAACCGCAAGGGCGCCGTGGACTGGGACATCCTGAGGCAATGGGCGCCCGGCATCGGCGTCGGCGCGCTGGCGGGGGCGCTGATCGTCGGCTCGCTTCGGACCGAGACGCTGGCGATCATCTTCGGCGTGCTCGTCTCGGTCATCGCGGTCTACATGGCGGTCTCCAAGCCCCATTGGCGGCTGGCGGACCAGATGCCGCGCGGCGGCTGGCTGTGGCTGTTCTCGCCCTTCACCGGCTTCGTCTCGGTCCTTCTCGGGATCGGCGGGGGCAGCATCGGCGTGCCGCTGATGACGCTGCACGGACGGCCGATCCACCGCGCCGTCGCCACGGCGGCGGGCTTCGGCGTCGCCATCGCGGTGCCCTCGGTCGTGCTGTTCCTGATGATGCCGGTGGAGCTTGCGCCGCCCTATACGCTCGGCTCGGTCAACCTGCCGGCCTTCTTCCTGACCATCTCGATGACGCTGATCACGGCGCCCTGGGGCGCGACGCTGGCGCACAGGACGGATGCGGTGCGGCTGAAGCGCTACTTCGCCTTCTTCCTGCTGCTGGTCGGCCTGAACATGCTGCGCAAGGCGCTGGCGGGCTAGGCGCGCTCGGCCGCCTTCGCCGCGTCCCAGAGGCGGTCCATCTCGGTCAGATCGCTCTCCTCGGGGCGGCGGCCATCGGCGGCGAGCGCGGCCTCGATCGACCGGAAGCGGCGGGTGAACTTGGCGTTGGCGCGGCGCAGCGCCAGCTCGGGGTCGATCTTCAGGTGGCGCGCAAGGTTCGCCATCACGAACATCAGATCGCCGAACTCCTCCTCAAGCTGGTCCGGCCCGAGCGTGTCGCGCGCCTCGACCAGCTCGGCCGTCTCCTCGGTGATCTTCTCCAGCACGTCCGCCGGCCCCGGCCAGTCAAAGCCCACACGCGCCGCGCGGTTCTGCAGCTTGACCGCCCGCGTCAGCGCCGGCAGGCCGAGCGCCACGCCGTCCAGCGTCCCCCGCTCGGCCTTGCCCGCTCGCTCGGCGGCCTTGATCGCCTCCCAGTCCGCGACCTGCTGCTCGGCCGTCTTGTCGCGGCTCTCGGTGCCGAAGATGTGGGGGTGGCGGAAGACCAGCTTGTCGCTGATGGCCGCGGCGCAGTCGGCGAAGTCGAACATCCCCGCATCCTTGGCGATCTGCGCCTGGAAGACGACCTGCAGCAGCAGGTCCCCCAGCTCGCCCGGCAGCTCGTCCCAGGCCTTGCGCTGGATGGCGTCCTCGACCTCGTGCGCTTCCTCGATCGAATGGGGGGCGATGGTCTCGAAGGTCTGCTCGATGTCCCAGGGGCAGCCCGTGTCGGGATCGCGCAGGGCGGCCATGATGCCCAGAAGGCGCGTCATCTCGGTGGCGGGGTCGCGCGGGTCGGCCATTGCAATTCCCTCGGTCAGGCGGATGATGCCCCCTCGACTGCCACAGCGAAAGGCCCGTGTCCACATGCCCGTCCTGAACCGAATTGCCGACTTCGCGGACGAGATGACCGCCTGGCGCCGTCACCTGCACCAGCATCCCGAGCTGGGTTTCGAGTGCCAGCAGACCGCCGCCTTCGTGGCCGAGCGCCTGCGCGAGTTCGGGGTGGACGAGATCCACGAGGGGATCGGGCAGACGGGCATCGTCGCGATCATCAACGGGCAGGGCCAGACCACCGATGGCGGCGAGACCATCGGCCTGCGCGCCGACATGGACGCGCTGCCGATGGACGAGGAGACGGGGCTGCCCCACGCCTCGACCGTCCCTGGCCGGATGCATGCCTGCGGGCATGACGGGCACACCACGATGCTGCTGGGCGCGGCGCGCTATCTGGCCGAGACACGCAACTTCGCCGGCCGCGTCGCGCTGATCTTCCAGCCCGCCGAAGAGGGCGGCGGCGGCGGCGAGGCGATGGTGCAGGACGGCATCATGGAGCGCTTCGGTATCACCCGCGTCTTCGCCATGCACAACAACCCCGGCCAGCCCGAGGGCGCGTTCCAGACCACGCCCGGCCCGATCATGGCCGCGGTGGACACGTTCGAGATCCATGTCCGCGGCCGGGGCGGGCATGGCGCGCTGCCGCATCTGACGGCCGATCCCATCGTTGCGGCGGTGGCCATCGTCTCGGCGATCCAGACCATCTCCAGCCGCAACCACCATGCGCTGGAGGATCTGGCCCTGTCGGTTACGCAGATCCACACGGGCAGCGCGGACAACATCGTGCCGGACACGGCCTATATCTGCGGGACCGTGCGGACCTTCGCGCCGCATGTGCGCGACATGGTGCGCCGGCGGATGACGCAGATCTGCGACGGGCAGGGGGCGGCCTACGACGTCGAGGTGCGGCTGGACTATCAGGTCGGCTACCCCGCCACGGTCAACGACCCGGACCAGACCGCCTTCGCCGTCGCCGTCGCCGAAGAGATCGCGGGCGCCGAAAACGTGGCCGGCGAAGCGGGCCGCGAGATGGGGGCCGAGGATTTCAGCTACATGCTGAACGCCCGGCCGGGCTGCTACCTGTTTCTGGGGCAGGGCGAGGGGGCGGGCGTGCACAACCCCACCTATGATTTCAACGACGCCATCGCGCCGGTCGGGGCCAGCTTCTTCGCCCGCCTCGTCGAACGCGCCCAGCCTGCGGCACGCTGACGCGTCGGCACGGCCAGCGCGGGCTGACATCGGCTGACGTTTCATCACGAAGCCGTTCCGCCGCCTTGCCGGCGGGCGGTCCGGGGCTTTCTTGCCAAGGGCGGGCGGCGCGATTAGGTTGCGCGCCAATCCAGCCGGGCGGTGCGTGCGCGCCTCGCCTTCCCGAACGAAAGGACCGTGCATGTTCGCCACCCCCGCCTATGCCCAAGCCGCCGGAGGCGCCGGCGCCGGCGCTGCCTTCGCGCAGTTCATCCCGCTGATCCTGATCTTTGCGATCATGTACTTCCTGATGATCCGCCCGCAGCAGAAGCGCCTCAAGCAGCACCGCGAGATGGTGGGCGCGCTGAAGAAGGGCGACCAGGTCGTCACGCAGGGCGGCATCCTCGGCAAGGTCACCACCGTCCGCGACGACGAGCTGGAGGTCGAGATCGCGCAGGGTGTGCGCATCCGCGTCGTCCGCAGCACCATCGCCCAGGTCGTCAGCCGGACCGAGCCCCTCGCCGCGAACTCCTGAGCCGCCAATTCTTGAAAGGCGCAAGCCACCATGCTTCAGATCGACCGCTGGAAGCGCATCCTGATCCTCGGGATCTGCCTTCTGGGCCTGGCCTACGCCATGCCGAACGCCTTCTACACCCGCGTCGAGGCGCATAACGATGCCGTTGCCCGGATCGAGGCGACCGGCGTCACCACGCCCGAATTGGTGGCGGCGCGGGATGGCTGGCCGAGCTGGCTGCCCTCCAGCCTGGTCAATCTGGGACTCGATCTGCGCGGCGGCGCCCATCTCCTGGGCGAGGTGCAGGTCGAACAGGTCTACAAGGCCCGCGTGGACGCGCTGTGGCCCGAGCTGCGCCGCGCCCTGGCGGCCGAGCGGGACGCGGTCGGCGCGGTCCGCCGCGTTCCCTCGCCCGAGGGCACGCTGGCGATCGAGATCGGCAACCCGGACCAGCTGGCCCGCGCCGTCGAGATCGCGCGCGGCTTTTCCACGCCGGTGACGACGCTGACCGGCGCGGGACAACAGTCGCTGGCCATCGACGCGACGGGCAGCACGCTGACGATCCAGCTGTCGGATGCCGAGAAGGCGCTGACCGACGACCGCACGATCCAGCAATCGCTCGAGATCATCCGCCGCCGCGTCGACGAGGTCGGCACGCGCGAGCCGACGATCATGCGCCAGGGCGAGGACCGCATCCTGATCCAGGTGCCCGGCATCGGCTCGGCGGGCGAGCTGAAGGCACTGATCGGCACCACGGCCCAGCTGACCTTCAACCCCGTCACCGGCTCGACCTCGGACCCCGAGGCCGCGCCCGGCATCGGCCAGTTCCTCGCACCCTCGCTTGACCAGGAGGGTCTCTACTACATCCTCGAGGACAGTCCGGTGGTGACCGGCGACGATCTCGTGGACGCCATGCCCGGCACGGACGAGAACGGGATGCCCTCGGTCAACTTCCGCTTCAACCCGACGGGGGCGCGGGCCTTCGGCGCCTATACCTCGGCCAATATCGGCCAGCCCTTCGCCATCGTGCTGGACAACGAGGTGATCTCGGCCCCGGTCATCCGCTCGGCCATCACCACCGGCTCGGGGCAGATCTCGGGCTCGATGAACTTCGAGCAGGCGAGCCAGCTGGCGATCCTGCTGCGCGCCGGCGCCCTGCCGGCCGAGCTGGAATTCCTCGAGGAACGCACCGTCGGCCCCGAGCTTGGCCAGGACAGCATCGACGCGGGCAAGGTCGCCGCATCGGTCGGCTTCATCGCCGTGATCGCGCTGATGATCCTCAGCTATGGGCGCCTCGGCCTGTTCGCGACCGTCGCGCTGGCGGTGAACATGGCGCTGCTCTTCGCGGTCCTGTCGGTGATCGGGGCGACGCTGACGCTGCCCGGCATCGCGGGGATCGTGCTGACCATCGGCATGGCTGTTGACGCCAACGTCCTCGTCTTCGAGCGCATCCGCGAGGAGCTGCGGACCGCCCGCGGCCCTGCCCGCGCCATCGAGCTGGGCTACGAGAAGGCCATGTCCGCCATCGTGGACGCCAATATCACCACGCTGATCATCGCGGCCATCCTGTTCGTTCTCGGCTCGGGTCCGGTCAAGGGCTTTGCGGTGACGCTCACCATCGGCATCGTCACTTCGGTCTTCACGGCGCTCTTCGTCACGCGCCTTCTGACCGTCATGTGGTTCGAGCGCGCGCGCCCCAAAACGATCGAGGTCTGACATGGCATTTCGTCTGAAACTCGTCCCCGAGCACACCGCGATCGACTTCTTCCGCGCGCAGAAGATCACCTTCGGCATCTCGACGCTGCTGGCGGTCCTGTCGGTCGTCGTGCTGTTCATGAACGGGCTGAACTTCGGCATCGACTTCCGCGGCGGCACCACGATCCGCACCGAGAGCGCGCAGCCCGTCGATGTCGGCGCCTACCGCGCCGCGCTGGCGCCGCTGGATCTTGGCGACGTGGCGATCACCGAGGTCTTCGACCCGGGCTTCCGGGCCGACCAGAACGTCGCGCAGGTCCGCATCAGCGCGCAAGACGGCGTCGAGGCCGTCACGCCCGAGACGATCCTGGCGGTCGAGGCGGCGCTGCAGACCGTCGATCCCTCGATCACCTTCCCTTCGGTGGAATCGGTCGGGCCCAAGGTCTCGGCCGAGCTGATCCAGACGGCGATCTACGCCGTCCTCGCCTCGCTGGTGGCGATCTCGATCTACATCTGGCTCAGGTTCGAATGGCAGTTCGCCGTGGGCGCGATCGTGTCGCTGATCCATGACGTGCTGATCACCATGGGCATCTTCGCGCTGTTCCAGATCCGGTTCGACCTGACCACCATCGCGGCGCTGCTGACCATCGTCGGCTATTCGATCAACGACACCGTCGTGGTCTTCGACCGGCTGCGCGAGAACCTGATGAAGTACAAGAAGCGCGCGCTGCGCGAGCTGATGAACCTGTCGGTGAACGAGACGCTGTCGCGCACCGTCATGACCTCGGGCACCACGCTTCTGGCGCTGATCGCCCTTCTGGTGCTGGGCGGCGACGTCATCCGCGGCTTCGTCTTCGCGATCACCTTCGGCATCCTGATCGGCACTTATTCCTCGATCTACGTCGCCAAGAACGTCGTCCTCTGGCTGGGCGTCAAGCGCAACTGGGACAAGAACGACCCCGAGACGAAGAAGAAGTCCGCCTCGCCCTTCGAAGGCGCAGAGGAGGTCTGATGGCCTTCCGCTCCGCCGACTTCGAGGGCACGAACACCATTGAGGGCTACGGCCCCGGCTTCTTTCGCGTCGCGGGCGAGGTGATCCGGGGCGGGGTGCTGGTGGTGGGCGAGACGGCGACGCCCTGGGGCGGGCTGGCCGACGAGGCGCCGCTTCTGGCGCTGGCGGGGCAGGTGGACGTGCTGTTCCTCGGCACCGGCGCCGAGGCGGCCTATGCCCCGCGCGATCTGGTCGCCCGACTTGCCGCGCTGAAGGTCCATGCCGAGGCCATGCCCTCGCCGCAGGCCGCGCGCACCTACAACGTCACCCGCAGCGAAGGGCGGCGCGTCGCCTGCGCGCTTCTGCCGCTGTGAGACTGCTGGCCGCCGAGGGGCTTGCAGTCTCGCGCGGCGGCCTGCGGGTGATCGAGGGCCTCGGCTTCACGCTCGACGCGGGCGAGGCGCTGGTCCTGCGCGGCCCGAACGGGATCGGCAAGACGACGCTGCTGCGCTGCATCGCCGGCCTACAGCCGCCGGCGGCCGGCAGCATCGTGCTGGCCGAGGACGCGGTGGCCTATGCGGCCCATGCCGACGGGATCAAGCCGGCGCTGAGCGTGGCCGAGAATCTGGCGTTCTGGGCGCGGGTCTTCGGCGGCACCGGCGCGGCCGCGGCGCTTCGGGCGATGGATCTGGAGGCGCTGGCGGACCGTCCGGCGGGGGCGCTGTCGGCGGGGCAGAAGCGCCGCCTCGGCCTCGCGCGGCTCATGGTGACCGGGCGGCCGCTCTGGGTGCTGGACGAGCCGACGGTCTCGCTGGACGCGGCCTCGACCCTGCGCTTCGCCGAAGTGGTCCGAGCGCATCTGGACGGCGGAGGCGCCGCGCTGATGGCGACGCATATCGAGCTGGGGATCGCGGGGGCGCGGGCGCTGGACCTGACGCCCTACCGGGCCAGCGGCGCGGCGCCGGCCCGGCCGCACAGCTTCAACGAGGCCTTCGCATGAGGAGCCGCCCGTGCTGGCGCTGCTGATCCGCGACCTGCGCCTGGCGGTCCGCGCCGGCGGCGGCTTCGGCCTCGGCGTCGCCTTCTTCCTGATCCTGTCCGCGCTGGTCCCGTTCGGGGTCGGCCCGGACCGCGCCGCGCTGGCCCCCGTGGCGCCCGGCATCCTGTGGGTCGGCGCGCTGCTGGCCTGCCTTCTCTCGCTGGACCGCATCTTCGCGCTGGATCACGAGGACGGAAGCCTCGATCTGCTCGCCACCGCGCCCCTGCCGCTGGAGGGGGCGGTGGCCGTCAAGGCGCTCGCGCACTGGATCACCACCGGCCTGCCGCTGATCCTTGCCGCGCCGCTCTTCGGCGTCCTCTTGCAACTGCCGCCCGCCGCCATGCCTTGGCTCATCGTCTCGCTGCTGGTCGGCACGCCGGCCCTGTCGATGCTGGGAGCTTTCGGCGCGGCGCTGACGGTGGGCCTGCGCCGCGGCGGGCTGCTGATGTCGCTGCTGGTCCTGCCGCTCTACATCCCGACGCTGATCTTCGGCGCCGAGGTCACCCGCCGCGGGGCCGAGGGTCTGGGCGCCGCGACCCCGCTGGTCTTCCTTGCCGGCATCACGCTCGGCGCGCTGGCGCTGATACCCTTCGCCGCATCGGCCGCGCTGCGGGTCAATCTGCGGTGACCGCGACCTTCATGGGGCTTGAGCGTCCCTGCCGCCCCCGATAGGACAGGCCCATGTCGCTCTGGGAATACGCCAACCCCGTCAGGTTCATGCAGGTCTCGGGCAGGATGCTGCCCTGGGTCGCCGCCGGCGCCGTCATCGGCACGGTCGGAGGGCTCGGCTGGGGCTTCCTGACGCCGGACGACTTCCGCCAGGGCTCGACGGTCAAGATCGTCTTCCTGCACGTGCCGGCGGCGATGATGGCGATCAACATCTGGGTGATGATGCTGGTCGCCTCGCTCATCTGGATCATCCGCCGCCACCATGTCAGCGCGCTGGCCGCCAAGGCCGCCGCCCCCATCGGCGCGGTGATGACGCTGATCGCGCTGGCGACCGGCGCGCTCTGGGGCCAGCCGATGTGGGGAACGTGGTGGGAATGGGACCCGCGCCTGACCTCGTTCCTGATCCTGTTTCTCTTCTACCTGGGCTACATCGCCCTCTGGTCGGCGATCGAGGACCCGGACAGCGCCGCCGACCTGACAGGGGTTCTCTGCCTCGTCGGCTCGGTCTTCGCGCTGCTCTCGCGCTACGCGGTCCTCTTCTGGAGCCAGGGTCTGCACCAGGGCGCCAGCCTCTCGGTGCAGTCCGGCGAGCGGATGAGCCATGTCTACCGCTATCCTCTCTATCTCGCGATGATCGGCTTCGGGCTGCTGTTCCTGACCCTGCTGCTGATCCGCACCCGCACCGAGATCCGCAAGCGCCGCCTCGCCGCGCTTCTGGCACGGGAGACGCGCGCATGATCGACCTCGGCCGCTACGCCTTCGCCGTGCTCGCCTCCTACGGGATCGGGCTTGCGCTGCTGGGAGGCCTTGTCTGGCACACGCTGGCCGCCAATGCCCGCGCCCGCCGCGCGCTTGAGACCCACGAAAGACGGAGCGACAATGGCTAGGTTCTCGCCGCTGGTCATCCTGCCGCCGGCGCTGTTCGCCGCACTGGCGGTCACCTTCCTCTGGGGCATGAACCGGGACGAGCCGGGCGTGGTCCCCTCGGCCATCGTCGGCAGCAGCGCCCCGCCGGTGCCCGAGGGCGCCCTGGAGGGCAAGACGCCGCTGACGGTCGAGATGCTGGCCGAGCCGGGCGTCAAGCTGGTGAATTTCTGGGCCAGCTGGTGCCCGCCCTGCCGGCTGGAGCATCCGACGCTGATGCAGCTCTCGCAGGAGATCCCCGTCTATGGCATCGCCCTGCGCGACAACCCCTCCAACGCGCTGTCCTTCCTGGCGCAGGACGGCGATCCCTTTGCCGCCATCGCGGACGACCCGCGCGGCCGCGCGGCGATCGATTGGGGCGTGACCGCCCCGCCCGAGACCTTCATCCTCGACGGGCAGGGCAACGTCCTCTACCGCTTTGCCGGCCCGCTGGTCGATGCCGATTACGAGACCCGCTTCCGCCCGCAGCTCGACGCGGCGCTTTCCGCCGAGGAGTAAGCCGCGGGTTGCACCCGCATTATGTGCAGGCCAAACTTCTCCCATCACATCAAGGGGAGGGTCTGGCATGACACGGACAGGTCTGGCACTGGCGCTGCTGCTCGGCAGCGCGGCCATGGCGGGGGCGCAGCAGGCGGCGGATGCCGTCGCGCCCGAGGGCGCATCCGGCTTCGACGTCAGGACCGAGGGCTTCGGCGATCTGACCGAGGCGGCGCAAGACGGGCTGACCGCGAAATCCGAAAGCACCCCGGTCACGGCCGAGAACTGGATGGTCAGCGCGGCCCATCCCCTGGCGGTCGAAGCCGGGGCGCGGGTGCTCGAGGCGGGCGGCAGCGCGGCCGATGCGATGGTCGCGGTGCAGGTCGTCCTCGGCCTCGTCGAGCCGCAAAGCTCGGGCCTCGGCGGCGGCGCCTTCGTCGTCTTTTACGACGCCGAGACGGGCGAGGTGACGACCCTCGACGGCCGCGAGACAGCGCCCCTCGCCGCGACGCCGACCCTCTTTCAGAACGAGGAGGGCGAGCCGCTGGCCTTCATGGAGGCGGTGGTCGGCGGCCGCTCGGTCGGCACGCCCGGAACGCCGGCGCTGATGGAGATGGCGCATCGCAAATGGGGCCGCGCGAACTGGGCGAGCCTTTTCGAGGACGGCATCCGCCTGGCCGAGGACGGCTTCACCGTCTCGCCCCGCCTCGCCACGCTGGTCGCCGGCGAGGGGGACGCGCTGGCACGCTACGCTGCCACGACCGACTACTTCTTCCCGGATGGCGCGCCGGTGGCCGAGGGCACGACGCTGACCAACCCGGCCTATGCCGAGACACTGCGCGCCTTGGCCGCCGAGGGCGCGGACGCCTTCTACCGCGGCGAGATCGCGCAGGAGATTGTCGCGGCGGTGCGCGGGGCCGAGGACAATCCGGGCCTTCTGTCGCTTCAGGACCTCGCCGCCTATCGCGTGGTCGAGCGTCCGGCGGTCTGCGTCGAATACCGCGCCCATGACGTCTGCGGCATGGGCCCGCCCTCGTCGGGTGGACTGACGGTGGGGCAGATCCTCGGGATGCTGGAAGGGTTCGACCTGGGCGCAATGGGCCCCGAGAGCCCCGAGGCCTGGCGCCTGATCGGCGACGCCTCGCGCCTCGCCTTCGCCGACCGGGGCCGCTACATGGCCGACGTGGACTTCGTGCCCATGCCGACCGAGGGGCTGATCGACCGCGCCTACCTGGACAAACGCGCCGAGCTTCTGCAGGGCGACGACAGCCTGCCCGAGGTCACGCCGGGCCAGCCGGGCTGGAGCCACGCCTCGCTCTGGGGCCAGGACAGCGCGCTGGAGCTGCCTTCGACCACCCATATCTCGATCGTGGACGCCGACGGGAACGCCCTGTCGATGACCACGACCATCGAGAACGGCTTCGGCTCGCGCGTGATGGCGGGCGGGTTCCTCCTGAACAACGAGTTGACCGATTTCAGCTTCGAGACGCATGACGCGGACGGATGGCCCATCGCGAACGCCATCGCTCCAGGCAAGCGGCCGCGCTCGTCCATGGCGCCGACCATCGTGATGCAGGACGGCGCGCCCGTCATGGTCATCGGCTCGCCGGGCGGCAGCCGGATCATCGGCTATGTGGCCAAGGCCATCATCGCCCACCTGGACTGGGACCTGAACATTCAGGAGGCGATCGCCAGCCCGAACATCGTGAACCGCTTCGGCCCGATGGACATCGAGGCGGGACTCCCCGCCGTGCTGACGGACGAGCTGACCGCGCTTGGCTTCGAGCTGAACGAGACCGAACTGACCTCGGGCCTGCAGGGCATCGTGATCGGGCCGGAGATCCTGGAAGGCGGGGCCGATCCGCGGCGCGAGGGGATCGCCATCGGGGGCTGACGGCGAGCGGGCAGGGGGCTGCCGCCCCCGCCTGCTGCGCAGGCTCCCCCGCGGATATTTTCATGAAGAAGAAGGGGCGGCGCGGTGCTTCTTCTTCACTCGAGAATACAGATTTTAAGCTCGCAACGAAAAACCCCCGGCGGTCTGCCGGGGGTTTTCTTTGTCACGAGCGCCGGATCAGGCGGCGGCGAGGTTGCGCAGCACGTAGTGCAGCACGCCGCCGTTCTTGAGGTAGTCGATCTCGACCTCGGTATCGACGCGGGCCTTCAGCTGGATCGTCTTCTCGGTGCCGTCCGCGTAGGTGATGGTGCAGGGCACCATGGACAGCGGCTTGAACTCGCCCGAGAGGCCCTCGATCGTGATGGTCTCGTCGCCGGTCAGGTTCAGCGAGTGGCGGGTGTCGCCGTTCGTGAACTCGAAGGGGACGACGCCCATGCCGACGAGGTTCGAGCGGTGGATGCGCTCGAAGCTTTCCGCGATGACCGCATTGACGCCGAGGAGGTTGGTGCCCTTGGCCGCCCAGTCACGCGACGAGCCGGCGCCGTATTCCTTGCCGCCGAAGATCACCAGCGGCGTGCCTTGGTCGGCATATTGCATGGCGGCGTCGAAGATCGCCTCCTGCTCGCCGTTCGGGCCCTTGGTGTAGCCGCCCTCGACGCCGTCCAGCATCTCGTTCCGGATGCGGATATTGGCGAAGGTGCCGCGCATCATGATCTCGTGGTTGCCGCGGCGCGAGCCGTAGCTGTTGAAATCACGCGGCGAGACCTGGCGCTCGGTCAGGTACTTGCCGGCCGGGGTGGTTGGCTTGAAGCTGCCCGCGGGCGAGATGTGGTCGGTGGTGATCATGTCGCCCAGCAGCGCCAGGACGCGGGCGCCCTTGACGTCGCTGATCGTGCCCGGCTCTTTCGACATGCCTTGGAAGTAGGGCGGGTTCTGGATGTAGGTCGACGACGCGGGCCAGTCATAGGTCTCGCTGTCGGTGACCTCGACGCCCTGCCAGCGCTCGTCGCCCTTGAAGACGTCGGCATACTTGGTCTGAAACATCTCGCGCGTGACGATGTTGTGGACCATGTCCGAGACCTCTTTCGAGGTCGGCCAGATGTCCTTGAGATAGACCGGCTTGCCGTCCGGGGTATGGGCCAGCGGGTCCTTGGTCACGTCGATGTTCATGTCGCCGGCGATGGCATAGGCCACGACCAGCGGGGGCGAGGCGAGGTAGTTCGCGCGCACGTCGGGCGAGATGCGGCCCTCGAAGTTGCGGTTGCCCGACAGGACCGAGACCGCGACCAGGTCGTTGTCGTTGATCGCCTTCGAGATTTCCGGCTGCAGCGGGCCCGAGTTGCCGATGCAGGTCGTGCAGCCGAAGCCGACGAGGTTGAAGCCGAGCGCGTCCAGGTCCTCCTGCAGGCCGGCGGCCTTGAGGTATTCCTCGACGACCTGCGAGCCGGGGGCGAGCGAGGTCTTGACCCAGGGCTTGCGGGTCAGGCCGAGGTCGCGCGCCTTCCGGGCCACGAGGCCGGCGGCCATCAGCACATAGGGGTTCGAGGTGTTGGTGCAGGAGGTGATCGAGGCGATCACGACCGAGCCGTCACGCAGCTTGTAGTCCTCGCCCTCGACCGGGGCGCTGTTCAGGTGGCCGTGATCGCCGCCGGGGATCTGCTGCGGCGCGGGATCGGGCGAGCCGGCCTCGGCCGTCATCTTCTCCTTCTCGGCCAGCGAGACCGAGGCGGCGGGACGCATCCCCTTGATGTATTCGCCGAAGACGCGCGAGGCGTCGGTCAGCGGCACGTGGTCCTGCGGGCGCTTGGGGCCCGAGATGGCGGGAACGACGGTGCTCTGGTCCAGCTCCAGCGTCGAGGAATAGACGGGCGCGTAGTCCGCCGTGCGCCAGAAGCCGTTTTCCTTGGCATAGGCCTCGACCAGGGCGATGCGGTCTTCCTCGCGGCCGGTCTGGCGGAGGTAGCGCAGCGTCTCGTCGTCGATCGGGAAGAAGCCGCAGGTGGCGCCGTATTCGGGTGCCATGTTGGCGATGGTCGCGCGGTCGGCCAGCGGCATGTGGTCAAGACCCTCGCCAAAGAACTCGACGAACTTGCCGACGACGCCGTGGGCGCGCAGCATCTGGGTGACCTTCAGCACCAGGTCGGTGGCGGTCACGCCCTCGCGCAGCGCGCCGGTGACCTTGAAGCCGACGACCTCGGGGATCAGCATCGAGATGGGCTGACCCAGCATCGCGGCCTCGGCCTCGATCCCGCCGACGCCCCAGCCAAGGACCGCAAGGCCGTTGACCATGGTCGTGTGGCTGTCGGTGCCGACCAGCGTGTCCGGGTAGGCGACGGTCTTGCCGTTCTGGTCGGTGTCGGTCCAGACGGTCTGGGCCAGGTATTCCAGGTTCACCTGATGGCAGATGCCGGTGCCGGGCGGGACCACGCGGAAGTTGTTGAACGCCTTCTGACCCCATTTCAGGAACGTGTAGCGCTCCATGTTGCGCTCGTATTCCAGCTCGACGTTGCGCTGGAAGGCGCGGGGGGTGCCGAACTCGTCGATCATGACCGAGTGGTCGATGACCAGATCGACCGGGTTCAGCGGGTTGATCTTCTGCGCATCGCCGCCAAGGGCCTTGATCCCGTCGCGCATCGCGGCAAGGTCGACGACCGCCGGAACGCCGGTGAAGTCCTGCATCAGCACCCGGGCGGGGCGGTAGGCGATCTCGCGGGCGCTCTTGCCGCCATCGGCCGCCCATTGCGCAAAGGCCTTGATGTCGTCGGTGCTGACGGTGAAGCCGCCATCCTCGAAGCGCAGCATGTTCTCCAGCACGACCTTCAGCGCGGCCGGCAGCTTCGAGAAGTCGCCCAGGCCCGCCTCGGTGGCGGCGGCGATCGAGTAGTAGTCGACGCTTTGCGCGCCCGCGCTGAGCGTGCGGCGCGTCTTGGCGGTGTCGGTTCCGGTCTGGATGGGCATCAGGGCCTCCCTGTCTGGACGTGAGGATGGGTCGGGCTTGCCGCACCGCTTTGCCCCATCGACAGGCAGGGCGCAAGTGCGGCGGCACCGAATTGTATGCCGTGGCATACCAGAGACGCGCCTGTTGCTCAAGAGGCACGCAGTCGCCTGCCGGCGCGGTTAACGAAGCCTTGATTACAGCTTTAGGGACCAAGGCGGTATGGACGGGGGTGATGATCTCGATGGACACAGGGAACGGGGCGCGGCCCCATGCGCCGCGCCAGGGGCGCCCGGCGATGACTGTCGCTGCAATTGCGCTGGCGCTGGCCGGGATTGCATCCGCGGCGGCCGAGGCGCAGGGCATCGCGGCCGACGCGCCCGTGATCGCGGCGCCCGACGATCCGAGCCGGACCGCCCCGCGCGGCGACGAGGCCGGATCGGAGGGCGGCGATTTCAACAGCTTCACCTCGGCCGACACGCTGGCCGCGCCCGCCGCCGCGCTGGCGCGGGCCGCCTCGGCGCCGGTCGTGGTCGAGATGTTCACCTCGCAGGGCTGCTCCACCTGCCCGCCGGCCGACGCGATGCTGTCGATGCTGGCAGCGCAGCCGGACGTCCTGGCCCTGTCCTACCATGTCGATTACTGGGACTATCTGGGCTGGGCGGACAGCTACGCGCGCCCCGAATTCACCAAGCGGCAGGAGGGCTATGCCCGGGCCGCCGGCGAGCGGGCGATCTACACGCCCCAGCTCATCGTCGCCGGCCATGACACGGTGCCGTCGCCGGGCCCCGCGCAGCTGAACGGCCAGATCGACGCGGCGCGCTTTGCGCCGGCGCGCGTCAGCGTGCAGCGCGACAGCCTGCCCTCGGGCGAGGCGATCGAGCTTCTGCCCCTCTCGGACCTCGGCGGCAGCGCCGAGATCCTGATGATCCGCTACGCGCCGCAGCGGTCGGTGGACGTCACGGCGGGCGAGAACCGGGGCCGCCGGGTGTCATACAGCAACGTCGTGCTGGCGATCGAGCCGCTGGCGCGGTGGGACGGGCAGAAGCCCCTGCGCCTGACCGTTCGGGCCGAGCTGGACGAGAGCGGGCGCTTCCCCGACGACACGCGCCATGCGCTGCTGGTCCAGCTGCTCCAGCCGCCGGCGGACCTGCCTGGCCCGATCCTGGCGGCGGTGCGGCTGGACTGACGCCCCGCGCCGCTTGCCGCGGCGGCCGTCCTGGTCCAGAACCAGCCCCATCCAGAGGCCCATGCATCCAGAGGAGTGACATACGATGAGCGACAGCCACACCGCGGGGGCGAAGCCCTGGGTCAAGCCGCTGCTCGAGTTCGGGCCGCTGATCCTGTTCTTCGCGGTGTTCATGCTGTGGCGGAACGACACCGTCGCCGTCTTCGGGCAGGCCTATGGCGGCTTCATGCTGGCCACGCTGGTCTTCGTGCCGGTCCAGACCATCGCGACGCTGATCCAGTGGCGCCTGACCGGCAAGCTGGCGCCGATGCAGGTCGCGACGCTGGTGCTGGTGGTGGTCTTCGGGGGCGCCACGCTGTGGCTGAACGATCCGCGCTTCTTCAAGATCAAGCCGACGATCATCTACCTTCTCTTCGCCGCGATCCTCGGCACCAGCCTTGTGCTGCGCCGCAACTGGCTGGGCGCAGTCCTGTCCGAGGCGCTGCCGATGGACGCGGCCGGCTGGCGCAAGCTGACGGCGCGGATGGCGGTGTTCTTCCTCGGCCTCGCGCTGCTCAACGAGCTGGTCTGGCGGACGATGTCCGAGACGAGCTGGGTCTGGTTCAAGACCTTCGGCCTGCCGGTGCTGATCTTCGTCTTCCTGATGGGCAATGCGGGGCTGTTCAAGGCGCATGCGCTGCCGGCGGGCGACGCGAAGGACGGCTGAAGGCGCTTCCTGCGTCCCGCGACGGCCGGGGGGCGTTGCCCCCCGGACCCCCCAGGATATTTGCACACAGAAGAAGGCGCCTTCGCTAGCCTGCGGCGAGACCGGCTGCGGGCAAGGGCAGAAGGCGCGACCAGCGCGGCTCAGGGCGTGCGGGCAGCTGGCGGCGCAGCAGGTCCAGCGGCAGCGCCCAGGGGTGGCAGAGGGCCGTTCGGTAAAGCTCGAAGAGGCCCTCGCGCAGGTAGGGCGTCCAGTGCGAGAGGCGCAGGGACCGGCGGTCGGTGGGGAAGCCGAGCCGGCGCAGCGCCTCGAGCGTGGCGCCGTCGTCGATCTGCAGGTCCAGCCAGTTCGCCGCTGCCCGCTCCAGCCCGAAGCCGAGCGCGCGGCGGCGGCCGGCCGCCAGCAGCTGCTCGAGCGCGAAGTCGAAGAGGTCGTTCTCGCGCGAGGTGACGTTCAGCACCTCGGCGCCGGCGGCGGCCGGGGCGTTCATGGCGGCGGCGGCGGTGTCCCGGAACTCGGCCGCGTTCAGCAGCACGAGCCGCGAGATCGCGCCAGCCTCGGCATGGGCGAGCGCCTGCAGCCCGACGCGCCCGCCGAGCGAATGGCCGATGACGGCCACGGGCCGTCCGGCCCGCTGCGCCAGCTCGCCAAGAAGGCGGGCGAGGGCGGCGCCGGTCGCGCCGGCGCGCCCATAGGCGCGACCGAGGCTGCCGCGCGCCTCCCATGCGCAGGCGAGGGCGAGGCCTTCGCCGGGCGCGCCGGAAAAGCCCAGCCCGCGCGGCCAGGAGAAGGCGCGCGGGCAGCCGGGCGCCGGGTCCAGCGCGAGGATGTGCCGGTGCGGGTCGCTGGCCGGCCGCGCGGGCGAGTAGCGGTAGCCGTGGATCATGGCGACGATGGGGGCGCCGGGGGGCAGGGCGGCCGCCTCGGCCAGCAGGCGCGCCGAGGGCGCATCTTCCGCCGTCACCCGTATCACCGCCATCAGCTGCCTCCCGGCCTGCCTCGCAAGGGCCCTCTTAGGTCGAGCCTGCGACAGCCGGATGAAGCTTCCGTTACACTTGCGTGCGCCGCTGTTGCGCGCGGCCCGAGGCAACGCCGGGACGGGCGTGGCGGGAAGCCGCTTGGCATCTGGTCCGGGCACGCGGATTTTCGATTGAAACCGGGGCGCTTTCGCCTCTATGGTCCGGATATGCGCGTCGATCCCGCAACCCGCGGTTGCCGGCGCCCAAAGTTTCGCAGCGCGGCACCTCTGATCCCGGACCGGGCGAGTCATGTGCCGCGCGGAAAACCCGCCCCTGCCTGCGCCTTGGCTGCACGGGGGCGACAACAGACAGCGGCCCGGCCGGCCTTCTTCGGCTCCGGGTCAGACGAAGGAACAGACGCGATGACGCGCGCGATGGATGGCAATGACGGGAACCGGCGGGCGACAAGCCCGGCCGGTGCCGCCGCCGTTCGGGGTGACGCGCCCGTGTCCTCATCACAACGCAGCCCGTTGACCCGGCCGAGGCCACTGGCCCCGCCGGGCTGCCGCCTGCGCGAAAGACATATCAATGGCAAAGAAAATGCTGATCGACGCCACCCATGCCGAGGAGACTCGGGTGGTCGTGGTCGACGGAACCAAGGTCGAAGAATTTGACTTCGAGACCCTGAACAAGCGCCAGATTTCTGGCAACATCTATCTGGCAAAGGTCACGCGGGTCGAGCCGTCGCTTCAGGCGGCCTTCATCGACTATGGCGGGAACCGGCATGGCTTCCTCGCCTTTGCCGAGATCCACCCGGACTACTACCAGATCCCGGCCGCCGACCGCGAGGCGCTGATGGCCGAGGAACGTGCCGCCGCCGAGGCCCAGGAGGCCGAGGAGGAGCGTCGCAGCCGCCGCCGCAGCGCCCGTGCCGAGGCCGCCGAGCGCGGCGATGAGACCGTCGCGGAAGAGGCGGCCGCGGACGCCGCCGAAGCTGCCGCCGACGCGGCCGACGCCGCGGAGGACGCCGCCGACCACGAGGGCGAGGCCGAGGACGAGCCCACGCAGGCCTCGGACAAGGACGACGAGATCGAATCGGTGGCCGAGGAGGACGTGACCGAAGAGGTCCGCGCCCCCCGCAAGCCCCGCGCGCGCCGCTACAAGATCCAGGAGGTGATCAAGGTCCGGCAGATCATGCTGGTCCAGGTCGTCAAGGAAGAGCGTGGCAACAAGGGCGCCGCGCTGACCACCTACCTGTCGCTGCCCGGCCGCTACTGCGTCCTGATGCCGAACACGGCGCGCGGGGGCGGGATCAGCCGCAAGATCACCAACGTCGCCGACCGCAAGAAGCTCAAGGAGATCGCGGCCGAGTTCGACGTGCCGAAGGGCGCGGGGCTCATCATCCGCACCGCCGGCAGCCAGCGCACCCGCACCGAGATCAAGCGCGATTACGAATACCTGCTGCGCCTGTGGGAGCAGATCCGCGACCTGACCTTCAAGTCCGTCGCCCCCGCCCCGATCTACGAAGAGGGCGATCTGATCAAGCGCACCATCCGCGACCTCTATTCCAAGGAGATCGACGAGGTGCTGGTCGAGGGCGAACGCGGCTACCGCACCGCCAAGGACTTCATGCGCATGATCATGCCCGACCACGTCCGGGCCGTGCAGCATTACACCGACCCGATGCCGCTTTTCGCGCGCCACCAGGTCGAGAGCTACCTCGGCGCGATGTTCAATCCGACCGTGCAGCTCAAGTCCGGGGGCTACATCGTCATCGGCGTGACCGAGGCGCTGGTCGCCATCGACGTGAACTCGGGCCGGGCCACCAAGGAAGGCTCGATCGAGGAGACGGCGCTCAAGACCAACCTCGAGGCCGCCGACGAGGTGGCGCGCCAGTTGCGGCTGCGCGACCTTGCCGGCCTCATCGTCATCGACTTCATCGACATGGACGAGCGGCGCAACAACGCCGCGGTCGAGAAGCGGATGAAGGACGCGCTGAAATCCGACCGCGCCCGCATCCAGATCGGCCGCATCTCGGGCTTCGGCCTGATGGAGATGTCGCGCCAGCGACTGCGTCCAGGGATGCTGGAATCGACCACGCAGCCCTGCGCTCATTGCCACGGCACCGGCCTCATCCGCTCGGACGACAGCCTCGCGCTGACCATCCTGCGCGCGATCGAGGAAGAGGGCACGCGCAAGCGCTCGCGCGAGGTGCTGGTCAAGGCGCCCATCGCGGTGGCGAACTACATCATGAACGCCAAGCGCGAGCACGTGGCCAGCATCGAGGCGCGCTACGGCATGGCCGTCCGGGTCGAGGCCGACCCGACGCTGATCTCGCCGGATTTCGCGCTCGAGAAGTTCAAGACGGCGACGCGCGTCGTCCAGCCGGCCGCCCATGCGGCCCTGTCGGTGGATGCCGAGCTGATGGCCCGGATCGATGACGAGGACGAGGCTGCCGTCGAGGACCCGGTCGAGGATGCAGTCGAGGTCGAGACCACTGTCGAGACGGCAGCCGAGCCTGCCGCAGAGGCCGCCAGGGCCGATGCCGAGGGCGACGAGGGCGAGGGCGATGGCAAAGGTCGTTCGCGCCGCCGCCGCCGCCGCCGGCGGCGGAACGGAGATCGTCCCGAGGGCGAGATCTCGGCCGAGGGTGGCGAGGACGAGGCCGATGCTGGCTCCGAAGACGCGACCGACGCAGAAGTCGTGGCGCAGCCTGAGGCCGACGAGCCGGCCGAGGTCGCGGCGGATGACGCCGCGCCCTCGGGACGCCGCCGCCGCCGGTCGCGCGGACGCGAGAGCCAGTCGGTCGAGCCGCTGCCCGAGGTGGTGGACCTGTCGGCCGATGCCGATGCCCGCGCCGAGGCCCTGCCGGGCCTGGACGAGGCCGCGGCCCCGGACGCGCCGGAGCCCGAGGCGCTGCTGGCCGACGCCATCGTCTCGGCCGAAGCGCCTGCCGATCTGCCGGAGGCGGCGCAGCCGGATGCCGAAGCTGGCGTTCCTGCCGAGGCCGATGACGCGGCCGACGAGGCCGAGTCGCAGCCGGAGCCGCAGCCCGAGCCTGAGGTGCAGCCCGAGGTCGCCGTCGCCCCGGTGCAACCCGCCGCGGTGCCCGAGCCGGCCAACACCGCCGGTCCCGCGGACGAGGACAGCCGTCCCAAGCGTCGCGGCTGGTGGTCGGGCAGCTGATCCGAGACCGATAGGAATGCAGGGCAGGGGCGCGTCACGGCGCCCCTGTCGCGTTGCGGCTGACGCAGCCGTGACGCATTGACCCCTGTCCTTCCGCGGGCGTCCCGCTAGAGTGCCGGCCATGCTGGGAATCGAGATTGCCACCGCCGCCTTCCTGCCCGCCGCCTTCGTCGCGCTGCTGGCCGGGGTTCTCTCGTTCCTCTCGCCCTGCGTCCTGCCGATCGTGCCGCCCTATCTGGCCTACATGACCGGCGTGAACGTCAACGGCCTGACCGCCCGCCAGCGCAGCGCGGTCCTGCCGGCGCTGTTCTTCGTGCTGGGCCTGTCCACCGTCTTCCTCGTCATGGGGTTTGCGGCCTCGGCCTTCGGGCGGGCGTTCCTCATGTGGCAGGACCGGCTGGCGCAGGTCGCGGGGCTCATGGTCATCGTGATGGGCCTGCATTTCCTGCACATCATCCGCATCCCGCTGCTGGACCAGGAGGCGCGGCTTCAGACCGGCCAGCAGGGCGGCGGCGCGCTTGGCGCCTATGTGCTGGGCCTCGCCTTCGCCTTCGGCTGGACCCCCTGCATCGGCCCGCAGCTGGGCATGATCCTGTCGCTGGCCGCGACCGGCGGGGAACTCTCGCGCGGCACCGCGCTGCTGGCGGTCTACGCCGCCGGCCTCGGCATCCCGTTCCTGCTGGCCGCGATCTTCATCAACCGCGCCATCGGCCTGATGAACCGCATCAAGCCCTGGCTCGGCGCGATCGAGCGCGTCATGGGCGCGCTGCTGATCGTCGTCGGGGTCATGCTGATCACCGGCGCCTTCTCGGCCTTCAGCTTCTGGCTGCTGGAAACCTTCCCCGCCCTCGCCACCCTCGGCTGAGGGCCGCGACCACCGGAGAGCCCATGACGCCCGAGCACGACGCCCCGCAAGACGCCGCCGCCCGCCGCGCCATCCCGCCCGTCGTCTGCTACCCGACAGAGACCCTGCCGCAGCCGGACCTTCACGCCCTGCGCGCCGCGCGCGCCGGCTGGACCCGCACGGCCACCGTCCCCGTCCCCCCGCGCGAGGCCCGCTGCTTCGAGGTTCCGGCGGGCCATTTCTTCCGCATCATCAGCGTGGAAGGCCCGCAGGTGGGCGATCTGAACCTCTGGTCGGCCGACCTGTCCGAGCGGTTCTATTCCGGCAAGACCCGCGCCCTGCACGGCACGCATTTGACGACCGGCGACCGGCTCTGGTCGAACTTCCCGACCCTGCGACCGATGGCGACGATCACGGACGACACGCTCGACTGGTACGGCTTCGACGAGCATGGCGGGGGCGTGCATGACGTCATCGGCACGCGCTGCGATCCCTACACGCACAACCTGCTGTCGGGCGGTGGCCAGTATCACCACTGCTGCCACTCGAACCTCACCCGCGCGCTGGCCGAGGCCCGCCACCTGCCTCTGGCCGAGGCCGAGGGCCATATCCACGACGTCCTGAACGTCTTCATGTGCACCGGCTTCCTGCGCGGCACGGGGCAGTACTTCATGAAGGCCAGCCCCGTCCGCCCCGGCGACCACCTCGAGTTCTTCGCCGAGCTGGACCTTCTGGGCGCGCTGTCGGCCTGCCCCGGCGGCGATTGCGGGGGCGAGCACAGCTCGGACGCGGCCGCCTGCCACCCGCTGCGCGTCGAGACCTTCCGGCCGGCCGCGCGCCCGGATGGCTGGCAGCTTCCCGCGCCGCGCAGCTATGACCGCAGCCACGGCACCTGACCCCATCCTTCCGCAGAGCGCGCTGAATCCGCAGTAGCACGACCGGCGGATTTCGGCTATCGTCGGCGGCAGACCCGGACCAACCGGGCGATCAGAGGCAGTGACGGCGGTATCCCCATGACCGAGATGGTCTTCGGCACCACGCCCGTGCGGGCGGCCGATCCGATTCTTCCCCGTTGGTGGAGGACGCTGGACAAGTGGGCGCTGGCCTGCGTGTTCGGCCTGTTCGCGACGGGCATCCTTCTGGGCCTCGCGGCCTCGGTCCCGTTGGCCGAAAAGAACAACCTGCCGCGCTTCTACTACGTGCAGCGGCAGGCGGTCTTCGGCGGCATGGGCCTTCTGGTGATGCTGGTCGTCTCCATGCTCTCGCCCCGCCAGATCCGGCGCATCGGGGTGCTGGGCTTCGCCGTCTCGTTCGTGATGATCGCGGCACTGCCCTTCATCGGCACCGACTTCGGCAAGGGCGCCACGCGCTGGCTCTCGCTCGGCTTCGTGTCCATCCAGCCGTCCGAGTTCCTCAAGCCGGGCTTCGTCGCCCTCTGCGCCTGGTTCATGGCGGCCAGTTCCGAGGTGGGCGGACCGCCGGGCAAGCTCTATTCCTTCTTCGCGGCCTTGGTGGTCGTGATGCTGCTGGCCCTGCAGCCGGATTTCGGCCAGGCCTCGCTGGTCCTCTTCGCCTGGCTGGTGATGATCTTCGTCGCCGGCGCGCCGATGGCGCTGCTGCTGGGCGTCGCCGGTCTGGCGGTCGGGGGCGGGATCTTCGCCTATGGCGCCTCCGAGCACTTCGCCCGGCGGATCAACGGCTATCTCTCGTCCGAGGTCGACCCGCGCACGCAGATCGGCTATGCCACCAACGCCATCCAGGAGGGCGGCTTCTTCGGCGTCGGCGTCGGCGAGGGCAGCGTGAAATGGTCCCTGCCGGACGCCCATACCGACTTCATCATCGCGGTGGCGGCCGAGGAGTACGGCTTCGTGCTGGTGATGGTCATCATCGCGCTCTACTGCACCATCGTCACGCGCTCGCTGCTGCGCCTGCTGCGCGAGCGGGACATCTTCGCGCGCATCGCCGGCACCGGCCTCGCCTGCGCCTTCGGCGTGCAGGCGCTGATCAACATGGGCGTCGCCGTGCGCCTTCTGCCCGCCAAGGGGATGACGCTGCCCTTCGTCAGCTATGGCGGCTCGTCCATGATCGCCTCGGGGATCGCAGCGGGCATGCTTCTGGCGTTGACCCGCACCCGGCCCCAGGGCGAGCTGGGCCAGATCCTGCGCCGGGGCCGCTGATGCCCGGCCCCGACGCTAAAGGCCGCCTTGCCCTGATCGCCGCCGGCGGCACCGGCGGGCACATGTTCCCGGCCCAGTCCCTGGCCGAGCTGCTGCTGGCCGAGGGCTGGCGCGTCAAGCTGTCGACCGACGAGCGCGGCGCCCGCTATGCCGGCGCCTTCCCTGCGGCCGTGGCGCGGCAGGTCGTGGCCTCGGCCACCACCGCGCGGGGCGGCGTCGGCGGCAAGTTGACCGCGCCCCTCAAGATCGCCGCCGGTGTCCTCGCCGCCCGCCGCGCCTTCCGGGCCGAGCGCCCCGATGTCGTGATCGGCTTCGGCGGCTACCCGACCATTCCCGCCCTGTCGGCTGCGCGCCTGATGCGCCTGCCGCGGATGATCCACGAGCAGAACGGCGTGATGGGCCGGGTGAACCGCCTTTTCGCACCGCGCGTGCAGCGGATCGCCTGCGGGACCTGGCCGACCGAGTTGCCGGCGGGCGTCACCGGCACCCATACCGGCAACCCGGTCCGCGCCGCCGTCCTGGAGCGCGCCGCCAGCGCCTACGACGCGCCGGGCGAGGGGCCGCTGCGGCTGCTGGTCATCGGCGGCAGCCAAGGGGCGCGCGTGCTGTCGGACATCGTGCCCGCCGCCGTGGCGGCGCTGCCCGAGGAGCTGCGCGCCCGCCTGACCGTCAGCCACCAGGCCCGCGCCGAGGACATGGACCGCGTGACGAAGGCCTATGCCGACGCCGGCATCGCCGCCGAGGTGCAGCCCTTCTTCGCCGACGTGCCCGACCGCATCGCGGACGCCCAGCTCGTCATCAGCCGCTCGGGCGCCTCCTCGCTGGCCGACATCACCGTGATCGGCCGCCCCGCCATCCTGATCCCCTTCGCCGCCGCTACCGGGGACCATCAGACCGCCAATGCGCAATCGCTCGCCGAAGCGGGGGCCGCGCTGGTCCATCCCGAATCCGTGCTTGACGCGACAAGCCTTGCGCGCGACATCCGCGCGATCCTCACCGACCCCTCCCGCGCCGCCCAGATGGCGGCTGCCGCGCTGACACTGGCCCGGCCCGATGCGGCGCGGCGCCTTTACGACCTCGTCAAGGAGATTGCGACATGAACGCAGCGACCAAACTGCCCGGTGAACTCGGCCCGATCCATTTCGTCGGCATCGGCGGCATCGGCATGTCCGGCATCGCCGAGGTCCTCCTGACGCTCGGCTACCAGGTGCAGGGCTCGGATCTCAAGCGCTCGAAGATCACCGACCGGCTGGAGACGCTCGGCGCGCAGGTCTTCGAGGGCCAGCGGGCCGAGAACATCGGCGCCGCCGCCGTCATCGTCATCTCGACCGCCATCAAGAAGGGCAACCCCGAGCTTGAGGAAGCCCGCCGCCGCGGCCTGCCGGTCGTGCGGCGCGCCGAGATGCTGGCGGAACTGATGCGCATGAAGTCGAACATCGCCATTGCCGGCACCCACGGCAAGACGACCACCACCACGATGGTCGCGACGCTTCTGGACGCCGGCGGCCTTGATCCGACCGTCATCAACGGCGGCGTCATCCACGCCTATGGCTCGAACGCCCGTGCCGGCGCCGGGGAATGGATGGTCGTCGAGGCCGACGAATCGGACGGCAGCTTCAACCGCCTGCCCGCCGACATCGCCATCGTCACCAATATCGACCCCGAACACATGGAGCATTGGGGCAGCTTCGACGCCCTCCGCCAAGGCTTCTACAACTTCGCTTCGGGCATTCCCTTCTACGGCCTCGCCGTCCTCTGCACCGACCACCCCGAAGTGCAGGCCCTCGTTGGCAAGCTGACCGACCGCCGCGTGGTGACCTTCGGCTTCAACGCCCAGGCCGATGTCCGTGCCATGAACCTGCGCTACGAGAGCGGCATCGCCCATTTCGACATCGCGCTGCAAGGCGAGGGGCCGGAGGACAATGGTGATCTGAAGATGATCGAGGGCTGCACCCTGCCCATGCCCGGCGATCACAACGTCTCGAACTGCCTCGCGGCCGTCGCCGTCGCCCGACACCTCGGCATCAAGAAATCCGAGATCCGCGAGGCGCTGGCCAAGTTCGGCGGCGTCGGCCGCCGCTTCACGCGGGTCGGAGAGGTGAACGGCGTCACCATCATCGACGATTACGGCCACCACCCGGTCGAGATCGCCGCCGTCCTCAAGGCCGCCCGGCAGGCCGGCAGCGGCCGCGTGATCGCCGTCCACCAGCCGCACCGCTACTCGCGCCTCTCTTCGCTCTTCGAGGATTTCTGCACCTGCTTCAACGAGGCCGACGTCGTCGCCATCTCCGAGGTCTATTCCGCCGGCGAGGACCCGATTCCCGGCGCTAGCCGCGACGACCTTGTCGCCGGCCTCATCGCCCATGGTCACCGCCACGCCCGCGCGATCCTTTCCGAGGACGACCTCGAGCGGCTTGTGCGCGAGCAGGCCCGCCCCGGCGACATGGTCGTCTGCCTCGGCGCCGGCACCATCTCGGCCTGGGCGAACGGGCTGCCGGCGCGCCTTCAGGAACGCGCCGCGTGATGTCGCCGCCGGCCATCGCGGTGGCGGCGACGCTGCTGTGGCTGGTGCTGGCGCTGGTCATCCCGCGCCTGCCGCTGCGGCACACGGGCGCGACGCTGTGGCTGCTGGCCCTGGCCGGTGTGCCCGTCCTCGGGCTTCTGACCCTGCATTGGGGGCCGGGCCCGGGCTTCGGCGGCTTCGCCCTCGGCCTTCTGGTCCTGGCCCGCGCGCCGCTGCGCCGCCGGGCCGCCGCGCTCGAGCGCACGCAGCGCCGCGGCTGATGAACCCCGAAGCCATCGGCCTTGCCTGCCTGCTAGGGGCGGGTGTCATCGCCTTCGGCAGCGCCCGGCTGCGGCTGGCCTGGCCGGTGGCGGTGCTGGCGCTGCTGCTGGCGGCGATCTCGGGGCAGCTCTACATGGCGGCGCAGGGGCAGGGGGGCTTTCACGACCTCGGCGCGCTGATCGCGCAGGGCTACGTGACGGCGCCGGCGCTGCTGGGCGCTCTCGCGGGGCTGGTGCTGGCGCGCATCGCCGGCCATGCGCTGCGCTGGCGCAGCCTGTCCGGAGGGCTGGCGGGACTCGGCCTGATCGCGGCCGGCCTTGGCGTTGCGGCGTCCTTCGGCTTCTGATCCGGTCCGGCGCCGTCGGTTGACGCTGCCCGCGCGGCTGGCTACGACCTTCCCCATGAGCATCGATCTTCCCGCCGCGCGCGGCAGCCTGATCCCCGACCGCCCGCTTGACGGGCTGACCTGGCTTCGCGTCGGCGGTCCGGCCGACTGGCTGTTCCAGCCCGCCGATGACGCGGATCTGGAGGGCTTTCTGGCCGCCCTCGATCCGGCCGTGCCGGTCTTCCCGATCGGCGTCGGCAGCAACCTGATCGTCCGCGACGGGGGCATCCGCGGCGTCGTGATCCGGCTTGGTCGCGGCTTCAACGGCATCGAGGCCGAAGGCGACATCGTCACGGCCGGCGCCGCCGCGCTGGATTCGCAGGTCGCGCGCCGGGCGGCGGATGCGGGGCTGGACCTGACCTTCCTGCGGACCATCCCCGGCAGCATCGGGGGCGCGGTGCGGATGAATGCCGGCTGCTATGGCAGCTATGTCGCCGACCACCTGATCGACGCCGAGGCCGTCACCCGCGACGGCCGCCGCCTGACCCTGACGCCGACCGACCTGCGCTTTGCCTACCGCCATGCCGAACTGCCCGAGGGCGCGGTCATCACCCGCGCCCGTTTCCGCGCCGAACCGGGCGATCCCGACGCGCTGCACGCGAAGATGGCCGACCAGCTCGCCCGCCGCGACGCCAGCCAGCCGACGAAGGAACGCAGCGCCGGCTCGACCTTCCGCAACCCGGCCGGCTTCTCCTCGACCGGGCGCGAGGATGACACGCACGAGCTGAAGGCCTGGTCGCTGATCGACGCCGCGGGCCTGCGCGGCCACAGCTGGGGCGGGGCGCAGATGTCGGAAAAGCACCCGAACTTTCTCATCAACACCGGCGGCGCGACGGCCGCCGAACTGGAGGCCTTGGGCGAGCTGGTCCGCCGCCGCGTCCTCGAGGAAAGCGGGCACGAGCTGCAATGGGAGGTGATCCGCATCGGCGATCCCGCCCCCGAGGAAGCCGCCGCGCCCGCCTGAGCGGCAAGTCTCACTCGCCTGAAAATTGTGCTTTTGCCACAGACGCTTTAACTGTATCTTCACGATCATGGCACCCCGGTTTCCGTTCAGGATCGGACCGAGGGTGCAGCAAGAAAGCCCGGAGCAACCGGGCGCGAAAGGCGAAAACGTGACGGGCAGGTCGAGCAGGACAGCCCACACCGTAGCCGTTCTGATGGGCGGACCCTCGGCCGAGCGCGAGGTGTCGCTGTCGTCGGGGCGCGAATGCGCGGCCGCGCTGCGGGTGGCAGGATTTGATGTGGTCGAGATCGCGCTGGATAGCGCGCGCGGGGACGAGATCGTCCGCCGCCTTGGCGATGCGGCGCCCGACGTCGTCTTCAACGCCCTGCACGGCCGATGGGGCGAGGACGGCTGCGTTCAGGGCCTCCTCGAGTGGCTGGACCTTCCCTATACCCATTCCGGCGTGCTGGCCTCGGCCCTCGCCATGGACAAGACCCGCGCCAAGGAGGCCTTCCGCGCCGCCGGGCTGCCGGTCGTCGAAAGCGTCATCGCCGATGCCGACGAGGTGCGCCGCCGCCACGTGATCCCGCCCCCCTATGTGGTGAAGCCCAACGACGAGGGCAGCTCGGTCGGGGTCTACATCGTCCATGACGGCGCCAACCAGCCGCCGGCGCTGTCGGATGACATGCCAGCGCGGGTAATGGTCGAGACCTATGCGCCGGGGCGCGAGCTGACCACGACGGTGATGGGCGAGCGGGCGCTGGACGTGACCGAGATCCTGACCGACGGCTGGTACGACTACGCCGCGAAATACACCGTCGGCGGCTCGCGCCACGTCATCCCTGCCGACATCCCGGCCGAGATCCGCGCCGCCTGCCTCGATCTGGCGGTCAGGGCGCACAAGGCGCTTGGCTGCACGGGGCTCAGCCGCACCGACTTCCGGTGGGACGAGGCGCGCGGCCTTGCCGGGCTCATCATCCTCGAGGTGAACACCCAGCCCGGCATGACGCCCACGAGCCTCGCGCCCGAGCAGGCCGCCCATGCCGGCATCGACTTTCCGGCGCTGATGGCCTGGATGGTGGAGGACGCGCTGTGCCGGTCGTGATCGATCACCGCCCCTCCAAGGCCGAGGCGCCCCGCGTGCGGCGCGATCCCGCGCCCTCGCGGCTGACCTATCGCCTGCAGCGCATGTGGCTGACGCCGCTCTACCGCCGCGTGGTGCGGGTGGGGCTGCCGGCCTTCCTGCTGGCAATGCTCGGCGGGCTGTGGCTGGCGGACGAGGACCGGCGCGCCGCGCTGACGGGCAGCATCGCCAGCGTCGTCACCGACATCCAGAGCCGCGACGAGTTCCAGGTCCGCACCATGACCATCGAGGGCGCCTCCCCGGTGGTCGAGCGCGCGCTGCGGGCCATGCTGCCGGTGGACCTGCCGGCTTCCAGCTTCGACATCGACCTGCCCGCGCTGCGGCTTCAGGTGATGCAGCTCGACGCGGTGGACACGATCGACCTGCGGATCAAGCCGGGCGGCATCCTTTCGGCCGTGGTGAAGGAGCGCGAGCCCGCGATCCTGTGGCGCCACCAGCGCGGCATCGAGATCCTCGACCGCGGCGGGCACCGCGTCGCCAGCGTCACCTCGCGCGAGGTGCGGCCGGACCTGCCGCTGATTTCGGGCGAGGGCGCCGACCTGATGACCGAGGAGGCGCTGGCCCTCTTCGACGCGGCGGGGCCGATCCTGCCCCGCGTGCGCGGCCTCGTGCGGCGGGGCGAGCGGCGGTGGGACCTGGTCCTGGACTTCGGCCAGCGGATCATGCTGCCCGAGACCGGCGCCGTCGTTGCGCTGGAGGCCGCCATCGCGCTGGACCGGGCTGAGGACATGCTGGGCCGCGACATCAGCACCGTCGATCTGCGCGATCCGTCGCGCCCGGTGCTGCGGCTCGGGATCGACGCAAGAAACACGATCCGCACCGCGCGGGGCCAGCCGATGCTGGACGCCGACGGGCGCGTGATTGCGGAAAACGAAGGCTGAGGGGAGGGCAGGGCGATGGCGGAGCTTTATCAGACGCAGCGGGCGATGCGGAACATCCGTCGCGCGGCGCTTCAACGGGGGGTGATCGGCATCCTCGACATCGGCACCTCGAAGATCGCCTGCCTCGTGCTGCGCTTCGACGGCACCGGCACCTTCCGCGAGACCGACGGGATCGGCCCGATGGCCGGGCAGGTGAACTTCCGCGTCATCGGCGCCGCCTCGACCCGCGCGCGGGGCATGCGCCGCGGCGAGATCGAGACGATGGCCGAGACCGAGCGCGCCATCCGCACCGTCGTCGCCGCCGCCCAGAAGCTGGCCGGGGTGCGGGTCGACCATGTCATCGCCTGCCTCTCGGGCGGGCGCCCCGCCTCGTACGGCCTTGCCGGCGAGATCACCCTGGCCTCGGGCAAGGTCGGCGATCACGAGGTCGCCTCGGTCCTCGCCGCCTGCGACGCGCCTGATTTCGGCAAGAACCGCGAGGTGCTGCACGCGCAGCCGGTGAACTTCGCGGTGGACAACCGCTCAGGCCTGCCGGACCCGCGCGATCATGTCGGCAACAAGCTGTTCTGCGACATGCATGTGCTGACGGTGGACGGCGACATGATCGGCAACCTCGTCCAGTGCATCCGCCGCTGCGACCTGGAGCTGGCGGGCATCGCCTCGGCGCCCTACGCCTCGGCGCGCGCCAGCCTCGTCGAGGACGAGCAGGAGCTGGGCGCGGCCTGCGTCGACTTCGGCGGCGGCGGGACCGGGGTGACGGTCTTCATCAAGAAGCACATGATCTTTTCGGACCATGTGCCGATCGGCGGTAACCTCATCACCCAGGACATCGCGCAGGGGCTGCGCGTCGGCCTGCCGGTGGCGGAGCGGCTGAAGACGCTCAACGGCGGGGTCGAGGCGACGGGCCGCGACGACCGCGACATGATCGACGTGGGCGGCGAGACTGGGGACTGGGAATCGGACCGCCGGCAGGTCAGCCGCGCCGACGTGATCGGCGTCATGCGCCCGCGGGTCGAGGAGATCCTGGAAAACGTGCGCGAGGTGCTGGACGCCGCCGGTTTCGACCACATGCCCAGCCAGCAGATCGTGCTGACGGGCGGGGGCAGCCAGATCCCCGGCCTAGATGGCTTGGCCGCGCGCATCCTCGGGCCGAACATCCGCTGCGGGCGGCCGCTGCGGATCGACGGGCTCGCCCATCAGTTGACCGATCCCAGCTTCTCCAGCGCCGTCGGCCTCGCGCTTTTCGCGGCCCATCCGCAAGACGAATGGTGGGATTTCGAGATGCCCGCCGACAGCTATCCGGCCCGCTCGATCCGGCGCGCCTATCGCTGGTTCAAGAACAACTGGTGATTGTGCCAGCATCTTCTATGGGCGGGCGCTTCGGCGTCCACCACATGCTGCGCGCTTGGCAAGATACCGCCGAAGGTTGCAGCACCTATCCCCAGATTTTGCTTGCCAATGCCGTTTTTCAGGTGACGTCAAGGGCGCCACAGGCTACGGTTACACTTAATTAACGGGATTCGGCGGCAAGCCCGTACCCGCAGGCGAAGCAGCGACAACAGGCGGACAGCATGAACCTCAACCTGATGATGAACGACGAAGAAGAGCTGAAGCCCCGCATCACCGTCTTCGGCGTCGGCGGGGCGGGCGGCAACGCGGTCAACAACATGATCGAGAAGCAGCTCGACGGGGTCGAGTTCGTGGTGGCCAACACCGACGCGCAGGCGCTGCAGCAGTCGCGCGCCACCAGCCGCGTGCAGATGGGCCCAAAGGTCACCGAGGGGCTGGGCGCCGGCGCCAAGCCCTCGATCGGCGCCAAGGCCGCCGAAGAGACCATCGAGGACATCGTCGATCACCTGATGGGCGCGCATATGTGCTTCATCACCGCCGGCATGGGCGGCGGCACCGGCACCGGCGCGGCCCCGATCATCGCGCAGGCCGCCCGCGAGATGGGCATCCTGACCGTCGGCGTCGTCACCAAGCCCTTCCAGTTCGAGGGCACCAAGCGGATGCGCCAGGCCGAGGAGGGCGTCGAGGCCCTTCAGAAGGTCGTGGACACGCTGATCATCATCCCCAACCAGAACCTGTTCCGGCTGGCGAACGAGAAGACCACCTTCACCGAGGCCTTCGCGCTGGCCGATGACGTGCTCTACCAGGGCGTCAAGGGCGTGACCGACCTGATGGTGCGCCCAGGCCTCATCAACCTCGACTTTGCCGACGTGCGCGCGGTGATGGACGAGATGGGCAAGGCCATGATGGGCACCGGCGAGGCCACGGGCGAGAACCGTGCCCAGGAGGCCGCCGAGCGCGCCATAGCGAACCCGCTGCTGGACGAGATCAGCCTTAACGGCGCCCGCGGCGTGCTGATCAACATCACCGGCGGCTACGACATGACCCTGTTCGAGCTGGACGAGGCCGCCAACGTCATCCGCGACAAGGTGGACCAGGACGCCAACATCATCGTCGGCTCGACGCTGGACCCGGACATGGAAGGCTCGATCCGCGTGTCGGTCGTGGCGACCGGCATCGACGCGGCGGCCGCCGTGGCCGAAGTGCCCTCGCCGCGCCGCACGATGGCCGCGCCGCTGACGCAGAACCCGGTCGTCGCGCCGAAAGAGCCCGAAATGGCCGTCCCGCCGCGCCGCACCCCGATGCCGGAAGCGCGCGTGAACATCCCCTCGGCGGCCTCGGCCGCACCCGCCGCCCCCGAGGCGCGGGCTGAGGAGGACATGCCGCAGCCCGCCTACCAGCCCAAGGAAACCGCGCGCGGCAATGCCGTCCGCATCGACGATGACGCCTCGGCCTTCGTGGCGCCCCGTGCGCCGGGCGCGGCCCGCGCCGGGCAGCCCGCGCCCGAGGTGATGGACCGCCTGCGCCGCGCCGTCGAGAACCACGGTCAGCGCGAGGCCCCCGCACAGCCGCAGCAGGATGCCAGCCGCAACCAGAGCCGCATGAGCGGCCTCGGCCGGATGCTGGAACGGATGGCCGGCCATGGCGGCGAGCAGCCCGCTGGCCAGCAGCGCCCGCCGGCGGCCTCGATCGCCGAGCGCGTGAACGACCGCGTCGCCGTCCGCGCCCGCCAGCAGGAAACCGATTTCGACGATCTGGCCAGCCCCGACGCCAATCAGGACAATGTCGAGATCCCGGCCTTCCTGCGTCGCCAAGCCAACTAGGATCATCACGAAGCCGCTACGACCGGCGGTTGAGAGGGCGCGAATGCGCCCTCTTTTTCTGTTGTAGTTTAGGCTTTTAGGCCATCAAGGTGAGGGTTCTGCATGTACCCAGGGCCGAATGTTTCACCGCGTCACAAAACGTTAATTGAAGCGACTCGGGGGCGCCCATAGCTGGACTGCAACGGCCGTTGTTGGGCCGCAGTTATCGGGTTCAAGGACGTCAGTCATGCAGGCAACGCTGAAGCACATGGTCACCTTCGAGGGCGTCGGACTTCATTCCGGTGCCCCGGTGCGGCTTGCCCTGCTGCCGGCGCTGCCCGATCACGGCATCCGCTTCCGCCGCACCGACCTGCCGGGCCAGCCCGAGGTCGCGGCGCTCTGGAGCAACGTGACCCTCTCGAAGCTCTGCACGCTGCTGGACGACGGCGCGGGCACGACCGTCTCGACCATCGAGCATGTCATGGCCGCGCTGGCCGGCACCGGCCTGCACAACGTCCTGGTCGAGATCGACGGCCCCGAGATCCCGATCCTCGACGGCTCGTCCGCACCCTTCGTGGCCGGCATCCTCGGCGCCGGGATCGCGCTCCAGGATGCGCCGCTGCGCGCCATCCGGGTGCTGCGCCCGGTCGAGGTGCGCGAGGGTGAGGCCTTCGCCCGGCTGAGCCCGGCCGACCATCTCTCGATCGACTTCGCCATCGACTTCACCGACGCGGCCATCGGGCGGCAGGCGATGAGCCTCGACATGGCCAACGGCGCCTTCCTGCGTGAGCTGGCCGACAGCCGCACCTTCTGCCGCGCCGCCGATGTCGAGGCGATGCGCCGCAGCGGGCTGGCGCTTGGCGGCACCTTCCTGAACGCGGTCGTCGTGGACGGTGCGCGTGTCCTCAGCCCCGGCGGGCTGCGCCACGCGGACGAGGCCGTGCGCCACAAGATGCTGGACGCCGTGGGCGATCTGGCACTGGCCGGCGCCCCGCTGCTGGCGCAATATACCGGCCACCGCGCGGGCCACGCGATGACCAACCGGCTGCTGCGGGCGCTGTTCAGCGACCCCGCGAATTGGACCTGGGAGCTGTGCAGCCCCGACCTTGAGGGCCGCCTGCCAGGCGCGGGCGTCGCGGCCTACGGCGTTCATGCGGGTGTCCCGATGCCCCTGATCCTGGCCGCCGAATAGGCCTGCGGCGCGCCGGGCGGGCGGGTCGCGGCCGCGCTGTTTTGCCCGCCAAAGCCGCGCCGAATTCAACGGATTGCCATTTTGATCCCCCTGATGTTCTGTGCTAGGACGTGCCGGCAGCGCGGCCCGCAGGGGCGCCCAGAGGCAGAATCGTAGGCAGGACAAAGATGGCGCGCTCGAAAATTACCACTTCGATGACCGCTGCCCTGCTGGCCGGCGCGCTGCTGACCGGCTGCGGCGGGAATCGCGCGACGGCCGAGCGCCAGAACCTCGACCGCTTCACCGCCGAGGAAATCTATCGCCGCGGCGAGTTCGAACTGGAGAACAGCCGCCGCCCGGACGACGCGGTCTTCTACTTCTCCGAGATCGAGCGACTCTATCCCTATTCCGAATGGGCCAAGCGCGCCCTGATCATGCAGGCCTACGGCAACCACCGGGCCCGCAACTACGAGGAGGCGCGCAGCGCCGCGCAGCGCTTCCTGGACACCTATCCGGGGGACGAGGACGCCGCCTACGCGCAGTACCTGCTGGCCCTCTCCTACTACGACCAGATCGACGAGGTTGGCCGCGACCAGGGCCTGACCTTCCAGGCGCTGCAGGGCCTGCGCCGGGTGATCGAGGACTACCCGGACAGCGAATACGCCCGCAGCGCCATCCTGAAGTTTGACCTGGCCTTCGACCACCTTGCCGGCAAGGAGATGGAGATCGGTCGCTACTACCTCAAGCGCGGCCACTACACTTCGGCCATCAACCGCTTCCGCGTCGTGGTCGAGGAGTTCCAGACCACCACCCACACGCCCGAGGCGCTGATGCGGCTGGTCGAGGCATACCTGGCGCTCGGTCTTCTGGACGAAGCGCAGACGGCAGGCGCCATTCTCGGCCACAACTTCCAGTCCTCGCCCTTCTACGAGGACGCGTTCCGGCAGCTGCGCGGCCGCGGTCTTTCGGCCGAGGCGCAGGGGGACAGCTGGCTGACCAACATCTACCGCCAGACCATCCAGGGGCGCTGGCTCTGAGCCGGCGCGAGGCCGCCTGATGCTGCGATCTCTCGACATCCGCGACATGCTGCTGATCGACCGGCTGAGCCTTGGCTTTGCGCCCGGGCTCAACGTGCTGACCGGCGAGACGGGGGCGGGCAAGTCGATCCTGCTCGACTGCCTGGGCTTCGTGCTGGGCTGGCGCGGCCGGGCCGAGCTGGTGCGCACGGGCGCGAGCCAGGGCGATGTGACGGCGGTCTTCGACCTGCCGGCCGCGCATCCGGCCCGCGCGGTCCTGGCCGAGGCGGGGATCGAGCTGGACGACGACGAGCTGATCCTGCGCCGGGTCAATGCGCAGGACGGGCGCAAGACGGGCTGGGTCAACGACCGCCGCGTGTCCGGCGAGGTCCTGCGGCAGCTTTCCGACACGCTGGTCGAGCTGCATGGCCAGCATGACGACCGCGGCCTTCTGAACCCCCGCGGCCATCGCGGCATGCTCGACGCCTTCGCCGCGCTGGACCTCGGCCCGGTGCGCGCCGCCTGGACGGCGCGGCGCGAGGCGGCGCGGGCGCTTGAGGCGGCCGAGGCGGCGCTGGAGGCGGCGCGGGCCGAGGAGGAGTTCCTGCGCCACGCCGTCGCCGAGCTGGACAAGCTGTCGCCCGAGGCAGGCGAGGAGGCGGCGCTGGACACCGCCCGCCGCCGGATGCAGGCCGCCGAGCGTATCCGCAGCGATGTCGCCCGCGCGCTGCAGATGCTAGGCGGGGACGGCGCCGAGGCCGCGATGGTCGATGCCGGCCGCTGGCTCGAGGGCGCTGCCGCCAGCGCCGAGGGGCGGCTGGACGAGCCGCTGGCCGCCCTGTCCCGCGCCCTGGTCGAGCTGGGCGCGGCGCATCGCGGCGTCGAGGACGCGTTGGCCGAGATGGAGTTCGACCCCGCAGCCTTGGAGGCGACCGAGGAGCGGCTGTTCGCGCTGCGGGCGCTGGCGCGCAAGCACAACGTCCTGGCGGACGATCTGTCGGGCCTTGCCGGCGAGCTGCGCGGCCGGCTGGAGCGGA
Organism: Paracoccus tibetensis; assembly: GCF_900102505.1. Taxonomy (GTDB): domain Bacteria; phylum Pseudomonadota; class Alphaproteobacteria; order Rhodobacterales; family Rhodobacteraceae; genus Paracoccus; species Paracoccus tibetensis. The sequence continues at coordinate 129,371 of NZ_FMVT01000002.1, read as the reverse complement.
TTGACCGCGGTGCCGAGGGGATCGAGGCGCTGCGCGGCGCCGCGCGCGCGGCCGAGGCCGCCTATGCCGAGGCGGCCGGGCAGCTGACCGAGGCGCGGCAGGCGGCGGCGGGGCGGCTGGATCAGGCGGTGATGCGCGAGCTGGCGCCTCTCCGGATGGAGCGGGCGGTCTTCGAGACGCGCGTGACCCCCGCCGAGCCGGGCCCCGAGGGGGCCGACACCGTCGCCTTCGTCGTCGCGACGAACCCGGGCGCGCCGGCGGGGCCGCTGGACAAGATCGCCTCGGGCGGTGAGCTGTCGCGGTTCCTCTTGGCGCTGAAGGTCTGCCTCGCGCGCGGGAACGACGCGCTGGTGATGATCTTCGACGAGATCGACCGTGGCGTCGGCGGGCCGACGGCCGATGCGGTCGGCCGGCGGCTGAAGGCGCTGGCGACGGGCGCGCAGGTCCTGGTGGTCACGCACTCGCCGCAGGTGGCGGCGCTTGGCGATCTGCATTTCCAGGTGGCGAAGTCCGTCGAGGATGGGGCCACAAGGTCGGTCGTGCGCCCGCTCGACGACGCTGAGCGTGTCTCGGAAATCGCTCGGATGCTGTCGGGCGACCGCATCACCGGTGCCGCGACCGAGGCGGCGCGTGCCCTTCTGGCCGGCTGATCAGTCGAGGATCCGCTTGACCTGCCAGAGGACCGAGAGAATCTGCCCGCTGCCGTTGTGGATTCGGATCAACTCTCCGTCAAGGATGGCATAGGCGTCGCCGTTCGGCGGGTCGGAGAGGCCGTAAAGGCCCGGCGTCGTGATGCGGTGCAGCCGGTCCTTGGGCGCGATGTCGCCAACGCGGAAGCTGCGCCGCGCCGGGTTACGGGCCGGGGCGGCCTGCTGCGCCACCTCGGCCACCACAAGCGGCGCAGGCGCAGTCGCGGGGCCTTGGGCACCGCGGTCGTCGGCGATCGCCGTGACGGCGGCGAGCAGCAGCCCGCCCGCCGCCGCAGCGGCAAGTTGGGGCTGCAGCATCTTCAGTCTCCGGTGGAGTTCACGGACTAACCTTGCAGCCCATGCGCAAGTTCCCCGTTCTGACAGACGCCGGTCAATCCAGCAGCTGCACCTGCCGCCGCAGGATCGACTGCACCTGGTAAGTGGCTGGATCGAAGCGGATCAACTGCCCGCTCACGATGCCGTAATGGCTGCCGCTGAGCTGGGGGCCAAGGCCGTAGCGGCCGGGCTGCAGGATCAGATGGACATCGTCGGGCGCAACGCGATCGCCCACGCTGAACTTGCCGGGAACCTGCGGCAGGATCATCGCCTCGTCCGAGAGGGCCGCGGTGTCGTTGAAGCGGACGGCCGACAGAAGCGAGACCGCCACGAGGCAGGCCGCGGTGATTTTCAGCAAAGGCATCGGCAGTCCTTGGTCGAGTCGAGGGGCAACGCCACCTCATCGGCGCGGTTCCTCCGGAGGGCGCGGCTCAGCCGAGGTTCTTCGCGTTGCGGCTGACAAACCGGGGCAGCATGGCAGAAAAGTCACGTCCGCGCCCGTCCTCCTGCTCGACGAAGCGGGTGTAGAGCTGGTGGGCCAGTTCCCCCATCGGCGTCTCTGCCCCCGCCGCCGCCGCGGCCTCCTGCGACAGGCCGAGGTCCTTCAGCATCAGCTCGGATGCGAAGCCCGGCTTGTAGTCGTTGTCCGCGGGCGAGGTCGGGCCGATGCCGGGGGCAGGGCAATAGGCGTTCATGCTCCAGCTGTAGCCCGAGCTGGTCGAGACGACGTCGAACATCTTCTGCCGGTCGAGGCCGAGCCGGTCGGCCAGCGCGAAGGCCTCGCAGGTGGCGATCATCGTGACGCCGAGGATCATGTTGTTGCAGATCTTCGCGGCCTGTCCGGCGCCGCTGTCGCCGCAATGCACGGTCTTCTGGCCCATGATCTCGAAAAGGGGCAGGACGCGCTGGAAGTCGCCCTCGGAGCCGCCGACCATGAAAGTCAGCGTGCCGCCCTGCGCGCCGCCGATCCCGCCCGAGACCGGCGCGTCCAGCGCGCCAAGGCCCGCGGCGCGGGCATCGGCGGCGACCTTGCGCGCGCTCTCCACGTCCACCGTCGAGCAGTCGCAGAGGATCGCGCCCGGCTTCATCGCCGGCATGACCTGCGCCGCGACGGCCAGAAGGATCGGCCCGTTGGGCAGCATGGTGATGACCACGTCCGCGTCCTCGGCCGCCTCGGCGGCGCTGGCGGCGGCCAGCACGCCCTCGGGTTCGGGGGCGGCCATGTCGTAGCCGCGAACCTCGTGCCCCGCCGCGGCAAGGTTGCGTGCCATCGGCGCGCCCATGTTGCCAAGGCCGATGAAACCGATCTTCATGCCGTTTTCTCCCACAGAAGTTCCTCGTCGCCGAGCGGGGCGAGCATTGCCTCGACCTCGGCGGGCGTCCCCTGGCGTTGCCAGTTCGGCTGGCGGTCCTTGTCGATGATCTGCGCCCTCACGCCTTCCAGGAAATCGCTCTGCGCGGTGGCGCGGGCGGTGAAGCGGTATTCGCGCGAGAGCGCGTCCTCGATCCGGCAATCCCGCCGCGCGGCGCGCACCAGCGTCAGGCCCGCGGCCATCGACAGGGGCGAGTTGCGCCGAAGCGCCGACAGCGCCTCGTCCTCGCCCGCATCCTCCAGCGCGCCCAGGATGTCCTCGAGCGCGCGGCCGCCGAAGGCCGACAGATCGCGGCGTGCCAGCGGCGCGAGCGGGGCGGGGGCGGGCGCGATGGCGGAAGGATCGCCCGTCTCCTCGAGGCGCGCGATCAGTGCCGGCCAGTCGGCCTCGGGCAGGTAGGTGTCGGCAAAGCCCGCATGGATCGCGTCGCCGGCGCCCATGCGGTCGCCCGTCAGCGCCAGATATTCGCCGATGCGGCCCGGTGCGCGGCCCAGAAGCCAGCTGCCGCCGACATCGGGGATGAGGCCGATGCCGCTCTCCGGCATCGCGATGCGGGTCGTGGCCCCGACGATCCGGTGGCTGGCATGGCCGCCCACGCCGACGCCGCCGCCCATCACGAAGCCCTGCATGAAGGCCACCACGGGCTTCGGGTACGAGGCGATGGCGGCGTTCATCCGGTATTCGTCACGGAAGAAGTCGCGCCCGACCTGGTGATCGCCGGCCCGGCCCGCGTGATAGACTGCCGCGATGTCGCCGCCGGCGCAGAAGGCGCGCTCGCCCATGGCGTCGAGGATGACCAGCGCGACCGCCGGATCGTCTCGCCATGCGTCCAGCGCCTCGTGGATCGCCAGCGCCATCTCATGCGTCAACGCATTGAGGGCCTTGGGCCGCGTGAAGGTGATCCGGCCCGCGCGGCCGGTGATGCGGATGTTCAGGTCGTCCAAGCCTACCCCCGTTCGGCCAGCATCGCGCGGCTGATGATGAGCCGCATGATCTCGTTGGTGCCTTCCAGGATCTGGTGAACGCGCAGGTCGCGCACGATCTTCTCGATCCCGTAATCGGCAAGGTAGCCATAACCGCCATGCAGTTGAAGGCATTGATTTGCCACCTCGAAGGCCCGGTCGGTGACGTGCAGCTTCGCCATGGCGCAGAACTTGGTGGCGTCCGGCGCGCCCGCGTCCAGCTTCGCCGCCGCCTGCCGCAAGAGGATGCGCGAGGATTGCAGCGCCACCTCCATCTCGGCCAGCCGGAACTGCAGCGCCTGGAACTGGTCGAGGCTTTTGCCGAAGGCTTTCCGCTCGCCCATGTAGCTGACCGTCGCGTCCAGCGCCGCCTGCGCGCCCCCAAGCGCGCCGGCCGCGATGTTCAGCCGCCCGCCATCGAGGCCCGCCATCGCATAGGCGAAGCCGCGCCCTTCCTCGCCCAGAAGGTTCCCGGTGGGGATGGCGCAATCGTCGAATTGCACCTGCGCGGTCGGCTGCGAGCGCCAGCCCATCTTGTCCTCGAGCCCGCCGAAGGAGAGGCCGGGCGTGCCGTCCTCGACGATCACGGCGCTGATGCCGCGGGGGCCGTCCTCGCCGGTGCGGACCATGCAGATATAGGCGTCCGAATAGCCGCCGCCCGAGATGAAGGCCTTGGTCCCGTTCAGCCGCCAGCCCTGTTCGGTCCGCTCGGCGCGGGTGCGCAGTGCCGCGGCGTCCGAGCCGCTGCCGGGCTCGGTCAGGCAGTAGCTGAACACCTTCTCCATCCGGCAGAGGGCGGGCAGCCAGCGCTCCCTTGCCTCATCGCTGCCGAACTTGTCGATCATCCCGCCGCACATGTTGTGGATCGACAGGAACGAGCCGACCGAGGGGCAGGCCATGGCCAGCGCCTCGAAGACCAGCGTGGCATCGAGCCGCGAGAGGCCCGAGCCGCCGTAGTCCTCGGAGACGTAGATGCCGCCGAGGCCCAGCTCGGCCACTTCGGGCCACAGCTCGCGCGGGATGGTGCCGGCCGCCTCCCATGCGCGGGCATGGGGCGCGATGCGGGACTGCCCGAAATCGCGCGCCATTTCGAAAATGGCCTGCTGCTCCTCGCTCAGCTCGAAATCCACCGGCATCCCTCCCCAGATATGCGCGAATTGAACAGGTGTTTAATTGCAGATGTCGGGCCGGTCCCGCAAGAGGCTAGAGGTCGCGGCGGAACTCCTCGGTGAGGTGCCGGGTGACGGCGCGCAGCGAGTCCATCCGGTCGGCACCGGCCGCGCGGGCGTCGGCGGCGACCCGGCGCTGGCGCTCGGCCGAGGTGCCGCCGGCCACCATCTCGCGCAGGCGCGCGACCGCGGGCTGGCTGTTCAGCGCGTCCGCGTCTTCCGAGATCAGCGCGAACCACTCCTCGGCCAGCTCGGCGAAAGGGGTGACCTGGCCTCGGCCGAAGTCGATCTGTCCCTCGGTGGTGCCGTAGCGGGCAGCGCGCCAGCGGTTCTCGCCGATGAGGAAGTTTTCGTATTGCCGCCAGTGCTGGTTGCGGCGCGACAGACGCCAGAGCATCCGCAGCGTCGCCTGGATCAGCGCGGCCAGCGTCAGCGTGTCCTCCATCCGCGGGCAGGCGTCGCAGATACGCGTCTCAAGCGTCGGGAACTTGCAGGACGGGCGCAGGTCCCACCAGATCTTGGAGCTGTCCTCGATGATGCCCAAATTCGCGAGCGCGGTGACCGATCGGTCGAACTCGCCCCAGCTGCCCATCTGCGGGGGCAGGCCGGTGCGGGGCATGTCGCCGAAGACAGTGGTGCGGTAGGAGGCGAGGCCCGTGTCCTCGCCCTGCCAGAAGGGGCTGGAGGCCGAGAGGGCGAGCAGCCAGGGCAAGAAATGCGTCATCTGGTTCATCAGATCGACGCGAAGATCCTCGTCCGGGATGCCGACATGGACATGCATCCCGCAGATCAGCATGCGCCGGGCGACCCCGCCCATGTCGCGCGAGAGCTGGTTGTAGCGGTCCTTGTCGGTATGCGCCTGGTCGCGCCAGTCGGCGAAGGGATGGCAGGAGGCCGAGATCGGGGCGAGGCCGTGATCGGCGGCGTGCTTCGCCACCGTGCCGCGCAGATGGGCCAGATGGGCGCGCGCCTCGCGGATATCCTGGGACACCGGGGTGCCGATCTCGATCTGGCAGCGCAGGAATTCGGGGCTGACCTGGTCCTTGAGGTCGGCCGAGCAGGCCTCCATCAGGGCCTGCGGGGCCTCGGCCAGATCGCCGGTTTCGGCATCGACCAGCAGGTATTCTTCCTCGATGCCGAGGGTGAAGTCAGGTTCGATCATGTTGTGCCATCCGTGAGGGCCGCGACCGTGGAGTTGCGTTCCGCGACGGCCGGGGGCTTTGCGCCCCCGGACCCCCGCAGGATATTGAAGCACAGAAGATGTTTAGTCCATCGCCTTGAAATTGAACTCTCCGCCTTCCTTGATGCCCGAGGGCCAGCGCGCGGTCACGGTCTTGGTGCGCGTGTAGAAGCGGAACGCGTCCGGGCCGTGCTGGTTCAGGTCGCCGAAACCGGATTTCTTCCAGCCGCCGAAGGTGTGGTAGGCCAGCGGAACCGGGATCGGGACGTTGATGCCGACCATGCCGATGTTGATGCGGCTGGCGAAGTCGCGGGCCGTGTCGCCGTCGCGGGTGTAGATCGCGGTGCCGTTGCCGTATTCGTGGCTCATGGCGAGGCCGATCGCCTCTTCGTAGCTGGCGGCGCGGACGGTCGAGAGGACCGGGCCGAAGATCTCCTGCTTGTAGATGTCCATGTCCGGGGTGACGCGGTCGAACAGATGGGGGCCGACGAAGAAGCCGTTCTCGTAGCCTTGCAGGTTGAAGTCGCGGCCGTCGATGACGAGTTCCGCGCCTTGGTCCACGCCCGTCTGGACGAGGCGCAGGATGTTCTCTTTCGCGGCCTTGGTGACGACGGGGCCGTAGTCCACGTCGTTGCCGGCGGTCCAGGGGCCGACCTTGAGCTTCTCGATCCGCGGGACGAGCTTCTCGATCAGCGCGTCGGCGGTCTTCTCGCCCACGGGAACCGCGACCGAGATCGCCATGCAGCGCTCGCCGGCCGCGCCGTAGCCGGCGCCGACCAGCGCGTCGGCCGCCTGGTCGAGATCGGCGTCGGGCATGATGATCATGTGGTTCTTCGCGCCGCCGAAGCACTGGGCGCGCTTGCCGGTCTGGGCCGCGCGCTCGTAGATGTATTGCGCGATAGGGGTCGAGCCGACGAAGCCGACCGCCTGGATCACCGGGCTGTCGAGGATGGCGTCCACGGTCTCCTTGTCGCCGTTGACGACCTGGAGGACGCCGTCGGGCAGGCCGGCCTCTTGCAGCAGCTTGGCCAGCATGAGGGGCACGGAGGGGTCGCGTTCGGACGGCTTCAGGATCATCGCGTTGCCGGCCGAGAGGGCGGGGCCCATCTTCCAGAGCGGGATCATGGCGGGGAAGTTGAAGGGCGTGATGCCCGCGACCACGCCGAGCGGCTGGCGCATGGAATACATGTCGATGCCGGGGCCGGCGCTGTCGGTGAACTCGCCCTTGAGCAGATGGGGGGCGCCGATGCAGAACTCGATCACCTCGAGGCCGCGCTGGATGTCGCCCTTGGCGTCGGGGAAGGTCTTGCCATGCTCGGAGGACAGGACCTCGGCCAGCTGGTCCATGTCGCGGTTGATCAGCTGCACGAAGGCCATCATCACCCGCGCCCGGCGCTGCGGGTTGGTGGCGCCCCACGCGACTTGCGCCTCGGCGGCGCGGGCCACGGCGTGGTCCAGCTCGGCCTTGGTGGCCAGCGCCAGGCGGGCCTGAACCTCCCCGGTGGCGGGGTTGAAGACGTCGCTGAAGCGGCCCGACGTGCCCTTGTATTCCTTGCCGTCGATCCAGTGATGTATCTCGCGCATGTGCCATCCTCCTGTGGGTTGGCGTGAAGATAGCCTTGCGGAAATGCCCCGAGAAGAGGCAGGTTGCCAAAGGCGTTTTGCGTTTCTGCAAAGGAGGACGGGAGGATGGACTGGGACGATCTGCGCATCTTCCTGGGCGTCGCCCGCAGCGAGAGCCTGTCGGGGGCGGGGCGGCGGCTGGCTATGGATGCCTCGACCGTGGGCCGGCGCATCGCGCGGCTGGAGGCGGCGGTGGGTGCGGTGCTGTTCGTGAAGACGCCGCAGGGCTACCGGCTGACGGCCGAGGGGGAGCGGCTGCTGCCGGCGGCCGAGGCGGCCGAGCTGGCCGCAGTGGCGGCGGCAGAGGCGGTGGGGCGCGAGGCCGGGATCACCGGGCAGCTGCGGATCGGGGCGCCGGACGGCTGCGCGAACTATCTGCTGCCGCAGGTGGCGCGCGATCTCTGCGCCGCGCATCCGGGGCTGGAGGTGCAGATCGTCGCCCTGCCGCGGGTCGTGAACCTTACACGGCGCGAGGCGGACATGGCGATTGCCGTCTCGCCGCCCGAGACGGGGCGGCTGGTCGTGCAGCGGCTGAGCGACTACCGGCTGCACCTCGCCGCGCACGAGGATTACCTGGCGCGGCACGGCGAGGTGCGGCGGGACGATCTGCGGCGGCACCGGGTGATCGGCTATATCCCCGACATGATCTTCGACCGCGAGCTGGACTACCTGTCCGAGACGGGGGTGGAGACGGCGGCGATCAGCTCGAACTCGGTTTCGGTGCAGATGCAGGCGATCCGGGCGGGGGCGGGGATCGGGATCGTGCACGACTTCGCCATCCCTTTCGCGCCCGGCGTGCGGCGGGTGCTGGCGAACCAGATCTCGCTCAAGCGCAGCTTCTGGCTGGTGCGCCATGCCGACGACCGCAACTCGCGCCGCCTCACGCTGCTGTCCGAGGCGGTGGCCGCGCTGCTGCGGGCCGAGGTGCAGCGGCTGGAAAGCCTCGCCGCAGCGGATGCTGCCGCTTGACGGATGGCGAACAAGGGAAAAAGATGGGCGCAACCACACCGTGAGAGGGAGGCTGCCATGCTGGTCAAGCAGTTGCTGTCGATGAAGTCGAATTCGGGCAAGCCCGGCATTGCCGCCGACACGGTGGTCACCATCGCCCCGACGGCCACGCTCGGCGAGGCAGCCAAGCTGCTGGCCGAGCGGCGGATCGGCGCGGTGGTCGTCTCTTCCGACGGCACACGGCCCGAGGGCATCCTCTCGGAGCGCGACATCGTGCGGCAGCTTGGCCCGGGCGGCGCGCAGGCCCTGTCCGAGCCCATCGGCGGGGTCATGACGCGCAGCGTGCAGACCTGCAGCCCGGCCGATGACGCGCTGACGATCCTCGAGCGGATGACGGAAGGGCGCTTCCGCCACATGCCGGTGGTGGACGAGGATGGCCGGATGCTGGGCGTCATCTCGATCGGGGATGCGGTCAGCGGCCGGCTGAAGGAGCTGGCGGCCGAGAAGGAGGCGCTGACGGGCATGATCATGGGCGCCTGAGGCGCCGATCACGATCTTGCAATCGCGGCGCAGATGGGCTTTGCCTGGGCGACGATCCCTGACACAGGACGCCTCCGCATGCGCATCGGCCTCTATCCCGGCACGTTCGACCCGATCACGCTTGGTCATATCGACATCATCCAGCGCGCGATGGCGCTGGTCGACCGGCTGGTGATCGGCGTCGCCATCAACCGCGACAAGGGGCCGCTCTTCAGCCTGGAGGAGCGCGTCTCGATGGTCGAGGCGGAATGCGCCGCCGTCGCAGCCCGCGCGGGCGGCGAGATCCTGGTCCACCCGTTCGAGAACCTGCTGATCGACTGCGCCCGCGATGTCGGCGCGGGGATCATCATCCGCGGGCTGCGGGCGGTCGCGGATTTCGAATACGAGTTCCAGATGGTCGGCATGAACCGCGCGCTCGACAGCGGGATCGAGACCGTGTTCCTGATGGCCGACGCCCGGCGTCAGGCGATCGCCTCGAAGCTGGTCAAGGAGATCGCCCGGCTTGGCGGCGACGTCTCGAAGTTCGTCAGCCCCCCGGTCTGCGAGGCGCTGAACGCGCGCTACGCCTGAGCCGGCCGCGCCCGCCGAAACTCTTGCCGCACGGGCTTCCGCTACGTAAGCTTTCGTCAAGGCGCGGGGCAGGGGGAAGCGATGGCGAGCGACAGGGTGCAACATCATCGCGTCTCCATGCCGGACACGCTGCCCGAGCCGCGGCGGATCGAGCCGGCTGACCTTGTCCACGCGCTGTGGCGCGGCTGGCAGGACTTCCGGCGCGCGCCGGCCTTCGGGCTGCTCTTCTCGGCCTTCTACGTCGCAGGCGGGCTGGTGCTGGCGGCCGTGGCGCTGGCGGTCGGCCGGGACTGGTGGCTGGTGCCCTTCGTGCTGGGCTTCCCGCTGATCGCGCCCTTTGCGGCCGTGGGCCTCTACGAGGTCAGCCGCCGGATCGAGGCGGGCCGGCCGCTCGACTGGCCGGCCGTCATCCGCGTCGTCTTCGCGCAGCGCGACCGGCAGATCCCGTCGATGGCCGTCGTGATCCTGTTGATGTTCATGTTCTGGGTCTTCGTGGCCCACACCATCTTCGCGCTGTTCCTCGGCACGTCGCCCATGGTCAACGTCACCAGCTCGGCCGAGATCCTCGCCACCCCGCGCGGCATCGGCATGCTGATCATCGGCGGCGCCATCGGCCTCGGCTTCGCGGCGGCGCTGTTCACCTTCTCGGTTTTCGGCCTGCCCCTGCTGCTCGAGCGCGAGACGGACCTGATCAGCGCGATCATCGTCTCGACCGAGGCGGTGCGGCTGAACCTGCCGGTCATGGCGGCCTGGGCGGCCTTCATCGCCGTCGCGCTGCTGGTCGCGATGCTGCCGCTGTTCCTTGGGCTGTTCGTGGCCCTGCCGGTGCTGGGCCACGCGACCTGGCACCTCTATCGCTGCGCGATGGTGGACGAGGCGGGCTGACAGGCGACGGACCCGGGTCGCTGCGTCTGCTCCAGGCCGCATGCAAAAAGGCCCGCGCAAGGCGGGCCTTCGGTCGATGGCTCAGGCCTCAGGCCCCGGCGGGCGGGGCGAGCTTCTTTGTGGCGCCATTGGCCAGCGGGTCTTCCTGGCGCTGGACCGAGCCCTCGAAATGGGCGCCGGATTCGATGGCGATGGTCTTATGGATGATGTCGCCTTCCACGCGGGCCGAGGCGCTGAGGCGCACCTTCAGGCCGCGCACGCGGCCGATGACGCGGCCATGCACCACCACGTCATCGGCGACGATCTCGCCCTTGATCGTGGCGGTCTCGCCGACGGTCAGCTGGTGGGCGCGGATGTCGCCCTCGACCGTGCCCTCGACCTGGATGTCGCCCTGGGTGGCGATGTTGCCGGTCACCGTCAGGTCGGGCGACAGGATCGAGGGGGCGCTGCGCTGGCGCGGCGCGGCCGGGGCGGTCGCCGCGACCGACGGCTCGGGCGCGCGCTCGGGCACGGGCGCGCCGGCCTCGGACAGGGGCTGGGCGGCGTTCTGCTGGGGGCGGTTCTCGGTCACGCGGGTCTTACTGAACATTTTCTGCTGCCTTGATGAAGCTCATCGGGTCCACGGCCCGGCCGTTGACGCGCACCTCATAGTGCAGGTGCGGCCCGGTCGAGCGTCCGGTATTGCCCATATCACCGATCCGCTCGCCTGACGACACCCTTTGCCCCACCTTGACCCCGATCCGGTTCAGGTGGGCATAGCGCGTCTCGGTCCCCAGCTCGTGCCGGATCTTGATCAGGTTGCCGTAGGCGCCCATGCGACCCGCGAAGGTCACGACGCCGTCGCCCGTGGTGTAGACCGGCGTGCCGACGGGGCCGGCCATGTCGATCCCCTCGTGCATACGGCCCCACCGGCGCCCGAAGCCCGAGGTGTAGCGGAAGCTCTGCTTGACCGGCATGGCCAGGGGCAGCTTCTCCATCGCGATGCGGTAGGTGTTCATCTGGTCCAGCGTGACCATGATCTGCCGCGCCTTCGTCTCGCCCTGGCTGAGGGCGGCGTCGCCGCGGGTCGAGTAGGACATCGGCGTCAGCGGCCCGCCCTGGCCTGAATAGCCGCGGCGGATGGTGCGCAGCACCTCGTCGGGGTTCATGCCGACCGAGCGGAAGACGTCGTCCAGCGGCTTGACCGAGACGGTGACGGCGTTTTCCAGCTGGGTCAGGATCTCGTCGTTGCGGGCGAGGATCTGGTCGCGCTCGACCGTCAGCTCCTCGGCCGCGACGCGGGCCTCCTCGGCCTGCTGGACGGCGGCGGCGCGCTGGTCGGCGGCTTGGCGCAGTTCGCCCGACAGGATGTCGAGGGCGACCGAGAACTCCTCGGCGCGGTCCGCGGCGGCCTCGCCCGCCGGGGCGGTGGTGCCGAGGATCGTGTCACGCTCGACCTTGACGCTGCGCAGGTTGGCCTGGAGCGTCGTCAGCCCCGTTTCCAGCTCGCGCCGCTGCTCTTCGGACGCCAGCAGCTGCGACTGCATCTGCGAGACCTGCTCCAGCGCGACGGCGAAGCGGTTCTGCGCCGCCAGCGCCTCGGCCGCGCGGGCGTCACGCTCCTCAGAAAGCTGCTGGAGCCGTTCCTCGAGCACGGACTGGGTGCGGATCATGTGGTCGCGCGCGGTGCCGGCGCTGATCGCGTCGATGGCGAGGAAGGAGCTGGAGACGAGCGTCCAGCCGAAGACCAGCGCCATGCCGCTGATGCCGGCGAGCTGCGTCAGCGGGCGCAGGGTCAGGACGCGGCTGGACCCGTCGGACCGGATGAAGATGCGCCGTTCAGGCAGCAATCGGGCCAGCGACGAGTTCAATCGGTCCGAGACGCTCATTGGCAGATCCTGTCCCCTGATGGAATGCCGCCTGCGGAGGGCGGACTTGTTTGTTCCATTCGGGGATGGGTAAACAGGAGCTGTGCCTTCTTGGCAACATAGCATCCTTTGCGCGCGGTGCAGATGCGCGGATCCTCGCCCGGTTGCGCGAGTTTTCGCCGGGATCTTGCGGCGGGGTGAGGTTTCTTCAGGCGATATCATAGGGTAACGGACCCTCGCGGTCGGCGGGTATCGTCAGGGGACGGTCGATCGGAGGGATTGACCTTTGATGGCAATCCCGGCGCGGACAGATCCGGCAGGAGATTCCGATCGGCTCGAAGGCGCGGGGCTTCGTCAGGTCCAGCCCGTCGGCATAGACGAGGCTGCCGGCATGGGCGACCTCGCAGCCAAGGCCGATGGCGAATCTGCGGACCGGGGCGTTGAAGGCGCCGGCATGCTTGGAGACGTCGCGCGACAGCAGCAGATAGCGCACCCCGTCCGGCGTCTCGGCCAGCTGCCGCAGGAAGCGGCCGGGCTGCTCGAAGGCCTGGTGCACGTTCCAGAGCGGGCAGGCGCCGCCGAAGCGGGCGAATTGCAGCCGCGTGGCCGAATGGCGCTTGGTGATCGTGCCGGCCTGGTCGACGCGGACGAAGAAGAACGGGATGCCTTTGGCGCCCGGCCGCTGCATGGTCGACAGGCGATGGGCGACCTGTTCCAGCGAGGCGCCGAAGAGATGGGCCAGCCGCTCGAGATCGTGCCGTTCGGCCTGCGCGGCGGCGTGGAAGCGCCGGTAGGGCATCAGCGCGGCGCCGGCGAAGTAGTTGGCCATGCCGAGCCGCGCGATCTCGCGCGCCGTGCTGCTGCGGAAGCGGGCAAGGTCCAGCGTCGCCTCCAGCAGCTCGGACTGCCGTTCGAGCGCGACGAGATGCAGCAGCTGGAACAGCCGCGTCGGCGCCTCGGCAGCGGCATTGACCAGCACCACCGCCCCCTCGCGCCGGAAAACGGCATTGGCGGGCAGCTCGACCAGCTGGACGGTGATGCCGCGCTCGGACAGGGCCGCGACGGCGCGGGTCCAGGGATCGGCGCGCTGCCCGTCCGGGCAGGCGAAGCGTTCGGCCGCGCGGTCGACGGCGTCGATATAGTTGTCGCAGTAATGGAAGAAGTCGCGCACCTCCTCCCACGGGGTGGTGAGGCTGGTCGCGCTGGCGGCGCCAAGCGCCTCGTCCAGCGCGGCGAGGCGCTCCTGCCCGCCCTGGTAGGCGCGGTAGAGATCGAGGAACGCGCGCGCCAGCACCGGCGCGTTGGTGGCCGCCAGGCGCAGGTCCGCGAGCGGCGGCATGGCGTCGAAGAGCGGGTCGGCCAGCGCCTCGCGCATGTCGATGACCATGCGCTCGGCGTCGCCCGCGGCCAGCGTCGCCAGATCGACGCCGAATTCCTGCGCCAGCCGCAGAAGGGCGCCTGCGCTGATCGGGCGGTGGTTGTTTTCCATCTGCGAGAGGTAGGGCAGCGACACGCCCAGCGCCTCGGCGAAGCGGCGCTGCGTCAGCCCCGTCCGCGTGCGCGTCTCGCGCAGCGCGCTGCCGGCATAGATCTTCTGGGTCGCCATCGCCGCCTCCGTCCTTTGCAAGGCAAGAGGTAGACTTTGCAAATGCGCTCCGGCAAGCCCTGGCGTGAGCGCCAGGAGCCAGCAGATCAGATGGAGGGCGGGGCGCAGGGGCATGGGCCGGCATCATGGCCCGGAAGGGTTAAGATCGCGTTGTCAGCCGGCGCCGAGTTGCGCCTCGCGCCGCATGACCCAGAGGATCGCGGCCAGCGAGCCGACGGCGGAGGCGCACATGATGACCAAGAGCGGGCCCGCGCCGCTACCCGGTTGCAGCAGCGCCCCGGCCAGCGCCGACAGCGCCGCCCCGCCGCCCACCGCCAGCGCGCCGCCAAGGCCCGAGGCGGTGCCGGCAAGTTCCGGCCGCACGCCCATCAGGCCGGCATTGGCGTTGGGCAGGACCATGCCGTTGCCGAAGCCCATGACCGCGATGGCGCCGAAGAAGGCCAGCGGCACCAGCATCCCGAGCAGGTCGATGACGAGCGCGACGACCAGGGCCAGCAGGCAGACGAGCGCCCCCCAGAGGATCATGCGGTTCAGCCCGAACCGCGCCGAGTAACGCCCCGAGAGGAAGTTGCCGAGGAGATAGCCGATGGAAGGGGCCGCGAACCAGTAGCCGACCTGCGCGGGCGTCAGGCCGAAGACCTGGTCGCCCACGAAGGGCGCGCCGCCGAGATAGGCGAAGAAGGCGCCCGAGGCGAGGGTCGCGGCCAGGCAGTAGCCCCAGAAGCGCTGCGAGCGGGCGAGGATGGGGTAGTTGCGCATCTGCTGGCGCATGGGCATCCCGCCGCCGCGCACCGTCTCGCCCATGTCCCGCCAGGAGAGGATCAGGACACCAAGGCCCAGAAGCCCCATGACGGCGAAGTTGGCCTGCCAGCCGAACCACTCGTCGAGAACGCCGCCGAAGACCGGCGCCATCATCGGCACGACCGCCATGCCCATCGTGACATAGCCCAGCATCGAAGCGGCGCGGTCGCCGTCATAGAGGTCGCGGATCACCGCGCGGGGCACCAGGATGCAGACGGACACCACCGATTGCAGCATCCGGAACATCAGGAAGACCGTGGCATTGGCGGCCAGAAGCGTGCCGATGGTCGCCAGAAGGAAGATGACGAGGCCCCAGATGACGACCGGGCGCCGCCCGTAGCGGTCGCTGATCGGCCCGCCGAGAAGCTGCAGGACGGCGGTGGCGCCGATATAGGCCGAGACCGACAGCTGCATGAAGCCGTAATCGACCCCGAAGTCGCGGGCCATGCCGGGCAGCGAGGGCAGGAAGACGTTCATCGACAGCGCTGAGACGCCCGAAAGCGCGACCAGCGTCAGAAGATGGGGGGCTGTCCTCATGGTGGTCCTCCGGCCTCCTTGCAGGATGTGCAAGGCGCCGGAGATGATTACCCTGCCGCGATGCGCTGCGCCAGAGGGCGGAATTGCGTCCCGCGGTGGCGGGGGGCCGGCCCCCCGCACCCCCCTCTGCCGCGTCAGCCGAAGTCGTGGAAGATGAACCAGGCTCCGAGGCAGATGAACCCGAAGCCGACGCCGTGCTGCCAGCCGATCCGCTCTCCCAGATAGGCCCAAGAGAAGATCGCGAAGACCGAGAGGCTGATGACCTCCTGGATGGTCTTCAGCTGGGCGGCGCTGAAATGTCCGTGGCCGATGCGGTTCGCCGGCACCTGCATCACGTATTCGAAGAAGGCGACGCCCCAGCTCATGAAGATCACCGTCACCAGCGGAGCGGTCTTGAACTTCAGGTGGCCGTACCAGGCCACGGTCATGAAGACGTTGGACAGCAGCAGAAGCCCGATCGTCATGACCGGGATGGGCAGGCTCATGGTTTCAGTCCCACAGGTTCAGTCCCACTGGCTCTGGCGGTCCTTGGCGAGGTTGCCGAAGCGGGTGAACTGACCCTCGAAGGCCAGCTCGACCGTGCCGATGGGGCCGTGGCGCTGCTTGCCGAGAATGACCTCGGCCTTGCCATGCACCGCCTCCATCACCTGCTGCCACTTGGCCATGGCATCCAGATCGCTGTCCGACGGCTTCTCGCGTTCCTTGTAGTATTCCTCGCGGAAGACGAACATCACGATGTCGGCGTCCTGCTCGATCGAGCCGGATTCGCGCAGGTCCGAAAGCTGCGGGCGCTTGTCCTCGCGGTTCTCGACCTGGCGGGAAAGCTGCGAGAGGGCGATGACGGGGATGTTCAGCTCCTTCGCCACAGCCTTGAGGCCCTGCGTGATCTCGGAGACCTCGTTCACGCGGCTGTCCTTGGCGGATGCTGCCTTCAGCAGCTGGAGATAGTCGACGATCAGCACGTCAAGCCCATGCGTGCGCTTGAGTTTTCGCGCCCGCGCCGCCAGCTGGTTGATCGGCAAGGCGGGCGTGTCGTCGATATAGAGCGGGCAGTTCTGCAGGGCGTGCGCGGCCTCGACGAAGCGGCGGAACTCGGCCTCGTCCATGTCGCCCGAGCGGATGCGATGACTGGACACCTCGGCGGCCTCCGAGAGGATGCGGGCGGCCAGCTGCTCGGCCGACATCTCGAGGCTGAAGAAGCCGACGACGCCGCCCTCGATCGTGCCATGCGTGCCGTCGGGCTTCTCGCCCATCTTGTGGGCTTTCGCGATGTTGAAGGCGATGTTGGTCGCGAGCGAGGTCTTCCCCATCGACGGACGGCCCGCGAGGATGATGAGGTCGGAATTGTTCAGCCCGCCCATCTTCGCGTCGAGGTCGATCAGCCCCGTCGAGATGCCCGACAGCTTGCCGTCGCGCTGATAGGCGGCGTTGGCGGCCTGCACGGCGCCCGTCACGGCCTTGAGGAAGCTCTGGAAGCCGCGCTCGGCCACGCCGGCCTCGCCCAGCTTGTAGAGCGTCTGCTCGGCCGCCTTGATCTGTTCCTCGGCGTCGTCGCCCACCTCGACGGTGGCGGCGCGGGCGGCGATGTCCTGCCCCAGCTGCATCAGCTCGCGCCGCAGGGCGAATTCGCGGATCATCTGGGCATAGTCGCGCGCCGCATAGGCGCTGATCGCCGAGGCCGCCATGCGGGCCAGGTAGGCAGGGCCGCCCAGCTCTTTCAGCCCGTCGTCATGTTCGAGAAAGGCCTTGATCGTCACCGGGCTCGCCAGCGCGTTGCGGCGGATGCGCTCGGCGCAGATCTCGAAGATGCGGGCATGGACCGGGTGGTAGAAGTGCTCGGCCCGGATGATCTGGCTGACGCGGTCGAAGACATCGTTGTTGGTCAGGAGCGCGCCCAGAAGCTGCTGCTCGGCCTCGAGCGAATAGGGGACCGCCTGTTTGTCCTGCGCCTCGGCCTGGCCGGGGACGATCACACGCGCGGTGGTGACGGGGAGACTGCTCATGCCTGACTGCCCTTCTTGATTGCGGTCACATTAGACCCAAAGCGGCCGGCCCGTCATCGGGGCCGGCCGTAGAATGATGGGGATAACCCCGGTTCAGCCGTTCGCCGCCTGCCATGCCCGCGGATCGGTCAGGAAGGCCTCGACCTCGGCCAGCGTCGCCTCGTCGAAGGCGGCCTGCGCGCGGGCCTCGGCCAGCACGTCCCACCAGGTGCAGAGGTGGTGCAGTTGCACACCGTGATCGCCGAGGCGCTGGATCGTCTCGGGGAAGATGCCGTAGTAGAAGACGACCGCCGTATGGGCGCAGGTGGCCCCCGTCTCGCGGATCGCGTTGACGAAGGACAGCTTGCTGCCGCCGTCGGTGGTGAGATCCTCGACCAGCAGGACGCGCTGTCCTTCGGTCATCACGCCCTCGATCCGGGCGTTGCGGCCGTAGCCCTTGGGCTTCTTGCGGACATAGGTCATCGGCAGGCCGAGCCGTTCCGCCACCAGCGCGCCGAAGGGGATGCCCGCCGTCTCGCCGCCCGCCACGTTGTCGAAGGCCTCGAAGCCGGCGTCGCGCATGACGGTGGCTGCCAAGAAGTCCATCAGCGTGGCGCGCACGCGCGGGAAGCTGATGATGCGGCGGCAGTCCACGTAGGTCGGCCCCTTGAGGCCCGAGGCATAGGTAAAGGGCTGGGCGGCGTTGAAGTCCACCGCCTTGATTTCCAGCAGCATCCGGGCAGAGAGGCGCGCGATCTCCTCGCGGGCGGGGAAGGTCAGGCTCATACGGTCTCCAGGTGCCAGTGAAGCGGGAAGCCGGGGTCGAAGACGGTTACCACCTCGGCCCCGACCTCGATCTGCGCCGGGTAGGCGGCCGGGGTGGCCCGCTTCGTCAGGCGGATGCGGTCCTCGTTCGGGGCCATGCGATAGAAGGTGGCGCCGTTCAGGCTGGTAAAGGCCTCCAGCCGGTCCAGCGCGCCGTCATCCTCGAAGACCTGGGCGAGGATCGACATGGTGTTCGGCGCGGTGAAGCAGCCGGCGCAGCCGCAGGGTTGAAGTTTCGCGGCATCCGTATGCGGCGCGCTGTCGGTGCCGAGAAAGAAGCGCCCCTCGCCCGAGGTCGCGGCCTCGCGCAGGGCAAGGCGGTGGGATTCGCGCTTGGCCACCGGCAGGCAGTAATAATGCGGGCGGATGCCGCCGGCGAGGATGGCGTTGCGGTTGATGACGAGGTGATGCGTGGTGATCGTCGCGCCCAGATCCTCGCCGCCCGCGCGGCCATAGGCCACGCCCTCGGCGGTGGTGATATGCTCCATCACGACGCGCAGGCCGGGCGTGCGGCGGCGCAGGGGGTCGAGCACGGTGTCGATGAAGACCGCCTCGCGGTCGAAGATGTCGATGGCCGGGTCCGTCACCTCGCCATGCACGCACAGCGTGACGCCGGCCTCGGCCATCGCCTCCAGCACCGGCTGGACGCGCGCGAAGTCGGTCACGCCCGAGGCCGAGTTGGTCGTCGCGCCTGCCGGATACAGCTTCACCGCCCGGATGATGCCCGCGCGAAAGGCGGCCACCACGTCGGCGGGTTCCGTCGCATCGGTCAAATAGAGCGTCATCTGTGGCTGAAGCGCCGCACCCTGCGGCAGGGCTGCCACGATCCGGTCGCGATAGGCGGCGGCCTGAGCGCCGGTGACGACAGGCGGCACCAGGTTCGGCATGATGATCGCCCGGCCGAAGTCTTTCGAGTGCGGAGCAACGGCTTGCAGCATCACGCCGTCGCGCAGATGCAGGTGCCAGTCGTCGGGGCGGCGCAATGTGATGCTGTCGGTCATGGCCTGCCTCTATACCCGGCGCGCCGCGCTTGCCAAGAAGGCGCGCGAAGATTCCGCCCGCCATGTCCGTTGGTGGGGCTTGTCGCCCGGCTGCTGCTGCACCTAGTTAAGTTGTCGGTCCCGCTTCGGTGTCCGCAACAGCAGATTGGAACGCTCATGAAACTCGGCATGCCCTTGAACCTTCCGGTCGAGCAGTTGCGGCTGGTGATGCAATTCGCCCAGATGGCGATCGAGGCGCAGATGGTCATCGGCCTTCGCATGGCCGGGATGATGGGCTTCATGGCGCAGGCCCCGGGCGAGCCGTTCCGCATGGTCGCCGAGAAGCAGGCCGCCGCGAGCGAATCGCTCTTCGCGATGGCCTCGGCCGCCGGCAAGGGCGCCAGCGCCGAGCGCGTCATGGCCGCAGCCCTGCGCCCCTATGGCAAGCGCACCCGCGCCAATTCCCGCCGCCTCGGCCGCGTGAAGGTCTGAGCCGGAACGCCCTCCGCGCTGGCGGGTTGGCCCCTTTGAAAAAGCGGGGGCATCACATGAAGACGGCATTGATCACGGGCGGCGCGCAGGGCATCGGCAAGGGAATTGTGCAGCGCCTGCGCGGCGACGGTTGGCGAGTCGCCGCCTTCGACCTGGACGCCGAGGCGCTGGACGAGCTTGAAGCGGATGACGCCGAGCTGCTGACGGTGCAGGTGGACATGGGCGAAGAAGCCTCGGTCATGGCCGGCTTTCGCGCGGTGGCCGAGTGGCTGGGCGGCGATGGTCTGGATCTTCTGGTCTCGAATGCCGGCGTGGCCGACCCGTATAACGGCCCCATCGAGGAGATGTCGCTGGCCGACTGGCGCCGCTGGCAGGACAGCCACCTGACCGGCGCGTTCCTCTGCGTGCGCGGGGCCGTGCCGCTGCTGCGCCCGCGGAAGGGCAGCATCGTGCTGATGGCCTCGACCCGTGCGCTGCAATCTGAGCCGCAGACGGAATCCTATGCCGCGGCCAAGGGCGGGCTGGTGGCGCTGGCCCATGCGCTGGCGGTCAGCCTCGGCCCCGACATCCGCGCCAACGCGGTCCTGCCCGGCTGGATCGAGACCGGCCCCTGGCAGAAGCGCAGCGGGCGAACCGAGCCTGAGCACTCCAATACCGACAAGTCGCAGCACCCGGTCGGCCGTGTCGGCCGGCCCGAGGACATCGCGGGGCTGGTCGCCTGGCTCGCCTCGGACGAGGCGGGCTTCGTCACCGGCCAACGCTTCGTCGTGGACGGCGGCATGTCCGCCCGGATGATCTACGCCGAATAGAAAAGGGGCGGCAGGTCGCCCTGCCGCCCCTCTGAATTCCCCTGACGCAAGGCTCAGATCAGCTTGCCCATCGCCACCGCGGTGTCGGACATGCGGTTCGAGAAGCCCCACTCGTTGTCGTACCAGGTCAGGATGCGGCAGAGCTTGCCCTCCATCACCTTGGTCTGGTCCATGTGGAAGACCGAGCTGTGCGGGTCGTGGTTGAAGTCCGAGGACACCAGCGGCTCGTCCGTGTAGCCCAGAACGCCCTTCAGCGGGCCGTCTGCTGCAGCGCGGATCGCGTCGTTGATCTCTTGCACCGAGGTGTCGCGGGCTGCCTCGAAGGTCAGGTCCACGACCGAGACGTTCGGCGTCGGCACGCGGATGGCGACGCCGTCCAGCTTGCCCTTCAGCTCGGGCAGCACGAGGCCGACGGCCTTCGCCGCGCCGGTCGAGGTCGGGATCATCGACAGGGCCGCCGCGCGGGCGCGGTAGAGGTCCTTGTGCATCGTGTCCAGCGTCGGCTGGTCGCCCGTGTAGCTGTGGATCGTGGTCATGAAGCCGCGGGTGATGCCGATCGTGTCGTTCAGCACCTTGGCCACCGGCGACAGGCAGTTTGTCGTGCAGCTGGCATTCGAGACGACCAGATCGTCCGCGGTCAGCGTGTCATGGTTCACGCCGTAGACGATGGTCTTGTCGGCATTGTCGCCGGGGGCCGAGATCAGCACGCGCTTGGCGCCGGTGGACAGGTGCGGCTGCACCTTTTCCTTGCTGGCGAAGATGCCGGTGCATTCCATAATGACGTCGATGTCGCCCCAGGGCAGCTCGGCCGGGTTGCGGATTGCGGTCACCTTGATCGGGCCGCGGCCCACGTCGATGCTGTCGCCGTCGACGGTAACGGTGGCGGGGAAGCGGCCGTGGACGCTGTCGTAGCGCAGCAGGTGGGCGTTCGTCTCGACCGGGCCCAGATCGTTGATGGCAACGACCTCGATGTCGGTGCGGCCCGATTCGATGATGGCGCGCAGGACGTTGCGGCCGATGCGACCGAAGCCGTTGATGGCGACCTTGACTGCCATGGGAAATCCTTCTCGACAGATGACGGTTGCCCATCGTCTAGCCAACAAGAATGGGCGATGCAAACGCCCAGA
Organism: Paracoccus tibetensis; assembly: GCF_900102505.1. Classification (GTDB taxonomy): domain Bacteria; phylum Pseudomonadota; class Alphaproteobacteria; order Rhodobacterales; family Rhodobacteraceae; genus Paracoccus; species Paracoccus tibetensis. The sequence goes on along the minus strand of NZ_FMVT01000002.1, from coordinate 108,090 downwards.
TGGCTGGGTGCGCTAACGGTTTCAGCGCCAGAAGCTGAGATATTCGATGAACTGGTCGGTCTGGCGCGCGATGAACAGCGGCAGGTTCATGTGCAGCCACATGTGATCTGCCAGAAGGACAAGCGCGATCAGGATCAGGAGGGCGATGGCGATCTGGTTTGTCATGGCGTCCCGGACGTTGCCGCCGACTTATCGCCCCGCCGCGGCGGTCCGGCAAGCCTTCCCCTTGGCGATCAGGCGCGATTATGTCAGGCCTGATGCAGGTTGATCGAGGCAAGAGGCGCGTGGCGCCGGGGGACAGGATGCAGACAATCACGCCGGTGCTGCTGGCAGGCGGATCGGGAACCCGGCTGTGGCCGGTCTCGCGCAAGCGGTTCCCAAAGCAGTTCGCGCCGCTGATGGGGGACGAGACGCTGTTCCAGGCCTCGGCCCGGCGCCTCTCGGGCGAGGGGTTCGGCGCGCCGATGGTGCTGACCGCCTCGGATTTCCGCTTCATCGTCATGGAGCAGCTGGAGCAGGCGGGCATCGCGCCGGGGCAGGTGGTGATCGAGCCCTCGGCCCGCAACACGGCGCCCGCGATCCTCGCGGCGGCGCTGATGGCGGCGGCCGAGGACCCGGAGCGGCTGTTGCTGGTCGCGCCTTCGGATCACGTCATCCCGGACGCGGCGGGCTTTGCCGCCGCCGTCCGCTCGGGCGCCGAGGCGGCGCGGGCGGGGCGGATCGTGACCTTCGGCATCACCCCCGACCGCCCGGAGACGGGCTACGGCTATCTGGAGCTGGCGGGCACGGGCGAGGGGCCGCAGCCGCTGGCGCGCTTCGTCGAGAAGCCCGACGCCGCCAGCGCCGCGCGGATGCTGGCAGCGGGCAACTTCCTCTGGAACGCGGGGATCTTCCTCTTCTCGGCGCGGGCGATGATCGAGTCTTTTCGGGCACATGCGCCGCAATATCTCGAGCCAGTCGAGGCGGCGGTGGATGGCGCGGTGCCGGATCTCGGCTTCCTGCGCCTCGCGCGCGGGCCGTGGGAGGGCGTCGAGGACCAGTCCATCGACTACGCGGTGATGGAGAAGGCGGCGAACCTGTCGGTGGTGCGCTTCTCCTCGGGCTGGTCGGACCTTGGAGGCTGGGACGCGCTCTGGCGCGAGGAGCTGACGGCGGCGCCCTCGGCCGACGGCGTGGTGGCCGATGCCCATTCCACGGCGATCGACTGCCACGATGTTCTGCTGCGCTCGGACAGCGAGGATCTGCAGGTCGTCGGGATCGGGCTTCGGGATCTCGTGGTCGTGGCAACGTCGGACGCGGTGCTGGTCGCGGACAAGGGCCGGGCGCAGGAGGTGCGCAAGGCCGTCAGTTCGCTGAAGGAGAAGCGGCGCAAGCAGGCCGAGGCCTTTCCGCGCGATCACCGGCCCTGGGGCTGGTTCGAGACGCTGGCGCTGGCCGACCGCTTCCAGGTCAAGCGCATCGTCGTGAAGCCCGGCGCGGCCCTGTCGCTGCAGAGCCACGTGCACCGGTCCGAGCACTGGATCGTGGTGTCGGGCACGGCGCGGGTGACGGTGGACCAGACGGTGACGCTGGTGACCGAGAACCAGTCGATCTATGTGCCGCTGGGCGCGGTGCACCGGATGGAGAACCCCGGCAAGGTGCCGATGGTGCTGATCGAGGTGCAGACGGGCAGCTATCTGGGCGAGGACGACATCATCCGCTACGAGGATGTCTATTCCCGCAGCAGCGCGGATTGATCGCCGGCCGCTGGCGCGGCTGTCGAGAGACTTGTTGCCGGCCGCTGGCGCGGCCGGCGGAGGCGGGGGGCCAGCCCCCCGCACCCCCCGGGATATTTGGAGACCAAAGCAGGGGCGGCCACGCTTTGCTCAGGCGGCGGCTTCGGCCGTGCGCTTGGCGGGATCGTAGTTGAGGAGGGGGGCGAGCCAGCGTTCCGCCTCGGCCAGGGACCAGCCCTTGCGGGCGGCGTAGTCGCGGGCCTGGTCCTCCTCGATCTTCGCGACGCCGAAATAGTAGCTGTCGGAATGGCCGATATAGAGGCCCGAGACCGAGCTGCCGGGCCACATCGCCATGCTTTCCGTCAGGGTGACGCCCGTGTGCGCCTCGGCATCGAGCAGCTTGAAGAGGGTGAGCTTCTCGGTGTGGTCGGGCTGGGCCGGATAGCCGGGGGCAGGGCGGATGCCGGCATAGGGTTCGGCGATCAGCTCGGCCGGCGCGAAGGCTTCCTCGGGGGCATAGCCCCAGAACTCGCGGCGCACGCGCTGGTGCAGCATCTCGGCCATGGCCTCGGCGAAGCGGTCGGCGAGGGCCTTGACCATGATCGAGCCGTAGTCGTCGTTCGCGCGCTCGTAGCGGGCGGCGATCTCGGTCTCCTCGGGGCCAGCGGTGACGACGAAGCCGCCGACATGGTCGGGGATGCCCTCGGGGGCCACGAAATCGGAAAGGGCAACGTTCGGCCGGTCGCCGCGCTTGGTGACCTGCTGGCGCAGGGTGTGGAGGGTCGTCAGGGGGGTCCGGCGCGCCGCGTCGGTCCAGAGGCGGATGTCGTCGCCGACCGCGTTGGCCGGCCAGAAGCCGAGGGCGGCGCGGGGCTTGAACCACGTCCCCTCGATGATGCGGGCCAGCATTTCCTGCGCGTCCGCGAAGAGCTGGCGGGCGGCCTCGCCCTGCTTCTCGTCCTCGAGGATGCGGGGATAGACGCCCTTCAGCTCCCATGTCTGGAAGAAGGGGGTCCAGTCGATGTAGCGGGCGATCTCGGCCAGGTCCCAGTCCTCGATCACGCGGGTGCCGGTGAAGCTGGGCGTGGTGGGGGTATAGGCGGACCAGTCGATCTTCAGCGCGTTGGCGCGCGCGGCGGCCAGCGGCAGGCGCTGCTTTGCGGCCTCGCCGCGTTCGTGGCGCTCGGCGACTTCCAGGTATGCGGCGCGGGTCTTGGCGATGTAGTCCGCGCGCTGCGTGGGGGAGAGGAGCGCCGAGGCGACGCCGACCGCGCGGCTGGCATCGGTCACGTAGACCGCTTGACCGCGGATGTAGCGGGGGGCGATCTTGACCGCGGTGTGGATCTTGGAGGTAGTGGCGCCGCCGATCAGCAGGGGGATCGACATCCCCTCGCGTTCCATCTCGGAGGCCAGATGCACCATCTCGTCGAGCGAGGGGGTGATGAGGCCGGAGAGGCCGATGATGTCCACCTTCTCGTCCCGCGCGACCTGCAGGATCTTCTGCGGCGGGACCATCACGCCGAGGTCGATCACCTCGAAATTGTTGCAGGCGAGGACGACGCCGACGATGTTCTTGCCGATGTCATGCACGTCGCCCTTGACCGTCGCCATCAGGATCTTGCCGGCGGTCTCGCGCCCTTCGCCGCCGGACAGGCGCTTTTCCTCCTCCATGTAGGGCAGAAGGACGGCGACAGCCTGTTTCATCACGCGGGCGGATTTGACCACCTGCGGCAGGAACATCTTGCCGGCGCCGAAGAGATCGCCGACGACGTTCATCCCCGCCATCAGCGGGCCCTCGATGACATGCAGCGGGCGTTCGGCGGACTGGCGGGCCTCCTCGGTGTCGGCCTCGATATATTCGGTGATGCCGTTGACCAGCGCGTGCTCCAGCCGCTTCTCGATGGGCCATTCGCGCCAGCTCAGGTCCTTCTCGCGCTTGGCGCCGCCGCCGTCGCCGCGGAAGCGTTCGGCCAGCTCCAGCAGGCGCTCGGTGCCGTCGGGGCGGCGGTTGAGAACCACGTCCTCGCAGGCCTCGCGCAGTTCGGGGTCGATCTGGTCGTAGACCGCCAGCTGACCCGCGTTGACGATGCCCATGTCCATCCCCGCCTGGATGGCGTGGTAGAGGAAGACTGCGTGCATCGCCTCGCGCACCGGCTCGTTGCCGCGGAAGCTGAAGCTGAGGTTCGACACGCCCCCCGAGACATGGGCATGGGGCAGGTTCTGGCGGATCCAGCGCGTGGCCTCGATGAAGTCGACGCCATAGTTGTTGTGCTCCTCGATGCCGGTCGCCACCGCGAAGATGTTCGGGTCGAAGATGATGTCCTCGGGCGGGAAGCCGACCTCGTTCACCAGGATGTTGTAGGCGCGCTGGCAAATCTCGATCTTCCGGGCGGCGGTGTCGGCCTGGCCCTGTTCGTCGAAGGCCATGACCACGACCGCCGCGCCATAGGCGAGGCAGAGCCGGGCGTGATGGCGGAACTGCTCCTCGCCCTCCTTCATGCTGATCGAGTTGACGACGGGCTTGCCCTGCACGCACTGCAGACCCGCCTCGATCACCTCCCACTTGGAGCTGTCGATCATGATCGGCACGCGGGCGATGTCGGGCTCGGCGGCGATGAGGTTCAGGTACTCGACCATCGCGGCCTTCGAGTCGATCAGCCCCTCGTCCATGTTGATGTCGATAATCTGGGCGCCGTTCTCGACCTGGTCGCGCGCCACGTCCAGCGCGGCGGCATAGTCGCGGTTCTTGATCAGCTTGCGGAAGCGGGCAGAGCCGGTGACGTTCGTCCGCTCGCCCACGTTCACGAAGGGGATGTCGGGGGTCAGGACGAACGGCTCGAGGCCCGAGAGGCGCAGGTAACGATCAGGCATAAGCGGGCACCTTCCGGGGGGCGAAGCCTTTCACGGCTTCGGCGATGGCGCGGATATGATCGGGAGTCGTGCCGCAGCAGCCGCCGACGACATTGACCAGCCCTTCGCGGGCGAAGTCGGCGACCTGGCGGGCGGTGTCCTCGGGGCCCTCGTCATACTGGCCGAAGGCATTGGGCAGGCCGGCATTCGGATAGGCGCAGATCAGCGTGTCCGCCACCGCCGACATCTCGGCTAGGTGCGGGCGCATCGCGGCGGCGCCGAGCGCGCAGTTGAGGCCCACCGTCCAAGGGTTCGCGTGGCGGACCGAATGCCAGAAGGCCGTCGGCGTCTGCCCCGACAGGGTGCGCCCAGAAGCATCGGTGATCGTGCCGGAGATCATCACGGGGATGCGCTGGCCATGCGCCTCCATCGCTTCGATGCAGGCGAAGATGGCGGCCTTGGCGTTCAGCGTGTCGAAGATCGTCTCGATCAGGATGATGTCGGTGCCGCCCTCGATGAGGCCGGTCGCCTGCTGCAGATAGGCGCGGCGCAAATCCTCGAAGGTCACGGCGCGGTAGCCCGGATCGTTCACGTCCGGGCTCATCGAGGCCGTGCGGTTCGTCGGCCCGATGGCGCCTGCGACGAAGCGGGGGCGGCCATCCTCGGCCGTGGCGCGGTCCAGCGCCCGGCGGACGACGCGGGCGCCCTCGACGTTCAGGTCGTGGACGGCGCCCTCCATCCCGTAATCGGCCTGCGCGATGGTCGTGGCCGAAAAGGTGTTCGTCTCGACGATGTCCGCCCCGGCCTTGGCATAGCGGTAGTGGATCTCCTCGACCGCCTCGGGCTGGGTCAGGATCAGAAGGTCGTTGTTGCCGGTCTGCGGATGGTCCGAGTGGTGGCGGCAGACATGGCCCGAGCCGTGGCCGGTATAGTCGTCCTCCTTCAGGCCCAGCTGCTGGATCTGCGTCCCCATCGCGCCGTCGAGGATCAGGATGCGGCTGGCGGCGGCGTCGTTCAGCGCCTTGAAGGCAGGGGACAGGGGCAGGGGCATGGCGGGGCCTTTCCGTCGTGAAGTCCGTGATATAAGCGCGCGCGGGCCGGCCGGCAAATTCATATTGCGGCAGAAGATCATGAAACCCGCTCAAGTCAGGGCAGCGGAACGCCGCGCTCGTCCTTCAGCGTCTTCAGCACGATCTCGGACCGGACCTGCGCGATCTGCGGATGCGGCAGCAGGTGGCGGTGGACGAAATCGGCGAAGCCTTCGAGGTCCCGCGCCCTGATGTCGAGGATGTAGTCCGCGTCCCCCGACACTGAAAAGGCCGAGCGGATCATCGGCTGGCTGGCGACGAAGGCGGCGAACTCCTCCTCGCGCCCCTGTCCGTGGCCGCGCAGGTTGACGCGGATGATGGCGCGAAAGCCGTGGCCCATGCGGGCGGGCGAGAGGCGGGCGTTGTAGCCCTCGATGATCCCCTCGCCTTCCAGCGCGGCCCGGCGGCGCGAGACCTGACTGGCCGAGAGGCCGACGATCTCGGCCAGCGCCGCGTTGGTCAGGGCGCCGTCGCGCTGAAGCGCGGCGAGGAGGGCGGCGTCAAAGCGATCCATGCGCGGATCGTGCATCCGTTCGCGTCATGTTGCAAGTTCCGTGCGCGGCAGCTCGCTGACTTGCCGCCTTTGCACACCTCTTGCACGCCAGATGCGGGATCATATGAACCAAGCGAACAGGAGGATACAGCATGGGTCCGTTCCCGCACGACGCCCCCAAGGCGACCATCAGCGCGGCCAACCCGGCCGGCACCGACGGCTTCGAGTTCGTCGAATACGCCCATCCGCAGCCCGAGGTGCTGGACCGCATCTTCCGCCAGATGGGCTTCACGCCCGTGGCCAAGCACAAGACAAAGAACATCACCCTCTACCGTCAGGGCGACATCAACTACCTGCTGAACGCCGAGTCGGGCAGCCAGGGCGCTGAGTTTGTGGACGAGCACGGCCCCTGCGCCCCGGCCATGGCCTGGCGCGTGGTGGACGCGCAGGTCGCGCTGAAGCGGGCGCTGGACCTCGGCGCGACGGAATACACCGGCCCCGGCAAATCTATCGAGGCGCCCGCCGTCCACGGCATCGGCGGCTCGCTGCTCTACTTCATCGACCGCTACCGCGAGACGGGCAGCGCCTATGACGCCGACTTCGACTGGCTGGGTGAGGCGAACCCGCGCCCCGAGGGCTTCGGCTTTTACTACCTCGACCACCTGACCCACAACGTGATCCGCGGCAACATGGACACGTGGTACAAGTTCTACCACGACACGTTCAACTTCCGCGAAATCAAGTATTTCGACATCAAGGGCAAGCAGACCGGCCTCGTCAGCCGCGCCCTGACCTCGCCCGACGGCAAGATCCGCATCCCGATCAACGAGTCGACCGACGATCACAGCCAGATCGAGGAATACCTGCGCGAGTACAAGGGCGAGGGCATCCAGCACATCGCGATTGCCTCGAACGACATCTACGCCGGCACCGACAAGATCGCCGAGGCGGGGATGGAGTTCATGCCCGGCCCGCCCGACACCTATTACGAGATGTCGCATCGCCGCGTGAAGGGCCACGAGGAGCCGATCGAGCGCATGAAGGCGCGCGGGATTCTGATCGACGGCGAGGGTGTCGTGGGCGGGGGTGAGACGCGCATCCTGCTGCAGATCTTCTCGAAGACCGTCATCGGCCCGATCTTCTTCGAGTTCATCCAGAGGAAGGGCGACGACGGCTTCGGCGAGGGCAACTTCCGGGCGCTCTTCGAATCCATCGAGGAAGACCAGATCCGCCGCGGCGTCCTGACCGCCGCGCCGGCCGAGTAGGGAGGAGGGGCGCGGCGGCTCCGAGGCCGCCGCGCCCACCATCATGGCCTGGACCGATTACAGCAGCGCGCCCGTGCCCGGCACCCGCATCTGCGCGGCCACCGAGATCACCACCGTCCACCCCCTGACCGTCACGACCGCGCGCGGCAGCTTTCCGCTGCTGGTCCTGCGCGACGGCGACACCATCCGCGCCTATGTCAACGCCTGCCCGCACCAGTACCTGCCGCTGGACTACCGCGGCACGAACCTGCTGTCGGCGGACGGGTTGAGGCTCCTCTGCACCGCCCACGGCGCCAGCTTCGACAAGTCCACCGGCGAGGCCATCGCCGGCGCCGATTGCGGCCTCGACCCGGTCCCTGTCACGCAGATCGGCGACCACCTCGTGATCGCCGCCTGATCATCTTCTGTGCAAAAATATCCCGCGGGGGTCCGGGGGCGCGAAGCCCCCGGTCCGGCAGCACCGATCAGAACCCGGCCTTGATCCGCTCGAACTCGGCCAGCTGGCGCTGGCGCTGCTCGGGATCGTTCGGGGTCTGCGCCAGCACCGGCACGTCGATCTCGGCCAGGCCCTCGGCCACTGCCGGCTCGTCCGCGATCGTCGCCATGGCCGCGTTCGAGGTATGCCCGTAGCCGATCGCGTCCAGCAGGCCCTTGGCCGCCGAGGGCTCCAGCCAAGCGTTGATGAAGTCGTAGGCCTTGTCCTCGCTGCCCGGCCCGTTCACCAGGTTCACGAAGCCGCAGAAGAAGGTCGACGAGCCTTCCTCGGCCTCGCGCTGGAAGCCGACCGGGTAGTTGTCGCCCTGCAGATAGACCACGCCGTCGTTCCACGACCACGCGACGTCCACAAGGCCCGAGGCCATCAGCTGCGCCTGTTCGGAGGGGTCGGACCAGTAGGCCGCGACGTTCTGATGGGCCTGGCGCAGCCAGTCGGCGGCGGCCTGAAATTGCTCGTCGGTCACGTCGTCCCAATCGGTGGTGCCTGTCGCCAGATAGCCGAGCGCCCAGACATCGTCCGCACTGTCGGGCAGCGAGGTGCGGCCCTGATAGGCGGGGTTCACGAAGACCTGAAGGCTTTGGACATCCTCGGCCGGCACGTTCTCGGTGTTGTAGGCGATGGCGGTCGCGCCCCAGTCCGTCGGGATGAACCAGACGCCCTGGTCGTCGCGGAAGACCTCGCTGTCGAGGAAGCGCGCGTCGATCTGCTCGAAATTGGGGATGCGCGCCGGGTCCCAGGGCTCGATCAGGCCGGCGTCGCGATACTTGCCGACCATCTGGCTGCAGGGATGGGCCACGTCGGCCCGGAAGCCCGAGGCGACCTTCTGGAACGCCTCGTCGTCGTCGCCGAAGAACGAGAAGGTCGGCCCCTGCCCATGCTGGTCGATATAGGCCTGGAAGATCTCGGGGACATCGAAGCCGGCCCAATCGAGCACGGTCAGCTCGGGATCGGCGGCGAGGGCGGGCAGGGCGAAAGCGGCGGTGGACGCGGCCAGAAGCGAGGCGGGCGCAAGACGCATGGGGCGGACCTTCCTGTTGCAGTTTGACCGAAGGCTAAGGTCGGTGCTCGCGCCGCGCAAGCACCTGCCGGCAAGCGCCTGTGCACGAAGCCTTGACCCGCCTAGATGCGCAGCATCTCGGGCCCGCCGGTGATGACGGGATCGGGCGTGCCGATGGCCGTCAGGTCGCGCCCGTCGAAGGGGACGGCATGCAGCAGCGTCTGGATCGCGGCGATGCGGGCGCGCCGCTTGTCGTCCGAGCGGATCACCGTCCAGGGCGCGACGGGCAGATGCGACAGGCTCAGCGTCTCGGCGATGGCCGCGCTGTAGTCGTCCCACTTGCCGAGGCCCTCGACATCGACCGGGCTCAGCTTCCATTGCTTCAGCGGATCGCGCTCGCGCGCGAGGAAGCGGCGCAGCTGCTCGGCGCGGCCCACGTTCAGCCACAGCTTGACCAGAATCACGCCGTCATCGACCAGCATCTGCTCGAAATCGGGAAGCTGGCGGAAGAAGGTGCGGCGCTGCGCCGTCGTGGCGAAGCCGAAGACCTCCTCGACCACGCCGCGATTGTACCAGCTGCGGTCGAACAGGGCCATCTCGCCCGCCGCCGGAAGCCAGTCCACGTAGCGCTGGAAGTACCACTGCCCCGCCTCGCGCTCGGTCGGCTTCGGCAGGGCGACGACATAGGCGTTGCGGGGGTTCAGGTTCTGCTGGATGCGCCCGATCGTGCCGCCCTTGCCGGCCGCGTCCCGCCCCTCGAAAAGGACCACCACGCGCCGGCCCTGTGCGGCGACGCCATGCATCATCCGCACCAATTGAAGCTGAAGGCGCTCCATCGCCGCGTCGTAATCCTCGCGCGGCATCATGCAGTCATAGGGAAAGCTCTCGTCCAGGATCTCGCGCTTGGTCCCCTCGCGCACGGCCCGCCGCACCTCCTCGGGCGCGTCGCGGTCCAGGTAGTCCGAGATCGCGCCGACCAGCGGCAGTTCGGGGACGGGCGCGGGGCGGGTCATGGCTGGGGCTCTCCGATGCGGCTCATGTCGTACCAGGTGGTCTGGTAGATCTCGTTGATCCAGTTGCCGTAGAGAAGATGCGCGTGGCTGCGCCAGCGGTTCGACGGCGGGCGCGCGGGATCATCGCCCGGATAGTAATTCGCCGGCACCGCGATGGGTTTCCCCGCCGCCACGTCGCGGTCGTATTCCTCCTTGAGGGTGGTGCTGTCATATTCCAGGTGGTTGAAGATGTAGAGCGCGCGATGCGCCGTGTCCTCCAGAAGGCAGGGTCCGACCTCGGCGCTGGCCAGCAGCGTGCGCAGCCGCGGCCGGGCGTCGATGTCCTCCTGGCGCACCTCGGTCCAGCGGCTCACGGGCACCAGCACATCGTCCGAGAAACCGCGCAGATAGGGCGAGGCCGGGGCGAGGTTCTGGTGGCGGAAGCAGCCGAAGGCCTTGCCGCCCAGCATGTGCTTGGGCAGGCCGTGGAAGTGATAGGCCATCGCCATGCCGCCCCAGCAGACGCCGAAGGTGGAATGGACATGGCTCTGCGTCCAGGCGAAGACGCGCGTCAACTCGTCCCAGTAGGTGACTTCCTCGAAGGGCAGGTGCTCGACCGGGGCGCCGGTGATGACGAGCCCGTCGAACTTCTCGCCGCTCGCCTCGACCTCGCGGAAGGGGCGGTAGAAGCTGGCGAGATGGTCGGCGGCGGTGTTGCGGCTTTCGTGGTCCGACATGCGGATGAGCTGGAAGTCGATCTGCAGGGGCGTGGCGCCGATGACCCGCGCGAACTGGTTCTCGGTCTGGATCTTCTTCGGCATCAGGTTCAGAAGGCCGATCCGCAGCGGGCGGATGTCCTGCGTGGCCGCGCGGCCGGGGCTCATGACCATCACCCCCTCGTCCGAGAGGATGCGGTAGGCGGGCAGGTTCTCGTTCAGCGTGATGGGCATGTCAGTGGTCCTTGCGGGCGATGGCCCGCGCGATCAGGTCGTCGAAATCGGAAGGTTGCGTCACCTCGGCGACTTCCTCGGCCAGCACCGTCACGCCGCGCCGAGCCATCGCGGCATAGCGCGGCTGGCGGTGGGCGAGGGCGCGGGCATAGGTCCAGCGGATGAAGTCGTCGGGATTGACCTCGCCCTCCTCCAGCCCCTTCTCGACCCGGTAGGCGATCCAGGCGCGTTCCAGGAACTGGGGCTGGTAGTACATCGGCTTCGGCGCGCGGTCGAAGCGGCGCACCAGCTCGGCCGTGTGCGCCTCGCTGCCCTTGATCCAGACCAGCAGCAGATCGCGCGACAGCGCATCCAGCACCGGGTCGGCCGGGTCCTCGGGGTCCACCACCTCGCAGATCGAGCCGCCGCTGTCGCAGACGAAATGCGGCAGGCCGTAGATGCCGCCCGCCCGCTCCATGAAATGGCGCGTGTCCAGAAGGGCCGCGATCTCGGCCCGCCGGTGCTGGTTCTGGCGCAGGCAGTAGTCGTCGAAGGGCAGGCCCCCGCGCGAAGGGCTGCCGGGCTTGCCGAGATAGGTGGACAGCGGCGCGAGGTTGTCGAATGTGATGTTGCTGGCGATGTAGACGCTGTCGGACAGCAGCAGCTCGCGCAGGAAGGGGACCTTCATCGCCTCGCGCTTGAAGTTGTCGGCGATGTATTCGCCCATGTAGCGGGTGCCGATGCGGTAGTCGACGCTGTAGTGGAACCACTCGCCCGTCCCCCGCAGCATCGAGGAAAGATGCGTCTTGCCGAGGCCAGACATCCCGAACAGGACGATGCGCTTGGCCGGGGCCGACCGCCATTCCTCTGCGCTGCGATAGATCATTCCGGCCCCTTCCTGACGTGCGGCCCTAGGTAATGGCCGGGCCGCGCAAAGAAAAGGCCCCGCCGGTGAGGGCGGGGCCGTGGTCGCGGAGCCTCGATCAGAAGCTGTAGCCGACGCGGACGCCGATGCCCCAGAGATCGCTGTCCTCCATCTGGGCACGCGGCGCCCCGCCCGTCTGCGGACGGGCATCGCCCAGCTTCGAATAGTTGATGCCGGTCGTGATCTTGATGTTGTCCATCGTGTAGATCGCGGCCAGCGTCACGCCCTTGCGGCCATTGGTGGGCGCCAGCGGCGAGACGAGGTCGTCGCCCGTCGGTTCGTAGACGAAGGCGGCCAAGCCCGACCAGTTGTCCGTAAACCGGCGTCCGACGCCGAGCGTGTAGGTGGTCGTGTCTTCAAGCGAGACGAGGCCGGCCGAGAGACCTGGTAGTGAAGAGAACTCTGCGGGACGCACTTGGAACTCGGACCACTTGACCCACCGGATCGAGCCGAAGACCAGCGTGTCCGCAGCAACGCCAGTCTGCCCTTCCAGGGTGATCGAGCGTGGCGTGTTCACCTCGGTCGTGGTCACGGCGCCCGGCAGGATGTTCTCGCGCGTGTCGAAGTCATGCGTGATCTTCGAGTTGTAGGTCAGCGAGATGCGGGCCGCGATGTCGGGGATCTCGTAGGCCGCGCCGATCACGTAGCCCGTGCCCCAGGAGGGGTCCATGCGGACGTTGTAGCCGGAGATGTCGCCGTAGCCTGCGCCGCTCAGCGTCACCTCGGCATCTGCGCGCGAGGCCCGGATACCGCCGTGGAACGAGATGTTGTTGTCCATGCGGTAGCGGGCCAGTGCCGTCACGGTCGTCGAGTCGACGCGCGCCGCCGTTCCGCCCAGCACCGGCGAGCCGCTGCCTGCAGGAGGCCCGTCGGGATAGCGGACGTCGGCGCCGAAGGGCTGCTCGACGATCACGCCGAATGAGACGTTCGGGCTGACCTCCTGCTTGTAGGCAAGGCCGACGAAGCCGTATCCCTGCGCCACGTCGCCCGTGTCGAAGCCGGCCGCGTCCGTGCCCGAGACGGTGGGGTCCGCACCGCCGAAGCTCAGTTCCGCATAGTTGCCAGGCTCGAAGAGCGCCGCGAGCGATTGCGGCGCCCGCTCGATCCCGCCCGCCAGCGCCGGGGCGGTGCCCATCAGCAGCGCGGCGATCCCCGTCGTCATCTTTTTCATGTTTTCCTCCCATCGGGTCCGAGATCCCGCAAAACCAGACTAGCGGCACCGAGCAATCGATCAATTCCCCGCCATCGCTGACGTAACGTCCGCGTCAAGAATACATCCGCCGCGTGACCTGCCGGACACGCCTTCGCCTGCCGCAGATGATGGCTGGACAAAGCCCGCTGCCCGTGAAAGGGGAAACTGCCAAACGAAATCGCCGCAAGGATGCCCCCCATGCAGATTCGCGAGGCCCTCACCTTTGACGATGTGCTTCTGGTTCCCGCCGCCTCGACGGTGATGCCCTCGACGGCCGACGTGACGACCCATGTCACCCGCGCCATCCGCATGAACATCCCGCTTCTCTCCTCGGCCATGGACACGGTGACGGAAAGCCGGATGGCCATCGCGATGGCGCAGGCGGGCGGGATCGGCGTGATCCACCGCAACCTGACGGCCGAGCAGCAGGCCGCCGAGGTCCGCCGCGTGAAGCGCTTCGAGAGCGGCATCGTCTACGCTCCCATCACCCTGCGCGCGGACCAGACCCTGGCCGACGCCAAGGCCCTGCAGGAGCGCTACAGCGTCACCGGCTTTCCGGTGGTGGACGAGGCCGGCCGCGTCGTCGGCATCGTGACCAACCGCGACATGCGCTTTGCCAAGGACGACCGCACGCCGGTCCGCGCGATGATGACCGCCGACAACCTCGCCGTGCTGCGCGAGCCTGCCGACCGCGCCGAGGCGATCAGCCTGATGAAGGCGCGCCGGATCGAGAAGCTGCTGATCACCGATGGCAACGGCAAGCTGACCGGCCTTCTGACGCTGAAGGACACCGAGAAAGCGGTGCTGAACCCGCTGGCCTGCAAGGACGATCTGGGCCGGCTGCGCGTCGCCGCCGCCTCGACTGTGGGCGAAGAGGGCTTCGAGCGCAGCCAGGCGCTGATCGAGGCCGGGGTGGACATGGTGGTCATCGACACCGCGCATGGCCACTCGGCCGGGGTCGCCAAGGCGGTCGAGCGGGTCAAGAGCTTCTCGAACGAGGTGCAGGTCGTCGCCGGCAACGTCGCCACGGCCGAGGCGACGCGTGCGCTGATCGACGCGGGCGCCGATGCGGTCAAGGTCGGGATCGGGCCGGGCAGCATCTGCACGACGCGCATCGTCGCAGGCGTGGGCGTGCCGCAGCTGACGGCGATCATGGATGCGGCCTCGGCCGCGGGCGAGGTGCCGATCATCGCGGATGGCGGCATCAAGTTCTCGGGCGATTTCGCTAAGGCCATCGCGGCGGGCGCAAGCTGCGCGATGGTCGGCAGCGCCATCGCCGGCACCGACGAGAGCCCGGGCGAAGTGATCCTCTACCAGGGCCGCAGCTTCAAGTCCTATCGCGGGATGGGCAGCCTTGGCGCGATGGCGCGCGGCTCGGCGGATCGCTACTTCCAGAAGGACGCTGCCTCGGACAAGCTGGTCCCCGAGGGCATCGAGGGTCAGGTGCCCTACAAGGGCTCGGCCGGCGCGGTGATCCACCAGCTGGTCGGCGGCCTTCGTGCGGCGATGGGCTATACCGGCTGCGCGACCGTCGAGGAGATGCGCAAGGGCTGCCAGTTCGTCCGCATCACCGGCGCCGGCCTCAAGGAGAGCCACGTCCACGACGTGCAGATCACCCGCGAGAGCCCGAACTACCGGCTCGGGTGACCTGCCCGACGGCGCCGGGGAACCGCCAGCCCGCGCGCGGTTCGGGTGGCGCCGGGCAGAACGTCCCGGGGCAGGGCGGCAGGACGCAGGGGACGGTGGTGACAGAGCGGCAACCGTCCCTCGCCCTCGGCGGCGTCCTGACGATCGCCGTGATGATCTGCGTGATCCTCGGCCAGTTCCTCGGCACCGCTGCCGCGCAGCTGGCCGCGGCCGCCGCAGCCATCGGCGCGCTCGCCTGCTTCTGCCTGCATGTCGCGCCCGCGCGCCTGATCTTCGTCGCCATCGGCCTTGCCCAGACCGTCGCCGCGCTGGCCCTGACAGAGGGCGGAGCGACCGCGCTGCTGGACGCCTTGGGCCGCGGGGCCTTCATCGTGGCCCTCTTCACCGCGCTCGGCACGATCCGCGCCGCGGCGGGCGGGTCCGAGGCGATCCTGAGCTGCGGACGCTTCCTGGCCGAGCAGCCGCCCGGCCGGCGCTACCTGGCGCTCACGGCCGGGGGACATCTCTTCGGGCTGGTGCTGATGTATGGGGCGATCTCGCTTCTGGGCGGGCTCGCGGTGCAGGCGACGGCCGGCCTTGCCGACCCCGAGCTGCGCCACCACCGCCTCAGGCGGATGCTGATTGCCATCCAGCGCGGCTTCGCGGCGACGCTCTGCTGGTCGCCCGTCGCCTTCTCGGTCGTGCTGGCGACGACGCTGGTGCCGGGCGCCTCGTGGAGCCGGGTGATCCTGCCCTGCCTCGTCAGCGCGGCGCTGGTGATGGGCACGGGCTGGCTGATGGACTGGATTTTCAAGCCCCGGCTCAGCGCACCGCCGCCCGAGCGGCTGCCGCAGGCGGCGGGCTGGCTGGCGAGCCTCTGGCCGCTGCTGGCGCTGCTGGCAATCATCGCCGCGGCGGTCGCGGCGGTGGACGTTGCAAGCGGCGTGGGCGTCGTCGGCGCGGTGATGCTGGTCGTGCCCTGCCTCGCGCTAGGATGGATCGCGCTGCAGCTGGCGAGCGCGCGCGGGACGGCGCGGCGCGTCGCCCGCTTCGTCACGCAGGAGCTGCCCGGCTATCGCGGCGAGATCGTCCTTCTGTTCATGGCCGCGTTCATCGGCCATCTCGGCGCGCATCTGCTGGCGCCGGTGATGGACCGCGCGGGGCTCGACCTGGCGGCCGTGCCCGCCCCTGTGATCCTGGTCGTGCTGGTCTGGCTGATCCCCGTGGCCGGGCAGGCGGGGATGAACCCGATCCTCGCCGCCTCGCTGATCCTGCCGCTTCTGCCCAGCCCCGAGGCGCTTGGCCTTCACCCGGCGGCGCTGGTCGTCGCCGTCACCGGCGGTTGGGCGATCAGCGGCGTGACCTCGCCCTTCACCGCCTCGGTCCTGCTGCTCGGCAGTCTGTCGGGCCAACCCGCGCGGCAGGCCGGCCTGCGCTGGAACGGTGCCTATGCGCTGGTCCTCGGGGTCATCATGTCGGGCTGGGCGATCCTTCTGGGGCGGGTCCTCTAGAGGGCCGCCACCACTGTTGCAGCGTTCGTCACCGGAGTGCATGTGATCAAGGGATAGGCGACGGACGATTGCGTGGAGGACCGGGTCACCCTCTGCCGCGTGACCTGTGACGCGCCGCAGAAGAAAGGGCCGCCCGGCCGCCCGCTGGCTGCCCGCTGGCTTAGCCCCCGGCCACGAAGGGCAGCCGGTAGCTGATCGCCTCGGCGAGGTGATGGGGGTGGACCCTGGCGCTCCCTTCGAGGTCCGCGACCGTGCGCGCACTGCGCAGGATGCGGTGATAGCCGCGCGCGGTCAGCCCAAGCCGGTCCGCCGCCTTGTGGATCAGCTCGCGCCCGGCCGCGTCGGGCGCCGCAATCTCGTCGAGAAGCGCGCCCGAAGCCTCGGCATTGACGCGCACTCCTTCAAGCCCCTCAAACCGCCTCGCCTGGATCTCGCGCGCTGCCGCGACGCGTGCGGCGATCTCGGCCGAGGTCTCGCCCTGCGCCGGAAGCTCCAGATCGGTGACGGCGACGGCCGGCACCTCCAGCCGCAGATCGAAGCGATCCATGAGCGGACCGGACACCCGCCCGAGATAGTCGCTGCCGCAACCCGGCGCACGCGCGCAGGCGCGGGCGGCGTCGGCCAGGTGGCCGCAGCGGCAGGGATTGGCGGCCGCCACCAGCAGGAAGCGGCAGGGATAGCGGACATGGGCATTGGCGCGTGCCACGACGACCTCGCCCGTCTCGATGGGCTGGCGCAGCGTGTCCAGCACCTGCCGCGAGAACTCGGGCAGCTCGTCGAGAAACAGAACTCCGTTATGCGCGAGGCTGATCTGCCCCGGCCCCGCGCCGCGGCCCCCACCCACCACCGCGGCCGGCGAGGCCGTGTGATGCGGCTCCTGGAACGGCGGCTGACGCGAGATCCCTCCCTCGGGCAGCGTGCCGGCCAGCGAGTGGATCATCGAGGTCTCGAGCGCCTCGCGCGGCGTTAGCGGCGGCATGAGCCCGGGCAGGCGCGAGGCCAGCATCGACTTCCCCGACCCGGGCGGGCCGATCATCAGCATGTGGTGCCGCCCCGCGGCCGCGATCTCCAGCGCGCGCTTCGGGCGTTCCTGCCCCTTCACCTCCGACAGGCAGCCCGGCCGCACCGCGCCGTCAAAGGCGCCCGGCGTCGCGCGAGCCAGGGGCGCCCGGTCCGTCAGGTGATCGACCACCTCGCGCAGGCTGGCGGCGCCGAGGACAGGGACAGACTCGATCCAGGCCGCCTCGTTGCCGCAGCTCTTCGGGCAGATCAGCGCCCGGTCATCCTCGGAGGCCGCCAGCGCGGCGGGCAGGGCACCGTTCACCTCGACCAGGCGCCCGTCCAGCGCCAGCTCGCCCAAGGCCACGCAGCGCGCGACCTCCTCGCGCGGGACGATGTCGAGGGCCGCCAGCACCGCCAGCGCGATGGGCAGGTCGAAATGCGAGCCCTCCTTCGGCAGGTCCGCCGGCGACAGGTTCACCGTCACGCGCCGGTTGGGCAGCGCGATGGCGAGGGCGCCAAAGGCGGCCCGCACCCGCTCGCGGGCCTCGCTCACCGCCTTGTCCGGCAGGCCGACGATGCCGAAGCCCGGCAACCCGGCGCTCAGCGCGCATTGCACTTCGACCAGCCGCGGCTCGACCCCTTCGAAAGCGACCCCATAGGCCAGCGCGACCATCATCTTCTCCGTCTTGCTGGCAGATGGTTAACGTGACGCGCTTAAGGAACGGTTAACGCCCGCCCTCCCTCCATCTTCTGTGCAAGACTATCCCGGGGGTTGCCGGCGGTTCGCCACTGGTTCAAGAACCAGCCGGCGACGGGGCAGCGCCCCCGCTTCCTTGCGGCACCGCCGGCGTGCAGCTATCTAGCCAGCATACCGAAAGGACGGGCCATGCAGGGCAAGCGGATACTTCTGATCGTCGGCGGCGGGATCGCGGCCACCAAAGTGCCGGCCCTGATCCGCCTGATCCGGGCGGAAGGCGCGGCGGTGACGCCGGTGCTGACCCGCGCGGCGGCCGAGTTCGTCACGCCCCTGTCCCTGTCCGTGCTTGCGGGCGAGGCGGCGCATGAGGGTCTCTTCGACATCGCGGCCGAGGCCGAGATCGGGCATATCCAGCTCTCGCGCCGGGCCGATCTGGTCGTGGTCGCGCCGGCGACGGCGAACCTGATGGCGCGGATGGCGCAGGGAATGGCGGACGACCTGCCCTCGACCTTGCTGCTGGCGACCGACAAGCGCGTGCTGATCGCGCCGGCCATGAACGTGCGGATGTGGCAGCACCCGGCAACGCAGCGCAACCTCGCCACGCTGCGCGGCGACGGCATCCTGACCGTGGGCCCGGACGAGGGCGAGATGGCCTGCGGCGAGTTCGGCCCCGGCCGCATGGCCGAGCCGGAGGCGATCGTGGCGGCGATCCGTGCGGCTCTTCCCGGTAGCCCGCTGAAGCTGCTGCCCGAGGCGCAGGTCCAGCCAGCCCTTCTGGCCGGGCGCCACGTCATCGTGACCTCGGGGCCGACGCATGAGCCGATTGACCCGGTGCGCTACATCGCGAACCGCTCCTCGGGCGCGCAGGGAACCGCCATCGCCGCCGCCTTGCGCGATCTCGGCGCGCGGGTCAGCTTCGTGACCGGGCCGGCGCAGGTCCCACCGCCCGCCGGCGTCGAGGTAATCCGCGTCGAGACGGCCCTCCAGATGCAGGAGGCGGTGGCGGCCGCACTGCCGGCCGATGCGGCTGTCATGGCCGCGGCGGTGGCAGACTGGCGCGTTGCCGCGGCGGCCGAGCGCAAGATGAAGAAGGATGGCAGCGGCCGCCCGCCCGAGCTGGAGATGGTCGAGAACCCGGACATCCTCGCCTGGCTGTCGCACCACGCGGCGCGGCCGGCCCTGGTCGTGGGCTTCGCGGCCGAGACGCATGACGTCATCGCCCACGCCTCGGCCAAGCGGGCCCGCAAGGGCTGCGACTGGATCGTCGCCAACGACGTCAGCCCCGCCACCGGCATCATGGGCGGAACCGAGAACGCCGTGACCCTGATCCACGCGGATGGCGCCGAGGAATGGCCGCGCCTGCCCAAGGCCGAGGTGGCGCAGCGCCTCGCCCTGCGCATCGCCGAGGCGCTGGCATGAGGGCCTATCTTGACTGGAACGCCACCGCCCCCCTGCGCCCCGAGGCGCGGGAGGCGATGATCGCGGCGATGGATGTCGCGGGAAACCCCTCGTCCGTCCACGCCGAGGGGCGGGCGGCGAAGATGGCGATGGAAAGGGCGCGCGAGGATGTCGCAGCCGCCTTGGGCGCCGAGGGGGCGGATGTCGTCTTCACCTCGGGCGCGACCGAGGCGGCGGCGATGGTGCTGGTCGGGCGCGACCTTGCCTGCGCGCCGGTGGAACACGACGCGGTCAAGGCTTGGTGCCGGCCGGTGCTGCCGGTGGACCAGGACGGGCGTGTCACGGTGGACGAGCCGGCAGGCGCCACCTTGCAGCTGGCGAACAGCGAGACGGGCGTGATCCAAGCCCTGCCCGAGGGTCTGGCGGCCTCGGACCTGACCCAGGGTTTCGGCAAGATCCCATTTGCCTTCAATTGGCTGGGCGTGACGGCCGGCCTTGTCAGCGCGCACAAGCTGGGCGGGCCGAAGGGCATCGGAGCGCTGGTCCTGCGGAAGGGCACCGACCTGTCCGCCATGCTCAAGGGCGGCGGGCAGGAGCAGGGGCGCCGCGCGGGAACCGAGAACCTCATCGGCATCCTCGGCTTCGCGGCCGCCGCGAGGGCCGCGCAAGCGGATCTGGAAGCGGGCCTCTGGGACGAGGTCGCTGCCCGCCGCGATCGGCTCGAGGCGCGGCTGACGGGCCGTTTTCCCGAGCTGATCGTTGCAGGAAAAGGCGCCCGGCGCTTGCCGAACACGACCTGTCTTCTTACATCCGGCTGGAAGGGCGAGACGCAGGTCATGCAGATGGATCTCGCGGGTTTCGCCGTTTCCGCAGGCTCGGCCTGCTCGTCCGGCAAGGTCCGGGCCAGCGGGGTGCTGCAGGCGATGGGATATGACGATCAGCAGGCCCAATCGGCCATCCGGATTTCCATAAGCCCGGCTTTGGACGAGGATCAGCTGAACCGATTTGCGGATGCGTGGGAAACCGCGTATTCACGCTGGCGCGACAGGAATGGCATGGCCGGGGCACCCCGCGCCAAGGCCACCGAGGAAGGATAGAGGATGACGGCAACCACCGATCTTGACGTGCGCGAAGGCGTCGACCGCGAAACGGTCGAGACTGTCCAGAACATGGGCAGCTACAAGTATGGCTGGGACACCGAGATCGAGATGGAATACGCGCCCAAGGGCGTGAACGAGGACATCGTCCGGCTGATCTCGGAAAAGAACGGCGAGCCGCAATGGATGACGGACTGGCGGCTGGAAGCCTATCGCCGGTGGGTCACCATGACCGAGCCGCGGTGGGCGCTGCTGAACTATCCCAAGATCGACTACCAGGACCAGTACTACTACGCCCGCCCCAAGAGCATGGAAGTGAAGCCGAAGTCGCTGGACGAGGTCGATCCGAAGCTGCTGGCGACCTATGACAAGCTGGGCATCCCGCTGCGCGAGCAGATGATCCTGGCCGGGGTCGAGGGCGCCGAGGCCGCGCCCGCCGAGGGCCGCAAGGTCGCCGTGGACGCCGTCTTCGACAGCGTCAGCGTCGGCACGACCTTCAAGGACGAGCTGGCCAAGGCCGGCGTCATCTTCTGCTCGATCTCCGAGGCGATCCGCGAGCATCCCGAGCTGGTCAAGAAATATCTCGGCTCGGTCGTGCCGCAGTCCGACAACTACTTCGCGACGCTGAACAGCGCGGTCTTCTCGGACGGCTCCTTCGTCTACATCCCGCCGGGCGTGCGCTGCCCGATGGAGCTGTCGACCTATTTCCGCATCAATGCCGAGAACACCGGCCAGTTCGAGCGCACGCTGATCATCGCCGACAAGGGCAGCTATGTCAGCTATCTCGAGGGCTGCACCGCGCCCAAGCGCGACACGACCCAGCTGCACGCGGCGGTGGTCGAGCTGGTGATCCTGGAAGATGCCGAGATCAAGTACTCGACCGTCCAGAACTGGTTCCCCGGCGACGAGGACGGCAAGGGCGGCATCTACAACTTCGTCACCAAGCGCGCCGATTGCCGGGGCGACCGGGCCAAGGTGATGTGGACGCAGGTGGAAACCGGCAGCGCGATCACCTGGAAATACCCCTCCTGCATCCTGCGCGGCAACGAGAGCCAGGGCGAGTTCTACTCGATTGCCATCGCGAACAACTGGCAGCAGGCCGATACGGGCACCAAGATGATCCATCTTGGCAAGAACACCCGCTCGCGCATTGTGTCCAAAGGCATTTCGGCGGGTCAGGCGCAGAACACCTATCGTGGGCTGGTCACCATGCACCCGCGCGCCACGAACAGCCGCAACTACACGCAGTGCGACAGTCTGCTGATCGGCGACAAGTGCGGCGCGCATACCGTGCCCTATATCGAGGTCAAGAACACCTCGAGCCGGGTCGAGCACGAGGCGACGACCTCCAAGGTTGATGACGACCAGCTCTTCTACTGCCGCTCGCGCGGCATGGACGAGGAAGAGGCGGTCGCGCTGGTCGTGAACGGCTTCTGCCGCGAGGTGCTGCAGGCCCTGCCGATGGAATTTGCGATGGAAGCCCAGAGTCTTGTCGCGATCTCGCTGGAAGGCTCGGTCGGCTGATCCATTCCGGCCGGGCACAGCGCCCGGCCCCCCGCCCACACGGCGCCCGCAGCGGCGCCTTCGCCGTTTGAGGGAAAGATGCTGAAAATCAACAACCTGCACGTCAAGCTTGAGGAAGAGGACAAGCAGATCCTGAAGGGTCTGTCGCTTGAGGTCCCCGCCGGTCAGGTCCATGCGATCATGGGGCCGAACGGGTCGGGCAAGTCCACGCTGTCCTATGTCCTGTCGGGTCGCGACGGCTACGAGGTGACCGAGGGCGAGGCGCATCTGGACGGCGAGAGCCTGCTGGACATGGAGCCCGAGGAACGCGCCGCCGCCGGCCTGTTCCTCGCGTTCCAGTACCCGGTCGAGATCCCCGGCGTCGGCAACATGACCTTCCTGCGGACCGCTGTGAACGCGCAGCGCAAGGCGCGGGGCGAAACCGAGCTGTCCTCGGGCGAGTTCCTGAAGGAGGTCCGCGCCAAGGCGGCCGAGTTGCAGATCAGCCCCGACATGCTGAAGCGCCCGGTGAACGTGGGCTTCTCGGGCGGCGAGAAGAAGCGCAACGAGATCCTGCAGATGGCCATGCTGGCCCCGCGCATGTGCATCATGGACGAGACCGACTCGGGCCTCGACGTGGACGCGATGCGGCTGGTCTCCGAAGGCGTGAACGCGCTGCGCTCGCCCGACCGCAGCTTCCTTGTGATCACGCATTACCAGCGCCTTCTGAACCACATCCAGCCGGACGTGGTGCACATCATGTCGAACGGCCGCATTGTGAAGTCGGGCGGGCCGGAACTGGCGCTGGAAGTCGAAGAGAACGGCTACGGCGATCTTCTGGCGGAGGCCGGCTGATGGCTGACACGGCCCTCCAGACCAAGGTGCAGCAGACCCCCGAGGTCGCCGGCGCCCCCAAGCCCGCCGGCGCGCTGGACGCGCGGCTGGCCGAGCTGACGCTGCCGCAGGACACGCTCGCCGCCGCCCGCCAGGATGCGCTGTCGCGGCTGCGCGAGATGGGGCTGCCTGGCCCGCGCGACGAATACTGGCGCTACACCGACCCGCGTCCGTTCAACGCGCCTCGCCCCACGGCGCTGCCGCTGAGCGGCGCCGGCGACTCGCCCCTGTTCGGCACGACCGAGCGGCTGCGGCTGGTCTTCGTGGATGGCGTCTTCGATGCGGATGCCTCGGATGCGCTGGCGCTGGACGGGGTCGAGATCTCGCGCCTTGCGGACGGCGCGGACTGGGCGGCGGGCCTCTACGGCACGCTGGAAGCCGCCGGGCAAAAGCCGGTGCGCCGGCCCTTCGCGGCGCTGAACACCGGCTTCGCCACGGACGGGCTGCTGATCCGCGTGACGGGCAAGCCCGCCCGGCCCATCCACATCATCCACCGCCGCGGCAGCGCCGAGGCGGACGCGATGTGGCACCACACCATCCGTCTCGAGCCGGGGGCCGAGCTGACGCTGCTCGAGACGGGGGCGACCGGCGCCCGCTCGAACGGGGTGATCGAGGCCGATCTGGGGCAGGGCGCCCGCTTCCACCACATCGCGGCCAAGCGCGCCGGGGATGCCAAGACCGGGGTCGCGCACATCTTCGCCCGCGTCGCGGCCGAGGCGCAGTTCAAGAGCTTCTCGCTGGCCGTGGGCGGCACGCAGATGCGCCACGAGGGCGTCATCGACATCGCCGGCGACGACGCGGTGGCGCATATCGCGGCCGCCGCTCTGGGCGATGCATCCGCCGCGCCCTTCCACCACGACGACACCATCTTCATCACCCACGGGGCCGAGCGCTGCGAAAGCCGGCAGGTCTTCAAGAAGGTGCTGAAGAACGGCGCGACCGGCGTCTTCCAGGGCAAGATCCTGGTCAAGCCTGGCGCGCAGAAGACCGACGGCTACCAGATCAGCCAGGCGCTGCTGCTGGACGAGGCAAGCCAGTTCCTCGCCAAGCCCGAGCTGGAGATCTACGCCGACGACGTGAAGTGCTCGCACGGCTCGACCACGGGCGCGATCGACGAGGACGCGCTGTTCTACCTGCGCTCGCGCGGTGTGCCGCATGCGCGCGCCGTCGTCTTCCTGGTCCTGTCCTTCCTCGCCGACGCGCTGGAAGAGGTCGAGGACGAGGCGCTGCGATCCGAGATCAACGAAGCCCTGGACGCATGGCTGACGGATCAGGCCGCGATATGACGCCAGCCGCGGGGACCGGGATGGTCCACCGCGTGCTGGAAAGCTGGTGGGCCCCGCGCCGGGTGGTGCGGGGCCTCGCTGGCATGCCGGACCGCGTGCTGATCGCGGTCCTGATGCTGGCCATGCTGATCTTCCTGATCGCGCAGGCGCCGATGAACGCGCGGGCGGCGCAGATCGACCCCTCGATCCCGCTGGACGCGCGGATGGCAGGCTCGCTGATGGCGGTGATCTTCATCATGCCGCTGCTGGCCTACGGGGTCGCGGGCCTCGTGGCGCTGATCTCGCGCGCCGCGCCCAGAAGGCTCGCGCCGCGGGAAAGCCGGCTCGCGCTGTTCTGGGCCCTGCTGGCCGTCGCGCCGGCGATGCTGCTCTCGGGGCTGGTCGCGGGGATGATCGGGCCGGGTCCGGCGCTGACGCTGACGCGCGTGGTCGCGGGCCTCGGCTTTCTCTTCATCTGGGGCGCCGGGATTGCGGCGCTGGCAAGGCGGAACTGATGACGACCGACATGTTCAAGGGGCTGGTCCGGCTCACCTTCCGCAACCCCGAGGAGGCCGCGCATCTGCTTCTGTCGCAGGGCTGGCCGATGTCGGCGCGCTGGATGGGGCTGCTGCTGGCGGTCTCGGTCTCGGGCATCCTGGCCTTCGTCTCGGCGCAGCTCTTCCCGGTGCCCGAGGACGCCGAGGTCCCGACCTTCGCCCTCAGCCAGCAGCCGCTGGTCCTGGCCGGCTTCCAGCTGGCGGCCATCGTCATCGGCGCCTGGCTGATGGCGGGTGTCGGGCGTATGTTCGGCGGCCACGGCCGGTTCGAGGACGCGCTGCTGCTGGCCGTCTGGATCGAGGTCATCCTGCTGATCGTGCAGGTCGTCCAGATCGTCCTGTCGCTGGTCCTGCCGGGCGCCGCGGCGATCATGGGGATCATCGCCATCGCGCTGTTCCTCTGGCTGACCGTGCAGTTCGTGAAGGCGCTGCACGGCTTTTCCAGCGGGCCGAAGATCCTGCTGGTGATGTTCGCCACGCTTCTGGCGATGGGCTTCATCATGTCCTTCTTCGCGGCCTCGTTTGGCCTTCTGCCGGAGATGCCGCAATGAGCTTCGACGTCAACGCCGTTCGTGCCGAGTTCCCGATCCTGTCCCGGCAGGTCAACGGCCGCCCGCTGGTCTACCTGGACAACGGCGCCAGCGCCCAGAAGCCGCGCTGCGTGATCGACGCGATCACCCGCGCCTACGAGGGCGAATACGCCAACGTCCACCGGGGCCTGCACTTCCTGTCGAACCTTGCCACCGACAATTACGAGAAGGTGCGCGCGACCATTGCCCGCTTCCTGAAGGCCCCGCACGAGGACGAGGTGATCTTCACCTCGGGTTCGACCGAGGCGATCAACCTCGTCTCCTATGGCTGGGCCGCGCCGCGGATGCAGGCGGGCGACGAGATCGTGCTGTCCGTGCTGGAGCATCACGCCAACATCGTGCCCTGGCATTTCCTGCGCGAGCGGCAGGGTGTGGTCCTGAAATGGGTCGAGCCCGAGCCCGATGGCAGCCTGCCGCCCGAGAAGGTGCTGGCCGCCGTGGGCCCGAAGACGAAGCTGATCGCCGTCACCCATATGTCGAACGTCACCGGCACCGTGGTGGATGTCGCCGCCATCGCGCGCGGCACCGACGTGCCGGTGCTGGTCGATGGCAGCCAGTCTGCCGTGCACATGCCCGTCGATGTCGGCGCGCTCGGCTGCGATTTCTTCTGCATCACGGGGCACAAGCTCTATGGTCCCTCAGGCTCGGGCGCGATCTGGATCAGCCGCGCGCGGCAGGCCGAGATGCGCCCGTTCCTCGGCGGCGGCGACATGATCCGCACCGTGGCGCGCGACGAGGTCACCTATGCCGACCCGCCCTTGCGCTTCGAGGCGGGCACGCCCGGCATCGTCAACCAGATCGGCTTGGGCGCTGCGCTGGACTACATGATGGACCTGGGGATGGAGAACATCGCCGCGCATGAGCGGGGGTTGCGCGACTATGCGCGCGACCGGCTGCGCGAGCTGAACTGGCTGCAGATTCAGGGCGACGCGCCCGAGAAGGGCGCGATCTTCTCGATGACGATGGAGGGGGCGCATGCGCATGACATCTCGACCATCCTCGACAAGAAGGGCATCGCCGTCCGTGCGGGCAGCCATTGCGCCATGCCGCTGATGGAGTTCTTCGGCGTCACCGCCAGCGCCCGCGCCAGTTTCGGCATGTACAACACGAAGGCAGAAGTGGACGCGCTGGTCGAAGGTTTGACCTTCTGCCGAGAGCTTTTCGCCTGAATCTTGCAAAGATTCTGGCCGTCGCCGAAGAATACTTGTCCCCTCACGCATTCCGCCGCATCGCTGAGCCGGTACGGTGATGGAGGCGGCGATGGCCGAGGTTCTGGTCTTGGGTGCGGGCATGGTCGGCGTCTCGACGGCGCTGGCCCTTCAGGCGCGGGGGCATGACGTCACGATCGTCGAACGGGGCGTGCCGGGGCGCGAGACCAGCTACGGCAATGCCGGCCTGATCCAGACGGAAGCCGTCGAGCCCTATGCCATGCCGCTGGCCCCCGGGGCGCTGCTGCAGATCGCGATGGGCCGGGGCTTCGACGTCAAGTGGACGCCGGCGGGGCTGGTCTCGCAGCTGGGCGCGATCTGGAGCTACGCGATGAATTCGCTGCCGGCGGCGCATCGGCGGGCCTCGGTCACCTGGGGCAAGCTGATCCGGCAGTCCACCGACCGCCACGGCCCGCTGATCGAGGCGGCGGGCGCCGGCAACATCATCCGCAAGAACGGCTATATCGAGCTGCACCGCACGCCCGCGAAGATGGACACCGCCCGTACCACGGCCGAGCGGTTCCGGACCGAGTTCGGTGTGGAGGCGCGACTGCTGGACGGGGCGCAGCTGCGCGCGCTGGAGCCCGCGATCAAGGTGCAGGTCGAGGGCGCGACGCATTGGTCTGACAGCTGGAACTGCGCCGATCCGGGCGGACTTGTCGCCTCCTACGCGGCGCTCTTCCAGAAGCGCGGCGGGCGGATCGTGAACGGTGACGCCGGGGACCTGCACCGCAAGGGCGCGGCCTGGGTCGCGGACGAGGTCGAGGCCGAACATGCCGTTATCGCCCTCGGGCCGTGGTCGCCCATGCTGACGCAGCGCTTCGGGCTCAAGGTGCCGATGGTCTACAAGCGCGGCTATCACCGGCACTACCACATGGAGATGCCGCCCCATCACCCGATCGCGGATTTCGGCAACTCGGTCGTCCTGTCGCCCATGCGCCGGGGCCTTCGGATCGCGACGGCCGCCGAGCTGACGCCCCATCCGCGCCTCTCGCCCCCGCAGCTGAAACATGGCGAAAAGGCCGCGCGCGAGTTGTTCGACATCGGCGCCCCGGTCGAGGCCGAGCCCTGGACCGGCCGCCGCCCCTGCATGCCGGACATGCTGCCTCTGGTGGGCCGGGTGCCGGACCAGCCGAACCTCTGGGCGCATTTCGGCCACGGGCACCAAGGCTTCACCCTCGGCCCGGTGACGGCCGAGATCCTCGCGGACGAGCTGTCGGGCGGGCAGGGCTGGACGGAACTGCAACCCGCACGGCTCTCGCGCGGTTGACTTCCGGCCCGGCAGACACATCTTTGGGGCAGCCTCGAACGGATCAGGAACCTCATGGGTCACAACAACACGAACGCCCCGGTGATGCGCCCCATCGAGGTCACCCGCCCCAAGCTGGAGGGCGGCAAGCGCTTCGTGATGCAGTCCGAGTTCAAGCCGGCGGGCGACCAGCCCACCGCGATCAAGGAGCTGGCGGCTGCAGTGCTGGAGGGTGAGCAGAACCAGGTCCTGCTGGGTGCGACCGGCACCGGCAAGACCTACACGATGGCGAAGGTCATCGAGGAGACGCAGCGCCCGGCCATCATCCTTGCGCCGAACAAGACGCTGGCCGCCCAGCTCTACGGCGAGTTCAAGGGCTTCTTCCCCGACAACGCGGTGGAATACTTCGTCAGCTACTACGACTACTACCAGCCCGAAGCCTACGTCCCGCGCAGCGATACCTATATCGAGAAGGAATCGCAGATCAACGAGGCCATCGACCGGATGCGCCACTCAGCGACTCGGGCGCTTCTGGAACGCGACGACGTGATCATCGTCGCGTCGGTCAGCTGCATCTACGGCATCGGCTCGGTCGAGACCTATTCGGCCATGACGCAGGACATGATCGTCGGGCAGAGCTACGACCAGCGCGAGTTCCTGGGCCAGCTGGTCGCGCAGCAGTACAAGCGGCTCGACACCAGCTTCCAGCGCGGCGCCTTCCGGGTGCGCGGCGATCTGGTCGAGGTCTGGCCCGCCCACCTCGAGGACCGCGCCTGGCGCTTCGACTTCTTCGGCAACGAGCTTGAGGCGATCACTGAGTTCGATCCCCTGACCGGCGTGAAGTCCGACAGCTTCAAGCAGATCCGCATCTACGCCAACAGCCACTACGTCACCCCGCGTCCGACGCTGCAGCAGGCGGTCAAGGGCATCAAAGCCGAGCTTCAGGGCCGCCTGAAGCAGCTTCAGGACGAGGGCAAGCTGCTGGAGGCGCAGCGGCTGGAGCAGCGCACAAATTTCGACATCGAGATGCTGGAGGCGACCGGCGTCTGCAACGGCATCGAGAACTACTCCCGCTACCTGACCGGCCGCGCCCCCGGCGAGCCGCCCCCCACGCTGTTCGAGTTCATCCCCGACAACGCCATCGTCTTCGCCGACGAGAGCCACGTCTCGGTTCCGCAGATCGGCGCGATGTACCGGGGCGACTTCCGGCGCAAGTTCACGCTGGCCGAGCACGGCTTCCGCCTGCCCAGCTGCATGGACAACCGCCCGCTGAAGTTCGAGGAATGGGACGCGATGCGGCCCCAATCCGTCTTCGTCTCGGCCACCCCCGCGCAATGGGAGATGGACCAGACCGGCGGCGTCTTCACCGAGCAGATCATCCGCCCCACCGGGCTTCTGGACCCGCAGATCGAGATCCGCCCGGTCGAGATGCAGGTGGACGACCTGCTGGACGAGGTGCGCCGCGTGACGGCCGCCGGCTACCGCACGCTGGTCACGACCCTGACCAAGCGCATGGCCGAGGACCTGACCGAATACCTGCACGAGCAGGGCATCAAGATCCGCTACATGCACAGCGACATCGACACGATCGAGCGGATCGAGATCCTGCGCGACCTGCGCCTCGGCGCCTTCGACGTGCTGGTGGGGATCAACCTCCTGCGAGAGGGGCTGGACATCCCCGAATGCGGGCTGGTCGCGATCCTGGACGCGGACAAGGAAGGCTTCCTGCGCTCGGAAACCTCGCTCATTCAGACCATCGGCCGGGCGGCGCGCAACGTCGAGGGCCGGGTGATAATGTATGCCGACCGCATTACCGGCAGCATGGAACGCGCCATGGCCGAGACCGAGCGGCGGCGCGAGAAGCAGATGGCCTATAACGAGGCGCATGGCATCACGCCCCAGACCGTCCGCAAGAACGTGGACGATGTGCTGGCGGGCCTCTGGCAGGGCGACACGGACCAGTCGCGCATCACGACGAAGGTGGACAAGCCCCTGATCGGCGCGAACCTCGCGGCGCATCTGGACGCGATGCGCCAGCAGATGCGCAAGGCCGCCGAGAACCTGGAGTTCGAGGAAGCCGCGCGCCTGCGCGACGAGGTAAAGCGGCTAGAGGCGGTGGACCTGGCGATCTCGGACGACCCGATGGCGCGGCAGTCAGCCGTCGAGGAAGCGGCCGAGGTCGCGATGCGCGGCTCGGGCCGCTCGACGGCCGGACGGGCCGGCCAGCGGGGCGGCAACAAGCGCTCGAAGCGGCGGGGGTGATCAGCCGCAGCTGACGCGGCCGATCCAGCCCTTCACGTCCATGAAGATGTTCAGCCGCGCCGGGTCGTAATCCTGCGTGACCATCTGCCCCGGAGAGATCTCGCGCACGCGAAGCGAGGGGGGCAGGAAGGTCTCGCCGATGTTGCGCCCGACCAGCGCCTGGTGCTGGGCGGGATCGCATCGCGTGGCGGCGACGGTGTAGGAGGGGCCAGCCGCGCAGGCCGAGACGAGCAGCGTCGCGGCAAGCAGGGGCGGCAGGTGGCGCAGGTGTCGTGTCATCTCGGATCACCTTCTTGATGTCGGAGCCGGTTCTGTGCCAGCTTCACCGTCGGTCTTTTCGGAAGGGGCGGCAGCATGTCGATGCGGATCAAGGGTCTTCTGGCGGCAGGTATCGTGGCAGCGGCCGGCGGCGCGGCTTTCGCCTCAACGGAAGAGGCGTGGCAGGAGTTCCGCGACCGCACCGAGGCGGCCTGCCTCGCCCTTCTGCCCGAGGGTGCGGCGGCCGACATCTCGGTCGATCCCTTCGGCAGCGAAAGCTACGGGATCGCGCTGCTGCACGTGAGCGAAGGACCGGAAGCGGGCGCCGTGATGGTCTGCGTCATGGACAAGCAGGGCGGCGCGGCCGAGCTGTCGGGCGCCTTCACGCCCTCGGTGCGGCTTGCGCCTCAGGCGGCCGACTGACGCGGCGGCGCCGCATCCGCGGCCAGGGGGCTTGAACCGGACGCGGCTTTTCCACATAACTCGGTCGGATCAGCCAGAGGACGAGCCGCATGACCGTGCGCATCTACCAGCCTTCCCGCAACGCGATGCAGTCGGGCAGCGCCCGCAGCCGGAAATGGGTGCTGGAGTTCCCGCCCAAGGATTCGCGCGAGCTGGACCCGCTGATGGGCTGGACCAGCAGCCGCGACACGCAGGCGCAGGTCCGTCTGCGCTTCGACACGCTGAAGCAGGCCGAGGATTACGCGCGCGAGCACAAGCTGGACTATGTCGTGCAGGTGCCGCACCGCCGCGCCCCGAACGTGCGCCCGCGCGGCTATGGCGAGAATTTCGCGACCGACCGGCGGATGCCCTGGACCCACTGAGGCCGCCCCCTCCAGCGACGAAAGTGTGAGCGCCGTCCCGTCCGGGCGGCGTTGATTTTGGCGCGGGATCGGCGCAATCTGGTCGCCCGGACCCAAGGCCAGAGATCAAGCTGATGTGCCAGATCTTCGCAGGACAGCATCCCGACCGCTACGAGACCGTCACCCGCCGGCTGCGCCTCAACGGGCAGTCCACCTCGATCCGGCTGGAACGGGCCTTCTGGGGCATCCTCGACCAGATCGCCGCGCGCGAGGGGGTCAGCACCCCGGCCTTCATCTCGAAGCTGCATGCCGAGGTGCTCGAGCTGCATGGCGAGGCCCGCAACTTCACCTCGCTTCTGCGCTGCGCCTGCACGATCCACCTTGGCGAAGAACAGGCGCCGCGCATCACCGCCATCGCGGCCGAGTAGGATTTCGCGCCTGTAGTAGCCTGATACTACCCCTGCCGCGCCCGCGCCCCTTAGGCTGATTCTCAGGACAGTCACGACAAGGGGGCCTCATGGCCAAGTATATCCACTCGATGATCCGCGTTCTGGACGAGGCGGCCTCGGTCGATTTCTACGACCGCGCCTTCGGCCTGAAGGTCGCCGAGCGGCTGGATTTCGAGAGCTTCACGCTGATCTACCTCGCCAACGCCGAAAGCGCGACCGAGCTGGAGCTGACCGTGAACAAGGGCCGGACCGAGCCTTACAACCTCGGCGACGGCTACGGCCATGTCGCCTTTTCCGTCGATGACGTGGACGCGGAACATGCGCGCATGCTGGATGCCGGCTTCGCGCCGCGCAAGCTGGTCGATTTCGCGCCCGGCGGCGAGGTGATCGCCCGCTTCTTCTTCATCAAGGACCCGGACGGGTACGAGATCGAGGTCCTGCAAAGGGCAGGCCGCTACAAGTAACGCGCCTGCCCTTGGGGGAGGGCCGGGCGCAACAATCAAGGGGAGGAGGACCCA
Organism: Paracoccus tibetensis; assembly: GCF_900102505.1. Classification (GTDB taxonomy): domain Bacteria; phylum Pseudomonadota; class Alphaproteobacteria; order Rhodobacterales; family Rhodobacteraceae; genus Paracoccus; species Paracoccus tibetensis. The sequence continues at coordinate 76,261 of NZ_FMVT01000002.1, read as the reverse complement.
TGCAGGAACTGAGGAAACAGGGGCTGACCCGGCGCGCGCTGCTGAGCCGCGCCGTGGCGGCCGGGGCGCTGGCCGTCACGGGGGCCGGCTTCATCGCCGCGCCCAACGGAGCCTGGGCCGTCGAGGTGCGAAACGTCACCGAGCAGCAGATGGCGACGCTGCTGCAGATGGCGCGCGACATCTATCCCCACGACCGGATCGGCGACCGCTTCTACGCCGTCGCGATCAAGGGCTACGACAGCCCCGAACAGGCGCAGATGGTCGCCGCCGGGATCGAGGCGCTGGACGCCGCCGCCCGCGAGGCGGGGTTCGACAGCTACCTTGGCGCCGGGTGGGAAGCCGACCGCGTCGCCATCCTGCGCAGCATCGAGGAGAGCGACTTCTTCCAGACGGTGCGCGGGGGCCTCGTGACCGGGCTCTACAACCAGAAAGATGTGTGGCCGATCTTCGGATACGAGGGCGAGAGCTTCTCGCAGGGCGGTTACATGTACCGCGGTTTCGACGACATCGACTGGCTTTGAGGAGGCGGACATGGCAACGGCGGCAAAATTCGAACTGACCGACGACAGCGTGGTCGTCATCATCGGCACCGGCGCGGGCGGCGGGGTCCTGGCCAACGAGCTGGCGCAGAAGGGCGTCAAGGTCGTGGCGCTGGAGGCGGGCGGGCGCTACCTGCCCGAGGACTACATCAACGACGAATGGGAAAGCTTCGGCCAGCTGGCCTGGACCGACCCGCGCACGACCAGCGGCGACTGGCGCGTGGCGCGCGATTTCAGCGGCCTGCCGGCCTGGATCGTGAAGGCCGTGGGCGGCACGACGACCCACTGGGCGGGTGCCTCGATCCGCTTTCAGGAGCATGAGTGGAAGGCGCTGACCACCTACGGCGCGGTCGAGGGGGCGAACCTTCTGGACTGGCCGATCGATCATGCCGAGATGGCGCCCTGGTACGAGAAGGCCGAGGCGAAGCTGGGCGTGACCCGCACCGGCAACTTCCCCGGCCTGCCGGGCAACAACAACTACAAGGTCTTCGAGGCGGGCGCGAAGGCCGTCGGCTACAGCCGCGTCTCGACCGGGCACATGGCGATCAACTCCGTCGACAACGACGAGCGCCCGGCCTGCCAGCAGACCGGCTTCTGCTTCCAGGGCTGCAAATGGGGCGCCAAGTGGTCGGCCGCATATACCGACATCCCGAAGGGCGAGGCGACCGGCAATCTCGAGGTGCGCGACCATGCCCATGTCGCCCGCATCCTGCACAATGACGAGGGCCGCGTCACCGGCGTCGAGTATTTCGACAAGGACGGCAACCTCCAGTTCCAGGCCGCGCGGATCGTCGCCGTGGCGGGCAACACCTTCGAGAGCCCGCGGCTGCTGCTGAACAGCGCCTCCAGCATGTTCCCGGACGGGCTTGCGAACAGCTCGGGTCAGGTGGGGCGCAACTACATGCGGCACACCACCGGCTCGGTCTACGGGATCTTCGAGAAGCCCGTGCGGATGTGGCGCGGCACGACCATGGCCGGGATCATCCAGGACGAGGCGCATCACGACCCCTCGCGCGGCTTCGTCGGCGGCTACGAGCTGGAGACGCTGAGCCTCGGCATCCCCTTCATGGCGGCCTTCCTCGACCCCGGCAGCTGGGGGCGCGAGTTCACCAGCGCGCTCGATCAGTACGAGAACATGGCCGGCATGTGGATCGTGGGCGAGGACATGCCGCAGGAGACGAACCGCGTCACCCTGTCTGACACGGTGGACAAGTTCGGCCTCAAGGTCGCCAACGTCCATTTCAGCGACCACCCGAACGACGTGGCGATGCGCAACCACGCCTACGAGCGGGGGCAGGCCATCTACCGCGCGATGGGCGCCACGCGGACGCTGCCGACGCCGCCCTATCCCTCGACCCACAACCTCGGGACCAACCGCATGTCCGAGCGGGCCGAGGACGGGGTGGTGAACAAGTGGGGCCAGACCCACGACATCGCGAACCTCTTCGTCAGCGATGGCAGCCAGTTCACCACCGGCGCGGCCGAGAACCCGACCCTGACCATCGTCGCGCTGGCGATCCGGCAGGCCGACCACATCGCGCGCGAGATGTCGGCGGGCAATCTGTAAGACCTCCGGCCGGCGCCACGCGGCGCCGGCCGATCTGCTACATTTGGAGGCAGTCCGGCGGAACCACGGCTGGTACAAGGGCCTCGGCGCTTGACGCGTCCGGCGGCTCTGCCCACGATAGCGGCAAAAGACGTCCCTCAGGAAGGTTCCCGAATGCTGCTCAAACCCGTCGCCACGGCCCTCGCCACGCTTCTGCTCGGGGGGGCGGCGCTGGCCGACACCGCGATGCCCTTTGCGCTCGACTGGCGCTTCGAGGGCCCGTCGGCCCCCTATTTCGTCGCCGTCGACCAGGGGCTTTTCGAGGCCGAGGGGCTGTCGGTCGAGGTGACGGCGGGCGAAGGCTCGCTGGACGCCATCCCGAAGGTCGCGACGGGCGCCTTCCCGGTGGGCTTCGCCGACATCAACAGCCTCGTGCGGTTCCTCGACCAGAACCCCGGCGCGCCGGTGATCGCGGCGATGATGATCTACGACAAGCCCGCCTTCGCGGTGATCGGGCGCAAGTCGCTCGGCGTCGAGGCGCCGGCGGACCTGATGGGCAAGACCCTCGGCGCGCCGCCGCCCGACGGAGCCTGGGCGCAGTTCCCGATCTTCGCGGCCGAGAACGATCTGGACATGGACCAGATCACGGTCGAGCCGGTGGGCTTTCCGACCCGCGAGCCGATGCTGGCCGAGGGGCAGGTCGCGGCCGTGACGGGCTTCTCCTTCACCTCGTTCCTGAACACCAAGCGGCTCGGCGTGCCCGAGGATGACATCTCGGTCATCCTGATGGCCGATCACGGCGTGGACCTTTATGGCAACGCGGTCATCGTGAACACGGACTTCGCCGAGGCCAACCCCGAGGCGGTCACCGGCTTCTTGCGCGCCGTGGCCGAGGGCTGGAAGGCGACCGCCGCCGATCCCGAGGCCGCCATCGAGGCGCTGACCGGCCGCAACCCGGGCATGGATGCCGCGCTGGAGCTGGAGCGTCTGCAACTGGCGATGGAGACCAACGTCATGACCGATTGGGTCATGGAGAACGGGATGGGCAATATCGACCCGGACCGGATGGCCAACGCGGTCGAGCAGATCAAGCTGACCTACGAGTTCCAGAACGATCCCGATCCTGCGCTCTACTTCAGCGATGCCTGGCTGCCGGATGACGGCAGCCTGTCGATGCAGTAACGAGGGATGCAGAACACGGTCGAGATCAGGCATGTGACCCATGCCTACAAGACGCCTGCCGGCCCGCTGCCCGTGCTGAACGATCTGTCGCTGGCAATCCCGACGGGGGCGTTCTGCGCCGTCGTCGGGCCGTCGGGCTGCGGGAAGTCCACGCTGACGCGGCTCATCGCGGGGCTGATGAAGCCCGACCGGGGCGAGGTCTTCCTGCACGGCGAGCCGGTGCGCGGCCCCCGCTCGACCGTGGGGATGGCGTTCCAGAACCCGGTGCTGCTGGAATGGCGCTCGATCCTCGACAACGTGATCCTGCCGCTGGAGATCGTCGCCCCACGCATGGCGCGCCGGGACCGCGAGGCACGGGCGCGCGAGCTGCTGGCGCTGGTTGGCCTCGAGGGCTTCGAGGCCAAGCGCCCCTCCGAGCTGTCGGGCGGCATGCGCCAGCGCGCCTCGCTCTGCCGCGCGATCGTGCACAAGCCCGAGGTGCTGATCCTCGACGAGCCCTTCGGCGCGCTCGACGCGTTCACGCGCGAGGATCTGTGGCAGACCATGCACGCCCTGCGCCGCGAGGAGCCGTTCACCACGCTGCTCATCACCCATGACCTGCGCGAGTCGATCTTCCTGGCCGACGAGGTGATCGTCCTCTCGGGCCGCCCCGCGACGGCGCAATACCGCATGGACGTGCCGGGCGGGACCGGGCGGACGCTGGACGACCTTTATACGCCCGAGGCGGCCGACCGGCTGAACCTTCTGCGCCACCAGATCCAGATCGCGCAGGGCCGGCACGAGGCCGCCGCATGAGCGCCCGCAAGATCGCCGTCCCGCTGGTCGCCATCGTCCTGTTCCTGCTGTTCTGGGAGTTCCTCGTCTGGTTCAACGGCTGGCCGCGCTACCGCATGGCCGCGCCCTCGGACCTGCCGCCGGCCTATTGGCGCTTCCGCTGGCTGTTCATCGAGATGGGCTGGCAGACCCTCTGGCGCACCGTCGCCGGGCTGATCCTTGCCGTGATCTTCGGCACGGCGCTCGGCGTGGTGATGGGGTTCTCGCGCACCATGCGCGACGCCCTTTACCCGCTGCTGGTGGGCTTCAACGCCGTCCCGAAGGCGACCGTCGTGCCGATCATCGCGCTGATGTTCGTCGGCCAGCACGACTTCAACACGGTGCTCATCGCCTTCCTCATCAGCTTCTTTCCCATCGCCGTCTCGGTCTCGATCGGCCTCTCGACGCTGGAGCCGGAATACCGCGACATCCTGCGCTCGCTCGGCGCCAGCAAGCTGACCATCTTCTGGAAGATCGCGCTGCCGAAGACCCTGCCCGAGTTCTTCGGCGCGCTGAAGGTCGCCGTGACGCTGGCCTTCATCGGCACCAACCTGATGGAGATCGTCTCGCCCCACGGACGCGGCCTCGGCGCGCTGTTCGACAGCGGGCGCATCAACTCGGACTACCCGCTGATGTTCGCGGTGCTGATCGCCTTGGCCTTCCTGGGGATCGTGCTCTACTACATCGTCGTCGCGCTCGAGCGGGTCTTCGCGGGCTGGGCGGATCGCAGCCCCGCCTGACCCGGCTGCGCCCGCCCTTCCGCCGGATGCTCTTGCAGCAGCGTCTGTGACGTGGTGTCTTCCGTCTCGGACTCTGCTAGGGCCAGAGCCATGTCACATGAAGCAACGCCGCAGGACCCCATGAAGCGCCCCACGCCGCAGACCGCCATGAACGAGAACACGCTGTTCGGGGAAGGCGACGTCTTCGTCCTCTTCGGCGAGCTTTTCGGACGAGGCTACGCCACGGGGCTTGTGGACGAGGCGCGCAAGGCCGGGATGCAGATCCTCGGCATCACCGTCGGCCGCCGCGACGAGGCCGGCCGCCTGCGCGCGCTGACCGAGGCGGAGCTGGCCGAGGCCGAGGCGAATCTCGGCGGGCGCATCGTGAACGCGCCGCTGATGGCGGGGTTCGACCAGGACGCGCCCGAGGGCAGCCCGACGCCGACCGAACTGCTGAACCGCATGACGATCGAGACCTGGAAGGACGACAAGCTGGACTGGGCGCATGTCGAGGCGTGCCGGCAGCGCGGCGTCGAGCGGTTCAGGACCACGCTCGACAAGGTGATGGCCGAGCTTGACGGGATGATCCCGGACGGGCGCAACGTGATCTTCGCCCATACCATGGCGGGCGGCATCCCGAAGTCCAAGGTGTTCCTCGTCATCGCGAACCGCATCTACAAGGGGCGCGGCGCGCGCCACATGTCCTCGGACGACCTGGTCAACAGCGATCTCGGCAAGATGCTGCTGCAGAACTTCGACGAGGTCTCGGCCAACACCTTCGCCTATCTCATCGAGGGCAGCGCGGCGCTGCGCGCGCGCATCACGGCCTCGGGCGGGCAGGTGCGCTACAGCGCCTACGGCTATCACGGGACCGAGGTGCTGATCGGCGATGGCTACCGCTGGCAGACCTACCCGAACTACACGCAGGGCTATGCCAAGATGCGGCTCGAGCGGATCGCCGAGGAGGCCTGGGCCGAAGGCGTGATGGCCACGGTCTTCAACTGCCCCGAGATCCGCACGAATTCCTCGGACGTCTTCGCCGGGATCGAGCTGTCGTTGATGCCGCTGCTGCTGGCGCTGAAGAAGGAGGGCGGCGGCGACTGGACCGAGAGCCTCTGGCAGGATTGCGCGGACCTTCTGAAGGAGGGGGCCGAGCTGGACGACCTGCTCGCCAAGGTCACCGCCTATCTGGATCACGAGACGATGCAGCCGTTCTTCGACCCGGCCTCGTGGCCGCGCGCCAACAGCCCCGAACAGGCCGAGCTGACCGTCGGCACCTCGGCCGATGTCCTCGCGCTGCACGAGAGCGCCAAGGCCCAGATCAGCGACCTGCTCAGCCAGCATGTCGTGGCGGCGACGGGGCGGATCATCTTTAACGAGCTCGGCGCGCCCGCAGGGCCGGTCCTCTGGATCAACCATGACCAGGTCGCGCGCCAGCTGATCGCGGACGCGCGCGGCTGAGGCGCGGGCGCCGGCCGGTTCAGGCCGGCCGGCCCGGCCGGCGCATCAGGTCCAGCACGCGCGGCAGGCCGCGCCGCACCGGCTGGTCGTAATGCGACACCGCCAGCTCGGACAGGAGCAGGATGATCGCGAGGACCGCGGCCCAGGCCAGCCCGTGAAGCGCCGGCGGCACATGCCACGTGCGGATCAGCCAGTCGCCCAGATGCAGCAGCGGCGCGTGGATGATGTAGACGGGGTACGAGATGCGGCCCAGCTGCCGGCTCATCCGCGAGACGAAGCCCGTGGGCTGCCGGGACGCCGCCGCGTAGACCACCGCCGGCAGGACGACAACGACGGTCAGCAGGTCGAACCACCACGCCGTGACCGGCATGACGAAAAGTGTCAGCACCACGAGGATCAGCACCAGCGGCACGCCGTTTCCGGTCCGCATCGCCGGCGCGCTGCGCGCCAGGGCCATGCCGACGAGGAACGAGAAAGCCACCCGCGGCACGCCGCCCGCGAAGTTGCCAAGGTTCCAGCCGACGTCCAGGCTACCGTAGCGCAGGGCGGTGGCGACCAGGGCCAGCGCGCTGAGCAGGATCAGCTGCACCAGCCTCCTCCGCGTCACGAGGACCAGGAAGACGAATGCCAGGTTGATCGCCAGCTCGAAGAACAGCGACCACGAGGGCGAGTTCAGCGCATAGATCAGCTCGATCTCGCCGAAGGAAACCGGCAGCGGCAGCAAAAGCGCGCCCGCGGCGAAGGCCTGCGCCAAGGCAGCCGGGTCATGGCCGGTGACGGCCATCACCGCGAAGCCCAGCACCTGGCCAAGGAAGAACAGCGGGTAGAGGCGCATCAGCCGGACGGCCATGAAGTTGCGAAGCCCCATCCCGGCCCTCAGCCGGGGGCCGTAGGCCTCGGCGATCACGAAGCCGCTCAGGACGAAGAAGAGGTCCACCGCCAGATAGCCATGCGGCATGATCTGCCCCGTCCCGGCCAGCGGCGCCATGTGGTAGATGACGACGGCAAGGGCGGTGACGCCCCGCAGCCCATCGAAGCTGTCATAGTTGACCCGCGCCTGAACCGCATCCGGCAGAGCTTGCATGGCGTCTTCCATATCCTGAGCGCGGCGCGCGACCGGCGTGACTTCCAGGACGATGAATATCTGCAAAGGTCCTTCGGCGATAACGAAGCTTGCCTCTGATTTGACCTAAGTCCGGGACGTGCGGCGGTCCCGGGTGCAGTCGCTCGGAGGACATCTGGCGACGCCATGCGCGGCACCCCGCATTAACCACAAGTTCAAAAAGATGCTGAAATTTCTTGCCAGTAAGGCTGCCAAGCCGACAGATGGAGGCGGTTGGTTTGGCGAGTGTGAAGATGAACAAGGTCCTTCGGCGCGACAGCGCCTTGTCGATGCGACTGCGACCCCTGACGAACAAGCTGGCGGCCCGGCGTGTCCGGACCAGGGACCTGGCAGCCGCGGCGGTCGAAACGGTGATCGAGCAGGCGGAGGAGCGCGAGCGCCACATTCCGCCCGCCTTCCTGCCCAGCCAGCTGGAGAAGGCGCGGGCAGGGGCGGCAGGGAAGCCCTCCGGCGACTACGAGCTGTCGCTGGCCACGCGGGACGACCTGGTTCACATGCCGGTGGTTCGCTACGTGCTCGAGGATTGCCTTGTTCATGCGGCGGGGGTGGAACATCAAGGAGGCTCGCTGCGCATCCAGGAGTTGCAGCCCTCCTTCATCGCCACGCGCCACATCAGGCGGGTGCCGCAGGCGATCTACTGCATGTCCGGCGTCAGCCACCAGTTCTTCGGACACTGGCTACAGGATTCTTGCGCGACCGCGCTTCTGCGGCAAGAGGACGAGGCGCTGCTGCTGACGAAGCCGGCCGCATGGCCGCATGCCGGCGAATATTCCGCGGCGCTTGGTCTTGCGCCCGAGCCATGGGACCTGCTTCGGGTGGACCGGCTGACGATCTACGATGATTTTTCGCAGGGCAGCAGCAAGCGCCGGCGCTATGCCGAGATGCGCCGCCGGCTCGAGGCATCCTTTGGTGGTGGTCGGGCAGGGGGGCGGCGCGTCTACTTCCGTCGCGGCGCGACGGGTGCCGTGCGGCTTGTCGCCAACGAGGACGCCGTCATCGCCACCCTGAGGCGCCGTGGCTTCGAGGTCTTCGACCTTGCCGGCGCCTCGGCAGAGCAGATCTACGCCCGGTTCCGCGACGCGGAGTTCGTGGTCAGCGTGGACGGCAGCCACCTGAACCATCTCTATTTCAGCATGCAGCCAGGGGCGCGGCTCATGACATTCGTGCAGGGCGACCGCTGCACCATGACCCAGGTCGGCTACTGCGCCGCCGCCGGGCTGCGCTACGGGTTCATGGTGGTCGATCCGACGCCGGCGGGCTACCAGGTCTCGATCGCGGACCTGAACGACAGCCTCGACCTCATGGGGCTGACCGAAACCACGGCCTGAGCGCGCCGCGCCGGGTCAGCCGGTGCAGTTGGCCAGGATCACCTCGCGCAGCCATCGGTGCATCGCCGAGGCATTGGTGCGCGCCGTCCACACCACGCAAAGGTCGAACCGGCCGCGGAAGGGGCAGTCGCTCATCGCGAGGCGGTCCGCGATCCGCGCGCCGAGGCGCCGGGGGACAGTGGCCACCAGGTTCGAGCCTGACAGCAGCTCGGCAAGCCCGGCCGGGCTGGGAACGGTCAGCGTCGGCGTCAGGCGATGCCCGGCCGCCTCGAGTTCCTGCAGATAGGCCGACTTCCAGCCGCCGCCATAGTCGATCAGCACGTGGCGCAGGGCGAAATAGTCCTCGACCGTCAACGGCCTGCCGGCCATCAGGTGGGCGGGGTCCATCAGGCAGGCATATTCCTCGGCATGGAAGCGGCGGGTGTGGAAGCCCGACTCGCTGCGCCCGAAGGGGCCGACCAGCACATCCGCCTCGCGCGAGAGCAGGCGGTGGTGCCCGTCGCCGAGCGCGTTGATGACCCGGACCGACATGCCCGGCGCCTCGGCGCGTAGGGCGGCGACGATGCGGGGGATCAGCAGGATGCGCTCGTAGTAGTTGCAGGCGATGGTGACGGTCTGCGTGGCGCTGGCCGGAGCGAAACGGTCGGCCTGCGCCATGCTGTCCAGAAGGTCCAGCATCTGCCGGGCGCCCGCCAGAAGCTGCTCGCATCGCTCGGTTGGCACCTGCCGTCCGCCCTCGCGCACGAAAAGCGGATCGCCGAAGCAGCCGCGCAACTTGGCGATGGTGTAGCTGACCGCCGACTGGTTCACGTCCAGCCGTTCGGCCGCGGCCGTGAACGAGCCGAGGTCATGGACCAGCCGCAGCGTCTCGAGCGCGGTGAAGTCCAGCATGCGGGGGTCCAGCGTCATGTGGCACCATCAAATCTGTTGATGGCAGATAATAAACCTATCGGCTGGTTCGGCAATGGCCGCTTGGCTATTGTCTGCACCGGAGGAGAAGGGGGACCCATGGCGCTTGCACCGCTGGATACCGAGATCACGCTGGATCAGCTGACGCTGGACCCGTATCCGATCTATCGCCGCCTGCGCGCCGAAGCGCCGGTGCTGCGCGTCGCCTCGGCGCGGCGGACCTTTTTGACCAAGGCGGCGCTGACCAAGCTGGTCAAGGACGACCCCATCCTCTTCAGCAGCGACGATCCGAACACGCCGATGAAGCCGGCCTTTCGCGCCCATACCTTGATGCGCAAGGACGGCGACGCGCATCTGGCCGAGCGGCGGGCGATCAACCCGGCGCTGACGCCCAAGCGGATCAACAGCGATTGGGGCCCGCTTTACGAGCAGCTCGCTGCCGACTACATCGGCCGCCTGCCGCGGGGCGAGGTGGTGGACCTGTTCGCGACCCTCTGCGGCCCGCTCTCGGCGCGCATCCTCGCCCATATCCTCGGCATCCCCGAGGCGACGGATGACGAGATGCAGCGCTGGTCGCAGCGGCTGATCGACGGGGCCGGCAACTTCGGCTGGCGGCCCGAGCCCTTCGCGGCCTCGGACGAGGCGAATGACCAGATGGACGCGCTGTTCGCGCGCCTTGCCCCGCAGCGCATCGCCGAGCCGGACGGGTCGGCCTTCTCGGTCATGCTGACGGCCGAGAACCCGATCCCGCTGAGCCAGATCCGCGCGAATCTCAAGATCGCAATCGGCGGCGGCATCAACGAGCCGCGCGACGCGATGGCGACCGCCATCTTCGGTCTGCTGGACAAACCCGAGCAGCTGGCCGAGGTCAAGGCGAAGGGCGCCTGGAGCGCTGCCTTCGAGGAGGCCATCCGGTGGGTGGCGCCTATCCAGGCCAGCTCGCGCCTCGTCACCGCCGACACCGAGCTGGGCGGTTTCGAGATCCCCAAGGGCGAGACGGTGATGACCATCCAGGCATCCGCCAACCGGGACGAGGAGCTGTTCGAGAACGGCGAGGACTTCTTCGTCTTCCGCGACAAGAACCCCCACCAGTCCTTCGGCAATGGCCCGCACCACTGCGCCGGCGCCCATGTCGCGCGGCGCACGGTCGGCAAGATCATCCTGCCGATGCTCTTCGACCGCTTCCCGAACATGACCCTCCCCGACCGGCAGGCGGTCCAGTGGCGCGGCTTCGGCTTCCGCGGCCCGATCAACCTGCCGGTCGTCCTGAACTGAAGGAGAATTCCATGGTCAAGCTTACCTTCGTCGCACCCGACGGCAGCCAGACCCAGATCGACGCGCCCGAGGGCACGTCGGTGATGAAGGCCGCCGTGGCGAATGACGTGGACGGCATTGTCGGCGAATGCGGCGGCGCGATGATGTGCGCCACCTGCCATTGCTATGTGGACGAGGCCTGGGCCGACCGCACCGGCCCGCGCGAGGACGGTGAGGACGACATGCTGGAGGGCGCTGCCTCCGAGGTCACGCCCCTCTCGCGCCTGTCCTGCCAGATCAAGCTGACGGCGGACCTCGACGGCCTCGTCGTCCACTTGCCCGAGGAGCAGCTTTGAGCCAGCCGGGCGTCATCATCGTGGGCGCAGGGCAGGGCGGTCTTCAGGCTGCCATCAGCCTGCGGCAGGAGGGCTACACCGGCCCCGTTACCCTGATCGGCGCCGAGCCGGGCCTGCCCTACCAGCGCCCGCCGCTCTCCAAGGCCTATCTGGCCGCGGGCGACGCCGAGGCGCTGGTCCTGCGGCCCGAAAGCTTCTTCGCGGCGAAGGACATCACCTACCTGCACTCGACCACGGTCGAGGCCATAGACCGCGACGCGCGTCGGGTCGTGCTGCCCGGCGGGCGGCTGGATTACGACCGCCTGATCCTCGCCACCGGCACCCGCAACTTGCGCCCGCCGATCGCGGGGCTGGACCGGGCGCTGGACCTGCGCACCCTCGCTGACGCCGGGCGTCTGCGCGAGGTTCTGGCGAGCACCCGCCGCGTCGCGGTGATCGGGGGCGGGTTCATCGGTCTGGAATTTGCCGCCGCCGCCCGCAAGCTGGGCCATCAGGTCGCGGTGATCGAGGCGGCAGAGCGGCTGATGGCGCGCGTCGTCTCGCCGCTGATGTCGCGCTACTTCGCGATGCTGCACCATGACTGGGGCACCGAGGTCCATCTGGGCCAGCCCGCCGTGGCGGTCGATGAAACCGGCGTGACGCTGGCCGATGGCGCCCATGTCCCCGCCGACACGGTGCTGCTGGCCGCCGGCGTCTGTCCCAATACCGAGCTGGCCGAGGCCGCGGAGCTTGCCGTCGAGAACGGCATCCGCCTCGACGCGCAGCTGCGGACCTCGGACCCCGCGATCTTCGCGCTTGGCGATTGCGCCAGCTTTCCGGACCCCCGCAGCGGTCGGCAGGTGCGGCTGGAAAGCGTGCAGGCGGCGACCGATCATGCAAGGCTCATCGCGGCGCAGATCGCCAAGGGTGCTACGGCGTCCTACGCCGCCGTGCCGTGGTTTTGGTCCGATCAGGGCGACCGCAAGCTGCAGATCGCGGGGCTTGCGGGAGCCGATGCGCACGAGGAGATCCTCGCCGACGGGATCGTCGCCCGCGTCGATGCGATCGGCGTTGCGGCGCTCGAGACGGTGAACAAAGCAGGCGCGCATATGCGGGCGCGCCGGCTGCTGGCTGGCCACGCGCCCGTCAGCCTGGACGAGCTGAAGGCCGCGGTCCTGAAGACCGCCGCCTGACCACCACAAGATGTTTGGGAGGACATCATGACCCTGAAGACCCTGATCCTTTCCTCGGCCGCCGCCCTGGCGCTGACGGTTTCGGCCCACGCGCAGGAGCTGCGCTATGCCAACTGGGCCGCGCCCATGCACACGATCACCGCCTCGCAGATCGAGCCTCTGGCCGAGGCGCTGGAAGAGGGGACCGGCGGCGCCGTGACCCTGCGCGCCTTCCATGGCGGCGAGCTGGGCGCCGGCCCGGCCGACCAGTATGTCCGCGTCGTGCAGGGCACGGCCGAGATGGGCTGGGGCCTGCCCGGCTACACCTCGTCGCAATTCCCCAAAAGCATGATCGTCGAGCTGCCCGGCGCGCTGGAGCTGGACCAGCCCGCGCATGAGGCGATGTGGCGCGCCTTCGAGGGCGAGCTGGCGAGTGAATTCCCGATGACCGAGGTTCTGGCCCTCTGGGGCTCCGAGCCGAACGTCCTGATGATGCGCGACCGCGAGATCCGCGCGCCCGAGGACCTGCGCGGCCTGAAGATCCGCGTCTCGGGCGCCGCCGCGGCCGAGGCCATCGAGGCGCTCGGCGCGACTCCGGTGCAGCTGCCGATCACGCAGGTCTATAACGGCCTCCAGACCGGCCTGATCGACGGGCTGGTCAGCGGCGCCTCGGTCATGTCGGACTTCAAGCTGGACGAGGTCGTGGGGACCATGTCACTCGGCGCGAACCTCGGCCGGCTCAGCTTCTTCACGGTGATGAACAAGGCCGCCTATGACGGCCTGCCCGACGAGGCGAAGGCCGCGCTGGACACCGAGATGCGCGCCGAGCTGTCGCGCCGCGCCGAAGAGGCATGGAAGGCCACCGCCGATGCCGGGATCGACGCCGCCCGCGCCTCGGACCGCACCACGGTGATCGACCTGTCCGAGGACGAGATCGCCGCCTTCGACGCCGCGCTGGCGCCGGTGACCGACGCCTATATCGCCGATGTCGGCGGCGAGGCGGCGCTGGCCGCGATGCGCGGGCAGTGATGGAGGCGCTCACGCGCTGGACGGACAGGCTGATCGGCCTGTCCGCCTTTGTCGGCACGGCGGGGCTTCTGTTCGTCGTCGGCGTGATCCTGGTGGACGTGATCGGGCGCAACTTCGGGCGCCCGCTCTACGGGGCGCAGGACATGGTGACGATGACCATGGTGCTGATCGTCTTCGGCGGCATGGCGCTTTGCGACCGGCTGGACGGGCATATCGTGGTCGACATCTTCGAGGGGTCCTTCCCCGAGTGGCTGAACCGCGTGATCGACATCGCCTCGGCGCTGCTCGGCGCGGTGATCTTCGCGCTGATTGCCTGGGCGATCTGGAACAGCGCGCAGCTGAGCCAGATGCTGAACCTCTCGACGAACCTGTTGCGCCTGCCGCTGGCGTGGTTCCAGTATGCTGTGGTCGCCTTCTCGGGCGTCACCGTGCTGGCGCTGCTGATGCGGGCCGGCCTCCTGCTGGCGGGCGCGCCGCGCAAATCGGCGGAGGGCGCGCTTTGAGCCCGGTCCTCGCCGGCACGCTCGGCCTCGTCATCCTGCTGGTGCTGCTGCTGATCCGCGTGCCGGTCGCCTTCGCCATGTTCGCGGTGGGCTTTTCCGGCATCTGGCTGCTGAACGGCCTGCCCGCCGCGATGGGCCTCCTGTCCTCGGAAACCTTCGCGCTCGCCTCGAATGCCGAGCTGATCGTGGTGCCGCTGTTCATCCTGATGGGCAACGTCGCCAGCGTCACCGGCATGAGCCGCAAGCTGTACGACGCTGCCTATGCCTGCATCGGCCAGATCCGGGGCGGGCTCGCCTCGGCGACCGTCATCGGCTGCGGCGGGTTCGCGGCGCTGTCCGGCTCGTCCGTCGCCTCGGCCCTGACCATGGGCCGGACCGCGCTGGCCGAGATGGACCGCTTCAACTACAGCCCGCGCCTGTCGACCGGCGTCGTCGCGGCGGGGGGGACGCTCGGCATCCTGATCCCGCCCTCGACCGGCTTCGTGATCTACGCGATCCTGACGCAGCAGAGCATCGGGCGCCTCTTCATGGCGGGCGTGCTGCCCGGCATCCTCTTGCTGACGCTATTCATCCTGACAGTGATGCTGCTCTGCTGGATCTGGCCCGAGATGGGGCCGAAAGGTCCCGCCACCACGATGGCCGAGAAGGGCCGCGCCTTCGTCGGCGCGATCCCGATCCTGTCCGTGGTGCTGGTGACCATCGGCGGCATCTATGGCGGCATTTTCTCGCCGACCGAGGCCGCGGGCGTCGGCGCCGCCCTCGTCATCCTGATCGGCGCCCTCGGCCGCAGCCTGACGCTGGCCAGCTTCTGGCAGGCGGCGCGCAGCAGCATCGTGACCACCGCCTCGGTCATGCTGATCCTGATCGCGGCGCATCTGATCAACCCCTTCATCGCCCTCAGCCACCTGCCGGCCGAGGTCAGCGGGATGCTGGTGACGCTGGATCTGGGCCTTTACGGCACGCTGCTGGTGATCCTGGCGATCTACCTGGTGTTGGGCTGCTTCCTCGAGGGGCTGGCGATGCTGGTCCTGACGCTGCCGATCTTCATGCCGGTGATCCTGCAGCTGGGGATCGACCCGATCTGGTTCGGCGTGCTGGTCGTCCTGACGCTGGAGATGGGCCTCATCTCGCCGCCCGTCGGGATCAACGTCTTCATCGTGAAGTCCGTCGCCCGCAACGTCCCCCTGTCCGAGATCTTCCGCGGCGTCACCCCCTTCTGGTTCGCCATGCTGCTGTGCCTGCTGATCATCATCGCCGTTCCGCAGATCGCCCTGTGGCTGCCGGGAATGATGTGACCGCTTTTCCTACACGCAGAGATAGTTTCTGTGTATACTATCTGTGGGAGGATGCTGCATGACTGATTCGACGATCCGGCCTGTGCGCCTGTGGACGCCCCAGATCGAGTGGGAGGAACGGGCGGACGGCGCGATCCTCGTCTGGCAGAAGGACGCGCTTGGCGTCTATCCCGCACGGATGTCAGACCGGATCGCGCATTGGGCGGAGTCCGCGCCGGGCCGGCTGTGGATGGCCGAGCGAAATGAGAATGGCGCCTGGCACGGCGTCACCTATGCCGAGCTGGCGGGTCATGTGCAGGCGATCGGGCAGGGGCTTCTGGACCTCGGCCTCGGGCCCGAGCGGCCGCTGCTGATCCTGTCGCGCAACTCGGTCGGCCATGCGCTGGTGGCGCTTGGCGCGCAGCATGCGGGCATCCCCTCGGCGGCGATCTCGCCGGCCTATTCCCTGGCATCGGGCGAGCTGGGCAAGCTGACCGCCGTGCGCGACCAGATCACGCCGGGCGCGGTCTATGCCGAGGATGCGGACGCTTTTTCCGCCGCGCTTGGCGGCGTGCTGGCGGGGCTGCCCGTCATCGGCCGTGCGGGCCCAGTCACGCTGACGCTGGACGCGCTGCTGGCCACGACGCCCGGCTCCTCGCTGCGCGAGGCGCATGAAGCGACCGGGCCGGACACGGTGGCGAAGTTCATGTTCACCTCGGGCACCACGGGCACGCCCAAGGCCGTGATCACGACGCAGCGGATGCTGTGCGCCAACGCCGAGCAATCGACCGACTGCTTCGCCTATCTGCGCGACGAGCCGCCGGTGGTGCTGGACTGGTCGCCTTGGAACCATGTCGCGGGCGGCAACAAGGTCTTCAACGTCACGCTCTATAACGGCGGCACGCTCTATATTGACGGCGGGCGCCCGACGCGCGAGGCGTTCGGGCAGACCATCGCCAACCTGCGCGAGATCCGCCCGACCTGGTACTGGAACGTCCCCTTCGGCTACGAGATGCTGGCCGAGGCGATGGAGGCCGACCCCGCCCTCGCCCGCAACTTCTTCCACGACCTCAAGGTGATGTTCTACGCGGGCGCCGCGATGGGGCGGCACACCTGGGACAAGCTGGACGGGCTGTCGAAGCAGCTGCACGGCCAGCGGGTGCTTCTGACCAGCGGCCTCGGCTCGACCGAAACCGCGCCCTTCGCCATCTTCAACACCGACCCGGCCAGCGAGGCGGGCAATGTCGGCCTGCCGGCGCGCGATCTGGTGCTGAAGCTGGTGCCTGTCGAGGACAAGTGGGAGGCCCGCGTGAAGGGCCCGAACATCACGCCGGGCTATTGGCGCAACCCCGAGTTGACCGCCGAGGTCTTCGATGATGAGGGCTTCTATTGCCTCGGCGACGCGCTGCGCTTCGCGGTGCCGGGCGATCCGTCCAAGGGCTTCTTCTTCGACGGCCGCGTGGCCGAGAACTTCAAGATGTCCACCGGCACCTGGGTCGGCGTCGGCGCGCTGCGCGCCAAGCTGATCGACGCGATGGGCGGGCTGATCCGCGACACGGTGATCCTGGGCGAGGGGCAGGACGCCCTCTCCGCCCTCTTAGTCCCCTTCCGCCCCGCCATCGAGCGGCTTGTGCCCGGCGGCGCGAGCCTGGACGAGCCGGCGCTGCTGGCCCATCCGACTTTGAGGGGCGCGCTGGCCGAGCGGCTGGCGGCCTACAACGCCACGAACCGCGGCATGTCGCTGCGGATCACTCGCGCGATGCTGATCGACCAGCCCCTGAGCTTTGAGAAGGGCGAGGTGACGGACAAGGGCTCGGTCAACCAGCGCGCCGTGCGGAACGGCCGGCCGGACCTGGCGGAAAGGCTGGCATCGGACGGGGCCGAGGTGATCCTGCCGAAAGCTCCCGAAGATGCTTTACATGGATAGTGTTTCCACGGATACTACCGCCAACAATCGGAGAGCTGCCGTGAGCCATATCACCTTCGAGATGCGCGGGGACGTCGCGCTGCTGGGCCTGAACCGGACCGCCAAGCGCAACGCCATCTCGGACGCCGTGCTGGAGGAACTGAAGGGCCTGATCGCCCGCGCCGAGGCCGAGGCGAAAGCCGCCGTCATCTTCGGCCACGGCCCGCATTTTTGCGCTGGTCTGGATCTGGGCGAGCATGTGAAGAAATCGCCCTTCGAGGGGATGCTGAACTCGCGCCGCTGGCACGACGTCTTCGGCCGCATCCAGCTGGGCCGCATCCCGTGGTTCTCGGCGCTGCACGGCGCGACGGTCGGCGGGGGGCTGGAGCTGGCCTCGGCCACCCATGTCCGCATCGCCGACGAGACCGCCTTCTTCGCCCTGCCCGAAGGCCAGCGGGGCATCTTCGTCGGCGGCGGCGCCTCGGTCCGCACGGCGCGGCTGATGGGCGTCGCGCGGATGACCGACCTCATGCTGACCGGCCGCAGCATCGACGTCGCCACGGCCGAGCTGTGGGGCATCGTCAGCGCTCGCACCCCCGCCGGCGGCGCGCTGGAGCGGGCGGTGGAGCTGGCCGCCCAGGCCGCCACCAATGCCGAGATGTCGAACTACGCCATCATCCATGCCCTGCCGCGGATCGCAGACATGGCCGCCTCGGACGGCCTGTTCGTGGAAAGCTTCGTCTCGGCCTTCACCGCTCATTCGCCCGAGGCCGAGGAGCGCCTGAACGCCTTTCTCGAGAAGCGCGCCGCCAAGGTCGCCCGACCCGGAGGCGCGGCGTGACCGCCCATCAGCGCCACCTGGACGAAGCGCCCGAGCTGGGCGAGCTGCCCAGCATCTTCGGCCTTCTGCTGCGGCTGGCGCAGGTGCGCCATTACGACCGCTTCTTCGCCGCCTTCGAGGGCACGGATGTCCGCCCCGGCGAGATGACGCTGCTGTGGCTTCTGGACCTCAATCCCGGCATCCGGCAGGGCGTCGCCGCGCGAACGCTGCTGATCAAGCCCGCGCACATGACCAAGGTCGTCCAGCGCCTGATCGATGCGGGCCTCGTCAGCCGGCTGGTGCCGCAGGGCGACCGCCGCTCGGTCACGCTGAACCTGACGGATGCGGGCCGCGCCCATCTGGCCCGCCACCGCGAGACCTTCCTTGGCGTCTCGTCCGCCGACTCCATCGGCCTGGCGCAAGACGAATACGACACGCTGCTGGCGCTCTTGCGCAAGCTCGCCTTCTGAGAGGGGCCCATGCCGATCAACCTCGACGACATCATCGCCATCGACATCCACACCCACGCGGAAGAGCCCTGCTGCACCCATCGCGACGACGGCTACAATGATTTCCAAGCCGCGATGGCGCGCTATTTCAAGAACCCGGCGGGCGGCGAGGGGATGCTGCCGACCGTCCCGCAGACCGCCGCCTATTTCCGCGAGCGCCGCATCGCCGCCGTGATCTTCCCCGTCGATGCCGAGCGCGAGACCGGCTTTCGCCGCTATTCCAACGAGGAGGTCGCCCAGCATTGCGCCGAGAATGACGACATCCTGATCCCCTTCGCCTCCATCGACCCGGCCAAGGGGCGGGCAGGGGCGCGCGAGGCGCGGCGGCTGGTGCGCGACTTCGGCGTCAAGGGCTTTAAGTTCCACCCGACGATGCAGGGCTTCTTCCCCAACGACCGTGCCATCTACCCGGTGCTGGAGGCGATCGCGGATGAGGGCGCGATCACGCTGTTCCATACTGGCCAGACCGGCGTCGGCTCGGGGATGCGCGGCGGGATGGGGATGCGGCTGAAATACTCGAATCCGATGCATCTGGACGATGTGGCCGTCGATTTCCCCGACATGCCCATCATCCTCGCGCACCCGTCCTTTCCCTGGCAGGAAGAGGCGCTGGCCGTCGCCCAGCACAAGCCGAACGTCTATATCGACCTCAGCGGCTGGTCGCCCAAGTATTTCCCTGAGATCCTCGTCCGCTACGCCAACACGCTGCTCAAGAACAAGATGCTCTTCGGCTCGGACTGGCCGGCGATCACGCCGGACCGCTGGATGGCCGATTTCGCCAAGGCGCCGTTCCGCGACGAGGTGCGCGATCTGATCCTCAAGGAGAATGCGCGCAAGCTGCTGAAGCTCTGACATATTCACCAACTTTGGGAGGAGTTGACCGATGACGACCCTGACGAGACGCGCCCTTGCGGCGCTGGCCGTGACCACCGCCCTGGCCCTGCCGGCGGCCGCGCAGGACCGCACCCTGCGCGCCGCCCCCGGCACGCCGCCGGGCCACCCCTCGAACGGGGTGATGTACCAGAACTTCCTCGGCTATCTGGCGGAGTCCTCGGACGGCCGCCTCGGCGCCACGATCCTGGGGCCCGAGGTCGCCAGCCTCGGCCAGATGAAGGACGCGCTGCAAAGCCAGATCGTCGAGATCGGGAACCTCCTGCCTCTCTATTACCCGGCCGAGCTGCCCTTCATGGCGCTGGCGGGCGAGCTGTCGCTGATCCCCGGCAATCCCCACGCCGCTGGCGCCGCGATGACCGAATTCATCGTCACCTGCGAGCCCTGCCAAGACGAGCTGCGCCGCTTCAACCTGGTCTATCTGGGCTCGGGGACCTCGGACGTCTACGAGATCCTGTCCACCCGCCCCGTCCGAACCGCCGAGGACCTGCGCGGGATGCGCCTGCGCACCGGCGGCGCGCCTTGGGCACGCCTCGCTGAGCATTTCGGCGCCACCCCGGCGCAGATTTCGGTCAACGACACGTTCGAGGCGATGAGCCAGGGCGTCATCGATGGCTCCATCGCCTCGGTCGCGGACCTGCAGAGCTTCCGCCTGATCGAGCTGGTGACGCATGTGACGGAACTGCCGCTCGGCCTTTATCAGGCGACGTCGAACTTCACCGTCTCCTCGGCGACCTGGGGCAGCCTGTCGCAAGAGGACAAGGAGGCGCTGGCCGAGGCCGCGAACCTCGCCAACGCCGACATGACGCAGCGGTGGGGCTATGACATGCCGACCGAGGCCATCGAGGCCGCCGAAGGCGCCGGCATCGAGTTTGTCGAGGCCGACGCCTCGCTGATCCAGGCGGTCGAGGAGTTCGCCGCGACCGAGCGCGAGACCGCGATCCGCCTCGCGCAAGAGAACTTCGGCATCGACGACGCGAGCGACCACGTCGCGCGTTTCCTGAGCCTTCTGGAGAAGTGGGAGGGGATCGTGGACGGGCTCGAGCCGGCCGAAATCGCCGCCCGCCTGCAGGACGAGGTCTGGTCGCAGGTCGACTTCGCGACCTATGGCGGCTGATCCGCAGGCCTGACGCATCACGGGGCGCCGCACGGCGCCCCCCATTCCGCGAGGCTGCCATGCCCCCTGCCATCCGGCACCTGCAATCCGGGCTTCTGGCCCTGCTGACCGCCATCGGCGGGCTGGCGGTGCTGGCGCTGCTGGTCCATGTCTCGGTCGATGTGGCGCTGCGCAGCCTGCGCGGCACGCCCATCCCCGCCACCTACGAGATCGTGACGCATTACTACATGGTCGGCCTCGCTTTCCTGCCGCTGGCCTGGGTCGAGCGGCAAGGCGGCATGGTCCGCATTGATGTCGTCCACGGGATGTTGCCGCCGCGGGTGCAGGCGGTCTCGGACCGGATGGTGACGGTGATCTCGGCGGTGATCTACGCGGTGCTGGCCTGGGTCACGCTGCGCACGGCGCTGACCAACAGCGCGAATGGCAGCTTCATCCTGACGAACGGCGTCCGCGTGGTGACCTGGCCTGCCTACTGGCTGCCGCCCGTGGGCCTCGCGCTGGCCGCGCTGGTCACGACGCTGCGCGCGATCTGGCCCGAGCCCGCCGCGGACGATATGGAGCCCGCCGCATGAGCATCACCACCGCCTTCGTCGGCATCGCCGTCCTCTTCGTGATGCTGGCCCTGCGGGTGCCCGTCGCGCTGGCGATGATCGCCGTCTCCTTCGGCGGCGTCGCGGCAATGCTGGGGATCGAGCCCGCCATCGGCATCATCGCCAACACGCCCTTTTCCTTCGTCGCCAACTGGACGCTGTCGGCCGTGCCCATGTTCCTGCTGATGGGCTTCATCGCCTATCACTCGGGCATGACCACGGGCCTTTTCGAGGCTGCGAAGGCCGTCCTGCGCCGCATTCCCGGCGCGCTGCCAATCTCGGCCATCTTCGCCTGCTCGGGCTTCGCCTCGGTCTGCGGCTCCTCGCTCGCCACCGCCGCCACGATGGGCCGCATCGCCATCCCCGAGATGGTGCGCGCCGGCTACGCCCCCAGCTTCGCGGCCGGCGCCATCGCGGCGGGCGGCACGCTCGGCGCGCTGATCCCGCCCTCGATCCTGATGATCGTCTATGGGGTCTTCGCGGAAACCTCGGTCCTGCGCGTGTTCCTCGGCGGCATCGCGATGGGGCTGCTGACGGCGCTTTCGTATTGCATCGTCGTGCTGATCACCTGCTGGCTGCGTCCCGACATCGCGCCCCCGCGCCCGACGCAGGGCAACGTGCTGCCAATGGGCCAGGCGCTGGTCAAGGTCTGGCCGGTGCTGGCGCTGATGGCCATGGTCTTCGGCGGCCTCTTCTCGGGCCTTTTCACCACGACCGAGGCAGGGGCCATCGGCGCGGGCGGGGCCATCCTGATCGCCGCGCTGACGCGAACCCTGACGCTGACCGTGATGCGGGACGCGCTGACCGAGACGCTGCTGACCTCGGCCTCGCTCTTCATCATCGGGGTGGGGGCGGCGATGTTCACGCGCTTTCTCGGCCTGACCGGCATGTCCAGCTACATCGCCTCTTTCGTCAGCAATGCGGATTTCGGCTTCCTGCACCTGATGCTGATCGTGGTGGTGATCTACCTCATCCTCGGCATGTTCATGGAGCCGTTCGGCGCCATGCTCATCACCCTGCCGGTCCTGCTGCCGGTCTTCCGTGCCGAGGGGATCGACCTCGTCTGGTTCGGCGTCCTCCTGGTCAAACTGCTCGAGATCGGGATGATCACGCCGCCCGTCGGGATGAACTGCTTCGTCATTCGCGGGGTCGCGGGCAAATACGTCACCACCGGCCAGATCTTCCGGGGCGTGACCCCCTTCATCGCCGCCGATCTGGTGGTGGTCGCGCTGGTGATCCTGTTCCCGGCCATCGTCATGTTCCTGCCCGCGCTGCTATGAGCTGGGCGGAGGAAAACGCTGCCATGCTGGACGCGCTGGCCCGCACGCCGGGCTGGTCCGCGCTGGAGGGGCGGCCCGACGACGACACGTTGACCGCGATCCTGGACGAGGCCGCCCGCCTCGCCGCCGCCGTCATTTGGCCCCAAGACGCGCAGGGCGACCGCATCGGGGCGCGGCTGGCGGATGGGCGCGTGACCCTGCCGCCCGGTTCACGCGACGCCTTCGCGGCCCTTGCTGACGGCGGCTGGCTGGCGCTGGAACTGCCCGAGGCGCTTGGCGGTGCGGGTCTGCCGCTGGCGGTCTTCGCCGCCGTCAACCCGGCCTTCGAGCGCGCTTCCCCTGCGCTGATGATGGCCGCCGGCAGCACCCGCGCGGCGGCGCGGCTGCTGGCCGAACATGGAGACCTCGAAACACGGGACGATTGGGTGCCGGCGCTGGCCGCAGGCGAGCGGACGGCGACCATCTGCATCTCCGAGCCCGGCGCAGGTTCGGATGTCGGGCGCATCCGCACACGGGCGGTGCGCACGCCGGACGGCTGGCGGATCGGCGGCGAGAAGATCTGGATCTCGTTCGGCGACCACGACCTGACCGAGCGCATCGGCCATTGCGTCCTCGCTCGCAGCACGGACGCGCCCGGCACCCGCGGCCTCAGCCTGTTCCTGGTCGAGCGCGGCCCCGGCGTCACCTGCACCCGGATCGAGGAGAAGATGGGCCTTCACGCCTCGCCCACATGCGCGCTGCTGTTCGAGGACGCCCCCGCCCGCCTGATCGGCACCGAGGGGCGGGGCCTGCCGCAGCTCTTCACCATGATCCGGCAGATGCGGCTGACGGTCGGAACGCAGGGCCTCGGCGTCGCGCTGCGCTGCCTCGCCCATTCCCGCGCCTACGCCGCCGAGCGCTGCCAAGGCGGCCCCCCGGACGCCCCGCCAGTGCCCATTGCGACCCATCCCGACATCCGCCGCCAGCTGGACGGGCTGGCCGCGCGGATCGACCTCTTCCGCCTCGCGCTGCTGGAGACGGCCGTGCTGGCGGATCTGCCGGGCAAGGATGACGCCCGCCTCTGTGCGCTGACGCTGCCGCTGGTCAAGACCTTCGGGGCGGAACTCGCCTCGGACGCGGCGGGCACCGCGATGATGGTCCTTGGCGGGGCGGGCTACACGCGCGAGCATCCCGTCGAGCAGGCCCTGCGCGACGCCCGCGTCTTTGCGATCTACGAGGGCACGACCGGCATGCAGGCGCAGGATTTCCTGCTGCGGCAGGCGCTCAGCGCCGGCGGGTTGAAGGTGTTCCTGTCCCGCGCCCGCGCCGAATGCGCTGCCTCGCCCGAACGGCTGGCGCTGCTGGACGTCTTCGCCGCCTTCGCCGAAGACCTGCGCGCAGCGTCCCGCCCAGCGCAACTGGCCGCCGCCGATCCAGCGATGCGGGCGGGCTGGGTCGCGGTGCAGGCCTGGCTGTCGATGCGCCTCGACGACCCCCGCCCGTTCCTCGCCACGGCGCCGCAGCGGCTGGCGCTGCACATGGCCGAGGCGTGGGCCGCCATGTCATTCGAAGAAAGGTCCTGAACATGCAGATCAACGACAGCGTGGCGCTGGTCACGGGCGCGGCCAGCGGGCTCGGCGAGGCGACGGCCCGGCGGCTGGCGGCGCAGGGCGCAAAGGTGGTCGTGCTGGACCGCGATGCCGAGGCGGCGGGGCGCGTTGCTACCGAAATCGGCGGGCTGGGGCAGGGGGCCGATGTCACCGACCCCGCTGCCATCGAGGCCGCCTTCGCCGCCGCCGCCGACCGATTCGGCACGCCCCGCATCGTGGTCAACTGCGCCGGGATCGGCACGGCGGGCCGCATCCTGCCGCGGGACGGGGACCTGAACCTTGATGCCTTCGCGCGCACGATCAACGTCAACCTGATCGGCACCTACAACGTGCTGGCCATCGCCGCCCGCGGCATGGCGGCGGCCGAGCCGCTGGATGCGGACGGCGCGCGCGGGGTGATCGTCAACACCGCCTCGGTCGCCTGGCAGGACGGGCAGATCGGGCAGGCGGGCTATGCGGCCTCCAAGGGCGGCATCGCCTCACTGACGCTGCCCGCCGCGCGGGAACTGGCGCGCGTCGGCATCCGCGTCATGACCATCGCGCCGGGGATTTTCGAGACCGCGATGAGCGCCGGGTTGACCGGCGAGGTCCGCGCCTCGCTTGAGGCCGGCATCCCCTTTCCCGCCCGCATGGGCCGGCCGGAGGAATATGCCATGCTGGTCCAGCACATCGCCGAGAACCCGGTCCTCAACGGCGAGATCATCCGCCTCGACGGCGCGGTGCGGCTGGCGCCGCGCTAGGTCCGCGCGAGTCGCCGCGTCAGCCGGACCAGCAGCTCCAAGGCGGGGCTGGCTGTGTCAGCCTGCCGCCGGGTCAGGCCCACCGCGCCCGCCAGTGCCGCCGCGCCCGTCGGCCATTCGACCAGCACCCCCCGCGCCAACTCGTCGGCGACGACCCCGTGCGAGATGAACCACAGCGCGTCCGAGCCGGCCAGCACCCCGCGCCCGACCGCCAGTGCCGCCGTCTCGATCATCGGCGCGGCGCGGATGTCGCGGGCCAGCAGGTAATCCTCGACCGCGCGGCGGATCAGCGCGGACTGCGGCGGCAGGATCAGCGGGCAGGCCGCCAGCGCCGCCTCGGCCGGCTGCCCGATCCGCGGATGGGCCGCGCGCGAGACCAGCGCGATCCGATCCTCGTAGAGGTGATCGAAACGCAACCCGGCCATGTCGCCGGGCTCGGGAAGGCGGCCGATCATCAGCTCGATCTCGCCCGCACGCAGCAGGCTCACCAGATGCGAATGCGGCCCCGTCTCGACCGCCAGCGTCACCTGAGGCGCACGCTGGGCGAAGGCCAAAGCGACTCGCGGGAAAAGCTGCCCGGCCGCCGTGGGCAGGACGCCGACCCGCAACCGCCCGGCCCCCGCACCGGGACGCAGCGCCGCCGCGCCGGCGTCCAGCATCTGCAGCGCGCGGGCGGCGGCCTCGCGGAAGGCCGCCCCGGCCTCGGTCAGATGCAGCCGGCGTCCTTGCCGCAGGAACAGGGGCGCGCCCAGCAGGTCCTCCAGCTCGGCAAGGCTGCGGCTGAGGGCGGGCTGCGTGATCCCCTGCGCCCGCGCCGCCGCCGTCAGGCTGCCGCTGGCGGCGATGTCCAGAAAGGCGCGGAGATGGCGCAGCTTGATGGCGGGATGCATGAGCCTGCGGTTATGGATCAGGGCCGATTTTGCATTATCGGCGCGGTTTCCTCGGTGCTAGGTTATGGAAAGGAGGAGAGCCCATGCAAGCCCTGATGCGCCCCGGCGGTGCGCTGCATATCCGAATCGACGGCCCTGATGGAGCGCCGGCGCTGCTGATGCTCAATTCGCTCGGCACCGATTTGCGGCTCTGGGATGGGCTGATGCCGCATCTGTCCGGCTTCCGGGTCATCCGCTACGACAAGCAGGGCCACGGCCTGTCGGACCTCTGGGACGGCAGCACCATCGCGGCCCACGCCGCCGACGCGGTGGCCGTGATCGAGGCGGCGGGCGGGCCGGTGACGCTGGTCGGCTGCTCGATCGGCGGGCTGATCGCGCAGGTCGTGGCGGCCGAGCGGCCGAACCTCGTGCGCGCGCTGGTCCTGTCGAACAGCGCCGCCAAGCTGGGAAACGCCGACAGCTGGAACCAGCGCATCGCGGCGGTCCAGGCGGGCGGCACCGAAGCCATCGCCGATGCTGTGATGGAGCGTTGGTTCGCCGCCCCCTTCCGCGCCTCGCCCCAGCTGGCGCTCTGGCGCAACATGCTCGCCCGCACGGGCGCGCCCGGCTACATCGCCGCCTGCCGCGCCCTCGCCGCAAGCGACCAGACCGGGGCGACCCGCGCCCTGCGCCTGCCGACCCTGGTCATCGCAGGCTCGCAGGACGGCGCCGCGCCGCCCGATCTGGTGCGCGCGACGGCCGACCTGATCGCGGGCGCCGAGTTCCACCTGATCGACGGCGCCGGCCACCTGCCCTGCGTCGAGACCCCGGCCGCGATGGCCGCCATCCTGATCCCCTTCCTCGAAAGGCACGCATGAGCCAGCTTTCCGACACCGGCACCGCCACCCGCCGCCGCGTCCTGGGCGCCGGCCATGTCGCCCGCGCGCAGGCGGCCTCGACCCCATTCGACGGGCCCTTCCAGGACCTCATCACCGACGCGGCCTGGGGCCATGTCTGGTCGCGGGACACGATCAGCCTTCGCGAGCGGTCGATGATGACGATTGCGCTGCTGGCAGGCCTTGGCAACGATGGCGAGCTGGCGCTGCACCTGCGCGCGATCCCCAACACCGGCGCCAGCCGCGAGGACGTGATGGAGGCGCTGCTGCATGTCGCCATCTATGCCGGCGTGCCCCGCGCCAACCACGCGATCAAGCTGGCGAAGGAAATCTTCGCCGAGGCCGACCGGGAGGACAGCCAGTGACCCTCTATCAACGCGACCGCACGTGGCACCCGCCGGCCCTTGCGCCCGATTACAAGACCTCGGTCGCGCGCAGCCCGCGTCAGGCCATGCTGTCGCTTGACGCCACGGCCTCGGAACTCAGCGGCCCCCGCTTCGGCCATGGCGACATCGCGCCGGGCGAAAACGACCTGATCACCAACTACGCGCAGGGCGGCGATCCGGTGGGCGAGCGGATCATCGTCCACGGCCGCGTGCTGGACGAGAACCGCCGCCCCGTGCCGCACACTTTGGTCGAAATCTGGCAGGCCAATGCGGGCGGGCGCTACCGGCACAAGAAGGACCAGTATCTGGCCGCCATCGACCCGAATTTCGGCGGCTGCGGCCGCACCCTGACCGACGAAAACGGCGCTTATGCCTTCCGCACGATCAAGCCCGGCGCCTATCCCTGGCGCAACTGGGTCAACAACTGGCGCCCGGCGCATATTCACGTCTCGGTCTTCGGGCACAGCTTCGGCCAGCGCCTCATCACCCAGATGTATTTCGAGGGCGACCCGCTGATCGCCCATTGCCCCATTGTGAAGTCGATCCCCGATCCCCGCGCCATCGAGGCGCTGATCGCGCCTCTGGATCTGAACGAGGCGAAACCGCTCGACTGCCTCGCCTACCGCTTCGACATCGT
This sequence comes from Paracoccus tibetensis, assembly GCF_900102505.1. Classification (GTDB taxonomy): domain Bacteria; phylum Pseudomonadota; class Alphaproteobacteria; order Rhodobacterales; family Rhodobacteraceae; genus Paracoccus; species Paracoccus tibetensis. The sequence continues at coordinate 48,844 of NZ_FMVT01000002.1, read as the reverse complement.
GCTGAGGGGCCGCCGCTCGACCTTCTTCGAGAACCGGCCGGAGGGGAACTGATGGATTACCTCAAGGAAACGCCCTCGCAGACGGCGGGGCCCTATGTCCATATCGGCCTCGCCCCGGCGGCGGCGGGCTTCGACATCTACGAGCATGAGCTGGGCTTCGACCCGGTCCCCGAGGGCGTGCCGGGCGAGCGCATCACCGTCACCGGCCGCGTCATCGACGGCATGGGCGCGCCCGTGAAGGACGTGCTGATCGAGGTGTGGCAGGCCGATGCCTCCGGGCGCTATGCTGACAGCCCCGAAGACTTCCGCGGCTGGTTCCGCGTGGTCCCCGATTTCGAGACGGGCGTCTTCACGCTGAACACGATCCGCCCCGGCGCCCATGGCCGCCATGCCCCGCATCTGTCGCTGTGGCTGGTGGCGCGGGGGATCAACGTGGGCCTTCAGACGCGGATGTATTTCCCCGACGCGGACAACGCCGCCGACCCGGTCCTGAACCTGATCGAGCAGCCCCACCGCCGCGAAAGCCTGATCGCCACCGGCGAGAGCGGCGCCTACAACTTTGACATCCATCTGCAAGGCGAGAAAGAGACGGTGTTCCTCGATGTCTGATCCCTGCATCCTCTGCGTCGCCATCACCGGCAGCCTGCCGACCAAGGCGAACAACCCGGCCGTCCCGATCACGATCCCCGAGCAGATCGAGTCCACCCACGAGGCGTTCGAGGCCGGCGCCAGCATCGTCCACGCCCATGTCCGCGACGACGAGGGGAGGCCCACCGCCGATCCCGACCGCTTCGCCCGCCTGCTGGAGGGCATCCGCCAGCACTGTCCGGGCATGATCGTGCAGCTCTCCACCGGCGGCCGCTCTGGCGCGGGTAGAGAGCGCGGCGGGATGCTGCGGCTTGCCCCCGACATGGCCAGCCTCGCGGTCGGCTCGAACAACTTCCCGACGCGGGTCTACGAGAACGCGCCGGACCTGGTGGATTGGCTGGCCGCCGAGATGGCGACCCACGGCGTCATGCCCGAGATCGAGGCCTTCGACCTCAGCCACATCCTGCACGCCCACACGATGTGGAAGGACGGACGGCTCAAGACGCGGCCCTATGTGCAGTTCGTGATGGGCGTGAAGAACGCGATGCCCGTGGATCGAGACGTCTTCGACTACTACATCCGAACGGTGAAGCGCCTCTTCGGCGAGGATGCCCCGTGGTGCGCCGCCGGGATCGGCGCGCATCAGCTGACGCTGAACGAGTGGGCCATCGGCGCGGGCGGCCATGCGCGCACGGGGCTGGAGGACAACGTGCGGCTGGATCGCGACACGCTGGCGCCCTCGAACGCGGCGCTGGTGAAGCGCGCGGCCGAGATCTGCGCGCGGAACGGCCGGCCGGTGGCGACCTGGCAGCAGGCGCGGGACATCCTCGGGCTGAAGCAGCCGGCGGACGCATGAACCCGCTGCACGCCGGTCTCTTCGGCGACCCGGAGACCGAAGCGCTGCTGGCCCCCGAGGCCGAGCTTGCCGCCATGATCCGCGTCGAGGCGGCGCTGGCCGAGGTGCAGGGGCGGGTCGGCCTGATCCCGGCCGAGGCCGGCGCGGCCATCGCCGCCGCCTGCGCCGGGTTGCGGGTCGCGCCCGAAAGCCTCTCCGCGGCCGCGGCGAAGGATGGCGTGCCGGTGCCGGGTCTTGTAAAGGCCATGCGCATGGCGATCGGGGGCGACGCGGCGCAATATCTCCATTGGGGCGCGACGAGCCAGGACATCATGGACAGCGCGCTGGCCCTGCGGCTGCGCGAGATGCTGGACCTCTGGGAGGAGCGGCTGGCGGATCTCACGGCGGCGCTGGCGCGGCTGGCGGCCGATCATTCCGATCTGCCGATGGCCGCGCGGACCTACGGGCAGGTCGCGGTGCCAACCAGCTTCGGCGCCGTGGCGGCGGGCTGGGGCTGGCCGCTGCTGGAGCACGCGCAGGCGCTGGACGCGCTGCGCCCCCGGCTGCTGCGTGTCTCGCTCTCCGGCGCGGCGGGCACGCTGTCGGCGATGGGCGAGGCCGGGCCTGAGGTCCGCGCCGCGCTGGCCGAAACGCTGAACCTCGGCGATCCCGGCCGCAGCTGGCACAGCGACCGTGCCGGGATCGTGGCGCTGGCGAGCTGGGCCGCGGGGCTGGCCGCATCCTTGGGCAAGATGGCCGAGGACCTGCTGCTGATGACGCAATCCGGCCTGGGGCTCGTGCGGATCGAGGGCGCGGGCGGCTCGTCCACCATGCCGCAGAAGCAGAACCCGGTCGGTCCCTCGGCGTTGGCGGCGCTGTCACGCGCAACGCTCGGCGCGGCGGCCGTGCTTCAGGGCACCGGGGTCCATCGCCAGCAGCGGGACGGCGCGGCCTGGTTCACCGAATGGCTGGTCCTGCCGCAGGTGGCGATGGGGACGGGCGCGATGCTGCTGCGCGCCGCCGAGGTGCTGGCGCGACTTGCCCCCGATCCCGCCGCGATGGCGGCCGATCTGAACGCCGGCCACGGCACGATCCAAGCCGAGGCGCTGACCTTCGCCCTGGCCGAGACCGGGCTGCTGCCGCGCGAGCAGGCGGCGGCGCAGGTCGGCGCGCTCAGCCGGCGCGCGCTCGCGGAGCAGCGCGACCTGCTGGAGCTGGCCGCGGCGGAATGGCCCGGCATGGACTGGCGCGGCGTGCTCGATAGGCGGATGCTGGGCACGGCGCCGGACGAGGCGCGGGCCTTTCAGCTTGCCGCCGGACCCTCCTCCAGCCGCCGCCGGTAGACGCCGGGCGAGACGCCCATCGCGCGGCGGAAGCGGCGGTTGAAGTAGCTGGGATCCTGAAAGCCGAGGTGGAAGGCGACCTGCTGCGCCGGCATCCGGGTATAGGCGAGCAGCCGGCAGGCCTCGCGCATCAGTTGCGTCTCGGCCAGCTGATGCGGTCCCTGTCCGGCCCCCTCGCGGCAGATGCGGGCGAGGTTGCGGACGGACATGCCCAACGTGGCCGCATAGCGCGCGACGCTCCACTGCTCGGCGTGATGGCGGGCGACGAGGTCGAGGAACGCGGCAAGGCGCGGGTCGGGCAAGGCAGGGCGGCGGTGGCGCGCCTCGGCCTCGAAGATCTCGCAGAAGAGCTGCGTCACCTCGGCCCGCAGCCGTGTCTGGCGCAGCGGCCCCGTGCCCTGCCAGCTTTCCGCCAGCGCCGCGAACCGCTGTGCCATCGTCGCGGGCGCTGCGGCCGAAAAGTGCCGGCTTGTCAGCAGGGCCAACTCGGCCCCCTCGCCGAAAAGATCGGGATGCGCGGCGGCGGGCAGCGTCAGCACCCAGCCCTCGGTCCCGGCCGAGAAGGCGAAGCCGTGCACCGTTCCCGGCGGCAGGAAAAGCAGCGCGGGCGTCGGCACCTGCCTTGTCTGTCCATCCACGGTAAAGGCCGTCTGCCCACGCTCCAGCAGGAACACCTGCGCCAGATGGGCGTGGCGGTGCGGGTTGATGCGCCAGTCCAGCCCCGCCGCCCGGTCCACGATCCGCTCCAGGTGCAGGATGTCGGGAAAGGGCGTGTGCTCGCCGTAAAGCTGCCAGGCGGGAATGGGATCGGGTGCCGTCATGGCCGAAGAGTGCCATGATCTGCCCGATCCGTCCATCGGACGCGCCGCCGCCCCCTGCTATGAACGAAGGCGCAGGAGGAGACGGACATGCGCACCCAGGTCATCATCATCGGCGGCGGCCCGGCGGGCCTGCTGCTGTCGCAGCTGCTCAACCGCGCGGGCATTGCGACCGTCGTGCTCGAGCGGCAGAGCCGCGACTACGTCCTCGGCCGCATCCGCGCCGGGGTGCTGGAGCATGGCACGGTCGAGCTGCTGCGCAAGGCCGGCGTCGGGGCGCGCATGGATGCCGAGGGCCATCCCCATGACGGCTGCTACCTCGCCCATGACCAGCAGATGTTCCGCGTCGACTTCACCGAAAGCTGCGGGCACCGGGTGATGGTCTACGGGCAGACCGAGGTCACGCGCGATCTCTACGCGGCGCAGGATGCCATCGGCGCGACGCATGTGCATGGCGTCGAGGACGTGGCGCTGCACGATCTGCGCGGCGAGGCGCCCTATGTCACCTTCCGCAAGGACGGCCGCCAGCACCGCATCGACGGCGACTACATCGCGGGCTGCGACGGCTTCCACGGCGTCAGCCGCGCCGCGATTCCGGAAGGCGAGCGCCGGGAATACGAGAAGGTCTACCCCTTCGGCTGGCTCGGCGTGCTGTCGCGCACCCCGCCGCTGCTGGACGAGCTGCTCTATGCCAATCATCCGCGCGGCTTCGCGCTTGCCTCGATGCGCAACGAGCGCCTGTCGCGCTACTACATCCAGGTGCCGCTGACCGACCGGGTGGAGGACTGGTCCGACGACGCCTTCTGGACCGAGCTGCGCGCCCGCCTGCCCGAGGCGGTGGCCGGCCGGCTGGTCACCGGGCCGTCGATCGAGAAATCCATCGCGCCGCTGCGCAGCTTCGTGTCCGAGCCGATGCGGTGGGGGCGGCTGTTCCTCTGCGGCGACGCCGCGCATATCGTGCCGCCGACCGGGGCGAAGGGGCTGAACCTCGCCGCCTCCGATGTGGGCTATCTTGCCGAGGGGTTGATCGCGGCCCATGCAGGCGACACGGGCGGGATCGATAGCTATTCCGACCGCGCCCTGCGCCGGGTCTGGAAGGCGATGCGCTTCTCGTGGTCCGTCACCACGATGATGCACCGCTTCCCCGGCCACGATGCCTTTGACCATCGGATGCAGCAGGCCGAGTTGGACATGCTGCACACTTCCCCCTCTGCACGGAAGGCCTTCGCGGAGAATTACACCGGCCTTGCGTTCTAGGCGCAGACCGGCGCGCGGGCTGCGCTACCGGCTCGCGAGGCTGATCGGCAGCTCGAAGGCATAGGCGGGTTCCGCGAGGCCCGCGGGCGCGGCCGGGCAGCGGCCGGCACGGCGGGCGGCCTCGGTCGCGGCCTTGTCCAGCGCCGGCTGGCCCGAGGAGGCGGCAAGGCCGACGCCGCGCACGGCGCCGTCACGGCCGATGCTGAGCGACAGGACGACCTGCCCGCCACCGCGCAGGCCGCGGGGGGCGCGGGCGCTGCGGTTGATGCAGCTGCGGATCTGGGCGCCCCATTGGGACATCAGGCTGGCGCGCTCGCTCGCGCTCACGCCGCCGCTGCCGGCCTGGGGCGCGGACTGGCTTGATCCGGCCTGCGACTGCCGGGCGGGCTGTTGCGGTTGCGCCTGCGCCTGCGCCTGCGGCTGCGCTTGCGGTTGCGGCGCGGCGCGGGCCTGGCGGCGGTCCGGGCGCCGCTCGGGGCGGGCCGACACGTCGAGCGCGAGCCTCGGCTGGACCTGCGGCGGCGAGAGGTCGCGCAGCTCGGGAAGGTCAAGCTGGGCCGGATCGATCCGGGGCGGGGCGGGTGGTTCGGGCAGATTCGGCCGTGCCGGCGCCGGGACCGGCTGCGCCATGGCAGGCGCGGTCAGAGGCGGGGGAGGGGCTTCGGGGGCAGGGGCCGGCTGATCCGGGACAGCCTCTGGCTGCGCAAGCGGCGCGGGCAGGTCCTGCACGATCTCGGCCTCGGGCGGGGCGTCCCAAGCCTCGACCATCGCCTCGATCTCGGCGCCGCCCGCGGCGACCGCGGCGGAGGGCGCGTCGGAGGGTGTCTCGGTCGGCTCGCCCTGCTTCAGCTGCTCGGGCAGCATGATCGCGGCGGCCGAGACATGCAGCGCGGCGGCGATGGTGAAAAGGCCCGCGGTCTCGAGGATGCGCCGCATCTCAGCCTCCGCTCACGACAAGGCGCGCCTCGGTGCCCGCGGCCTCGCGCAGCCGCTTCAGATGCGCCGCGAGCGTCGCGGCGGCAAGGCCCGCATCGGCGCGGATCTCGACCGGGCCTTCCTCGGTCCGTGCGGCGATGGCGGGCCAAACCGCGGCGTCCCGCGCCTCGTTCCATGCCAGCGTGCCGTCGGCCGAGACGAAGAGGACATCGCGCGCCGCGCCGGGAAGCTCGGCGCTGCTGGCGGGCGGGGTCAGCGGGAAGGGGGTCGGGGGCGCGATCTGGGCGGTCAGCAGGAAGAAGATCAGCAGCAGGAAGACCACGTTGATCATCGGGATGATCGTCTCGCCGCGCGGGCGCCGGGGGGGCATGTCGATGCGCATCGGGCTACTCGATGAGGATGAGGTTCGTCAGGCCCGCCGCCGTCAGCAGGTCCATGACATCGACCAGGCGCTGCAGGTCCGCCCCTGCGCGCGGGCGCAGGATGACCGGGGATGACGCTTCGGGCAGAAGCGGGGCCAGCGCCAGCGGCAGCGCCTCGGGCGCGATGACGGCGCCGTTCAGCGTCAGCTCGGCCGGGGCGATGTCGACCAGCCTCGGCGCGCCCTGCCAGTCGCTGGCCGCCCCCTCGGCGCCGCCCGCGATGGGCAGGACCGCGTCCATCCCGAAGCGCGAGGCCAGCATGAAGAAGATCAGCAGCAGGAACACGACGTCGATCATCGGCGTCAGCGACATGCGCCGCGCGCGCCGCCGGGGGCCCAGATCGAAGCCGTGAAGGCTCATGCCGCGGCCTCGCGCAGGGGCACGGGCGCGGTGGGGGCGGCGACGAAGATGCGCGTCGCCAGATCCTCGAGATCGGCCTGCAGGCGGTCGGCGATGCTCTCGAACCAGGACAGCGCCACCCCGGCCGGGATCGCGACGGCCATGCCGGCGGCGGTGGTCAGCAGGGCGACCCAGATGCCGCCGGCCAGCGCGGCCGGGTCCGCCTGGTTGCCCGAGCTTTGCAGGACCTGGAAGGCGGCGATCATGCCCAGCACCGTGCCGAGCAGGCCCAGCAGCGGCGCGATGGTCGCGATCAGCTCCAGCGCCCGCAGCCCCTCGCGTGCGCGGTAGAGGGTGCCGCGGGCAACGCGGGCGGTCTCTTCCCGCGCGGCGGCCTCGTCGAAGCGCGGGTCGAGCGCGGTGCCGATGGCGGCCTGCGCGACGCGGGCGCGGGCCGAGGGTCGGCCGCGGACCGCGGCGATCGCCTCGGCGGTGCGCCCGGCCGACCAGAGCTGAAGCGCGCGGCGCGCGTGGCGCCCGCCCCAGACCCCGAGCCGCCACAGCGCCAAGAGCCGCCACAGCACGATGGCCAGCGTGATGACCGACAGCGCGGCGATGAGCCACATCGTCCAGCCGCCGTCGCGGATGAGGCCGAAGAGGGGCAGGCTGGCGAGCCTGTCCAGAAGCGAGGTCATGTGCGGTCTTCCTTCACTTTGGGCGCGGCGGGACGCTCGGCATCCGGCGCATCCCAGTAGGCGATGGCATCGAAGCTGGTGCGGGCGATCCCGCGGGCTAGAAGCAGTTGCCGGGCGGCCCGGGCCTCGGCGCTGCCGGTGGCGAACCAGACATGGCTGTCGGCCGGGATCTCGCTTGCCTCCAGCGCCCCGATCAGGTCCTTGCAGCGGGTGACGCGGGCATCGCCCGCCAGCGGCCCCAGATCGGCGGGATCGGCGCGCAGATGGGCGCGAACCTCGCCTTTCGCCAAGGCCAGCATGCGGCGGATGGCGGGCAGGGCGGTCTCGTCGCCGAAAAGGGCCAGCCGGGGCCCCTCCGGGCACCAGCCGCCGCCCGGGCCGATGATCGCGACCTCCGACCCTTCGGGGCGCGAGAGGGCCCAGTCACAGGTGGGACTGTTCGCGTGGCGGAAGATGTCGAAGTCGATCCAGTCGCCGGCCTGCGCCGCGACGGTGTAGACGGGCCGGTGCAGGCTGTCGGGGCCGGACGGCCATTCGGTGCGCCCGCTGGCGACGATGCGCGGCCAGACCGGCGCGCGTCCTGGGCGGGGGAGCAGCAGACGGAAGTGAAGCCCGTTGAGGCCGAAGCGCGCCGCATCCGGGCCTTGCAGGCGCACCCGCAGAAAGCCGGGGCTCGGCTGGCTGACGCGCAGCACGGTCATCACCGACAGGCCCGGGGCCAGCGCACCCGCATCGACGCGGTCCCACGCGACGCGCAGGCCGGCCTCGGACAGGACCTCGGTCACCATGTCCTGCAACAGCCCGATCTGCCGCGGCTCGACGCCTTCCAGCGTCACGCGCAGATCGCCCTGCTGTGCCTGAAGCGCCACCTTGCCGCCCCAGAGCGAGATGACCAGCCGGTCCGGGTGCTCCTCGCACGGCGCCTCCCACAACAGGGCGCGGGCGCGGATGGCCGCGACGGCCGCGCCCGAGGCCGAGGAAACCACACCCTCGGCGCGGTGCATGCTGATCTGGGACATCGCTCACCTCTTGCGGCGGCAGCGCCGTGGCTGCCCGACTATTTCTGTAAACATAAGCCCGGCGCGTTGACAATGGCATCTTCTGGTGAAAGGTGAGAAAAAAACTTAGGTATGATGATGCGCCTGTCCAGCCTCGCGATCCTGCTGCCCGCAGCCCTGTCCAGCCTCGCCGCCGCTCCGGCTGCCGCCTTCCCGATCCAGATCGAGCACGCCTTCGGCACGACGGTCATTCCCGCGCCGCCGCAGCGCGTGGCGACGGTGGCCTGGGCCAATCACGAGGTGCCGCTGGCGCTTGGCATCGTCCCGGTGGGCTTCGCGGCCGCGGGCTTCGGGGACGAAGATGGCGACGGGCTGCTGCCCTGGGTCAAGGCGAGGCTGGACGAGCTGGGGGCCGAGGCGCCGCCGCTTTTCGACGAGGGCGACGGGATCGACTTCGAGGCCGTCGCGGCCAGCGCGCCTGACGTGATTTTGGCGGCCTATTCCGGCCTCAGCCGGGCCGATTACGACACGCTGTCGCGCATCGCGCCGGTTGTGGCCTATCCAGACTCGCCCTGGTCCACCGACTGGCGCGAGATGATCGCGCTGAACGCCGCGGGCCTGGGGCTGGAGGCCGAGGGCGCGGCGCTGATCGCCCGGCTGGAGGCGCAGATCGCCGAGACCGCCTCGGCGCATCCCGCGCTGGAGGGGAAGTCGGCGATGTTCATCACCCATCTCGACACGACCAACCTGAGCGTGATGCGCTTCTACTCGGCCAATGACACGCGGGTGAAGTTCTTCGCCGACCTGGGTCTTGCGATGCCGCAGAGCGTGCGCGCGGCGACGCGCCCCGGCCAGTATGCTGGCGAGGTCAGCGCCGAGCTGATCGACAGCTTCGACGACGTGGACATCTTCGTCACCTATGGCGGGCCCGATCTGCGGGCGGCGCTGCGGGCCGATCCCCTCGCGCGGCACATGCCGGCGGTCGAGAAGGACGCGCTGGTGATGCTGGGCAGCGACGCGGTCGGCACGGGCGCGAACCCGACGCCGCTGTCGATCCCCTGGGTGCTGGACGCTTACGTCGGCCTTCTGGCCGAAGCCGCCCGCGCCGGCGAATGAGCGCGGCCGCGATCCACCCCGCGCCCCGCGCGCGCCCCGCCCGCGGCACCGTTCTGCTGGCCGCGGCGGGGCTGGTCGGGCTGCTGGCGCTGGCCTCGGTCGCCATCGGCACGCGCGGCGTGGGGCTGGCGGATCTGCTGGCGGGCCTTGCGGGACGGGCCGAGACCATCGGGCAGGCGGCGGTGACGGTGCGGCTTCCCCGCACGGCGCTGGCGGCGCTGGCGGGGGCGGCGCTTGGCCTTTCCGGCGCGATCATGCAGGGCGTCACGCGCAACCCGCTGGCCGATCCTGGCATCCTCGGGATCAACAACGGCGCGGCGCTGGCCGTGGTCATCGGCGTCGCATGGTTCGGGATCGGCGCGGCGTCCAGCTATGTGTGGCTCGCGATCCTCGGCGCGGGCGTGACGGCGGGCTTCGTCTATGCGGTCGGCTCGCTCGGGCGGGGCGGGGCCTCGCCGCTGAAGCTGGCGCTGGCGGGGGCGGCGACCTCGGTCGCGTTCTCGTCGCTGACGCTGGCGGTGGTCCTGCCGCGGGCCGACATCGCGGGCGGCATCCGGTCCTGGCAGGTCGGCGGCGTCGGCGGCGCGACGATGGAGCGGATCTGGCTGGTCCTGCCCTTCCTGCTGGCGGGGCTGGCGATTGCCATGCTCTCGGCGCGCAAGCTGAACCTGCTGGCGCTCGGCGACGATCTGGCGGCGGGCCTTGGCGAGAAGGTCGCGCTGGCGCGGGCGGCGGCGGCACTGGCGGCGATCCTGCTGAGCGGCGCCGCGACCGCCGCCTGCGGGCCGATCGGCTTCGTCGGGCTGGTCGTGCCGCACCTGGCGCGGCTGCTGCTGGGGGTCGATCACCGCTGGCTGCTGCCCGCCTCGGCGCTTGGCGGGGCAGGACTGCTGCTGGCCGCCGACATCGCCGGCCGCCTCATTGCCCGCCCGTCCGAGCTGGAGGTCGGCATCGTCACCGCGCTCATCGGCGCGCCGGTCTTCATCTGGATCGTCCGCCGCCAGCGGGTGCGCGAGCTGTGAGCGGGGCCACCCTGATCGCCGGCCTCGCCGCCGGCCGCCGGTCCCGCAGCGCCCGCCGCCGCGCCGTCACCCTGGCGCTGGCCGCGCTGCTTCTTGGCGCCTTCGCCCTGACGCTGATGCTGGGGCAGAGCTTCACCCCGCCGTCGCAGGTGCTGCGCGTTCTGGCCGGCCATGACGTGCCGGGCGCGGGCTTCACCGTCGGCCAGCTGCGCCTGCCGCGGGCGGTGGTCGCGGTGCTGGCGGGCGCCTCGTTCGGCCTTGGCGGCGCGGCCTTCCAGGTGATGCTGCGCAACCCGCTGGCCAGCCCCGACATCATCGGCGTCAGCGCCGGGGCCAGCGCGGCGGCGGTCTTCGCCATCGTCTTCCTGGGGATGGACGGGGCCGCCGTCTCGGTGCTCGCCATCGCCGCCGGGATGGGCGTCGCGCTGCTGATCTACCTTCTGTCCTTCCGAAACGGCGTCACCGGCGCGCGGCTGATCCTTGTCGGCATCGGCATCTCGGCCATGATCCACAGCTTCATCGCCTATGCCCTCGCCCGCGCGCCCGCCTGGTCGCTGCAAGAGGCGATGCGCTGGCTCAGCGGCAGCCTGAACGCCGCCCGGATCGAGCAGGCCGGCCCGCTTCTGGCCGCGCTCGTGCTGTGCGGCGGGCTGATCCTGTCGCGGCGCCGCGACCTCGAGATGCTGCGCATGGGTGACAACATGGCGGCCGCCTTGGGCGTGCGCGTCGCGGCGGTGCGGCTGTCGGTGATGCTGGGCGCGGTCGGGATGATCGCGGTCGCCAGCTCGATCACCGGGCCCATCGCCTTCGTCGCCTTCCTCGCCGGGCCGATCGCGCTTCGGATCACCGGTCCGCACGGCTCGGTCCTGGTCCCGGCGGCGCTGGTCGGGGCGGTGCTCGTCCTTGGCGCCGACTATGCCGGCCAGTTCCTGCTGCCGGCGCGCTACCCGGTCGGGGTCGTCACCGGGGCGCTCGGCGCGCCCTTCCTTCTGTGGCTCATCATCCGCGCGAACCGCACCGGAGGCTCGTCATGACCGCTCATCACCAGCTTCAGGTCCGCAGCCTCTCGGCCGGCTACGGCGAGCGCAGGATCATCGAGGGGCTGGACCTCGACCTGCTGCCCGGTCGCATCTCGGCCATCGTCGGGGCGAATGCCTGCGGCAAGTCCACGCTGCTGCGGGTGATGTCGCGGCTCCTGCGGCCGCAGGGAGGGCAGGTGACGCTGGACGGGCAGGCGATCCACAAGATGCCGACGCGGGCCTTGGCGCGGGTCCTCGGCCTTCTGCCGCAGTCGCCCATCGCGCCCGAGGGGATCACGGTGGCGGACCTCGTCGGCCGGGGGCGGCATCCGCATCACGGGCTGATCTCGCGATGGGGGCCGGCGGATGATGCGGCCGTGGCGGCGGCGCTGGAGGCGACGCAGATCGCGGACCTGGCCGAGCGGGCGGTGGACGAGCTGTCGGGCGGGCAGCGCCAGCGCGCCTGGATCGCGATGGCGCTGGCGCAAGAGACCGATCTGCTGCTGCTGGACGAGCCGACCACCTTCCTCGACGTGACGCACCAGATCGAGCTTCTGGACCTGCTCTGCGATCTGAATGCGCGGCGCGGCACGACGATCGTGATGGTGCTGCACGACCTGAACCTGGCCGCCCGCTACGCCGACCGCCTGATCGCGCTGCGCGGCGGCCGCGTCCATGCCCAAGGCAGCCCGGCCGAGGTGCTGACCAGCGCCACGATCCGCGAGGTCTTCGACCTGAGCGCGCAGGTGATGCGCGACCCTGTCTCGGGCCGCCCGATGATGCTGCCCATCGGCCGACACCGGCTTGCGCGGACAGCCGCCGAGTAGGCGACTGAATCTGTCACCTTTCAGCAACGGCGGCCGTGGTTTGCAGTCAGTGCAGCTTGTCGCCGTCTTGATGCGGACATAAAGCCAATCCAGATCGTTTCACTAAGGAATCGCCATGTCCCTCCAGAACCTGCGGCACCGCCGCGGCATCCTGCTTTGCTGCTGCGCCTCCATCGCTCTCGTCTCGCCCGTCCTGGCGCAGGACGCCGCCGGCACGCGCCTTTCGCCGGTCATCCGCCTGCCCGAGATCACGCTGGAGGCGGCGGGCACCGACGACGACGCGACCAGCATCGTGGCGCAGGAGATGGCGGTGGGAGGCAAGGTGGCGACTAGCATCCTCGACACCCCGGCCTCGGTCTCGGTCATCACCCGCGCCGAGATCGAGCGGCGCGACGCCCGCACGCTGGAGGACGTGCTGCAATATTCGGCCGGCACGATCACCGACTATTACGGCACCGACGACCGCAACGACTACTTCCTGCTCCGCGGTTTCCAGGCCTCGACCTATCGCGACGGCATCACGCTCGGCTCGATGCGTGGCATCCGCGAGGAGCCGCTGGCCTATGACCGCGTCGAGGTGATCCGCGGCGCCAACTCGACCCTCTTCGGCGTGGCCGATCCCGGCGGCTCGGTCAACTTCGTGACCAAGCGCCCGCGGGCCGAGCGCCTGCGCGATTTTTCAGCCACCGTCGGCTCGCATGACCGCAAGGAGCTGGGTTTCGATGTCGGAGATGTGCTGACGCCGGATGCGACGCTCTCCTGGCGGCTGACGGGCAGGGTGAAGGATGCGGCCCGCGAATACGACTTCTCGCGCGACGATGCCGGCTTCCTGATGGGCGGGCTGACCTGGCAGCCGAGCGACGTGACCTCGGTCAGCCTGATCGTGGACCGCCTGACGCAGGACGCGACGCCGAACAGCGGCGGCTACCCGCGCGGCGGGGACTATGACCGCGGGCTTTTCCTTGGCGAGCCGGAGTTCAACTATCTCGACGTCGCGCGCAACACGGCGACGGTGATCGTCGAGCATGACCTCGGGGGCGGGCTGACCCTGCGCTCGAACCTGCGCGGCAGCAACACGTCGGACGATTACGGCTATGTCTACATCGCGGGCGAGGACGGCAGCTTCCCTGTCGGGCGCGGTTACATCGCCACCGACGGCAATGCCGAAGAGCGGGCGGGCAACGTCATCCTGCAATACGACCGCCAGCTGGGGCGCATCGACAGCAGCACGCTGGCGGGTCTTGAATACCGGGACGTGACCTCGCGCCAGACCTCGTATTTCGCGGCGGCGACGCCGATCGATCCGCGCGATCCGGTCTATTCGGGACGACCGGACAGCCTGGTGCCCTATCTCGACCGGCGCGGCAGCACCACGAACAAGGCGATCTTCGCCCAGCAGAACCTGTCGCTGGACGACCGCTACATCCTGACGCTCGGCGCGCGCCACGACCGGCTGGACCTGCGCGAGGAGAGCTTCATCGCCGGCACCGACAGCCGCGACGACTTCGCCGAGACCTCGCTGCGCGCCGCGCTGACCTGGAAGGCGACGCCCGAGCTTTCGGCCTATGCGAGCTATGCCGAATCTGTCGCCCCGCCCGCCATCGGCATCGAGCCCGAGCGCGGCGATCAGTACGAGCTGGGGGTGAAATACGCGCCTTTGGGAATGAACGCCCTCTTCAGCGCCGCCCTCTACGATCTTCGCAAGACGAACATCACCGTGGTCAACACAGACACCTTCGACCGCGAGCTGGTGGGCGAGATCCGCGTCCGCGGCCTCGATCTCGAAGCCAAGGCCGAGCTGACGCCCGAGGTGACGCTGACGGCCAGCTACTCCTACACCGACAGCGAGGTGCTGCGCTCGGACCCGGTCTTCGGCATCGACGTGACCGGAAACGAGATGGGCTCGGTGCCGAACCACGCCGCCTCCCTCTGGGTGGATTACCGGCTGGCGGGCGCGGGGGCGCGGGGCGACATGACCTTCGGCCTCGGTGCCCGCTACACGGGAAGCTATTTCTACAACACCCAGAACAACAACGGCCGCAGCGAGGCCGCCCTGCTGCTGGACGCCGCCTACAGCTACGACATCACCGAGAGCGCGCAGCTGTCGCTGAACGTCCACAACCTGACGGACGAGAAGCACGTCGTCGGCCGCGGCAGCGCGGACTACTACAACCCCGGCCGCGAGATCGCCCTGACGCTGCGCAGCCGGTTCTGACCGGAGTTCGGGCGGAGAGGAGACAGCGGGCGCCGGCGGTCAGCCGTCGCCTGCAAGATAGGCGGACATGACGGCCGCCAGCCGGCCCGCCCGCTCCACATGGGCGGGATCGGACAGGAGGAACTCGGAAAGCAGCGCCTCGATCAGCGCGAGGCCCGGCAGGCAGGAGGAGCTGAGCACCGGATGCTGCGCCGGGGCCAGCAGCAGGTGATCGGCCTGCCGCGCCAGCGGGGCGGCGGGCGAGTCGGTCAGCGCCAGGATGCGGCTGCCCATGCCGCGGGCGATGCGCGCCAGATCGGTGACGTCCTGCGAATAACGCGGGAACGAGATCGCCACGACGACATCCCCCTCGGCCGCGGACATCAGGCGCCCTGCCGCGACCTCGGTCCCGCCGAACTGCACGACGTTCACGATGCCGTCGCGATAGGGCTGCAGCCCGAGGGCCAGGATCGCGGCCAGATGCGCCGAGAGGCCGAAGCCCATTACCCAGACCTGCCGCGCCCCGCGCAGCATCGCCACCGCCTCGCGCAGCGCCTCCAGCGTCGCCGGATCGCTCAGCGCCTCCATCTGCGCCTGCGCCGAGGCCAGCGAGGTCGCGGCAGGTGCCGCCGCGCCGCCCTCGGCCAGGCGATCCTCGAGCTTGGCGATGGGCGCGATCAGCGCGTGGACGCGTTCGGCCACTTCGGCGCGGAAGGCGGCGTAATTCTCGACCCCCAACTCGCGGACATAGCGGCTGATGGTGCTGGCCGAGATGCCCGAGGCGCGCGAGACGTCCTCGATCCCGTGCGTGGCGACGAAGACCGGATCGCGCAGCACGAAGTCCGACAGGCCCTGCTGCGAGCGCGAGCCGGCGCTCAGCCGCGCGGCGACCTGCCGGCCAAGCGCGCTTTCCGCGAAGTGCCGCGCCGCGCCGGCCGACCAGGACGAAAATCTTGTTGACGGATCATTTTTCATTTTTCACACTCATGAAAGTTAATCAGCCACAACAAGACCAATCGTTCAACAGGAGACTGCCATGCGCACGAAGATCGTCGCAATGGCGCTTGCCCTCGCATGCGCCGCGCCCGCCCTCGCCCAGGACCAGATCCGCATCGGGGTCGAGGGCAATTATCCGCCTTTCAGCCAGGTGGCGCCAGACGGAACGCTGTCGGGCTTCGACATCGACATCGCCGCGGCCGTCTGCGCGCAGATGCAGGCCGAGTGCACGCTGGTCCAGCAGGAATGGGACGGGATGATCCCGGCACTGTCGGCCAACAAGTTCGACATGATCGTGGCCTCCATGACGATCACCGACGCCCGCAAGGAAGTCGTTGACTTCTCGGACCCCTATTACGACGTGCCCTCGCGCTTCGTCGCGGCCGAGGGCGCCTTCGACGGCTACAGCCCCGAGCAGCTGGCCGGTAAGACGATCATCGTGCTGCGCAACAGCCCGCGCGCGCAGTATCTGGCCGCGACCTACCCGGACAGCCGCATCCTGGCCGTTGACCGCGAGCCGGCGGTCTATCTGGAACTGGCCGCGGGGCGCGGCGACATCGCCTTCGGCTCCTCGGTCGTGTCGGCCGAGGCGTTCCTGAACACGCCCGAAGGCGAGGGCTTCGCGCAGGTCGGCGAGACGATCACCCTGACCGACAGCGTGGACGGCGGCGTCGGCATCGCCATGCGCAAGGGCGACGAAGACCTGCGCGGCCGCGTGAACGAGGCACTGGCCGCGATCATGGAGGACGGGCGCTACGCGCAGATGGCGGAGCAGTATTTCGACTTCGACATCACCCCGCCCCACGCCCGCAACTGACGCCACGGGCGCCCCGGCCGCGGGGCGCCGCTTCCCGGACACAGGCGCCGAACCTGGAGGAACGAGCATGTTCCACGGCTATCTGCCGATGATCCTCGACGGGCTGCGGATCACGCTGTCGGTGGCGCTGGTCTCGCTGGCCGTCGCCTCGGTCTTCGGGCTCATGGGGGCCACCGCCAAGCTGTCGGCCTCGCCCGTGCTGCGGGCGGTGGCGGGCACCTACACGACGGTGATCCGCGCGCTGCCCGACCTTCTGCTGATGCTGATCGTCTTCTATGGCGGGCAGATCCTTCTCAATCGCTTCACCACCGCGCAGGGCTGGGGCTATGTCGACGTCAACGCCTTCGCCGCCGGCACCATCACCCTGGGCTTCGTCTTCGGCGCCTACCTGACCGAGACCTTCCGCGGCGCGATCCTCGCCATCCCCCGCGGGCAGGCCGAGGCGGGCCACGCGATCGGCCTGACGCGGGGGCAGGTGCTGCGCGACATCGTGCTGCCGCAGATGATCCGCCATGCGATCCCGGGCTTCACCAACAACTGGCTGGTGCTGCTGAAGGCCACTGCGCTTGTCTCGATCATCGGGCTCGACGACATGGTGCACCGCGCCTCGCTGGCCTCGGCGGCCACGCGCGAGCCCTTCACCTTCTACGCGCTGATCGGCGTGATCTACCTTGGCGTGACCACCGTCTCGATCCTGGCGCTCGGGGCGCTGAACCGGCGCGTCTCGCGCGGGGTGCGGGCGGAGGCGGCGCGATGATCAACTGGACCCTCGTGCGCGAGATGCTGCCCGTCTTCTGGGACGGGCTGCAGATGACGCTGATCCTGCTCATCGCCTCGGCGATCACGGGACTGCTGCTGGCGGTGCCGCTGGCCGTCGCCCGCGCCGCGCGCAGCCGCTGGCTGTCCTGGCCGGCCTTCGGCTACACCTATGTGATCCGCGGCACGCCGCTGCTGGTGCAGCTCTTCATCATCTATTACGGCCTGCCGCAGTTCGGGCTGATCCGGAACAGCGCGCTCTGGCCGCTGCTGCGCGATCCGTGGTTCTGCGCCTGGCTCGCCTTCACGCTGAACACCACCGCCTACACGGCCGAGATCTTCGCGGGCGCGATCCGCACGACGCCGCCGGGCGAGATCGAGGCTGCCCGCGCCATGGGCCTGACGCGCGCGCAGGTCTTCCGCGACGTCTTCTGGCCGGGTGCCTGGCGCCGCGCGCTGCCGCAATACGGCAACGAGATCGTGCAGCTGATGCACGCGACCGCGCTGGCCAGCACCGTCACCATCGTCGAGATCCTGCGCGTGGGCCGCGACGTCTACACCAACTACCTGGTGATCCCCGAAAGCTTCGGCCTGGCCGCGCTGTTCTACCTGGGACTGACCGTCCTTCTGACCACGATGTTCCGCCTGTTGGAACGTCACTTCCTGCGCCACCTCGACCCGCGCGCCAGCGCGACACCGGCGCAGGCCGAACCCCGAAAGGCCCCTCTCCATGCGTGAACGCGTCTTCTCCTTCCCCGGACGGGGGGCTGGCAGCCGCCACGACGTTCTGACCCTGTCCTATGGCGATCCGGCCGCCCGGCCGCATGTCCATGTCCAGGGCGGCCTGCACGCGGACGAGGGGCCGGGCATGATGGCCGCGCGCCTTCTGGCTGACCGGCTGGCCGAGGCCGAGGCGGCGGGCCGCCTGACGGGCCATGTCACGGTCGTGCCCTTCGCCAACCCCCTCGGCCTCGGGCAGGTGCTGCACGGCGATCATTCCGGGCGCTTCGATCTCTATGACGGGCGCAACTTCAACCGCGACTATCCCGAACTGACGGCCGACGCGGCCGAGGCCGTCGCGCCGCGCCTGACGGACGATCCGGCGGCCAACACCGCTGCCATTCGCGAGGCGCTGGCCGCCGCGCTGGCCGCGCGCCGCCCGGTCGGCCCGGCCGAGGTGCTGCGCCACCACCTGATGGGCCTCGCCCTCGGTGCCGACGTGGTGCTGGACCTGCATTGCGACGGCGAGGCCGAGATGCACCTCTACACCCAGCCCGCCGCATGGCAGCGGCTGGCCCCCCTCGCCGCGCTGACCGGCTGCCGGGCGGTGCTGCTGGCCGAGGTGTCGGGCGGGCACCCCTTCGACGAGGCGCTCTCCGGCCCCTGGACCGCCTTGGCCGCGCGTTTCCCGGACCGTCCGATTCCGCTCGGCTGCGCCAGCGCGACGGTCGAGCTGCGCGGCCGCGCGGATGTCTGCCGGAAGCTGGGGGCAGGGGACGCGGACGCGCTGGTGGATTACCTGACGCATCTGGGCGTCGTCTCGGGTCTGGTCTCGCTGCCCGATCCCGCCTGCGCGCCCACCCCGCTGGCGGGGTCCGAGGCGCTGCTCGCCCCCGTCGCCGGGCTGCTTTCATACGCCGTGGCCCTGGGCGAGACGGTGGCGGCGGGCGACATCGTCGCCGAGATCACCGACCTGCCAAGCGGCGAGGTCACGCCAGTCCGCGCCAGCACCTCGGGCGTCTTCTACGCCCGCCCCGCCACCCGCATCGCCGAGGCCGGCAAGCGCCTCGGCAAGATCGCCGGGCAGGTCCCGTTCCGCGACGGCCTGCTGCTCAGCCCGTAAGGAGGGACCATGACCGCACTTCTAGAAGCCTCGGGCATCCGCAAGAAGTTCGGCACGCGCGAGGTGCTGCGCGGCCTTGGCCTGACCGCCGGGCGAGGCGACGTCATCTCGATGATCGGCGCCTCGGGGTCGGGGAAAAGCACCTTCCTGCGCTGCCTCAACTTCCTCGAGCATCCGACCGAGGGGCAGATCGCCTTCGCCGGCGCAGCCCTGACCTGCAGGCGCGACCGCTTGGGCGATCTGGTCGTCGCGGACGAGGCGCAGCTGCGCGCCTTCCGCGCCCGGGTCACCATGGTCTTCCAGCAGTTCAACCTCTGGTCCCACATGACCGCGCGCGAGAACGTCATGCTGGGCCCGATCCGCGTCCACGGGCTGTCCAAGGCCGAGGCGGCCGAGCGGGCCGATCACTACCTCGCCCGCGTCGGCGTCGCGCATCGGGCCGCCGCCTATCCGGGCTTCCTGTCGGGGGGCGAGCAGCAGCGCGTCGCGATCGCCCGCGCCCTGGCGATGGAGCCCGAGCTGATGCTGTTCGACGAGCCGACCAGCGCACTGGACCCCGAACTGGTGGGCGAGGTCCTGCGGGTGATGCGGAGCCTCGCCGAGGAGGGCCGCACGATGATCGTGGTGACGCACGAGATGAACTTCGCCCGCGAGGTCTCGAACCGGGTGATCTTCCTCGACCAGGGCGTGATCGCGGAAGAGGGCGATCCGCGCGAGGTGCTGCGCCGCCCCTCGACCGAGCGGCTTCAGGGGTTCCTTGCCGCGCAGGCCGCATGAGCAAGCGCCTCCCCGGCGAGGGGAAGCGCGGGCCTCAGGCGGCGGTGGCCGCGGTCTCGGCCCGGCAGATCATGCCGAAAAGATCGCGCGGATCGTCCGGGTCCGCGATCATGTCCAGATCCAGCCACAGCCCCGTCCCCGCCAGCCGCGCGTGCAGATAGCGCAGCGCGCTGAAATCCTCGATTGCGAAGCCGACGCTGTCGAACAGCGTCACCTGCCCGGCATCCAGGCGCCCCGGCGCGGTGCCCGCGATCACCTGCCACAGCTCGGTCACCGGATGGTCGGGGTCCAGCTGCTGGATCTCGCCCTCGATCCGCGTCTGCGGCGGGTATTCGACGAAGATGCCGGCGCGGTGCAAGATCGCGGGCGCCAGCTCGGTCTTGCCCGGGCAGTCGCCGCCGACCGCGTTGATATGCACGCCCCCGCCGACCATGTTGTCGGTCAGGATCGTCGCGTATTGCTTGTCCGCCGTGCAGGTCGTGACGATCTGCGCGCCCAGGATCGCCTCTTCGGCGGTGGCGCAGGGCACAACCCGCAGCCCGCGCCCGGCAAGGTTCGCCGCGCATTTGCGCGTGGCGGCCGGGTCGATGTCGTAAGGGCGCACCTCCTCGATCCCGCAGACGGCCTTGAAGGCCAGCGCCTGGAACTCGGCCTGCGCGCCGTTGCCGATCATCGCCATCACCCGGCTGCCGCGGGGCGCCAGCCACTTCGCCGCCATCGCGCTGCTCGCCGCCGTCCGCAGCGCCGTCAGGATCGTCATCTCCGAGACCAGCACCGGATAGCCGGTCGCCACATCGGCCAGCACGCCGAACGCCGTCACGGTCTGCAGCCCGCGCCGCGTGTTCGACGGGTGCCCGTTCACGTATTTGAAGCCGTATTGCTGCCCGTCCGAGGTCGGCATCAGCTCGATCACGCCGATGTCGGAATGGCTGGCGACGCGAGGCGTCTTGTCGATCTCGGGCCAGCGGCGGAAGTCGGCCTCGATCGCGTCGGCCAGTTCGACCATCATCCGCTCGATCCCGATATGCAGGACGAGACGCATCATGTGATCGACGCTGACAAAGGGCACGAGGGCGTGGCGCGAGGGCAGGGACATGGTCTCTCCTGTAAAAGCTTGCGGCATCAGCCTCAGGATCGGGCGCAGGACGGGCAGGTTTCAACTGGACATTCTGCCGGATCGGGCAGCGAATGGCGCAGATTGGCACAAAGGAGCGCCGAATTGGACGACGTGGACATGCGGCTGATCGCCGAGCTGCGGCGCGATGGGCGGGCATCGGTGCAGATGCTGGCGCAGCGGCTCGGGGTCAGCCGGGCGACGGTGCGGCTGCGCCTTGCGCGGCTACAGGCGCAGGGCGAGATCCTGGGCTTCACCGCCATCACCCGCGGCGACGTGGCCGACGCACCGGTGCGCGGGCTGATGCTGATCGGGATCGAGGGCCGCGGCGGCGACCGCATCATGGCGCGCCTAGCGGGCATGCCCGAGGTGACGGCGGTCCATTCGACGAACGGCCGGTGGGACCTGGTGGTGGACCTTGCGGCGCAGTCGCTGGCCGAACTGGACGAGGTCCTGCGCCGCATCCGCAACCTCGACGGCGTGGTGACGTCCGAGACGAACCTTCTCCTCAGCACGCGCCGCGCGCAGTCACGTGGTCTGGGTTAGGCTTTGCGGTGGGGGACGTGGGGCCAAGCGTGTGACCTGCGGATCTAGCGGGACAAGGCACGGTCCGCTAGGACGGCGGCCGAGGTGCGGTTCTCGACCCCCATCTTCTGGAACACCATCTCGAGGTGCTTGTTGACCGTTCTCCAGCTGAGGCCCAGGATCTGCCCGATATCCGCGCTGGTCTTCCCGCGCGTGACCCACAGCAGCACCTCTGCCTCGCGCTCGGTCAGGCCGAAGCGGGTGGCCAGGATCTCCTGGGGACAGCGCTGGTCGCGCGCGCTGACCGACACCAGGGTATCGCTTGCCGGGGTCGTGCCAAGATAGTCCACGACAAGCGCCGGGGTCAGATGCGCGCCCGCCTCTGAGAGAGGGGTCGCCGAGAGGCTTGCAAGCCAACGTGCGAATGCAGCCGCGGCACGGCCGTCGTGCAGAAGACCGGGATCGGCCGCCAGCAGCACCTGCGCATGGGCGGAGGCCCAGGTCAGGATGCCGTCGCGCGAGAAGGCGGCCACGCCACGCCCCGTCGCCTCCAGCGCCTGATGCGCGCTGGCGAGCCTCGAGGCATTGACGAGGTGCACGCCGATGCGCGCGATCAGGGCGTCCATCTGCAACGGCTTGGTCACATAGTCGACGCCGCCCGCCTGAAGGCCGAGCACGACGCTCGACTGCTCGGTCAGTCCCGTCATGAAGATGACCGGCGCGTCCAGCGACAGGGGCGGGGCCTTGAGCCTGCGGCAGGTCTCGAACCCGTCGAGGCCCGGCATCATCGCGTCCAGCAGGACGATGTCAGGCGCCAGACGCTCTGCAAAGCGCAATGCGGTCTGACCGTCGCGGGCGGTCAGCGTCGTGATCCCCACCGCCTCCAGCGCATCCGAGACCATCATCAGCGATGCGGGATCGTCGTCGACGACAAGCGCCACCTGCGCCGCCGCGCGCTCAGTCACGGAGATAGGCCGCGTCGTCGGCATGCTCGTCAAGAACATCCAGGAACCTCTCGAAATCTGCGGTCTCCAGCGCCGCGTCCAGCTGCTCGCGCAGGCCGGCCGGCGGCGCTGCGGCGGCCAAAGCTGTTCTGAGGCCGCGCAGGTGGCCGATCCGCGCCATTTCCCGCAGGGCCGCCAGGTCATCGGTTGACAGTCGCGCGCCCTGCGCGGCGACAGAGGGCGGCGAGGGGGACAGCAGCGCAGTGGCCGTCGCGCGATCCGCCACGGCTTCTGCGTCCAAGGCATGACGCTCCAGCTTCAACAGCCCGTCGATGCGCGAGAGCAGGTCGTCGAGGATGAGGGGCTTTGCGATGAAGCCGTCATGCAGCCGCAGATCCGGCGCACCCGACTGCGCCTCGAGAGCATGGCCGGAGAGGATGAGGACCGGCGTGGCGGGATGGCCGTTCACCCGCAGCCATTGCACCAGCCCCCAGCCATCGAGGCCGGGCATGTCGATATCGACCAGGAACAGGTCGGGACGCAGCTCGCCCAGCAGGTCCTGCGCGGCAAGGGCATGCGAGGCCGTCACCGTGTTGAAGCCCCGCTGGCGCAGGTATGTCTGCATCAGGGACAGGTGGGCTGGGTCGTCGTCCACGATCATCACCAGCCGCCGCCGCCCGTCGTAGCTTTGCGCCTGCGCGCGCATCGGCACCTGGTCCGAGTGCACGCGCGGCGAGGGCGCCTCGGCCAGATACAGCTTCAGCCGGAACAGGCTGCCCCGCCCGGGCGTGCTGGTCACGCTGATGTCTCCGCCGAGAACATCGACCAGCAGCCGGGTGATCGTCAGGCCAAGCCCCGTGCCGCGCGGCAGCGCCGGGTCGCGGCCGCGCTCGAACGGGTTCCAGATCCGCTCGAGGTCCTCGGCCGTGATTCCGATGCCGCTGTCCTCGACCTCGATGGTCGCGACCTGGTTGCGCCAGCCGATCCGCAGGGTGACGCCGCCCGCGCGCGTGTAGCGAAAGGCGTTGGCCAGAAGGTTGATCACGATCTGGCGCAAGCGCTTTTCGTCGACCAGAACCCATTCGGGAAGCTTCGTCAGCGGCTCGACCCGGAAGTCCAGCCCCTGCCGGCGGGCGCTGTCGCGGAAGATGTCCACGATCTGGCGCAGGAGGTCGGGCAGGTTCACCCGGGTGCGCGTCAGCTCAAGCCGGCCCGCCTCGATCTTCGAGATGTCCAGAAGCCCCTCGATCAGACCTGCCAGATGCTCGCTGGAGCGGCGGATCGCCCGCACCGCCTCGTGCCGGTCCGGCGGCATCCGGGCGTCGGCGTCCAGGATCTGGGCATAGCCGTAGATGGCGTTCAGGGGCGTGCGCAGCTCGTGGCTGAGGCCCGCCATGTAGCGGGTCTTGGCCTGGCTGGCGGCCTCGGCCTGCTCCTTGGCGGCCTGCAGGGCGCGGTCGGTGCGTTCATGGGCGCGGATCTCGCGCCGCAGCCGCTCGGTCTGCCGCTCGCTGTCGCGCAGGGCTGCCTGCCTTGCCTCCCCGGTCAGCAGGAACAGCCAGACCGCGATGCCGATGATGATGACGGAACTGGCAAGGATCAGGGCCAGCGCCGCGTCCAGCGCGGCCAGATCGCCTGCTGCGGCCGTCTGGCGGATGACCAGCACGACACCCCCCGCGGCGGCGACCAGCATCATGGTCACGACGCCGAACCGGACCAGGCGCTGATCCAGGACGTCGATCAGGCGCGCGGGAAGATGCGCCTCGCCCAAGCGGCGCAGCACGTTGTCCAGCCGCGCCTCGGGCTTGCACGCATCGCCGCAGGAGGCGTTGAGCGAGCAGCAGAGCGAGCAGATCGGCGCCGCGTAGAAGGGACAGTTCGTCATGTCCTCGCGGTCGAAGCTGTACTCGCAAAGGCAGCACTGGACGGAGTCCCCCTCCAAGACGGGCGCCGGCCGGGCGATGTAGTAGCGCCCGCCGGTCGCCCACGCGATCAGCACGGCCAGCACGCCTGAACTGACGAGCGCCACGAAGGGCGACAGCGCCTCGATCTGCGCGCCTGCAAATTCGGTATGGGCCAGCATGGCAAGAAGCGTGCCGCCGAACATCGCGCCTGTTCCCACCGGATTGATGTCGTAGAGGTGTGCGCGGCGGAACTCGATCCCGCGCGGGGACAGGCCCAGGGGCTTGTTCACCGTCAGGTCCGCGAAGAGCGCGCCGATCCAGGCCAGGGCGACGTGCGAGTAGACCGACAGCGTCACCTCGAGCGCCGCGAAGACGCCAAGTTCCATCAGCAGCAGCGCGATTGCCACGTTGAAGAACAGCCAGACGACGCGGCCCGGATGAGCATGGGTGATGCGCGAGAAGAAGTTGGACCACGCGATCGAGCCGGCATAGGCGTTCGTGACGTTGATCTTCAGCTGCGACAGGATCACGAAGATGCCCGTCAGCGCCAGTGCCAGCGCCGGCTCGGGAAGCGCGAGGGAAAAGGCGGCATGATATAGCTGCGTCGGATCGATGGCCTCGCTCAGGTTCGAACTGACGGCGGCGATGGGCACAAGCGTGACCAGCCACGACCCCAGCAGCATCTTCACCGTGCCCAGCACCGCCCATCCCGGGCCGGCTGACAGGACCGCCAGCCACCAGCGCAGGTGCTCGCGCCGGCTGCGCGGCTCGGGCAGGAAGCGCAGGATGTCCACCTGCTCGCCCACCTGCGCGATCAGCGCCAGGACCACGCCGGAGGCCGCGCCGAAGGCCAGGACGCTCGGCGTCGTGCCGCCTGCCTGCCCGGCAAAGCCGGTCCAGTCTGGCAAGTCGTGATCGCCCAGCCCGATCAGCAGGAACGGGAGCACGTGCAGCACGATCCACGCGGGCTGGGTGATGGCCTGAAAGGCCGAGATCCGGCGAAAGCCGTGCATCACCAGCGGAATGATGGCGAGCGACGACAGGACGTAGCCGATCGACACCGGGATGCCGAAGACCAGCTTCAACGCCGTGGCCAGGATCGCGGCCTCCAGCGCGAAGAAGATGAAGGTGAAGCAGGCGTAGATCAGCGATGTCAGCGTCGAGCCGAGATAGCCGAAGCCCGCCCCGCGCGTCAGAAGGTCGATGTCCACGCCGTAGCGCGCGGCGTAGTAGCTGATCGGCAGCGCCGTGACGAAGAGGATCAGCCCGCCCCACAGGATCGCCGCCACCGCGATGTCGAACCCCCAGCTCAGCGTGACGGCCGCGCCGATGGCCTCCAGCGCGAGGAACGAGATCGATCCGATGGCCGTGTTCGCCACCCGCCCGTGGGACCAGCGCCGGGCGCGGCGCGCGGTGAAGCGCAGCGCGAAGTCCTCGATGGTCTCGTCGGCGACCCAACGGCTGTACTGCCGCCGCTCTCGCGTCGCCTGGAAGGCCTCTGCCATCCGGGTCCCCTGTTCCTGTTCCCGCGCAGTTTTCCGGCTGGCGCGCGGGTTGTGGCACGGTCGTCAGCGTAGCGGCAAAACTGCGAGTCGGCATACGTCATTCGACGTATGTCGCGGTGCGGCATCTCCTTGCAGGCTGAGGGTCAGGGCGCGGTTTTCCCACCGCGCCGGCCATCCAGAAGGAGCCCGCCATGCCCCCCAAACCACCCTCTCCGCCATCCCGCCGCAGCTTCCTTGCCGGGTCAGCCGCGCTGACTGCGGCGCTGTTCCTGCCCAAGCATCTGAAGGCCGCCGACTTCCCCACGGCCACGGTCAACACCACCGGCCTCGCGGTCACCGACACCGAGGTGACGGTGGGCATTCTGCATTCGGTCACCGGCACCATGGCGATCTCCGAGACGGGATCGGTCCAGGCCGAGAAGCTCGCCATCGCGCAGATCAACGCGCAGGGCGGCGTGCTCGGGCGGCAGATCAAGTTCATCCAGGAGGACGGCGCATCTGACTGGCCGACCTTCGCCGAGAAGGCGCGCAAGCTGCTGGTCAACGACAAGGTCGCCTCGGTCATGGGCTGCTGGACCTCGGCCAGCCGCAAGGCGGTGCTGCCGGTCTTCGAGCAGCATAACGGGATGCTCTACTACCCCACCTTCTACGAGGGGCTCGAGGAGTCCCCGAACGTCATCTACACCGGCCAGGAAGCCACGCAGCAGATCCTCGCGGGGCTTGACTGGGTGACCCAGACAAAGGGCGCGAAGTCCTTCTACCTGCTCGGCTCGGACTACATCTGGCCGCGCACGTCGAACAAGATCGCCCGCAAGCACATCGAGAAGCTGGGGCTCGAGGTGGTCGGCGAGGAGTATTATCCGCTTGGCCACACCCAGTTCAACTCGGTCATCAACAAGATCAAGCTGCGCAAGCCCGACGTCATCTACGCGATCGTCGTGGGCGGCTCGAACGTCGCGTTCTACAAGCAGCTGCAGGCGGCGGGGATCGACCTGACGCGCGAGGCGCCGCTGCTGCTGACCATCTCGGTCACCGAGGACGAGATTCTCGGCATCGGCGGAGAGAACATCGCCGGCGCCTATGCCTGCATGAAGTACTTCCAGTCGCTGGACAACGCCAACAACGCCGCCTTCGTGCAGGCCTTCAAGGAGATGTGGGGCCAGGACATCGTCATCGGCGACGTGACGCAGGCCGCCTATCTCGGGCCGTGGCTCTGGAAGGCGGCCGTCGAACGGGCCGGCAGCTTCGACATCGACCGCATCCGCGAGGCGAGCCCCGGGATCGAGATGGACACCGCGCCCGAAGGCTACGTGAAGGTCCACGAGAACCACCACCTGTGGTCGAAGACCCGCGTCGGGCGGGCGATGCCCGACGGCCAGTACGAGGTCGTCTTCGAGACCGCCGAACTGGTCGAGCCGGACCCCTTCCCGGAAGGCTACCAGTAGGCGCGAACCCTCCGGCGAGCGCCGTTCGACAGCGGGTGCCGGCCTCCGGCATCCGCCCCATTCCCCGACGCGAGGTGCGCGATGTTTGCCGACTACAGCTGGGGCGAGCTGGGATCGATCTTTGCCATGCAAGGATTTGCCGGCCTGATCCTGTTTTCCGTCTTCGTGCTGATGGCACTGGGGCTGGCCATCATCTTCGGCCAGATGGGCGTGATCAACATGGCCCATGGCGAGTTCATGATCCTGGGCGCCTACGTCACCTACCTCATGTCGGGGCTGTTCCAGACCTGGCTGCCGGGCCTCTTCGGGATCTATTTCTTCGTCGCCATGGCGCTGGCCTTCGTGGTGGCCGGAGCCTTGGGGATGGTGGTCGAATGGGCGCTGATCCGGCGGCTCTATCACCGGCCGCTCGACACGCTGCTGGCGACCTGGGGCCTGTCGCTGATCCTCCAGCAGACCTACCGCAGCGTCTTCGGCGCCCGCGAGGTCGGCGTGACCGTCCCGTCCTGGATGATGGGCTCGCTGCCGCTGACCAACATGATCGAGGTCCCGATCAGCGGGCTCTTCGTCATGGTGCTGACGATCGTCATCGCGGCCGGGGTCTACCTGCTGCTCTACCGGTCGCAATGGGGCCTTCAGGTGCGTGCGGTCATGGCCAACCGCACCATGGCCGAAGCGACCGGCATCAACACCGGAAGGACCGACCGGCTGACCTTCGGCATCGGCTGCGGGGTCGCGGGCGTCGCCGGTTCGGCCTTCACGATGATCGGCTCGACCGGGCCCACCTCGGGACAGCTCTACATCGTGGACACGTTCCTCGTGGTCGTCTTCGGCGGCTCGGCCAGCCTGCTCGGCACCATCGCCTCGGCCTTCACGATCAGCCAGACGCAGTCCTTCCTGGAATTCTTCCTCTCTGGCTCGATGGCCAAGGTCCTGACGCTGCTGGCCGTCGTCGGCGTGCTGATGCTGCGCCCGCAGGGCCTGTTCACCCTCAAGCTGCGGAAATGAGGCGAACCATGCGTGACACCACCCTTGCAGCCTCGCCCACTCGCGGCTTCCTGACCCGGACCGAACTGGCAGGCGCCGCGATCCTCGCGATCCTGATCTTCCTGGTCCTGCCGGCGATCCTCGATCCGTTCCGGCTGAACCTCTACGGCAAGTACCTGACCTATGCCTTCGTGGCGGTGGGGCTGGTGCTGTGCTGGGGCGCCGGCGGCATCCTCAGCCTGGGGCAGGGCGTCTTCTTCGGCCTTGGCGGCTACTGCATGGCAATGTTTCTCAAGCTGGAGGCCTCGACTCCCGAGGCCACGGCCATCCAGTCCACGCCGGGCATTCCCGACTTCATGGACTGGAACCAAGTGACGGCGCTGCCGTGGTGGTGGGAGCCGTTCCATTCGCTGACCTTCACCCTCGTCGCCGTGGTCGCGGTGCCCGTCGCATTCGCCTTCGTCATCGGGATGGCGATGTTCCGCCGGCGGGTGGGCGGGGTCTACTTCTCGATCATCACCCAAGCCATCGCCGCGATCCTGACGATCCTGATCATCGGCCAGCAGGGATACACAGGCGGCGTGAACGGCATCACCGACCTGCGCACGCTCAAGGGCTGGGACATCCGCACCGACGACGCGAAGGAGGTGCTGTATCTCGTCAACGGCGTCCTGCTGTTTGCCTGCCTGGGGATCGCGCAGTTCATCCGCCGCTCCAAGGCGGGCCGGCTGCTGATCGCCATGCGCGACCGCGAGGACCGCGTCCGCTTCTCCGGATACGACGTTGCCGCCTTCAAGATCTTCGTCTTCTGCGTCGGCGCGGCCTTCGCGGCCATCGGCGGGGCCATGTTCACGCTCCAGGTCGGCTTCATGTCGCCCAGCTTCGTCGGCATCGTGCCCTCGATCGAGATGGTGATCTTCTGCGCCGTGGGAGGGCGCCACTCGATCCTTGGCGCGGTCTGGGGTGCCCTTCTGGTCAACCTGGCCAAGACCGGCTTCTCGGAGAGCTTCCCCGAGCTGTGGCAGTTCGGCCTTGGCGGCCTCTTCATCGCGGTGGTGTTATTCTTTCCCGAGGGGCTAGCCGGCCTCT
Organism: Paracoccus tibetensis; assembly: GCF_900102505.1. Classification (GTDB taxonomy): domain Bacteria; phylum Pseudomonadota; class Alphaproteobacteria; order Rhodobacterales; family Rhodobacteraceae; genus Paracoccus; species Paracoccus tibetensis. The sequence continues at coordinate 19,733 of NZ_FMVT01000002.1, read as the reverse complement.
GGAACCGCCATGTGGCGCCACTGCCGGCACGGCTGCGCAGGCGCCCCGTGCCACCGCAGGTCCCGAGCCCCGCAGCAGCGCCGAAAAAGCCGATGCCTCCAGCAAGTCCCGCCGGCACGTCGCCCGCAGCGGCCCCGGCCGAATGAGGTGCAAGCATGAGCATTGAGAACCCCAGGCTGATCCTGTCGGTCGAGGACCTAACCGTGTCCTTCGACGGGTTCAAGGCGGTGGACGGGCTGAACCTCTACATCGCCCCCAACGAGTGCCGCGTCATCATCGGGCCGAACGGTGCCGGCAAGACGACGGTGCTGGACCTCATCTGCGGCCGCACCCGCGCCACCTCGGGCTCGGTCGAGTTCAAGGGGATGGAGCTTTTGAAGATGCGCGAGGACCAGATCGTGCATGCAGGCGTCGGCCGCAAGTTCCAGACCCCGTCGGTCTACGAGGACCTTACGGTCTTCGAGAACCTCGAGATCAGCTATCCGCGCGGCTACTCCGTCTTCGGCGCGCTGGCCTTCCGCCGCACCGCCGAGGTGCGCGAGCGCATCGAGGAGGTGGCCGAGGTGATCTTCCTGTCCGATCACCTCGACCAGAAGTCCGCCCATCTCAGCCACGGCCAGAAGCAGTGGCTGGAGATCGGCATGCTGCTGATCCAGGACCCGCAGCTGCTGATGCTGGACGAGCCGGTCGCGGGCATGTCCGTGGCCGAGCGCGTGAAGACGGCCGAGCTGCTGAACCGGATCATCGCGGACCGCTCGGTGATCGTGGTCGAACACGACATGAAGTTCGTCGAGGAGATCGCCACCCGCGTCACGGTCCTGCACCGCGGCAAGCTGCTGGCCGAAGGCTCGATGGCCCATGTGCAGGCCGATCCCGACGTCATCGAAGTCTATCTGGGCCATTAAGGGGGCGATCATGCTGAACGTGAACGGATTGCGCGCCGCCTATGGCGAAAGCGAGGTGCTGCACGGCATCGATCTGCCGGTCGCCCCGGCCGAGATCGTCGTGATCATGGGCCGCAACGGCATGGGCAAGACAACGCTCATGAAGACGCTGATGGGCATCGTACCGGTGAAGGCGGGCGACATCCTGCTTGGGGATGCGCCGATCGGCGCGATGCGCCCCCACCAGCGGGTCGCACATGGTCTTGCCTATGTGCCGCAGGGCCGCATGATCTTCTCGGCCATGACCGTGCAGGAGAATGTCGAGACGGGCCTGACGGTGACCGGCCGTCGCCAGGTGCCGGGTGACATCTACGAGCTGTTCCCCGTCCTGCGCGAGATGAAGGCGCGGCGCGGCGGCAACCTGTCGGGCGGCCAGCAGCAGCAGCTGGCCATCGCGCGCGCGCTCGCCTCGGACCCAAAGGTGCTGCTGCTGGACGAGCCGACCGAAGGCATCCAGCCCTCGATCATCCGCGAGATGGCGCGGACGCTGAGGCGCATCCGGGACGAGCGCGGGCTGTCGATCCTGATCTCGGAGCAGGTGCTCAGCTTCGCGCTGGACGTCGCCGACCGGGTGATGGTGATCGAGAACGGCCAGATCGTCCACGACGCCCCGCGCGCCGGCCTCGACGAGGCCCGCGTCGCCCGTTTCCTTTCCGTCTGACCCGCCAACAGGAGGCAATCCAAGAATGGCCGATACCCTCATCTCCGTGGACCTCGCGGAAAGCCCGCACACCAACGAGAAGATCCACAACCGCTGGCATCCCGACATCCCCATCGCGGTCTGGGTCGAGCCTGGCGACGAGTTCAAGATCGAGTGCTACGACTGGACCGGCGGGCAGATCGCCAACAACGACGACGCCGCCGACGTGCGCGATGTCGAGCTGGAGCAGGTGCACTACCTGTCCGGCCCCATCGGCATCAAGGGCGCCGAGCCGGGCGATCTTCTGGTGGTCGAGATCCTCGACATCGGCGCCAAGGAGGAAAGCCAGTGGGGCTTCAACGGCTTCTTCTCGAAGAAGAACGGCGGCGGCTTCCTGACCGACCATTTCCCGCAGGCCCAGAAGTCGATCTGGGACTTCCACGGCATGTTCACCACCTCGCGCCACGTGCCGGGGGTGAAGTATGCGGGCCTCATCCATCCGGGGCTGATCGGCTGCCTGCCCGACCGCAAGATGCTGGACATGTGGAACAGCCGCGAGAAGGCCCTGTTCGACACCGACCCCGCGCGGGTGCCGCCGCTGGCGGCGCTTCCGAACACGCAGTCGGCCCATATGGGCGCGCTGACCGGCGAGGCCCGCGACAAGGCTGCCGCCGAGGGCGCGCGCACCGTGCCCCCGCGCGAGCATGGCGGCAACTGCGACATCAAGGACCTGTCCCGCGGCTCGACGATCTACTTCCCGGTCTATGTCGAGGGTGCCGGCCTCTCGATGGGCGATCTGCATTTCAGCCAGGGAGACGGAGAGATCACCTTTTGCGGCGCCATCGAGATGGCCGGCTGGCTTCACCTGAAGGTCAGCCTGATCAAGGACGGCTGCGCGAAATACGGCATCCGCAACCCGATCTTCAAGCCGTCCCCGATGGCCCCCAGATACGACGACTTCCTGATCTTCGAGGGGATCTCGGTCGACGAGTCCGGGACGCAGCACTATCTGGATGTGCATGTCGCCTATCGGCAGGCCTGCCTCAACGCGATCGAGTATCTCAAGAAGTTCGGCTATACCGGCGCACAGGCCTACGCGATCCTCGGAACAGCGCCCGTCCAGGGGCACATCTCGGGCGTGGTCGACATCCCGAACGCCTGCGCAACCCTGTGGCTGCCGACCGACATCTTCGCCCATGACATGATGCCCAACTCCTCGGGGCCGGTCATGCATCTCGACGGATCTGTGGATGTCCCCCTCGCGCCCGATCTGTGACGCCATCGGCGGGTCGCAGCGCCCGCCGCGCCTCAATCAACGAAAAGGCTTGCCATGCCCAGCTATGACTACCTCTGCGCCGCCTGCGGCCCCTTCGAGGCCCGCGCGGCGATGGCGGACTACGACCAGCCCTCGGCCTGCCCGTCCTGCGGCACAAGCAGCCCGCGCGCCCTGCTGACGGCGCCGATCCTGGCGCGCATGGACGGCGGCCGGCGCGCCGCCTTCGCCACCAACGAGCGCAGCGCCGACAGCCCCCGCCGTCTGAGCAAGGGCGGCGGCGCCGCCCACGGCCCGGGCTGCGGCTGCTGCTCCGGAGCCGGCAGCAAGGGATCGTCCGGCACGTTCTACCGCCCGGACGGCTCGAAGTCCTTCCCCGCCAAGCGCCCCTGGATGATCTCGCACTAGCGACGCCATGCGGCCGGAAGCCGGACCCGCGTGCCGCCGGAACGGACGTGCGGGTCCAGTCGCTGATGGCTGAAATCGTTGCACAAGGCAGCCCATGCGCCGGATGCAGCGCGTGCATTCCCAGCAGAACGTGATACACTTCGCCTTGCCGTCGTCGTCACGGCCATCTGTGAGGCTTGAGCATCATGCGTTGCTTGTTCCTGACCGCACTTCCAGCCTTGTCCCTGCTCAACTGCCCGGCCGCCTCTGCGGCGCCGTCGGTCGAGCGGGGGGAGTATCTCGTCACCGGTCCTGCCGCCTGCGGCAACTGCCATACGGCCACTGGTAGGGACGGGCCGGACCTGTCGCGTCTGCTGGGGGGCGGACTGGTGGTCGACAGTCCGGCCTTCCGGGCCTACGCTCCGAACATCACCCCGGCCGCAAGGATCGGCGGATGGTCCGACGCCGAACTGGCAAAAGCCATTCGCGAAGGCGTGCGGCCGGACGGAACGCTGATCGGGCCGCCGATGCCGTTCGCGGTCTATCGCGGCCTGTCGGACGACGACCTGCTGTCGATCGTCGCCTATCTGAGAACGGTGCCGGAGGTGGAGGGACAGCAGCCCGAAAGCGTCTACAACATCCCGCTTCCGCCCGCCTACGGCCCGCCGGTCGAGACGGTCACCCACCCGGTCGAAGGCGTCAGCATCGAATACGGGGCTTATCTGGCGGGCCCCGTCTCGCACTGCGTCGAGTGCCATTCCGCGCCGGGCCCGCAGGGGGCGATGATCGAGACGCATCCCTTCGCGGGCGGGTTCCAGTTCGAGGGCCCCTGGGGCCTCGCGGTGGCGACCAACCTGACGCCTCATCCCGAGGACGGTCTCGCGGATCATTCGGACGCGGAGTTGAAGGCCATGATCACCCAGGGCATCCGGCCGAACGGCGAGCGGATGATGCCGCCGATGCCCTACGACTACTTCGCGAAGATGACGGATCAGGATGTCGATGCCGTGATCCTCTACCTTCGAAGCCTTCAGCCGCTGCCGTCCCCGGAATGATGGTCAGGTTCGCCGATGTCGGGATCGCGGTAGGGGTGCGCGCGTGCCACGCCGGGGAAGCCGCCGCATGACGGACCTTCCGCGCGAGAACGTCCAGTCCTATCCGCGCCCGCCGAGACTGGAGCCGGTCCCGCAGCGGATCAGGATCGTCCTCGGCGGCGCCACAGTGGCCGAGACGACCCGCGCCCTGCGTGTGCTCGAGACGCATCACGCGCCGACCTACTACCTGCCGCCCGACGACGTGATGGCCACGCTTCGCCCGGCACCGGGGACGAGCTTCTGCGAATGGAAGGGGACCGCGCGCTACTATGACGTGCTGGTCAAGGGCGCGGCGGCCCCACGCGCGGCATGGGCCTATGATCGCCCTGCCGCAGCATACGCCGCGCTCGCGGGCCATGTCGCCTTCTATGCCGGACTGGTGGACGAAGCATGGGTGGGAAATCTGCAAGTCGCGCCGCAGCCGGGCGACTTCTACGGCGGGTGGGTCACGCCCAATCTTGAGGGCAACATCAAGGGCGCGCCCGGGACGCGGCACTGGTAGGAAGGCATGCTCGCCATGGTAGGCGTCGCACCTGCGGCGAAGATCAGGGCGGCCGTCTTGGCGAGGCGGCTCGTCAAGCTTCGCGTTGGTTGGGACGTGAATGTGCAGCGAGAAGCAGAGGAACGATCTCAGCGGTTGGCGCCAGGCGCGAACTAAGAGCCGCGGCAGATTACCGAGAGCCGCAAGTGTGCACGTCAGAGGCGGGAGTCAGCCCTATCTTCGAGTCTGGGAATACACTGCTACGGACGCCTTGCGCAGCTAGATAAGCACGAAGTCTTCGAGTTGAGACGCCCAGTCTCGTAATCCTGCACAGAGGCAGCAACTTACTTCGATTTCGGCTCCGGCGGTAGGGTCCGAGAGATTTTTGCACTTCCTTGCAATGCCTTGGTGTCAAGCGCAAGTTTCAAGCTCTGGCGACCAGATGCACCTGATTTGTCTAACATCGTGCATTGCAATGAAGCGATCTCGGGCGCCTCGCGCGCGAGGAGCGGCGCCTTGCAGACGGAGATGCCCGGCTCTTCATGGCCGGCGAGCTTGCCGAGGCTGATACCTTCATGGCCGATATCGACAGCCTGGTGGCGCGGGCGTCCAGCCTGAACGCCGCTGTTCTGCGCCGGCTGGAGGATGAGGCGCGCGAGGACCCCCGGCGGGCGGAGGCCCTCGAGAAATTCCGCAAGACCCGCGGGCTGCGGATCGAGCTTCCCGCTTTCTGATTCGGATCGCGCTCACCCGCACCGGGTTGCAGTCGTTCTTCATCCGCAGTCCACCTAAGGCGGCAGGCAACCTGCGCGCCTGCCGGGGCTTCTGTCGCCATGGCGGCGAGGAATTGCGGACGCATGCCGGGGTTCAGATGCGCGCTGCACGGTCCTTGATAGAGCGCCTGCTTGCACGATGACCTCTCGTTCGCAGGTCGGGACTGTGGCCGGGTTCGAGACGCGGCAGAACCTCGGGCGCCGCTCCGGGACCATCTTGGCCTGAAGTCGATCCGGCTGTGACAGGGCGACGCCCGTCCGTCCGGGATCTGCTCCAGTCTTTGCGACTGCCTCGCGCGGAGCAACGCTGTTGAAATCGACGCGGAGTCGGCGGACCCTTGCAAAGTCGCGACCGCAGCTGGCTTGAGGTGGGGATGCAGCAAGCACGGACAAGCACGGCAGACGTACTTTTGCCCTGGCGCCATTGCCTTGTCATCGCGGGGGCAGCCTTGGCGCTTGCGATCCCGTGCCATGTCCTCGCCGGACCGACTGGCGCCGTCGCGGCGCTGGCCGGCTTTGCATGCTGCGCCTTCGGCGGTGCGGCGGCCGGGATGCGCGGTGCGGCAATGGGCGGGGCGGGGCTGGTCGCGGCGCTGGCGCTTGCTCTGGTCTGGCCCGGCTGGTGGGCCTACGCATTGCTGTGCGCGGCACTGTGCGCGGCGGCGGGAATCGAGGCCGCGGCGCGCGGCACCCGGATCGCGATCATCGTCATGCTCGGAGTCACGCTGGTCTTCGCCTCGGGGGCCCCGACCGGCTTGCCGGCGCTGGCGATGGCGGGACTGGGGGCCGCCACCGGCGCCGTCGTCATGGGCCATCTTGCCCTCTGGTCGGTCATCCCCCCGCAGAGGCTGTCGCGGGCCCAGGGGCTGCGCCTTGCTCTCTTTCTCAGCCTCGGGGTGACTCTTTCGCTGATCCTTGGGCTGCGCGCGCCGCAGCACGGGCATTGGATTGCGGTCTTGTTCATGTCGCGGGCGCTCGTGCCGTTCGGGCAGCGGCGCGCGCCCCTGATGCGCTACGGGACCGGCGCCGCGCTCGGGGTCAGTGCCGCGCTGCTGATCGAGGCGGTGCATCCGCCCGGACTGCTGCGGGTCGCGCTGGCGATTGCAGCGGCCGTCCTTGGCCTGCGCTTCATGCTGCATGCCCGGCCCATCGGCCCGGCCATGACCACGCTCTCCGTCCTGCTGGGAACCGCTCCCACGATGCGGGACGCGCTGTTCCGGGCCGAGGCGGTCGCAGCTGCCCTCGGGATCGTCGTGCTGGCCGGTCTGGTCCTGGACCGGCTGTGGCTGGAGCCGCGCAGCGGCCCGAATGACGTGCATCGGGCGACAAATGGGTCGCGATCGCGCTGAATCAGTGGCCCGATGCCGGTTCTTGATGTATGTTTAGTCATGTGCAGGAGGTAGTAGCATGGTTCGAATGCTCCTTTCGACGCTTGCGTATCTTGCCGCAAATGCGGTCGGGCTCTTGCTGGCAGCGACGATCCTGCCAGGCTTTCGCATCGACGTCCTCTCGTTCCTTTTGGTCGTGATCCTCTTTTCGGTTCTGCAGGCGGTCCTCGGGCCGCTCATCTCCAGGATGGCGGCCAAGCGCTTGCCGCAGGTGATGGGAGGCATCGCACTGGTGACCATCTTCGTTGGCCTGTGGATCACCGACCGTTTGCTGTCCGCGATGGAGATCGGAGGCATCTCCAACTGGCTGGCCGCCACGCTGCTGGTCTGGCTGGGCAGCCTGATCGCCACGATCCTGCTGCCGATCTATGTCTTCAAGAGCCTGGGCCACGCGCCCGGTGCGCGGGGACGTGCATAAGCCGACGCCTCCTGACGGGGGCGGGGCGGCGCCGGCTGTCGGACGCCCGTTCAAGCCGCGCGGGCGCGTGGCGCGTGGGGTGATGGCGCTGCTGCTCCTGCTTCTCCTTGTGGCGGGAGGGCTGCTGGCGCTGCGACTGACACATCCTCTGCCGATCCGAGACGGGCTGGCCGCGTCCATGGCCATTCCCGCCAGCACCGACACCCGCCTCGGATCGGCGGTGATCCCCATGATCGAACGCCACCCCGGCCTCAGCGGCGTGGCGCCCTTGGCGGATGGGCGGGACGCGCTGGCGATGCGCGTTCTTCTGGCCCGCGCGGCCGAGAGGTCGCTGGATGTGCAGTATTACATCTGGCAAACCGACACGACGGGATGGCTGCTGCTGGACGAAGTGCGGGCGGCGGCAGATCGTGGGGTGCGCGTCCGACTGTTGCTGGACGACAACGGCATACCGGGCCTCGACGAGGTGCTGGCCGCGCTCCATGCGCATCCGGGCATCGAGGTGCGGATCTTCAATCCCTTCACTCTCAGGCGCCCGAAGCTGCTGTCCTACGGGTTCGACTTTCCGCGCCTGAACCGGCGGATGCACAACAAGTCGATGACCGCCGATGGCGTGGCGACGATCCTTGGCGGGCGCAACATCGGTGACATCTACTTCGCCTATGGCAGCGGGGTAGCCTATTTCGATCTGGATGTTCTGGGCGTCGGTCCCATCGCACGGGACGTGTCGACCGATTTCGACGGCTACTGGTCCAGCGCCTCGTCCTACCCGGCGGACCTGATCCTGCCGCCGGCAACTACGGGGACCGAGGCGCTGGCACGGGCTGCAGAGACGGCGCGGCAGTCAGTTCTTGGCTCGGAATATCTTGCCGCGATTGCGGCTGCGCCCCTTCTGCAATCGCTCATGGCTGGCGAGGATATTCTGGAATGGACGGATGCGGTGCTGGTCAGCGACGATCCCGCCAAGGGCTTGGGCCGGGCCACGCAGCAGAACTTGCTGATCGGCAAGCTTGCGGACCTGGTGACCGAGGTCGAGCAGCAGATCGACGTGGTGTCTGCCTATCTTATTCCGGGGCGGACCGGCAGCGCCCTCTTCCGCGACCTCGCGGCCGAGGGTCGGCAGGTTCGGCTTGTCACGAACTCGCTCGAGGCGACGGACGTGCCCATCGTTCACGCCGCCTGGATGAACTATCGAGAACGACTGGTGCGCGAGGGTGTTCAGGTGCAAGAGCTACGCGCGCAGCCGGGGCAGGGGCAGGGCGATGTCGATTTTAGCCTGGCCCGCATCCTCACCGGGTCCAGTTCCAGTCTGCACGCCAAGACCTTTGCCATCGACGGCACGCGCATCTTCATCGGGTCGTTTAACCTCGACCCGCGCTCGGCCGCGCTGAACACCGAGATGGGCGTCCTGGTGGCAAGTCCGAGCATCGCTGAAAGCCTGGGGCGCGCGCTGGACGACCCCCGCCTCTTCTACGAGGTTGGCGCCACTCCTGAGGGCCGGATCGAGTGGCGCGAGACCGGGCCTGCCGGGGAGCAAATCGTCCACCGCCAAGAGCCGAATGCCAGCCTGGGCCGCCGCCTCTTCGTGTGGGTCGGAAGCTGGTTACCGGTGGAGTGGATGCTGTAGGCTCGCACCACGAGCTCGACGCCGACAGAGCCGCGAGGGTAGGGCTCCGGGCCGCATCACCGCACCACCCGCTCCGCCGAGGCCATGGCGGCTGTCTCGGCTTGCCTCAGCAAGCCGAGGATCGCGCGCAGGATCACGCCTTTCTCGTGGGCCGGAATCTGGCGGCCGTCACACGCCAGTCCGGCCGGAGGATCTCAGAACTTCCAGGACACTCTAAGATTGCCGCTCCAGGCGTCGGCATCGATGCCCGAGCCGCCGATGTCGGAGAAGTTGTGCTCGAGCAGCTCCAGGCTGACATTGGCTCGCGCCCCGACGGCATAGGCCGCGCCAAGGCCATAGAATCCGCCCCAATCGTCGCCGAGGCCGTCGACATTCACCTTCGCCGTGCCGGCTGCCACGTAGACGAGAGCCGGCCCGAAATCGTAGCCAGCGGTCGCCTTGAGGCGCATCACCCGATCCGCGGTGATCGCCCCCGGGATGAGCTCGACATCGGTCCAGTCATGCTCGATCTCGCCGCCGACAACCCATTGCCCCAGATCATGGCGATAGCCGCCGTGGATGCCGTAGGACGGGTCGCTCTCCTTCACGCCCTCGACGGTCGTGTCCACCTCGATCATGCCCGCACCCGCGCCGGCGTAGAAGCCTGACCAGTCGTTGGCCATTGCCGGCGTGGCGCAGAGGGCCAGAAGGGCCGCGCCCTTTGCAAGAAGCTTTGTCATTCACTGCTCCAGTTCATCGTTACCATCATCACAAGGCTGAAGTCGGGGTCTGCTGAAGATGCCCCCGATGATCCATTCTACCAAAATTCGGGATGCTCCAGTCGCCAATTTCGCAAGCCCGCTGCATCATCTCGGCGCGGTAGGGAAGCTGGCTCCAGCGTCGCTCCGGAGCCCGCGCCCGCCTACCGCGCGCCATGCTCGTGGTGTCTTCTCGGCGCATCAAGGCGCGACGCCGTCCGGTCCTTCGCCACTGCCGGCCGGGCGCGGCCTCCGCGCGCTGCCGGGCGTGCACCGCGCGGTTTCCGTGCACCATCAACTTCTTGAACGATGCTCGATTCGGGCGGATGATTCCGCATCCACAGAAGGGACAGGACACGTCTCGCTCGTTCGTGACCACGCTGGTCGCGGCGGCATGCTGGCATCTGCAGGTCTGGCGCAGACCACCAATGCTCCATCGCAGGGATCCGACACACCGCCCTCGGTCGGGTCCGGCCCGATATGCACCGCGCCCGCGGCCGGCATCGCGCCCGGAAAGATCAACCTCCGCAACTGCCCGAAGGCGAACATGAGCGCCTGTCGCGGGGTGATCATGCACACGCGAGTGGCCTTCCGTCTTGCATCAGGTCATGCGCGCCAAGCTGTGTCCGCGTCACGATGCCTGTCGAGCGTCGCAAGGTTGATCCACGGGCATGCCATCGGCGATGGCAAGCACGGGTCCCTGCCGCGACTTCCGGACTCCCGCAAAGCGTCTTGTCACCATCGACAGGTCGATGCGCTGTTCCTCGATATAGTCCCGGAGTGTTGCCAGGGAGAAACCTTCAGGCAGGTAGTGCTTGATTCCCACGTCCGGGTTGTCATGGCCGATCAGATATCGGCGCGCTGTATCGGGCGTCTTCGATCCTGTCATGAAGGTGTTGAAGGTGCCGCGGAGAGCATGGAAGTCCATGTGCTGGTCGTAGATGCCCTGAGCGCGGCGGTAATAGGTGAACCTCTTGGTGAAGTTCGACGTGTAGCTGAGCTTGGCGCTCCGACCACGGACAGCTTCAGGAAACAGCCTGACCTGACCCTGCTGCCGCTGGTGCGCCACGAGCTCGAGGAAACCCGGTTCGATGAGTTGCGAGTGGAGCGGGATCAGGCGGCGGGCGTTGTTGCTTTTCAGGCTCTGCCCGGTCCCCTGAAGGATGTCGAAGATCCAGATCCCGTCCATCGAAAGGATATTGTCGCAGTGGAGCTGCAGGATCTCTTCCGAGCGCAGCCCGTGCAGCCGCGCGATGAGCGGGGCCCAGTAAAGGGCGCCGTCGATCCTCGTCTTCCTCGAATTCCAGACCTTCGTCGCGAGCAGCTGCTTGAATTCGTCGCCCCAGAGCTTGCGCTTGGTGTCAGGTGCGCCCTTCTTCAGCTTTGCGACCGTCCTGTCCTTCAGCACGAAGGGTCGGAACGTGTTCATGGTGACATGGCCATGCGAAACTGCGTGATCGATGGCGCTGGCCAGCGTCATCTGGTGGCGCTGGACCGTCCGGGGCGAGAGCCGCGGCGTCATCCCCTCATCTGCGAGCGCGGCGGCCTGCGCGGGGGTCATCCGCTCCTTGCGTGCCCGCGCTGCCGCCCTGGCGCGCGCGGCATGGTCGCGGGCGTCTGCCTCCGCCGCCAGGGTGTCGTAGGACTTGCCGCGCTCGCGAAGAGACTTTCCATGACATGCCGGAAGACGCAGCAGGAGCGTGGTGAAGTTCTGCCAATCCGCAGATCCCAGTTCCGATACCCGGCGCGCGCCGATGGTCGCGGCAAGGATCTTCCGGGTGGACATCGTGGTGTCGGCATTCCGACCGAACCGGGCGGCCACGGTCCGGTCGACAATCTGCAGCGCGCCCTGCTGAACGATGCCTTGAGCTTGCGCTTCGAACCAGCTGTCGAAGATCTCGAGCAGCGTCGGCTCGCCACTGTCCTCTTTGCAGCGGGCCGGCGTGAAGCGGACCAGTCCCTCGGCATCCGCGTAAAGGATCTCGCCCGAGGCATCCTTCACCGGATCGCCGGGTGCCGCGGCGTCAAGGATGGCCGAGATGGGCTCTAAGATGGCTGCGGGCGTACCGCCACTCGCAGGGGTCATGAGCGTCGCCGGACCGGCGACCGCCCCGCCATCCTGCTCCTCTGCCAGTTGCGGCACGGGCGCGGTGGAGCAGGTTGGATGCGACGCCGGTTGCAAGGCGGCAGCCGGCGCATCTGAACGAGACACGGCAGCGTCGGCACCGGTGACTGAGAGTCCACCGAGCGCCAGTTCCAGATAGGGCTGGCGATCAGAAAACACGCCACGCGTGCGGCGCTCCCGTTCCTCGCTCGTCTCGATCATGAGCCGCATCATCCTGTCCGCGAGGATGGGCAGGTCCTCGTCGTGCCCTTCGATCACAAGGCCGAGGTGGCGGGCGGTCGACTCGATGGCCCGGAAGGCGGGATCGCGCTCGCAGAGCAGCAGCGAGTCGCGCAGCGATGCACGTGTGGCGGCCTCGACTGCGAGTGCCGCCTCGGCCGCCGCCCGGCTCCGAGGTCCCGTGAGGGCACGGATCCTGTCGGCCGTCTCGATCTCGAGGCGGGCATAGGTCACGAGCAGGCGGGTCATCACTTCGGGCGGCACGTCGATCTCTGCGCGGAAGCAGATGTCGGCGATCGCGGTGATGCGAGCGGCGACAGCTGCGGCTTCGCGCAGGAGGTTGGTCTTCAGCGGGAAACAGAAAACGGAAGTTGAATAGCGTGGCAGAACCGCCACAGGCACGCGCCGCCGCCAGAAGAAGCCGGTCGGCCTGAGTTCAAGATGGGGAAGGGACTTGGGCATGGATCCTCCGGCGTTGGAGGTGCCTCTCGTCGGCCAGGCCAGACCCGTCTGCGGGCGGTCCGCACGCCCCTTTGTGCAAGGGTCTGTGCAAGGACTTGTGCAAAGCGGGCCGGGCTCCCGTCAGGGAGCTCGAACTTCTCTTTCGAGATCAGGGCCTTGCGGAAGTCTTGGCTCCGGCGGTAGGGATCGAACCTACGACCAATTGATTAACAGTCAACTGCTCTACCGCTGAGCTACGCCGGAACACGGGGGCGATATAGCAAGCGGTTCAGGGGGCGTCCAGAGGGATCGGCGCCATTTTCGTCATGCAGACGAGAAAAAGCTGCGCGCCGTGATTTCTCGTTCTGTTTCAACGGCTCCCAGAGCGTGGAGCGCGATCAGGTGGGCCAGGACGTTGCGGCTGGCGGCGGGGTGCAGGGACGGGGGAAGGTCGTAGATCCGGCGGGCGAGGCTGTCGGCGTCGCCCGGCGCCTCGGTAAGTGCCGCGAGGATCTGGGCGGTGCGCTGGCGGCGGTGGGTCGTCAGTTCGGCGATGCGGCGGGCGGGGTCCGGGACCGGCTCGCCATGTGCCGGCAGGAACATCGCCGCGCCGTGATGCTCGAGCCGCGCCAGCGAGCGGAAGTAGTCGGTGAGATCGCCGTCGGGAGGCGAGATCAGCGTCGTGCTCCAGCCCATGACCAGATCGCCGGTGAAGACCACGTCCCGCCAGGCGAAAGAGAGATGGGCGCCCGAGTGGCCCGGCGTGTGCAGTGCCTCGATGTTGCCGGCCGGCGTGGTCAGAAGCGCGCCGTCGGCCAGCCGCTGGTCGGGATCGAAGCCCGCGTCAAGGCCGTCGCCGCCGCCCACCAGGCCCGTGCCGGCGAGCCGGCGCATCACGGGCGAGCGGCCGTCCTCGACGCCGCCGAAGGCCAGCACCGGCGCGCCGCTCATCTGCGACAGCCGCCGGGCGCCGGCGGAGTGGTCGAGATGCGGGTGCGTCACGAGGATGTGGCTGACGCGCCCGCCGGCCGCTTCCATCACCGCGGCAAGATGGCCGGGATGGTCCGGCCCCGGGTCGATGACCACGCGCTCGGCCGCGCCGATCACGAAGGTGTTCGTGCCCGGCCCCGTCAGGGGCGAGGGATTGGGCGCCAGCACCCGCACGAGGTCTTTCACTGCCATGTCCATCGGGATAGCCTAGCCGCGGCGTCAGGAGGTTGCCAATGCCGAACCCGATCGACACGGGCTGGGCCCGGAACATCGTCCCGCGCGGGCTGTACGGCCGGGCTGCGCTGATCCTGTTCCTGCCGGTCTTCGTGATCACGCTGGTCGTCAGCGTCACCTTCCTGCAGCGCCATTTCGAGGGCGTCACCCGCCAGATGAGCGCCAGCATGGCGCGCGAGCTGGCCTTCGTGGCGCGGCGGATCGAGCGGGCCGAGAATTCGGCCGTCGCCACCCTGGCGGGCGAGACGATCGCGGCGCCGCTCGGGCTGACGCTGCGGCTTCCGGCCGAGCCGCTCGAGGGGGACCAGCGACGCTTCTACGACTTCTCGGGCCGGGTCGTGATCGAGGTGCTGCGCGAGGCGCTGCCCGAGATCCTGTCCATCGACCTTGCCAGCGACGACAAGCGGGTGCAGGTCGTGATCGAGGGCGATTTCGGTCCGTTCTCGCTGTCCTTCGACCGGCGGCGCGTGAGCGCCTCGAACCCGCACCAGCTGCTGGTGCTGATGATCGTGACCTCGCTTCTGATGACGGGGATCGCGACGATCTTCCTCAGGAACCAGCTTCGACCGATCCGGCGCCTCGCCCATGCGGCCGAGGAGTACGGCAAGGGGCGGATCGTGCCCTATCGCCCGGCGGGGGCGGTCGAGGTGCGCAGCGCGGGCACGGCCTTTCTGGACATGCGCAACCGGCTGGAGCGGCAGAACGAGCAGCGCAAGCTGATGATGTCGGGGATCAGCCACGACCTGCGCACGCCGCTGACGCGGCTGAAGCTGGGCCTGTCGATGATCGCGCCCGACATGCCGCCCGACGCTGAGGACATCGCCGCGATGGAGGCCGACATTGCCGAGATGAACCGGATGGTGGACGGCTTTCTCGACTACGCGCGCGACGAGGCGCATGACAGCCCGCCGGTGCCGACCGAGATCGCGGGCTTTCTGGACAACGTGCTGGCCGATGCCGAACGGGCGGGCCAGCCGGCGCGGCTGGTGCAGTTCGAGGGCGCGGCCGATGCGCGCGCCGTCTTCCGCCCCGACATGCTGCGGCGGGCGATCGAGAACCTCGTCGGCAACGCGGCGCGCTACGGCACGCAGGTCGAGGTGGATGCCGCCGTCGGCCCGCGCAGCCTCAGGATCGGGGTCGAGGATGACGGGCCGGGCATTCCCGAGGACAGCCTCGACACGGTGATGCGGCCCTTCACGCGGCTCGATCCGGCGCGGCGGCGCGCGAGCGGGCAGGGGGCGGGGCTGGGCCTCGCCATCGCCTCGGACGTGGCACGGGCGCATGGCGGGCAGCTGCGGCTCGGGCGGGGGGCGCGGCTTGGCGGGCTGAGGGCCGAGATCGTCATTCCGCGCTAGATTCGCCGCTAGGTTTGGTGAGATCGCGTGTATTCTACCCGTCATATTGAACGGAACGGGGTGGCGTCATAAATTGGCGTGACGCAGGGGTCGTGCGTTGCCATGACGGGGCCACGGCTTCGGGCAGGAAAGGAAAGAACATGACGGAATTCACCTCCGGAACCTATCCGGTGCTGCCGCTTCGGGACATCGTCGTCTTCCCGCACATGATCGTGCCGCTCTTCGTCGGCCGCGAGAAGTCGGTGCGCGCGCTGGAGGCCGTGATGGAATCGGACAGCCCGATCCTTCTCGCGGCCCAGAGGGACGCGGCCGTGGACGAGCCGGCCGAGGACGGGATCTTCCGCACCGGCGTTCTGGCCAATGTGCTGCAGCTGCTGAAGCTGCCCGACGGCACCGTGAAGGTGCTGGTCGAGGGGCGCGAGCGGGTCGAGATCACCGGCTTCGTCGCCAATGACGATCATTTCGAGGCCACGGCCGAGACGCTGGAGGAGACGCTTGGCGACGAGGCCAGCGCCACCGCGCTGCTGCGCACTGTGACCGAGGAATTCGAGCGTTACGTCAAGATCCGCAAGAACATTCCCGAAGAGGTCGTCTCGGCCGTCGCCGAGGCGCGCGATCCGGGCAAGCTGGCGGACCTGGTGGCCGGCCACATGGGCATCGCGCTCGACCGCAAGCAGGAGCTTCTGGACACGCTCGACATCGCCGAGCGGCTCGAGAAGATCTACGGCCTGATGCAGGGCGAGATGTCGGTCCTTCAGGTCGAGAAGAAGATCAAGTCGCGCGTCAAGACCCAGATGGAGAAGACGCAGCGCGAGTACTACCTGAATGAGCAGATGAAGGCCATTCAGAAGGAACTGGGCGATGGCGAGGACGGCCAGAACGAGCTGGCCGAGCTGGAAGAGAAGATCGCCGCGACCAAGTTCAGCAAGGAAGCGCGCGACAAGGCCGAGGGCGAGCTGAAGAAGCTGAAGTCGATGTCCCCGATGTCGGCCGAGGCGACGGTCAGCCGCAACTATCTCGACTGGCTGCTGGCGCTGCCCTGGGGCGTGAAGTCGCGCACCCGCAAGGACCTGCCGCGCGCCGAGGCCATCCTCGATGCCGACCATTTCGGGCTGGAGAAGGTCAAGGAGCGGATCGTCGAGTATCTGGCCGTGCAGGCGCGCAGCCAGAAGCTGAAGGGCCCGATCCTGACATTGGTCGGCCCTCCGGGCGTCGGCAAGACCTCGCTCGGTCGGTCGATCGCCAAGACGACGGGGCGCGAGTTCATCCGCATCTCGCTTGGCGGCGTGCGCGACGAGAGCGAGATCCGGGGCCACCGGCGGACCTATATCGGCTCGATGCCCGGCAAGATCATCCAGGCGCTGAAGAAGGCCAAGACCACCAACCCGCTGATCCTCCTGGACGAGATCGACAAGATGGGCCAGGACTTCCGCGGCGATCCGGCCTCGGCCATGCTGGAGGTGCTTGATCCCGAACAGAACTCGACCTTCGTCGACCACTATCTGGAAGTGGAATACGACCTGTCGAACGTGATGTTCGTGACCACGGCCAACAGCTACAACATGCCCAGCCCGCTGCTGGACCGGATGGAGATCATCCCGCTCTCGGGCTATACCGAGGATGAGAAGCGCGAGATCGCGAAGGGCCACCTGCTGCCCAAGCAGATCGCCGCGAACGGTCTGCGCAAGGGCGAGTTCAGCGTGACCGACGAGGCGCTGACCCATGTGATCCGCTACTACACGCGGGAAGCCGGAGTCCGCTCGCTCGAGCGCGAGATCGCCAAGCTCGCGCGCAAGGCGGTGACCGAGATCCTCAAGGGCCGGGCCAAGTCCGTCGAGGTGACGCCCGAGAAGGCCGAGGAATATCTCGGCGTGCGGCGCCACCGCTACGGCCTGGCCGAGAAGGAGGATCAGGTCGGCGTGGTGACGGGCCTTGCCTGGACCTCGGTCGGCGGCGATCTGTTGCAGATCGAGGCGCTGCGCCTGCCGGGCAAGGGCCGGATGAAGACGACCGGGAAACTGGGCGACGTGATGAAGGAATCGATCGACGCGGCCTCCAGCTTCGTCCGCTCGGTCGCGCCCGAGATCGGGGTCAAGCCCCCGGAATTCGACAAGCGCGACATCCACGTCCACGTTCCCGAGGGCGCGACGCCCAAGGACGGCCCGTCGGCGGGCATCGCCATGGTGACGTCGGTCGTCTCGGTCATGACCGGCATCGCGGTCCGCAAGGATGTCGCCATGACCGGCGAGGTGACCCTGCGCGGCAACGTGCTGGCGATCGGCGGGCTCAAGGAGAAGCTTCTCGCGGCCCTGCGCGGCGGCATCAAGACGGTGCTGATCCCGAAGGACAACGAGAAGGACCTGGCCGACATCCCCGCCAACGTGAAGGAGGGGCTGACGATAATCCCGGTCGGCAATGTGCGCGAGGTGCTGAAGCTCGCGCTGGTACGGATGCCCGAGCCGGTCGAATGGGACGAGGCCGCCGAGGAGGCCGCGCAAGAGGCCCGCACCGCCGCGCATCGCCGCGACGAGACCTCGGGCAGCGCCGTCGCGCACTGAGACATGTGCTGGAAGTTGAAGGACCGGCCGGGGCACACACGCCCCGGCCGATTCATGTCGAAGTTCCGCCGATAGACATTTGTTGATCGTTGACGTTACGTCAAATTGCCTTACGCTAAAGCCATTGAACATCCGGGGGGCGTCAACGGTGGAATCGGACAGGGTTGTGACAGGCGGCGGAAGCGATCCCCATGTCGCGCAGGTGGTGCAGAAGCGCGAATTCGTCGACCGGGTGCTCGCCCGGACCGGCGCGCGTCGCGCCGAGGCGCGCCACATCATTGAGGCGACGCTGGCGGAACTGGGCGAGGTTCTCGAGAGCGGGCAGACCCTTGCCGTGCCGCCGCTCGGCCGGGCGCGCATCGCGCTGGAGCGCGACGCCCGCGGCGGACAGGTCATCACGCTGCGCCTGCGCCGCCGCGCCAGCTGACCTGACGGACGTGGCGAACTCGGTCTTGCAACCGCCTCCGGCAGGCGCTAGAAGCCGCGTCACGGGTGATTAGCTCAGTGGTAGAGCGCTTCGTTCACATCGAAGATGTCGGGGGTTCAAATCCCTCATCACCCACCATCTCCTCATGATGTCACCACGGCTCCTTGATCGATAAGGCGCCTGCGGCCATGCCGAAACAGCGCATCGCCGGACCTGTCATCTTGGTAGAGTAGGGAAGGTGAGGCTGGACATTGAGAATGCGCCAGTAAAATCAACTAGATATCAGCTGGTTTGTAACGGTGTAGCTTGCTGCGAACCGTCCGTGCGACGTCGCGTCAATAGTGGCCGGTGATCCGTTCTCATCAACTACTGTAGCCAACTGCAACCCTGCTTCGCGAAGAGCTACTTCTGTCTGCTGTCCGGCTGAACATGGCCCAAGTCTATGCCACAAAGCCGACTGTCAGGAACGGCAAGCTTGTTCGCGTCCGCCCCCTCATCCCGTGTGGACCAAGTCACCGCCCGTGTAGATGATCTGCTAAGCTGCACGTGCTTCTTCGCCTCGCCAGTCGTCAGCAGGACGAGAGACGACGCGTGGCATGTGCTTCTCTCGATTTACTTCCCGAAGATGCCCCGGAGCGCAGCGCGGGACCTTGCAGTAAGGGCGCGGATCGCTATTGCCAGAGGCAGTCCGGATCTCAGCCAACCACCCCTGCTCGTTCTCCGTAGCCGGCGTCCCGAAGATCTCTGTGATCGCCTTCGCTGCAGTCGCGCCCACTGCCTAATCGAGCGCGAGACGCATCAGGTAGGCCGGGTCAATTTCGAGTGCCTTGGCGAGTGATGGCACCCGGTCGAGGGGGATCTTGTTGCGACCGTTCTTCAGGAAGGTCATCATGTTTGCATTGGGAAATCCCGCCTCCGCAGCGATTCCCGCCTGGCTCTTGCGAAAAGCCAGGTCGTGGATGCGCGCTGCGATGAAGATGGCGGCCGCGCTGGTCTCGTAGGGAAGGGTCGCGTGTTGCTGTTGCTCCGTTGGTTGCAACATCAAGATACTGCGCGCGTTCATGCTGGTCGGGTGGGGAGTTCATGAAGACTTAACAACGCGACGTCCTAAAAGAAGTGCACGTCTCGCATAGAGATGCAGTCAGTGCCCATGACCGCGGAGCGCCGCTACCCTCCGGGTCTGACATTGTTATCTCTCGGCCTGTCGCGGCGACTGATGTCTGGCAAATTCTGCACACGCTTTCGCGATCGTTACGAGCTTTCTTCCGACGGCACCGATGAAGACTATGGGCAGTTTGAATAGCCCCATGTTTCGTGGACGCCTTCTTCGCTAGCTTTGAGGCAAGGAGGCCATGATGGGCACGGGGAATTTCACTGACGACTTCAAGCGCGATGCTGTCGCGCAGATCACGGAACGGGGTTATCCGGCGAAGGAGGTTTCGGAGCGGCTCGGTGTGAGCACGCACTCGCTCTATGCCTGGAAGCGCAAGTTCGCGAAGGCAGTGTCGGGTGACACAGAGAAGGATGCCGAGATCCGGCGACTGAAGCGGGAGCTGGCGCGGGTGTCCGAGGAGCGTGACATCTTAAAAAAGGCCACCGCGTATTTCGCCAGGGATGCAAAG
>NZ_FMVT01000008.1:69951-214399 GCF_900102505.1 Paracoccus tibetensis | reverse complement strand
CTGGACCTGGCGAAGGGCGCGGATGCGCAGAAGTTCGGCCTCGGGATGAAGGAGATCTGGGAGGTCGCGCCCGAGAAGTTCAAGCCCGGCCGGGTCGTGCACACGATGGGCTGGCCGCTCGGCAAGAACGCCGGCGGCGGCAGCTTCATCTACCATCTCGAGAACAACCAGGTCCTCGTCGGCTTCGTGGTGCACCTGAACTACAAGAACCCGCACCTCTATCCCTACATGGAGTTCCAGCGCTTCAAGCACCACCCGATGGTGGCCGAGCTGCTGGAGGGCGGCAAGCGCGTCGCCTATGGCGCCCGCGCGATCAGCGAGGGGGGCTTCCAGTCGCTGCCGCAGATGGCCTTTGCGGGGGGCATGCTCTTGGGCTGCTCGGCGGGGATGGTGAACCTGCCGCGGATCAAGGGCAACCACAACGCGATGCTGTCGGGCATGGCGGCGGCCGAGGCGGCGGCGGCGGCGCTTGCCGCAGGCCGGGAAGGCGACGTGCTGTCCGACTATGACGCCGCGGTGCGGACCGGCCCCATCGGCCGCGACCTGAAGCGGGTCAGGAACGTCAAGCCGATCTGGTCGAAGCTGGGCCTGCCTGGCAGCCTGATGCTGGGCGGCTTCGACATGTGGGTGGCGAACGTCACCGGCTGGAACCCGCTCGGCACCTGGAGCCACGGCAAATCCGACGCGGCGGCGACGGGCAAGGCGGCGGACCACACGCCGATCGACTACCCGCGCCCGGACGGGGTGCTCAGCTTCGACCGGCTGACCAACGTGGCCTTCTCCTTCACCAACCACGAGGAGAGCCAGCCCTGCCACCTCAAGCTGCGCGACCCCAGCATCCCCATCGCGGTGAACCTGCCGGAATATGCCGAGCCGGCGCAGCGCTACTGCCCGGCGGGGGTCTACGAGGTGGTCGAGGACGCGGGCGGTCCGCGCTTCGTGATCAACTTCCAGAACTGCGTGCACTGCAAGACCTGCGACATCAAGGACCCCAGCCAGAACATCGTCTGGACCACCCCCCAAGGCGGCGACGGGCCGAACTACCCGAACATGTGACCGAGGCGGCACGACCGGAGCGGGAAGACCGCCTGCGGTCGCCGCGTCTGCACGTCCGGCAGGAATTGCACGCCGTGCAGGAAGCGGCTAAGCTGACCCCTCAACTGGCCGGACCTTGGCATCGTGATCTCCCCCGCCTTTTCGTCGCTGCACGGCATCTTGCTGAAATGCGCCAGCGTGACCGTCTTCACCATCATGGCCGGGCTGATCAAGGCCACGGCGGCGGCGGGCGAGGGCGTGCCGCCGGGCCAGCAGGTCTTCTTCCGCTCGATCTTTGCGGTGCCCGTGATCTTCCTCTGGCTGGCGATGCGGCGCGAGCTGCGCGGCGGCATCCACACGGTCCGGCCGATGGGGCATTTCTACCGCGGCATCGTCGGCACAGCCTCGATGGGATTCGGCTTCTGGGCGCTGTCCCTGCTGACGCTTCCCGAGGCGACGGCCATCGGCTATGCCGCGCCGCTGCTGGTCGTGGTCTTCGCCGGCATGTTCCTTGGCGAGGACGTGCGCGCCTTCCGACTTGGCACGGTGGCGCTTGGGCTCATCGGCGTCCTGATCGTGCTGTCGCCGCAGCTGCGCCTCGGCGGCGCCGCCGATCCGCTGCGGATGCTGGGCGCCGTCGCGGCGCTGATGGCGGCCGTTTGCACGGCGCTGGCGATGATCTTCGTGCGCAAGCTGGTCCAGGTCGAGCGGACCTCGGCCATCGTCTTCTGGTTCTCGATCACCTCGACCGTGCTCGGCCTGCTGACGCTGCCCTTCGGATGGGTCGTCCCCAGCCCCGTGACGGCGCTGATGCTGGTCCTGATCGGGCTTCTGGGCGGGGTCGGGCAGATCCTGATGACCTCGGCCTACCGCTATGCCGATGCCTCGGTCGTGGCGCCCTTCGACTATGTCTCGATGCTGCTGGCGATCGGGATCGGCTGGTGGTTCTTTGCCGAGGTGCCGACCCCGACGGTGCTGGTCGGCGCGGCAATCGTGATCTTCGCGGGCATCCTCATCATCTGGCGCGAACACAAGCTGGGGCTGGAGCGGGCGCGGCAACGCAAGGCGGTCACGCCGCAGGGATGAGGCGCGCGAAATGCTTGCCTTATATGCTTTCGGACAGGTAAGTTGTGCCAGGCTGCTCGCACCAGTCGTTAGAGGCGAGTGATCGGCCGCTCCCGGCGCGCGAACGGGGACGGATGGTGGAGAACGGAGGCGCGGGTGCGCATACTTGTTGTCGAGGACGACTACCTTCTGGCCCAGTCCCTCTGCCTCGAGATCGACGCGCATGGCGACGAGGTCATCGGCCCCTTCTCGGCAGTGCCCGACGCGCTGGACCATCTGGAGCAGGCACAAGCCGCGATCCTGGATGTCGAACTGCGCGGCAGGACCTCGTTCACCTTGGCCGACCGGCTGGAGCGGTGGCAGGTGCCCTTCGTCTTCCTGACCGGACATGACAAGGAGGTCGTCCCGCCGCGCTTCGCGCGCAGTTGCGTCTTCACCAAGCCCAGCCTCGGCAGCCTGCTGCTGGGCGACCTGCACCAGCGGCACCGCCTGCGTCCCCCGGCACGGCAGGCCGGCAACGATCCCGAGATGGTCGTCCGCGAGATGATGGTGCTGGCGCGCCGGCAGATGCCGGATGCAGGCTCGGCCGACCGCCTGGTCGAGGCGGCGCTGCTGCGCACCATCGCCGAGACCGCCAACCAGCGGCTCGAGGGCGACATCCGCGGGCGGCTGTTCGCGGCGATGGAGGAGGAGTTCCGCCAGCGCGGACGCAGCCTGCTGCAATAGGGCGGCGGCCGCCTAGCCCCGGCCGGGCGCGGGTGCGGTCGAGCGGCGCACGACGATCTCGACCGGCAGGGTGGTCAGCGGCTCGGCGGCGGGTCGGCCGGCGAGGCTGTCCAGCAGGCGCTCTGCGGCGCTGCGGCCCAGCCTGCGCCGGTCCTGGCGGATCGTGGTCAGGGGCGGGCGGGAATAGGCGGCCAGCGCGATGTCGTCGAAGCCGACCACCGACACGTCCTCGGGGACGCGGATGCCCAGCTCCGACAGGCCCGAGATGCAGCCGATCGCCAGCTGGTCCGAGGCGCAGAGGATCGCCGTCGGGCGCTCGGCGCAGCGCATCAGCGCACCGGCGGCGCGGTAGCCGTCGCGAATCTCGAAGCTTCCGCCCGCGATGGCCTCGGGCGGAAGCGACAGGCCCGCGGCGGCGAGGGCGGCGACCGCGCCCTGCCGTCGTTCCTGCGTCAGCACGTTGCCGGCCGGGCCCGTCAGCAGCGCGAAGCGGCGATGCCCCAGGGCCGCCAGATGCTGCACCGCCAGCGCCATGCCCGCCCGGTTGTCGCTGCGCACGGTCGTGAAATGCCGCCCCTCGGGCCATTCGCAGGCGAAGACCACGCGCCCCGCGACGTCGCTGGCGGCCAGCTCGTCCAGCACCTCGGCGGGCAGCCCGCCATCGAGGCAGATCAGCCCGTCGGCCCGCGCGGCCTGAAGATGCCCGACCGGGGACTGGCGGCGCACCTGCTGCGAGAGGCTGTCGGTCACCAGAAGATCGATGCCGGCCGGGGCCAGCCCCTCCTGGATGCCGGCAATGATCTCGGAGAAGAACGGGTTGCCGAGATTGGGCACCAGCGCCAGCACCGCGTCCGCCCGGCGCACCCGCAGCGAGCGGGCGAAGGAGTTCGCGCGGTAGTCGTGCTGCTCGACCACGGCCATGACCTGCGCCCGTGTCTCGGGCGAGACCCGGGCAGGCTGGGACAGCGCACGGCTGACCGTCGCCGTCGACACGCCCGCCAGCCGGGCGATTTCCTTGATACCAATCGCCATAGGCTCCGCCTGAGAAAGGACTTGGTAAAGGATTACATTTTTTCTTGACGGGCTGGCAATGGCTATGAGATTAATTGCTGGCAATCGTTTACATCGGCAGGGAAGAGGCCGAGGGGATTGTTCTGCCGGGCGGTGCCCGCGCGGACCACACGGGAGGATGAACAATGCAGATGACTTCCATGCGCCGCCTCATGGCGGGCGCTGCGCTGACAGTATTGCCCGCAGGTGCGATGGCCGCCGATCTGGAGGTGACGCACTGGTGGACCTCGGGTGGCGAGGCCGCTGCCGTGCAGGAGCTGGCGCGCATCTTCACCGAGCAGACCGAATATACCTGGGTCGATGGCGCCATCGCCGGGTCGGGCTCGACCGCGCGGCCGATCATGGTTTCGCGCATCATCGGCGGCGATCCGATGGGCGCCACGCAGTTCAACCACGGCCGGCAGGCGCAGGAGCTGGTCGAGGCCGGGCTGATGCAGGACCTGACCGAGGTGGCCGAGGCCAATGGCTGGGCCGAGTTCATCAACCCGCCCTCGCTGCTGGAGGCCTGCACGCTGGACGGCCGCATCTATTGCGCGCCGATCAACATCCACTCGCCGCAATGGATGTGGACCTCGCACGCCGCCTTCGAGGCCGCCGGCGTCGAGCCCGCGACCAACTGGGAAGAGCTGAAGGCCGCCGCCCCGGCGCTGCGCGAGGCGGGCATCCTGCCGCTGGCGCAGGGGATGCAGGGCTGGCAGACCTCGCTGCTGCTGAACGCGATGGTCTCGGGGATCGGCGGGGCCGATTTCTACCTGCAGGTCTACGAGGCCCGCGAGGAAGAGGCGCTGAACAGCGACACGATGCGCCAGATCTGGGAAGAACTGGCCGTGGCGCGCGAGCTGTCGCAGGGTGGCAACCTGAGCGACTGGAACATGGCCACAAACCGCCTGATCGAGGGCACGGCTGCCGCGCAGGTCATGGGTGACTGGGCGCAGGGCGAATTCGCGCTGGCCGGCCAGACCGCGGGGACCGACTACGGCTGCAACATCGGCCTCGGCGGCGAGCCCTACATCGCCACCGGCGGCGACGCGATCTACTTCCCCGTCAACAGCGACGCGGCCGTGACCGAGGCGCAGATGGCGCTGGCCAACGTGATCACCGGCCCCGAGGCGCAGGTCGCCTTCAACGCCGCCAAGGGCTCGCTGCCCATCCGCGGCGACATCGACCTGACCGAGGTGAATGCCTGCACGCAGCAGGGGCTCGAGACGCTGGCGGCCGGCAACACCATCCCCTCGATCGACATGCTGCTGTCCTCTGACACGCGCGGGCAGATCGAGGACCTGACGGCCGAGTTCTTCGGCTCCAGCCTCAGCGCCGAGGACGCGCATAACCGCTACGTCCAGATCGTGATGTCGGAAATGTAAGCCCCGCCGCCCGGCCCCGCTGCGGGGCCGGGCACCCGCATCCTGACGGAGGCACTGCCATGGCCCGATCCGGCCCGCCCCTCCGCCTTTTCCAGAACTGGCAGGCGAAGCTCGCCGCCACGCCGATGATCCTGACGGCCCTCGTGGTCTTCATCGGCTGTTCGCTCTGGACGGTGGTCTACTCCTTCACCAATTCTCGCCTGCTGCCGCGCCTCGAATTCGTCGGCCTCGCGCAATACGAGCGGCTGTGGTCCACGCCCCGCTGGCAGGTCTCGATCGAGAATCTCGCGGTCTATGGCGTGCTGTCGCTGATCCTGACGCTGGCCATCGGCTTCCTGCTGGCCGTGCTGCTGGACCAGAAGATCCGGTTCGAGGACGGGTTCCGCACCATCATCCTCTTTCCCTACGCGCTCAGCTTCATCGTCACGGGCGTCGTCTGGCAGTGGATCCTGAACCCCGATTTCGGCCTGCAGCACATCGTGCGCGGCATGGGCTTTTCCGGCTTCACCTTCGATCCGTTGAACGATCCGAACCTCGTGATCCTGGCGCTTCTGGCCGCCGGCATCTGGCAGGGTGCGGGGCTGACCACGGTGATCCTGCTGGCCGGCCTGCGCGGCATCGACGAGGACGTGTGGAAGGCCGCGCGCGTCGACGGCATCCCGACCTGGAAGACCTACATCTTCATCGTCCTGCCGATGATGAAGCCCGTCTTCGCCACCTGCGTCGTCCTCATCTCGGCGGGCATCATCAAGCTCTACGATCTGGTCGTCGCCCTGACGCGCGGCGGGCCGGGGATCGCCTCCGAAGTGCCGGCGAAATACGTCTACGACTACATGTTCGGCAACCAGAACCTTGGCCAGGGCTTCGCCGCCTCGACCATGATGCTGGCGGCCGTGCTTGCGATCATCATCCCCTTCGCGCTGTTCCAGCTTGGGAGGAAACGTCGTGTCTGACGCAGCTTTCCCCACCCGTGCCGCGGCACCCGCGCGCGCCAGCGCGCCCCGTGGGCGCCTCCTCGACGGGCCTGCCGGCGTCGCGCCGACGCGGCGCATGAACCCCAAGCGGATCATGGTCTATGGCGGGCTGATCGTCTTCTCGATCTACTACCTGCTGCCGCTCTGGGTCATGGTCATGACCTCGCTGAAGGGCATGCCCGAGATCCGCATGGGCAACATCTTCGCCCCGCCGATGGAGATCACCTTCGAGCCCTGGGTCAAGGCCTGGTCCGAGGCCTGCACCGGCCTCAACTGCGACGGCCTCTCGCGCGGGTTCTTCAACTCGGTCGCGATCACCGTGCCGGCCACGATCCTGTCGATCGCGGTGGCGGCGGTGAACGGCTACGCGCTGGTCAACTGGCGCTTCAAGGGCTCCGAGGTGTTCTTCACCATCCTGATCTTCGGCGCCTTCATCCCCTATCAGGTGATGATCTACCCGATCGTCATCATCCTGCGCGAAATCGGGCTGATGGGCTCGGTCTGGGGGCTGGTGCTGGTCCACGTGGTCTTCGGCATGCCGATCATCACGCTCTTGTTCCGCAACTACTTCTCCTCGCTGCCGCCCGAGCTGTTCAAGGCCGCCCGCGTCGACGGCGCCGGCTTCTGGGGCATTTTCTTGCGCGTCCTTGTCCCGATGTCGCTGCCGATCTTCACCGTCGCGGTGATTCTTCAGGTCACGGGCATCTGGAACGACTTCCTCTTCGGCGTGATCTACACCCGGCCCGACAGCTACCCGATGACCGTACAGCTGAACAACATCGTCAACTCGGTCCAGGGCGTACGCGAATACAACGTCAACATGGCCGCGACCCTGCTGACGGGGCTCGTGCCGCTGACGATCTACTTCCTCTCTGGCAAACTTTTCGTCCGCGGCATCGCCGCAGGCGCCGTGAAAGGCTGACCCATGGCACAAGCACTCCGCGCCGCCCCGGCCACCGAACTGGACGGCATCTCGGTCTCGATCCGCGACCTCTCCCTAAGCTACGGCTCGGTCGAGGTGCTGGGCGATCTGAACCTCGACGTGAAGGACGGCGAGTTCCTGGTCCTGCTGGGCGCCTCAGGCTGCGGCAAGTCCACGCTCTTGAACTGCATCGCCGGCCTGCAACCGGCGACCGAGGGGCAGATCTTCATCTCGGGCCAGAACGTCACCTGGGCCGAGCCCTCGGAGCGTGGGATCGGCATGGTCTTCCAGTCCTACGCGCTCTACCCGCAGATGACGGTCGAGGGGAACCTGTCCTTCGGCCTCAAGAACGCCCGCGTGCCGAAGGACGAGATCCGCCGCCGCGTCGCCCGCGCCGCCGACACGCTTCAGCTGGAACCGCTGCTGAAGCGCAAGCCCGCCGCACTGTCGGGTGGGCAGCGCCAGCGCGTCGCCATCGGCCGGGCCTTGGTGCGCGACGTGGACGTGTTCCTCTTCGACGAGCCGCTCTCGAACCTCGACGCGAAGCTGCGCGCCGAGCTGCGGGTTGAGCTGAAGCGCCTGCACCAGAACCTCGGCAACACGATGATCTACGTGACGCACGACCAGATCGAGGCGATGACCCTGGCCGACCGCATCGCCATCATGCGCGGCGGCAAGATCCAGCAGCTCGCCAGCCCCGACGACATCTATCGCCGGCCCGCGAACCTCTATGTCGCCGGCTTCATCGGCTCGCCGCCCATGAACCTGCTTCCCGGTCGGCTGGAGGGGAACCGCTTCACCGGCGCGCTGACGGCCGACGTCACCGGCTACGACTTCACCAGCCGCCCGCGCGGCCCCGAGGTCGTGCTGGGCATCCGCCCCGAGCATGTCCGCACCGGCGCCGCCGCCGAGGCCCTGCCGATCCGCGCCGAGGCGCTGGTCGAGGTGGTCGAGCCGATGGGCGCCGACACCCTGGTCTGGGCGCAGCTGGGCCAGACCCCCTTCCGCGTCCGCATGGACGGCGAGAGCCGCGTGCGCGCCGGCGACCGCTTGTCCGTCGGCTTCGATCCCGCCAGCCTGTCGCTGTTCGACGCCGCCAGCGAGACGCGGCTTTAAGACTTTCCCACGGAGAAGATGATGAAACTGTCCCTGCAACTCTACTCGGCCCGCTTCGCCACCCCCTATGCCGAGGTGATCCGCCGTCTCGGCGCAATGGGCTATGACGCGGCCGAGGGCTATGGCGGCGTCTTCGACGAGATGCCCGCCATCGCCGAGGCGCTGTCCGAGACGGGCATGACCATGCCCTCGCTGCATGTCTCGCTGGACCTCATTGAGGAGAACCCCGACCGCGTGGCCGAGATCGCCGGCCAGGTCGGCGCCACGATGATCTTCGCCCCCCATATCGGCCCCGACCAGCGCCCGGCGGACGCGGGCGGCTGGCGCGCCTTCGCCGGCCGCTTGGCCGCCGCGCATGAGGCGATGGCGACGCGCGGCCTGACCTTCGGCTGGCACAACCACGACTTCGAATTCCACGAGCTGCCGGGCGGCGAGACCCCGATGGGCATCATCCTCGACGAGGCGCCCATGATCGATTGGGAAGCCGACATCGCCTGGATCGTGCGCGGCGGCGGCGACCCGCAGGCCTGGATCGAGAAATACGGATCGCGCATCTCGGCCGCCCATTTCAAGGACATCGCGCCGGAGGGCGAGAAGACGGATGAAGATGGCTGGGCCGATCCCGCGACCGGGACCATGGACTGGCCGGCGATCATCGACGCCCTGCGGAGCCACGCCCGCGTCGAGGTGCTGGTGGCCGAGCATGACAAGCCCTCCGACTTCGAGCGCTTCGCGACCCAGGCCCACGCCGCCTGGCAGAACCTGAAAGGCTGACACCATGAGCGATCTGAAACTGGGCCTCATCGGGGCCGGCAACATCTCAGCTTCCTATCTCGGCCGGGCGCCGCATTTCGCGGGCATCCGCTTCGTGGCTGTCGCCGACATGAACCACGCCGCCGCCGAGGCGCGGGCCGCGGAATACGGCATCGAGGCGCGCAGCGTCGATGCGCTGCTGGCCAGCGACGACATCGACTTGATCGTGAACCTGACCATCCCGGCGGCGCATTTCGACATCTCGAAGCGCGCGCTCGAGGGCGGCAAGCACGTCTATTCCGAGAAGCCCTATGTCCTGACGCTGGACGAGGGGCGCGAGCTGGCCCGTATCGCCGCCGAGCGCGGGCTGCGCGTCGGCTCGGCGCCTGACACCTTCCTCGGCACCAGCCACCAGCTGGCGCGGCATATTGTGGACAGTGGCGCCATCGGCCGCGTCACCTCGGGCACCTGCGCGGTGATGTCCAGCGGCATGGAAAGCTGGCATCCCAACCCCGACTTTTTCTTCCTGAAGGGCGGCGGCCCGGTGCTGGACCTGGGGCCCTACTACATCTCGAACCTCGTGCAGCTGCTGGGGCCGGTGGCGCGGGTCGCCGCGCTTGCCTCGACCCCCAGCAAGACGCGCACCATCGGCTCGGCCGCCCGCAAGGGCGAGCAGGTGCCGGTCGAGACGCCGACCACCATCCACGCCCTGCTGGAATTCGAGGGCGGCGCCGTCATCAGCTTCCAGTCCAGTTGGGACGTCTGGCAGCACGACCTGCAGCCGATGGCGCTGTACGGCACCGAAGGCACGCTGCACATCCCGGACCCCAACTTCTTCGACGGCGAGGTCCGCATGACGAAGCGCGCCGAGCCGGCCGCGCTGCCCGCATGGGATCACCCGCTTGGGCCGCCGAACCGCGACCTGAACAACGGCAAGAGCGTGGCCGACTACCGCGCCTCGGGCCTTGCCGACATGGCGCTGGCCATCGCCGAGGGCCGCCCGCATCGCTGCAACGACGAGCTGGCGCTGCATGTCGTAGAGGTGATGACCGCAATCCTGCAATCGGGCGAGGAGGGGCGCTTTGTCCCCATGACCACCACCTGCGCCCGCCCCGAGGCGCTGGACCCCAAGGCGGCGGCCCATCTTCTGGCGAGCCAGACCGTCCCGGCCTGAGAAAGGAGCCATCATGGCAACCGAGCACCAGCGGGGCATCAAGGGCCCCGCCATCTTCCTCGCGCAGTTCGCCGGCGACGCGGCGCCCTTCGACAGCCTGCCGAACATCGCGCGATGGGCTGCGGATCTCGGCTATCGCGGCATCCAGCTGCCGGTCGATCCGCGCTTCATCGACCTCGACCGGGCGGCCGAGTCCAAGGACTACTGCGACGAGATCGCGGGCATCTGCCGCGAGGCCGGCGTCGAGATCACCGAGCTGTCCACCCACATGCAGGGCCAGCTGGTCGCGGTGCATCCGGCCTATGCCGCGCAGTTCGACGGCTTCGCGCCGGCCGAGCTGCGGGGCAAGCCGCGCGAGCAGTCGGAATGGGCGGCGGGGCAGGTCATCAAGGCCGCCCGCGCCTCGCGCCATCTGGGCCTCGACGTGCAGGTCGGCTTTTCCGGCGCGCTCGCTTGGCCATATCTCTACCCTTGGCCGCAGCGGCCGGCCGGCCTGATCGACGAGGCCTTTGCCGAACTCGCCCGCCGCTGGCAGCCGATCCTCGACGCGCATGAGGAGCAGGGCGTCGATTACGCCTATGAGCTGCATCCGGGCGAGGACCTGATGGACGGCGCCAGCTTCGAGCGGTTCCTCGAGGAGACCGGCAACCACGCCCGCGTCGCGATCAACTACGATCCTTCGCATTTCGTGCTGCAGCAGCTGGATTACCTCGGCTTCATTGACCATTACGCCAGCCGCATCCGCGCCTTCCACGTCAAGGATGCCGAGTTCCTGCCCTCGGCCCGACAGGGGGTGTATTCCGGCTTTTCGGGCTGGACGGACCGGGCAGGCCGGTTCCGTAGCCTGGGCGACGGGCAGGTCGACTTCGCGGGCGTCTTCTCGCGCCTGACGCTGGCCGGCTACCGGGGCTGGGCGGTGCTGGAATGGGAATGCTGCATCAAGTCGGCGGCGCAAGGCGCGGCCGAAGGCGCGCCCTTCATCGAGGCGCATCTGATCGAGCCCACCGAGACCGCCTTCGACGATTTCGCCGGCGGCGACGCACCTGACCGCGGCGCGCTTCGGTCCATGCTGGGTCTGGACTAGCATGCAGCGCATCCCCCTCGGCATGGTCGGGGGCGGGCAGGGCGCCTTCATCGGCGCCGTGCACCGCATCGCGGCGCGGATCGACGACCGGTTCGCGCTAGTCGCGGGGGCCTTGTCCTCGGATGCCGGGCGGGCGGCGGCCTCGGCCGAGGCGATCGGGCTGGAGCGCTCCTACCACGACTGGCGCGAGATGGCGCGGGCCGAGGCGGCACGGCCGGACGGCATCCGCGCCGTCTCGGTCGTGACGCCGAACCACCTGCACCTGCCGGTGGCGCGGGCGTTTCTTGAAGCGGGGATCCACGTGATCCTCGACAAGCCGCTGACCGCGACCCTGCCCGAGGCCGAGGAACTGGCGCGCCTGACCGAGGCCACGAAGGCGCTGCTGATCCTGACCTACAGCTATTCGGGCTACCCGATGATCCGCGAGGCGCGGCGGCTGGTGGCCGAGGGGCAGCTGGGCCGCATCCGGCTGGTCCATGCGGAGTTCGTCGCGGACTGGCTCGCCCGCCCCGGCCGCGCCGAGCAGCAGGGCTGGCGCGCCGATCCGGCCCTCGGCGGCGAGGGCGGGGCCATCGCCGATATCGGCACCCATGCCGCGCATCTGGCGACCTATGTCTCGGGGCTGCCGATCACCGAGGTCGCGGCCGAGCTGACCGCCTTCCTGCCCGGACGGCAGATCGACGACAACGGCCACGCGATGCTGCGCTTTGCCGATGGCGCGAAGGGGATGCTGTGGACCAGTCAGGTCGCGTCGGGCTCGGACAACGAGGTGCGGCTGCGGGTGATGGGGGACAAGGCCGGGCTCGACTGGACCCATGCCGATCCCAACCGCCTGCGCCTGACGCGGCTTGGCGAGCCCTCGCAGACCCTGACGCGCGGCGGTCCCGAGTTCATGGGCAGCGCGCGGCTGCCTTCGGGTCACGCCGAGGGGTATCTGGAAGCATTCGCCTCGATCTACACCGACGCCGCCGATGCCATCGCCGCGGGCCGCGTGCCGCCGGGCCTGCCGGGCATCCAGGACGGCCTCGACGGGATGCGCTTCGTTGCGGCCTGCCTGCGCTCCAGCCGCGCGGACGGGGCTTGGCAGCCTCTCTAGACGCGGTTGGCCGTTACCTCCGCTCGCATCGGGTTCCCTCCGACCCGGCGCGCTGCCGGCGATAGGCGCCATCCTGGCATAACCGCCCCCGGCGCGGCGCGCCTCCGCCGAGTGCGCGCAACTGCGCAGGAACAAAGAACGGGCCTCCATGTTGCTCTCCCATCGGGAGGTTGACGATGACAGACAGGCGCGACGAAGCGGTTCTTCCGGTCATGGAAGAGCAGCTCGAGATCAGCAAGACGATGCGCGTCACCGGCCGCGTGCGGGTGGAGACGCGGACCGAGACGGTCGACAGCCTGGTGCCGGTCGATCTGACCAGCACGCATGTCGATGTCGAGCGGGTGCCGGTCGATCGCAGGATCGACAGGATTCCGGACATCGTGACCGAGGGCGATCTGACGATCGTCCCCGTCGTCGAGGAACGCGTCGTCGTCACGCGCGAGCTTTACCTCAAGGAAGAGCTGCACATCCGCCGGACCGAGCGTGTCGAGACGACCGAGCTCCCGGTCTCGACGCGCCGCCAGACGGCCCATGTCGCCCGCCTCCCGCCCGACGACGTCCAGACGGACGACTCGATCATGAAAGCAAAGGACGCACAGAATGACCTATGACAGCGAAACTTCGATGAGCGGCTCGAACCGCTCCGTCTCGGCCATGTTCGACAGCGTGAGCGAGGCGCATCGCGCGGTCGACCGCCTGAAGGCCGCCGGCCTGCCCAGCAGCAGCATCCGCATGGTCGAGGGCTCGGCCGCCGGCGCCGGAACGGCGCGCGACCCGAACGCCGACAAGGGCTTCTGGGACAGCCTCAGCGACTTCTTCTTCCCCGAGGAAGACCGCTACACCTATGCCGAGGGACTGTCGCGCGGCAGCTGCCTCGTGACCGCCTCGAACCTTGACGCGACCGAGTACGAGACGGCGCTGGACATTCTGGACGATGACGGCACGGTCGATCTCGGCGAGCGCGAGGCCAGCTGGCGCTCCGAGGGCTGGGGCGGCTACGAATCCAGCGCCTATGCCGCCGGCGGCGTGCCCGGCGCGACCGGCACCCCAGGCTACGAGGAGGCGGGCTATTCCGAGATGCGCCCCCACCACGAGGGCGAGCACCGCGAGATGGGCCGCGACGAGAGCATCCCCGTCGTCGAGGAGCGCCTCAGCGTCGGCAAGCGCGACATCAGCCACGGCCGCGTCCGCGTGCGCGCCTACACCGTCGAGGAGCCGGTCAGCGAGACCGTGAATCTCCACGACGAGCGGGTCGAGCTGGAGCGCCGCCCGGTGGACCGCGCCGCCCATGACTCCGAGGACTTCCGCGACCGCACGTTGGAAGCCGAAGAGCACCGCGAGGAGGCCGTCGTCGCCAAGGAAGCGCGCGTCGTCGAGGAGATCGGCCTGCGCAAGGTGAGCGACAGCCATCAGGAGACCGTCTCTGACACCGTCCGCCACACCGAAGTCGAGGTCGAGGACGACCGCACCAACCCGTCGCGCACGGACCGGTGATCGGCGCCTAGAACCAGCAGGCCCGCCGTTGCGGGCCTGCCTGTCGCTGCGCCGGGAAGCGGCGCAGCTACTCTACCGCGGGCAGGATGCGCCCCAAGCAGGGGCCAAAGCCGATCCGGTAATCGGCCGCCTCTGCGTAACCGTATAGCTCGACCTCGTCGCCATCCTCGAGGAAGGTCCTCTGGGCATCGCCCACAAGGACCGGCTCGGCACCGCCCCGTGTCATTTCCAGCAGCGCGCCGGTCTGATCGCGCGTCGGACCCGAGACCGTGCCCGATCCCAGAAGATCCCCCACCCGCATCGGGCAGCCCGAGACCGCGTGATGCGCCAGCTGCTGCGCCGAGGAGTAATACATCTGGCTGTAGTTCGTCTCGGCCATGCTCTGCCCGTTCATCCGCCAGCCAAGCGTCAGGTCGTAAAGCCCCGGCCGCTCCTCGCGCAGATAGGGCAGGAGGGGGTTCTCGCGCGGCGCGCCCGCGCAGCGGAACGGCTCCAGCGCGGCCTGCGTGACGATCCAGGGGCTGATAGTCGTTCCGAGCGCCTTGGACTGGAACGGGCCGAGCGGCTGATACTCCCACGCCTGCACGTCGCGCGCGGACCAGTCGTTCAGCAGCACGTAGCCGAAGATCATTGCCTCGGCCTCCTCGACCGATAGCCGCCGGCCCATCTCGCTCTCTGCGCCGACAATGGCGCCCAGCTCCAGTTCCAGGTCCAGGCGGCGGCTCGGCGACCACAGCGGGCCGTCCTCGCCGCGGACCTGCCCCATCGGGCGCCGGACCGGCGTGCCCGACACGACCACCGACGAGGCGCGCCCGTTATAGCCGATGGGCATGTGCGTCCATTGCGGCGGCAGGGCGTTCTCGGGGCCGCGGAACAGGCAGCCGACGTTGAAGGCATGGTGGCGCGAGGCGTAGAAGTCGGTGAACTCGGCGACCCGGATCGGCAGGTGCAGTCGCGCACCCGCCATCGGTACCAGCGGCACGGGCCGCGTCTCGCCCTCGGCCAGAAGGCGCGTGATCTCGGCCCGCAACCGGTCCCACTCGGCCCGTCCCCGCGACATGAAGTCGTTCAGCGCCGGGGCAGAGAAGCAGCCACCGGCATCCAGCAGCCCCTCGGCCTCGCAGGCGGCGAGATCCAGGATCATGTCGCCGATGGCGACGCCGCAGCGTGCGGGCCCGCCGTTCGAGAAGACGCCATAGGGCAGGTTGTTCAGCGGAAACTCGCAGCCCGGCGCGTTGGCGCTGGCGACGCGCGAGCGCAGCAGGCCTGTCACAGCTTCCTTTGCCATCGGCGCCGGTCCCTCACTTCACGCCGGGCGTGCCGTCGAACTTCTTCTCCAGGCGCTGCCAGACCTCGACATATTCCTGCTGCATCGGCGCCTCGGTCGCGGCCCATTCGGTCAGGTGCTGGGGAAAGCGCGTCTCGAACATGAAGGACATCGTGTTCTCCAGCTTGTGCGGCTTCAGCTCGGCATTGGAGGCGCCCTCGAAGGCGTCGCGGTCGGGGCCGTGGGGCAGCATGCAGTTGTGCAGGCTGATCCCGCCCGGCGCGAAGCCCTGGGGCTTGGCGTCATACTGGCCGTAGATGTTGCCCATCAGCTCGGACATGATGTTCTTGTGATACCAGGGCGGGCGGAAGCTGTGCTCGGCCACCAGCCAGCGCTCGCGGAAGAGGACGAAGTCGATGTTCGCCGTCCCCTCCTGACCCGAGGGTGCGGTCAGCACGGTGAAGATCGACGGGTCCGGATGATCGAAGAGGATCGCGCCGACCGGGGAGTAGGTCCTGAGGTCGTACTTGTAGGCGCAGTAGTTCCCGTGCCAGGCCACCACGTCCAGCGGCGAATGCCCGATATGGGTCTCGTGGAACTGGCCGCACCACTTGATGACGACGCGGGACGGGGTCTCGCGATCCTCGAAGGCCGCGACCGGGCACTTGAAGTCGCGCGGGTTCGCCAGGCAATTGGCCCCGATCGGCCCGCGATGCGGCAGGTCGAACTTCTGCCCGTAGTTCTCGCAGACAAAGCCGCGCGCCGGGCCGTCCGGCAGCTCGACCCGGTAGACGAGCCCGCGCGGCAGGATCGCGATCTCCTTCGGCTCGAGGTCGATGACGCCAAGTTCCGTGCAGAAGCGCAGCCGTCCCTCTTGCGGCACGACCAACAGTTCGCTGTCTGCCGAGAAGAAATACTCGTCCTCCATCGACCGCGTCACCAGGTAGACATGGCTGGCCATACCGA
This sequence comes from Paracoccus tibetensis, assembly GCF_900102505.1. Taxonomy (GTDB): domain Bacteria; phylum Pseudomonadota; class Alphaproteobacteria; order Rhodobacterales; family Rhodobacteraceae; genus Paracoccus; species Paracoccus tibetensis. Next base: position 198,292 of record NZ_FMVT01000008.1, on the reverse strand, counting down.
CCTGGATGTTGACGTCGCCCGCCGTGGTGATCGTCCGCATCCCGGTGATCCAGGTCAGCGCCTCCTCGGGCACCGGCACCGGGTCCCACCGATACTGCCCGAGGCTGGTGACGTTCGGCACCACGTTCGGCGCGGTCTTCCAATGCGGCACGTCGATGGGCGTGAAGCGGCCCGTGTGATGGACCGAGGGACGGATGCGGTAGCACCAGGTCCGCTCGTTCTGCCCGCGTGGGGCGGTGAAGGCGGTGCCCGAAAGCTGCTCGGCATAAAGGCCGTAATTGCATTTCTGCGGGCTGTTCTGACCCTGCGGCAGCGCGCCGGGTAGCGCCTCGGTCTCGAAGTCGTTGCCGAAGCCGGGCATGTAGCCCGCATGCGCGCCGAGGCCCGATTGGGCGGCGGTCGTCTCTCGGACGGTCATGTCGGTCCCTCCGCAAGTCGTTGCAGCTGCAATGATCCTATCGCCGTCCGGGGCGAACGTCAATGTCGTTGCGGATGCAACGATGATGTGGTCAGCTTGCGCTCAGGAGGAGTCGCGCTTGCCGTTCGTGCTGGATGAGTTTCTGCCCTACCGCCTCTCGGTCGCCGCGACCGAGGTGAGCCGGCGTTTTGCTGCGCGCTATGCCGCCGAGGCGGGGTTGAGCATCCCGGAATGGCGCGTTCTTGCGCATCTGGGCCATTCCGGGGCGGCGAGCGTGCGCGACATCACGGCCAAGGTCAGCCTCGAGAAGTCGATCGTCAGCCGCGCCGCGTCCCGTCTCGAGGACCGGGGGATCCTGCGGAAGTCGGCGCATGATGGTGACCGCCGGCTGATCGTGCTGGAACTGACGGAAGACGGCACCGCGCTGATGGCCAGGCTGGCCGAACTGGCCGAGGCGTTCCAGGCAGAGCTTCGGCATCAGCTTGGCGCGGATGCGCATCGGTTCGAGGCCGCGCTGAAGCGCCTGGCGGGATGAGCTTCCGCAGACCGGTTCATCTTGCAGATTGCGTGAGCGCTATCGGAGCCTGCGGCTGACGATGGACGTCTTCAAGCGCCTTTCCCCCGGTCGCACCACCTTACAGAAGCGGCGCGGCAGCAGATCCTGCTGCCGCGCGCGTGGCACTTCGGCGCTCGTCGCTCAGAACTCGAAGAGCTGCCCGCCGCCCGCGACCACCCTCAGCGGCGGCGTGGGCGCCGTGGCCGCGGCAGCGCGCCGCGCGGGCGGGCGGGCGGCCTGCTCCATCTGGAAGCGCGCGATCTCGCGCATCAGGTCGTCCGCGCGCTGCTGGAGCGAGACGGCCGAGGCGTTGCACTGCTCGGAGACCGCCGCGTTCTGCTGAGTTACCTCGTCCAGCTGGTTCACGCCCGAGTTGATCTCGGACAGGCCGATTGCCTGCTCGTTCGCCGCGACCGCGATGGCCGAGATCTGCTGCGAGATCTCGTGCGCCTTGCCGAGGATGACGTCGAGGCTCTCGCCCGTGCGGCCGACCAGGGTGGAACCCGTCTGCACCTGCATGGCGCTTTCCGAGATCAGCGCCTTGATCTCGCGCGCCGAATCCGAGGCGCGCTGCGCAAGGCCCCGCACCTCGGAGGCGACGACCGCGAAGCCCCGGCCGGCATCGCCCGCGCGCGCGGCCTCGACCCCGGCGTTCAGCGCCAAAAGGTTCGTCTGGAACGCAATGTCGTCGATGACGCCGATGATCCGGGTGATCTGGTCCGAGGCCTTTTCGATGTCCCGCATCGCCTTCACCGCGTCGCGCACGATCGTCGCGCTGCTTTCGGCAACCTCGCGGTTTTGGAGGCTGGCCTGTTCGGCAAGCCGGGCGCGTTCGGCCGTGGCGCGGACGCTCTCGCTCATCTCGTTCAGGGCGGCGGCGGACTGTTCCAGCGTCGCGGCCTGGGTCTCGACGCGGCCCGAGAGGTCCTGCGCCGCCGAGGTGATCTCGTCCGAGCCGCTGCGGACCTGGTCGGCCACGTCCGAGATGCGCGACATCGTGCTCGACAGCGAAGAGATGACCTCGTTGAAGGTCTGGCGCAGCACGTCATAGGCGGCAGGGAAGGGGTTCGAGGGCGGGCTCGCGATCTGCGTCGTCAGATCGCCGCGCGCCAGGCGGGTGAGGCCGTCGCCGATGTCCTTTACGACCCGCGTCTGCTCGACCCGCTCGGCCTCGCGCCGCGCGGCGGCGGCCTCCTCGGCCCGGCGCGTCTCGTCCGCGAGGCGCTGGCGCTCCATCGCGTTCTCCTTGAAGATCGCGAGCGCCCGCGCCAGGTCGCCCAGCTCGTTGCGGTTGTCTTCGCCGGTGATCGTGATGCTCAGATCGCCTCGCGCCAGCGCGCCGGTCTGCTCGACCGTGCGCTTCATTCCGAGCGAGAGGTGACGGGTGAGGGTCGCCGCGATCAGCGCGCCCAGCACCAGGGCGAAGCCAACCCCGGAAAGGATCGAGGTGATCGTGCTGTCCGTCAGGGCGGATGCCTCGCGCTTCAGCCGATCGGCGGTCGTGACGGCGTCCGCACGCAGCTGCTGGGTGAATGCGCTCACCGCCTCGGAGCTTTCGCGCATCGTGTCGAGCAGCGCGTGCATCTGCGGCTCGTTCCCGTGCAGGGCCTCGGCCAGCGTCCAGATCTCCGCGGCGCCTTCGCGGACGGTCTGGGTCAGCTGCCGTTCCTCGCCAGCGGCCGAGCTGGCGGCAAGCTGGGCCAGAAGCGTCTGGAGCTGGCCCTGCAGCTGCGTGGTCTCGGCGAAGATCGCCTCGTCCATCGTCTGCAGGTAGTACTCGATCCGCACCCGCATCAGAAGAAGCGTCTTGTTCGCCTCGAGCGCCGCGAAGGCCTGCGTCGCGTCGCCGCGTGCCTCCGCCAGGGTCTGCAGCCGTTCGAGGTTGCGCCGCTGCTCGATGCCCTTGGTCCAGATCTGCGCCTTGCGCTCGGCGCGCTCCATGTAGCCGGCCGTGAAGCTGTCCATCGTCTGGATCTCGCTCTGCGTCAGCGCGATGAGTCGGTCCGCCTCGATTGACCCCTCGCGGTCGATTCGGACGACCTGCTCGTGCACGCTTTGCATGATGGCCGTGGCTTCCTGGCCGACTGTGGGTTCGGCGTCTTCCATGAAGTGCAGGAGCGCCCGCTCTGCGTTGAGGGCGCCGGCGCGGATGTCCGACACGGCCAAGGCCCGCCGCTCGGCTGCCGCGGCCTCATTATGCACGGCGGCGAGGCGCGTCAATTGCGTCCAGGTGAACATCCCGAACACGAGCAGCATGGCCAGGATGAGGGCAAATCCCGCGGTGACCTGGCGGGTGAGTCTGACGTTCTTCAACATGTCGGTTCTCTGCGATCTGAGCGAAAGGCGCGTCGGCGCGGCGCATCTGCATGTGCCGCCTCTCGCTGCTTACGCCGAGACTCGTGAAGAACTAGTTGATGCCGCAGCATCTTGTCGGAGGTCGCGGTTAACGGAACTGGCGACCGACAGGGTCAGTCGCGCCGCACCACGCGCACGTCACGGCAGGCTCCGCCGCGGCCGGGACCGCGGCGAAGCGAGCAGCTTACATGCTGGGATAGAGCGGGAAGCGCGCGCAGAGCTCGGAGACTTCGCTGCGGACCTTCGCCTCGACCTCGGCATTGCCGTCCTCGCCCTGGGCGGCAAGGCCGTCCACGACCTCGACGATCCAGCGCGCGATCTGGCGGAACTCGGCCTCGGCGAAGCCGCGGGTGGTGCCGGCCGGGGCGCCGAGGCGGATGCCCGAGGTCACGAAGGGCTTCTCGGGGTCGAAGGGCACGCCGTTCTTGTTGCAGGTGATGTGCGCGCGGCCCAAGGCCGCCTCGGTCGCCTTGCCGGTCACGCCCTTGGGGCGCAGGTCCGCGAGGCAGAGGTGATTGTCGGTGCCGCCCGAGACGATGTCGATGCCGCCCTTCATCAGTTCGTCCGCCATCGCCTGCGCGTTCTTCACGACCTGCGCGGCGTAGGTCTTGAACTCGGGACGCAGCGCCTCGCCGAAGGCCACGGCCTTGGCGGCGATCACGTGCATCAGGGGGCCGCCCTGCAGGCCGGGGAAGACGGCGCTGTTCACCTTCTTGGCGATGTCGGCGTCGTTGGTCAGGATCAACCCGCCGCGCGGGCCGCGCAGCGACTTGTGCGTGGTCGAGGTGACGACATGGGCATGGGGCACCGGCGAGGCATGAACGCCGCCCGCCACGAGGCCCGCGATATGGGCCATGTCCACCATCAGGTAGGCGCCGACCTCGTCCGCGATGGCGCGGAAGGCGGCCCAGTCCCAGCTGCGGCTGTAGGCGGTGCCGCCGGCGATGATCAGCTTCGGCTTGTGCTGGCGGGCGCTTTCGGCGATCGCATCCATGTCGAGCATGTGGTCCTGCTGGCGCACGCCGTAGCTGACGACGTTGAACCATTTGCCCGACATGTTCACCGGCGAGCCGTGCGTGAGGTGCCCGCCCGAGTTGAGGTCGAGCCCCATGAACGTGTCGCCCGGCTGCAGCAGCGCCAGGAACACGGCCTGGTTCATCTGGCTGCCGCTGTTGGGCTGGACGTTGGCGTAAGCGGCGCCGAACAGCTCCTTGGCGCGCTCGATCGCCAGGTTCTCGGCGATGTCGACATACTGGCAGCCGCCGTAGTAGCGCTTGCCCGGGTAGCCCTCGGCGTATTTGTTCGTCAGGACCGAGCCCTGGGCTTCCAGGACGGCGCGGCTGACGATGTTCTCGGAGGCGATCAGCTCGATCTCGTCGCGCTGGCGGCCCAGCTCCTGCGTGATGGCGCGGGCGATGTCGGGGTCGCGGCTGGCCAGATCCTCGGTGAAGAAACCGTTGTCGCGGGTGGGAGCGTTCATGTCTCTCGCATCCTTTGTGGCTGGGCGGACGGGGGATGGCGGGTTCTTACTCCAAGCCGGCCCGCCCCGGAAGGGACAAAACGTCCCGCGCCGGCGCCGGCGCGCCCGGGGTTGCCTTCCGCGGCGGGGGGCATGATGCTGCACGGGTCGAGGGGGACACGGAAACTGCCGGGAACGATGACGCCAGCCATCCACTTCACCGCCAGCCCGGCGGCGCCGGCGCAGGCTGCGCTGGCGCAGCTCAGCGCGCGCTATGGCCACGCCGCGCTGGACGAGGCCGCGGTGGTCGTCGCGCTCGGCGGGGACGGGTTCATGCTGCAGACCCTCCACGCGACGGAGGGGCGCGATCTGCCCGTCTACGGGATGAACCGCGGCACCGTGGGCTTCCTGATGAACAGCTATGCCGAGGCAGACCTGCCCGCGCGCCTCGCCGCGGCCGAGGAGACGATCATCAACCCGCTGAGGATGCACGCGACCTGCGCCAACGGCAACACGCAGGAGGCGCTGGCCATCAACGAGGTCAGCCTTCTGCGCGAGGGGCCGCAGGCGGCGAAGCTGCGCATCCACGTGGACGGGCGTCTCAGGATGGAGGAGCTGGTCTGCGACGGGGTGCTGGTCTCGACCCCGGCCGGCTCGACCGCCTACAACTATTCGGCTCATGGCCCGATCCTGCCGATCAATTCCGAGGTGCTGGCGCTGACCGCCATTGCGCCCTTCCGCCCCCGGCGCTGGCGCGGCGCGCTGCTGCCGAAGGGTGCGGACGTGCTGGTCGAGGTGCTGAACCCCGAGCGGCGGCCGGTGATGGCCGATGCCGACAGCCGCTCGGTCCGCCATGTCACCTCAGTCCGCATCCGATCGTCCGGCAGCATCCGGCACCGGCTGCTGTTCGATCCCGGCCACGGCCTGGAGGAACGGCTGCTGCGCGAGCAGTTCGTCTAGCCAATTCTGGCCGGCCGATCCGGGCGGCAGGGTGACATCGTCCGGCTCGGCGATGTTTCAGCCCACGCCCTCGGCGCGGAACAGGCGCCTGTTCTGCCGGGTGCAGTCAGCGACATGGGGGCAGGGGAGGAAATCGCCCGGGCGGATGGAAAGACTTGCGCCTCAGCCCGCGCAGATCTGCTGCAGCGCCAGCCATTGCGGGTCGGTCAGCAGGTCCGCCTGCGCGACGCCCTGCCGGATCGGGTCGCCCTCGATCAGCGGCAGGACCGAAGCGCCGGTCGGGTCGATGCTTCGCGCATAGGGCTCCGAGGGCAGGTTCTGGCGGGTCAGCGCTTCCAGCAGCGCCGCGTTCTCGGGCCGAGGCAGGGGCTCGGCCAGCAGCGCCTCGCCGTAACCGGCCATCGCGTCCCGCGGCAGCGCGCCGAGCGTCATCAGCCGCAGGCTGGCCCCCAGCCCCGCATGGCGCAGCGCCGCCAAGGTCGCCTCGCGGTCGGTCTGCGACAGATGCGCGGCCAGCAGGTGCCCGGCCGCAGGCTCCGGCCCGGCCGAGGCGGTCAGCACGCCGCCCCCCAGGACGTAAAGGTCACCCGGAAGGCGCCGCGCTCCGTTTAAGGCGCCGGGCAGCACCCGCACGGCCGCCTCCGGCTCCAGAAGGCGCGGGGTGATCCAGTTCAGCACCGCCTGGCCCGAGCTGCGCTGGCAGACCGGGCCCGCGACGCGCTGCATGTCGGCCAGCACCGCCAGCCCCACGTCCCGCGCCTGCGCCGGAGGCGCGATGCGCGCCGCGTGCCGGATCAGCGCGTCGGGCAGCCACAGCGCGGCCGCGGCCAGCATGGCAAGGCCCGCCACGATCATCAGCCCGCCGCGAAGGCGGCCGGGATTGGCGCGGTGCTGGGCGATGGCCTGCTGCACCTTCTCGATGGCCTCGATCATCAGCGGATCGTCGGTCTCGAGGATCTCGTCCGGCGCGTCGGCGGCGGGGGTGTAGACGGCGGGCATCCGGCCGGGATTGAGCCGCACGACCGCCGGCAGGGACCAATGCGTCAGGGGTCGGTCGGACTTGGGATCGGACAGGACCAGCGTCGCCTCGCCCACAGCCACCACGACCTCGCGCAGCCGCGCCTCGGGCGTCTCGCGCCACGCGCCTTGCGCCTCAAGGCGTTGGAACTGCTTCAGCGCCGTCATGCTCGTGTCCTGCCCCCGCAATCAACCATAGCAAGGGCGCGGCGCGCGTCAATCAAGCGTCACGCGGCGCGGGGCCCGTCAGGCATCGATCCCTTCAGCGATCCGCATGCCCTTCTCGCGTGCGAGGATGCGCATGCGGTCCTGCAGCTTCTCAAAGGCGCGGACCTCGATCTGGCGGATGCGCTCGCGCGAGACGCTGTAGCGGGCCGACAGGTCCTCGAGCGTCATGGGATCATCGCGCAGGCGGCGCTCCATCAGGATGTCGCGCTCGCGCTCGTTCAACACGTCCATCGCCGAGACGAGCATCTGCCGGCGGGTGTCCAGCTCCTCGGTCTCGGCATAGGCCTCGGCCTGGTTGGCGTCGTGATCCTCGAGCCAGTCCTGCCACTGCGCGGCGGAGTCGCCGTCGCCCGAACCGACGGTCGCGTTGAGCGAGGCATCCCCGCCCGAAAGGCGGCGGTTCATGTCGACCACCTCCTTCTCGGTCACGTTCAGGTCGTTCGCGATCTGGGCGACGTTCTCGGGACGCAGGTCGCCCTCTTCCAGCGCGCCGATGCGCGACTTGGCCTTGCGGAGGTTGAAGAACAGCTTCTTCTGCGCGCTGGTCGTGCCCATCTTCACCAGCGACCACGAGCGCAGGATGTATTCCTGAATCGAGGCGCGGATCCACCACATCGCGTAGGTTGCCAGGCGGAAGCCGCGCTCGGGGTCGAAGCGCTTGACCGCCTGCATCAGGCCGACATTGGCCTCGGAGATGACCTCGGCCTGCGGCAGGCCGTAGCCGCGATAGCCCATGGCGATCTTGGCGGCGAGGCGCAGGTGGCTGGTCACGAGGCGATGCGCGGCTTCGCTGTCCTCGTGATCGACCCATGCCTTGGCCAGCATGTACTCCTCCTCAGGCTCCAGCAGGGGAAACTTGCGGATTTCCTGAAGGTAGCGGTTCAGCCCCTGTTCGGGGCTGGGCGCGGGAAGATTGCCATAAGTCGCCATGTCATCAGCCTTTCGCAGAGTTCGCCCAACGCCAGCGCAGGAGGGGGGTTCCCCATCTGGCAGGCGGCGCGACACCAGTCACGTGCCAAGTCCGGAAGATTGTGCAGAAGTTTTGCGGCCTTGTCACATGGTGAGCCATCACGCCCGCGTCAAGAGGCCGCAGCCTGCGCCCCTGGTGCCGCGCGAAGCGCCTCCAGCAGTGCGGCAATGTCCGGGGGCAGGGGGCTGTCGAAGGCCAGCGCCTCGCCGGTCACCGGGTGGACGAACCCCAGATGCGCCGCGTGAAGCGCCTGGCGGCCGAACGCCGCGACAGCCTCCGCCGCCGGCCCGAGCGCCCGCGCCGAGGCCCGGCGCGCCCCGCCATAGGTCTGGTCACCGATCAGCCCCAGCCCCGCATGGGCCATGTGGACGCGGATCTGGTGGGTGCGCCCCGTCTCGAGCCGGCATTCGACCAGCAGCGCGGACGGAGGGGCGCCGAAGCGTTCCAGCAGCCGCGCCCGCGTGACGGCATGACGGCCCTTGTCCACATGAACGGCCTGCTTCTGCCGGTCGGTAGGATGGCGCGCCAGCTGCGTCGCGATCCTGAGAACGCCGCCCGGCTCGAAGCTGGCGCCCGGCACGCCGCGCAGCCGCGGATCGGCCGGGTCGATGACGCCATGCGCTAGCGCCAGATAGCGGCGCTGCGCCGTATGCGCCTCGAACTGGGCCGCGAGGCCGTGATGGGCGCGGTCCGACTTGGCGACGACCAGGAGGCCAGAGGTGTCCTTGTCGATCCGGTGCACGATGCCCGGCCGTCGCTCGCCGCCGATGCCGGAAAGCGTGTCGCCGCAATACGCGAGCAGCGCATTGACCAGCGTGCCGGACGGGCTGCCGGGGGCAGGGTGGACCACCATGCCGGCGGGCTTGTCGATCACGATGAGGTCATCGTCCTCGTGCGCGATGACCAGCGGGATGTCCTCGGGCTGCGCCTCGACCGGCTCGGGCGCGGCCAGGGCGATGAGGTATTCCTCGCCCGCGCGCACCCGCGCCTTGCCGTCGCGCACCGCGCCCTGCGGGCCCTCGACGGCCCCCTCGGCGATCAGCCGGGCGAGGCGCGAGCGCGACAGCGCCGCTTCCTCTGGCACCGAGGCGGCCAGCGCCTTATCAAGCCGCTCGGGCGCATCGGCCGGGATCGTGACACGCAGGACGGAAGAGGGCGGGGATATGGGCAAGGACATGGGAGAGGACGATACCGACTGGAAGCGCGCGACGAAAGCGGTGCCGGAGCTTCGTCTGCTGAAAGCGCTGGTGACGGGACTGGCGCTTGTTATGGGGCTGGGGATGGTCGCGATCGTGGCGCTGCTGTGGATGCGGCTCGGCCAGCCGGTGCTGCCCGAACTGCCCGCCGCCATCGCGCTGCCCGAAGGGGCCGCGCCGGCCGCGATCACCTTCGCCCGCGACTGGACCGTGGTCGTGACCGAGGCGGGCGAGGTGCTGCTCTACGACCGCTCCGGCGCGCTGCACGGGCAGGTGAGCCCGGATCAGGCGCCCTGATCGCTCGCGGTCGCGGAGCCCGAGTCCTTGCCTTCCAGCGCAGCGATGCGCGTCTTCAGTTCCGCGTTCTCGGTCCGGGCCTTGATCGCCATCTCGCGAACGGCCTCGAACTCCTCGCGGGTGACGAAGTCGCGATCGGCCAGCCAGCGGTCGACCCAGCCCTTCATGGCGGTCTCGGCCTCGGTGCGGGCGCCCTGCGCCACGCCCATCGCGTTGGTCATCAGCTTCGAGATGTCGTCGAAGAAACGGTTCTGGGTGGTCATCTGCACAAGCCTTCCTCAATGGTTCCCGCCTATATGGGCCGCCCCGGCGCCGGCTTCAATCGGTTGACACCGCGCGACCTGCGGCTAGCGTGCGCGCGCAGATGTCAGAGGCCCCATGATCCCTTTCCCCGAGATCCGACCCGAGATTTTCACCATCGAGCTCGGCGGGCTGTCCCTCTCGCTGCGCTGGTATGCGCTGGCCTATATCGCGGGTCTGATCCTCGGCTGGCGGCTGATCGTGGCGATGATCCGCCGCCCGGCGCTCTGGGGCGACGGGGCGCCGACGCAGCCCGAGAAGGTGGACGATCTGCTGACCTGGGTTATCCTCGGGGTGATCCTGGGCGGGCGGCTCGGCTTCGTGCTGTTCTACGAGCCGGCCTTCTACCTCGCCAACCCGGCCGAGATCCTGAAGGTCTGGCAGGGCGGGATGAGCTTTCACGGCGGCTTTGCCGGGGTCATCGTCGCGACCTGGATCTGGTGCCGCCGGAACGGCGCCGCGCCCCTGCGCATCGCCGACGCGATGGCGGTGGTCGCGCCCATCGGCATCTTCTTCGGCCGCATCGCCAACTTCATCAATGCCGAGCTCTGGGGCCGTCCCACGGACCTGCCCTGGGGCGTGATCTTCCCCAGCGCGGCCGCGCAGGATTGCCCCGGCGTCATCGGCCCCTGCGCCCGCCACCCGAGCCAGCTTTACGAGGCGGGGCTCGAGGGCTTGCTGCTGGGCCTCATCCTCTGGGCGCTGGTGCGCGCGGGCGGGCTGCGGCGGCCGGGGCTGGCCTTCGGCACCTTCCTTGCGGGCTACGGCCTCGGGCGGATGTTCGTCGAGCTGTTCCGCGTTGCCGACGCGCAGTTCATCACGGCCGACAACCCGCTCGGCCATGTCATCGGCGGGCCGGCGATCGGGCTGACCATGGGCCAGCTGCTGTCGCTGCCGATGGTGCTGATCGGCCTCGCGCTGATCTGGCGGGCCCGCAGGCGTCCGCCCGTGCCCGCGGCCGCATGACGCCGCTGGCCCGGATCATCGCGGCGCGCATCCGCGCCTCGGGGCCAATGAGCCTGGCCGACTACATGCAGACCTGCCTGCTCGACAGCCGCCACGGCTATTATGCCACTCGCGATCCCTTCGGTGCACGGGGCGACTTCACCACCGCGCCCGAGATCCACCAGATGTTCGGGGAGCTTTGCGGCCTCGCGCTGGCGCAGGCCTGGATGGATCAAGGCCGGCCCGCGCCCTTCACCCTGGCAGAGCCGGGGCCGGGGCGGGGGACGCTGATGGCGGACATGCTGCGGGCGATCAAGGTTGCGCCCGGCATGTTTGAGGCGGCGGATGTGGTCCTGATCGAGGCCTCCCCGCATCTGCGCCAGGTGCAGCAGGAACGCCTCGGCGCGGTGAGGCATCTCGATACCGTCGAGCATCTGCCGAAGAAGCCGTTGTTCCTGATGGCGAACGAGTTCATCGACGCCCTTCCGATCCGGCAGTTCCAGATGACGCCCGAGGGTTGGCGCGAGCGTCTCGTGGGCCTCTCAGGGGACGGGGCGCTGGAACTGGGTCTGGGCGCCGTGGTCCCGCTGCCGCGCAAAGGCGCGCCCGGCGAGATCGTCGAGGATTGCGCCGCAGGTGTCGCTGTCGTCGAGGAAATCTCGCGGCGCATTGCCGCTCATGGCGGCGCTGCGATCTTCATCGACTACGGCACGTGGGACGGGCAGGGCGACAGCTTCCAGGCGCTGCGGAACCACCGTCCAGAGGACCCTCTGGCCCATCCAGGCGAGGCCGATCTGACCGCGCATGTCGATTTCGCGCCGCTGGCCGCCGCGGCGCTGCGGGCGGGGGCGATGCCGTCGCGACTGGTCACGCAAGGCGAGTGGCTCTTGAGCCTTGGCGCCGAGGCGCGGGCGCGGCGGCTGGCCGAGGCGGGCGATGAGGGCGCAATGACGGCGCTAGCGCGCTTGACCGGGCCTTCGGAAATGGGTCACCTGTTCAAGGCCCTTGCCATCTGGCCGAGGGGGGCGCCGCCCGTCCCCGGCTTCCAGCCGCTGGAGCGACATGCAGACCACGCTTGAGATCCTGACCCATCCGCTGCTGGACGACACCCGCCACGGGTTCTTCACCCGCAAAGGGGGCGCGTCCTCGGGCCTCTTCGCCGGGCTGAACTGCGGCCGCCGCTCCACGGATCAGCAGGACATGGTCCAGGTCAACCGCGCCCGCGTGGCCGAGGCGATGGGCGTGCCGCAGACCCATCTGGCGACGGTCAAGCAGGTCCATTCGCCCGATGTGGTGACGCTGGACGACACGGCCGATCTTGCCGCCGTGCGCGAGGTGCAGGCCGACGGTCTGGTGACTGCGCGGCGCGACGTGGCCATCGCGGTGCTGACGGCCGACTGCCAGCCGATCCTGCTGGCGGATGCCGCGGCGGGTGTGGTCGGCGCCTGCCATGCCGGCTGGCGCGGCGCCCTTGGCGGGGTGATCGAGGAGACCGTCGCCGCGATGCGCGCGCTTGGCGCAAGTCAGATCCGGGCGGTGATCGGCCCGACGATCAGCCAGCGCAATTACGAGGTGGGCGAGGATTTCATGGACGAGTTCCTCCTCGAGGACCCGGACCACGCCCGCTTCTTCAGCGGCGGCCCGAACGGGCGGCCGATGTTCGACCTGCCCGGCTTCGGGCTGTCCCGACTGCGGGCGGCAGAGGTGGATGCGGAGTGGTGCGGCCATTGCACCTATGCCGATCCCGAGCGGTTCTTCAGCTACCGCCGCGCGACGCATGAGAAGCAGGCCGATTACGGCCGCCTGATCTCGGCCATCCGGCTCTAGCCGGCCTCGCGCACCCGCTCCTCGACGACCTCGAAGGGCACGGCGGGCTCAGTCTTGGAGGCGCGGATGACCAGCGAGGTCTTCACGCTCGCCACATTGGGCGCGGCGGTCAGGCTGGAGGTCAGGAAGCGCTGGAAGGTCGAAAGGTCCGGCGCGACGCATTTCAGGATGAAGTCGATCTCGCCGTTCAGCATGTGGCACTCGCGCACCAGCGGCCAAACCTGCACCTGCGCCTCGAACGCCGCCAGGTCGCGCTCGGACTGGGCGATCAGGCGGACCATGGCGAAGACCTGCACCTCGAAGCCCAGCTCGCGCGCGTCGATCCGGGCGTGATAGCCGCGGATGTAGCCCAGCTCCTCCAGCACCCGGACGCGGCGCAGGCAGGGCGGGGCCGAGATGCCGACCCGCCGCGCCAGCTCGACATTGGTCATGCGCCCGTCGGCCTGAAGTTCGGCCAGGATCTTGCGGTCGATGTCGTCGAGTTTGGCGCCGGCCATTGCGGGTCTTCTTCCTTGCTGGGGATCATCGGCTGACCGGAAACTACCCCGCCGCCTCGGCCCGCGCAATGATCTTGCGCGGCCGCGCCGCCACGTTGCAGTCCGGGCTGCGAGGCATTAGGTCATGCACAAACCGTGAATGGGGCGCAAGATGACCGACGCTGTGCATGTGAAACTTCTGATCATCGGCTCGGGGCCGGCGGGCTACACGGCGGCCGTCTATGCCTCGCGGGCGATGCTGGAGCCGATGCTGATCCAGGGGATGCAGCCCGGCGGGCAGCTGACCATCACCACCGAGGTCGAGAACTGGCCGGGCGAGACCGAGATCCAGGGCCCCGAGCTGATGGTGAAGATGGAAGAGCACGCGCGCGCGATGGGCGCCAACATCGTGACCGACATGGTCACGACGCTGGACCTGCAGAAGCGCCCCTTCACCGCGACCTGCGACAGCGGGCGGGTGGTGACGGCGGATGCGGTGATCCTGGCGACGGGGGCGCAGGCGCGCTGGCTGGGCCTGCCGTCGGAGGAGAAGTTCAAGGGCTTCGGCGTCTCGGCCTGCGCGACCTGCGACGGCTTCTTCTATCGAGGCCGCGAGGTGCTGGTGATCGGCGGCGGCAACACTGCTGTGGAAGAGGCGCTGTTCCTGACGAAATTCGCCAGCAAGGTGACGCTGGTGCATCGCCGCGACAGCCTGCGGGCCGAGAAGATCCTTCAGAACCGCCTCATGTCGAACCCCAAGGTCGAGGTGATCTGGAACCACGAGCTGGCCGAGGTCGAGGGCGCCGACACGCCCATGGGCGTCACCGGCGCGGTCCTGCGCTCGATGCTGGACGGCTCGACCCGCCGGGTCGCGGCGGACGGCGTCTTCGTCGCCATCGGCCATGCGCCGGCCAGCGAGCTGGTCAAGGACCAGCTGGAACTGCACAATGGCGGCTATGTCAAGGTCGAGCCGGGCAGCACCCGCACCTCGATCCCCGGCGTCTTCGCGGCGGGCGATTTGACGGATCACGTCTACCGGCAGGCGGTGACCAGCGCCGGCATGGGCTGCATGGCGGCGCTGGACGCCGAACATTACTTGGCCGCGATGGGCGAGGCCGAGCCGCAGACCGAGAAGCTGGTCGCGGCGATCTACTGACACTTCGCCGCAAATGCGCGGCAAGCCGAGCTTGATCGGGACATGCGGCCGGGCCTAGCCTTGCCGCATGATCCAGAGCCCTCCCATCACCTCCGACACGGACGCGTTCGCGCCGATCCTGATCCTGCCGGGCGTCTTCCCGCCCGAGCTGTGCCGGACGCTGATCGACATCTACGACCGCGAGGGTGGCGAGCGGTCCGGCTTCATGGTGAACGAGAACGGCCGCACCGTCGGCAAGCACGATCCGCGCCACAAGAGCCGCCGCGACGTAATGATCGAGGAGCGCAGCCTTGTCGGCGCCATCCAGCAGCGGATCATCGACCGTGTCGTGCCCGCGATCCAGCGCGCTCATGCTTTCCACGTCACGCGGATGGAGCGCTATCTCGTCGCCTGTTACGATGCCGAGGAAGGCGGTCACTTCCGCGCTCATCGCGACAACACGACGCCGGGTACCGCCCATCGCCGCTTCGCCCTGTCGGTGCCGCTGAACGATGATTTCGAAGGGGGCGGACTGACCTTCCCCGAGTTCGGCGCGCGGCGCTATCGCGCGCCGGCCGGGGCAGGGATCGTCTTTTCCTGCAGCCTGCTGCACCAGGTCGACCCGGTGACGGCGGGGCGGCGCTTCGTCTTCCTGCCCTTCCTCTATGACGAGGCTGCCGCACGGACGCGGCAGCCCCTGTCGCCTGCAACGGATCAGTAGCGCGTCCGCGACCGCTCGCGCGAGGGGCCTTCGCCCGCGTGATCCAAAGCGCCCGAGGGGGCGGTGTTGCGTTCGGTGGCGGCCATGCCGGCCTTGCCGGAACTCGCATCGGGATCGGCGGGATGCAGCGGCGCCCCGTCCTCCATCATCGGGTTCTGCGACCGCCCCGCCTCGGCCATGGCCTGCGCCTTGCGCGCCAAGTCAGCCTGCGTCTCGCCGCCTTCGGCTTCGGCCTCCGCACCGCCGGCACGGCGATCGCGTTCGGCCATGGCGCGGTCCAGCGCCTCGCCGAGGTAGTCGTGCTTGCTCATCGTCCCCTCGTTCCCGCCCGCGGCGCTGGCGCCGGCCGGCTCGGCCTTGCCGCGGGCCTCGCGGCGCTGACGGTCGGCGATGTCGCGGGCGCGGTTGCGCCGCTCGCGCAGGAGCGAGACGAGATCGCCAAGCTCGCGATCGGAAAGACCTTGCAGCGCCGGGTTGCGGGCCTGATCGGCAAGCTCCTGCTCGTCGCGGCTCAGCGCGCGCTGCTCGTCGGGGGTGGCGGGCTCATGGGCTTGCGATTGCTGGGTCATGGTCAGACCTCCTTCGTTCTCGTTTGCTGTCGTGACCCAACGGTGACCGCTTGCCGGGGTTCCAGCGATGCGCCGCCACAGACCGGCGGAAAAAAGCGGCGGAGGCGTTTTCCCAAGGTTGAATATCGCTTTCACTCTCGCTAAAGGCGTGCTCAAGCGCAGCTTGCCTGCGTCCCGATCCGCGCCCGCAACCTTCAGAGCCCAGCCATGACACAGTCGAACCATCTGCCGATTCCCGAACTTTACGTCTCGCCCGAGGCAGCCCTGGCGCTGAAGGACGAAGCCGGCGCGATGCCCAGCTGGGACTTGACCCCGCGTCAGATCTGCGACCTGGAGCTGCTGATGAATGGCGGCTTCAGCCCGCTCAAGGGCTTCCTGACCGAGGCGGATTACGACGGCGTCGTCGAGAACATGCGCCTTTCCTCGGGCGCGCTCTGGCCGATGCCGATCACGCTCGATGTCTCCGAGAAGTTCTCCGAGGGGCTGGAGCCGGGCACCGACATCGCCCTGCGCGACCAGGAGGGCGTGATCCTGGCGATCATGTCGGTCACCGACAAATGGCTGCCGAACAAGGCCCGCGAGGCCGAGAAGGTCTTCGGCGCCGACGATCTGGCCCATCCGGCCGTGAACTACCTGCACAACACCGCCGGCCCGGTCTATCTGGGCGGCCCGATCAAGGGCCTGCAAGCGCCGACGCATTACGATTTCCGCGCCCGCCGGAACACGCCGAACGAGCTGCGGGCGATGTTCAAGAAGCTGAACTGGCAGCGCGTGGTGGTCTTCCAGACCCGGAACCCGCTGCACCGCGCCCATCAGGAGCTGACCTTCCGCGCCGCCCGCGAGGCGCAGGCCAACCTGATGATCCACCCGGTCGTCGGCATGACGAAGCCGGGCGACGTGGACCATTTCACCCGCGTGCGCTGCTACGAGGCGGTGCTGGACAAGTACCCGGCCGCGACCACGACGCTATCGCTCCTGAACCTCGCCATGCGCATGGCCGGCCCGCGCGAGGCCGTCTGGCACGGGCTGATCCGCAAGAACCACGGCGCCACGCACTTCATCGTCGGCCGTGACCATGCCGGCCCCGGCAAGAACAGCGCGGGCGTCGACTTCTACGGCCCCTATGACGCGCAGGAGCTGTTCAAGCAGCACGAGGCCGAGATCGGCGTCGAGATGGTGGACTTCAAGCACATGGTCTATGTGCAAGAAAAAGCCAGCTATTACCCCGCCAACGAGATCCCGGAAGGCTCCACCGTCCTCGACATCAGCGGCACCGAGCTGCGCCGCCGGCTGCGCGAGGGGCTGGACATCCCCGAATGGTTCAGCTTCCCCGAGGTGGTGACGCAGCTGCGCCGCACCTCGCCGCCGCGCGCGAACCAGGGCTTCACGGTCTTCTTCACGGGCCTCTCGGGCTCGGGCAAGTCCACCGTCGCCAACGCGCTGATGGTCAAGCTGATGGAGATGGGCGGACGCCCGGTCACGCTGCTGGACGGCGACGTGGTCCGCAAGCACCTGTCGTCGGAGCTGGGCTTCTCGAAAGAGCACCGCGACATCAACATCAAGCGGATCGGCTATGTCGCGTCCGAGATCACCAAGAACGGCGGCATCGCGATCTGTGCGCCCATCGCGCCCTATACCGCGACCCGCCGCGCCGTGCGCGAGATGATCGAGGCCGGCGGCGCCTTCGTCGAGGTCCATGTCGCGACCCCGCTGGAGGAATGCGAGCGCCGCGACCGCAAGGGTCTCTACAAGCTGGCACGCGAGGGCAAGATCAAGGAGTTCACCGGCATCTCGGACCCCTACGAGGCGCCAACCAGCCCCGAGCTGCGGATAGACACCACCGACATCGACGTGGACAGCGCCGCCCATCAGGTGCTGCTGAAGCTGGAAAGCATGGGGCTGATCGGCCTCTCCTGATCCTGACGGGCGGCCGCTGCGGCTGCCCATTTTCACTGAGGCGCAATGGACTGGCGATCTTCCCTCGAAATCATCGATCTCGCGTCAGGGCAGGTCCGCATCGTCCTGCGCACGCCCATGCTGATCGAGGCGCCGAACTGGCACCCCGAGGGCTGGTTCCTGGTGAACGGCGAAGGCCGGCTCTGGCGGGCAAGCGAGGGCATGCTCGAGCCGATCGTCACCGGTCATGACGAGCGCTGCAACAACGATCACGGTTTCCTGCCGGACGGGCGGATCATCTATTCGGCGCATGACGCGCAGGGTTCTGGCATCCATGTCTGGAACGGCGCCCGCGTCACGACCCTTCCGCTGGAACGACCGAGCTGGTGGCACGCGGCACAGGACGAGCGCATCGCCTATGCCTGCGCCCGCGGCGACCGGACGGTGCGCATCGCCACGTCCCGCCCCGACGGCAGCGACGAGACGGTGCTGACGCCCGCCGCCGCCCATCACGACGGACCGGATTTCTCTCCCTGCGGGACCTGGATCTGGTTCAACTCTGACGAGACCGGCCACGCGCAGATCTGGCGGATGCGCCCGGATGGCAGCGAGGCGGCCCCGGTCTTCCGCGACGGAAACGTCAACTGGTTCCCGCATCCCTCGCCCTGCGGCCGGCACGTCCTCTATCTGGCCTATCCGCCGGGGACGGAGGGCCATCCGCGCGATCTGAACGTCTCGCTCTGGCTGATGGCGCCGGACGGGTCCGGGCGGCGCAAGCTGCTGGACCTCTTCGGGGGGCAGGGCACGATCAACGTGCCCTGCTGGTCGCCGGACGGCGAAGCCTTCGCCTTCATGCGCTACGCGCCCGGGGCGACGGAAGGCTAGTGGACGCTGACCGGCGTCAGCGCGTTCTGGCGGGCCAGCACGAAGGCCAGCGAGCGCTCGCGCACCAGCGCCAGCCGTTCGCCATCCGTGTCGTGGACGGCATAGAGCACGTTGACCCCCGGCAGCTGGCGCCGGATCTCCTGCGGCAAGGTCTCGGTCGCGACCTCGCGGATGTAGACGGTGCGGGCGTCTTGCCCCTCGGGGAAGTTGTACGGACTGTCCATGACTGACCCCCTTTACCTGCGGCTGATGGGAACGGTCTGCACGACCTGCTGCGGCTGAACGCGGCGAAGCTCCACATGGAGCAGGCCGTTCTCGAGCGCGGCGGCCTCGACCTCGACCCCGTCGGCCAGCACGAAGCTGCGCTGGAAGGCCCGCGCCGCGATGCCCCGGTGCAGGAACACCCGCTCGGCCTCGCTGTCGGCGGTGCGGCCGCGGATGACCAGCTGCCGGTCCTCGGTCGTGACGCTCAGGTCGTCCTCGCTGAAGCCGGCGACGGCCAGCGTGATGCGAAACCCGTCCGGGGCGATATGTTCGATGTTGTAGGGCGGAAAGCCCTCGGCGCCCTTGGCGGCGCGTTCAGCAAGGCGTTCCAGCTGGTCGAAGCCCAGCAGGTAGGGATGCGATCCCAAGGAAATCTTCGTCATGTCAGCCCGTTCCCGTTGAAGCGACTGTCGCGCCGGCCCCGCGATCGGCAACCGGCTGACCTTGGATATGGTCGGGGCCGGGCGGCTTTGCAAGCCTGCCCCGGCGTCGCGCCCGGCCTTCAGCTTCTTCTGCCGAAGTTGTTGCATCCTCAGGATTAACAGGCGGCATTCGGTGCGCTATAATGACGCGAGACGGCATCCCAACAGGGCTCTCCGATGAACATGCAGCACAACATGAACCACGAGGACATCCTCCGCGCGAAGCTGGAGGGACTGCGCTGCGAGCATCGCGATCTCGACGAGGCGATCGCGGCGCTCCAGGCGCAGCAACTGACGTCCACGCTCGCGCTCCAGCGACTGAAGAAGCAGAAGCTGATGCTGAAGGACCAGATCGCCCGGATCGAGGACGAGCTTCTGCCCGACATCATCGCCTGATTGCGGGCCTCCGCGCCGCGCGCTATGCGAAGCGCGAGCGAACGGCACGGGGGCGCGCGATGGACGTAGCGGTGGGAATCATCATGGGCAGCCAGTCCGACTGGCCGACCATGCGCGAGGCGGCGGTCATCCTGGACGAGCTGGGCATCCGTTACGAGTCGAAGATCGTCAGCGCCCATCGCACCCCCGACCGGCTCTGGGAGTATGGCAAGTCCGCCGCCGGGCGCGGGCTGAAGGTGATCATCGCCGGGGCAGGGGGCGCGGCCCATCTTCCGGGGATGATGGCGTCGAAGACGCGGGTGCCGGTGATCGGCGTGCCGGTGCAGACGCGGGCGCTGTCGGGCGTCGACTCGCTCTATTCCATCGTGCAGATGCCCAAGGGCTACCCGGTCGCCACCATGGCCATCGGCGCGGCGGGCGCGGCCAATGCCGGGCTGATGGCGGCCGGCATCCTGGGGCTGAGCGATCCGGCTCTGGCCGGGCGGCTTGACGCCTGGCGCGCGGCGCTCTCGGCCTCGATCCCCGAGGAGCCGCGCGATGAGTGAGGTCCGCACCATCGGCATCCTCGGCGGCGGCCAGCTCGGCCGCATGCTCTCGGTCGCGGCCTCCCGGCTCGGCATCCGCTGCCACATTTTTGAGCCGGGCGCTGCCCCGGCCGGCGATGTCGCCTGGCGCGTGACGCAGGCGCCTTACGAGGACGAAGACGCCCTGCGCGCCTTCGCCGAAAGCGTCGACGTCATCACCTACGAGTTCGAGAACGTCCCGACCACGGCCCTCGACCTGCTGGAGTCGATCCGCCCCATCCGCCCCGGCCGTCGCGCCCTGGCCGTCTCGCAGGACCGGCTGACGGAGAAGACCTTCCTGAACGAGATTGGCCTCGCCACCGCCCCCTTCGCCGACGTCCCCGACGAGGCGGCGCTGGAGGCTGCCATCGCCCGCATCGGCCGCCCTGCGATCCTGAAGACCCGCCGCATGGGCTATGACGGCAAGGGCCAGGTCCGCATCGGCGATGGCCCCGCGGATTGGACCGGCGCGCCGTCGGTGCTCGAGGGCTTCGTCGAGTTCACCGCCGAGATCAGCGTGATCATCGCCCGCGGCGCGGACGGGGCGGTGGCGGCCTTCGATCCGGGCCTCAACGTCCACGAGGGCGGCATCCTGCGGACGACGACGGTCCCCTGCGGCCTGCCCGGCCGGATGACGACCGACGCCGTCCTCATCGCCGCCCGCATCGCGAACGCGCTCGATTATGTCGGCGTCATGGGGGTGGAGCTTTTCGTGACCCCGCAGGGCCTTATCGTCAACGAGATCGCCCCGCGCGTGCACAATTCCGGCCACTGGACCCAGGCCGGCTGCGCCGTCGACCAGTTCGAGCAGCACATCCGGGCGGTCGCGGGCCTGCCGCTCGGCGACGGCAAGCGCCACGCGGATGTCGTGATGGAGAACCTGATCGGCGACGACCTGGACCGCGTCCCCGCGCTTCTGGCCGAGCCGCGCGTCCAGCTGCATCTTTATGGCAAGGGCGCGCCGCGTCCGGGCCGCAAGATGGGACACGCGAACCGGATCACCGGATGATCCGCCTCGCCGTTCGCGCCGCCATCCTCCACGAGGGCCGCGTCCTGGTGGTCAACGCCTATCCCGGCCAGCAGTCCGACCTCTGGTGCCTGCCCGGCGGCGGCGTGAACGCCCATCGCGCGCTTCCCGAGAACCTCGCCCGCGAGGTGGCCGAGGAAACCGGCCTCACCATCGAGGTCGGCGTCCCGTTCCTCGTCAACGAGTTCCACGACCCCGCCCGCCGCTTCCACCAGGTCGAGATCCACTTCCGCGCCAATCTCACCGGCGGTGACCTCACCCTGGCCGACCCGGAGGGCGTGGTGAATCGTGCCCGATGGGTCACGCAAGCGGAACTCCACGCCCTGCGCCACAAGCCGGACGGCCTTGCCGCCGCGATCTGGGACGGCGCAAGCGCGACTTATGACGCGCTCGAGACCATCTTCCCCTGAGCCCGGCCGCCGTCATCTTCTGTGCGGAAATATCCTCGGGGGGTGCGGGGAGCGAAGCGCCCCCGGCCACCGCGGGACGCAGTCACTCCGCCGCCATCTTTCCCGCGGTTTCCGAGCCGGCCTTCATCCGGAACCCGCGCTCGAGCTGATCGAAGGGCGCGACCGGGTAGTCGCCCGAGAAGCAGGCGTCGCAATATTGCGGGCAGGCGGCGTTGCGGCCCCCGGCTTCGCCGACCGCGCGGTAGAGGCCGTCCAGCGAGACGAAGGACAGGCTGTCAACGCCGATCCAATCGCGCATCTCCTCGGGCGTCATGTTGGCGGCCAGCAGCTTGTCGCGGTCGGGGGTGTCCACGCCGTAGAAGCAGGGCCAGGCCGTGGGCGGCGAGGCGATGCGGAAATGCACCTCGGCGGCGCCGGCGTCCAGGATCATGTCCTTGATCTTGCGGCTGGTGGTGCCGCGCACCACGCTGTCATCGACCAGCACCACGCGCTTGCCCGCGATCAGCGCGCGGTTGACGTTCAGCTTCAGCCGGACGCCCATGTTGCGGATCTGCTCGGAGGGCTCGATGAAGGTGCGGCCCATGTACTGGTTGCGGATGATCCCCATCCCGTAGGGGATGCCCGACTCCTGCGCGAAGCCGATCGCCGCGGGCGTGCCGCTATCAGGAACGGGGCAGACGAGGTCGGCCTCGACCGGGGCCTCGCGGGCCAGCTCCACGCCGATCTGGCGGCGCGTCTCGTAGACCGAGCGGCCGCCGATGATCGAATCGGGGCGCGAAAAATAGACATGCTCGAAGATGCAGAACCGGCCGGTGGACGGGCCGAAGGGGCGCGAGCTTTCGATCTGGCCCTTCGAGATGACGACCATCTCGCCCGCCTCGATCTCGCGCAGGAACTCGGCGCCGATGATGTCCAGCGCGCAGGTCTCGGAGGCGAGGACGAACCCTTCCTCGCCGACCTTGCCGAGGACCAGCGGGCGCACGCCCAAGGGGTCGCGTACCCCGATCAGCTTGGTGCGGGTCATCGCGATGACGCTGAAGGCGCCCTCGATGCGGCGCAGGGCGTCCTTCATCCGCTCGGGAATGTTGCGCTGGATTGAGCGCGCCATCAGATGGATGATGCACTCGCTGTCCGAGGAGGACTGGAAGATCGAGCCGCGCTCGATCAGCTCGCGGCGCAGGGCGGCGGCGTTGGTGATGTTGCCGTTATGGGCGATGGCGCAGCCGCCCATGTGGAACTCGCCGAAGAAGGGCTGCACGTCGCGGATCGCGGTGTTCGCCTTCGTGCCGGCGGTCGAGTAGCGGACATGGCCGATGGCCAGCGGGCCGGGCAGGGTGGCCATCACCTCGGGCTTGGTGAAGTTGTCGCGGACATAGCCGAAGCGGTGGGCGCTGTTGAAGCCGTGCTCGGGGTCATGAGCGACGATGCCGCCAGCCTCTTGCCCGCGGTGCTGCAGCGCATGGAGCCCGAGAGCCACGAAGTTCGACGCGTCGGCGACGCCGATGGCGCCGAAGATGCCGCATTCCTCGTGCAGACGGTCCGAATCGAACGGATGGGCCAGGAAAGGTTGCATCGGCGCGTCCTGATGGCTTGGGCTGTCGAGCGCTATGTAGTGCCCGCGACCCCCAAAGTCACGCCCTCCCGCGACGCGGCGGGACCCTTTTTCGTCATGCGACTGTCATGACGGCAGGCCCCGCGCGGGGTGGTTCAGTTGGCGGCGGGCGCGTCCGGCGCCGCAGCCGGAGTGCTGGTGGGCGAGACGGGGGCGCCGGTGGCGGCGCAGCCGCGGACCATCTGCTCGTAGCGGTTGACGATCCAGCCCGGCGCGTCGTCGGGGATGCTCTGGTCCATCTGGCCGCGCATCCGCTCGAAAACCTGGGCCGAGCGCGACTGCTCGACCATCGCGACCTGCTGGCTTGTCATCACCCGGTCATAGACGATGAAGGCGATGGCGACGAGCAGGATGCCGCGCGCCACGCCGAAGAGAAAGCCGATCCCCTGGTCCACGCCGCCAAGCGCCGAGCGCTGCACGACCGAGGAGAAGAGGGGAGTGATGATCGAGAAGATCACCAGCGCCAGCGCGAAGACGACGGCGAAGCCCGCGATGGTGCCCAGCTCGCAGCTGTCGCCAAGGAAGCGGTCGAGGCCGGGCAGCTGCGCGATCATCGGGCGCACGGTGGGCGCGAAGATGAAGGCCAGCACGGCCGCGGCCACCCAGCCCAGGATCGCCAGCGATTCGCGCACGAAGCCGCGCGACCAGGCGAGGATCGCGGAAAGGATGATGACGGCGGCCACCACCGCGTCGATGATCGTGAATCCGTCCATGGTGCCAGCCCCTCGCGCCGGTTGTCGTTGCTCGTCCGGCCTTGTCAGCCGGCGCCGAAGACCTCGCCCACGAAGCCGGTCAGGTCGGTGATGCGCCGCAGCGCCATGCCTCCGACCCCCTCCAGCTTCGTCGCCTCGGGCAGGATCACCTGTGTGAAACCAAGTTTCTGCGCCTCTTTCAACCGGTTTTCGGCCTGCGCCACCGGACGCAGCGCGCCCGACAGGCTGATCTCGCCGAAAAGCACCGCCTCGGGGGGCAGGGCGTTGTCCTCGCGCGCCGAAAGAAGCGCCCCGGCGATGGCGAGGTCGGCCGCGGGCTCGGCAACGCGCATCCCGCCGGCGACGTTCAGGAACACGTCGAGCCCGGCGAAGGGGATGCCGCAGCGCGCTTCCAGCACGGCGAGGATGGTGGAGACGCGGCCGCTGTCGAGCCCGACGACGGTGCGGCGGGGAGAGGCCAGCGTCGAGGGGGCGACCAGCGCCTGCACTTCGGTCAGGACAGGCCGCGTGCCCTCGATCCCCGCGAAGACGGCGCTGCCCGCGAAGGGCTGGCCGCGTTCGCTCAGAAACAGCGCCGAGGGGTTGCTGACCTCGGCAAGCCCCGCGCCGGTCATCTCGAAGACGCCGATCTCGCCCGAGGGGCCGAAGCGGTTCTTGACGCTGCGCAGGATGCGGAACTGGTGGCCGCGCTCGCCCTCGAAATAGAGCACCGTGTCGACCATGTGCTCGACCACGCGGGGCCCGGCGATCTGGCCGTCCTTGGTGACATGGCCGACCAGGATCACGGCGACGCCGCGCCGCTTGGCGAAGGTCACAAGCTCGTGGGCGGCGGCGCGCACCTGCGCCACGCTGCCGGGCGCGGCCTCGACCGTGTCGGACCAGAGCGTCTGGATCGAGTCGATCACCGCGACATCCGGCCGCTCGGCGTCCAGCGTCGTCAGGATGTCGCGCAGGTTCGTCTCGGCCCCGAGGCGCATCGGCGCGTCGCCGAGGCCGAGGCGCTGCGCGCGCATGCGGACCTGCGCGCTGGCTTCCTCGCCGCTGAAATAGATCGCGTTCAGGTCGCGCCGCGACAGGGCGGCCGCCGCCTGAAGAAGCAGCGTCGACTTGCCGATGCCGGGATCGCCCCCGACCAGCAGCGCCGATCCGGGCACGAGGCCGCCGCCCAGCACCCGGTCCAGCTCCTCCATGCCCGAGCGCGCGCGGGGCGGCGGCGGCTCGGAGGTGGAGAGGCCCGAGAGCGGCACGGCCCGGCCCTTGTGCGCGCCGAGCCCGCGGCCGGGGCCCTGGCTCAGCGGCGCCTCCTCGATGATCGTGTTCCAGGCGCCGCAGGCGTCGCAGCGGCCCGCCCATTTCTTGTGGGCGGCGCCGCAGGCGGTGCAGGTGAAGGCTGTGGTGGGTTTGGGCATCGCGTATCTGTGGCACCAGGCGGCGCGGGCGGCAAGATGGGTATTTGGCCAACGAAGAAGACCTCACGCGCTTGTCGGCTTGCACTTCGGGCGGCGCGGGTTAAGGGTCCGGCCTGACTTTCCAGAGGCTTGAACGATGGCCACACCCAGACCCTTCTCGCGGTTCGAGTTCCTGATCGCCTGGCGCTACCTGCGCGCGCGCCGTGCCGAGGGGGGCGTCAGCGTGATGACCTGGATCAGCCTCATCGGCATCGCCCTCGGGGTGATGGCGCTGATCGCGACGCTGGCCGTGCGCGCGGGCTTCCGCGCCGAGTTCGTGGACACGATCCTCGGGGCGAACGCCCACACGACGGTCTACATGGCCCCGCAGCGGATCGAGAACGAGTTCACAGACGACGTCTATGTGGTGCCCGGGCGGTTCTCTGACTACGAGGAGATCGCGGCGCGGCTGGCCGAGGTGCCGGGCGTCACCCGCACGGCGGCAGTCGTGAAGGGGCAGGTGATGGCCAGCGCCAACGACGCCTCGAACGTGGCCGAGGTCTTCGGGATCAGCCGCGCCGATCTGGAGGCGATGCCGCGGATCGTGGACCCTGCGACCTCCTATGGCGAGCTTGACCGCTTCGACGAGGGCATCGCCATCGGCGCCGGCATCGCGCGCGAGCTGGGCGTGGGCGTCGGCGACCGCATCCGGCTGATCGCGCCGGAAGGGGCGCGCACCGCCTTTGGCGTGACGCCGCGGGTCAATGCCTACGAGGTCACCTATGTCTTCAGCGCCGGGCGCTACGACATCGACCGCACCCGCATCTACATGCCGCTGGCCGAGGCGCAGTCCTATTTCAACCGCGAGGGGGTCGTGGACGAGATCGAGGTCTTCGTCACCGACCCCGAGCGGGTGGACGAATGGAGCTTCCCGCTGCTGGCCGTGGCGGGCGAGGGGGCGCAGGTCTGGAACTGGCGGGACGCCTCGGGCTCGTTCCTCGCCGCGCTCGACATGGAGGATGACGTGATGTTCGTGATCCTGTCGGTGCTGGTGCTGATCGCGTCGATGAACATCACCTCGGGCCTGATCATGCTGGTCAAGAACAAGGGCCGCGACATCGGCATCCTGCGCACCATGGGCCTGACCGAGGGCTCGGTGCTGCGGGTCTTCTTCCTTTGCGGGGCCTTCACCGGGATCATCGGTACGCTGGCCGGCGTGTTCCTAGGCGTCCTTCTGGCGCTGAACGTGGAGAACATCATGGCGGCGCTGAACGCGCTGACCGGGGGCGGGGCCTGGCAGCCCGAGGTGCGCGGCATCTACCGCCTGCCGGCCGAGCTGCGGGCCTATGACATCCTGCGCGCGGTGGGCCTGTCGCTGGCCCTTTCGTTCATCGTCACGATCTTCCCCGCGCGCCGCGCCGCGCGCATGAACCCGGTGGAGGCGCTGCGCTATGAGTGACGTGCTGCGGCTGGAGGCGATCTCGAAAACCTACGGCAAGGGCGGCCCGGCGCCCGTCGCGGTGCTGGACGGGCTGGACCTGACCGTCGCGCGGGGCGAGGTTGTGGCGCTGGTCGCGCCGTCGGGGGCGGGCAAGTCGACGCTTCTGCATATCGCGGGGCTCCTCGACACGCCGGATGGCGGCCGGGTGCTGGTGAACGGGCGCGACATGACCGGCCTGCCGGACCGCGCCCGGACCGAGGCGCGCCGGCGCGAGCTGGGCTTCGTCTACCAGTTCCACCACCTGCTGCCCGAGTTCAGCGCCGCCGAGAACATCGTGCTGCCGCAGCTGGCCGAGGGCGTCGCGCCGCGTGCGGCAGGGGCGCGGGCGGCCGAGCTTCTGGACCGCGTGGGCCTGTCGCACCGCGCCCATCATCGGCCCGCGCAGCTTTCGGGCGGCGAGCAGCAGCGGGTGGCCTTCTGCCGCGCGCTGGCCAACCAGCCGGCGCTTCTGCTGGCGGACGAGCCGACCGGGAACCTCGATCCCGCGACCTCGGACAGGGTCTTCGACATGCTGATGTCGCTGGTGCGGGACACCGGGCTGTCGGCGCTGATTGCCACGCATAATCATCAGCTTGCGGGCCGCATGGACCGGGTGATCCGGCTCGGCGCCGCCGGCTGAACTTGCCGCCGCCACGGCTTTGCGTCATGCTTGTGAAAACGGCCACAAAGGGCAGGGGACAACGATGCGGGCGATGGTGACGGCGGTCGGAACGGGACTTGGGCTGGCGGCGATCGTGGCGGCTTGCGCGCCGCCGACGCCCGCAGTCGGTGCGCGCGCGGATTTCGCAGCCTATTGCGCCGTCTGCCACGGACCCGACGGCCGGGGCGGCGGTCCGCTGGCCGAGGGGCTGGAGACGGCGCCGGCCGACGTGACGCTGGTCTCGCGCCGCAATGGCGGCGTCTTCCCGAAGACGCAGGTGATGGGCCACATCGCGGGCTACACGATGGGCCGCAGCGACAGCCCGATGCCGCAGTTCTCCGAACTGCTGGACGGGCCGCAGGTCATGTTCGACGACGGCTCGGGCCAGCTGGTCCCGACATCCGCGCGCCTGGTCGCGCTGGCGGACTACGTGCAGAGCATCCAGCGCTGAGAATTCGGGCGCTTCCGCCACGCACAGAACCGACACGGCGCAGATGATGCAGATCAAGAATAAGCCGAATTATGTCACATGAGCATTGGTGGCCGTGCGCCTTGATGCTTGCAGAACAGCCCACGACCGAAAAACATCACCCGCGATGAGCAAGGAGAACACGATGCCCGCGAAAGATCTTGATCGCGCCGACGCTGCGCCGGTCGTCCTGTCATGAGCGTGCCTTGCCCGATCGTCTTCGACCTTGACGGCACGCTCATCGACAGCGCGCCCGACATCCATGCCTGCGTCAACACGGTGCTGCGCGAGAACGCGGTCACGCCGCTGCCGCTGGACCGCGTGCGCAGCTTCGTCGGCGGCGGCGTCGAGCTGCTGTGGTCGCGCATCATCGCCGCCCGCGGACTGGACCCGGCCGACCGGCCGGTGCTGATCGCCGCCTTCATGGCGCGCTATCACGACGCGACCGCGCTGACGCGGCTCTATCCCGGCGCGGCCGAGGCGCTGGCGGCGCTGGCCGACCTGGGCCATCCCATGGGCATCTGCACCAACAAGCCGCTTGCGGCCACGCGGAACGTGCTGGCGCATTTCGGTCTGACGGGCTTCTTCGGCGCGGTGATCGGCGGCGACTCGCTGCCGCAGAAGAAGCCGCATCCGGCGCCGCTTCATGCCACCTTCGCCGCGCTTGGTGCCGAAGACGCCGCCGCGGCCGGGCTGTTCGTCGGCGACAGCGAATTCGACGCCGGCTGCGCGGCCGCGGCTTCGGTGCCCTTCCTGCTGTTCACCGGGGGCTATCGCCACACCCCGGTCGAGCAGATGGCGCACGAGGCCAGCTTCAGCGACTTCTCGCAGCTCGTGCGGCTGGTCCTCGAGATGCGCCCGCGCGTTCCCGCGGGCTGAGGCCGCATGGCTTGACATCGGCCCCGGAACCGTCTCAATCGCCGGGTGCCAACCAAGGAAAGGCCCTGCCATGGACCTGCGTCAGCTGAGCCCCACCCTCGCCGTCTCGGCGCAGATACAGCCTTCGGACGTGCAGGCCCTGGCCGATGCGGGCTTCAAGGTGCTGGTCAACAACCGCCCCGATGACGAGGTCGAGCCGGCCATCGACCATCTGGCCATGGAACAGGCCGCCGCGGCTGCGGGCATGCGCTATCACTACCTGCCCTTCCATCCGGGCCAGATCACGCCGCAGCTCATCTCGGACTTCGCGGCGGCGACCAGCGACCAGGGGCCGGTGATCGCCTATTGCCGCAGCGGCAACCGCTGCACCGTGCTCTGGGCGCTGAACCAGGCCGGCAAGCTGCCCGAGGACGAGATCCTGTCGAAGGCGGCGCAGGCAGGCTTCGATCTCAGCGGCGTGCAGCCGCTGATCGCCTCGCTCGCCAGCCGCAAGGCCTGAGCCGGAGGCGTCAGGCCGGAACGCCGAGCGCCCGCTTCACATTCGCCGTCCAGCCCAGCAGCGCCGTGTCGCCCGCGATCATGGCGGGACGCTTCATCACGGCCGGTTTCTCGCCCATCATCGTCACCGGATCGGCGGCGCGCTCTTCGTCGGACATGCCGCGCCAGGTCAGGCTCGCGCGGTTGATGACCTTCTCGCCGAAGGTCTCGGCCAGCTTGGCGCGCTCTTCCGTCGAGAGCGGGTCGGCCTGGACATCGCGGAACTCGACGCTCCAGCCATGCTCGGCCAGTGCCGCCTGCGCCTTCTGGCAGGTCGAGCAATGGGAAAGGCCGTACATCTTCAGGGTCTTGGACATGGTTTCCTCAAACTCAGATCAAGGGAACGAAAGGCACGTTGCAGCCGGCCAGCAGGCCGAGGGCGAGAAGCGAAAGGCAAAGACGCATGCAAGGCTCCGTCAGAGAGGCCGTCAGAAAGGTCCGGGCGGTGGCGGCACCGGCAGTCACGGGTGTTCGGCCGGATTGTGGTGCAGGCGCCGGCGCACCTGCCGCATCGACCACCAGACGGCCAGGATCGTCAGAGGCGTCAGGGCGGCCACGACAAAGGTCTTGTCGATGCCCGCCGCCGCGGCCGCCGGAGCCAGCGCATAGGACAGCAGACCGACCGCGTAGTAGCTGATCGCGACGACCGACAGACCCTCGACCGTGTGCTGCAGGCGCAGCTGCAGGTCGGCGCGGCGGTCCATCCGCTCCAGCACCTTCTGGTTCTGCGCCCGCCGCTCGACCTCGACGCGGGTGCGCAGCAGCTCTCCGGTGCGGGTCGCGCGGGCCATCATCTCGGCCAGCCGGGCCTCGGCGGACGAGGTCGTGCGCATCGCGGGCAGGTAGCGGCGACGCATGAACTCGGTCAGCATCTGCGCCTGCATGAAACGCGTCTCGCGCAGCATGTCGATGCGGTCGCTGACGATCGCCTGATAGGCGTGGGTGGCGCCGAAGCGGAAGCTGTGCTGAGCCGCCTGCGCCTCCAGTTCGGTCGCGATGGGCAGAAGGTCGTGCAGCACCTCCTCGGCCGGGCGCGCATCGTCGGCCATGCTGTCCACCAGCGCCGTCAGCCGCGCCTGCAACTCGTTCAGCCGCGCCGACAGGGATCGCGCCCGCCCGAGGCCCAGCATCGAGACGGCGCGGTAGGTCTCCAACTCGACGAGGCGGTGGACCAGCCGGCCGATGCGGCTTTCGCCGACACCCGGCCGGACGAAGACGGCAAAGCGCATCCAGCCGTCCGGGTCGATGCGGAAGTCGCTGGCGATGACGGCGCTCTCCTCCAGCACCCAGACCATCGCGAGGCTGTCGGCGGCGAACCATGGCCCGATGCGGGACGGGATCTCGGCCGGATCGTCCGGCAGCACGTCCACCTGCACCATAACGGCCGCGATGCGCCGTCCCGGCGCGGCATCCTGCCAGCTGTCGGAAAAGATGGCCGCCGCCGAGGGATCGAAGGGCCGGATCGGCAGGCCCGGCGTCATCGCCATGTAGGTGACGAACTCGGTATGGCTTTCCCATTTCAGGTCGTGCCGGCCCAGCCTGCCCTGGTAATGGCTGTCCGAGGGGTCCGGACGCGGGCCGCCATGCCGCGCCACGATCTCGGCCAGATGCGCGTGATCGAGGCTGCGGTCGCGATTGGCGGCGTCGCCCGGCTCCTTGAAGGCCAGGAACACGGTCGTGGCCGGAGCGGCCAGCCGCGGCGAGGGCCGGGCGTGCAGCTCGTTGACCAAGTCATAGCGCATCGGGTGGTCGGCACCTGGGTTCATGCGCCCTTCCTGCGGCAAGCGTCGTTTGAGGGCGGGGCCGTTGCAGGCCCCTGCCCGGCCTCAGTCCAGCATCGGGATCAGCTTGTTGATGCTGTCCTTCGCGTCGCCATAGAACATGCGCGTGTTCTCCTTAAAGAACAGCGGGTTCTCGATGCCCGAATAGCCCGTCCCCTGCCCGCGCTTCGATACGAAGACCTGCTTGGCGCGCCAGACCTCGAGCACCGGCATGCCGGCGATCGGGCTGTTCGGATCGTCCTGCGCGGCGGGGTTCACGATGTCGTTCGAGCCGATGACGATGACCACGTCGGTCGAGGGGAAGTCGTCGTTGATCTCGTCCATCTCGAGGACGATGTCATAGGGCACCTTCGCCTCGGCCAGAAGCACGTTCATGTGGCCCGGCAGGCGGCCGGCGACGGGATGGATGGCGAAGCGCACCTCCTTGCCCGCCGCGCGCAGCTTGCGCGTCAGCTCGCTGACCGCGGCCTGCGCCTGCGCCACCGCCATGCCGTAGCCGGGCACGATCACCACGCTGTCGGCGTCGTTCAGCGCCGCCGCCACGCCATCGGCGTCGATGGCGATCTGCTCGCCCTCGATCAGCGCCGCGGGGCCGGCCTCGCCGCCGAAGCCGCCCAGGATCACGCTGACGAAGTGCCGGTTCATGGCCTTGCACATGATGTAGCTGAGGATCGCGCCCGACGAGCCGACCAGGGCGCCGGTCACGATCAGCAGGTCGTTGCCGAGCGTGAAGCCGATGGCCGCGGCCGCCCAGCCCGAATAGCTGTTCAGCATCGAGACGACCACGGGCATGTCCGCCCCGCCGATCCCCATGATGAGGTGCCAGCCGATGAAGAAGGCCAGCCCCGCGATCAGCATCAGCCACAGGATGCCCGGCCCGAAGCCGGCCAGGTAGAGCGCCCCGAACAGGAACGCGGCGGCCAGCGCGCCCGCGTTAAGCGCGTGCCCGAGCGGCAGCTTCTTCGGCTTGCCGTCGACGCGCCCCGAGAGCTTGCCGAAGGCGACGACCGAGCCGGTGAAGGTCACGGCGCCAATGAAGACGCCGAGGAAAACCTCGATCTTCAGGACGTTGATCTCGGCCTGCGTCTTGTGCATCAGCACGCCCGCGAAGCCGGTGAAGTCGATCGCCAGCCCCTCGGCGCGGGCGCGCAGGACGCGGGCCAGCTCGATCTGGGCGTTGAAGCCGACGAAGACCGCGGCAAGGCCCACCAGCGAGTGCATGGCGGCGACCAGCTGCGGCATCTCGGTCATCTGGACGCGCTTGGCGATCAGCCAGCCGGCCGTGCCGCCGATGGCAATCATGATGACCGAGAGGAACCAGTTGCCCGAGGCCGGACCGAAGAGGGTCGCGACGACGGCCAGCGCCATGCCGGCGATGCCGTACCAGATCGCGCGTTTGGCGCTTTCCTGGCCGGACAGCCCGCCGAGCGACAGGATGAAGAGGACCGCAGCGACCACGTAGGCCGCAGTCGTGAAACCATATGCCATCTTGGCCCCCTTACGACTTCTGGAACATGGCCAGCATCCGGCGCGTGACCAGGAAGCCGCCGAAGATGTTGACGCTGGCCATCAGCACGGCCAACGCCCCGAGGATCGTCACCCAGGCCGAGCCGGACCCGACCTGGATCAGCGCACCGAGGATGATGATCGAGCTGATCGCGTTGGTGATCGCCATCAGCGGCGTGTGCAGCGAATGGGCGACGTTCCAGATCACGCGGAAGCCGACGAAGCAGGCCAGCACGAAGACGATGAAATGCGACATGAAGCTGACGGGCGCGACAAGCCCGATCAGCAGCAGCAGCGCCCCGCCCCCGGCCAGCAGCGCCACCTGGCGGCGCGTCTCGCCCTGGAACGCCACGGCCTCGGCCGCGCGGCGTTCCTCCACGGTCAGCTCGCGCTTCTTCTCCTTGGGCTTCTGCGCCGCGATGGCCGCGACCTTCGGCGGGGGCGGCGGCCAGGTGATGTCGTGGTCATGGGCGACGGTCGCGCCGCGGATCACGTCATCCTCCATGTTATGGGCGATGACCCCGTCCTTCTTCGGCGTCAGGTCGAACAGGAAATGGCGGATGTTGTTGCCGTAAAGCTCGGAGGCCTGCGCGGCCATGCGGCTCGGGAAATCGGTGTAGCCGATGATGGTCACGCCGTTCTCGGTCACGATCCGCTCGTCCGGGACCGTCAACTCGCAGTTGCCCCCCTTCTCGGCGGCGAGGTCGACGATGACGCTGCCGGGCTTCATCGCCTCGACCATGTCGCGCGTCCACAGAACCGGCGCGTCGCGCCCCGGGATCAGCGCCGTCGTGATGACGATGTCCATCTGCGGCGCCAGCTCGCGGAACTTCGCCAGCTGCTTCTCGCGGAACTCGGGGCTGGAGGGGGCCGCGTAGCCGCCCGTCGCCGCACCGTCCTGCACCGGCTGGTCGAACTCGAGGAAGACGAACTCGGCGCCCATCGACTCGATCTGCTCGGCCACCTCGGGGCGGACGTCGAAGGCATGGACCTGCGCGCCAAGGCTGACCGAGGCGCCGATGGCCGCAAGGCCCGCCACGCCCGCGCCCACCACCAGGACCTTGGCCGGCGGCACCTTGCCCGCGGCCGTCACCTGCCCGGTGAAGAAGCGCCCGAAATTGTTCGCCGCCTCGATCACCGCGCGGTAGCCGGCGATGTTCGCCATCGAGCTGAGCGCGTCCATCTTCTGAGCCCGGCTGATCCGAGGGACCATGTCCATCGCGATGGCGGTGACGCCCTGCTCCTTGGCGAGGGCCAGCAGCTCGGCGTTCTGGGCCGGATAGAAGAACGAGATCACCGTCTGGCCGGCGCGCATCTGGCGCAGCTCGGCCTCGGTCGGCTGGCGCACCTTGGCGACGACATCCGCCTGCCCGATCAACTCGGCCGCCGTGGGAACCACCGTCACGCCGGAGCGGCGATATTCCTCGTCCGAGAAGCCTGCTCGCGCGCCGGCGCCCTGCTCGATGACGACCTCGTGGCCCAGCTTCTGCAAATGCGTTGCCGACGAAGGCGTGACGGCGACCCGTGCCTCCCCCTCGTAGCTTTCCCTCAATGCGCCAATCTTCATGGCCTCATTGCCCCCGCCCGTTGATGTTCCTGTCGCCGCTTGCATAGCATCGCGCAAGAAAGTTTCACAACCCCGCGATTGGTCGTGAGCGGGCGGGTGCGGGACATGAAGAAGGGGCCCGGAAAGATCCGGGCCCCTTCCACCTCGTGAGGATCGAAGATCAGTTGGCCGGTGCGGGCGCCGTGGTGTCGGTGCCGGTCGCGGGCGCATCGGTCCCTGTCGCCGGAGCCGTGGCGTCCGGCGTGGTCGTGGCCGGTGCGGTCGTGTCCGCCGCCGGAGCGGTAGTGCCGGTCGCGGGGGCGGTGGTGGTGTCGGCGGCCGGGGCCGTCGTGGTGTTCGCCGCCGGAGGCGTCGTGTCCGTTGCCGGCGCGGTGGTGTCGGCAGGCTCCGGATCGGTCACGACCACGGCGTCGGGCGAAGTGTCGGCCGCGGTGTCCTCGGTGGTCGTCACCGTGGTGGTGTCGCCTTCGACGACCGTCGCGTCGTTGCCCATGAAGCGCGTCAGGACGAAGTACGCCAAGGCCAGAGCCAGCAGCACGCCGATGATCAGCGGCAGCGCCGAGGACTTCTTCTCCACCGGCTCGACATAGGTCTCTTTGTGCTCGGTATGGGTCGGCTTCACGCGGTTCGGGTCGTTCGGATCGTAGGTCATAGGCTGGCCTCCTTGTCAGAGTTTCAACACCGGATTCGGGTGGCGCAGGTCTCGGGGAGAGGCCCGCCGGTGTCAACTTCATCAGTGGTCCGCACGGCTTGCGGAGCCCTCATCCGCCGATTAACACATTGTAGAAGCCGAGGTTCCTGAAGCCTCGCGCTTTTTTCGGCGGCAGGTTGCAAGGCAGGAACAGGATGACACAGCAGGACAAGCGGCCCGTGCAGTATCTGGCCGATTACCGCCCATACCCGTTCACGCTGTCCGAGACGCGGCTGGACATCACGCTCGCGCCGACCGGCACGCGCGTCCGCGCCGAAATCGACATGCAACCCAAAGATGCGCGGAATGCCGCCGACCTAATGCTGGACGGCGGCGCCGGTCTGCGCCTCGGCAGCCTGACCATCGACGGCGCGGCGCCCGATCCGGCCTTCGTCCGGCGCGAGGGCGAAGTGCTGACCATCGGCGCGGCCGCCCTGCCCCGCACCGCCTTCACCCTGGCGACCGAGGTCGAGATCGACCCGGAGGCGAACACCGCCTTCGAGGGGCTCTACCTCTCGAACGGCATCTTCTGCACCCAGTGCGAGGCCGAGGGCTTCCGCCACATCACCTTCTACCCCGACCGGCCGGACGTGATGACGACCTTCCGCGTCACCTTGCGGTCGGACCTGCCGGTGCTGCTGTCGAACGGCAATCCCGTCGCCTCGGGCGCGGGCTGGGCCGAGTGGCACGACCCCTGGCCGAAGCCCTGCTACCTCTTCGCGCTGGTCGCGGGCGAACTGGTGGCGGTGCGCGGCAGCTTCACGACGCGCTCGGGCCGCGAGGTGGCGCTGAATGTCTGGGTGCGGCCGGGCGACGAGGACCGGGCCGATTTCGCGCTGGTCTCGCTCATCAAGTCGATGCGGTGGGACGAGGAGGTCTATGGCCGCGAATACGACCTCGAGGTCTTCAACATCGTCACCGTGGACGATTTCAACATGGGCGCGATGGAGAACAAGGGGCTGAACATCTTCAACTCGAAGCTGGTCCTCGCCTCGCCCGAAACGGCGACTGACGCCGATTACGAGCGGATCGAGGCCGTCATCGCGCATGAGTACTTCCACAACTGGACCGGCAACCGCATCACCTGCCGCGACTGGTTCCAGCTGTGCCTGAAGGAGGGGCTGACGGTCTTCCGCGACCAGCAGTTTACCTCGGACATGCGCTCGGCGGCCGTCAAGCGGATCGAGGACGTGCAGGTCCTGCGCGCCCGGCAGTTCCGCGAGGACCAGGGCCCGCTGGCCCACCCGCCGCGCCCGGACCGCTTCGAGGAGATCAACAACTTCTACACGGCGACCGTCTACGAGAAGGGCGCCGAGGTGATCGGGATGCTGAAGCGCCTCGTCGGGGACGAGGGCTACGCCCGGGCGCTGGATCTCTACTTCGCCCGCCATGACGGCGACGCGGCCACGATCGAGGACTGGCTGAAGGTCTTCGAGGACGCGACCGGCCGCGACCTCGGGCAATTCAAGCGCTGGTATACCGACGCCGGCACCCCCGTCGTGACCATGACCGAAGAGTGGCAGGACGGCACGCTGGCGCTTCACCTGCGGCAGGAGACGCCGCCGACGCCGGGCCAGCCCGACAAGCCGGCCCGCGTCATCCCGCTGGCGATGGGGCTCATCGGGCCGAACGGCGACGAGGTGCTGCCGACGACGGTGCTCGAGCTGACCGAGCCGCGCCAGAGCTTCCGCTTCGAGGCCTTGGGCGCGCGGCCGGTCGTGTCGATGCTGCGCGGCTTCTCGGCCCCGGTGATGCTGCGCCGCCAGCTGGACGACAGCGCACGCGCCTTCCTTCTGGCCCATGACACCGACGCCTTCGCGCGGTGGGACGCGGGGCGCGACCTGGCTCTGTCCGCCCTTGCGGCGGGCGCCTCGGGCGAGGCGGGCGCGGGCGGCGCCTATGTCGCGGCGATCGGCCGCCTGCTGGCGGACGAGGGCATTGACGCGGCCTTCCGCGCGCTCTGCCTGCAGCTGCCGTCCGAGGAAGAGGTCGCGACGCATCTTCACGCGGATAGGACGGTCCCGGACCCGGCTGCCATCCACGCCGCCCGCGAGGCCCTCGCGCGCGATTTGGCCGAGGCGCATGAGCCGGTCCTGGCGGAAATCTACACGCGGCTGCGCAGCGAGGGCCCCTACAGCCCCGGTGCGACGGCCAGCGCCGACCGCGCCCTGCGGCTGGCTGCCCTGCATCTGCTGTCGCGGATCGACGGCGGCGAGCGGGCCGAGATCCTCTTCGGCACGGCCGGCAACATGACCGAGCGGATGGGCGCGCTGGCGGCACTGGTGCGCCTTGGCCGGGCCGAGCGTGCGCTGGCGGCGATGCGGGACGAGTTCGGGTCAAACCGGCTAGTGATGGACAAGTGGTTCAGCGTGCAGGTCATGGCCGCGCCGCCGGAAACGGCCGTCGCGATCGCGCGCGAGCTTGCGGCGCGGCCGGATTTCGACTGGAAGAACCCCAACCGCTTCCGCGCCCTGATGGGGGCGCTGGCCGCCAATCACCCGGCCTTTCACGCCGCGGACGGATCGGGCTACGACTTCACCGCCGACTGGCTGATGCGGATGGACCCGGTCAATCCGCAGATCGCGGCGCGCATGTCCTCGGCCTTCGAGACCTGGGTGCGATATGACGCCGATCGGCGGGCACGGGCGCGGCAGGCGCTGGAACGGATCGCCGCTCTCGAAAGTTTGAGTCGGAACAGCAGCGAGATGGTCTCGCGCATGATCGCGGCGGGATCCTGATCGTTGCACGGTCGCCGCGCCGGGGAGGGCTGACGTGTCGGATGCTGCGGATCGCAAGGCAGATATGCAGGCGCGGCTGGACCCGCTGATCGCCGAACGGGCGCCCTGGCTCTATTCCCCCCGCCCGCATCACCGGCTGGCCTGGCACGCGATGATGCGCCTTCTGCGCTACCCGCAGACGATCGAGCTGGGCGCCGGGTTCTGCGACATGCCGCCCGAGCAGATCTTCCGCCACATGACCGACCTGATCGTCCGCGACCTGCAGGTCGAGGGGCTGGAGAACATCCCGGCCAGCGGCCCGGCGCTGATCGTCGCGAACCACCCGACCGGCATCGCGGACGGCATCTTCCTGCATGCGGCCATCTCGCAGCGGCGCCCGGATCTCTTCATCTATGCCAACCACGACATGGTGCGCGTGCTGCCCCAGATGATCGAGGTGATCGCCCCGGTCGAGTGGCGCCACGAGAAGCGCAGCCACACGAAGACCAAGGCGACGATGGACTATACCCGCATGGCGCTGGAAGCGGGCAAGATCGGGCTGATCTTCCCCTCCGGCCGGCTGGCCAAGCGGCGCTGGCTGCGGCTGCACGAGCGGCCCTGGATGGCCAGCGCGGCGATGATCGCGCGCAAGTTCGACCTGCCGGTGATCCCGCTGCGCATCCGGGCGCGGAACTCGGCGCTCTTCTACCTCTTCGACCGCATCCACCCGACGCTGCGCGACGTGACGCTGTTCAACGAGGTCCTGAACAAGCGCGACCAGCCCTATCGCATCACCATCGGCGCGCCCGTCCCGGCGTCCGAACTTCCCCGCAGCAGCGAGGAAGCGATCGGCATGCTGCGCGAGCGGGTCCTGTCGCTGCCGGCGCCGGCCGATCAGGTGCGGGTCCCTCGTCCGCACGGAGTCGGCGCCATGGTGCGGGCGAAGCTGGCCGCCAAGCGGCCTGCGGACGGCTGAATCAATGGTGCCGAGCGGGCAGACTTCCCTGATCAGGCTACACCAGATCGGTGACTGACGGATGCACGCGGCCA
Organism: Paracoccus tibetensis; assembly: GCF_900102505.1. Taxonomy (GTDB): domain Bacteria; phylum Pseudomonadota; class Alphaproteobacteria; order Rhodobacterales; family Rhodobacteraceae; genus Paracoccus; species Paracoccus tibetensis. Next base: position 159,949 of record NZ_FMVT01000008.1, on the reverse strand, counting down.
AGGCAGGTTCCTGCCATGTACTTCGCGGCTTCTTTCCACCGCAGCGGTGGGAGCGGCTTGATTGGCAGACCGGCTTTCCTTATTGCGTTGAACCGATCCCTCATGGGCGTTTTCACCACGCCTCCAGCGAGAAACTCGCGCCGCAGACACTCGGGGGTGCGCCTCCAGAGATCGCGGCGGAGATGACGAAGCGACGCATGAAGGTCTAGTTCCCGCTTGAGACGACCTGCTTTCAGCCCATTGTTCCTGGTCGTTCCTTGCTCGTCCCATCTCCAGATGGCGAGCGGTTCGTGCGAGATGTAGATCGGCTCGGACACCATGCACGTCCTGATGAATTCATCCAGTGCGGGGATGGTGTCGACGCCGAACGACAGCTCGCGCTTGATGTTCTTTGACCAGAATACCGCGCCGTTCGAGATCCCGATACCACCGAAGAGGGAAAGGCGGAATTCCACAGGCTGGTAGACGCGGTTCTCAAGCCGGTGAGCAAGCAGGCCCTTCTCGCTCAGCCTTCCCTGATCCACATAATCGACCAGTTGATCCAGCTGACAGATCGACAGGCCCATCTGCGCGAGGATCTCGATCCCGCGCTGCATGAACTGCGGACGAACCTGGTTGTCATCTTCCAGAAGAAAGAAGAAGTCCGCCCCATAGGGGTTGTCGCATCTGAAGCAGTCATCAAGGTTCCTGATCAGAAACTTCTGCGGCTTGTTGTGGATGTATCGAATGCGCGGGTCGGCCAATTCGTCGACCACAAGGCGCGCGCTTTGCTCGGGGCAGTCGTCGCGAACCTCGCAGACCCAATCCTCATGGGTCTGCGCCTGAAGACACGCGATCGCGCGCGTCAGCAGGTGGGGCCGTCGGAACGTTGGAACTCGAACAAGAACAAGCGGCATAGGACGTCCCAAGGCCGAGTCGTCGCATGTCCAAAATTAGCAGATCGGTCCCGCGCCACCAACTTCACACTGATGCCGTGATGAACGGCATGCACTCATTGCACGTGAACGAGGCAGACGAGGGGCGCGGTAGATCAGAGCGCCATATCGTCTCGGTGGATCAGGGCGGCGCGGCCGGGATAGCCGAGGATCGCCTCGATCTGGCCGCTGCGCTGGCCCTTGATGCGGCGCGCCTCGTCGGCGGTGTAGCGCGAAAGGCCGCAGCCGAGGGTTTCGCCTGCGGGGCCGGCGATGGCGACGGGCTCGCCGCGGCCGAACTCGCCCGCGACCGCGGTGACGCCGGCGGGAAGGAGCGACTTGCCCGAGGCGAGGGCGGCGGCGGCGCCGGCGTCGATGGAGAGGATGCCGCGCGGCTTCATGGCGGCGATCCAGCGTTTGCGCGCCTGCTGGGGGTCGGTCTCGGGCAGGAACCAGCTGGCGCGGGCGCCGGTGGCCACGGCCGTCAGGGGGCGCAGCACCGAGCCTTCCGCGATGGCCATGGCGCAGCCGCCGGCGATGGCGGTGCGGGCGGCCATGAGCTTGGTCTTCATCCCGCCCTTGGAGAGGCCCGAGACGGGATCGCCGCCCATTGCCTCGATCTCGGGCGTGATCGCCTCGATGACCGGCAGGTGGCGGGCGGTGGGGTCGGTCTTGGGGTTCGCCGTGTAGAGCCCGTCCACGTCCGAGAGCAGCAAGAGCTGGTCGGCGCCGCAGGTGACCGCGATCTGGGCGGCAAGGCGGTCGTTGTCGCCGAAGCGGATCTCATCCGTCGCCACCGTGTCGTTCTCGTTCACGATGGGCACGGTGCCGAGGGACAGCAGCGTCTGCATCGTCGCGCGGCTGTTGAGATAGCGGCGGCGGTCGGCGCTGTCCTCCAGCGTCAGGAGGACCTGCGCGGTGGTGACGCCATGGGGGGCCAGCGCCTCCTCGTAGGCGCGGGCGAGGCGGATCTGGCCGACGGCGGCGGCGGCCTGGGCCTGTTCCAGCGGCAGGGCGCCCGCGGGCAGGTTCAGCACCCGCCGGCCGAGGGCGATGGAGCCGGAGGAGACCAGCACCACATCCGCCCCGCGCGCCCGCCATGCGGCCACGTCGTCGCAAAGGCCGCGCAGCCAGTCGGTCTTCAGCCCCTCGGGCCCGACCAGCAGAGCCGAGCCGATCTTGACGACCAGCCGGCGGGCCGCGTCCAGCCGCGGCGCGCTCACGGCTGCCATGTCCCTTCGGGGCTTTCGGGCTTCGGCGCGCGCGAGGGTTCGATCTGGGTCCAAAGGGCGCGCAGCACCTCGGTCACGCCGGTCTTCGCGACGCCCGACATCAGCAGGACCGGATGGCCCAGCTCGGCCTCGAGCGCCGCGCGGCGTTCGGCCAGTTCCTCGTCGCCGAGGGCGTCGATCTTGTTCAGCGCGGTAACGCGGGGCTTGGCCATGAGCACGGGGGAATAGGCCTCCAGCTCGGTCAGGATGGTGCGCGCATCCTCGGCCAGCGTCTCGGAGGTGCCGTCGACGAGGTGCAGCAGCACGTTGCTGCGCTCGACATGGCCGAGGAACTGGTCGCCAAGGCCCCTGCCGTCGCTGGCGCCCTCGATCAGGCCCGGGATGTCGGCCATGACGAACTCGCGCCCGTCCACGCCCACGACCCCGAGGTTCGGGTGCAGCGTGGTGAAGGGATAGTCCGCGATCTTGGGCCGGGCGTTCGAGACGGCGGCCAGGAAGGTTGACTTGCCCGCGTTCGGCAGGCCCACGAGGCCGGCATCGGCGATCAGCTTCAGGCGCAGCCAGATGGTGCGCTCGATCCCCTCCTGCCCCGGGTTGGCGTTCCGCGGCGAGCGGTTGGTCGAGGACTTGAAATGCAGGTTGCCCCAGCCCCCGTTGCCGCCCTTGGCCAGAAGGACGCGCTGGCCGACCTCGGTCAGGTCGGCGATCACGGTCTCCTCGTCCTCGTCCAGGATCTCGGTACCGACGGGGACGCGCAGGGTGATGTCGTCGCCCGACTTGCCGGTCATCTGGCTGCCCATGCCGTGCTGGCCGGACTTGGCGAAGAAATGCTGCTGGTAGCGGAAGTCGATCAGGGTGTTCAGCCCCTCGACCGCTTCGGCCCAGACATCGCCCCCGCGCCCGCCGTCGCCGCCGTCGGGGCCGCCATACTCGATGAACTTCTCGCGTCGGAAGGACACGGAGCCCGCGCCGCCGCCGCCCGAGCGGATATAGACTTTGGCGAGGTCGAGAAACTTCATGGCAGGCTCCTTTCGGCCAGCCGATACGCCCTTGCGCCTGTCCGTGCAAGGCCCTGGACGGCCGGGCGGGGTGGCAATGGCGGGCGCGGCGCCTATCTAGAAGGCAAAGGAGACCCGCGATGTTCCAGTTCGACAACAGCTACGCCCGCCTGCCGCAGGGGTTCTTCGCCCGCGTGGCCCCGACCCCTGCGCCCGCGCCCGAGCTTCTGGCGCTGAACGCGGAACTGGCGGCCGAGCTGGGGCTGGACGCTGGCTGGCTGGGTTCGGACGAGGGCGTGGCGGTGCTGGCCGGCAACGCGCTGCCCGAGGGGGCCGAGCCCATCGCGCAGGCCTATGCCGGCCACCAGTTCGGCGGCTTCGTCCCGCAGCTGGGCGACGGGCGCGCGGTGCTGCTGGGCGAGGTGCGCGCGCCGGGCGGGCGCTTCGACATCCAGCTGAAGGGAGCGGGCCAGACACCCTTCTCGCGCCGGGGCGACGGGCGGGCCTGGGTCGGGCCGGTGCTGCGGGAGTATCTCGTCAGCGAGTTCATGGCGGCGATGGGCGTGCCGACGACGCGCGCCTTGGCAGCCGTCGCGACGGGCGAGACGGTCTACCGCGAAAGCGGCCTGCCGGGCGCGGTGCTGACCCGCATCGCCGCCAGCCATATCCGCGTCGGCACCTTCCAGTACTTTGCCGTGCGCGATGACAAGGCGGCGCTGCAGGCGCTGACGGATCATGTCATCGCGCGGCACTACCCGGATGCCGACGGACCGCTGGCGCTGCTGGAGCAGGTGGTGGCGCGCCAGGCCGAGACGATTGCTGCCTGGATGGCGCTTGGCTTCATCCACGGGGTGATGAACACGGACAACATGGCGATCTCGGGCGAGACCATCGATTACGGCCCCTGCGCGTTCATGGACGCCTATCACCCGGCAACGGTGTTCTCCTCGATCGACAGGCAGGGGCGCTATGCCTGGGCGAACCAGCCGCAGATCGCCGTGTGGAACCTTGCGCAGTTCGCCACCTGCCTCATCCCGCTGATGGGCGAGGAGGAAGCCGCCGTCGAGGCCGCGACCGAGGCGGTCCACCGCTTCGCGCCGCTCTACCAGGCGGCCTGGCTCAGGCGCTTCGGCGAGAAGCTGGGGATCGAGGGCGCGCCCAACCGGCCGCTGATCGAGCGGCTTCTGACCATGATGGCCGAGCAGCGGGCCGATTTCACCCGCACCTTCCGGGGGCTGACGGAGGGGACGGCCCGGGACGAATTCACCGACCGCGCCGCCTTCGATGCCTGGGCCGCGGACTGGCACGCCCTGAGCCCCGACATGGGCCTGATGGCGCGGACGAACCCCCGGCGCATCCCGCGCAACCACCGCATTGAGCAGGCCATCCAGGCCGCGGTCACGGGCGATCTGGCGCCCTTCAGGCGGCTCAACGAGGCGCTCGTGCATCCGTTCGAGGCGCGGGCAGCGTGGGACGAGTTGTCCAACGCGCCGCTGGTTCAGGAAATCGTGCACCAGACCTTCTGCGGGACCTGATCCGCTGTCAGGTTGTTGTTAACAACATGGCTCTAGAACCGATCCGACAACGGCCGACCGAAGGACGATGCTGAAACTCGCCAGCTACAACCTGCACAAGTGCCGGGGTCTCACCGGCCCTCACGCGCCCGAGCGGAACCTCGCCGTGATCCGGGCGCTGGACCCCGACGTGATCGCCCTGCAGGAGGTCGATTTCCGTTACGGCGTCCGGCCCGAGGCGCTGCCGAGGAAGCTGATCCAGGCCGAGACGGGGCTGGTGCCCGCCAGGATGAACGGGACGACGGAGAGCAGCCTCGGCTGGCACGGCCAGACCATCCTCATGCGCCCGCACTTGGCCGAGCAGGCAAGCCTGCGCCGCCTGCCCCTGCCGGGGCTGGAGCCGCGGGGGGCCGTGGCGCTGCGCCTGCCGGGCCTGACGATCATCGGGGTTCATCTGGGGTTGGCGCGCTCGTCGCGGCGGGCGCAGCTGGCGCGGATCACTGCGCAGGCCTCGCGCATCGCCGAGGATCACATCGTCATGCTGGGCGACTTCAACGAGTGGCGCGACGACCGCGGGCTGGAGTCGCTGGCGGGTTTCCGCGTCATCGCGCCGGGGCCGTCCTATCCGGCGCCGCTGCCGCAGCTGCGGCTGGACCGAATGGCGATGTCCACCAATCTCGACCTTCTGGACTGCGGGGTCTTCACGGGCGCGGGGGCGCGGGACGCCTCGGACCACCTGCCGATCTGGGCGCGCATCAAGCTGCCGTGATCGTTGCGGGTCTGTCCTGCCCCCGCTAAGAAGGCGCCGACACATAACCGGAGGCGCCTTCATGACTGCCATCATCGACATCTTCGCCCGCGAGATCCTCGACAGCCGCGGCAATCCCACCGTCGAGGTCGACGTGACGCTGGAAGACGGCACGATGGGCCGCGCCGCCGTGCCCTCGGGCGCCTCGACCGGCGCGCATGAGGCGGTCGAGAAACGCGACGGCGACAAGTCCCGCTACATGGGCAAGGGCGTTCTGGAAGCGGTGGCCGCCGTCAACGGCGAGCTGGCCGAGGCGCTGATCGGCGAGGACGCGACCGAGCAGCGCGCCATCGACGCCATGATGATCGAGCTGGACGGCACGCCCAACAAGGGCCGGCTTGGCGCGAACGCGATCCTCGGCGTGTCGCTGGCGGTGGCCAAGGCCGCGGCCGAGGCGACCAGCCAGCCGCTCTACCGCTATGTCGGCGGCACGGCCGCGCGCATCCTGCCGGTGCCGATGATGAACATCATCAATGGCGGCGAGCATGCCGACAACCCGATCGACATCCAGGAATTCATGATCATGCCGGTCGCGGCGGAGAACATCCGCGAAGCCGTCCGCATGGGGTCCGAGATCTTCCACACGCTGAAGAAGGAGCTGTCGGCGGCGGGCCTTTCGACCGGGATCGGCGACGAGGGCGGCTTCGCGCCGAACCTCTCCAGCACCCGCGACGCGCTGGACTTCATCCTGAAGGCCATCGAGAAGGCCGGCTATCGCCCGGGCGAGGACATCATGCTGGCGCTCGACTGCGCCTCGACCGAGTACTTCAAGGGCGGCAGCTACGAGATGGTGGGCGAGGGCAAGTCGCTGTCGCCGGCCGAGAACGTGGACTACCTGGCCGCGCTCTGTGACGCCTACCCGATCCTGTCGATCGAGGATGGCTGCGCCGAGGATGACTGGGACGGCTGGAAGCTGCTGACCGACAAGCTCGGCAGCCGGGTGCAGCTGGTGGGCGACGACCTGTTCGTGACCAACCCCGCGCGCCTGGCGCAGGGGATCGCGCAGGGCTGCGGCAACAGCCTGCTGGTCAAGGTGAACCAGATCGGCACCCTGTCGGAGACGCTGGACGCGGTGCGGATGGCTGACCGCGCCGGCTTCACCTCGGTGATGTCGCACCGCTCGGGCGAGACCGAGGACGCGACCATCGCCGATCTCGCCGTGGCGACGAATTGCGGCCAGATCAAGACCGGCTCGCTGGCGCGCTCGGACCGGCTGGCGAAGTACAACCAGCTGATCCGGATCGAGGAAATGCTGGGCGCGACGGCGGAATATGCCGGGCGCAGCATCCTGCGGTAAGCGCCGGTCTGCGTCCCGCGCCGGCCGGGGGGCTTCGCGCCCCCCGGACCCCCCGCGGGATGTTTTTGCACAGAAGATGGGTCAGCCGGAGGCTTTTGGCGGTGGGCCGAGGGCCAGTTGCGCCAGCAGCCTGAGGGATGCCTCGAGCTGCGCCTCGGGCATCCGGCAGTCGAGGGCGATGCGCACGGCCTCGGGCGCGGGCTCACCCGGCGCGGCGAGAAACTCAGACGCGGGTCGCACCACCACGCCTGACAGCGCGGCGCGGGCGGCGAAGTCGCGGGCCGGCCAAGGCGCGGGGAGCGGCAGCCACAGGATGGGCACGCCCGTCTGCCAGGCCGGCTCCAGCGGCGCGAGGGCGGCGCGGGCGAGGGTCAGGCGCGCCTCGACCTTTGTCTGAACGTCTGCGGCGATGGCGGCCGCGTCACCGCTGTCGAGAAGCCGCGTCACCAGCCCCGTGACCGGCTGCGACAGGCCCATGAGGCTGTGCTGGGCGGCGATGCGGCCGGCCTTGCCCATCCCCTCGGGGGAGAGCAGCATGCCGAAGCGCAGGCCGGCGGCGATGATCTTCGACAGGCTGGCCACATGCCAGACCCGCTCGGGCGCCAGCGCCCGCAGGCTGGGCGGGGCGGCGGCGTCGGGGGGCGGCGCATAGCATTCGTCCTCGAGGATCTGCAGGTCGTGGCGCCGGGCGACCGCGACGATCTCGGCGCGGCGGGCGGCATCCATGGCGGCCAGCGTCGGGTTCTGGGCCGAGGGGGTCAAGCAGACCAGCCGCGCGCCGCTGGCGCGGGCCACCCGGTCCAGATCGTCCGGCCGCATCCCCTGCCCGTCCAGCGCCACCGGCACGGCCTCGGTCCGCATCAGCTGGGCGGCGTGGCGCATGCCGGGATAGGTCAGCGCCTCGACCATCACCGGCGCCGGCTGCGCGCCGAGCGTCAGGGACATCACCAGCGTGATCGCGTGCTGGCCGCCATGGGTCAGCACGAGGTCGGGCTCGGCCAAGGGGCCGAAGTCGCGCCTGCCCATCCAGCCGAGCACCGCGCTGCGGCAGCGCAGGTCGCGGCTGAGGGGGGTGTAGTCGAGGATGTCCGCCTCCAGCGCCCCGGCCAGCGCCGCCATGTGCCGGCCGATGACCGCGGCCTGTCCGCAATCGGGCAGGCGCGGCACGCGCAGATCGGCAATGCCGGGCGCGCCCGCGCCGTCGGCCGCCTCGTAGAGCAGCGGTTGCAGCGCCGGCTGGCGCGGGCGCGGCGGGGCGATGAAGCTGCCGCGGCCGACATGGCTTTCGATCACGCCTTCGGCGGCGGCGGCCTGGTAGGCCCGCGCCACCGTTCCCGTGGTCACGCCGAGCCGCCAGGCCAGATCGCGCATCGGCGGCAGGCGCGTGCCCGGCGCCAGCACGCCCGAGCGCGCCGCCTCGCGCAGCGCCCCCGCCAGCGCCCGGAATTTCGGCCCCTCATGCGCCGAAAGGTCCGGCCGCCATGTCTCCGGATCGTCCCCTGCCGCTGCCATCGCCCGCATCACCTGCCCCGTCGCCCGGAAGATTATGCGCCTGTCACATGACCTACAATCAGGGACTTGCACGTCATGAACGGAAGGTGACGCAAGGGAAGGCGCAAAATGCGCGGACCTCGCGAGGATGCCAGTGGACAGGATGAGCGCCCCGGCTAAACTCCCCTTCCAGCGGGCAGGTCCAACTGCCCCCGGAGGAGGAGTATCCATGAAGAAGACGTCCCTGGACCGCCGGTCCTTTCTGACCCGCGCCTCGGTCGGCGGCGCGGCTGCTGCTGCCGGCACGGTCCTGGCCGCCCCGGCCATCGCGCAGGAAGCGCCCCAGATCAGCTGGCGCCTGGCCTCGTCGTTCCCCAAGTCGCTCGACACGATCTATGGCGGCGCCGAGGAGCTGTCGACGCGCCTGAACGAGGCGACCGACGGCCGGTTCAACATCCAGGTCTTCTCGGCCGGCGAGATCGTTCCCGGCCTTGACGCGATCAACGCGACGACCGACGGCACGGTCGAGTGCAGCCACTCGGTCGGCTATTACAACTGGGGCAAGGACCCGGCCTTCGCCTGCGGCGCCGACCTGCCCTTCACCTTCTCGGCGCGGGCCAAGGCGGCCTACAACTACCATGGCGGCGGGGTCGAGAACTACAACACGTTCCTCGAGAAATACGACCTGGTCAGCTATCCGGGCGGCAACACCGGCGTCCAGATGGGCGGCTGGTACCGCAACGAGATCAACAGCCTGCAGGACCTGCAGGGCCTGAAGCTGCGCATCTCGGGCCTCGCCGGCCGCGTGGTCGAGCGTCTTGGCGTCGTGCCGCAGCAGATCGCCGGCGGCGACATCTACCCCTCGCTCGAGCGCGGGACGATCGACGCGGCGGAATGGGTCGGCCCCTATGACGACGAGAAGCTGGGCTTCCACAAGGTCGCGCCCTACTACTACTACCCCGGCTTCTGGGAAGGCGGCCCGACGGTCAGCTTCTTCGTGAACAAGGGCCAGTGGGACAGCCTGCCCGAGAACTACAAGTCGCTGTTCCGCACCGCCGCGCAGGCCGTGGACCAGAACATGCTGGCCAAATACGACCACCTGAACCCGACCGCGCTGAAGTCGCTGGTCGGCCAAGGCGCGCAGCTGCGCTCGTTCAGCGAGGAGATCCTGACCGCCGCCTTCACCGCGGCGCAGGAGGTCTATGCCGAGCTGTCGAACGAGAACGAGGACTTCAAGACGCAATACGAGGCGATGCTCGCCTTCCGCGACGACTGGTTCCTCTATCAGCAGACGGCCGAATACACCTTCGACACGTTCATGATGATCCAGCAGCGCAATGGCGGGCTGACCAAGGCCTGATCCGGCCGCCGAATGAACGAAGCCGCCGCGGTCTTGCCGCGGCGGCTTTTTCGTGCCGTGCCTGGAAGAAGAAAGGGGCCGCTTGCGCGACCCCTTGCCTGTCAGTTGCCGCCCAGACCCGGCGGCGGGCCGCCGAAGCCGAGGCCCATGCCGCCCGAAGGCGCCGGTTGCGGGGCCACGCCAGCCTCGGGTGCAGGTGCCGGTGCGTCAGCGGGCGCGGTCGGCGCCGGGGCGGGTGCCGGCTGCTGGCCCGAGGGGGCACCAAGCCCGCCCCCAAGTCCACCGCCGAGGCCGCCTCCGAGACCACCGCCCAGGCCGCCGCCCAGGCCGCCACCGAGCCCGCCGCCCATGCCGCCGCCGCCCATCGGGATCTCGATGCGGATGTTCGACGTGTCCACGACCGGGCCGCGATAGTGCATGACCATCTGCGGAAAGGCGATCACCGCGGCGATCATCAGGATCTGTAGCCCCACGAAGGGCACCGCGCCGCGATAGATGTCGACGGTGCTGACCGCCTCCATCCGCCGTCCCGTGACCTTGTCGAGATAGGACTTCTTCGGCGCGACCGAGCGCAGGTAGAAGAGCGCGAAGCCCACCGGCGGGGTCAGGAACGAGGTCTGCATCGTCACCGCCAGGATCACCCCGAACCACACCAGGTCGATGCCAAGCGCGTTGGCGGCCGGGATCAGCAGCGGCACGATGACGAAGGCCAGCTCGAAGAAGTCGAGGAAGAAGGCCAGGAAGAAGATGATCGCGCAGACGGCGATCAGGAAGCCGTATTCCCCGCCCGGCAGCGCCACCAGTAGGTCGCGCACCCAGATATGGCCGTTGATCGAATAGTAGGTCAGCGAGAAGACCGTGGCGCCGATCAGGATGAACATGACGAACGAGGACAGCTTCACCGTCGCCAGCAGCGCCTGGTTCAGCACGCCCATGTTCAGCCGCCGCTTCATGCCCGCCAGGATCAGCGCGCCAACGGCGCCCATCGCCCCGCCCTCGGTCGGGGTGGCGATCCCGAGGAAGATCGTGCCCAGCACCAGGAAGACCAGCGCCAGCGGCGGGATCATCACGATGATCACCTGCCGCGTCATCGGCGAGAGAAGGTTCGTGCCGAGCCCCCGGTCCAGCGTCGCGAGGACCAGCATGACGACGACCGTCAGCGCCGCGGCCCAGATGCCGGAATCGCCGCCGACATGGCCGGCCAGCCAGCGCTCGGACAGCCAGTAGATGGCCACAGCCACGACCAGCGCCCCCAGCAGCGACCAGCCGGGCGAGCCGAGCGGGCGCGCCTCGGGCGGCAGGGCCGGCATGGCCTTCGGGCGGAAGATCGAGATGATCAGCACGTAGACGATGTAGACCCCGGTCAGCGCCAGCGCGGGCACCATCGCGGCCTTGTACATGTCGCCCACGGACCGGCCCAGCTGGTCGGCCAGCACGATCAGCACGAGCGAGGGCGGGATGATCTGCGCCAGCGTCCCCGAGGCCGTGATGACCCCCGCCGCCAGCCGCTTGTCATAGCCGTAGCGCATCATGATCGGCAGCGAGATCAGCCCCATCGAGATGACCGAGGCCGCCACGACGCCCGTCGTCGCCGCCAGCAGCGCGCCGACCAGCACCACGGCATAGGCAAGGCCCCCGCGGATCGTGCCGAAGAGCTGGCCGATCGTGTCCAGAAGGTCCTCGGCCATGCGCGAGCGTTCCAGCACGATGCCCATGAAGGTGAAGAAGGGAATCGCCAGCAGCGTGTCGTTCCGCATCACGCCGAAGACCCGGTCGGACAGCGCCTGCAGCAGGTTCCAGCCGAGGTTCACCTGGTCCGAGAGCGGCGTCAGGAAGACGCCGAAGAAGAAGAACAGCAGCCCGTTCGCGGCCAGGGCGAAGGCGATGGGATAGCCGAAGAGCAGGAAGGCGACCATCGAGAAGAACATGATGGGCGCAAGGTTGTGGGCAATCAGGTCGATCACGGGCGGCTCTCCGGGTTCTGGTCGATCCGCTCGTCATGCATCCCGGCGGTCATCAGCTCGGCTTCCTTCAGCGAGCCTTCGGTATTGGCATGGGGGTCCTCGATCAGGCCGCGCATCACGGCGATCTTCTTGATCAGCTCCGAGATGCCCTGCACGAAGAGCAGGATGAAGCCCGCCAGCAGCACGGCCTTGGCCGGCCAGATGATCAGCCCGCCCGCGTTCATCGAGATCTCGCCCGCGCGCCACGAGCGCATCAGCGAGGGGTGGACCAGCCAGATCATGATGGCGGTGAAGGGCAGCAGGAACAGCACCGTGCCGAGCACGTCGATCCAGTGCTGCGCGCGGCGCGACCAGCGGCCGTAGATGATGTCGATGCGGATGTGCTCGTTCTCGAGCAGGGTCCAGGCGGCCGCCAGCATGAAGGCGCCGCCGTAGAGATACCACTGCAGCTCGAGCCAGGCGTTCGAGGACATGGAAAAGACCTTGCGAACGACGGCGTTGATCGCGCTGACGAAGATCGCCAGCAGGATGAGCCACGCCACCGAGCGCCCGATCACGGTTGTAACGCGGTCGATCCCGCGCGACAGGGCCAAGAGCCCGTTCATGCTGATGTCCTCCCCATAGGCGCGGGCGTCCCGCCCCGGCCGGTTGACTCCGGCCTCTTCGCGCAAGGCCCTGCGTTAAGGCCGCCGCGGGCATGGGTCAAGTTTTTCGCGGCCCTTGACGCTAGGTCAGCAGCGCGAAGGTGACCAGCACCGCGGTCTCGGCGCAGAGCGAGGCGGCGCCCAGCACGTCCCCCGTCTGCCCCCCGACGAGACGCCGCGCACGCAGCGCGACCGCGGCGGCCGCCGCCAGCGCGCCGAGCAGCGGCAGCAGCGCCCGGCCGGGCGCGAGCAGCAGGATGAGAACGGCGATGGCGGCGGCCATGCCGACGGCAAGCGGCGCGGGACGCCCCGCGCCCTGCCCCAACCCGTCCGCCCGCGCCGGCGGCATCAGCATCAGCCCGGCCGCCGCGGCGCGACCAGTCGCCGCTGCCGCGACCAGATGCCACGGCCCCAGCACCGCCAGCGCCGACACACGCAGCGCGAAGGCGCAAAGCAGCGCCATGATCCCGAAGCTGCCCACCGTCGGCTCGCGCATGATCCGCAGCCGGTCCGCGACATCCCGGCCTCCGCCCGCATCGGCGAAATCGGCCAGCGCGTCCTCGTGCAGCGCGCCGGTCAGCCAGACCGCCAGCGCCAGCGCCAGTGCGGCGGGCAGAAGGCCCGGCCCGAGCGCCCAGAGCGGAAGCGCCGCGATGGCGCCGATCAGCGCCCCGATCAGCGGGAAGGCCCAGGCCGCCTCGGCCAGCGGCATCACGCGCGGCGGCAGCACGCGGCCAAGCGGCAGGCGCGTCAGGAAGACCGCGGCCAGTGCCAGCTGCTGCAGCCTAGCCAATGCCGGCCTCGGCGAAGGTCGCCATGCCGTTGTGGCACTCCAAGGCGGCGCGAAGGACCATCAGCGCAACCGCCGCGCCCGAACCCTCGCCAAGGCGCATGTCGAGCGACAGCACCGCCCGCATCCCGAGCGCCGCGATCAGGCGGCGGTGGCCGGGCTCGCGGCTTTCGTGCCCGATGAGGCAATGGGCCAGCGCCTCCGGGTCGTCGCGCGTCAGGACGGCGGCGGCGGCGGTGCAGATGAAGCCGTCGAGGATCACCGGCAGGCCCAGCTCGCGCGCCCGGAGGATCGCGCCGCAGAGGGCCGCCTGCTCGCGCCCGCCGAAGGCCGCCAGCGTGCCGCGCGCATCCTCGGGCGCGTGCAGGGCCAGGCCCGCCGAGACCGCGGCGATCTTGCGCGCCATGATCTCGCCCGAGGCTCCGGTGCCGGGGCCGGTCCAGTCCTCGGCCGTGCCGCCGAAGGTGCTGGCCGCCAGCGCCGCCGAGACGGCCGAGTTGCCGATCCCCATCTCGCCCAGAAGCAGCACGTCCGCCGCAGGATCGACGGCCGCGGCGCCCGCCGCCATCGCGGCGGACACCTCGGCGGCACTCATGGCGGGCCCTTGCGTGAAATCGGCGGTCGGCCGGTCCAGCTCCAGCGGGACAACCGAGAGCGCCGCACCTGCGCTGCGGCAGAGCTGGTTGATCGCGGCGCCGCCGGCGCGGAAATTGGCGACCATCGCCGCCGTCACCTCGGCCGGGAAGGGCGTGATGCCGCGGGCGACGACGCCATGATTGCCGGCGAAGACCAGCGCCTGCGCCCGCTCGATCCGCGGGCGGTCCGTGCCCTGCCAGCCGGCCATGAAGATCGCCAGCTCCTCGAGCCGGCCGAGGGCGCCCTGCGGCTTGGTCAGCTGGTCCTGGCGGGCGCGCGCGGCCTCGGCGGCGACGGTGTCAAAGCGGCGCATCGGGATCGTGCCTCCACGGCTTCAGGCGCAGCGGCTGGCCGCTGATCGCGGTCCAGACCTCGTCCGAGACTTCGGCGACGCGCTGGTTCAACCGGCCGTGATCGTCCCGGAAGCGCCGCGTCATCGGGTCGGCCGGGACGATCCCCTGCCCCAGCTCGTTGGTGACGAGCACAACAGGACAGCGTTGCTGACGCAACGTCACAACCAGTCGGTCGAAATCCGCTGCATTCGCGCCGTTCGAGAGCCACAGCGTCAAGCAGTCGACCAGCCGCGCGCCCTGCCCGTCACAGCCCTCCAGCACCGCCGGCAGATCGCGCGGCGCCTCGATCGTCGTCCAGCCCTTGCCCCTAGAGGCTTGATGTTGTGCGATCCTGCTGGCCATCTCGCCGTCCCGCGCCTCGGCGGTGGCGATGTAGATCAGCGGCAGGCCGAAGCGCCGCACCAGCCGTTCGGCCAGGGCCGACTTGCCGGACCGGGCGCCGCCGGTGACGAGGGTAATATGGGGCCGGGTCATCATCGCGCGCATCCTTTCCACAAGCCGCCGTGCCTGTGAAGCGGGAAACCGGACTTGCCCACGCGCGCGGGCTGCATAATGTGCAGTCCATTCCGGTGCAGAAGACACCGACAAACAACTTGGAGGAGTTGAAGATGACCAAGCTGTTCGCCACCACCGCCCTCGTCGCCGCGCTGGCGATGCCAGCCTATGCGGTCCAGCCCGCCGAAGGCGAGACCCTGGCCGAGACCCAGACCTATACCTACTGGCTGCTGGACGCGATCAAGTCGCTCGATCCGGGCAAGAACACCGATGTCGAGGGCTCGGACGTGCTGCGCCAGCTCTTCGAGGGGCTGATGAACGAGAATGCCGAGGGCGAGATGATCCCCGGCGTTGCGGAAAGCTACGAGGTCTCCGAGGACGGGCTGACCTACACCTTCAACCTGCGCGACGCGAACTGGTCGAATGGCGAGCCCGTGACGGCCGAGGATTTCGTCTACGGCTGGCAGCGCGTCGTCACGCCCGCCTTCGCCTCGGAATACGCGTGGTACATCGAGCTGATGAACGTCGCCAACGCCACGCAGGTCATCGCCGGCGAGATGGAGCCGAGCGAGCTGGGCGTGCGCGCGGTGGACGACAAGACGCTGGAAGTCACCCTCTCCGAGCCGACCCCCTACTTCATCAACACCCTGTCGCTCGCGACGACCTACCCGGTGCCGCGCGCGCTGGTCGAGGAGCTGGGCGATGCCTGGATCCAGCCGCAGAACATCGTCGGCAACGGCGCCTACACGCTTGCCAGCCACAATCTGGGCGTCGAGATCGTGATGCAGAAGAACCCGGAATACTGGGACGCCGAGAATGTCGTGATGGAGACCGTCCGCGGCGTCACGGTGAACGACAACAACGTCGCGCTGACCCGCTACCAGGCGGGCGAGCTTGACCGCGTGCAGATCCCGGCCGGCCAGTTCCCGCGTCTGGAAGCCGAGTTCCCGGACCAGGCGACCTCGGTCCCCTACGGCTGCTCCTACGCCTATGTCTTCAACCTGTCCGAGAAGGGCCCCGAGGTTCTCAAGGACCAGCGCGTGCGCGAGGCGATGGCGCTGTCGCTGAACCGCGACGTGATCGTGGACCAGATCCTGCAGGGCGGCCAGCGCCCGGCCTATACCTGGACGCACTGGGCCATCAACGGCTTCGCCGCGCCCGAGGGCGGAATGCAGGACATGACGCAGGACGAGCGCGTTGAGCGCGCCCGCGAGCTGCTGGCCGAGGCGGGCTATGGCCCGGACAACCCGGTGCGCCTGCAGCTGCAGTACAACACCGACGAGAACCACCGCCTGCTGGCCATCGCCGCGCAGCAGTTCTGGCGCCCGCTCGGCATCGAGATCGAGCTGAACAACGTCGAATGGGCCGTCCACACCGACCGCCTTCAGAACCAGGACTTCGAGATGGCCCGCTACGCCTGGTGCGCGGACTACAACGAGGCCTCGACCTTCCTCGACTGGTTCCGCACGGACGGCTACAACAGCGGCAAGTGGTCGAACGCCGAGTATGACCAGATCCTGGCCGAGGCCGCCACGGCCGAGGACACCGAGCCGCTCTACCGCCGCGCCGAGGAGATCCTGGACGCCGAAGTTCCCGCGGTCTGGGTCTATCACTACGCCAAGGTCGACATGATCAACGAGTCGATCAAGGGCCTGCCGACCGAGAACCTGCGCAACACCTGGTATGCCAAGGACCTCTACCGCGTCGCCGAGTAAGGCAGCCGCATGACAGGATGGGCCGGGGCGGGTTGTCTTCCGCTCCGGCCCATCGCTTTCGTTTCCGCAGGAAAGGCCCTCCCGCGATGTTCGCATTCATTCTGAGGCGGCTGGCGGTGGCAGTCCCCACGCTGCTGCTGCTGATCGTCTTCTCCTTCGTCCTGATGAGCCTGGCGCCCGGCGGCCCGTTCACGGGCGAGCGCGCGCTGCCCCCGGCCGTCCTTGCCAACCTCGAGGCGCAATACGGTCTGAACGACCCGCTCTGGCTGCAGATCTGGAACTACCTTGTCAGCATCGTCGTCCATTTCGACTTCGGCCCCAGCTTCGTCTATCCCGACCGCACGGTGAACCAGCTGATCGCCGCCGGCTTTCCGGTGACGCTGACCTATGGCGGGCTGGCCTTCGTCGCCGCCGTGGTCGTCGGCGTCGCCTTGGGCGTCGCGGCGGCAATCTGGCACAACACCTGGCTCGACTATCTCGCCGTCGGCATCTCGATCGGAGCGCAGGTGCTGCCGAACTTCGTCATGGCGCCGCTGCTGGTGCTGGTCTTCACGCTCTGGTACCGCGTCCTGCCCGGCGGCGGGTGGAGCTTCAACGACCCCAGCTTCTGGATCATGCCGGTCATCGCGCTCTCGACCAGCTACATGGCCTCGATCGCGCGGATCACGCGGTCCTCGATGCTGGAGGTGCTGGGCAGCAACCACATCCGCACCGCCCGCGCCAAGGGCATGCCCGAGAGCCGCGTCATCATCCGCCATGCGCTGAAGCCCGCGATGCTGCCGGTGATCAGCTATCTGGGCCCGGTCTTCGTGTCGATGATCACCGGCTCGGTCGTGATCGACATCTATTTCTCGACCGGCGGGATCGGGAAGGCCTTCGTGGATAGCGCGCTGAACCGCGATTATGCCGTGATGATGGGCGTGACGATCCTGATCGGCACGCTCACCATCCTCTTCAACCTTCTCGTCGACGTGCTCTACGCATGGATCGACCCCAAGATCAGGTACTAGGTCATGGTGATCGATCAAACCAAGATGCAGTCCCTCTCGGCGCGCCTCGTCCAGGACGAGGTGAAGGGCCGCAGCCCCTGGGCCGACGCCCGCAAGCGTTTCTTCCGCAACAAGGCCGCGATGTTCGGGCTGACCATCCTCGTGCTGGTCACGCTGTTCGCCGCCCTCGGCGGGCAGTTCGCCGCATGGTCGGGCGAAGAGCTGGACTTCTCGGTCATGGGCCGCGTGGCCGAGCTGGGCGCGCCGTCGCTGGCCAATGGGCACTACTTCGGCACCGACAACCTTGGCCGCGACCTGTTTGCCCGCGTCGTGCAGGGCACGCAGATCAGCCTGATGGTCGGCATCGTCGGCGCCGCCATCGCGGTGATCGTCGGCACGCTCTATGGCGCGACGGCGGGCTATGTCGGCGGGCGCACCGACCAGATCATGATGCGCGCGGTCGATATCCTGATGTCGATCCCCTACATGTTCGTGCTGATCCTGCTCTTGGTGATGTTCGGCCGGTCGATGTCGATGCTGTTCCTCGGCATCGGCCTCATTTCCTGGCTGGACATGAGCCGGATCGTGCGCGGCCAGACCCTCTCCCTCAAGAACCGCGAGTTCATCGAGGCCGCCCGCGCTACAGGCGTCTCGAGCTTCCGCATCATCATCCGCCACATCGTGCCGAACCTCCTCGGCGTCGTCGCGGTCTATGCCACGCTTCTGGTGCCGCTGATGATCCTGACGGAAAGCTTCATCAGCTTCCTCGGCCTTGGCGTGCAGGAGCCGCTGACCTCTTGGGGGGCGCTGATCTCGGAAGGGGCCGGCACGATGAACTACGGCACGCTCTGGCAGCTGGCCTTCCCGCTGTTCTTCTTCGTCATCACCCTCTTTGGGTTCTTCTTCGTGGGCGACGGCCTGCGGGACGCCCTCGACCCGAAGGAGCGCTGACATGGCCCTTCTCGACATCACCAACCTTTCGGTGCGCTTCCGCACCAATGACGGCGAGGTGCGCGCGGTCAGCGACGTCTCGCTCTCCGTCGAACAGGGCGAGACGCTCGGCATCGTGGGCGAATCCGGCTCGGGCAAGTCTCAGCTCAGCTTCGCCATCATGGGGCTTCTGGCGCGAAACGGCGCGGCTTCGGGCAGCGTGCGCTTCGACGGGGACGAGATCCTGAACGCCAAGCCCAAACTCATCAACCGCATCCGGGCCGAGAAGATGGCGATGATCTTCCAGGACCCGATGACCTCGCTGAACCCCTACATGCGGGTAGCCGACCAGATGGCCGAGGTGCTGACCCTCCACAAGGGGATGAGCAAGCGCGAGGCGGTGGCGGAATCCGTCCGGATGCTGGACGCGGTCCGCATCCCCGACGCCAAGGGCCGCATCCGGCTTTATCCGCACGAGTTCTCGGGCGGGATGCGCCAGCGGGTGATGATCGCGATGGCGCTTCTGTGCCGGCCGAAGCTGCTGATCGCGGACGAGCCGACGACGGCGCTCGATGTGACCGTGCAGGCGCAGATCATGCAGCTTCTGTCCGACCTGCGCCGCGACTTCGGCATGGCCATGATCCTGATCACCCACGATCTGGGCGTCGTCGCCGGCTCTTGCGAGCGGGTGGCGGTCATGTATGGCGGCCGCATCCGCGAGACGGGGCGGGTCGGCCCGATCTTCGCCGAGCCCGCGCTGCCCTACACGCAGGGGCTTCTGGACGCGATCCCCCGCGTCGATCAGGAGGACGAGGAGCTGCGCGCCATCCCCGGCCAGCCCCCGAACATGTCCCGCCCCCCCGCCGGCTGCGCCTTCGAGCCGCGCTGCCCCTATCGCCGCCCCGTCTGCGCCGAGATCGATCCGCCGCTCGAGGACTTCGCCCCCGGCCGCGCCCGCGCCTGCCACGCGCCGCTGGCCGACGTCCTCGCCCGCCGCATCACCGCCGAGTTGCCTGAGGTGGACCCCATCGCCGCCGGCGACATCCCCGAGGCCGAGGCGATCCCCCGCGCCGCTGTCGCCGGCGCGGGCGTCGCCGGCACCCCCTCCGCCCCCGGAAAGGAGGCAGAATGAGCACGCTTCTGAACGTCACCGACCTCCGCGTCAGCTTCCCCATTCGCCGCCCCGGCGCCATGCCTTGGGCCAAGCCCGACCAGCTGCGCGCGGTGAACGGCGTCGATTTCACGCTGCGGCCGGGCGAGACGCTCGGCGTCGTGGGCGAATCCGGCTGCGGCAAGTCCACTCTGGCCCGCGCCCTGATCGGCCTCGTCCCGGCGACGGGAAAGGCCGAATGGATCGACGGCAAGGACCTGCTGGCCCTCAGCCCCGCCAAGATGATGGCCTATCGCAGCGACATCCAGATGGTCTTCCAGGACCCGCTGGCCAGCCTCAATCCGCGCATGACCGTCGGCCAGATCATCGCCGAGCCGCTGACCACGCACCGCCCGAACCTATCCCGCGCCGAGGTCAAGGATCGCGTCAAGGCGATGATGGAGAAGGTCGGCCTGCTGCCTAACCAGATCAACCGCTATCCGCACGAATTCTCGGGCGGGCAGTGCCAGCGCATCGGAATCGCCCGCGCGCTGATCGTCGAGCCGCGGCTGATCATCTGCGACGAGCCGGTCTCGGCCCTCGATGTCTCGATCCAGGCGCAGGTCATCAACCTGCTGATCCGGTTGCAGAAGGACCTCGGCCTGTCGCTGATCTTCATTGCGCATGACCTGTCGGTGGTGAAACATATCAGCGACCGCGTCATGGTCCTGTATCTGGGCAAGGTGATGGAGATCGCGTCCTCCTCGGACCTCTACGGCAACCCGCAGCACCCCTACACGCAGGCGCTGCTGTCGGCGGTGCCGGTGCCGGACCCGACGATCGAGGCCGGCAAGACCATCGTGCCGCTGAAGGGCGACCTGCCCTCGCCGATGAACCCGCCCTCGGGCTGCGTCTTCCGCACCCGTTGCCCGCGGGCCGAGGCACGCTGCGCCGCCGAGGTGCCCGCGCTGCTGGGCGGGGATCACGGGGTCGCCTGCCACTTCCCCGGCCCCCTGACCGAGGCCGAGATCGCCCGCGCCCGCCGGACCGAAGCCGCCTGACATGGCCCCCGGCGCGCCGCCCACCCCCGACTTCTCGGCCCGGTGGGCGGCGCTGAAGAACATCCCGCCGTTCCTCAGGATGGTCTGGCGGGCCAGCCCCGGCCTGACGCTGGCGATGCTGGTCCTGCGCCTGATCCGGGCGCTGATGCCGGTCGCGATGCTGTGGGTCGGCAAGCTGATCATCGACCAAGTCGTGGCGCTGTCCGCGCTGCCGGACGCGCCGCAGACGCTGGAGGGCTGGTGGAACAGCGGGCTCGCCGAGACGCTTGTGCTGCTGGTCGCGCTGGAGCTGGGGCTTGCCGTCGCGCAGGACCTGACCGGGCGGCTGGTCAGCTATGTCGATGCGATGCTGCAGGAAAAGCTGGTCATCGACATCTCGATCCGGCTGATGGACCACGCGGCGGGCCTCGACCTCGCCAGCTTCGAGGATGCCAGCTTCCAGGACCGGCTGGACCGCGCGCGGCGCAACACGATGGGGCGCATCCCGCTGCTGGGCCAGATCATGCAGCAGGTGCAGGACGTGGTGACCGTCGCCAGCTTCGCGGTTGGGCTGACGCTCTACAACCCGTGGCTGGTGGTGCTGCTGGCGCTGGCGCTGATCCCCTCGCTTTTCGGCGAGATGCATTTCAACGCGCAGACCTATGCCCTGAACCACCGCCGCGCGCCTGACCGTCGGGAACGCGACTACCTGCGGATGATCGCTGCAACCTCGGAAACGGCGAAGGAGGTCAAGATCTTCGGCCTCAGCCCGTGGCTGCGCGACCGCTACCTGACGCTGGCGCGGCGCTTCTACGTTGAGAATCGCGCGATCCAGCGCCGGCAGCTCTCGGTCATGGCGGTGCTGACTGCGCTTGGCACGCTGGCCTATTACGGCGCCTTCCTGTGGATCATCGCGCGCACGCTGACGGGCACCCTCAGCATCGGCGACCTCACCTTCCTGTCGGGCAGCTTCCTGCGGCTGAGGGGGCTTCTGGAGGGGCTGCTGTCGAGCTTCTCGTCGATGGCGGGCGAGGCTATGTATCTCGACGATCTCTTCGAGTTCTTCACCGCGATCCCCGCCATCGCCTCGCCGCCGAACCCGCTGCCGATCCCGCAGCCCATCCGGCACGGCTTCCGCTTCGATGATGTGGGCTTCCGCTATCCCGGCCGTGAGGCTTGGGCCGTGCGCCGCATGACGCTGGAACTCGCCGCCGGCGAGACGGTCGCGCTGGTGGGCGAGAACGGCGCGGGCAAGACCACCATCGTCAAGCTGCTGGCCCGGCTCTATGATCCCGACGAGGGGCGGATCACGCTGGATGGCCGCGACCTGCGCGAGTATGACCTCGACCAGCTGCGCGCCACGGTTGGGGTGATCTTCCAGGACTTCGTGCGCTACGCCGTCACCGCCGCCGAGAACATCGCCATCGGCCGGATCGAGGCGCGGGACGACCGCCCCCGCATCGTCTCATCCGCCGAGCGGGCGCTGGCCGACGAGGTGATAGCCAAGCTGCCGCAGGGTTACGACCAGATGGTCGGCAAGCGATTTGCCCGCGGCCTCGATCTGTCGGGCGGCGAGTGGCAGAAGCTGGCCATCGCCCGCGCCTATATGCGCGACGCCCAGCTTCTGGTGCTGGACGAGCCGACGGCAGCCCTCGACGCCCGCGCCGAATACGAGGTCTTCCAGCGCTTCCGCGACCTGACGGCGGGCCGCATCGCGCTGCTGATCTCGCACCGTTTCTCCTCGGTGCGGATGGCCGACCGGATCATCGTGCTGGAGGGCGGGCGCGTGCAGGACCAAGGCAGCCACGCCGATCTGATCGCCCGCCCCGGCCGCTACCGCGAGCTGTTCGAGCTGCAGGCGCAGGGCTACCGCTAGAACACGCTGCCCAGCACGATCACCGTGACCAGCGCGACGACCGGGATCGCCACCGCAACGACGAAGATGTCGGCATAGCTCTTCTTGTGGGTCAGCCCCGTGATCGCCAGCAGCGTGATGACCGCCCCGTTATGCGGCAGCGCGTCGAACCCCCCCGAGGCGAGGGCTGTCACCCGGTGCATCAGCTCCATGCTGATCCCCTGCGCCTGCCCCATCTGCGCGAACTGCGCGCCAAGCGTCTCCAGCGCGATGGACATGCCCCCCGAGGCGCTGCCGGTGATCCCCGCCAGCACGTTCACCGCCACCGCCAGCGAGGCGACCGGATTGTCCGGAAAGAGGCCCAGCACCGCGTCGCGGATCACCGAGAAGGCAGGCAGCGAGGCGATGACCGCGCCGTACCCCACTTCGGAGGCCGTGTTGAAGATCGGCAGCAGCGAGCCCATCGTGCCGGCGTTGACGCTTTCGCGCAGGTTCCCGAAGCGGCGCAGGTTCAAGGCGATGGCAAGGCAGATCGCCACCACCAGCGAGACGATGATCGCCCAGATCCCCGCGACGGCGGCTAGGTCCGTCTCTCCATATTCCGGGGCGGCGAGATAGGCCGCGCTCATGTTCGGAAAGACCAGCCAGGTCAGCGCGGCGTTGATGACGATGACGCTGACCACGGGCAGGATCGCCAGCGCGAAGGGCGGCAGGTCCGTGTCCTCGGGCAGGCTGGCATCGGCCGAGGTGGCGGGATGATCGCCGTAGCCCTCGGACCGCGCGGCGGCGATGCCCGCCCGGCGCTGCAGCCAGACCGTGCCGCCGGCCAGCATCATCACCCCCGCCAGCAGCCCGAAGAACGGCGCCGCGAAGACGTTGGTGCCGAAGAAGGGCATCGGGATCGCGTTCTGGATCGCGGGCGTGCCGGGAAAGGCGGTCATCGTGAAGGTGAACGAGCCGAGCGCGATGGCCGCCGGCAGAAGGCGCTTGGGAATGTCCGCCCGGCGGAAGAGGGCGTTGCCGATCGGATAGACTGCGAAGGCCACCACGAACAGCGACACGCCCCCATAGGTCAGCACGCCGCAGGACAGCACCACCGCCAGGATCGCGCGGCCCGTGCCGAGCCTGTCCACGATCCATTCGGCGATGGACCGCGCCGCGCCGCTGTCGGCCATGATCTTGCCGAAGATCGCGCCTAGCAGGAACAGCGGGAAGTAGGTGATGACGTAGCCGCCGAGCGAGGCCATGAAGACCTGCGTGTAGGTCGCCAGGATCGGCAGCCCGCCCGACAGCGCCACCGCCATCAGCGACAGGAGCGGCGCGAGGATCAGCACCGTGATGCCCCGATAGGCCAGGTACATCAGCAGGATCAGCGACAGGAAGATACCGATCGGACCCATGAAAACCTCCCGCGTTCGGCAAGAGCAGCCTGTCAGGCGGCACGGACGGGTTCAAGATGCTGCGGCGCAGAATCTTGGGCAGGGGTCGTTTGCGACATCCGCAGCCGGCAGCAGCACCCGCGCCGCACGCGCTGAGGCGGCGCTCGACGTGGTTCCGCGCGGGAAGTTACAGCAGCGCGGGCTCAATGCTCGGATGCATTCCACCTTCGGCTACAGCCATAGGTCTAGTCTTCGCCTCATGGCGTAGAGGCAACTCTCCTCTGAGGATGTGTCGGCTGGTGTGTTAACTATGTTGCCGTGCAGCACCAAGGACCTGAGTCGACGGCAAGCACTGCGCGTTGATCCAGCTTCAGTGTCGCGTCAAGCGACCAAGGGGAAAGCTCGACCCTGACTTCGAGGCAGGTCGGACCTGACGATCAGCATCTGTTTGGCGTGGTCGCACGTGGCCCTGAGGCACGTGCCGTATTTTGTAACCATCTGTGAAGGAGTGTAACGATGCACGGATTCCTTGATCGTGGTGCTTTTGTCCCACGGGGACGTTTCAGCGAAACCGGGCGCTTCGGACGAATGCTGCCCTATCTTCGTTCGCTGCGCGAGTTCGATCCCGGTCCGCTCGAGCTTGGCAAGCCGGGCGGGGCGATGGATGGTGGGGACGTCTTTGACCCCAGCCAGGACAACGACCGCATCCGGGCGGGCTACACCTTCCTCGGCCAGTTCATCGATCATGACCTGACCTTCGATCCGACGTCCCTCTTGGAACAGCAGATCGACCCGGGCGCGACACGCAACTTTCGCACGCCTGTCTTGGAACTGGACAGCCTCTACGGCCTCGGACCGGCGCAGCAGCCCTATCTCTATGACCGCGACAAGCCCTTCCAGTTCCTGCTCGGGACGGACGACGAGGATCTTCCCCGGAACGCACAAGGGCGCGCGCTGATCGGCGATCCGCGCAACGACGAGAACGTCATCATCTCGCAGCTTCACCTGCTGATGCTGAAGTTCCACAACAAGGTCTACGCGACGGAGACAGGAGACGGCCCGGACAGCATCGCGCGCTTCGAAGAGGCGCAGCGGATCGTGCGGTGGCACTATCAGTGGATCGTGCTGAACGAGTTCCTCGCCCGCACGGTGGGCGCCGAGACGATGGGCAAGACCCTGACCGACATGCCGTTCCGCTTCCCGGGCGAGCCCTTCATGCCGGTCGAGTTCAGCGTCGCCGCCTACCGGTTCGGTCACAGCCAGGTGCGCCCGGCCTATGTGTTGAGCGCCTCGGGCGAACAGCCGCCCCGCGTCGCATCAATCTTCCCGCTTCGCCCGGGTCTCGACGACGACCTGGCCGTGCCTTTCGTGGGCGACCTGCGCGGCGGCAAGCCAGTGGCCGCGAACCTGCGGGTGGAGTGGGCCGCGTTCTTCGGACCGGACGCGCTGGCGAGCAAGCAGATCGACCGCCGCATCTCCTCCCGGTTGCTGATGCTGCCCTTCAGCGTGGTGTCGCCAGAAGAAGGAGAAGACCCGGCAGGCGTTGCCGCAGTGACGAAGGTTCGCTCGCTGGCCTCCCGCAACCTGCAGCGCGGTCTGGATGCGCGGCTGCCCTCGGGCCAGACCGTGGCGGCGCATCTTGGTATTCCGCAGCTGACCGAGGCGCAGCTCTGGGCGGGCGTCGATGGCGGCAAGGGCCGTGCGCCGCTATGGTACTACATCCTCTGCGAAGCCGAGATGCTCACGCAGGGCCGGATGCTTGCAGGGGTCGGCGCGGCGATCGTCTCTCGCGTCTTCGCCGCCATCATGATGGCCGACAAGGCGTCCTACCTCGTGCAGGACCCTTCCTGGGTGCCGCATCTCGGCAAGGAGGAAGGGCGCTTCACGATGTCCGACCTCGTCAACTACACTTTGGGCAAGACTTCGGACAAGGAGCTTGGGCAAGAAGATCTCTCCACCCTGCCCATCAACGGTGCTCCGGTCGACGTGGCCGCGGAGTAGCACGGCCACACGGAACGCGTGGCTGGACAGCCACGCGTTCCTGTCGTGAAAGCCGGATTGAGGAGACATGCCACAGGCGGGCAACACCTTCACGATTGGTCTGACGATGGCGGGTGCGGTGTCGGCGGGCGCCTATACGGCAGGCGTGCTGGACTTCCTCTTCGCCGCGCTCGCCGCGCAGGACGAGCGCGACCCCCAGGAGAACGACCTCCGCGTGGTGCTGAAGGCGATGAGCGGCACATCGGCGGGCGGGGTCTGCACCGCGCTCGCCGTTCCGGCACTGATCAACGGCGTCCGCCCCTTTCATCCCGGCGAGCCGTCGCTTCCGATCCTCCACCGTCTCTGGGTCGAGGAGCTTGATTTTCTCGGTGATGACGCGCGTCCGGGCCTCGTCTCCGACAGCGACCTGTCCGGCCCGCACCTCCTCTCGGTCCTGAATGGCGAGGCGATCGAGGCGGCCGCGGGTCGCGTGCTGACGGGTGTCGAGTGGACGGGCAGCACCTACCCGTTCCTTGCCCGTGACCTCGACCTGTTCGTGACCTGCACCAATGTCTCGGGCGTCGCCTACTGCATCCCGTTCGACTCACGGCGGCCCGCTGTGGGCCACCTGATGGCGAACCACGCCTTTGTCGGACATTACAGGCTGACGGGTCTCGGCACTGCCGACATTGGCTCGCCCTGGCTGGACATCTGGCGCGATGCCGGCGTTCCTCTGGAGCTGCCGCAGGCAGCAACCCCGCACGCCCCCGCAAGGATCGATTTCCATGGCGAGGGCACGGGTTGGGATTCGCTGCGTCGCATGAGCATCGCGACCGGCGCCTTTCCCTTCGGTCTCGCGGCCAAGCCTGTCGGCGCCACGGGAAGCCATCTTGGAGTTCTCGATCCGGCGGCGGGTGCCATGTCCTGCGGCGGCGCTTGGCCGCTGGAGATCTCGCCAGAAGCCCGACCCCTGCCCCTCCGCCACTCCTGCAGCGCCAGCTTCGGCTTCGTGGGCGTCGACGGAGGGATGTGCAACAATGAGCCGTTCGAGATCGTCCGCTACTGTCTGCGCGCCTCCGATCCGGAGCACCCCTGGAAACTTCTTCAGAACCCCCGCGAGCCGGAAAAGGCCGATCGCGCCGTCATCATGATCGACCCCTTTCCCGAAGGTCCTGACGGCGCGATCTCTCAGACCGTCGAGGACGCGGACCTCGCGATGGTGCGGGTGCTAGCCGCACTCAAGGCGACGCTGCTGAACCAGGCGCGCTTCAAGCCCGAGGAGCTTGTGGCCGCGATCGACGATACCGGGCGCTCGCGCTTCCTGATCTCACCCTCGCGCGACGGGAAGCATGGCGCGAAGGCTCTGGCGAGCGGGTTTCTGGGCGGCTTTGGCGGCTTCCTCGACGAAAGCCTGCGCGCGCACGACTTCGCGCTTGGTCGGCACAACGCCCAGAGCTTCCTGAAGAAGCACTTCAACCTTGCCCAAGTGCACCGGGACTTCGGCAAGCTGCCGGGCGGCCGCGAGGTGAACGGCGACATGGAAAGCCCGATCCTGCGCCTGCCAGACCGTCTGGCGGCGGACATCCCTCAGCCGGAATGGCCTCGTCTCAATATCGAGCGGATTCAGGACCTCCTCGAAGCCACCCGCCACCGCGTGGCCAAGGTCTCGGCTCGCGCGATGCGCGAGGTCTGGCGCGGTCGGCTCTGGCAGTCGGTATTCCGAGCATTCTGGACCGGCGTCGGCCGTGCGAAGTTCACCCGATGGCTTGAACGCACGATTATCTCCGAGCTCATCGCACGTGACCAGGTCCGCGAACTGTCCAGCGCCGCGCAAAGCGGCAGCCGCGCGGGGGCCGAAGCCGAAGTGCGCCGAGCGGCGCTTGCTGCGCTGATGGCACCCGGCCCTGACCTGCGGACGGTCGATGGGCTGGCCGCACAGACGGGCCTGAGTGCCGCTGACGTGCAGCAAGCGCTGCAGAGGAAGCCGGAACATCCCTTGTTCGAGATCTGGCAGGGCGCGGAGCACAAGGGTCGTGCGACCTTCTGTCTGCGCCGCTACAGCCCGCGCGTGACGGGCCAGTTGCCGGGACTTCGCCATCTTCACGCGTGGGCGCTCGGCGGCGTGACCTACGACATCGCGCAGTCTCGTTGATCTGGACGACCTTGCCGCAATGACGGGATGATGGGTGGTACCGCCTGCCCGGCTCGAACGGGCGACCTCTAGATCCACAATCTAGCGCTCTAACCAACTGAGCTAAGGCGGCACAGGGCGGTTCTTTAGACCCGGGCCGGCGACGTTGCAAGCCCTCCTTGCCGGCAAAATGCGCGCGCGCTAGAGAAAGTTTCAGCCGCGAAAGGACAAGCCATGGGCATCAACAGCGAAAGCGACATCACCGCGAACCTGCAGATCGGGCCGACGGACCAGGGCATGGTCCGCATCTACATCCAGGGCGACACCGTCGATCTGCCGATGGATTTCGACCCCGAAGAGGCCATCGAGATCGCCGAAGAGCTGATGGCCGCCGCCGAGGCGGCCCGCGGCATGGGCGGAAGTGGGGGCGGCCAGCCTAAGAAAAGGCGCTGACGGCGTCGGGGTCGGCGATGCCCTGAAGCCGAAGGGCTGCGCAGCGGGCGAAGTCGCGCATCAGCCGGCTCCGCCGCGCAGCCGCCAGCCGCGCCTCGGGCGCCATGCGCGAAATCTCGGCGCCGTAGGGGTCGGCCAGGATCAGGCCGGTCTCCTCGGGCAGCAATTCGCAGGGAAACTCGCCGTCCACCGCCCAAAAGTAGCGGTCGCACCAGTCGAGGTAGCCCTGCCACTTGCGGTCGGACGTGAAGTCGGCCCGGCTGCTCTTGCACTCGACGATCCAGATCTCGCCCTTGGGGCCGAGGCTCATCACGTCGACGCGCAGGCCGCGCGACGGCACGAATTCCAGCAGCACCGCGTGGTCCATGCTGCGCAGCAGGCGACCCACCCCGCGCGCGAGGCGCTGGCCGGGCATCGGGGGCAGGATGGGGGCCGTGTCGTCCATCCGGCAACGTTAGAACAAAGCCGCAACACGGGCAAGAGCCGCCGCTTGCAGGGGCTGCAAGCCGCGTATAGCGTCCCCCGAACTCGCGAATCCCCGGAAGGCCCTGATGTTCGAGACAATGCTGCTCTTCGTCGCGGGCTTCTTCGGGGGAATGCTCAACGCCGTCGCCGGCGGCGGCACCTTCATCACCTTCCCGGCCCTCGTCTTCACCGGCATCCCGCCCGTCGCCGCCAACGCGACCGCGACCGTCGCCGCCCTGCCCGGCTATCTCGCCGCCGCCTACGGCTTTCGCCGCGACATCCGGGCGATGGAGGGCGCGCCGATGGTCAAGCTGACCGTCTGGACCATGATCGGCGGCGCCGTCGGCTCGGGCCTGCTGCTCGTCAGCTCGAACGAGGCCTTCGCGATGCTGGTCCCGTTCCTGCTGCTGGCCGCCACGCTGATCTTCACCTTCGCCGAGCGCGTCCGCCAGGCCGCCGCCCGCTGGCGCCACATCGCGACGCCCTTCGGCCTCGGCACGCTGCTGCCGATGGCGGTCTATGGCGGCTATTTCAACGGCGGACTGGGGATCATCATGCTGGCACTGTTCGCGATGTGGGGCATCAACGACCTGCATCAGATGAACGGGCTGAAAAGCTGGCTCAGCTTCGCGCTGGCCGTCATCGCCTTCGTCGTCTTCGCCATCGGCGGCAGCATCGCATGGGGTCCCGGCGCCGTCATGGCGCTTGGCACCATCGCCGGCGGCTATGCCGGCGCGCCCGCCGCCCGCGCCATCCCGCGCCATGCCCTGCGGATGCTCATCTCGGGCGTCGGCTTTGGCATGACCGCGATCTTCTTCGTCCGTCTCATCCAAGGAGCATGACCATGACCGACATCACCCGCATCCAGACCGGCCCCCGCATGAGCCAGGCCGTCATCGCCAACGGCTTCGTCTTCCTGGCCGGGCAAGTGGGCGAGCCCGGCGCCTCGGTGACCGAGCAGACCCGCGTGATCCTGAGCCAGATCGACGCGCTGCTGGCCGAGGCCGGCGCGGACAAGACTCGCATCGTCTCGGCCCAGATCTGGATGGCCGACATGGCCGACTTCGCCGAGATGAACGCGGTCTGGGATGGCTGGGTGCCGCAGGGCCATACCCCCGCCCGCGCCACCGGCGAAGCGAAGCTGGCGACCCCGGACTACAAGGTCGAGATCATCGTGACGGCCGCGCTTTAAGCGCGTCCAGCACCGAGCGCGCCGCGCGAAGGCCCGGCGCCTCACCTCCCCGGCCAAGCCGCTCCATCGTCAGCTCCATCGCGTCGAGCTGCGCCTGGCGGCTGGCTGCGTCCTCCAGCGCCTCCTGTAGCGCCTGCGCGAGCGGGCCGGGCTGGCAGGCGCGGCCGAGGAATTCGGGCACGGCGCGCGTGTCGCTGACAAGGTTCACCAGCGTTACCGTGTCGGTCTTCAGCATCAGCCCGATGATCAGCCGGCTCAGCGGCGCCATGTCGTAGCCGATCACCATCGGAATCCGGTTCGCCGCCAGTTCCAGGCTGACCGTTCCCGAGGCCGCCAGGGCCAGATCGGCCGCGGCGAAGGCGGCGCGCTTTTCGTCCGCATCATCGATCACGATGGGCGCGGTGGGCCAGCGCCGCGTCATCTCGCGCACCATGTCCGACACGCCGGGAACGGTGGGCAGGACCACGCGGATCTCGGGGACGCGGTCGCGCAGGCGGATCAGCGCCTCGTCGAAGCGGGTGGCAAGGCGCGCGACCTCGCCCCGCCGCGAGCCGGGCAGGCAGAGGACCACCGGTGCATGGACGTCAATCCCGTGGGCGTGGCGGAACAGCTGCGCCTCGTCGGGGCCTGCAACCTCTATTCCGGCGACAGGATGGCCGACGAAATCGCAGGTCATGCCGGCGGCACGCATGTAAGGCGGCTCGAAGGGCAGCAGCGCGAGGACATGGTCCACCACCTCGGCCATCTTCGCCGCGCGGCCGGGGCGCCACGCCCAGACCGAGGGCGCGACATAGTGGATGACCCGCAGGTCGGGGTTCGCCTGCCGCGCGAGGCGCGCCACGCGCAGGCAGAAATCGGGGCTGTCGATGCCGATCAGCGCGTCCGGCGCCGCGGCGGCGACGGCGGCGGCCGTCTCGCGGATGCGGCGCTTGAGCTGGCGGTATTTCGGCAGGACCTCCATCAGGCCCATCACGCTCAGCTCGTCCATCGGAAAGAGGCTGGCAAGTCCCTCGGCCGCCATCGCCGGGCCGCCGACGCCGGTGAACGTCGCTTCGGGATGAAGCGTCTTCAGCCCGGCCATCAGCGCGGCGCCCAGCTGGTCGCCAGAGGCCTCGCCCGCGATCAGAAAGAACTTCATCGGTCCCGCCAGGTTGCTGCGTTGCAACATGGGTATTTGGACAATAGAGAAGATGCCAGCCTTTTGGCGCCCCTCAGGCGTCGGGCGGCATCGACCAGAGGAAGAGACCGGCCGCGTCGGCGCGTGCCACGGCCTCGTCGCGGTCCAGCAGGATAACGCCGCCCGCCTCCCACGCGATGCCGGCAAGGCCGGCGGCCGCGGCCTGGGTCACGCTGTCGGGGCCGAGGGTCGGCAGGTCGATGCGGCGGTCCTGACCGGGCTTCGGCGCCTTGTAGAAGACGCCGCGAGCGCCCTCGGGGTTCGGGCGCAGGTTGGCGTGGCGGGCAGCAAAATCCAGCATCGCGGCGGTGCCGGGCAGCGTCTCGAGTGCGAGGCAGAGGCCCTGCGCCACGACCGTGCCCTGGCCGAGGTCCAGCGGGCCGGTGGCGCGCAGGATCGCGGCGGCGCGGGCGGCGTCGCGGCGATCCGCCTCGGACGTGGTGCCGGTGAGGATGCCCTCGCCCGGTACGAGGTCAGGCAGGATTTCGCTGACGGAACAGACGCTCAGGCCGCTTTCCTCGAAGATGTCGAGGACGGTGCGCAGCGCCGTGTCGTCGCCCGACTGCATCGCGGCGAGGATGCGCGGGACCAGCTGCGCGGTCCGCGGGTCGAAGGCCTCGGGGTCGAGCCGCGGGCGGCGGACGGCGCCGGCAAAGACCACGCGAGTGACCCCGCTGTCGAGAAGGTGGTCGAGGAACGGCACCAGCCGCTCGAGCCGGAAGGGCGTGGCGGGGATGTCGGGCGCGAAGCCCTCCAGCGCGTGGACCTGCGGGTCCTCGAGCGCAGCGACGACGGCGGGGGCGAGGCGGCCCTGCCCCGCGATCACGGCGATGCGGCTCACTTCTGGGGCGCCGGATGAGGGGCGAGGAAGCTGCGGTCCGAAGGGCCGAGGATGAAGTCGAGCACGTCCCGCTCCATCCCCGTGGCACCGCCCTCGGCACGGGCGCGGGCGGTGTCGCGGAACGAGCCCTGCCCGAGCGCGCCCAGCAGCTCGCGCAGCGCCGCGATGTCCGCCCGGCTCGCGCCCCGGCGCTTGAGGCCGACGACGTTCAGACCGTCGAGATGCCCGCGGGGGCCCTGCACGAGGCCGTAGGGGATCACGTCGGCCGTGACCATCGTCACTGCGCCGATCATCGCGCCGCGCCCGATGCGGACCCATTGATGCACGCCCGAGAGGCCGCCGACGATCACGTCGTCCTCCAGCACGCAATGGCCGGCGATGGCGACGCTGTTCGCGAGGATCACCCGGTCGCCGATGCGGCAGTCGTGGCCGACATGGCTGGAGGCCATGAACAGTCCATCATCGCCCACCGAGGTCAGGCTGCCGCCGCCGGCGGTGCCGGGGTTCATCGTGACATATTCGCGGATTCGGTTGCGGGCGCCGATGCGCAGCTGCACGTCCTCGCCCTGGAACTTGAGGTCCTGCGGCACCTCGCCGATTGAGGCGAAGGGGAAGATCGCCGTCCCCTCGCCCACCTCGGTGTCGCCGCTGACCACGACATGGGACTTCAGCACCACCCCGTCATGCAGCCGCACCTTCGGGCCGACGACACAGAACGGGCCGATCTCGACCCCGGCGCCGATCTGCGCGCCGGGCTCGATCACGGCCGAGGGGTGGATGCGGGCCTCAGCCATGCGTGCCCAGATCCATCATCGCGGTGAACTCGGCCTCGGCGGCGGGCTGGCCCTCCACCGTCGCCTCGCCGCGGAACTTCCAGATCTTGCCGCCCGAACGCTTGACGGTCACGTTCAGCTCCAGCACGTCGCCGGGCACGACCATGCGGCGGAACTTGCAGCCGTCGATCGCCATGAAATAGGTCAGGAGCGGCTTGTCCACCAGATCGAGGCTGATGCCGACCACCACGCCCGCCGTCTGCGCCATCGCCTCGACGATGGTGACGCCGGGCATGATCGGCTGCGACGGGAAGTGGCCCTGGAAATGCGGCTCGTTGCAGGTGACCAGCTTCACGCCCACGGCGCGCTCGAAGGGGACGATGTCGCGGACCTTGTCGATGAACAGGAACGGGTAGCGATGGGGGATGATCCGCTTGATGAGCGAGAGGTCAGCCTGGGTATAGGGGGCGGGGTTGCGCGCTGCGTCAGCCATCTGCGTTCCTTGGCGTTTTGACCGGGGTTACCAACGGGGCCGGACCTTGGCAAGCATCAGGGCTGCCGCCGCGTCAGGCAGGCGAGCGACCGCCGCCGCGCCGGCCCTCGGCCAGCCAGCCCGCCAGGATGAGGCCCGAGATGATCGCGAGCCAGGCCCAGCCCGGCAGCACCGGACGGCGCTCCAGCCCGGTGACGCTGGCGGCGTCGCGGTCGGTCAGGCCGATCCAGCTGCCGAGGGCGCCCCGTCCCTGCGTGCTGCGGCCCTGTGCCACCAGCCGCGGCTCGGGCAGACCGTCCGACAGGCGCGAGACGCTGCCGCCCGAGGCATCGACGAGCGGCTCGAGCGGCGCGGCGCTGGCGACGGTCTCCTCGAACTCGCGCGGGGCGGCAGGGCCGAGGGCGACGACACGGCTGATCTCGCCGTCGGCCAGCCGGTAGAGGCCGGGCTCGGGCGCCGTCCAGCTGCCGGTGAAGCGGCCGGGCGCCTCCTCGGTCAGGGCGATCTCCTCGGTCTCGCCGTCGGGGCGGGTGACGGTCAGCGGCCCCGCGCTCGGCTGCATCGTGCGGCGCGTCACCGACAGCTGCATGCCGCCGCGGACATCGGCCAGCAGCGCCTCCTCCTCCAGCTCGGGCTCCTTCATCGACCAGTGGGCGATGCGGCGCAGCAGTTCCAGCTGCGGCCCGCCACCCTCGAAGCCGCGGCCCCAGAGCCAGACCTGGTCCGATGTCAGCAGCGCCACCCGCCCCTCGCCCACGCGGTTCAGGATCAGAAGGGGGCTGCCCTCGGCGCCGGTCATGGCCACCTGCGCGCCGGGCTCGGGGATGGTCTCGGCCATGCGCAGCCAGCGGCCCCAGTCCGGATCGGCCTCGGCGGTGCCGGCGCCGGGCAGGCCCGTGGTCACCGGATGCCGCCGCCCCTCGTCCGACAGGCGCGGCACGAAGGCCTCCTCGACCACCCGGCCGGTCGGGCGGGCCGGCAGGATCGGAGCCAGCGGCGAGCGGCTGAGGCTTTCCACGCCCGCCAGCTCGGGCCCTGCCGCCACCAGCACCGCGCCGCCGTTTTCGACGTAGCGCGCGATGTTGAGGTAGTATTCGGGCGGCAGGATGCCCCGGACGCGGTAGCGGTCGAAGATGATGAGGTCGAAATCCTCGATACGCTCCAGGAACAGCTCGCGCGTGGGAAAGGCGATCAGCGACAGCTCGCTGACCGGCACGCCGTCGTGCTTGTCGGGCGGGCGCAGGATGGTGAAGTGGATGAGATCGACGGCCGCGTCGGATTTCAGCAGGTTCCGCCAGGTCCGCTCGCCGGCATGCGGCTCGCCCGAGACCAGAAGCACGCGCAACCGGTCGCGCACGCCGTTGATGCTGATGGCGGCGGCGTTGTTGCGGTCGGTCAGCTCGGGGGCGGCAGTCTGGGGCGCCTCCATCTCGATCTGCACGACGTTCTGTCCGGCATGGCCGGGCGTCACGGGCAGCGCCATCGACACGCCCACGGGCACGGCGGTCACCAGCGGCTCCTCGCCATCGACCGAGATGCGCAGGCTTGCCGTCGTGCCCGCATCGGCAGGCACGTCGCCCTGATCCTCGACGCGCAGGCGGATCTCGACCTCCTGGCCGATGAGGCCGAAAGCGGGGGCCTCCTCGATCACGAGTCGCCGGTCCCAGTCCTCGGGCTGGCCGGTCAGCAGGACGTGCAGCGGCGCGGGAAGGTCCGGCGGCAGCATGGCGGGGTCATGGATCTGCCCGTCCGTCAGCGCGATCACGCCGGCCAGCCGCTCTTCCGGCTCGGCCGCGACGGCGCGGGCCAGTTCGGCGGCAAGCAGCGTGCCGTCCGGGTCGTCGCCCACCGTGACGCGGCGCAGCTCGGTCCGTGGCAGGGCGGCGATGCGGGCCGCCAGCGCCTCGGCCCCCTGCATCTGCGCGGCGCGGCCGGGCAGGTCCTGGCTGGCCGAGCGATCCTCGAGCATGACGACGATGTTGGACAGGCCGAGCCGCGTGCCCGTCTCCAGCGCCGGACCGGCCAGCGCCAGCGCCGCCGCGAGGCCCGCAAGGCCGCGCCACGCCCATCCGCGCAAGCCGCGCCACAGCGCGAAGGCCGCGACCAGCAGCGCGAGCGCGGCAAGGGAGGCGATAGCCCACCACGGCAGGGCCGGATCGAAGCGCAGCGCGGTCATCGGGACAGGATCTCCTCGGTCCGCAGGCGATCCAGCAGGGCCGGCACATGGACCTGGTCCGACTTGTAGTTGCCGGTCAGCACATACATCACCAGGTTGATCCCGAAGCGATAGGCCATCTCGCGCTGGCGCTCGCCCTCCCAGCCCCGGCCGATGGGATAGGCGGGATAGCCCTGATCGTCCACCGCCCAGGCCTCGGCCCAGGAATTGCCGCCGATCACCACCGGCGTCACGCCGTCGTTCAGCTGGCGGAAGGGCACGCCGCTGGCCGCCTCGGCGCCGACCGGCGGGGCCTCGACCCAAACCGGGTTGCCCTGCCAGCGGCCGGGGAAATCGCCCAGAAGGTAGAAGGTGCGCGTCAGCACGTGGTCCTCGGGGACCGGCGCCAGCGGCGGGATGTCCAGCGGCGCGGCCAGCCGGCGCAGGGGGCCGGACATGTCCGGGCCGCCGACGCCGGTCACATCGCCGTCGCGCGTGTCGAAGAGGATCATCCCGCCCGAGCGCAGGAAGGCGTTCAGCCGCAGATAGGCCTGCGGCGAGGGCGGGGCCTGCGTGTCGGTGATCGGCCAGTAGAGGAAGGTCAGCATCGACAGGTCATCCTCGTCCAGCGCGATGCCGACCGGACGCCCCGGCTCGACCGAGGTGCGCTGGCGCAGGGACAGGGACAGGCCCCAGAGACCCTGCTCGGAGGCACGGTCGATCTCGGCCTCGCCGGTGACGACATAGGCCAGCGCCACCTCGCCCGCGGCGCGCACGAGTTCGCCGTCAAGGTCCTGCGCGGCGGCGGGCGGCGGCGCGGCCGCCAGCCACAGCCCCGCCAGCGCCGCCGCGATGAGGCGCCCGCCCCGCGCGACCAGCGCCGAGCCGAGCGCGTCCAGCGCCAGAAGCAGCGCCGCCGCCGCCAGCAGGAGGCCGGCCAGGTTGCGCCCGCGCCCGGCCTCGGCATCCTCGATCCGTGCGCCGGGCCAGGTGGCCGGCAGCAAGGCGCCGCCCGCATTCAGCGCCTGCTGCCGCTCGCCCGCGACATAGAGGCCGGCGGGGCGGCCGGGTCCCGGCCCCTCGGCCATCGCCTCGGCCGCTGCGGGGGCAAGCCCCTCGGCCGGCGCGATGCGGCCGAAGCCGTCCAGCACCAGCTCGGG
Source organism: Paracoccus tibetensis (assembly GCF_900102505.1). GTDB lineage: Bacteria > Pseudomonadota > Alphaproteobacteria > Rhodobacterales > Rhodobacteraceae > Paracoccus > Paracoccus tibetensis. Next base: position 123,635 of record NZ_FMVT01000008.1, on the reverse strand, counting down.
CGTCCAGAAGGGCTGGCTGCGCTCGGGTTCGGCCTCGGCCGCGGGCGCCATGCGGGCGGTGGCGACCAGCCGCTCGAGCATCTGCACGAAGAGGCCCGACAGGGGCAGGTTCGACCATTCGGCATTGGCGCTGACATGGAACAGCACGACCTGCCCCTGCCCCAGCCTGTCCCGCGTCACCAGCGGCGTCTGGTCGCTGAGCGCGGCAATGGTCTTCTCGGCCAGATCGGGCGCGGGCTGCGCCATCAGCTGCGCGCGGACCGCGACATCGCCGGGCGGCTCGAGGCCCGCGAAGACGCCGTCGCGCGCGAAGGGGGCAAGGCCGCGCGGGTCGCCCCAGCTGAGCGCGCCGCCGATGTCGCGCCCGCCCTGGCGCAGCGCGACGGGCAGCAGCGGCTCGTCCATCAGCCGGTCCGAGGCGATCATGCGCGGCCCGGCGAAGCGGATCAGCAGCCCGCCCGCGTCCACCCATTCGGCCAGTTCCCCGATCTCGGCCAGCTGCACCTGGTCGACCAGCACCACGACATCGGGCGCGGCGTCCAGAACGTCACCGAGGCCGCCCTCGATCAGGTCGGCCGAAAGCTCCAGCGCCTGGCGGACGTAATGGGCCGGGGACAGCAGCTCCTGCCCCTCGGCCTGGCCCGCGGCCTCGGCCACCAGCGCGACCTTGCGGCGGCGCACGCGGTCGTCGGCCAGCACCACGGCGCCGGCATGGCTGTCGCCCTCGATCTGGAAGCGGGTGATGCGGTTTCTCTGCTCGGGCGGCAGGTCCAGCGGGACGGCGCGGCGGGTGGCGCCTGCTTCGGTGACGGGATCGCCCGGCACCAGCCGCGCCAGCTCGCGCTCGATCCTCTGCGGGTCCGGGCCGATCGCCAGCACCGCCGGCGCGGGGTCGGCCGCGCCGTGAAGGACCAGCGCGGGCGGCTCGCCGGGCTGCAGTTCGATGCTGCGCAGCGGCTGCGACGGCGGCACGACCGTCACCTCGCCCTCGGCCGCCAGCGCGGCAAGCCAGTCGGCGCGCGCCGGGTGATCCAGCCCGTCGGTCAGCCACAGCGTCTGGAGCCTGCCTTCAGGGCGTCCCTCCAGCAGCGCCCCGGGCGCCGGGGGCAGTTGCGAGGGCCAGGCCACGGGCTGCGCCGCGCGCAGCCGGGCCAGCAGCGTGTCGGCGGGCTGGAAGGCCAGTGCGCCCTGCCCGTCCTGCCCGTCCGCCAGCAGCAGCGCGGCGGGCCGGCCAGCGGCGGCGGCCTCGGTCAGCGCGCGCTCGGCCCGCGCCTGGCGGCCTGCCCAGCCTGGCGCCGCGGCCCAGCCCGCGTCCATCACAATGAGCAGCGGGCCGGTGGCGGGGGCGCCGGCCACGGGGCGCCAGACAGGGCCGGCGAAGGCGAGGATCAGCGCCGCCACCGCCGCCAGCCGGATCAGCAGCAGCCACCACGGCGTGCGCCGCGCCTCGGGCGCCCGGTCCTTGAGGCCAAGAAGCAGCGCGACGCCTGGAAAGGTGATGCGCTTCGGCGCGGGCGGCATGGCACGCAGGATGACCCACAGCACCGGCAGCGCGATGAGCGCGGTCAGCAGCCAGGGCGCGGCAAAACCAAGGGGCCCGAGGACCAGCATCAGCCCCCCAACACCCGCCAGAGCCAGCCGAGCCGGTCGGACGGCGGCTCGGCCGTGCTGGCATGGCCGAACTGCCAGCCGGCCCGCATGGCCTCGGCCGCCAGGAAGGCGCGGCGTTCGGCCAGGCGGTCCAGATAGGCGGCGCGCAGCCCGCCCGCGTCGCGGCTTTCGTGGCGAAGCCCGCCTCCGGCCGAGCGGAAGACGGCGGCGCCCTCGTAGGGGAAGCTCTCCTCGTCGGGGTCGAGCAGCTGGATGATGACGCCGGTGACCCCGCTGCCCGCCGCCCGCGCCAGGAAGGCCGGCAGCCAGTCCGGCAGCGCCAGGAAGTCCGAGATCAGCACCACGCGCGATTGTGGCCGCAGCGCGGCGGCCGGCGGGGCGGCGTCATCCTGCGCCATGGGCGCCGCCGCGAGCAGGCTCTCGGCCAGGCGCTCGGCCTGGAGGCGGCCGGTGCGGGCAGGCTCGCCAAGCAGGCCGACCTTCTCGCCGCCGCGCAGAAGCAGCATCGCCAGCGCGACCGCCAGAAGCCGCGCGCGATCCAGCTTGGTCTCGCGCCCCTCGGCGCCGGTGAAGTCCATGCCCCGACCGCCCGAGACCCAGATGGCGGCGGTCTGCGCCGTCTGCGCCTCGCGGTCGCGCACGAACTGCGCGTCCGACCGGGCCGAGCGGCGCCAGTCGATGCTCCGCGCGCTGTCGCCGCTGGAGGCGGGGCGATATTGCCAGAAATCCTCGCCCGGACCTGCCCGGCGCAGGCCATGCGCGCCCGGCGCCACCTGCTGTGCCAGCCGCTCGGCGGCCAGAAGCAGCGCGGGCAGCGCGCCGCTGGCGCTTTCGGCACGGGCGCGCAGCTGGGCGGGCGTCAGGCTCATGCGGCGCGGCGGCCTGCCTGCCGGTCGTCCAGAAGCCGCGCGATGACGGCGTCCACCGTCTCGCCGCGCGCGCGGGCGGCGAAAGTCAGGGCCAAGCGGTGGCGCAGGACGGGTGCCGCCATCGCCTCGACATCGTCCAGCGTGGGCGCGAAGCGGCCGTTCAGGACGGCGCGCGCCCGCGTCACCAGCATCAGCGCCTGCGCCGCGCGCGGCCCCGGCCCCCAGAGCAGCGCATCCGCAAGCCAGGGCGCGCCGTCGGTCTCGCCCGGCCGGGCGGCGCGGACAAGGTCCAGGATCGCGTCAACCACCGCCTCGCCCACGGGCATCTGGCGGATGAGGCGCTGCGCCGCGATCAGCCCGTCCGGGGTGAAGGCGGCATGGGCGGCGCCCTCCTCGAGGCCGGTGGTCGCCAGCAGGATCTCGCGCTCGGTCGCGCGGTCGGGATAGTCCACGTCGATCTGCAGAAGGAAGCGGTCCAACTGCGCCTCGGGCAGCGGGTAGGTCCCCTCCTGCTCGATCGGGTTCTGCGTCGCGAGGACATGGAAGGGCCGGCCGAGCGGGCGGTGCTGGCCCGAGATGGTCACCTCGCGCTCCTGCATGGCCTGCAGCAGGGCGGACTGGGTGCGGGGGCTGGCGCGGTTGATCTCGTCCGCCATCAGAAGCTGGGTGAAGACCGGCCCCTCGATGAAGCGGAAGGCGCGGGTGCCGTCGGGCAACGCGTCCAGAACTTCCGAACCGAGGATGTCGGCGGGCATCAGGTCGGGCGTGAACTGGATGCGCTGGCTGCCGAGGCCGAGGACCGTGGACAGCGTGTCCACCAGCATCGTCTTGCCGAGGCCGGGCTGGCCGACCAGCAGCGCGTGCCCGCCCGCCAGGATGGCCGCCAGCACCTGCTCGACCACCGCGTGCTGGCCGACGAAACGCTGCTCGACGGCGCGGCGCGCCTCGGCCAGCGTCTCGGCCAGCGCGGTCACCTGAGGCACCAGATTCTCGTCGTCGCCCATGACAATGCCTTTCCGCTGCTTTAGAGCGGAGCATAGCAGTTCCGGGAAGGGCAACCAGACACAATGGCCGAGAACGGTGACAATAGCGTGAGTGCGCAAGGCATCGCCGCCGCGGCGCGGGCAGCGGGCCGCAAGGGCGGGCCGGCACCGGTCCATCTGTGGAATCCGCCCTATTGCGGCGAGCTGGACATCGTGATCCGCGCCGACGGCAGCTGGTGGCACGAGGGCTCGCCCATCGGCCGGCCGGCGATGGTGCAGCTCTTCGCCTCGATCCTGAAGCGCGAGGGCGAGCGGTTCTTTCTCGTGACCCCGGTCGAGAAAGTCGGCATCACTGTCGAGGACGCGCCGTTCCTGGCGGTGGACGCCGAGATCGCGCCGGACCGCGTCACCTTCACGACCAACACGGGCGAGACGGTCGCGGCCGGGCCGGACAACCCCATCATCCTGCGCGGCAGCGCCGAGGCGCCGCGACCCTATGTCCATGTCCGCGGCGGGCTCGAGGCGCTGATCGACCGCAAGACCTTCTACCGCCTCGCCGCCGAGGCGCAGGAAGGCGCGGATGGCCGCATCGGCCTTGTCTCGCAGGCGCGTTTCTTCGCGCTGGAGCCCTGAGCCGTGCCGCGCTTCGCCGCCAACCTGACCATGCTCTTCACCGAACTGCCGATGCTGTCGCGCTTCGCGGCCGCCGCCGATGCGGGCTTCACCGGGGTCGAGATCCTCTATCCCTACGATCTGCCCGCGCGCGACCTCTACCGCGCCGCCGTCTCGGCCGGGGTCGAGATCGTGCTGATCAACACGCCGCCGCCGAACTGGACCGGCGGGCCGCGGGGCTTCGCCGCCGTGCCGGGCGTGCAGGACCGCTTCCGCCGCGACTTCGAGCGCAGCCTGCGCGTGGCCGAGGCGCTGCGCGTGCGCCACATCCATGTGGTCGCGGGCCGGGCCGAGGGCGAGGCCGCGCGGCAGGTCTTTGCCGAGAATCTCAGCTGGGCGGCCGAACGCGCGCCCCACACGAGCCTGACGATCGAGCCGCGCAATGTCGTCGAGAACCCCGGCTACTTCCTCCATGACTTCGCCACCGCCCAGCAGATCATCGCCGAGGTCGGCGCGCCGAACCTGGGGCTGCAATTCGACGCCTATCACGCGCAGATCATCTCGGGCGACATGCGCGCCTCCTGGATGCGCGTGGCGTCCCTGGTGCGCCACATCCAAATTGCGGGGCATCCGGGCCGGCATGAGCCCGATGGCGGCAGCATCGACTACCCCGCCTTCTTTCGGCTGCTGGACGAGCAGGGCTATCGCGGCTGGATCAGCGCCGAATACACGCCCGCCCGGCAGACCTTCCACGGGCTCGACTGGATCAGGCGGGCCACCGCCTGATTCTTCGGCGGCGCGGAACCGTCTTGCGGTTCAGGCAGTTGGCCCGAGCAAGCACCCGCTGAAGGCGCCCCATTGGGGCGCCGGGTCGAACCGGAAAGGGCAACTCATGAACTCCATCATCTATATCGTCGGCCTCATCGTGGTCGTCCTGTTCATCCTCTCGTTCCTCGGTCTCCGTTAAGGAAAATCCATCATGCAAGACCCCGTTGCCGCGCGCGCCGACCAAGGCCGCCGCGCAAACGTTGACTGGGCGGCCATTCTTGCCGGGGCCGCGATCGCGGCCGGCGCGTCCTTCGTGTTCACCGGCTTCACGGCGGCCCTGGGCCTCGGCTCGGTCTCGGCCGAGCCCGGCGAGGGACTGGGGCGCTTCGCCCTGATCCTCGTCGGCCTCTTCGCCTTCCTGTCGATGGTCGCGGTCTATGCGCTTGGCGGCTACATCGCCGGGCGGATGCGCGTGCGTCACGGGGGCGCCGAGGACGAGACCGAGGCGCGAGACGGCATCCACGGCCTGACCGTTTGGTCCATCGGCGTGATCCTGACCGGCCTTCTGGCGGCCGGGGCCGTCAGCAGCGGCGTGCGCGCCGCGGGCAATGCGGCGGCGACGGCGGTCGAGGCCGGCGGCGCGGCCGTGGGCGGCGCCCTTCAGGGCGCGGGCCAGCTGGCGGGCGGCGTTGCCGGCGGCGTCGGCCAGGTTGCGGGCGGCGCGATCAGCGGCGTCGGGCAACTGGCGGGCGGCGCGGCTTCCGGCCTGTCGGAGCTTGGCGGCGATCCGGTCGACTACGTGGCGGACCGCTTCTTCCGCAGCGACGCGGCCGCGCCCGAGCAATTCTCGGACGAGGCGATCCGCAGCCAGTTCGTCAGCATGATGGGCACGCTTCTGCGCACCGGCGAGATCCCCGAGGACGACCTGGACTACCTGCGCGCCGCCTTGGCCGCACGCACGACGCTGACGCCCGCGCAGATCGACGCGCGCGTGCAGGAGGCGGTCGATGCGGTCCAGACCCTGCGCAGCGAGGCGCAGGCCCGGATCGACGAGGCGCAGGCCCAGGCCGAGGAGGCCCTGGCGCAGGCCGAGGCACGCGCTGCCGAGCTTCAGGCCGAGGCCGAGGCGCGGCTGCAGGAAGCGCAGGATGCCGCCATCGAGGCAACCGAGACCGCGCGCCGTGCGGCTGTCTGGACGGCACTGTTCCTCGCCGTCTCGGCCCTCGTGGCCGGTGTCGCCGCCTGGATGGGCGCGATCAAGGGCGGCCAGGACCGCGATGCGGGCAAGGTCTGGGGCGCGCTGCGCCGCCGTCGGGTCTGACCCGCAGCGTCGCCTGAGCGTTACAAAGCAAGGCCGCCGTCCCCGCGACGGCGGCCTTCGCCATTTGCGGGCTTTCAATCATGGGCCTTATCCGCTAGGCGGACCCCGAACCGCTAGGAAGGCCTCATGGATATCCGCAACATCGCCATCATCGCCCACGTTGACCACGGCAAGACGACGCTGGTCGACCAGCTGCTGCGCCAGTCGGGCTCCTTCCGCGAGAACCAGGCCGTCGCCGAACGGGCGATGGACAGCAACGACATCGAGCGCGAGCGCGGCATCACCATCCTCGCCAAGGCCACCTCAGTCGAGTGGAAGGGCACGCGCATCAACATCGTGGACACGCCGGGCCACGCCGATTTCGGCGGCGAAGTCGAGCGGATCCTGTCGATGGTCGATGGCGTCTGCCTGCTGGTCGACGCGGCCGAGGGTCCGATGCCGCAGACGAAGTTCGTGACCTCGAAGGCGCTGGCGCTTGGCCTGCGCCCCATCGTGGTGCTGAACAAGGTCGACAAGCCCGCGGCCGAGCCGGACGACGTGCTGAACGACGTCTTCGATCTCTTCGCCAATCTCGGCGCCAATGACGAGCAGCTGGACTTTCCCCATGTCTATGCCTCGGGCATCGGCGGGTGGGCCGACGCGACGCTGGACGGGCCGCGCAAGGACATGTCGGCGTTGTTCGACCTGATCGTTCAGCACGTGAAGGCCCCCAAGCAGATCGCCCGAGCGGCCGAGCCGTTCCAGATGCTGGCGACCACGCTCGGCGCCGACGCCTTCCTCGGCCGCCTCTTGACGGGCCGCGTCGAGGCCGGCTCGGCCAAGGCCGGCGACACGCTGAAGGCGCTGTCGCGCGACGGCGAGCGGCTCGAGCAGTTCCGCATCAGCAAGATCATGGCCTTCCGCGGCCTGACCCAGACCCCGATCGACATGGCAGAGGCCGGCGACATCGTGACCATCGCGGGCATGTCCAAGGCGACGGTCGCCGACACGCTCTGCGCGATGGAGGTGGACACCGCCCTGCCCTCGCAGCCGATCGATCCGCCGACCATCAGCGTGACCTTCGGCATCAACGACAGCCCGCTCGCCGGCACCGACGGCAAGAAGGTCCAAAGCCGCGTCATCCGCGAGCGCCTGATGCGCGAAGCCGAGGTCAACGTCGCCATCAAGGTCGAGGACACGCCGGGCGGCGAGGCCTTTGTCGTCTCGGGTCGCGGCGAATTGCAGATGGGCGTTCTGATCGAGAACATGCGCCGCGAGGGCTTTGAGCTGTCGATCTCGCGCCCGCGCGTCATCTTCCGCGAGGAAGATGGCCAGCGCATGGAGCCGATCGAGGAGGTCATCATCGACGTCGATGACGAATATACCGGCGTCGTGATCGAGAAGCTGACCGGCGAGCGCAAGGGCGACCTGGTCGACATGCGGCCCGCCGGCGTCGGCAAGACCCGCATCATCGCCCATGTCCCGGCCCGCGGCCTGATCGGCTATCAGGGCGAGTTCATGACCGACACGCGCGGCAATGGCGTTCTGAACCGCATCTTCCACGGTTGGGCCCCCTACAAGGGCGCGATCCAGGGCCGCCGCCAAGGCGTTCTGATCAGCATGGAGAACGGCGTCTCGGTCGCCTACGCGCTGTGGAACCTGGAAGAGCGCGGCAAGATGTTCATCGGCGCGCAGGAGCAGCTTTATACCGGGATGATCATCGGAGAGCACAGCCGCGACAACGACCTGGAAGTGAACCCGCTCAAGGGCAAGAAGCTGACCAACGTCCGCGCCTCGGGCACGGACGAGGCGGTGCGCCTGACGCCCCCGGTCCGCATGTCGCTGGAAGAGGCCATCGCCTATATCAACGACGACGAGCTGGTCGAGGTGACGCCCAAGAACATCCGGCTGCGGAAGCGCTATCTCGACCCGCACGAGCGCAAGCGGCAAGCGCGGGCCGAGGGCTGAGCCTGCGTCTGCCCGCGCCGCGCGCGGGCAGACGCCATCCGTTCAAATTGTGCAGTTAAATGCTTGCAACTTGACCGCAGAGCGGCATCCTGCCCTAAGGTATTGCCGTGACGTGGTCCAAGTTGCGCGGAGCATGAGCTGAACGATGGCCAAGAACCTCACTTCCGAGCCGTCCCTGGGCCTTCACGAGCGGGCGCTCCTCGCCGGTCTCGACCTTCTGGACGCGCGTCAGGCCCAGGTGCCGGCTCTCGTCGAGGTGGCGACGGAGCTGAACATCCCGATATGCGATCTGGGCCGGCTCTTCCCGAATGAGGAGGCGCTCTACTGCGCGGCAGCCGAGAACGCGCTGCTGCACCTCATGGACATCTGCACCCGCTCGGTCGTGCAGGTCGATCCGCAGGACCCCTTCGCGCAATTCCATTCCCTGGGCGAGGCCTATCTCAAATGGGCGCACGAGCATCCGCGCCAGTTCCGCCTTCTGTCCGAGCGGCGGGTGATCGACATCCTGACGCAGCCGCAGTTGCGGCGTTATGTCGACGCTCTGCACGAGCTGATGACGCGGATGCTGATGCGCGCCCGCGACGACGGGCAGCTGCATCCGCGCGAGGACATCCAGGCGCTGGCCATCACCGCGCGGAGCTTCGCCTTCGGGCTGGCGCGGCTCATCGTCGACAGGCGCATGGAGGAGTGGTATCCGGGCGCCGATCCGCTGGAAGCCGCGCGCCATGCGCTATCGGATTTCATCCGCCGCATGGCCCGCAGCACCACGCCGCCAAGCTGAGCCGCCGCGCCCGCTATTCGGCCGCGTGATCCTGCGACGGGCGCTCGATCTCGGGAGCCGCAACGCGTCCCAGGATGTGATCGGCCGCCTTCTCGCCCGTCATGATCGATGGCGCGTTGAGGTTGCCGTTCGTGATGCGCGGGAAGATCGAGCTGTCGGCGACCCGCAGCCCCTCGGCGCCGATGACTCGCAGCTCGGGGTCCACCACCGCCATCGGGTCGTCCGCCGCCCCCATCCGCGCGCTGCCGCAGGGGTGATAGGCCGATTCGGCATGCTCGCGGATGAAGGCGTCGATCTGGGCATCGGTCTGCACGCCGGCGCCGGGCTGGATCTCCTCGCCGCGATATTCGGCGAAGGCGGGCTGGTCGAAGATGCGGCGCGTGTGGCGCACGCAGGCGCGGAACTCGGCCCAGTCATCCGCGTGCGACATGTAGTTGAAGCGGATCTCGGGCGCGGCGGACGGGTCCGGGCTGGCCAGCCGCACCGTGCCGCGCGATTTTGACCGCATCGGCCCGACATGGGCCTGGAAGCCGTGACCCTTCGCCGCCGACTTGCCGTCATAGCGCACCGCCAGCGGCAGGAAGTGATACTGGATGTCGGGATAGCGGACCGCGTCGGACGAGCGGATGAAGCCGCAGCTTTCGAACTGGTTCGAGGCGCCGAGCCCGGTCTTCTGCAGCAGCCACTCGACCCCGACCCGGCTCTTGCCCAGAAGGTTGTAATAGCTGTAGAGCGTCACCGGCTTCAGCGACTTGTACTGCATGTAGATCTCGAGATGGTCCTGCAGGTTCTCGCCGACGCCCGGACGGTCGACGAGGACGGAGATGCCATGCTCCGCCAGATGCGCGGCCGGCCCGATCCCGGACTGCATCAAGATCTTCGGCGTGTTGATCGAGCTGGCCGCGACGACGACCTCGCGCCCGGCAAGCGCCACCTCGACCCGACCCTTTCGTTCCAGCTCCACCCCGATGGCGCGGCGGCCGTCGAAGAGGACGCGCCGGGCCAGCGCGCGCACCAGCGTCAGCCGCCCCGTCTTCAGCGCCGGGCGGAGATAGGCATTCGCGGCCGACCAGCGCCGGCCTTTCCAGATCGTCGCCTCCATCGGGCCGAAACCCTCTTGGCTCGCGCCGTTGTAGTCGGGCGTGTAGGGCCAGCCGGCCTGGCGGCCTGCCTCGATGAAGGTGTTGAAGAGCGGGTTCTTGCGCTTGCCGCGCGTCACGTGCAGCGGCCCGTCCGACCCGCGCAGGTCCGACGCCGGCTCGCCGTGCCATGTCTCCATGCGCTTGAAATAGGGCAGGACCGATGCGAAATCCCATCCCGTTGCACCGCTTGCGGCCCAATGCTCGAAATCTTCGGGGTTGCCGCGCACGAAGACCATGCCGTTGATCGAGGACGAGCCGCCGATCACCTTGCCCCGCGGCGTGGCCAGCCTGCGGCCGTTCAGGTTCGGCTCGGGCTGGCTGGCGAAGCCCCAGTCATAACGCGGCATGTTCATCGGGTAGCTCAGCGCGCCGGGCATCTGGATGAACGGGCCGACGTCGCTGCCGCCGAACTCGATCAGGGTGACGCTGCGCCCGGCCTCGGTGAGGCGATAGGCCAGCGCGCAGCCGGCGCTGCCGGCGCCGATGACGACGTAGTCGGCCGGGGCAGTGGCCTGAGGCAGATCAATAGGGCGCATCGACGCCTCCCATTCCGACATAGACAGATTTCAACTGCGAATAATGCTCGATGGCGGCGGCCGAGTTCTCGCGCCCGAGGCCCGACATCTTCACGCCCCCGAAGGGCATCTCGACCGGGGTGAGGTTGTAGGCGTTGATCCAGCAGGTGCCGGCCTCGAGCCGCGCGATCACGCGATGCGCGCGCGTCAGGTCGCTGGTGAAGACCCCCGCAGCAAGGCCGAAGGGGGTCGCGTTCGCGCGGGCGATGACCTCGTCCTCGTCCGCGAAACTCAGCGCCGTCATCACCGGGCCGAAGATCTCGTCGGTGGCGATGCTCATGTCGTCGCTGGCATCGGCCAGCACCGTGGGCGGGATGAACGCCCCCTCGCCGGGCCCGCCGCAGACGAGCCGCGCCCCCGCCGCAAGGCCCGCCGCGATGGCGTCGCGGATCTTGCCGGCCTGCGCGGGCGTGATGATGGGCCCGTGGTTCGTCGTGGGGTCGAGCGGGTCGCCCATGCGCACGGCCTTCACCCGCGACGCGAGGCGCGAGAGGAACTCCTCCTTGATGTCCTCGTGCAGGAAGACCCGCGTGCCGTTCGAGCAGATCTGCCCAGAGCTGTAGAAATTGGCGAGGATAGCCGCGCTAACCGCCTGATCCAGATCGGCATCCTCAAAGACGATCAGCGGCGACTTGCCGCCCAGCTCCATCGTGACATGGCGCATCCCCTCGGCGGCGGCGGCATAGACGCGCCGTCCCGTCGGCACCGAGCCGGTCAGCGAGACCTTGGCGACGTTCGGATAGGTCACCAGCGCCGCGCCGACCTCGCCGCGCCCCTGCACCACGTTGAAGACGCCCGGCGGCATCCCGGCCTCGATGAAGATCTCGGCCAGTTTCAACGCGCCGAGCGGGGTTTCCTCGGAGGGCTTGAAGACCATCGTGTTGCCCATGACCAGCGCGGGGGCGGCCTTCCAGCAGGCGATCTGGCTGGGATAGTTCCACGCCCCGATGCCCGCGCAGACGCCGAGCGGCTCGCGCCGGGTATATGCCCAGTCCTGCCCGAGCGGGATCATCTGCCCGGTGACGGTCGGCGCCAGCCCCGCGAAGAAGTCCAGCGCCGCCGCGCCCGAGGGCCAGTCGGCTACCAGCGTCTCCTGGATGGGCTTGCCGGTGTCGAGCGTCTCCAGCCGCGCCAGCTCCTCGGCGCGCGCCTCGATGATTCGGGCGGCGCGCGACAGGACGCGGCCGCGCTCGGCGGGAGACAGCGCGGCCCAGGCCGGCTGCGCGGCCTTGGCGGCGCGGCAGGCGTCGGCCACCTGCCCGGTGCTGGCCTCGTGCAGCGTCGCGATGACTTCGCCGGTGAAGGGGTAGCGCACGGGCAGCGCGGCGCCTTGACCTTCGACCGGGCGGCCGTCGATGAACAGGCTGGCGGCGGGCTGGGCGGAGATCGTCATGTCAGGGCCTCGTCAAGATAGGTCTGGACCACCCGCAGCGCGGCGGATGCGTCGATGGGACCGGGCGTCAGCACCGCCCGCAGATAGACGCCGTCGATCAGCGCGCCGAGCGTGCCGGCCACCTGCAGCGGGTCGGGCACCAGCCCCCGCAGCGCCACCACGAGGTTCGAGCGCAGGCGCAGGTGGTAGACGCGCAGCAGCCGTGCGGCCTGCGGGCTGGTCAGCGCCAAGGCGTAGAAGTTCAGCCAGGCGCTGACCGTCTCGCGCTGGAAGTTGATCGGGGCGAAGCTGGCGGCGATGATCGCGTCCAGGCGCCCGCGCGGCCCCTGCCCCGGCAGCCCCTGCGCCACGGTCTGGCCGTAGACGCGCAGGATATAGGCCATCGCGGCCAGGAAGATCTGCTCCTTCGAGCCGAAATAGTGATGCGCGAGCGCGGGCGACATCCCGGCCCGGCGGGCGATCTGCGCCACGGTCACGTCCAGCGAACCCGCCCGGCCCACCTCGAGGATCGCCGCGTTGATCAGCGCCGCTTTTCGGATAGGCTTCGCGCCAAGCTTCGGCATCTGCATCCCGTCGAGAAAGCTGGTTGCCCAGAAAAGTGGTTGCGTTGTGGCTTCCATGTAGACTTAATTGACTGACCAATCAAGAACCGGGAGACCTGAACTGATGACGATCCGCATCGCCTCCGCCCTGGCCCTCGGCCTGGCCGCCACCCAGCCCGCCCTTGCCCAGGAAGGCGATCACTGCCGCAGCCTTGTCTTCTCGGACGTGGGCTGGTCGGACATCACCGCGACGACCGCCCTTGCGACGACCGTGCTTCAGGCGCTTGGCTACGAGACCGAGACGCGCATCCTGTCGGTGCCGGTCACCTACACGGCGCTGTCGACGGATGACGTGGACATCTTCCTCGGCAACTGGATGCCGACGATGGAGGCCGACATCGCCCCCTATCGCGACGCGGGCACGGTGGACACGGTGCGCACCAACCTGACCGGCGCGAAATACACGCTGGCGACGAACCGGGCCGGCGCCGAGCTGGGCATCACCGACTTCGCCTCGATCGCGCAGCACAAGGACGCGTTGGAAGGCCGGATCTACGGCATCGAGCCGGGCAATGACGGCAACCGCCTGCTGCTCGAGATGGTGGCGATGGACCAGTTCGGCCTCGGCACCTTCGAAATCGTCGAATCGAGCGAGCAGGGCATGCTGGCCCAGGCCACGCGCCTGAGCAATTCGGGCCGCCCCATCGTCTTTTTGGGCTGGGAGCCGCATCCGATGAACGCCGAGATCGAGATGACCTATCTCGAGGGCGGCGACGAGATCTTCGGCCCCGACCTTGGCGGCGCCGAAGTCCGCACCAACACCCGCGCCGGCTTCGTCGACGATTGCCCGAATGCCGGGCAGTTCCTGCAGAACCTCGAATTCACGCTGCCGATGGAGAACGAGGTCATGGGCATGATCCTCAATGACGGGCAGGATCCGATGGCGGCGGCGCGGGCCTGGCTGTCGGCCAATCCCGAGGCGGCGATGCCCTGGCTCGAGGGCGTGACGACGGTTGATGGCAATGACGCGGAAACCGCGCTGCGCGAGTCGCTGACCAGCTGATCCGCGGGCGAACAGGGACAGGGACACGCGCATGGAAAGCCTGACGAGCTGGATCACCGACAACAAGATCCCGGTCGGACGCACCGCGAAGACGGTCTTCGACTGGCTGAACGCCAATGCGGCGGGGGCCTTCGACGCGATCTCGACCGCGATGAACTGGCTCATCGGGGGCATTCTCGGGGCGCTGCAGGCGCCGCACCCGCTGGTTTTCATCCTGCTGGCCGTGGCCCTGACCTACGCGCTGCAGCGCAGGCTGACGACCTGCCTTCTGGTCGCGGCCGGTCTTCTGTTCATCCTGAACCAGGGCTACTGGACCGAGATGCTGCAATCGCTGACGCTGGTGCTGGCGGCCTGCATCGTCTGCATGGCGATCGGCGTGCCCATCGGCATCGCGGCGGCGCACCGGCCGCGCCTCTACGCCTGGATGCGTCCGGTCCTCGACCTCATGCAGACCCTGCCGACCTTCGTCTACCTGATCCCGGCCATCGTCTTCTTCGGCATCGGCATGGTGCCGGGGCTTCTGGCGACGGTGATCTTCGTGCTGCCCGCCCCGATCCGGCTGACGCAGCTGGGGATTGCCTCGACCCCGCCGGCGCTGGTCGAGGCCGCGACGGCCTTCGGCGCCACCCCGCGCCAGCTTCTGTGGAAGGTCGAGCTGCCGAGCGCCCTGCCCCAGATCATGGCGGGCCTCAACCAGACGATCATGCTGTCGCTGTCGATGGTCGTGATCGCCGCGCTGGTCGGCGCCTCGGGCCTTGGCGTGCCGGTGGTGCGGGCGCTGAACAGCGTGAACACCTCGCTCGGCTTCGAATCGGGCTTCGTCATCGTCGTCGTCGCCATCCTTCTGGACCGGATGCTGCGCATGGAGGGCCGCAAATGACCGCCGCTTCGCCCCAAGACCGGGCCGCCGTCGAGTTCGACCAGGTCTGCATCGTCTTCGGCGACCATCCCGAACGCGCCCTGCCGCTGATGGACGAGGGGCTGGAGCGCGGCCCGATCAAGTCCGAGACCGGGCAGGTGCTGGGCGTGCATGATTGCGCGCTCAGCGTCGCCGAGGGCGAGATCCTCGTGCTGATGGGCCTCTCGGGCTCGGGGAAGTCCACGCTTCTGCGGGCGGTGAACGCGCTGAACCTGGTCTGCCGGGGCGAGGTGCGCGTGCGCCAGGGCGAGCGGATGATCAGCGTCACCGGCGCGCGCGGCCGGGCGCTGCGCGAGATCCGGCTGAAGACCGTCGCGATGGTCTTCCAGCAGTTCGGCCTGCTGCCGTGGCGCAGCGTGCGCGAGAATGTCGGCCTCGGGCTGGAGCTGGCGGGCCTTTCGGCGGCCGAGCGGCGGCGCCGGGTGGACCAGCATCTTGCGACCGTCGGGCTTGACGAATGGGCCGACCGGAAGGTGGGCGAGCTGTCGGGCGGCATGCAGCAGCGCGTCGGCCTTGCCCGCGCCTTCGCGACCGAGGCGCCGATCCTGCTGATGGACGAGCCGTTCAGCGCGCTCGACCCGCTGATCCGCGCCCGGCTTCAGGACGAGCTGCTCGAGCTGCAGGCCAAGACGCGCCGCACGATCATCTTCGTCAGCCATGACCTTGACGAGGCGTTCAAGCTGGGCAACCGCATCGCGCTGATGGAGGGCGGGCGCATCGTCCAGATCGGCACCGCGCGCGAGATCATCGCCCGGCCCGCGAACGCCTATGTCGCCGACTTCGTCGCCCACATGAACCCGCTTGGCGTGCTGACGGCCGCCGACGTGGCCGAGCCGGGCGAGGCCGAGGGACCGCCCCTGCCGCGCGATCTGCCCGTGCGCGAGGTGATGGAGCGCCTGTCCCAGCTGGACGCCCTGCCGGTGGAGGGCGGGGGCCGCGTCACCCGCAGCGCCGTGTTGGCGCGGCTGGCGCGCTAGCTGTTCTGAAGGTCGCGGTGGTAGCGGATCAGCAGGGCAAGGCCCAGGGTGATCAGCGCCAGGCTCAGCCCGAAGACATAGACATGGCTGACATAGTCGGCGCGGTAGCTGGGATAGAAGGACGACCGCATCTGCCCGACGACATGGACGAGCGGATTCCACCACAGCCAGTCGCGATAGGGCAGCGGCACGTTGTCGAAGATGAAGAAGATGCAGGACACGAGGAACAGCGGCCGCATCAGGATGCTCCAGACCGACTGCCACCAAGGGAAGGCCGAGAAGAGGAAGCAGTTCATCGTCCCGACCCCCGTCGCGACAAGGATCATCATCGCCATGGCCAGGGCGATCCCGAAAACCTCGGGATGGGTGCGCGTGTCCATGAAGGTCACGATGAAGGCGAAGATCAGCGCCGCCACCAGCATATGCGTCGCCGCGTTGAAGAGGATGCGCGCGATGAGCGCGTCCATGAAGGTCACCGCCGGGTAGCCCAGCAGCGCCTGCGAGTAGCGGATCGAGCCGGCGACCTTGTTCGACAGTTCCAAATAGCCCATGAAGGGAATGACACCGGTCGCGTAGAAGATCGCGAAGTTCGTGCCGAGCGGCGGGGTCCGGAAGCCGACCGAGAAGATCAGCGTCAGGAGGATGATCCCTCCGACCGGCTCGGCGATCGACCACATGTAGCCGCCCGCCGACTTGCCATGGCTGGTCGAGACCTCGCGCAGCACCAGCGCGCCGATCGTTCTGAGGGTCGACCACCTGCGGTGCTGGCGGACCTCGCGCAACTCGCCCGAGGCAGCCTCGCTGCCGGCCCGGCGCTGCGGCAGCGGCGGCATCGCCTCGCTCCCGGCATCCGGGACTTGGCTGCTGCGGGTCGAGATGACGGTCATGGCCTGAACCTTCGCTCTTCGGCCGGGCCGGGGGGCACGGCCATCAGCGCTGGAACTGTTGATGCGGCTTATGTATGACGGCTTTCGAGAGATCAACAAGTCACGCGGTACCCGCACATGTCGGCCCCTATCGGCAAACCCACTCCTGCGGCGCTTCTGACCGCCGACGATCTGAAGCCGATGCCGGTGTCCGAGGCGTCCGAGACCGTCGGCCTGAAGCCGGAGGCACCCGTTTCTGCGCCGGCCGCTGCACCCGTCTCTGCGCCTGCCGAGAAGACCGAGGCGAAGTCGGCCAAGCCGCGGAAGAAGCAACCGACCGAGGAGGAGCTGAGTCACGGCCCGGTCCGTCCGGTGGCGGCACGGGCGCGAATGAAGCGGCGCCATTACGGGCTGATCCTCAGCTTCCTGCTGCTGGTGGTGGCTCCGGTCATCGCGAGCGGCTGGTATCTCTACAACCGTGCGGCGGATCAATACGCTTCGTTCGTCGGCTTCTCGGTCCGCAGCGAATCCGCGCCCGGCGCCTCCGAGCTGATGGGCGGGCTCGGCTCGCTGGTCGGCGCGGCGGGCAACACCACGACCGACACCGACATCCTCTACAAGTTCATCCACAGCCGCGACCTCGTCGAGCGCGTGAACGCCCGGCTCGACCTGCGCGAGATCTGGTCGAAGGCGCCGAACGATCCCGTCTTCCGCTTCCGCGGCGGCGCCGCGCTCGAGGACCTTGCCGCGGAATGGGACCGTAAGGTCACGATCCAGTACGACACGGGCATGATCGACCTACGCGTTCTGGCCTTCGACCCGGTGGACGCGCAGGACATCGCCCGCGCGATCCTGGACGAGAGCGGCATCCTGATCAACGAGCTGAACGACGTCGCCCGCGAGGACACGCTGCGCTATGCGCGTGAGGAGCTTCAGCGCGCGCAGGACCGCCTGACCGAGGCGCGCCAGCAGATGGCCGAGTTCCGCAACCGGCACCAGCTGGTCGATCCCGTGGCCGACGTGCAGGTCCAGCAGGGCGTCGTCTCCTCCCTCCAGTCGCAGCTGGCCGAGCAGCTCGTCTCGCTCGGCCTCCTGCGCGCCAATGCCCAGCCCACCGACCCCCGGATCTCCCAGACCGAGCTGAGGATCCAGGTCATCCGCGAACAGATGGAGGCCGAGCGGCGCAACTTCACCTCCGACAGCGAGCTTGCGCTCTCGGATGTCGTGGGCCAGTTCGAGGTGCTGGCCGTCGACCGCGAGTTCGCCGAGCGCAGCTACACCGCCGCGCTGGCCGGCTACGAGGCCGCGCGCGCCGAGGCGATGCGCAAGTCGCGCTACATCGCGCCCTATATCCGTCCGACCCTGGCGCAGGACGCCGAGTTCCCGGTCCGCGGCACGCTGCTGCTGATGATCTTCGGCTTCATGCTGGCCATCTGGCTGATCGGCACGATGATCTTCTACAGCCTGCGCGATCGGCGATGATCCGGCTCGAGAACCTCTGCAAAACCTTCAGCCTCAGCGGCCGCCACAAGATCGTGGCGGACAACATCACCATGACGTTCCCCTCCGGCACCTCGGTGGCGCTGCTGGGGCGCAACGGCGCGGGCAAGTCCTCGCTTCTGAAGATGATCTCGGGCGCGATGCTGCCGACCTCGGGCCGGATCCTCTCGACCGGCACGATCAGCTGGCCGGTGGGCTTCAAGGGCAGCTTCAACAACGAGCTGACGGGCGAGCAGAACTGCCGCTTCGTCGCCCGCGTCTACGGCATCGACACGGACGAGATGATCACCTTCGTCAAGCACTTCGCCGAGCTGGGCGAGCATTTCTACCTGCCGCTTCGGACCTATTCCTCGGGCATGCGCTCGCGCCTCGCCTTCGGCGTCTCGATGGCGGTGCCCTTCGACACCTATCTTGTAGACGAGGTCTCGGCGGTCGGGGATGCCTCATTCAAGGCCAAGTCGAACCGGGTCTTCGACGAGCGGCTCTCGCGTTCGGGCGCGGTCGTGGTCAGCCACTCGATGACGCTGCTGCGCCGCATCTGCAGCTGCGGCGCGGTGCTCGAGAACGGCAAGCTGACCTGGTATGACGACGTGGAAGAGGCGATCGACGTCCACATGAACAACATGCGGGGGGCGCGCACGGGCTGAGACCGCCCCGCCGCTGGACGTGGCCGCGCGCTACTGGACCTTCACCCAGGTCTGGCTCTTGCAGATGAGCCCGCCGGCGACGCAGCCCGACAGGCTCATCTGCCCGCCCTGGACGCTGGCCTTGCCGGCATAGACCCGGTCGTTCGCGGGGCGCCAGACGCGGCCGGAATAGGCCCCGCCGCCCTGCGGCGCCATGTCGATCACGATCTGCCGGGCGAGATTGGGCGACTGGTACTCGGCCCGGTCCTTGAAGGTCCGCGTGATCGTGCCGCAGAAGGCGCCGCCGCAGGGCGCGATGGTGACATGGGCGAAGCTGCCCTCGTCGGGCTGGGTCTGCCAGACGCCCTCGATTGGGTCGGCCGCCGCCGCCCCCGCAACAAGCGCGAAGCCGGCCGCCAGAATGAAACGTTTCATGAACTTCCTCCTCCTCAGGATGAGGAAGATTGGCGCCCCGGCCGCGCGCCTGGCAAGCGTGACGTGAGGTCCGGCCCTTGCCGCACCCGGCCCGCCCGTGCCAAAGGAGGCGCAACGTCACGATGGGAGCCGCGCCATGATCCTCTACCCCGCCATCGACCTCAAGGACGGCCAATGCGTGCGGCTGCTGCGCGGCGACATGGAGGCCGCGACCGTCTTCGGCAGCGACCCGGCCGCGCAGGCCCGCGCCTTCCAGGATGCCGGCGCGAAATGGCTGCACCTCGTCGATCTCAACGGCGCCTTCGCCGGCCACCCGGTCAATGCCGACGCGGTCGAGGCGATCCTTGCCGCCACCGACATCCCCGCCCAGCTCGGCGGCGGCATCCGCGACATGAAGACGATCGAGACCTGGCTCGGGAAGGGCCTCGCCCGCGTGATCCTCGGCACCATCGCGGTCGAGGACCCGGAACTCGTCCTTGAGGCCGCGCGCGCCTTTCCCGGCAAGATCGCCGTCGGCATTGACGCCCGCGCCGGCCGCGTCGCGACCCGGGGCTGGGCCACAGAGACCGAGGTCATGGCCACCGACCTCGCCCGCCAGTTCGAAGATGCCGGCGTCGCCGCCCTCATCTACACCGACATCGACCGCGACGGCGCCATGCAGGGCCCGAACATCGCCGCGACCGAGGCGCTCGCCCGCGCCGTCGCCATCCCCGTCATCGCTTCGGGCGGCGTCTCCTCGCTCGAAGACCTGAAGGCGCTGGCCGCCACGCAGGTCATCGCCGGCGCCATCTCGGGCCGCGCCCTCTATGACGGCGCGATTGACCTCAGGGCGGCGCTGGCCGCCCTCGCCTGATCCATCTTCTGTGCCCAAATATCCCGGGGGGCCGCGGAACGCGGCGGGGGCAGCGCCCCCTCTGGTCCCTCCGCCCGCGCCACGTTAGAATCAGCCCGTACCCAGCAAAGGCCGCGCGATGCTCAAGACCCGCATCATCCCCTGCCTCGACGTCGCCGACGGCCGCGTCGTCAAGGGCGTCAACTTCGTCGACCTGATCGACGCCGGCGATCCCGTCGAGGCCGCGCGCGCCTATGACGCCGCCGGCGCGGACGAGATCTGCTTTCTGGACATCCACGCCACCCACGAGAACCGCGGCACCATGTTCGACCTGGTGACCCGCACCGCCGAGCAGTGCTTCGTGCCGCTGACCGTCGGCGGGGGCGTGCGGTCCCACAAGGACGTGCGCGCCCTGCTGCTGGCAGGCGCCGACAAGGTCAGCTTCAACTCGGCGGCCGTGGCCGATCCCGATGTCGTCGCCGCCGCCGCCGACCGCTTCGGCAGCCAGTGCATCGTCGTGGCCATCGACGCCAAGACCGTCGCGGACGGCCGGTGGGAGATCTTCACCCATGGCGGCCGCAAGCCCACAGGCATCGACGCCGTCGAGTTCGCCCGGACCGTCGAGGCGAAGGGCGCCGGCGAGATCCTCCTGACCTCGATGGACCGGGACGGCACGCGGGCGGGCTTCAACCTGCCTCTCACCCGCGCCATCGCGGACGCGGTCAACGTTCCCGTCATCGCCTCTGGCGGGGTCGGCACGCTCGATCACCTGGTGGAGGGCGTCACCGAGGGCCGCGCCAGCGCCGTCCTGGCCGCCTCCATCTTCCATTTCGGCACCCACACCATCGCCGAGGCCAAGGCCCACATGGCCGCCGCCGGCATCCCGATGAGGCTGACATGACCCCGATCCAGCGCCTCGCCGCCACCATCGAGGCCCGCAGGGGCGCCGATCCGAACAGCAGCTGGACCGCGAAGCTGCTGGCGAAGGGTCCCGAGAAATGCGCCGAGAAATTCGGCGAGGAGGCCGTCGAGGCGATCATCGAGGCGGTCAGGGGCGACCACGACCGCCTCGCCTCCGAGGCTGCCGACGTGATCTTCCACCTCCTCGTGATGCTCGCGGCCCGCGGCGTCAGCCTGGCCGATGTCGAGGCCGAACTGACGCGGCGGGAGGGTCGGTCCGGCCTTGAAGAGAAGGCCGCGCGCCCCAGCCCTTGAGGCCGCGGCCGCGCCGGGCCCATTCCCTTGACGCGCAACTGGCGCTATAAGCCCAGCAACCAGATCGCCCGCGCGGGCAGAACCAGAACATGGCAGAGGACCCGATGAGCAACGAGACTACGAAAGGCCAGCATCACGAGGGCGACGTCGCCTTCATCCAGTCCCTGGCGGACCTGCTGAAGGCGAGCGATCTGAACGAGATCTCGGTCAAGCGCGAATACGGCGAACATGACCGCCTGACCGTCAGCCTGACCAAGCAGGGCAAGCAGGTCGTCTATGCCGCCCCCGCCGCGGCGCCGCACGCCCCCGCCGCCTCTGCGCAGCCCGCCGCACCCTCGGCCCCTGCCCTCGCCGCGCCCGCCGCCAGCGAGGACCCGGCCCGCCTGCCCGGCGCCGTGACCTCGCCCATGGTCGGCACCGCCTATCTTTCGGCCGAGCCGGGGGCGACGCCCTTCGTGCAGATCGGCCAGACCGTCGCCGAGGGCGACACGCTGATGATCGTCGAGGCGATGAAGACGATGAACCACATCCCCTCGCCCCGCGCCGGTACCGTCAAGCGCATCATGATCGACGACGGCACCCCGGTCGAGTTCGGCACGCCCCTGATGGTGGTCGAGTGAGCCCCATGTTCGACAAGATCCTCATCGCCAACCGGGGCGAGATCGCGCTGCGCGTGATCCGTGCCTGCCGCGAGATGGGCATCGCCTCGGTCGCGGTCCATTCCACCGCCGATGCCGACGCCATGCATGTCCGCATGGCCGACGAATCGGTCTGCATCGGTCCGCCCTCCTCGGCGCAGAGCTACCTGTCGATGCCCGCCCTCATCTCGGCCTGCGAGATCACCGGCGCGCAGGCGATCCATCCGGGCTACGGCTTTCTGTCAGAGAACGCCCAGTTCGTGCAGATGCTCGAGGATCACGACATCACCTTCATCGGCCCGCGCGCCGAGCACATCCGCATCATGGGCGACAAGATCACCGCCAAGGACACGATGAAGGCGCTCGGCGTGCCTTGCGTGCCCGGCAGCGAGGGCGGCGTCAGCGACGTGGACGAGGCCAAGCGCGTCGCGGCCGAGATCGGCTACCCGGTCATCATCAAGGCCACCGCCGGCGGCGGCGGGCGCGGCATGAAGGTGGCGCAGGACGAGACCGGCCTCGAGGTCGCCTTCAGGACCGCCCGCGCCGAGGCCAAGGCCGCCTTCGGCAACCCGGACGTCTATATCGAGAAATACCTCCAGCGCCCCCGGCATATCGAAATTCAGGTCTTCGGCGACGGCCAGGGCCGTGCGGTCCATCTGGGCGAGCGCGACTGCTCGCTGCAACGCCGCCACCAGAAGGTGCTCGAGGAGGCCCCCGGGCCCGCGATCAGCCCTGAAGAGCGTGAGCGGATCGGCCGGATCTGCGCCGACGCTGTCGCCCGCATCGGCTATGCCGGCGCCGGCACGATTGAGTTCCTTTACGAGGACGGCGAGTTCTACTTCATCGAGATGAACACCCGCCTGCAGGTGGAACACCCGGTGACCGAGGCGATCTTCGGCGTGGACCTCGTCCGCCAGCAGATCCTTGTCGCCGCCGGCCGGCCGATGGAGTTCCAGCAGGACGACCTGACGATCAACGGCCACGCGATCGAGGTGCGGATCAACGCCGAGAAGGTGCCGGGCTTCTCGCCCTGCCCCGGCAAGATCACGCAGTACCACGCGCCCGGTGGGCTGGGTGTCCGGATGGACAGCGCGCTCTATCAGGGCTATTCGATCCCGCCCTATTACGACAGCCTGATCGGCAAGCTGATCGTGCATGGCCGCGACCGCAACGAGGCGCTGGCACGCCTGTCGCGCGCCTTGGGCGAGTTGATCGTGGACGGCGTCGACACCACCGTGCCGCTGTTCCGCGCGCTGCTGGAGGAGCCGGACATCCAGACGGGCAACTACTCGATCCACTGGCTGGAGCGCTGGCTGGAACGGCATTACGGCTGAGCGCATGCTGAGCGCCGCGCAACTGCTGAACGGCTATGCGCGGGGCATCTTCCCGATGGCGGACAGTGCGGACGACCATCGCCTGTACTGGTACGACCCGCCGATGCGGGGCGTGCTGCCCATCGGCGGCATCCATGCCTCGCGCTCGCTCCTGCGCGAGCTGCGCCGGGGCGGATGGAGCGCGCATCTCGACGGGGATTTCGACGGCGTGGTGTCGGCTTGCGCGGCGCGCGAGACGACCTGGATCAACCGCCCGCTCGCGCAGCTCTACAGCCAGCTGCACCGCAGTGGCTTCGCCCATGCCATCGAGATCCGCCACGACGGACGGATGGCAGGCGGCATATTCGCGGTCGTTATCGGCGGGGCATTCTTCGGCGAGTCGATGGTCTCGCTCCGGCGCGACGCCTCGAAGCTGGCGCTGCTCTGGTGCTCGTCGCACCTGCGCCGCTGCGGCTTCACGCTGTTCGACACGCAGTTCCTGACGCCGCATCTGGCTCGGATGGGCGGGACCCAGATCCCCCGCGCCCAGTATCAGCGCCGCCTGCGCGCCGCCCTCGGCGCCCCGGCCGACATCCTGGCGGCGCCCCTGCCGGACGCGCGTCAGCTCTGGCAGGAGATGACCCAGACATCGTAGCGCGCATCGTCCAGCGCCGAGAGCGCGGGCGAGCTGGCGATCATCCAGCCGCTGAAGAGCCGTGCGTTCTGGCGCAGGTCACTGATCGTCAGCTGCGCGAAGGCGTCAGAGCTGGGATCGGCGGCGGGATAGCGGCATTCCCCGAGCCGGATCTCGAGCCGGCCATAGCGCGCGGCCTCGCCCACGGCCAAGGGGATGTCCGTGGTGCGGCCGGACACCTTGTCGAGCCCGCGCAGCAGGACGCCCTGTGCCCGCGACGTGACAATGCCCTCGGCTGCGTCCTGCGCCATCAGCGGCGTCGCGGCCAGAACGGCGCACAGCGCGGCCGCGACCGGCTTCACGGCGTGCGTCCGCCGGCGTCGCCCTGCGAGTCGACGAAGCGCATCATCAGCTGAAGCAGGCTGACCGCGCCCTGGACCTCCTCGATCTCGTCGCCGGGAGCGAGGTTGTCGGGACTGCCGCCCGGCTGGATCTGGATATAGGCGCCGCCCAGCAAGCCGTCGGACTGGATGATCGCCGCGCTGTCGGCGGGCAGAAGGACGCCCTGCGGCAGCCGCAGCACGGCATCGGCCATGTAGGTGTCAGGGTTCAGCGAGACCGCCGCGACGCGGCCGACAGGAACGCCCGCCAGGCGAATCTCGGTGCCGACGCTCACCCCGTCGACATCGGGGAAGGAGGCCGTGACCTCGTAGCCTCCGCCCGGCATCACCCGTCCCGAGGCGGCCCAAGTCAGGAACCCTAGGGCGACGGCCAGGACCACCGCGCCCGCCAGCAGCTCGGCGCGCGACTCGGCGGACTGACTTGCCGCGCCCGCCACTATTCAGGCCGCCAGGCGTCGTAATCCTGCCGCACCGGCGGCTGCGTCCGGTAGAGCGAGCCTTCCGGCACATAGGCTTCAGGCGTGCCGGTGAGATTGGGCCTGTGCGGCTGCTCCCAAGGCTTGCGCTGCATCGGCGTCTCGGTCGGCGGCTCGGCCCAAGTGTGGTGCAGCCAGCCATGCCATTCGGGGCTGATGCGGCTGGCATCCGAGACACCGCGATAGATCACCCACCGACGCGATCCGTCGGCGTTGCGATAGAAGGTGTTTCCGTCCGCGTCCTCGCCGACCTTGATGCCGTTGCGCCAGGTCCAGAACTGGGTGTTCAGCGTCTGACCGTTCCACCAGGTCAGGAAGCGCAGCAGGAAAGACATCGACAGCCACCTTTCAGATCGTCCCGGCTTGAGGATATGCCGCAGAATGGATGTGCCGTCCAGCCAGAGCAGGCGAGTTTGCGTGCCGCACATGCGCTGCGACTGCGCGGTTGAGCGGCCTGATCATCGCACGGAGGTCTTGGTGTCGCGCGGCGATCTCCGGCGTGTTATGGCCGTGCAATGTGGCACAGACGAGCCTACGCAGCAGCAGCCGACTTCGATAGGCCCACGCAACATACTGGAGCAAGTGGCGACGCCGCGGAACTTTAAGAAGATCGAGCACACCGCGAATGCCGATGTCTAGTGGATGTGGCGGATGCACTGGTTCCGTTGACATCCGCGCCAGACAAGCCGCCGCGCCTTCGACCTCGGAAAAAGGCGCGGACCTTGAAGATCCGCACCCGCTTCCTTGCATCAGCTTGCCGAGGCGCTGCCCTTCTTCACCTCTGCATGGATGAGCAGCGGCTTCACGGCCGGATTGTCCACCGCATCCTCGTTCACGACGACCTCCTGCACGCTGTCGAGGCCCGGCAGCTCGAACATCGTGTCGAGGAGGATCTCCTCCATGATCGAGCGGAGGCCACGCGCGCCGGTCTTGCGCTTGATGGCCCGCTTGGCGATGGCCGTCAGCGCATCCTCGGTGAAGGTCAGCTGCACGCCTTCCAGATCGAAGAGACGCTGATACTGCTTGACCAGCGCGTTCTTCGGCTTGGTCAGGATGATGATCAGCGCGTCCTCGTCCAGATCGGTCAGCGTCGCAATGACTGGCAGACGACCGACGAATTCCGGGATCAGACCGAACTTCAGAAGATCCTCGGGCTCGAGTTCCTTGAAGAGCTCGCCCACGCCGCGATCGTCCTTCTCCTTCACCGAGGCGCCGAAGCCGATCGCCGTGCCCTTGTTGCGCTGCGCGATGATCCGGTCCAGCCCGGCAAAGGCGCCGCCGCAGATGAAGAGGATGTTCGTCGTGTCGACCTGCAGGAACTCCTGCTGAGGGTGCTTGCGCCCGCCCTGCGGCGGCACGCTGGCAACAGTGCCCTCCATGATCTTCAGCAGCGCCTGCTGCACGCCCTCGCCCGAGACATCGCGCGTGATCGAGGGGTTGTCGGACTTGCGCGTGATCTTGTCGACCTCGTCGATATAGACGATGCCGCGCTGCGCCCGCTCCACGTTATATTCGCTGGCTTGGAGCAGCTTCAGGATGATGTTCTCGACATCCTCGCCCACATAGCCGGCCTCGGTCAGCGTCGTCGCGTCGGCCATGGTAAAGGGCACGTCGAGGATGCGCGCCAAGGTCTGCGCCAGCAGGGTCTTGCCGCAGCCGGTCGGGCCGATCAGCAGGATGTTCGACTTGGCCAGCTCGATGTCGGTCTTCGAGCCGTGGTTCAGCCGCTTGTAGTGGTTGTGCACGGCCACGGACAGCACGCGCTTGGCATGCTCCTGCCCGATCACATAGTCGTCAAGAACGCCGCAGATCTCGCGCGGGGTCGGCACGCCGTTGCCCGACTTCAGGCCCGTCGACTTCGTCTCCTCGCGGATGATGTCCATGCACAACTCGACGCATTCGTCGCAGATGAACACGGTCGGCCCTGCGATGAGCTTGCGGACCTCGTGCTGGCTCTTGCCGCAGAAGCTGCAATAGAGCGTGTTCTTGCTGTCAGTGCCGGACTGGTTCGCCATCGTCCACTTTCCTCATAACCGCAGGCACCCCTTGCCTGCGGGCGTCCGGAGCCGAAGCGGCCGGGCGCGTCTTCGATCTGGCCCGCCGCCTGACGGCGCCGGGCCTCGTTGAGTCATGTTAAGGACGCCCGTCGCCCGTCACAATCCCCACTATTCCACTCACCCCTATTTCTTCTCGGGGTCGGCCTTGCCGCGCGGGATCAGCACCTCGTCGATCAGGCCCCAGTCCTTGGCTTCCTCCGGCGACATGAAGCGGTCGCGCTCCAGCGCCTCCTCGACCTCGGCGAGCGTGCGGCCGGTGTGCTCGACATAGATCTCGTTGAGGCGTCGCTTCAGCTTTTCGGTCTCGCGGGCATGGATCAGGATGTCGGTCGCCTGGCCCTGGAACCCGCCCGAGGGCTGGTGCACCATCACGCGGCTGTTCGGCAGCGAGTGACGCAGCCCCTTTTCGCCCGCCGCCAGCAGCAGCGAGCCCATCGACGCGGCCTGCCCGACGACCAGCGTCGAGATGCGGGGCCGGATGTATTTCATCGTGTCGTAGATCGACAGGCCCGAGGTCACCACGCCGCCCGGGCTGTTGATATACATGCTGATGTCCTTCGAGGGATTCTCGGCCTCGAGGAACAGGAGCTGGGCGCAGATCAGCGTGGACATGCCGTCATGAACAGGCCCGGAGACAAAGATGATCCGCTCCTTCAGCAACCGCGAGAAGATGTCATAGGCGCGCTCGCCCCGCGAGGTCTGCTCGACCACCATCGGGACCAGGGTGTTCATGTAGAAGTCTGCCGGATCGCTCATCGTCTGTCCTTGCCGTTTCTGTCCCTGCCACCGCGATTCGTCCGGGCGCGAACCCCTGTCTTAGCCGCGAAAGGTTGACAGAGTCTTAGTAACAGGCAAGGTCCACCGCAAGGGACCGCGGCATGAAAGCCCCGGCGGAAGGCCTGCGGCGTCGCGTCGAAACGCCGGCGTCGCTTGGTCTCGCCGAGGCAGGAGAAGGCGATGAAACTACTAGTCGGCTTGGGAAACCCGGGCGCGCGCTACGCTATGAACCGGCACAACATCGGCTTTCTGGCGCTGGACCGCATCGCCGAGGACCACGGCATCGCGCCGTGGCGGTCGCGCTTCCAGGGACTGACGGCCGAGGGGCGGGTCGGGGCGCAGAAGGTCGTGCTGCTGAAGCCGCAGACCTTCATGAACCTGTCCGGCCAGAGCGTCGGAGAGGCGATGCGCTATCTCAAGCTGGAGCCGGCGGACGTCGTCGTGCTGCATGACGAACTGGATCTTCCGCCCGGGAAGCTGCGGTTGAAGCAGGGCGGCGGGCATGCGGGGCATAACGGCCTGCGCTCCATTCATCAGCATGTCGGGGCGGACTACCACCGGCTGCGCCTCGGGATCGGCCATCCGGGGCACAAGGACCGGGTCGCCGCCTATGTGCTTTCAGACTTCGCCAAAGCCGAGACGGAGATGCTGGAGGATGTTCTGCGCGGGATCAGCCGCGGCACCGAGGCGCTGCTGGCCGGCGACGGGCCGCGCTTCATGAACGCCGTGTCAGGTCAGGCTGCGCCCTCGCCGCGGACGCGGGACAAGGATGCTGCACGGCCGAGGCCTGCGCGGGATGCCGGGATGGAAGAGGGAACGGCCACGCCGCCCGTCGAGAACTCGAGCGACCAGGAGGAAGCGCCAAGCTGGGCCGACCGCCTGAAGGCGCTCGGCAAGCGCTTCAGCTGAAGGCTCAGGCGCCGACAGCCATCTGGCCCGGCTGCGGGTCGCGCAGCACGTAGCCCCTGCCCCAGACCGTCTCGATATGGCTGTCGCCGCCGAGCGCCTCGGAGAGCTTCTTGCGCAACTTGCAGATGAAGACGTCGATGATCTTCAGCTCGGGCTCGTCCATGCCGCCATAGAGATGGTTGAGGAACATCTCCTTCGTCAGCGTGGTGCCCTTGCGCAGGCTGAGCAGCTCGAGGATCTGGTACTCCTTGCCGGTCAGGTTCACCGGCTTGCCCCTGACCTCGACCGAGCGGGCGTCGAGGTTCACGACGATCTCTCCGGTCTGGATCAGGGCCTGGCTGTGGCCCTTGGAGCGGCGGATGATGGCCTGGATACGGGCCTGCAGCTCCTCGCGGTTGAACGGCTTGGTCATGTAGTCGTCCGCACCGAAGCCGAAGCCGCGCAGCTTGCTCTCGGTGTCGTCCGAGCCGGTCAGGATCAGGATCGGGGTGTCGATGCGGGCAAGCCGCAGATGACCGAGCACCTCCATCCCGTGCATGTCGGGAAGGTCCAGATCCAGAAGGATCAGGTCGTAGTCATAGAGTTTGGCGAGGTCGATCCCCTCCTCGCCCATGTCCGTCCGGAAGACGTTGTAGCTGGCGGCTGTCAGCATCAGCTCGATGGCGCGGGCGGTGCTGGGGTCATCCTCGACCAAAAGAATGCGCATAACCTGAACTGTCTCCCGATTCGTAATGTCCGTCCGGCTCACATTCGCCTGAAGTAGTTAATATGACGTTACCCGCCTCCAAATATCATGTCTTGGAGGTCGGCTGGCGATATTTCTGGACCGCGGTCGCCTTGAGGCCCCGCCGGCCGTGCCGGCTTGCGGTGGCAATCCAGCTGTCCAGTTCCTCCTCGGAGAGGCCGTAGCGGCGCATCGCTTCGTCGCGCCCGATCAGCCCGTGCTGGACGGCAAGCACCACGACCTCTTTCCGGCTGGCGACCCATCGCGCCGTCGGCGCGGGAAGATCCGCCACCGTCAGGATGCGGCCGTCCGGCAATGCGACAACGCGGGGGCCCTGACTTTTCTTCACGAACATTCCACCTGTCCCTCAGACTTCACGCAGAAATTCGCAGATCGCGATTGCCTTGCGGTTAATCGAAACCGGCTTGCGGGTTGTGATCGAGGCCTTGTTGTCTATATTTTGACGCATTCCGCCGCTTGCCCGCCCCCCGTCACGGGGCCAGGAGACCCTCATGACCGCCCTGAGCCTGCCGCGCCCGCCTTTCGGCGACGCCTCCGTCAACAGCCTCGGCTTTGCCAAGCCGCCGGCCGAGACGCGCGTGGTCGTGGCGATGTCGGGCGGCGTCGACAGTTCGGTCGTGGCCGCGCAGCTGAAGGCCGAGGGCTATGACGTCATCGGCGTGACGCTTCAGCTTTACGATCACGGCGCGGCGCTGGCCAAGAAGGGCGCCTGCTGCGCGGGGCAGGACATCCACGACGCGCGCCGTGTCGCCGAGCGGATGGGCTTTCCCCATTACGTCCTCGATTACGAGAACAAGTTCCGCGAGTCGGTCATCGACGAGTTCGCCGACGCGTATCTCGCGGGCGCGACGCCCGTCCCCTGCATTCGCTGCAACGAGCGGGTGAAGTTCCGCGACCTGCTGGAGACCGCGCGCGATCTCGATGCCGATTGCATGGCGACCGGCCACTACATCCAGCGCCGGAGGGGCGCGAAAGCCGAGCTGCACATGGCGGCCGATCCGGCGCGCGATCAGAGCTATTTCCTGTTCTCCACGACGCAGGAGCAGCTGGATTTCCTGCGCTTCCCGCTTGGCCACCTTGCCAGCAAGGCCGAGACGCGGGCGATGGCGGAAGCGTTTGGGTTGATCGTGGCGGACAAGCCGGACAGCCAAGACATCTGCTTCGTGCCGAACGGCGACTATGCCTCGGTCATCGAGAAGCTGCGGCCGGGCGCCGCCGATCCGGGCGAGATCGTGGATGAGGGCGGACGTGTCCTCGGCACGCACCGGGGGGTGATCCATTACACGATTGGCCAGCGGCGCGGCCTCGGCATCGGCGGCCTCGGCGATCCGCTTTATGTCCTGCGGCTCGAGCCCGAGACGCGGCGCGTCGTTGTCGGCCCGAAATCGGCACTGGCGACCACGACTGTCAACCTGACGGAGGTGAACTGGCTCGGCGACGGCTCCTTCGAAGGCGAGATCCAATGCGAGGTCCGCATCCGCTCGACCCGCCCGCCCCGGCCGGCGATCCTGCGCGCCCTGTCCGGGCGCCGCGCGGAGGTCGAGCTGCTGGACCCCGAGGAGGGCGTCAGCCCCGGCCAGGCCTGCGTCTTCTACGAGGCCGGCGGCACCCGCGTTCTGGGCGGCGGTTGGATCAGCCTGCGTCGGCGGCCAGCTGCCTGATCCGGCCGATCATCGCCCGTAGCCCGTTCGAGCGCTGCGCCGACAGATGCTCGTCCAGCCCAAGCCGCGCCAGCTCGGCCTGGGCGTTCACCCGCTCGACCTCGTCTACCGGCAGGCCCGCGTAGAGCGCGTGCAGGATGGCGATGAGCCCGCGCACGATCATCGCGTCGCTTTCGCCTTGGAAGTCGAAGCGGCGCGCCTCGATCCTCGGCATGATCCAGACCTGGCTCGCGCAGCCCTCGACCTTCGTCGCGGGGACCTGCAGCGCGGGGTCCAGCGGCGGCATGGCGCGGCCCAGTTCGATCACGTGGCGGTAGCGGTCCTCCCAGTCCTCGAGGAACTCGAAGGTGTCGGCGATCTCTTCGAAGGCGGGGCTGGCCATGGCGTTCTCCTGTCGGTCCGGCAGGGGTAGCCCGCGCGCCGGGGAAGGTCAAAGAGGGTTTTCGCCGCAAGCGCTTTGCCCTAACACTTGGCCGCAAAAGCCGAGGGATGCCGCCATGAAATCACTGACCCTGCCTCTGCTGATCGCGGCCCTCGCCTTGGGCGGCTGCGGGCGGCTGGCCGACAGCCGGCTGAACCCGGCCAACTGGGGCGGCGGCCGGGCCGCGCCCGCGAGCCTCGAGCCCGAGGGCGGCTATGTCGCGCGCGAGCAGCTGCCGCTGGTCCCGCAGCTTCTGGGCGCCGAGTGGCAGCCCCTGAACGAGGGACGGCTTCTGGTGGTGCGCGGCTTCGCCCCGCGCAAGGGCTACCATTCCGCGGCGCTGGTCACCACGCGGCTCCAGCCCGGCAGCCGCCTCGCCCCGGACGCGGACGGCATCCTGCGCCTGCGCTTCATCGCCGTACCCCCGGCCGAGGGCGATCCCGCCGCGCTGCCCGCCGCACCCGCGACCGACACGATCACGGTCGCCTTGCCCTTCAGCACCATCCAGCTGAACCGCCTGCGCGCCGTCGAGATCACCGGCGCCGACCGCGTGCTGACGCTGAGCCGCTGACGGTTGCACTGCCCTTTGCCGCAGGCTAAGCGGCAGGGGTCGGAGGCGTGGCAGAGTGGTTGATTGCACCGGTCTTGAAAACCGACGTGGGTGAAAGCCCACCGTGGGTTCGAATCCCACCGCCTCCGCCACGTATCAGAGAAGCTGGTGATCAGCCCAGTTTTGTGCGGATCCCGCGCGATCATGTCCCCTTGCGTCTCAGAACTGCGTCGTGAAAGATCGGTTCGGACGGATTGGCTTCGGCTCCATCACTCTTCTGAGGCTTTGAGTGCAGCACCTCGCGCTGCTGAGCTTGCGCGCGGACCTACCACATTGTGCCCATGACTTGGCCGAGCGCCTCGGGCGGGGATGCCGGTGCCGCGCCGGACGAGGCCTAGCGGTCCAGATGGCCCAGATCGCGCTCGGGCGCGATGATGTCGCGCAGGCGCTGCTTGACGTCGCGCGGGCCGGGGAAGCCGCCGTCAGTCTTGCGGTCCCAGATCACATGGCCGTCCACCGCGATCTCGTAGATGCCGCCGTTGCCGGGGACGAGCGCCACCTCGCCCAGGTCCTCGCCGAAGGTCTGCAGCAGCTCCTGCGCGATCCAGGCGGCGCGCAGCAGCCAGTTGCATCCCGTGCAGTAGCGGATCGTGATGCGGGGCCGGTCGGTCATCGGGGCAGGCTAGCGGCGCGCCGCCGCAGCCGCAAGCGGGCGGGTTGACCCCGGCAGGGGCATCGGGGACGCTCGCGCCGAACAGACCCGAAAGGACGCCCATGTTTCTTGCGATGAACCGCTTCACCGTGCCGGTCGAGAACGCCGCCGAGTTCGAGGAGATGTGGCTGGCCCGCGAAAGCCACCTGCACCAGATGCCAGGCTTCGTTGAGTTCCACATGCTGAAAGGTCCCGAGGAGGACGGCAGCCGCCTCTACGCCTCGCACACGGTCTGGGAAAGCGAGGACGCCTTCCGCGCCTGGACCACCTCCGAGCAGTTCCGCGCCTCGCATGCGCGGGCAGGCGAGACGCGGAAGCTCTATTCCGGCTCGCCGCGCTTCGAGGGCTTCAGCTCGATCCAGCGCAAGGGGCGCGAGGGCTAGAACGGAAGAGGAACTTCTGGGCTGGCTGCGGGTTTTCCTCCGCAGCCGAAGGAGGTCCAGATGGACGACACGAACCCCAAGACCCACCCGACCGACAATGCCCAGAAGGACCCCGATGCCTGGGTCAGCGGCGACGACCCGATGACCGGCGCGCAGGCGTCCTATCTCAAGACCCTCAGCGAGCAGGCGGACGATCCGGAGGCCTTCGACGAAAAGATCGACAAGGCCGAAGCCTCGCGCCGCATCGACGCGCTGAAGGAGAAGCTGGGCCAGTCCTAGGCCCGCGCCGCCCGGTCCCGCCGGGCCTTGTGCAAGAAGACCGCGGCGGCGAGCGTTGCCGCGATGATCAGACCGCCCGCCAGCGCTAGATGCCGGTGGATGCTCAGGGGGCCGAACACGGCCGCGACGGCCTGCCCCGAGGCAAACCCGATCGACACGAACATGAGCGCCCAGACCAGCGCCGCG
This sequence comes from Paracoccus tibetensis, assembly GCF_900102505.1. GTDB lineage: Bacteria > Pseudomonadota > Alphaproteobacteria > Rhodobacterales > Rhodobacteraceae > Paracoccus > Paracoccus tibetensis. The sequence continues at coordinate 90,516 of NZ_FMVT01000008.1, read as the reverse complement.
GACGCGTTCAGCAGGACGAAGCTTCCGAGCGGGAAGCCGGTCGTGCCGATGGTCAGGGCACTGGCGGCGCGCATTCCGTAGAGGAAGCGGAAGCTGAAGACGAAGAGGTTCGGGTGCCGGTCGAAACGGGCCAGCACGCGCCGTCCGGCGGCGCTGCCCTGCAGGCGGCGGACGCGGGGGCTCTGCCGGAAGGCACGACCGATCAGGCAGCAGGCCAGGTCCACGAGGAACGAGCCTGCCGCCACGGCCAGCACCGCATCGCGGAACGCCAGCAGCCCGCGATGCGCCATGACACCTCCCAGCATTGCGACCGCCTCGCCCTCGGCCGCAGAGCCGACAAACAGCCCGGCACCGCCGTAATCTGCGATAAGGTTCTCTAGCGACATGGCGCTTCTCCTGCCTGTCTCGCACTAGACGCGGTTCGCCCTCTCCGGCCGGAGACAGATACATGATCCGTCATTCGACAGGAGCCGGTACTTCTGGGATTTTCTTAAGGGCACCTTAAGCCCCTCCCGTCGCCATGATCGGCGGCGCGATGGTCATGATGACCAGAATGCGCGCCGCGTGGACGCGCGTCCCTGTCACAAGGACATCTCTTCCAGCAGGGCGGCGTACTGGGCGCCGTGCATGTCGCGGTCGGCCGCCGAGCCCTGCACGACCGGGCGCGGCAGGCTGAACTTGATGACCCTGAGATCCGGGATGTCGAAGCGCTTCAACTGGTCCGGCGCCACCTGGTAGAGCCGGGCGACATCCTCGGTCCGCAGGGTCCGGGTCAGCCGTTCGAACACCTCGGGGCGGCCGCAGAAGACGTCGATGGTCACCCAGAACGGGCCGGCGTTCTTCGAGCGGACCTTCAGGACGAGATCGCCGATGGTCATGCCGGCACCTCCGTGCGGATCTCGCTGACCTCGATGCGGAAGGCCGACATCGGATCGTCCAGCACCATGACGTGGTTCAGCGCGAACTCGTAGAGCGCGCCGCGGTCGGTGGTCGCGGGCGAGTAGGGAAAGGCGAAGGTCGGCAGGTCTTCGTCATCCGTCAGCGGGTAGTGGAGGACGAAGGGGTTGATCAGCTTGCCGATCTCGGACGCCTCGGCCTGCGTCCGCGCGGTGATGATGCCCAGGACGCCGACCTCGACCGGGCTGCCCGTGCGGTTCTCGAGCGCACCAAGCGCCGCGTCGACGCCGATCAGGCGGAACTCCAGCATGTAGTCGGCGCGTGCCAGGCCCATGCGCGTCTCGATCTCGCGGTGCAGGAAGCCCGTCAGCCGGTCCACCCATGCCTGCGCGTTCGCCGCATAATGCGCGTCGCGGAGGATGGCGAGTATCGTGGTCTGGTAGCCGGCGATCCGCGCGCCTTCGAGCTTCACGGTGTAGCGGCCGGGCACCCAGACCGAGCCCTCGACCCGCACGCGCCGGTCATCCAGCGCCGTGTAGGTCGCGCCGGTGACGTCCAGATAGCCGCCCGGCTCGAACAGCCGGAACGGGTCCGAGTTCTCGTAGAGCATGTGGGCGCTGACCGAGTGCGGGGTGCAGCGGGCGCCGGTGGCAAGGGGCTCGACGGTGAAGCCGGTCTGGTCGAAGTCCACCAAGATCACGCCCGAGGTCGGGTTCGTGGAACACAGGGCTCCGCATTCGCCGATCTTGGCGCCGTGCCAGGCGCCGCCCGCCGCGTCGCCGCGGGACAGGGGCAGCGCCGCGATGGTCGCGGTGTCAGTGGTGCGGCCGGCGATGACGATGTCGGCGCCGGTCTCCAGTGCGGCCTGGATCTGCTCGGCCCCCGCCAGCGCGACGATGTTGGTGAGGTCCTCCAGCCGCAGCTCGGGCGATGGCGGAAGGGGCGTCACGCGATCCGCGGCGGCCGCCTCGGCCACGCGGGCGGCGGGCTGGCTGGAATAGAGGCGCGCGACGCGCAGCTCCTGCCCCAGCTCGCGCGCCAGCTCGGCGGTGATGTCGTACATCCAGTCCACGGTGCTGTCGGTGCCGCAGGTGCCGGCAGTGCCGATGACCAGCGGCACGCCCGCCTCGGCCCGCGCCAGCATGAGGGCGCGCCATTCCGACTTGGTGGCGGCGCGGGAATACTTGGACTGCCCGGCGCCAAGGCTGAAGGGCCCACTGTCGGTGGACCCCCCGTCGATGCAGATGATGTCGGGGCGGGCGGCGACGCCGCGGGCCAAGGCCTCGCGGTCGAAGCCCAGCCCCAGAACGCCCGAAGGCACCAGAACGCGTGTCGGCATGTCAGTCCTCGTTCATCACGGGCGCGGTCTGCGGCACCGGCGGCTTCTTCAGCAGGCGGCGCAGGAAGATCGGGGCTACGAAGCCCAGGATGGCCGCGATCCAGAGCCCGATCGAGATCGGCGAGCTGACCAGGTACGTCCAGTCGCCGTTCGACAGCACCATGGCGCGGCGCAGGTTGTCCTCCATCGCGTTGCCCAGCAGGATGCCAAGGATCACCGGAACCGTCGGAATGTCCAGCTTGCGCATGATGTAGCCGAGAACGCCGAAGGCCACCATCATCAGCATGTCGAAGCTGGAGCCGGTGAGCGAGTAGATCCCGACGAAGGCGATCATCGTGACGCCCGGCAGCAGCACCCAGGCCGGCACCGAGAGGATCTTCACGAAGACCTTGATCATCGGCACGTTCATCAGCAGCAGGACCACGTTCGCGATCAGAAGCGAGGCGATCAGCGACCAGACGATCTCGGGCCGCTCGGCGAAGAGCAGCGGGCCGGGGGTGATGTTCAGCGTCAGCAGCAGCGCCAGCAGGACGGCCGTGGTGCCCGATCCCGGAACCCCGAGCGTCAGCATCGGCACCAGGGCGCCACCTGCCGCGGCATTGTTGCCCGCCTCGGGGGCGGCGACGCCGCGCGGGTTGCCCTTGCCGAAGCTGGCCTTGTCCGCGCCCTTCGCGACCGATTTCTCGGCCATGTAGGCGAGGAACGAGCCGAGCGAGGCGCCCGCGCCCGGCAGCACGCCCGCCACGAAGCCGATCCCCGTGCCGCGCATCATGGCGCCAAAGGTCTGGCGCAGCATCCGCCACGGCACCAGGATCTTGCCCAGCTTGACGCCGATGGCGCTGTCCTTGCCGTGGCTCTCGATGAAGTGGAACACCTCGGCCACGGCGAACAGGCCGACGATGGCGACGAGGAAGTCGACCCCGTCCATCAGGTGCAGCTCGCCGAAGGTGAAGCGCGGGATGCCGGTGGTCTTGTCGAGGCCGATCATCGCGATGCCCAGCCCGATGGCCGCGGCCAGCGCGGCTTTGGCCTGGTTGGACGAGCCCATCCCGCCAAGCGTGCAGAAGGCCAGCAGGTACAGCGCGAAATACTCGGCCGGCCCGAAGCTGTAGGCGACGCGCGCCAGGTAGGGGGCGAAGACCATCAGGCCGATCGTGGCCATCAGCGCGCCGACGAAGGACGCGACGCCCGAGACGACCAGCGCCTCGGCCGCCTTGCCCTGCCGGGCCATGGGATAGCCGTCCAGCGTGGTCATCATCGCCGGCTCGTCGCCCGGAATGTTCAGCAGGATCGAGCTGATGCGCCCGCCATACATGGCGCCGTAATAGACCGAGGTCAGCAGCACCAGCGCCGAGATGGCGTCGAGCCCCATCGAGAACGAGATCGGGATCAGCAGCGCGACGCCGTTCGACGGGCCGAGGCCCGGCAGGGCGCCGATGATGGTGCCGACGAAGCAGCCGATGATCGCGAGGATCAGCGTATAGGGTGTCACGGCGATGGAGAAGCCCATCGCCAGGTTGGAGATCATGTCCATGATGTCAGAATCCCATTCCAGCAGGCAGGCCGCGCAGGCCGAGGCCCAGGATGACGCGGAACAGAACGAAGAGGCCGATGGCGAGCCCCAGCCCGGTGATGGCCGACCGCAGGGGCCGCCCGCCGATCTGCCAGCTCAGCACGCCGGCCGCGACGGTCGTCGGGATCAGGAAGCCGAGCGGCGTGATTGCATAGGCATAGGCGACCAGCACCGCCAGCGCGAGACCCAGCTGCAGCACCATCGGTCCCGCCGGCCAGTCCTGGTCCGGATCGGGCTTCAGCACCATGACCAGCGAACACAGGATCACGACGCCCGCGATCATGTAGGGGAAGATGCGCGGCCCGACAGGGTCCGACATGAAGCTGGTCGGGATGCTGCTGGCACTGAGGATATACCCCAGTGCCACCACGATCATGAACGCGCCGAAGACGCGGTCGCCGCGGATCATTGCAGCAGCCCGATCTCGCGCGAGACCTCTTGGATCTCGGCGATGTTGGCGTCGACGAAGGTCTGGAACTCGTCGCCGAGGATCATGTAGGGCTCGAGGCCGTTCTCGGCCATCACGGTCTGCCACTGCTCGGATTCGCCGACCTGCTGCAGCTTCTCGACCCAGGCTTGGTAGTCCTCGTCGCTGATGTCCTTCGGGACGTAGATGCCGCGCCAGTTCATCGCCACGATGTCCACGCCCTGCTCTTTCGCGGTCGGCACGTCCTCGAACCCGCTCACGCGCTTTTCGGAGAGGACTGCGATGGGGCGCACGTCGCCCGAGCGGATGAAGCCGGTGATCTCGGACAGATCGCCAGTCATCGCCTGCGTGAAGCCGCCCACGGTCTGCGTGATGGCATCCGCGCCACCGTCGAGGCCGACATATTTCACCGCGCGCATGTCCTCGAAGCCGGCCTTGTCCAGCATCATCAGGACCTTGAGGTGGTCGAACCCGCCCACCGCCGAACCGCCGGCAAAGGCGACGCTGCCGGGATCGGCCTTGATGGCTTCGACAAGGTCTTTCAGGTCCTGGAACGGGCTGTCCTGCGCCACGACGATCACGCCGGGATCGCCGCCGATCGAGCCGACCCACCGGACCTGGTCCGCGGTCGCCCCGGCGAAGGCGTTCTGCGCCAGCCGCGTGGTGGTGGCCGACGAGGCCGCGACGAAGACGGCCGGGTCGCTGCCGCGCTTGCTGACGACCTGCGTGTACGCGACGCCGCCGCCCGCGCCGGCGAGGTTGGTCACCTGCACCATGTTCGGCACCAGTCCCAGATCGGTCATGATCCGGCCGATCTGGCGGCAGGTGAAGTCCCAGCCACCGCCGGGGTTCGCCGGCGCGATGCACTCTTGCGCCATGGCGGGCGCGGCAACCGTCATCATCAGCGCAGCTGCGGCTGCACGGGTCCAAATCTTCATGATGTCCTCCCAGACTGCCCGCCGGAAAAGCTGGCGGGCTTGCGGCGTTAAGGATTTGGTGAAAAGCTGACACGAACCTGTCACGCACCGCCGAATAGTTCAGCACATGAGAATCCTGTTGGTCGAGGACGGCGAAGAGCTGGCCCGCGCCGTGGCCTCGCGCCTGGCGCTCGAGGGGCATGGCGTCGATCATGCGCCGACCCTGGCCGATGCTCGGCTGTTTCTGGACAGCGCGCCCTACGACCTGATCCTGCTGGACATTTCCCTGCCCGACGGCGACGGCCGCGACTTCCTGGCGGCCGAGCGGGCGGCGCGGCGCGAGGTGCCGGTGATCATGATGACGGCCAGCGCCTCGGTCGGGGACCGGGTCAGCACGCTGGATCTGGGCGCGGACGATTACATCACCAAGCCCTTCGATTTTGCCGAGTTGCAGGCCCGGTGCCGCGCCGTCCTGCGCCGCCGGGCGGGCGCCGCCGACAGCCGGCGCCACTTCGCCGGCTTCACCTTCGACGCGCTCGGCGCCAATGTCACCATCGGCGAGGAGACGCGCGAGCTGCGCGCCCGCGAGCTGCGGCTGCTGGAGATCCTGCTGTCCCGTCCCGGCCAGACCTATTCCAAGGCGCATCTGATCGACCGCCTGTTCTCCTTCGACGAGGAGGTCAGCGACAACGCGATCGAGGTCTATGTCGGCCGCCTCCGCCGCAAGCTAGAGGGTTCGGGCGCCCGGATCGAGACGCTGCGCGGCGTCGGCTACCGGCTGATCGCGGAATGAGGGCGCTGCGGGCGCTGGTTGGAGCCGGGCAGATCAAGTCCCTGCGCCGCCGTCTCGTCTGGCAGTTCGTGGTCCTGTCGGCGCTGCTGGTCGCTGGCCTCTTCGTGACGGTGCGGTGGGTGGCGGAAAGCGCCTCGCGGGCGTCGCAGGACGCGGTGCTGGGCGCCGCCGTCACCGCGATCGCCGAGGGCGTGCGCAGCGTCGACGACGGGCTGGAGCTGGACCTGCCCTACGCCACCTTCTCGATGCTGGGCGCGATGGGGGACGAGCGGATCTTCTACAGCCTGCGCGTCGGCGCCGACGTGGTGACCGGCTACGAGGGGCTGCCGCCCCCGCCCGCGCCGCCGACGGACCTTGCGCCGGTCTTCTGGGCCGCCACGCATCAGGGCGCACAGCTTCGCTTGGCGGCGGTGGCCCGGCCGATGCTGGTGGACGCGCGCGCGGTTCCCGTCATGGTGACGCTCGGGCAGACCCGGCGGGGCCAGGCCGCCATCGCGCGCGAGACGGCGATGGGCGCAGCCTGGGTGGCGCTCGCCTTCCTGGCGCTGGTCCTGCCCGTCGCGCTGCTGGCGGCCGAGGCGGTGCTGTCGCCCGTCCGGCGGCTGGCCGAGGTGGTGGCCCGGCGCGGCCCGCGCGACCTGTCGCCGGTGCGCTACCCCACCCCGCGCGAGCTGACGCCCCTGCTGCGGGCGCTGAACGGCTTGATCGCGCGGCTGCGCGGCGCGCTGGATCTGGCCGAAACCTTCATCTTCGAGGCGGCGCACCGCATCCGCACCCCCCTGTCGCTGGTCCGCACCGAGGCCGAGCTGGCCCTTGCAGAGACGAGCGATCCCGCCGCCCGCACCCGGCTGCGCCGGATGGTCCGCGCTATCGACGACAGCAGCCGCTCGGCCAGCCAGATCCTGGACCATGCAATGGTGATGTATCGCAGCGACCAGTTCGAGGCCGAGATGCTGGACCTTGCAGCGCTGGCCGCCTCGGTCCTGCGCGCGGTCGAGCCGTTGGCCGATCTGCGGGATCTGCGGGTGACCTCGGCCGGCCTCGGCCGGCCGTGCCACCTGCGGGGCGATCAGCGTATGCTGGAGATCGCGCTGCGTAACATCCTCGACAACGCGGTGAAATACGCCAGGTCCGAGGGCACCGTCCATCTTGCGCTGCACGAGGCGGACCGCCAAGCGGTCCTGGCGGTATGCGACGACGGGCGCGGCATTGCGGGCGACGCGCTGACCGGGCGCTTCCGGCGCGGCAGCAATGTCGAGGATGTCGCCGGATCGGGCCTCGGCCTCACGATTGTCACCGAGGTCGCCGCCGCCCATCGCGGCCGCTTCTCGCTCACGCCGCGCCCGGAGGGGGGAACATGCGCCACGCTGTCATTGCCGCTGCCCTGACGCTTCTGCACCTGGCCCCCGCCGCGGGCTTCGAGATCGAATCCGAGAGCATCTTCGGGGACGAGAGCGCGCCGCGGATCGAGGTCCTCTCGACCACCGACACCGCCGCCTTCGCCCCGGTTCTGACCGCCTTCGTGGCCCGTCACCCGGGCCGCGCGATCCGCTACGTGCAGGCCTCTTCGAGCGAGATCCAGCGCGCCGTGGCCGAGGAAGGGGCGCAGTTCGACCTGGTGATCTCCTCGGCGATGGACATGCAGATGAAGCTGGTCAACGACGGCTTCGCCGCCTCGGTCGAGCTGGCGGCGCCCGGGCTGCCCGCGTGGGCGCGCTGGCGGGACCAGCTCTGGGGCATCGCGCTCGAGCCGGTGGTGACGCTGGCCTCGCGCAGCGCCTTCGCCGACCTGCCGCTGCCGGTCAACCGGCGCGAGCTGATCGCGACGCTGCGCGAGAACGCGGACCGCTTCCAGGGCAGGATCGCCACCTATGATCCGCAGGTCTCGGGCGTCGGCTATTTCCTCACCGCGCAGGACGACCAGGTCTCCGACGGGTTCTGGCGGCTGGCCGAGGTGATGGGCCGGCTGGACGCGCGACTTTACTGCTGCTCGTCCGACATGATCGACGACCTGCGCAGCGGCGATCTCGCCGTGGTCTACAATGTCGTCGCAAGCTACGCCGCGCGCTTTCGCCCGGACGATCCGGACCTCGTGCGCATCGCGGCCGAGGACTACACCTTCGCCATCGTCCGCTCGGCCTTCTTGCCGGCAGGGGCGCCCGACCCCGAGGGCGGGCGCGAGCTGCTGCTGTTCCTGCTGTCGGGTCCGGCGCAGCGACTGATCGCGGAAACCAGCGGCGTCGCGCTTGTGCCCGGCACCGGCCCTGCGCCGGCACCGCAACTGCGGCCGATCCGCCTCGATGCCGGCCTGCTCGTCTATGGCGACCGCCTGCGCCGGGCCGGTCTGCTGGCCGAATGGCAGGCGGCGCTGAACCAGCGCTAGCCGCGCCTCATCCGCACGCACGAGGGGTCGCAAGCGGCCCCTCGCCGCGTCCCGGTCAGGCCGCGACGCGCGCCGGCTCGGCGTCAGCCTCGATGAGTTCGGCGTGAAGCGCCTTGATCGTGGCTGCCATGGCCTCCCGCTCGACGATGAACTGGACATCCACCTGCCGCGGCCCCTGGCTTGCCCCGATGGCGGCGAGGCCGGCATCCGCCAGCGCGTTCAACCCGCGGCTGAGGACGGCCAGCCCGTCGAGGTCGCGGCCGACGGCTGCGACCATCGACACCGCACACGATGTCACCACGGCGGCAGGATAGCGCGCCGCCAGGTCCCGCTCGACCCGGCGCAGGGCCTTGAGGCTGGTGTCGACGTAATGGGTGATCGTGTTGGCGTTCGACACCTTCGAGACGATGCGGACGTTGTGCCGTGTCAGCACCTCGATGATCGCGGCATCATAGCCCTTCACGCCGACCATGTCCTGCTCGAACAGCTCCAGCGCGTGCAGGTCGAGGCCGGTCACGATCTCGACCGAAGGCCCGCCTGCCGGCTGGTCGTCGATCAGCGTGCCGGGGTCCTGCGGCTCGAAAGCGTTGGTCACGCGCAGCGGCACGCCCGACTGGCGCAGCGTCTTGGCGGCCTTTGGGTGGATCGCCTCCATCCCCAGGTTCGACAGCTGGTCGGCCACGTCGTAATTCGTGCGCCCCAGCTTGCGGACAGCGCCCGCCCCGACCAGCTTCGGATCGGCCGACGACAGGTGGAACTCCTTGTGGATGATCGCCTCGCGGGCGCCGGTGAGGGCGGCAAGGCGCGAGAAGGTCACCTCGGAATAGCCGCGGTCGAACTCGCGCATCAGGCCCTCGGTGCACTGGGCATAGCCGGTGACGATGGGCATCTCGGCACTGGCATCGACGCCCGCCATTGCGCCGCCGATGCGCTGATCCAGCGTCAGCTCGTTCTCGTCGCGCCAGCCCGACAGGTCCACGTAGCGCGCGGCGATCCCGGCGCGTTGCAGCATCAGGGTCGTCACGAAGGCCGAGTGCGACTCTCCGAGGCCCGAGAGCAGCTCGCGCGTTTGCAGCATGTGCTCGGACAGGCGGAAATGCCCGTAGGAGCAGAGGCGATGCAGGTCGATCAGGCAGCTCCTCGTCCCCTGGATGCGCTCGCGCAGGAAGGCGTCGGCGCGCTCCTGATCGCCCGGATGGTCCAGCACGGCGGCATGGGCGGCGGCCATCGCGGCGCCCGCCCGGTCCAGCGCGGCCAGCCATTCATGGTCCCCGGCCGCTGCCGCGAAGGCGGCATAGGCGCCGGGCTCGCCGGTCTTCTTGTGCTCCAGCAGCAGGTCCGTGATCCCGCCGAAGGCCGAGACGACGAAGACACGGCCATAGGGATCGCCATTGCGGATCAGCAGGCTGCCTTTCAGCTCGCGGATGCGGGACATCGTGGTGCCGCCGATCTTCTCGACGGTGTGGCTTGGCTTCGTCATGCGCTCTCCTCGGCCGGGGCGTAGCTGCCGTCCTCGCGATGCACCTCGGTGCCGGTCACGGGCGGGTTGAAGCAGCAGGCCAGCACCAGCGTCTCCTCGCAGCGAACGGTGTGCTTGTCGTGCTTGTCCAGCGCGTACATGACGCCAGGCGTGATCTGGTGCACCTCGCCCGTCGCCAGATCCTCGATCGAGCCCTTGCCCGAGATGCAGTAGACGCTTTCGAAATGGTGCTTGTAGTGGAAGGTGTGCTCGGTCCCGCCGCCGATGGTGGTGATGTGGAAGGAAAAGCCCATCCCGTCATCGGCCAGCAGCATGCGGACCGAGTTCCAGTTCTGGTCGGACACGGAACGGTCGGTGGTCTTCAGGTCATGGAAGTCGCGAACGATCATGATGCTTACTCCGCAGCGATTTTGGTGGTGGCAAGAACGTCACGGGCGGCATCCAGCAGGATGTCGAAGCCCTGCTCGAAGAGTGCGACCGGCGTCGTCAGCGGCGCAAGAACCTTGACCACATGATCCTCGTTCCCCGAGGTCTCGATGATCAGCCCGTTCTCGAAGGCGCGGGCGCAGATCGCACCGGCCAGTCCGCCCGAGCCGACATCGACGCCGCGCATGAGGCCGCGGCCCTTGAGGTAGGCGCCGGGCACCAGCGCGGCCAGCTCCGTGAGCCGCCGCTCGATCAGCGCGGCCTTCTCGGCCAGCTCGGTCTGGAACGCATCGTCGGCCCAGAACTTCTCGACCGCGACGTGGGCGGTGACGAAGGCGTGGGTGTTGCCGCGGAAGGTGCCGTTGTGCTCGGCCGGGCCGAAGACGTCGTGCTTCGGGCGCACCAGCACCGCCGCCATCGGCAATCCGAAGCCCGAGATCGACTTGGCCAGCGGCACGAGATCCGGCATCACGCCCATCTCCTCGAACGAGAAGAAGCGCCCGGTGCGGCCGCAGCCCGCCTGGATGTCGTCGATGATCAGCAGCGCGCCGTGAACCTTGGCGATCGCCGCCACGCGCTGCACGAACTCGGCCGAGGCCGCGTTCAGCCCGCCCTCGCCCTGCACCGTCTCCAGCATGATCGCCGCCGGCGCGTCGATCCCGCCCGAGGCGTCGCCCAGCATCTGCTCCAGCAGAGCGGCGCTGTCGACACCCGTCGCATAGCCGTCATAGGGCAGGCGCGTGACGCCCTGCACGTCCATCCCCGCGCCACCGCGATGATAGCCGTTCCCGGTCGCCGCCAGCGCCCCGAGCGTCACGCCATGAAAGCCGTTGGTGAAGGCGATGATGTTGGTCCGGCCAGTGGCCTTCCGCGCCATCTTCATCGCGGCCTCGACCGCGTTCGCGCCCGTGGGGCCGGTGAACATCACGCGGTGATCCATGCCGCGCGGCGCCAGGATGTGACGCTCGAAGGCCTCGAGGAACCGCGCCTTTGCATCCGTGTGCAGGTCAAGGCCATGCGCGATCCCGTCATCCATCAGGTGCTGGACCAGCGCGGCCTTCATGTCCGGGTCGTTATGCCCGTAGTTCAGGGACGAGCAGCCGGCGAGAAAGTCGATATGCTCGCGCCCCTCGGCGTCGCGCATGATCGAGCCCGAGGCCGAGGTGAACAGCGCCGGGATGCCCCGGCAATAGCTGCGCGCCTCGCTCTCGCGGCGGGTGAAGATGTCGGTCGGCTCGGTCGTCATCGTCATGTCTTTCGGCATGCGGTTTCCTTTCGCAGTGTCTGCGTGATGGGGTGTCGCTCAGGCCGCCTTGGGGCGGGCATAAGCGCGGGGCAGCGGGATCGTGACCATGTGCTCGGTCGCGTGCCGGCCGCCGAAATGGGTGTCGCGCGTGTAGTGGGGCCGCGAGCGCAGATGCCCGCCGAGATGGCGCGCAAGGCTGCGGAACAGCGCCCAGGACGCCTCGTTGTCGCGGGTGATGGTGGTGTGCAGGCGCGCCGCGCCCGCGCATTCCTCGCGCCGCAGCAGGTGCTGCAGCATCCGCCGTCCAAGGCCGAGCCCGCGCGCCTTCGGCCCGACCGCGACCTGCCAGACGAAGAGCGCGTCCTCGTTCGGGATCATGTGGCCCGAAATCCAGCCGACCACCTCGTCGCCGCGCTCGGCGAGGACGCAGGTATCGGCGAAATGCTCGGCCTGCACAAGGTTGCAGTAGAGCGAGTTCTCGTCCAGCGGCTTGCAGGCGCGCACCAACTCCCAGATCGCCGGCCCGTCATCCGGCCGCGGCTTGCGCAGCAGCAGCTGGCGGGTTTCGCGCTGGTCGTTCGTGGCCTCGAGCGGCAAGTCGCGGGGCATGGCATGATCCTGTTTTGCTTCGCCCACCAAACTAGTAAGACTGCTTGGAGGTTGCAACCCGATGGCAGGTGCATCTGAATCTTCTTTTATATCACTGTTTTCCTATAAGATATTCTTCTCTACTCTTGCTGGGATTCAGCACTCCCGCTTAGTCAAGCAAAGAAAATCGACAGATCAGTCGCCAGCAGCATCTCGCCGCTTCTTGAGCCGCCCGGCCGCTCATGCCATGATGCTTCGATGAGCGAAGAGCCCCTGCCCTCTGCCATTCCCGTGGCCCGCACCGACGCCGCGCTGATCGCGCTCCGCCGCATCCTGCGCGCGACCGAGCAGCACGAGCGCGAGCTTGCCCAGGCCGCCGGCCTGACGCCGGCCAAGCTGCGCGTGCTGCAGATCCTGGCGGGCAACGAGGGCCGGCGCGCGACGCCGACGCGCCTGGCCGGGCAGATGGGCGTCAGCCAGGCGACGGTGACCGCGCTGGTCGATCAGCTGGAAAAGCGCGGGCTGACGCAGCGCGAACGCTCGGACACGGACCGCCGGCAGCTTCTGGTCCTGCTGACCGAGGCCGGGGCGCAGGCGCTGTCCGAAGCGCCGGACGCGCTGCAGCAGCATTTCGTCCAAGGCTTCACGGCGCTTCAGGATTGGGAACAGGCCATGCTGGTCGCCGGGCTCGAGCGCGTGGCCGCGATGCTGAACGCCGCCGGCATCGACGCCTCGCCCGTGCTGACCCTGGGCGAGATCGGCCGCCCGAAGACCTGAGGCCTACGGGCAACACCGACCCGAGATGCGCCGCTCTCGGCCGGCATCCTCGTCCAGCGGATGTGGGAGGCGCTGGCGCGCGGATTGGGCGAGAACGGCGTGATGGGGCCACGGCTGGACATACAGCGCCCCTCGCATCGGCGCGGCCGAAAGGATCGCGAACCTCAAGCTGATCGACGAGCTGGGGGTGGTCGAGAATGCGGGCACGGTTGGCGCCTGCCTCAATCGCCGCATCGTCGAGGCGACGCGTGCGGCAGTCCGCGAGATGCCGGGCGCGTGGCGCTGGTGATCGTTCGCGCCATAAGGGGCCGATGCACGAACTCTTGCCTGGCGATAACGTTGTGCGGCGAAGAGCGGCGGGCCGATTTACCCTCTGGCCGGTTGCGTCTACTTTGACCGCCGGAACGAAGGGCGCTTAAAGCAGCGCGCCGTGCTTCGGCGCGTGTGGAGAGAGCAATGAACGAGGCCGCTGACACCTTGCCGTGCACAACATTCGCGACGGCGCCGGCACCGCATCGGCTGTTCCTGACGGAAGTCAATCACGACAATCTCGCCACGATCCGGGCGTGGAGCCGGTCCGACCGCGCGCTGCTGATCCTGTCGGGACCGGCGCAGGTCGGCAAGACGGTCCTCGCCTCCGAGGTCGCGGCGCTGGCGCCGCGCAGCACCGAGCTGGCCTGGGTCGATCTGGGCCGGCCGGGCACAAGGCTGGTGGCCGAGGTGCCGAAGGCCTTCGGGATCGACTCGGGCGAGCCGGCAGAGGAGTTCGCGCGCTTCCTGGCGGCCTGTCGCAGGGCGCAGAAGCCGTGCCTGCTGATCGTCGACAACGCTCATCTGATCCTTCAGGACGGGGTGAAGTTCCTGGAGGAGCTGACGGACGCGCCGGGGACGCCGCAGACGATGCATGTCCTGCTCGTCTGGCGCGACGCTCCGGTCCCGCTGGCCGACGCGCTTCTGTCCGAGACGCTGCGGAGCAGGCTGGGCGGGCAGGTGCGCCTGCAGCCCCACACGCCTGCGGAGACGGGACAATACATCGCGCACCGCTTTCGAAGCTCGAACTGCGCCTGCCACATTGGCCGGCAGCCCTTCGACACGGCGGGCCTGCGGCTGATCCACGCGGCCTCCGGCGGCTATCCGGGCAAGATCGACCTTCTGGTGCAGCACTGCCTTGCGCGGCCCGGCCCGGCCGATCCGGGGCGGCTCGAGGCGGGTTTCGTCCATGCCTGCCTTGCCGAGCTGGCGAAGGCAGGCCGCCTGCCCTATCCGCTGCCGGCCCTGCCAGTGGAAGACGCCGCCGACGTGCCGCCGCCTGCCGCCGCGACGGCGACACCCACACCGGCCAGAAAAAGCGAGAGCCTGAGACCCGCACTCGAGGACCGTACGCTGCCGCCCGAGGAGGAGCCTCCGGCGCAGGTCTGGCCGAAGCCGGCCTTGCTTGCGGCGTCGGTCATCGGACTGGCTGCGCTGACCACATATGCCATTATCTCGAGCGACAGCTTCCAATCCGCGGCCCCCGCTTCGACAGAGGCTGCGTTGGACCAGCCGCTTGAAGCGAGACCCTCGGGCCAAGTCGAAACGCTCGTCGAAGCCGGTCCGCCTGATCCGCGCGAGTTGCTGATCGAGGCGCTCGACATCGGTGCCGAGAACCCGGAAGCGGCAATCCCGGTCTACACCCGCGCGGCGCTCTGGGGCAGCGACCGCGCGGCCTATTACCTGGGCCAGTTCTACGAGACGGGCCTTGGCGTTGCGCCCGATCCCTTCGCGGCGCGGGCCTGGTACCAGGCGGCGCCCGAAATCGCCGGCGCCGCGGCGCGGCTGCGCGAACTGGGCGCCGCGCATCAGGGGCAAGAGCTTGCGGCCCCGGCTCAGAAGCGACAGATCGTCATCGGTTCGGACCGAACCGAGTTGCATTGGTCCGGCTCGGCCCCGCGTTACCGCGTGGAGTTCTTCAGCGTCAGCGGCCAGCGCGCGCAGCAGGCAGAGACGGCGCTTCCGGCGATCGTGATCGACCAGCCGGTCGCGCGCTGGCGGGTGGTCACGCTGCGCGAGAATGGAACGTCCGGCCCGGCGTCGGACTGGGTCGGGATCAACCGGGCCGCGCCCTGATCAGCAGCCGATCCTGGCGCAAATGCTGCGGCGGAAGGCGTCGGTGGCGGGGCTGCCGGACAAGACCTCGGCCTCGGCCTCCGGCTGCGCTGCAGCCTCGGGCGCAGGCCCGGCCTCGGGCGTGGCGGCCGCGCAGCTCGATTGGTAGCCCGGATCGATGCCGCGGTTGACGCAGGCCGCGATCTCCCAGCCTGGCGGGACGTCGGTGAAATCGACCGACTGCCACTTCGGATGACCCTCGCTGCGCAGCGTGCCGAGATTGGACAGGATCAAGGACGACAGGTCCGACACGCCGCGGCAGGCGCCCTGCTGGTAGAGGTTCCCGCGCGCGTCGAACTCGTAGGTCATCAGCACGGCCTTCACGGCGACGACCTCCACGGGCTCGGGCTGAAACGGGTAGGTCCCGCCAGCCAGCGTCGCGGGCGTATAGGCCGCCCGCAGCGTCTGGTTGCGGATCGGCAGCAGGTGGAACGCGTCGCCGTCGATCGCGCCCTCGGCATATAGCTCGGCCGGCGCTCCGGCGACGTGGAAGAACGCGTCGATCTCGCCCGCCTCGAGCAGCGGCAGGGCGTCGTCGGGCGAGATGGGCCTGACCTCGGCCGGTTCGATTCCGGCCAGCGACAGCATCAGCGAGGCGGTCAGGTAGGTGCCGCTGTTCTCGGTCCCGATCGCGACCCGCTTGCCGCCGAGATCGTCGAACGCGGCGATGTCCCGCCGAGCCAGGACATGCACCTCCTCGTCATATAGCGGGAATGCCACGCGCACGCCCGCGATGGCGCGCGCCACGTCGCGGTCGTTGCCCGCGAAGGTCTGCATGTATTCCAGCACGTCGCTCTGCACGATGCCGAACTGCGTGTTCCGGCGCTGCCGGATGGCGAGCAGGTTCTCGAGCGAGCCTTTACTTTCAACGACCTCGAGATCCCGGCCGCATTGCTGCATCAGCCCGTTCAGGTCCTGGCCGACCTGGTGATAGGTGCCGGTCGGCGGGCCGGTCATGATGCTGAGATCGGCGTCCTGGGCATGGGCGGCAAAGCCGAGGGCGGACGCCGCGCAGAGCCCGAGGGCAAGGCGTTGCAGAAGCATGGTCACGCGCATCGTCGTCCCCTTTTCGTCAGATGGGCTCAGCACCCGTCGAGCCCGGCCAGGAGGACGAGCAGCGCCTGCCTGTTGATCGGATCCTGGACCTCGCGCAGCGCGTCGGTCGCGCATTGACCCTCGACCAGCAGGCTGCGCAGGCGGTCGCGGGCTTCGGGTGACTGCGGAAGCCCGGGCGTGGTGGCCAGGACGGCGCTGACCTGCGCCTCGTCGCGCTGCTGCCGCGGCGCCTCGGCCGGTACCGCGGGTTCCGGTTCCGGCACTGGCGCCGGAGCGGGCTGCGGCGCCGGTGCCGCAGCCGCGACGTCGCGCTGCTGCGCGCGGGCGGCCGCTTCGGCGGTCAGCGTCCGGATCTCCTCGGCCAACACGGACGTGCGCGCTTCCTGCGCGGCGATCTGGGTCGACAGCTCCTCGGAGCGTGTCAGCTGCGCCTGCATGTCGTCGCGCTGGCGCGAAAGCTCCGCCACTTCGCTGCGCAGCGTCTCGAGTTGTCCGGCCCCCTCCCGCGCCGCTTCCAGCTCAGCCTGCACCGCGCCGCGCTGCTCCTCCAGCGCCGCCACGTCGCGCCGCAGCGCCTCGAGCTGCGCCTCCGCCTCCTGCTGCGCGGACAGCTGCTGGGCCTGCCCGTTCGTCGCCGCGGCAATCTGCGCCTCCAGCGCGGCAAGTCGCTGCACCTGTTCCTGCTCGGCACTGCGCAGGTCGTCGACGCGTTGCGTCAGCTGATCGGATTCCGCGCCACGCGCCTCCAGATCCGCCGTCTGCGCCGCGATCTGCTCGGCAAGGGCGGCGGCACGCGCCTCCTGCGCCGCGACCTCGTCGGCCCCCTCTCGGGCCTGCGCCAGTTCGGCCTGCACAGCGTCCCGCTGCGCCTCGAGCGCAGCCACGTCCGCGCGAAGCCCCTCGAGCTGCGCCTGCGCCTCCTGCTGCTCTGCCTGCCCGCTTGCCGCTTCGGCGATCTCCGTCTCCAGCGCCGCCAGGCGCGCTGCCTGCTGCTGCTCCTCGGCGCGCAGGCTCTCGATGCGTTGGGCCAGCTGGTCCGACTCCGCGCCGCGCGCGTCCAGCTGCGCCGTCAGCGCCTCAATCTGCTCGGCCAGGGCGGCGGCACGCGCCTCTTGTGCGGCTATCTGCCCGGCACCTTCCCCAGCCTGCGCCAGCTCGGCCTGCCCGGCATCGCGCTGCTGCTCCAGCGCCGCCACCTCGGCGCGCAGCGCCTCGAGCTGGGCCTGCGCCTCCTGCTGCTGCGCCTGCCCCTCGGTCGCCTCGGCGACCTGCGCCTCCAGCGCGGCGAGCCGCTCCACCTGCTGCTGCTCCGCGGCGCGCAGGTCTTCGAGGCGTTGGGTCAGCTCGCCGGCCTCCGCGCCGCGTGCCTCCAGCTCCGCCGTCAGGCCCTCGACCTGCTCGGAGAGAGCCGCGGCACGCGCCGCCTGCTCCTCGATCTCGCCGGCCCCTTCCCGGGCTTGCTCCAGTTCCACCTGCACGGCATTGCGTTGATCTTGCAGCTCTGCCAGCTCACCCCGCACCGCCTCGAGCCGGGCCTGCGCGTCCTGCTGCGCGGACTGCTGCTCGTCCCGGCTGGCGGCGGCCTGCGCGACCTCCGCCTGCACCGCGTCGCGCTGCTCCTCCAGCGACGCCAGTTCACCGCGCAGCGACTCCAGCTGCGCCTGCGCGTCCTGCTGCGCGGACTGCTGCTCGTCCCGGCCGGCGGCGGCCTGCGCGAGCTCCGCCTGCACCGCGTCGCGCTGCTCCTCTAGCGCGGCTACCTCGCCGCGCAGCGATTCCAGCTGCGCCTGCGCGTCCTGCTGCGAAGACAGCTGCTCGGCCTGGCGGGCCGCGGCCTGCGCCAGTTCCGCCTGCACGGCGTCGCGCTGCTCCTCCAGCGCGGCCACCTCGCCGCGCAGCGCTTCCAGCTGCGCCTGCGCTGCCTGTTGCTGCGCCTGCCCGTCCGTCGCCTGCGCGATCTGCGCCTCCAGCGCGGCGAGACGCTCCAGCTGCGCCTCTTCCTCGGCGCGCAGTGTCTCCACGCGTCGGGTCAGCTCACCGGCCTCCGCGCCACGTGTCTCCAGCTCGGCCGTCAAGGTCTCGATCTGCGCCGAGAGGGCCGCGGCACGCGTCTCCTGCGCCTCGAGCTGCCCGGCACCCTCGCCCGCCTGCGCTTGGCCGTCCTGCGCCTGGCCGTCCTGCGCCTGGCCGTCCTGCGCCAGTCCCGCCTGCGCGGCCGCGCGCTGATCCTGCAGCGCCGCCACGTCGCGCCGCAGCGCCTCGAGCTGCGCCTGCATGTCCTCTTGCGCCGCAAGCTGCTCATCCCGCGCGGCACTCGCCTGCGACAGTTCCGCCTCCAGTTCCGCGAGGCGGTCGACCTGCTCTTGCTCCAGCTCCCGCAGGCCGACGATCACCTGGCTCAGCTGGCCGGCTTCCGAGTTGAGGCTGGCGAGCCTCTCCTGTTCCTGCTGGAGCTGGGCGGTCGCCGTCTCGATCTGCACCGTGAGATCGCTCAGCGCCGCGCGGGCCGCCTCGACCTGCGGCTCAAGCTCGGCCGCCTCGATCTCCATCTCGGCGATGATCTGGCGAAGGGTCTGGGCCTGGGCCTGCGCCGCGGGAACATCCTGTGCGGACTGCGCCCCGGCAGGGGCGTTCATGCCCAAGAAGCTGACGGTTGCCAGCGTGACGAACGGATAACACAACAACAGGCGCACTATGGACATCCTCCACAGGCGACTTATGGACGCGCAAGAACCAATGTCAAGCTGGCGGGATTGGTGCCTAGGCATGCGCGCCCTGTGCTGCCCCACGCCCGGATCGGCACGGTGTTGGACATCCGGCCATGCTGCGGTAAGGACGGGGCGCTCATTCGTCGGCGCCCGTGGGCGCGGCGAGCGCAGGCGGCAGAACGGAGGGCGCGATGTCGAGACAAGAGAAGCTGGCAGCCGGCCTGACGCTGCTGGTCGCGCTGGCGATCGCCGCCCTGACGCTGACGCCAATCTCGTCACCGCAGATCGGCGAGATCGAGCAGTCCGACAAGATCTACCATGCGATCGCCTTCGCGGCGCTGGCCTTCCCCATCGCCCTGCTGCAGCCCCGCTGGCTTGTCGTGGCCGTTCCATTCTTCGCCGCATTCGGCGGGATCATCGAGATCGTGCAGCCCTTCGTGGGCCGGGAATGCAGCCTGACGGACTGGCTGGCGGACCTGATCGGCGTCGCGCTCGGCGTCGTCGCCGGGCGGGCCGCGGCCGCATCCATGCCGGTGGCCTGGCGCCTGCGCTGACGCCGAGGTGACCTAAAGGCCGAGCTTGCGGACGCAGTGACGCCTCGAAAGGCGGCTTGATTCGCAGATAACCCTGCAGCTGTTTTGGGCGCCGGATCATCATCCTTGGGTTGTGTCAAGTTAACTTGACGTGACTTTGTGCGTCCAAAAGTTAAAGTTGTAGCCGCATTTATCATGAGGTCGCCGGCCGAGAGCGGGTGCCGCGAAAGAACAGCAGAGGCTCTTGTCATGACGCAACGCCGCAGAACCACGAAACTCTGCCTGGGCGCGCTTCCCCTTGTCGCCTGCATCGCGGTGGTGACGCAGGCCGGCGCGCAGACCGACGCGAACCTGCCGACGGCGAAGGAGATCTGGCGCCACCTGCCGCCGCTCGCCGGGCTTCAACCCGAGCCGGAGCGGCCGGCCGATCCCGCGCCTGCGCCCGCCGTGGTGGACAGGGCCGAGGCGACGGACGCGGCGCCGGCCGAGACGGCACCTGTCGCGACGGCCGCGCCGCCGCAACCCGCGCCCGAGGCACAGCCGGCAGCGGCACCCGTCGAGGCGGAGCGGCCGGCGACGGATGCCCCGGCCGACATGCGCCTCGTTCTGCACATCCCCGAGCGCGTCCCGGCCGAGGGGCGGGACCGGGCGATGGCGCAGCTGTCCGCAGCGGGCTGGGAGCCGCGCGAGATCGTGACGCCGCTGACGATCGGCGAGACCCATGTCCGCTACTTCCACGCCCGGGATCGGGCGGCCGCCCAGGAACTGGCGAGCCTGCTCGATGTCGGGCTGCGCGACTTCGTCAGCTTCACGCCTCCGCCGCCCCAGGGCTACCTGGAGCTGTGGCTCGGCGGGCGAGGCGCGGCGCCGCAGGTCCGGACGGCCACGGCTCCCGCGGCCACCCCAGCTCCGGCCCCTGCCCCTCAGGCCGCGCCCGTCACGGTTCCGCCGCAGACGACCGTTCAGGTTCCCCCAGTCACGACCGGCGGCGGCGACAACCGCTGGCCGCAGCCCTCGCGGGCCCGCAGCGTGATGAACGCGATCTTCGGCAGCGGAAGCGCCAGTGACAACCGCGGCGAGAACTCCGGCGGAGGCAATGGCGGCGGGGGCAACGGCGGAGGCGGCGGAGGCGGCTTCAACGGCGGGACAGTCGGCAATGCCGGCGGCAGCACGGGCGGCGGCAGCACAGGCGGCGGCAGCACCGGCGGCGGCAGCGCGGGCGGCGGCAGCACGGGTGGTGGCAGCACCGGCGGCGGCAGCACCGGCGGCGGCAGCAC
>NZ_FMVT01000008.1:0-69876 GCF_900102505.1 Paracoccus tibetensis | reverse complement strand
GGCGGCAGCACCGGCGGCGGCAGCACCGGCGGCGGCAGCACCGGCGGCGGCAGCACCGGCGGTGGCGGCACGGGCGGTGGTAGCGCAGGCGACGGTAGCACCGGCGGTGGCGGCACCGGCGGCGGCAGCACCGGCGGTGGTAGCACCGGCGGTGGCAGCGCAGGCGACGATAGCACCGGCGGTAGCGGCACGGGCGGTGGTAGCGCAGGCGATGGTGGCAGCTCGGGCGGCAGCGGATCCGGCGGAGGCAATGGCGGCGGCAACAGCGGCGGCGGAGGCAATGGCGGCGGCAACGGCGGTGGCGGCGGTGGCAACGGCGGTGGCAACGGCGGCGGCGGCAATGGCGGCGGCAACGGCGGTGGCAATGGCGGCGGCAACGGCGGCGGTGGCAATGGCGGCGGTGGCGGCGGTGGCGGCGGCGGCAACGGCGGCGGCGGCAACGGCGGCGGAAACGGTGGCGGCGGTGGCAACGGCGGTGGCAACGGCGGCGGGGGCGGCGGCGGGGGTCGCGACTAAACCCCGGAGCGTTATCATGGCGCAGGTTGAGCACAGTGCTGCGGCGACGCAACAACCCGGGCCGCGGAAGCACCTTTGCCTCGCGTCATGGAGCCAGGTGATACCGCTAAGGCATCCGGCTCACAGAGCTAGCAGCCTGATCTGGGACGCTCCTAACGTGGCAACCTTGCGGAACGGCAGGGTCCCCCCATAGGCACTCGCCAAATCTGCACCAGGTGAGCCTCGAGCGGGCCCTGATCCTCAGGGGCCCGCTGCGGCGCGCCGCCTGTTGTCGATCTCCACTCACGTAGAGCACACGCCGGGCCGCGCCGGTCCTTCGGAGACGACGCTGGCCCTGTTCTGGCGCGCCTACTGCTGGACCTCTTCCTCGAGCGCCACGGGCGGGCTAGAATGCGAGTTCAGGTTCTCGGCGCCGCGCAGCAGGGTGCGTTCGGATAGGGCACGGGTCGCCTCGATCGCCTCGCCGATCTCGCCATCGGCCTCGTCGAACTGCATCTGCGCGATGCTCTCGCTCGTCCGGGCCAGCGTGATCTGGGCGCGCTCCAGCAGCGCGGGATCGGCGAAGACCTCGTCCGCGTCCTCGAACAGCACGTCGCACAGCTCGTAGTTCAGATCCGCCGCACATTCGGTCACCAGCGCGCGGACCTGGCCGCAATCCGTCTCGTTGGGCGCGGACACGCAGGCGCTGAGGATCGGCACGAAATGGAGCATGACGTCGGCATCCATGCCATCCGCGGGCGAGCCGTCGCCGACCAGGCCCTGCGCCTCGGGATCGGTGGTCACCGCCGCAGCGCCGCCCTGCGCGGCCGTGGTGGTCTGGTCGGCCGCTGACGGCGCGCCGGCGGCGGGCGCCGTTCCGGCCGGAGCCTGGGCGGATGCGCCGAGGGGAAAGGCAGCGAGGGCCAGCGCCAGGGCGGTTGGCGCGCAGAAGCTCTTGAACGGCATCACGGTCTCCTCACGTTTGGGCGCCGCCTCGGGAACAGGCGGCAGCCGATGCTTGTCACGCGAACGCGCGGGCGGGTCCTCGGGTTTCGCGGCGGCCTGCGCCGCGCCCCGGCTCAGTGCGTGCGTTCGTGCGGATCGAAGCCGGCCAGCACCACCTCTCGCGTGCGGCAATCGTCGCACATGCCCAGCAGGCGGCGGCGCTGCTCGCCCTCGGGGCCCGAGAACATCCAGTGCCCCTCGAGCTTCTGCATCACGCGGCGGATGCTGGAGCCGGTGCCGAAGGCCTTGCCGCATTCGGTGCAGCTGAACGGCTCCTCCTCCTTCAGGATGCGCTTGGGCTGCGCCCAGGCCTCGAGATCGATCCGCGGGGACAGGGTGATGGCGCGTTCGGGGCAGGTCGCCGCGCAGATGCCGCATTGCACGCAGGCGCTTTCGGTGAAGCGCAGCATCGGGCGGTCGGGATTGTCCCCGAGCGCGCCGGTCGGGCAGGCCCCGACGCAGGCGAGGCAGAGGGTGCAGGCGTCCTGGTCCAGCACGACCGCGCCAAAGGGCGCACCTGCCGGCAGCGGAATGCTCTCGGCGGGCACGGGCGCGGTGCGGCACAACTCGGCCACGGCCAGCGTCAGGAGGCCGCGCTTGTCCTCGGGCGGCAGGAAGCCGGACCGGGCGGGCCGCGCCGCCGGCGCCGGGCGCCACAGGGCCGCCTCCAGCGCGTCCGGATCGTCCGTCTGGATCAGCGCGCAGCTGCCGGGCGCATGGCCGGCCGCCTCGCAGATGACCTCCATCAGGCCGAGCGTGCCATCCAAGCCGTCCAGCGGATGCGCCGGCCGCGCACGGGCGAGGACGCGGACGCCGCCCGCGCCCCAAGCCAGCGCGGCCGCCATGATCTCGGGGCCGACCTGCGTCGGCTCGTTGATCGCAAGCGGGATGACATGTGCCGGCAGGCCGCGGCCGAAGCGGGCGGCGGCGTCGATCAGGTCGGCGCCATGGCCCTCGTCATGCAGCAGGATAACCGGCGCGGCGGCGGCGCCGGCCTCGAACCAGGCCGAGAGGCCGCGGCGCAGGCGGCTGGCAATTGTGACGACGACAGGCAGGGCATAGGCGGCCGCGCCCGTGGGACAGACCGCGGCGCATTGGCCGCAGCCCGCGCAGACCGCCGGGTCGATGCTGACCGTGTCGCCGGCCGGGGTGATGGCGCCGGTCGGGCAAAGGGACAGGCAGCGGGTGCAGCCGGTGATCGTATTGCGCGAATGGGCGCAGAGCGATGGCGTGAAGTCGATGTATTTTGGCTTGTCGAAGGTGCCGGTCATCTGGCCGGCCTCGGCCACCAGTCGGGCGACGGCGGCGGGATCACGGGGATCGGCGCGCAGATAGCCAGGACGCTCATGGGGAAAGAGCGGCGGGTTGCCTGTCAGGTCCAGCACCAGGTCGCAGCGCGAGACGGCGCCGTCGCGGCCCGGCCCGAAGTCCAGCCGCGCGCGCGACGAGGGCGCCGGCGCGGCATAGGCGTTCACCGTCAGCTCGAACGCCCCCAGATGGCCCGACGCGCCCCCGAACCGGCCCTGAAGCACCGGCCAGGTGGTCTGGCGCGGCGGCGTCACCTCGGCTCCGGGCAGCAGCAGCACGGTGAGGTCCAGAAGATCGGTCAGCGCCCGCGCGGCGGACAGGGCCACCTCGTCACGCCCGAGGATCAGGGCGACGCCGTCGCTCTCCATGCTGACGATCTCGAATTGCGTCGGCGCGACCTCGGCCATCGCCAGCAGCGCCGCCATCTTCGGCGCGGCCTGCGCGCCCTGTGCCGACCAGCCGGCCGTCTCGCGGATGTTGGCAAAGCGCAGCGTGCCGGCATAGCCGGCGTCGCGGGCGACCTCCTCGAAGAGCGGGGCCTCTTGCGTGCAGCCGACCGTCACCGACGCGAACTCGCCCAAAGCCTCGCGGAAGCGGTCCAGCTGCGCCCGGCAGAGCTGGGAGGCGGGTCTGCCCTCGGCGCCGAGCGCCTCCGGGTCGAGGGTCATCGTCCCCTCGCAGGAGCAGATCAGTCGCGGCGGATGTCTCGTGTCTGGCATTGGCCTTTTCTCGTGCCCTTGGCTGGACTATCATCACCGTTTAGCCGGAACGCCCTGATTAGGATAGCACCAGGAGGAGGGAAAATGCCGCAGGACAGCGCGCTGCTTCAGCGCGACGAGGCAGCCGGCCCGGCCATTCCTCTGCCCCCGCCCTACCGCCTGGTCCGCACGGGGGTGCGCGACACCCTGGCCGAGGCCGCCCGCCTGGCGCCCGCGGATGGTGCGGGCACGCTGGTGCTGCACCAGTCGCCGGGGCTTTTGTCGCTCGCGCTGGTGCTGGAGCCCGAGGAAACGCTGGCCGAGGCGCGGCGCGCCTTCATCCTGGGCATGGCCGCGCTGGCCGACGCGCTGGCCGCCCATTGCCCGCCCGAGCGGCCCGTGCGCCTGCACTGGCCCGACCAGATCATCTACGACGCCGCCCGGCTGGGCGGCGGCCGCATGGCCCATGCCGCGGGCTGCGCCGAGAACAGCGTTCCCGAGTGGATCGTCTTCGCCGCCGAACTGATCGCCGACCGCGACCATCTGGCGCAGCCCGGACAGCATCCCGGCAGCACCTCGCTGGCCGAGGAGGGCTTCGATCCGGCCGAGGACATCGTGGCCACCTTCGCCTCCTACGTGATGCTCTATTTCGACCGTTGGGCGCATTCCGGTTTCGACGCGGTCGCGAACGCCTATCTGCGCCGGATCGACCCGCCCCTTCTGCGGGGCGTGCGGCGGATCGAGGGCGACCGGCTGGTCGAGATCACCGGCTCGGGCAAGGCGCGCAGCTACGCGGCGCTGCCCGAGGCGCTGGCCCGGCAGGGATGGCGCGACGAGGCGGGGCCGCGGCTGTGACGCGGCTGCCGCGCACCATCCGGCTGGACCCGTCCGACCGCGTCGTCTTCGCGCAGGCGGCCGAGCCGGGGCAATGGGCCGTGCCGGGCACCTTCCTCTTCTGGGGGCGCAGCCCGGACAGCCTCAGCCGCAAGGAGGCAATCGCCTTCCGCTCGGGCTTCCTGGGGGTGGACGATTTCGGCCATTCCACGCTTGTGACCGTGCAGGAGGCGCGGGACGACGAGCGGCGGGCGATGGTCGCGGCGCTGGCGCGCCAACTCGTGACGCATCTGGGCGCCCCGACGTTTGATCAGGCGACCGCGGCCGCCGAGGAGGAGGTCGCGCTGGCCGAGACGCTCTGCCGTGATCACGCGGTCGGCACGCTGATCGCCCTTCACCGCCGGCACGAGGGCGAGGCCATCCGCGAGCAGTTCCGCACGCTGCGCCCGCGCGACGAGACCGCCTTCTCGGCCAGCCACCTGCAAGGCCATGACCGCGCCTTCCAGTTCTTTGAGGAAGAGACCGAGGATCACGTGGATCTCTTGGCCATGCGGGGACAGGACTGATGCCGGAATTCTGGGTTGCCTCGGGCCATCATCTGACGCGGCTGAACGCGGCGGGCCGGATGCTCGTCACGGACGAGCTGCTTCTGGCCTGGCTCGCCCGCCCCGAGATCCTGCCCCCGCCCGAGGCCTGCGCGGCCGAGCGCGCGCTCCACCGGCGCCTCTTGGACGCCCCGCGCGCGCAGGTGCCCGAGGTCGAGATCGCGGCGCTCCGCGACCCCGACGCACAGGAGAACTGGCGCCTGTTCCTGACGCTGCGCGACCACCTGCTGCGCGCGGGCACCATCGAGGACGGCTATGCCGCGATCCTGCGCGAGGGGGTGCGGCTGCCCGTCGTGTTCCTGTCGCAGCTCGTCCAGCTGATCCTGCGCAACGCGCTCGACGGCTGCGCGGACCCGCAGGTGCTGCGCGCGGCCGAGTGCCTCTTCCGCCCGCAGCGCGGCCATGTGAAGGACGGGCACCTGCTGCTGGCCGACGAAGAGTTGGTGGCGCTGTTCGAGGCCGAGATGCATGTCTCGCCCCTGGCCGCCATGTTCTCTGGCGGGGTCGACAGCCTCGACGTGCTGGGCGGCGGGAACGAGTGGACCTACTGGTCGCGCTCGGACGCGCATACGACGGTGCTGAACTTCGGCGGCGATCCCGAGGCGCGCGCCGGCATGGCCCGGGCGCTCGAGGCCTTCATCGGGCACATGCTGGGCGCGGCCGTGACCGTGACGCCCCGCATCCGGGCCGAGAACGTGGAGCTGCGCTGGTATGTCGGGCTGGACCGCGTCGGCACCGCCATCGGCGACGCGCTCTGGCACGGCCGCACGCCGCCCGCCGCGCCCGTCGGCCTGTTCGAGCTGACCTTCGCCGATCCGCGCATGATGCGCGAGGACCTGGCCGGGCATCCGGTCTGGCTGATCCTCGGGCAGGAACCGGACGGCGCGATCCGGATGAAACCGCAGAACCTGCTGACCGGCCTGCCGCTGGCCGAGCCGGCGCTGCATTAGGGGGCCGCCATGCCGCAACTTGTCCTTCGCCTCGGCGTCCTGGCCATGCGCCGCCCGCCGGTGACGCGGTGGGGGCCGGGCCAGCTGCGCCCGACGGCGGTGCTGACGCCCGAACCGGCGACGCCCCCGAACACCCTGCTGCTCGAGGAGGAGGGCACCCAGACCTGGTATCTGGGCGGGCGGGACCTGACGCTGTGGTCGGGGGACACGGCGCATCACCGCAGCAACCTGTCATCGGGGCGCCCGCAGGTCTGGGTCGCGCTGCGCGGCAACGAGCCGGCCCGCGCCGAGGTGGTCTGCCTCACCGCCGATCCCTACGAGGGCGAGGGTCTGGCGGGCGATCTCGACCTGATCGTCGAGGCGGTGCCGATGCCCGAGAGCGTCCGCGCCGCCGTCGCGGCTTTCGTGGCCGAGCATCACGTCGACATCGAATTCAAGAAGCGGAAGCGCTCGCCCACCCATCCGGACGACGAGGATGCCCGCCCCGGCCCGCGCATCCTGCAGCCGGCGGACAAGTGGGAGAGCCGCAGGGGCCGGAGGCAGGAGCCGTGAGCGCCTCGGAAGACGGCTTTCTCGGCCGCTGGTCGCGGCGCAAGCGCGGGGCGGAACAGGCAGCGGACGCCCCCGCCCTCGAACCCGCCCCCGAGCCCGCGCCGACGCACGACCCTGCGGCGGCCGCGGCCCCTCCTTTGGACGCCCTGCCCGACGAGGCGCCGGACGCGCCGGCTCTGACCGAGGCGGAGATCGCCGCCCTGCCCCGGATCGAGGACCTGGTCGAGGGCAGCGACATTAAGGCCTTCCTGCGCGCGGGCGTGCCGCAGGCGCTGCGCAGTGCGGCGCTGCGGCGCGTCTGGATGCTGACCCCGGCCATCCGCGACTACAAGAACCCCGCCGTCGATTATGCCTGGGACTGGAACACGCCCGGCGGCGTGCCCGGCGACGGCTGCGCCCCGAGCCCCGAGCGGGCGGCCCAGATGCTGCGCGACCTGATCACCCCGCGCAGCCCCTCCCCTCCGGCCGAACCCGTACTTGCCGCCGCGGAGGCCTCGGACGAGGAGGCCTTCGCCGCCGAGCCGACCGCGCAAGGCGAGGCTCAGGATGTGGCGCTGGCGCAGGGGAACGCTCCGGCCATGCCCGACGAGACCGAGGCACCGGACGAGGCCGCGGATGGCGCTATCCGGCGGCGGCATGGGGGCGCCCTGCCCTCGTGAGCGGACAAAAGGCCTTTTGCCGCGCTTTGATTGCGTGGACAGATCGGCGACATCCCGCTATCCTCGCTTGGCAGTTGCAAATTTCGGCAGCAGTTTTGGAATAGACCACATGCAGGACAGCCAGCCCCGCCGGGGGCCAGCCATCGACCCCATCGACCGGAACAGAGGTGATCAGTATCGCTTTCTGGCCAGCCTGCTGTCCGCCGCGCCTGGCGCTGAAATGCTTGCAGGAATCGCCGCGCTGGAGGGCGACGGGACCGCCTACGGCAGCGCCGTTGCGGCCCTCGCGCGCACCGCTGCCGGGACGACGGCGGCCGAGGTCCAGCGCGAATTCTTCGAGCTTTTCGTCGGCGTCGGCCGGGGCGAGCTGCTGCCCTATGCCAGTTTCTACCAGACCGGGTTCCTGAACGAGCGGCCGCTGGCCGAGGTCCGCGCCGATTTGTCGCGCCTTGGCGTGGCGCGCGCCGAGACCCGCTTCGAGCCCGAGGATCACCTCGCCCTGCTGCTCGAGGTGATGGCGGACATGGCGCAGGGGCGCATCGCGGCCGGACCCGACATGCAGGCGCGGTTCTTCGGCCGGCACCTGGCGCCCTGGGCGGCGCAGTTCTTCGACGATCTCGCGATCGCGCCCAGTGCGAAATTCTACCGACCGGTGGCCGAGATCGGCCGCCTGTTCGTCGATATCGAGGCCCGCGGCTTCACGCTGGCGGCATGACACCATGAATGGCGAAGGCGGATGAGGCGGGCAGCGCATCCGGGTGAAGGGAGGAGTAAGATGTCCAAGGACAAGGGTGCACCGATCAACCGTCGGGCTTTCTTCGGCGCGGCCGCCGGCGGCGCCGCCGCGGTGACGACGCTTGGCGTGGGGGGCGCGACGCCTGCCTTCGCGCAGACCGGCGACGAGCGCACGCGCGCGCGCTACCAGGCGACCGAGCATGTCGAGACCTTCTACCGCGTCAACCGCTACTACCCCCGGGGGGACAACTGATGCTGATCAAACGCAAGGCGCGTGACGCCGCATCGACCGGACGCCTCTCGCAGATGGCCGCCGGCCTGGCCGCCAAGCCGCTGGACCGCCGCAGCTTCCTCGGGGCCGCCGGGATCGGCGTCGGCGGCATCGCCGCGCTCGGCGCGATGGGCGTCGGGATGACGCGCCGCGTCGAGGCGGGCGAGGTCGATCACAGCCAGCCGGTCGAGATCCGCACCAACATGTGCACCCACTGCTCGGTCGGCTGCACGGTCAAGGCCGAGGTGCAGAACGGGGTCTGGGTCGGCCAGGAATCGGCCTATGGCAGCCCGATCAACCGCGGCTCGCATTGCGCCAAGGGCGCCTCGGTGCGCGAGGTCGTCCATGGCGACCGCCGCATCAAGTATCCGATGAAGAAGGTCGGCGGCGAGTGGCAGCGCATCAGCTGGGAACAGGCGCTTGACGAGATCGCCGAGAAGATGACCGAGATCCGCGGCCGCTCGGGCGCGGATGCGGTCTACTTCCTCGGCTCGGCCAAGTTCTCGAACGAGGGCGCCTATCTCTTCCGCAAGCTGGCCGCCTTCTGGGGCACGAACAACGTCGATCACCAGGCCCGCATCTGCCACTCGACCACGGTCGCCGGGGTGGCGAACACCTGGGGCTACGGCGCGCAGACCAACAGCTACAACGACATCCGCAACGCCAAGACCATGATCTTCATGGGCTCGAACGCGGCCGAGGCGCATCCCGTCTCGCTCCAGCACATCCTCGAGGGCAAGGAGACGCAGCGCGCGAACGTCATCGTCATCGACCCGCGCTTCACCCGAACCGCGGCCCATGCCACCGAATACGTCCGCTTCCGGCCCGGCACCGACATCGCGGTGATCCACGGGATGCTGTGGCACATCTTCGAGAATGGCTGGGAGGACCGAGAGTTCCTGGCGCAGCGCGTCTACGGCATGGACCAGGTGCGCGAGGTCGTGAAGGCCTACCCGCCCGAGGTCGTCGAGAACATCACCGGCATCGACGGCGACACGCTGCGCCGCGTGGCGCAGACCTTCGCGCAGGACCGCCCCTCGACCTTCATCTGGTGCATGGGCGGCACGCAGCACACGGTCGGCACCGCGAACGTGCGCGCCTACAACATCCTGCTGCTCGCCACCGGCAATGTCGGCGCCGAGGGCACCGGCGCCAACATCTTCCGCGGCCATTGCAACGTGCAGGGCGCGACGGATTTCGGCCTCGATATGGGCAACCTGCCGCTCTATTACGGCCTCGGCGCCGGTGCGTGGCAGCACTGGTCGCGCGTGTGGGACGTGCCCTACGACTACTTCGTCAGCCGCTTCGACGAGGTTCCGGCCAAGGGCGGGCGCGAGGCGCGCACCGCCGTCCAGAACATGGAGGTGCCGGGCATCACCTCGACCCGCTGGTTCGACGCCGTCACCATCGACGCCGAGGACATCGACCAGCAGGACAACATCAAGGCGATGATCGTCTTCGGCCATGGCGGCAACACCGTGCCGCGGATGCAGGACGCGCAGCGCGGCATGGACGCGCTGGACCTGCTGGTCGTCGCGGACCCGCACCCGACCACCTTCGCCGCGCTGCACAGCCGGACGGATAACACCTATCTTCTGCCGATCTGCACGCAGTTCGAATGCTCGGGCTCGCGCACGGCCTCGAACCGCTCGGTGCAATGGGGCGAGAAGATCGTGGAGCCGATCTTCGAATCCGACAACGACTACGCGGTGATCCACGGCCTGTCGCAGCGGCTCGGCTTCGCCGAGGAGATGTTCAAGAACTTCGAGATGGTGCAGGGCAAGTTCGGCATGGAGCCGACGCCCGAGTCGATCCTGCGCGAGATCAACCGCGGCGGCTGGTCCACCGGCTATACCGGCCAGTCGCCCGAGCGGCTGAAGGCCCATATGGCCAACCAGCAGCATTTCGACCTGATCACGCTGCGCGCCGGCCCCGAGGCCCCCGAGGAGATCCGCGGCGACTATTACGGCCTGCCCTGGCCCTGCTGGGGCACGCCCGAGCTGCGCCATCCCGGCACGCATATCCTCTACAACACCAACCTGCACCCGATGGAGGGCGGCGGCGCGTTCCGCCCGCGCTTCGGCCTGGAGCATGAGGGCCAGACCCTTCTGGCCGAGGGCAGCTGGCCTGCCGGCTCCGAGATCGAGGACGGCTATCCCGAGTTCACCTATGCCCTGCTCGAGCAGCTGGGCTGGGACGGCGATCTGACCGCCGAGGAGCTGGCGACGATCCAGGCCATCGGCGGCAACGATCCCGAGAAGATCGCGACCGTGTCCTGGTCCACCGACCTTTCGGGCGGCATCCAGCGCGTCGCGTTGCAGCACGGCTGCATCCCCTTCGGCAACGGCAAGGCCCGGGCCATCGCCTGGAACCTGCCCGACCCGATCCCGGTCCACCGCGAGCCGATCTACTCGGGCCGTCCCGAACTGGTGGCCGACTACCCGACCAACGACGACCGCCGCCAGCAGCGGATGCCGAACATCGGCAAGGTCGTGCAGCAGGACGTGGTGGACCGCAACGTCTTCGCGGACTTCCCGATCATCCTGACCTCGGGGCGCCTCGTGGAATACGAGGGCGGCGGCGAGGAGACGCGCTCGAACCCCTGGCTGGCCGAGCTTCAGCAGGACATGTTCGTCGAGGTGAACCCGGCCGACGCCTCGGCGCGCGGGATTGTGGATGGCGGATGGGTCTGGGTGACCGGCCCCGAGGGCGGCTCGCGCGCGCGGGTCAAGGCCATGGTGACCGAGCGCGTGGCGCCGGGCGTGGCCTTCATGCCCTTCCACTTCGCGGGCTGGTTCCAGGGCGTCGATCAGCGGGGCAACTACCCGCAGGGCACCGACCCGATCGTCCTGGGCGAATCCGTCAACGTCATCACCACCTACGGCTATGACCCGGTGACCGGCATGCATGAAGGCAAGGTCACGCTTTGCCAGATCGCGGCGGCGTAAGGGAGGACCAGACAAATGGCACGAATGAAGTTCCTGTGCGACGCCGACCGCTGCATCGAGTGCAACGCCTGCGTCACCGCCTGCAAGAACGAGCACGAGGTCCCCTGGGGCATCAATCGCCGCCGCGTCGTCACGCTGAACGACGGCCTGCCGGGCGAGCGTTCGGTCTCGATGGCCTGCATGCACTGCACCGACGCGCCCTGCGCCTCGGTCTGCCCGGTCTCCTGCTTCTACACGACGGCCGACGCGGTGGTCCTGCACAACAAGGACACCTGCATCGGCTGCGGCTACTGCTCCTACGCCTGCCCCTTCGGGGCGCCGCAATACCCGCAGACCGCCAATTTCGGCACCCGCGGCAAGATGGACAAATGCACCTACTGCTCGGGCGGTCCCGAGCCGGACATGAGCCAGGCCGAATACGTCAAGTACGGCGCCAACCGCCTGGCCGAGGGCAAACTGCCGCTTTGCGCCGAGATGTGCTCGACCAAGGCGCTGCTGGCCGGGGACGGCGACATCATCGCCGAGATTTACCGCGAGCGGGTGGTCACGCGCGGCTACGGCTCTGGGGCCTGGGGCTGGCGGACGGCCTATGGCGAAACGCTGACGGTTTGAGGGGCAGGCCATGACACATCATCTCTCGCGCCTCTTCGGCATCATCGCCCTCTCGCTCGGCCTGATGCTGGCCGTGCCCGCCACGCAGGCGCAGGCGCAGGTCAACCCCACGGCCAGCTCGGTGACCGAGGACGCGCTCTTCGACACGCTCGGGCCGGGCAACGCGGCCGTCGCCGGACGCACCTCGATTGCCGATCCCAATGCCGGCTATCTCATCAAGCCCGAGAACCGGTCCTGGGCCGCGCTTCAGGGCAGCACGCTGCACACAGTTTCGATCGTTCTGATCGTCGGGATGATCGTCCTGCTGGCCGGCTTCTACATGATCCGCGGCCGGATCCGCGTCGAGGGCGGGCTGTCGGGGCGCAAGATCCTGCGCTTCACCGCCATCGAGCGCTTCGCCCACTGGACCCTCGCCTCGACCTTCATCATCCTGGCCCTGACCGGGCTGAACCTCATCATCGGCCGCAGCGTCATCCTGCCCCTCGTGGGCGAGGCGACCTTCGGCACGATGACGGCCTGGGGCAAGCTGGCGCACAACTTCCTCGCCTGGCCCTTCATGGTGGCGCTGGCGCTGATCGTCGTCTTCTGGCTGGTGCACAACCTGCCCGCCCGCGTCGACTGGCAGTGGATCAAGCAGGGGGGCGGGCTGCTCAAGAAGGGCGCGCATCCGCCGGCCGGCAAGTTCAACGCCGGCCAGAAGCTGATCTTCTGGAGCGTGGTCCTGGGCGGCGCGGCGCTGTCCTTCACCGGCTACATGCTGATGTTCCCCATGCAGGCGGGCGGCTTCGAGAGCTGGCAGTTCTACCAGACGATCCACGCGCTGGCCGCGGGCATCCTCTCGGCCATCATCATCGCCCATATCTATCTGGGCTCGGTCGGGATGGAGGGGGCCTTCGACGCGATGGGCTCGGGCGAGGTGGACGAGAACTGGGCCAAGGAGCATCACGCGCTCTGGGTCGAGGAAGTCCAGGGCGCCGCTGCTAAGGGCACCGCCGCGCCGGGCCGCACCCATCCGGCCGAGTGATCCGGCCGGCGCCATGATGATCGGCCCGCCCCGCCCGATGGCGGAGCGGGCGCAGTTTCAAGAACGAAAGCCCATGCCGTGGCCGACCTGACCCAAGATGCGGTGCGCGACGCCCTGAAGGGCCTGCTGCTGCCGGATGGCCGGCCGCTCGTCGGCTCCGGGCGCATCGCGGGGCTGGGCATCGCCGGCGCGCGCGTCAACCTGACCATCTCCACGACGGCGGCCGAGGCCCCCGCCCTCGCCGCGCTGCGCGACGAGGCCGAGGCGCTGCTGCGCGATCTGCCCGGCGTCAGCCATGCCTTCGTCGTGCTGACGGCCGAGGGGCCGAAGGCGCCCGAGCCGCCGGCGCTCGGCCGCGCACCGGCCAAGGCCGACCCGCTGGCGCAGGTCCGGCACGTCATCGCCGTCGCCTCGGGCAAGGGCGGGGTGGGCAAGTCCACGACCGCCGTGAATCTGGCGCTGGCGCTGCGCGCGGCGGGTCTTTCGGTCGGGATCATGGACGCGGACGTGCACGGGCCGTCGCTGCCCACGCTTCTCGGCCTGCATGGCAAGCCGCATGCCGCCGGGCGCAAGCTGGTGCCCATGCGCGCCTACGGCCTTCACGCCATGTCGATGGGCCTCATGGTCGATGCCGAGACGGCGATGGTCTGGCGCGGGCCGATGGTGATGTCGGCGATCACGCAGATGATGGCGGACGTGGACTGGGGCGCGCTGGACGTGCTGGTCGTGGACATGCCGCCCGGCACGGGCGACGCGCAGCTTGCGCTGGCGCAGGGCACGCGGCTGTCGGGCGCGGTGATCGTCTCGACCCCGCAGGACCTCTCGCTGATCGACGCGCGGCGTGGCATCGCCATGTTCCGCAAGGTGGACGTGCCGATCCTGGGCCTCGTCGAGAACATGTCGCACTTCGTCTGCCCCGATTGCGGCGGCGATCACGCGATCTTCGGCCAGGGCGGCGCCGAGGCCGAGGCGGGGCGCCTCGGCGTGCCCTTCCTCGGCGCGGTGCCGCTGACGATGGAGCTGCGCGCCGCCTCGGATGCGGGCCAGCCGGTGATGGCGCGCGACCCCGAGGGCAGCCTCGGCCGCATCTACCAGCAGATGGCCCGGTCCGTGATGGCCGGGCTCAACGACAGGACGCGGGCGGGACAGTCCCCGCGTCACCCACAGGAGATCCAGGGATGAAAGCCTTCCTCGCCGCCGTTGCCTTCGCCGTTCTTGCCGCCGTCGGCGCCAATTACGTGCTGAACGACCGCTTCCAGACCCCGTCCTATTCCGCCTTCACGACCGAGGGGTCGCGGCTGACCGATCCGGGCTCGAACCTCGTCGGCTACTGAGGACTGCCGGGTGCGGGCACGGCTTGCCGCGATCTCGGCCGCCTTGCTGCTGGCGCTGCCCGCCTCGGGACAGGAGCTGGCGGGCCATGCCGGCCCGGTCAGCGCGCTGGCCGCGGCGCCGGATGCGCTGATCTCGGGCGGTTTCGACGGGCGCACGATCCAGTGGGACCGCAGCGGCGCCACCGCCCGGCGCATCCTGCGCTTCCATGACGGCAACGTCACCGCTGTCGCGACCACGGGCGACGGCTTCGTCAGCGCGGGCCAGGACGGGCGTATCGCGCTGTGGCGCGAGGGGCAGGACGATCCGGTGCGGGCGACCGAGCGCGCCGCAAGCCCCGTCTCGGCCCTTGCCGCCGCGGACACGCAGATCGTCGCCGGCTTCTTCGACGGCAGCCTGATGCGGATCGACCCCGCCACCAACGAGGCCGTGACGCAGCCCGGCCACGAGGGGCGGGTCGCGGGCCTTGCCATCCTGCCCGGGGGAGATCTCGTCTCGGTGGGCGCGGACCTGCGCTTCGTGCGCTGGCACGCCGATGGCAGCCTCGCCTCGCGCATGTCCCTGCCCGAACTGCCGAACGGCCTGGCGCGGGCCGGCGACATCCTCGCGGTCGTCTCGGCCGACGGCGTCCTGCGCCTGCACTCGCCCGAGGGCGAGCTGCTGCCGGACCGCTTCCTCAGCAACCGCCCCCTGGTGGCGGTCGCGGCCGCGCAGGACCGCGTCGCCGCCGCCGATGTGGACGGGACCGTCTGGCTGCTCGATCTGCCCTTCCTCGTGCCGCGGGCCGAGATCCAGACCGGCCACGGCCCGGTCTGGGCGCTGGCGATGGCGGGCGACGCGCTCTTCAGCGCGGGCGCCGACGGGGTGATCCGGCAATGGTCCGCACGCGATGGCGCGGCCCTGGGCGCCCCGGTGGCCGCCGTTCCGCCCGCGCCCGAGGATGCCAGCCGCGGGGCCGAGGTCTATCGGGCCTGCGCCGTCTGCCATTCCCTGGCGCCCGGCGATCATTCCCGCGCCGGTCCCAGCCTGCACGGCGTCTTCGGCCGTCCCATCGCCAGCGCCGAGGGCTACGCCTTCTCCGAGGCGCTGAGGAACCTGGACATCGTCTGGACGCCGGAGACGGTGGCCGAGCTGTTCACCCACGGCCCCGACGCCTACACGCCCGGATCGCGCATGCCGAACCAGCGCGTCACCGACCCGGCGGACCGGCAGGCGCTGGTCGAGTACATCGCCCGGCACAGCCGCTAGGCACCGCGCTGGCAATCGCCCGCCGCGTGGGCCAGAGTGCAGCCGACAGCTTCAGGACCGCCCATGACCCCCGACCTTCCGCTTCTGCCCGATCCGCATCTGCCCGGCCTGACGCGCGCCCTGCGCGGCCACGACCAGACCGGCGCCGAGATCGAGATCGACGTCGTCGAGGAGCGGCCGCTGACGATCTTCCTCAACAGCCAGGAGATCGTCACCGCGATGACCATCGGGGACTATCCCGATTACCTCGCGCTCGGCTTCCTGCGGAACCAGGGGATGCTGCGCGAGGACGACGTGGTGACCGGCATCGACCACGACGACGAGCTCGAGACCGTGGTGGTCCGCACCGCCCGGCAGACGAGCTACGAGGAGAAGCTGCGCAAGAAGACGCGGACCAGCGGCTGCGCGGTCGGCACGGTCTTCGGCGACATGATGGAGGGGCTGGAGGGCGTCACCCTGCCCGCGGCCGAGTTGCGGACCTCGTGGCTCTACGCCCTGGCACGGCAGATCAACACGCTGCCCTCGCTTTACCTCGCGGCGGGGGCGATCCACGGCACGGTGCTGTGCCAGCGCGAGCGGGTGCTGGTCTACATGGAGGATGTCGGCCGCCACAACGCGGTGGACAAGATCGCAGGCTACATGCTGCGCCACCGGGTTCCGGCAGGGGACAAAATCCTCTACACGACCGGGCGCCTGACCTCGGAGATGGTGATCAAGACGGCGATGATGGGCATCCCGGTCCTCGCCTCGCGCTCGGGCTTCACGGCCTGGGGGGTCGAGATCGCGCGCCAGCTGGGGCTGACGCTGATCGGGCGGATGCGCGGGCAGCGCTTCGTCTGCCTGGCGGGCGAGGAGCGGCTGATCCGCGACGCCGACCTTGCCGCCGTGGGCGACGAGGACCGCCGCCACCGCCGCAAGGGGGCCGAGGAATGACGGCCCCCCTGGGCGTGATCCTGGCCGGCGGGCGCGCCACGCGCATGGGCGGCGGCGACAAGGGCCTGCGCGACCTGGGGGGCCGCCCGCTGATCGGCCACGTGATCGACCGCCTCGCGCCGCAGTGCGCCCGGCTCGCCATCAACGCCAACGGCGCACCCGAGCGGTGGAACTTCCTCGGGCTGCCGGTGCTGCCCGACAGCCTGCCGGACCAGCCCGGCCCGCTGGCCGGCGTGCTGGCCGGGCTGGACTGGGCCGCCGCCGAGGGCGCCGAGGCCATCGTGACCGCCGCGGCGGACACGCCGTTCTTCCCGCCGGACCTCGCCCTGCGGCTGCAGGCCCATGCCGGCGCGTCGGGCCTCTGCCTCGCGGCAAGCCCCGACGAGACCGGACGGATGCAGCGCCACCCGACCTTCGGCCTTTGGCCCGTCGCGCTGCGCGACGACCTGCGCGCGGCGCTGGTGGAAGGGCTGCGCAAGGTCGTGCTCTGGACCGACCGGCATGGCGCCGGCGTCGCCCCCTTCGACAGCCTGCCGCATGACCCCTTCTTCAACGTCAACACGCCCGCCGACATGGCAAAGGCCGAGCGGCTGCTGGCGGGCCGCGCATGAAGGTCTTCGGCATCACCGGCTGGAAGAACACCGGCAAGACCACCCTGACCGAGCGGCTGGTCGCCGAGATGGTGGGGCGCGGGCTGCGCGTCTCGACCGTCAAGCACGCCCATCACGACGCCCAGATCGACCAGCCGGGCCGCGACAGCCACCGCCACCGCATGGCGGGTGCCGGGCAGGTGATCCTCGCCTCGCCCCGGCGATGGGCGCTGATGACCGAGCTGGCCCCGGACGCGCCCGAGCCGCCGCTGGAGGCGCTGCTGGCACGGCTCGACCCCTGCGATCTGGTGCTGGTCGAGGGCTACAAGTCCGCCGCCCATCCCAAGATCGAGACCTACCGCGCCGCAATCGGGCGCGATCTTCTGGCCGCCGCGAACCCCTCGATCCGCGCCATCGCGCGTGACGTGCCGCTGGACCACCCGCTGCCGCAGTTCGACCTGGACGACATCGCCGCCATCGCCACCTTCATCCTGCACGAGACCCGGATATGAGCACGCTTGTCCCGCCCCGCCTGCGCAACGACACCTTCGCCATGCCGCAGGGCGTCGAATGGGTGCCCGTGGACGAGGCGCTGGAGCTGCTGCGCGCGGCGCTGCGCCCGGTGACGGGGACCGAGACGCTGCCGGTGGCGCAGGCCTTGGGTCGGGTGCTGGCCGCCCCTGCCGTCGCCCGCCGCTCGAACCCGCCGCAGCCGAACTCGGCCGTTGACGGCTACGGCTTCGCCCATGCCGCCACCGGCGCCGGGGTCCAGCGCCTGCCGCTGGCCGAGGGACGCTCGGCCGCGGGCCAGCCCTTCGACGGCGCCCTGCCCGAGGGGATGGCGCTCAGGATCCTGACCGGCGCGATCCTGCCCGAGGGTGTCGACACCGTCGTGCTGGAGGAAGACTGCGCCACCGATGGCCGCACCATTTCTTTCGACGGGCCGATCAAGCGCGGCGCCAACACGCGCAAGGCGGGCGAGGACGTGGCCGCGGGGTCCGAGGCGCTGGCCGCGGGACGCATGCTCTCGGCGGCGGACCTGGCGCTGCTGACGGCGCTCGGCGTGGGCGAGGTCAGCGTCCACCGTCCCCTGCGCGTGGCGGTCCTGTCGACCGGAACCGAGCTGATCGCCGATCCGGCCGCGCCCGCCGCGCCGCACCAGATCTACGACGCGAACCGGCCCATGCTTCTGGCGCTGCTGGCGGGCTGGGGCTTCGTGCCGGTCGATCTGGGCCACGCGCCCGACGATCCGGCCGAGATCGCGCGGCGGCTGGACGCGGGCGCGCGCGAGGCGGATGCGATCCTCACCTCGGGCGGCGCCTCGGCGGGGGACGAGGATCACGTCTCGCGCCTTCTGGGGGAAAGCGGCACGCTGACCAGCTGGCGCATCGCGATCAAGCCGGGCCGCCCGCTGGCGCTGGCGATGTGGCAGGGCGTGCCGGTCTTCGGGCTTCCCGGCAACCCGGTCGCGGCCTTCACCTGCGCGCTGATCTTCGCCCGCCCGGCCTTGCTGCAGCTCTCGGGGGCGGGCTGGCGGCGGTCGCAGGGCTTCGCCGTCCCGGCCGCCTTCGCCAAGCGCAAGAAGGCCGGACGGCGCGAATTTCTGCGCGCGCGCCTGAACGCGAATGGTGCCGCCGAGGTCTTCGCCTCGGAAGGCTCGGGCCGCATCTCGGGCCTCAGCTGGGCGACGGGATTTGTCGAGCTGCCGGACGAGGCCTGCGACGTGGCGCCGGGCGATCCGGTCCGCTTCCTGCCCTATGGCGCCTTCGGGGTCAGCTTCGGCGGATGAGGTAGACGGTCGCGCCGTCCTGCCCCTCTTGCATCGACAGCAGCTCGTGGCCGCTCTCGGCGCAGAAATGCGGGATGTCGATCACGGCGGCCGGATCGGTGGCGATTAGGCGCAGCACCGCGCCCGGCGTCATCGCCTTCAGCCGCTTGCGGGCCTTCAGCACCGGCAGCGGGCAGAGCAGCCCGGATGTGTCCAGCGTCGCGTCATCGGTCATCGCCTGCCTTTAGCGCAGATCGCGGCGGCCTGTCCACGGCTCAAACCGGCGCGAAGCCCATCTTCCTCAGCCGGTCGCCCGATCCGGCAAGCGCCGCCTCGAACGCCGTGATGGCGGCCGGATCGCGCGGCTCCTGCCAGACGGCGAAGTCGTAATGTTCGTCCGCGACCGGCAGGAAGCCAAGGCCCATAGCCTCGGCCACGGGGCGAATGGCCATGCCCCAATCGGCCCGGCCCTGCGCCACCGCCGCCGCCACCGCATTGTGCGAGGCGGGCTGGCTCCAGTAGCCGGGCGGGCGCGCGCCGCCCAGCATCTGGTCCAGAAGCGCCCGCGTGCCCGAGCCGGGGTTGCGGCTGACCATCAGCGCCTCGGGGTCGGCCAGCAGCGCCGCCAGCGCCTCGGCCGCGCTGCGCCGGTCGTCGGCCCGCGGATCGCCGGGCCGGAAGACGATGCCCTGCATCCGCCGCCACCCCGGAATGAGGCGCATCCCCTGGGCCAGGAAGGGCGCGTTGTAGGTGCCGGTCGCTGGATCCAGCAGGTGGATCGGGGCGATGTCGCACTCGCCCCGCGCCAGCGCCGCCAGCCCTCCCTGCGAGCCGCTGGCCAGCACACGCGGCAGCGCCCCCTGCCCGGCCATCCGCCCCAGCACGGCATCGAGGCCGATGCAGTGGCTGCCGATGATCGCCAGCGGCGGCGGGGCG
Organism: Paracoccus tibetensis; assembly: GCF_900102505.1. Classification (GTDB taxonomy): domain Bacteria; phylum Pseudomonadota; class Alphaproteobacteria; order Rhodobacterales; family Rhodobacteraceae; genus Paracoccus; species Paracoccus tibetensis. The sequence continues at coordinate 50,373 of NZ_FMVT01000008.1, read as the reverse complement.
ATCCCGGTGCCGAACAGCGTCACCTCGGTGCGGGTGCCGGGGGCAAGGCTGTCCGTCAGGGCCGGCACGGTCACGAAGCCATCGGCCTGCGCGAAGGCGGTGACGGCGCCCGAGCCCTTGCCGACGGGATGGGCCACCAGGCCCTGCGTGCCTTCGGTCAGCGCGACCATCGCGAATTCGGTGCGGCCCATCTCCGAGGGCAGCGGCAAGCTCAGCTCGGCCGTCACGCGTGCCTCGCTGCGGGGCGGCAGGCCGGCCATGATCCGCAGCGCCGGCGCCACCAGCTCATGGAAGGTGAACATGGCCGAGGTCGGAAATCCCGGCAGCACCACCACCGGCTTGCCGTCGCAGACCGCAAGGCAGAGCGGCTTGCCCGGCTTCAGCGCCACCCCATGCGCGACAATGCCCGGCAGGCCCAGCCCGCCGATCGCCTCGGTCGTCAGATCGCCCGCGCCCTTGGAGGTGCCGCCCGACAGGATCACCGCGTCATGGGTGTCGAAGGCCCCGCGCAGCGCGGCCTCCAGCGCGGACCGGTCGTCGGGGACGATGCCCAGATGCGCCGCCGCGCAACCGTTCTCGCGCAGCGCCGCCACGATCACCGGGCCGTTCGAATCGTAGACCGCGGCAGGCGGCAGCGGCTGGCCGGGGGCGGCCAGCTCGTCCCCCGTCGACAGCACCGCCACGCGCGGCCGGCGCCAGACCGGCGCGCGGTCGAGGCCGACCGCAGCCAGCATCGCAACCTCGCGCGCGCCGACCAGCGCGCCCTGGCGCAGCACCACCTGCCCCCGCGCGATGTCCGAGCCGGCAAAACCCACATGCGCGCCCGGCACCACCGCCCGCGACACCGAGATCCCCGCGCCCTCGGGGTCGGTATGCTCGATCATCACCACCGCGTCGGCGCCGCGCGGCATCGGCCCGCCCGTGGCGATGGGCGTGGCCGTGCCCGGCGCCACCGTCAGCGCCGGGGGCGTGCCGCAGGCGATGGTCTCGGGGTTCAGGGCAAGGCGGCAGGGCTCGGCGCCCGAGGCGTGGATGAGGTCGGCGGCGCGCACCGCGAAGCCGTCGACCAGCGAGCGGTCGAAGGGCGGCGCATCAACCGGCGCCTCGACGTCTCGCGCGATCACGCGGCCGGCGAGGGCGTCGAGCGGGACATCCTCGGCCCCGAGCGGCTGCGGGCGCAGGGCGGCGTGGAAGGCCGCCTCGGCCTCGTCGCGCGACAGGACACGCAGGAACTGCGTCTGCTGGGGGGCGGCAGGGGTCATGGGACCTCGCAAGGTTCGGGGGCAAGGGCGTGGCCGGCAAGGGCGCTTCCCGCGGGCAGCCCCTCGCTGCCGGGCGGCAGGATGGCGAAGGCCCGCGCCTGAGCCAGCGCGGCAAGGGTCACGAGGCCCGGCGCGGACGGAAGCCAGCCCTCGGGCCGGACGGACAGCAGGACCAGATCCGACATGCCGGGCGCCGAGGCGAGCTTGCGCAGGAGCGGCCGCGTGGCGGCTGGCGCCGCCGCCGCGCCGGTCAGCGACAGCAGGACCGGCAGGGCGAGGGCCAGCAGCCCGGTGATCATCGCGTCGAAGCGCGGCGGCAGTTCGACCACCAGGACGTCCTCCTGCCAGTCGAGCCAGGCGGTCTCGGCACCCGTCAGGGCAAGACGCGGGGCGTGACCGCGGCAGCTGCGCAGCCGCAACTGCGGCGCCGTGTCCGACAGGATCGCGCCGAAGCCCGCCGCCCACCGCGCGGCGAAGGCGCCATGGGCCGGGCTGTCCAGCATCACCTGAACCCGCGGCTGCCGGACCATGGCGGTGTCGATTCCCGCCTCCGCCGCCAGAAGCGCGGTCCAAGGGCCGAGGCGCGCGCCAGCGGGCGCGAGGGTTTGCCCTGCCCGTCCGTCGTGACCCGCGCGGCGGATGCCCTCGCCCGGGCCGATCGCCCGGAGCGCCTGCGGCAGGTTTCCGGTCCAGGCCAGGCTCTCCTCGGGCAGAACCGCGTCGGCGGCCTCCGGCAGCGCGTCGCCCGGCTGAACGCGCAGCGCCCCCGGCAGGGGTTGCGGCAGCTGCGGGCTGGCGCCGACGGTGTCGAAGGCCGAGACGGCCAGCCCGGCGCGCAGGGCCTGCGCGCGGGCGGGCATGTCGCGGTCAAGCGCCAGCGCCGCCGCGAGCACGCCGCCAAGGGCCTGGGCCACCGGCACCTCGCGCGGCGCAACCGGCGCCGCGTGCGGCAGGACCCGCTTGAGGCAATCGTCGAGGGGCAGAAGCGGCGTCATGCGAGACAGCTAGCGCCCGGCGGCACGCAAGGCCAGCGCAAGTTCAGCGCGCCGCGGGGAAGAACAGCTGCTCGCCCTCGATCGTGAAGCCGGCGATGGCCTGCTGCCCCGCCTCCGAGACGAGCCAGTCGATGAAGACCTGCCCCTCGGCAGCCTTCACATGCGGGTGCCGCTCGGGGTTGACCAGGATGACGCCGTAGGGGTTGAAGAGGACCGGATCGCCCTCGAAGAGGATCTGGAGCGGGCCGCGATTGGCGAAGCTGAGCCAGGTGGCGCGGTCGGCCAGCGTGTAGGCCGGCACCTGCGCCGCGACGTTCAGCGTGGCGCCCATGCCCGAGCCGGTCGAGAGGTACCACCTGCCCTGCGGCTGGATCCCCGCCGCGCTCCACAGCGCCATCTCGGCGACATGGGTGCCGCTGTCGTCCCCGCGCGAGGCGAAGGGCGCCTCGGCCGCCGCGACAGCGGCCATGGCCGTGGGGGCGGTCTCGGCGGCGGCGATCCCGGCCGGGTCCTCCGCCGGGCCGACCAGAACGAAATCGTTGTACATCACGTCGAGCCGCGCGACGCCCCAGCCCTCGGCGACGAAGGCCTCCTCCTGCGCGCGGGCATGGACGAAGACGACATCTGCGTCGCCCCTCCGCCCGGTCTCCAGCGCCTGCCCGGTGCCCTGCGCCAGAACGCGCACCTCGATCCCGGTCTCGGCCGCGAAGAGGGGCAGGATGTGCCCGAAGAGGCCCGAATTCTCGGTCGAGGTGGTCGAGGCGACGGTGATGAACTCGGCCGCGGCCGGCTGCGCGGCGAGCGGCACGAGCCCCGCGGCGAGGGCGAGAAGCGTTGCAGTTCGGATGGCACGCATCAGGGCTCCTTCAAGCTACCAGACAAGATCGCCGTTGAGGAAGGCGCGGGCCTCGGGGGACCGGCACCCGGTGAAGAACGCGGCGGCGGGGCCTGCCTCGACCAGGCGGCCGCGATGCAGGAAGGCCACGTCCTCGGCCAGCCGCCGCGCCTGGCCAAGATCGTGGGTGCTGGCGACGATCGTGGTGCCCTCGGCCGAGAGGGTCAGGATCATCTCCTCGATGACGCGCGTGGCGGCGGGATCGAGCGAGGCGCAGGGCTCGTCCAGAAACAGCACCTCTGGCGCCATCGCCCCGGCCCGCGCCATCGCCAGCCGCTGCTGCTCGCCGCCCGACAGGAGCCGCGCGGGGCGATGCGCCAGCGCCGTCAGGCCGAAGCGCTCGAGCGTGCGGGCGACCTGCTCGCGCCGGGCCGCGCGCCCGATGCCGCGCAGCGCCAGGGGAAAGGCGATGTTGGCCGCGACGGTGCGGCGCAGCAGGACCGGCCGCTGGAACACCATCGCCTGCGAGGCGGGCCGCGCGCTGCCATCGGCCCAGATCCGGCGGCCCGAGGTCGGCTGGATCAGCCCGTGGCAGAGCCGCAGCAGCAGGCTCTTGCCCGCTCCGTTCGGCCCCAGGATCACCAGCCTGCGGCCCGGACGCAGGGTCAGCGTCAGGTCCGACAGCAGCGCGCGCCCGGCGACGGCATAGCCGACCCCGTCCAGTCGCAGCGGCAGGATGCCGGCTCGAAGCGCACCCTCTGGCCTCATCCGAGCCGGCCCCGCGCCCATTGCCCGGCGCTCCAGGCGAGGGCGTTGAGGATCAGCGTCAGGCCCAGAAGGACGATGCCCAAGGCGACCGCGAGGCCGAGATTGCCGCGGCTCGTCTCGAGCGTGATGGCGGTGGTCATGGTGCGGGTGTGGCCGGCGATGTTGCCGCCGACGATCAGCACCGCGCCCACCTCGGCGCTGGCGCGGCCGAAGCCGGCAAGAATGCCTGTCAGGAGCGAGACGCGCCCGTCCCACAGCAGCGTCGGCACCGCCCGCAGGCGCCCGGCGCCGAGGCTGGTCAGCTGCTCGCTATATTCGGCCCAGAGATCCTCGACCACCGAGCGGGTCAGCGACAGGATGATCGGCACGATCAGCACCGTCTGCGCGACGATCATCGCGGTCGGCGTGAAGAGCAGCGCCAGGGACCCGAGCGGCCCCGACCGGGACAGCGCCAGGTAGACGAGCAGCCCCGCGACGACCGGCGGCAGTCCCATCAGCGCGTTGAAGAAGACGATGACGATGTTGCGGCCGGGAAACCGCGCCAGCGCCAGCGCCGCGCCGAGCGGCAGGGCGATCACGCTGGCGATGAGGACGGCGCTCAGCGTGACCCGCAGCGACAGCCCGATGATCTGCATCAGCGCGGGGTCTTCCCCGGAAAGCAGGGCGAGAGCAGTGACGAGCGGGCTTTCCAACGGGGTTCCTTGCGACGGCCCCGGAAGGATGCCGAAAGCTGCGCGGCTGTGCAACATCGTTCCGTCGCGTCGCGGCGTCCGCAATCTAAAGTATAGCGACCCAACCTGAAGTTGCGAAGATGGTTAATCCAGCCTAGACCTTGCCGCGGCGGTTCCTGAGGATCCTGCGCGTCGCGAGGCGCATCTCCGCCCCTGATGACTGAACCCAGAGGAGGTCAAGCCGGTCATGCCGACAAGCCCGAGCGCACCCGTTCCTGCCGTTCATCTGTACCAACTTGGACAGACATATACCCCCGACAGCTGGCTCATCTCGGACTGGGCCGCGGGGCAGACGAACAACATGAGCTGGTCGGACGAAAACGTCAGGGTCGCCGCCGACGGCAGCATCGAGCTGGTGCTGAACCGCGCGCCCGCCGGCTCGACCCGGCCGTGGCAGGGCGGCGAGATCCAGTCGAGAGAGGTCGCGACCACCGGCACCTGGAGCTGGACGGCCAAGGCGCCCGAGATGGCGCCGGGCGCCGTCTTCGGACTCTTCACCTACAAGGCCGACTGGAAGAACCAGCCCTGGGTCGAATTCGACTTCGAATTCGTGGGCGCCGACACCACCAAGGTGCATCTCGCCGTCCACATGGAGGACGCGGCGGGGCGCCACATCATCCTGAAGCCCGAAGCCTCCCGCCGCGGAATCATCGATCTCGGCTTCGACGCCGCGAAGGGCTATCACACCTACGAGGTGTCGGTGACCCGGCAGGACGCTACCTTCTACATCGACGGCAAGCAGGTCGCGCGCTTCACCGCCGCCGACATGCAGGGCGATGTCTGGAACATCGGCCCGATGAACAGCTTCGTCGACCTGTGGTCGGTGGCGCCGGGGCAGGAAAGCTGGGCCGGCCGGTGGGTCGATCCCGGCCGCCCGCTGGTCGGCAGCATCTCGGCCGTCGACATCCGTCCGAACCAGTATGGCAGCACCTATGTCCCGCCGGTCGAGCCGGTCACCGGGATGCCGGATACCGGCAGCGATGATCCGGATGCCGACGCCCCTGCACCGGGCGGCAGCGTCGGCGCCACGCCGCCTGCGCCTGCACCTGCACCTGCGCCTGCACCCGCTCCGGCCCCTGCACCTGCACCTGCACCCGCTCCGGCCCCTGCACCCGCGCCTGCACCCGCTCCGGCGCCCGCTCCGGCTCCGGCTCCGGCGCCCGCACCTGCGCCTGCACCTGCGCCTGCACCTGCGCCTGCACCTGCGCCCAGTCCCGCTCCGGCCCCGGTGGCCGAGAGCCTGCCCGGCCCTGCGCCCCAAAGCAGCATCATCGGCAAGGCCGGCAACGACACGCTGACGGGAAGCGCACGGAACGACACGATCTTCGGCCTTGGCGGCAATGACGTGATCGACGGCAAGGGCGGCGCCGACACCATGTACGGCATGGCGGGTAACGACACCTACCATGTCGACAATGCCGGCGACCGCACCATCGAGCGGGCCGGCGAAGGGTACGACACGGTCCGCTCCAGCATCAGCTGGACGCTGTCCAGCCACATTGAGGCGCTGGTGCTTCTGGGCAGTGCGAACCTCAACGGCACGGGCAATGCCGCCGACAACCATGTCGTCGGGAACGGCGGGGCGAACCTTCTCCGCGGCCTCGGCGGCAGCGACCGCCTGGAGGGCGGCCTCGGCAACGACACCCTGGTCGGCGGCACCGGCAACGACCGCCTGACCGGAGGCAGCGGCAGGGACACGTTCCGCTTCGCCAGGGGCGACGGGCAGGACGTCATCACCGACTTCGCGCCCGGCGCCCGCGAGATGATCGACATCCGGGGCTACAAGACCTATCTCGAGCTGCGCAGCGAGGCGGGCGGCACGCGGGTCGTCCTGTCGCCGACCGACAGCATCTTCCTGCAGGGCGTGCCCCTTGCCAGCCTGACGGTGCAGAACTTCCTCTTCGACGGAATGGCGCCGAAGTCGCTGGTCGCGGCGCCCGGCGCGCGTATCACGGGCGACGCGGCCGGCAACACCCTGACCGGCACGAGCGGCAACGACACGCTGTCGGGGCTGGACGGGAACGACACGCTGGACGGCCGGGGCGGCGCCGACATCATGCATGGCGGCAGGGGCAACGACATCTACCATGTCGACCACAGCGGCGACCGGACGGTCGAGCTGGCCGGCGAGGGCTATGACAGCGTCCATTCGACGATCTCCCTGACCCTGGCGAACCATGTCGAGCAGTTGGTCCTGAAGGGCAGCGCGAACGTCAACGGCACGGGCAATGCCGGCCACAACCACATCATCGGCAATGGCGGCGCCAACGTCCTGAGGGGCGAGGCCGGCAACGACGTTCTCGAGGGCCGCGCCGGCAATGACGTGCTGATGGGCGGGTCCGGCCGCGACGTCATGATCGGCGGCGCCGGCAGGGACGTGATGCATGGCGGCCGGGACATGGACTGCGACACCTTCGTCTTCAACCAGACCTCCGAGAGCGCGCCGGGCGCGCAGCGCGACGTGATCCATGACTTCGTCTCGGGGACCGACCGGATCGATCTCAGGGGGATCGACGCGAACATCCATGCCGGCGGCAACCAGGGCTTCGGCTATTCCGGCGGCGTCGCGGCGGCCTATTCCGTCTGGACGGTGAAGTCTGGCAGCGACATCCTGGTGCGGGCCGACGTGACGGGCGACAAGGTCGTGGACTTCGAGGTGCTCGTGTCGGACATCTCGTCCCTCGCCCATGCCGACTTCCTCTTCTGACATGAGCATTCATCCGGCAAGAGGCAGGCCCGGGCGCGGGCGTGGGCGGACACTCCGCGCGCGCACCGGCCCGCGCCGGTGAGGGCGGCAGCGGTGGCCAGGGCGGGCCTGCCCCAGAGCGGGCTTCTCGAGCTGCGCGCGGCGCGCGGCGCCGGTTGGCCGCTGTTCCTGGCGGTCGGGGTCTTCTCGGCGGTGGTGAACCTGCTGATGCTGACCGGGCCGCTCTTCATGCTGCAGGTCTATGACCGCGTCCTGTCCTCGCGCAGCGTCGAGACGCTGGCGGCGCTGTTCCTGCTGGTGATCTTCCTCTTCCTGCTGATGGGGGTCATCGACCTCATCCGCGGCCGGGTGATGCTGCGCCTCGCCGCGCGCTTCCAGGACCGCATGGAAGAGCGGGTCTTCACCGCCGCCCTCCGCGACCGCGCCCTGCAGGGGGACGAGGCCGCCGCAACGACCGGCGGCACGCGGGATCTCGACGCGGTGCAGCGCCTGCTCGGCTCGCCGGTCATGCTCGCCCTGTTCGATCTGCCCTGGTCGCCGCTTTTCCTGGGCGCGCTGTTCCTGTTCCACCCGCTTCTGGGCGTGGTGGCCACGGCCGGCGGCGCGGTGCTGGTCGCCGCGACGATCCTCAACCGCATCTTCAGCCGCACGCCCCTGAGGCACGCGGCCGAGGCCGGCGCGCAGGCGCAGCAGATGGGCGATCTCTACCGCGGCCACGGCGAGCCGATCGCGGCCCTGGGCATGCGCGAGGCCATCTTCCTGCGCTGGCGCACGGCGCGGATGGACATGCAGCAGGCCGCCATGCGTGCGGGCGATCTCTCGGCCGGGTTCAGCGTCTTCTCGCGCAGCTTCCGGCTGTTCCTGCAAAGCGCGATGCTGGCCGCCGGCGCCCTCCTGGTACTGCGGCACGAGCTGAGCGCCGGCGCGATGATCGCCAGCTCCATCATGATGGGCCGGGCGCTCGCGCCCGTCGAGCAGCTCGTCGGCGGCTGGCCCATGGTCCAGGCCGCGCAGGACGGCTGGAGCCGCCTCGCCGCCCTCCTGACCCGTCAGCCGGCCGAGCCGGAACGCACGGTCCTGCCGCGCCCCGAGGCCCGGCTCGAGGTGCGCGATCTGTCGGTCGCGCCGCCCGCGGCCGCGCAGCCGACGCTGCGCGGCGTCAGCTTCTCGATCGCCCCCGGCAGCGCGCTCGGGGTGATCGGTCCCTCCGGCGCGGGCAAGTCGACCCTGGCGCGCGCGCTGATCGGCGCCTGGCTGCCCGGCACCGGCAGCATCCGCCTCGGCGGCGCCACGCTGGACCAGTACGGCGCGGACAGCCTCGGCCAACTGATCGGCTATCTGCCGCAGCAGGTCACGCTGTTCGAGGGCACCATCGCCGAGAACATCGCCCGGATGGCGAAGAACCCCGATGCGGCGCGCGTCGTCACGGCGGCGCGGATGGCGGCGGCGCATCAGATGATCCTCGATCTGCCGCAGGGCTATGACACGCGCATCGGCGCCGCCGCCGGCCGCCTCTCGGGGGGCCAGCTCCAGCGCATCGGCCTTGCCCGCGCGCTCTACGGCGATCCGGTGCTGCTGGTGCTGGACGAGCCGAACGCCCACCTCGACAGCCAGGGCTCCGAGGCGGTCAACCTGGCGATCCGCCAGGTCAAGGCGCAGGGCGGGGCCGTCGTGATCATGGCGCATCGCCCCGCGGCGATCAGCGAATGCGAAACCCTGCTGGTGCTGGAGGGCGGCATGCGCCGGGCCTTCGGACCCAGCAGCCAGGTGCTGGAGCAGATGGTGCAGAACTCGGCCCAGATCCTGCGGATGCAGAACGCCCCCGAAAGGGCGGGCGCGTCATGAGCCCGCGTCCGGGCGAACGGCGCGAGCGGTGGCCGGTGGCCGGGACGGTCCTCACGGGCCTTCTGGCCGTGACCGTCCTCATGGGCGGCGGCGCGGTCTGGGCGACGGCAAGCCGGATCTCGGCCGCGGTCGTGGCGACCGGGCAGGTCGAGGTCGAGCAGCACCGCCAGGTCGTTCAGCATCCCGATGGCGGCGTGGTGCAGGACATCGCCGTGTCCGAAGGCCGGTTCGTCAAGGCGGGCGAGCTGCTGCTGTCGCTCGACGGCAGCCAGCTTCGCACGGAACATGCCATCGTCGAGGGGCAGTACTTCGAGACCCTGGCCCGCCGCGGCCGGCTCGAGGCGGAACGGACCGACGCGGCTTCGGTGGTCTTCGCGGACGAGTTGCTGCTGATGGCCACGGACGCACCGAAGCTGGCCGCGGTGATGGAAGGGCAGTCCAGCCTGTTCCTCGCGCGCCGGGACACGCTGCACCAGTCGCTGGAGCAGCTGGCCCGGCAGTCCCAGCAGATCGGCTCGGAGATGGAGGGCATTGCTGCGCAGGCGGCCGCCCTCGCCCTGCAGCGCGACCTGATCGCGCGGGAGCTGGTGAGCCAGCAGAGCCTTCTGGCGCGCGGCCTGGCCCAGGCCTCGCGCGTTCTCGGGCTGGAGCGGGAGGCCGCGGCGACGCAGGGCCAGCTGGCCGAGCTACAGGCGCGGCGCGCCGCCGGCCAGATCCGCCAGACCGAGCTGGAGATCCAGCGCCTGCGCCTGCAGGCCGAGCGGCGCGAGCAGGCCGAGACCGAGCTGCGCGATCTGGGCTATCGCGAGGTGGAACTGGCCGAGCGGCGCCGCGGGCTGCGCGAGCAGATCGACCGGCTCGACCTGCGCGCGCCTGTCTCGGGCCTGGTCCACGCCCTTCAGGTGACGACGCCGCGCGCGGTCGTACGGCCGGCCGAGCCGCTGCTTTACGTGATCCCGCAGGACCGGCCCCTGGTCGTCGCCGCCAAGATCCCGACCCATGACATCGCCGACATCCATCCGGGCCAGACCGTCGCGCTGCATTTTGCCGCCCTGCCCCGCGCTGACACGCCCGAGATCCTTGGCCGGCTCGACCAGATCTCGGCCGACGCGCTGCTGGACGAGGCGACCCGGACGCCATACTACCGGGTCACGGTGACCATTTCGCCGCAACAGCTGGCGGGCCTTGGCACGCAGGTCCTGCTGCCCGGCATGCCGGCCGAGGTGCATATCCGCACCGGCGAGCGCAGCCCGATGTCCTACCTTATCCAGCCGCTCAGCGCCTACTTCCGACGCGCCTTCCGCGAGGGGTAGGCGCGCGGGGACGGCCGGGCCGCGCCGGCCTCACGCAGCCTGGTGCCGCAGCCGCGGTCCTGCCGTCTCGGGCGAGGCCAGTGAGATCACGCGGTCGGCGCTGCGCGACAGCAGCTCGGGGTCGTGGCTGACGATCAGCAGCGCCATGCCGGTCTCGCGCGCGACCTCGGTCAGAAGGCCGGTGACCTCGGCCTGCGTGATGAGATCCAGCCGCGAGGTCGGCTCGTCCGCGAACAGGAACACCGGGTCCAGCAGCAGCAGGCGCAGCAGCGCGAGCCGCTGCAACTCGCCGCCCGAGACCTCGGCCGGACGTCGGGCCAGCAGCGCCGGGCTCAGCCGCAGCCGCGACATCAGCTGCGGGATGCGCGCCCCGTCGAGGCGGTGCAGCCGGACCAGGTCGTCCAGCGCGCGCCCGAGGGCGAGGCAGCGCGGGAAGGCGCTCGGCGGGTCCTGGTAGAGCTTCTGGAACCGCTGCGGCGCAAGGCCCGCGCCGCGCGTGACGCGGCCCTGGTCGGGCCGCGCGAGGCCCAGCAGCACGTCGCCAAGCGTGGACTTGCCGCAGCCGCTCGGCCCCCAGATGCCGACGATCTCGCCGGGTTGGAGATCGAGGCCGAGACCGTCGAAGAGCCGCCGGCCGCCGCGGCTGACGGAAAGGCCCTCGGCACGCAGCACCGGCGCGCCCGTGCCAGGGCGCGGCGGCACCTGCGGCCAGCTGGCCGGATCGGCGGCGATCAGGCGGCGGGTGTAGTCGTGGCGCGGATGCGCCAGGACCTCGGCGGCGGGGCCGCGCTCGACCACCCGGCCCTTCAGCATGACCGCCAGCTCGCCGCCCAAGCGCCGGGCGACGCCCAGATCGTGCGTGATGGTCAGCAGCGCGCCGCCCGCCGCGACCTCGTCCAGCAGGAGGCGCGTCACCTCGTCCCGGCGGCCGATGTCGAGACCCTTGGTCGGCTCGTCCGCCACCACGATGCGGGCGCCGCCCGCGCGGGCCGCGGCGAAGGCGACGCGCTGCGCCATCCCGCCCGAGAGCTGGTCGGGCCGGCGGTCGGCGGCCTCCTGAAGGCCCAGCCCGGCAAGGTCGCGATCCGCCGCAGCATTCGCCTCGGCCCAGCTGAGGCCGCGCACGAAGGCATGACCCTCGGCGATCTGCGCGCGGGCCGGCATCAGCGGGTCGAGCGACAGCCACGGCTCCTGCGGCAGAACGCCGATCAGGCGGCCCCAGAGGGCGCGGTGCCCGTCTCGGCGCGCAAGATCGAGCGCGCGCCCCGCGAGCGTGACCTGCCCCGCGGCAGCAAGGCCGGCGGGCAGCGTCCCGATGATGGCCTGGGCGAGGAGGCTCTTGCCCGAGCCCGTCTCGCCCAGAAGGGTGAAGGGGCGGCCGGCCGTCAGCGCCAGCGAGACCGGCTCGACCAGCATCTCGGCGCCGGCATGAACCGAGACGTCGGTGGCTTTCAGCAGCTCGCTCATGCGCGGCCTCCCTTGGCGACGAGGTTGAGGCCCAGAAGGGTCACGAAGGTCGCGGCGACCGGGATCACCAGGGCCATCGGCGCCTCGCGGTAGTAGGGCAGCAGCTCGACCATCATCAGGCCCAGCTCCGGCGTCGGAGGGCGCATGCCCACGCTGACGAAGCCGAGCGCCGCGATCATCATGATGGCCGTCGCCGCGCCGAAGGCGCCGAGGGTCAGCAGCATCGGCGCAAGCTCGGGCCACAGATGGCGGCGAAAGATGTAGAAGGGCCCGAAGCCGAGAAGCCGCGAGGCCTGCACGCCCGGCGCGGCCAGCAGGCGGCTGACGGTGGCGCGGGTCAGGCGGAAATACTCGATCCAGAGGACGAGCGTCAGGCCGATCCAGAAGGCCAGCGGCGTCACGGGCACGATCGCCGAGACGATCAGCACCAGCAACAGGCCCGGCAGCGCGAGAAAGGCATCCGCGACCAGCGAGGCCGCGCGGTCCACCCAGCCACCGCGCCAGGCGGCGAGGACGCCGACCGCCACGCCCAGCAGGGCCGAGCTTGCTACCGCCGCCGCCGCGATCATCAGCGACAGCCGCAACGCCGATGCCAGCCGCGCCGTCAGCGAGCGGCCGAGATGGTCGTAGCCGAGCGGCGAGGCGGCGTCGGGCGCGGCCAGGATGTGGCGCAGGCTCTGGCGCAGGGGGTCGGCCGGGAAGATCACCGGCGCCAGCAGCGCGAAGGCCAGGACCAGCGCCAGCAGCGCGGCCCCGGTCCAGCGCGCCCAGGGCCGGACCCGCGCCGCCGGCAGCGGCATGTCGACTTGCGTGATGCTCATGACCTGGCCTCGCCTGCGCCCCGGCCTCGCGGGTCGATCCAGCGCGCGGTCAGGTCCACCGCCGTGTTCAGCGCCACGAAGCCGAGGCCCAGCAGCAGCACGGTGCCCTGCACCATCGGCACGTCGCGCCCGAAGATCGCATGGACCAGCGCATGGCCGATGCCGGGCCAGCTGAAGATGGCCTCGATGACCACGACCCCCTCGACCAGCATGGCGAATTGCAATCCCAGATAGGTGACCAGCGTGACGCCGATGTTGCGCAGCCCGTGGCGGCGCAGCAGCTGCCCCTCGCTGAGCCCCTTCCAGCGGCCGAAGGCGTAGTAGGGGCTGGCCGCGACGGCCGCCATCGCATCCCGCGCGACGCGCGCGGAGACGGCCGCCAGCCCCAGGGCCAGCGTCAGCGCCGGGAGGACGAAGTGGACGGGGCGGCCGTAGCCGGCGGCCGGCAGCCAGCCCAGCTGGATCGAGACGAGGACAATCAGGATCAGCCCCATCAGGAACTGCGGCACCGAGCGCAAGGCCGTCGAGACGACCAGCAGCGTCCGGTCCAGCCAGCCGCCGGCGCGCAGCCCCGCAAGGATGCCGACGGGCGGGCCGATCAGGAAGGACAGCGCCAGCGCCGCGCCCGCCAGTTGCAGGCTGGCGCCCAGCTGGTGGCGGATCTCGTCCATAACCGGCGCGCCCGAGATGACCGAGGTGCCGAAATCCAGCCGCATCAGGTCCCAGAGCCAGGTTCCGAAGGCGGCCAGCGCGGGCCGGTCGAGGCCAAGCTCGCGCCGGACGGCCTCGGCCGCCTCGGCATTGACGGCGTCATAGCCGTAGCGACCGGCGGCGATGCGGAAGGCCATGTCGCCGGGAAGCGCCTGCATCATGAGGAAGGTCAGCATCCCGACCAGAAGCGCGACCAGCACGGCCTGGCTCGCGCGGTAGAGAATCGCCTGCGTCAGCGGGCGCATCACTCAGCCCACCGCATCTGCCGCAGGCCGATCGTGCGCTCGTAGGGATCGAGCACCGCCCCGGCGACCCCGGTCGAGACCGCGGCGGTCTGCTGGTACCAGGCGACCGGGATGACCGGCAGCTCGGTCTGCAGGATCTCGATGGCGCGCTCGCGCTCGGCCTGCCCGCCCTCGCCGCGGGCGAGGTCCTCGATCAGGGCGGTGAATTCCGGGTTGTCCCAGTTCATCGCGCCCCAGTCCCCGGTGGGCGCGTAGTCCGTCAGGAAGGTGCCGATCGGATCGGGCACCAGCGCGAAGTTCCGTGCGAAGAGCGCGATGTCGAGCGTGCCGTCGCCGTGCCGCACCGCGACCTCGGACGAGTTGGTGGAATCGATCACCACCTCCACGCCGATCTCGGCGAACATCTGCTGCAGGACCGCCGCCGACAGCGGCAGCTCGGGCCGGTCGGGATACGTCGTCAGCGTCAGGCTGAAGCGCTGCCCGTCGCGCGTCAGGATGCCGTCGGGGCCGGCGGTCCAGCCAAGTTCGGCCAGAAGCGCCTTGGCGGCCTCGGGGTCGAAGGCCAGCGGCTCGACGCTGTCGGAGTGCCAGTCCGAGACGCTCTTTGGCAGGATCTGGTCCGCCCCGGCCGGATAGCGCAGGATGGCCTGCGCCAACCCCTCGCGGTCGATGGCCAGCGACAGGGCCTGCCGCGCCCGGACATCCGCCAGCGCGGGATGGGCGCCGTTCACCTTGATCAGCAGCGAGCGCGGCACCGAGACCGACAGGACCTCGACCTGCGGGGCGCCCGACAGCCGCGCGAGCGAGGCCGGGTCGAGGTTGAAGACGTAATCCGCGTCACCGCTTTCGGCAAGCAGGGCCCGCGTCTCGGCGCGCCCGACGGCCTGGTAGGTGGCGCGCGTTACCGCCGGAGCCTCGCCCCAGTAGCCGTCGAAGGCCTCGGCCTCCAGCCGCAGCGGTGCGTCCAGCCGGGTGACCCGGTAGGCGCCGGTGGCGATCACCTCGCGGACGCTGCCATCCTCGGCATAGGCCGCGGGCGCGTAGATGAGCGAGCGGTATTCGGACAGGAAGGCCGGCAGCGGCGCGAACGGCTTGGACAGGCGGATGACCAGCGCGCCCTCCTCGTCGGCGATCTCGGTGATCGGCGCCGTTTCCAGAAGGCCCGGCTTGGCCCGCGCATGCGACAGCGCCAGCGCCGCGGCCTCGGCGGTGAGGGGCGTTCCGTCGTGGAAGAGCACGTCCGGCTGCAGCTGGAAGCGCCATTCGAGCCCGTCCTCCGAGACGGTCCAGGCTCGCGCGAGGCCCGGCGTCAACTGCCCCTCGGCATCCGCGTTCACCAGCGTCTCGGCGACATCCATCTTGATGAAGATATTGCCTGAGGTCACGGGATCGGCGCCCTTGATCTCGAAGGGCGCGACGACATCCAGCACGCCCTCGGTGGCGTGGCCCGTCCCGGTCATGGCGGCAAGAATCAGTGCGCCGCCGGCGGCGGAAGAAAACAGTCTGAACATCGTGCCCCTCGTCGTGATGACGGCGATGTTATTTCATCACACTGGGCCAGCTTCAACAGCTAATTGGAAGCAGGGCCAACCCTTGCGTCAGATGGGGGTGTCAAGCAGCACAAGCGCCCCGTCCCGCAGCGGCCGTTGCAGCTGGTGCGCGGGGATGCCGTCCAGCCAGGCCTGGCGCTCGTCCGGCTCGGTCAGGATGACCGGCATCGCCTTTGGATGCACCGCACCCACCTCGGCATTCGGCCCCGAGGTGAGGAAGGCGAAGAGATCGTCCACCGTCTCGCCATCCTTCACCTTGCGCACCGAGCGCCAGCCCCGCAGCTCGATCCCGGCAAAGAACATCATCCGACCGTCCGCGGCGGCGAACCACTGGTTGCCCTGCCCCCTGCCCCGCGGCTCTGCGAAGCTCGTCAGCGGCACCAGGCAGCGATTGCCCCGCCCTAGCCATCGGCGCCAATGCGGCGAGCCGAGGTTGCGGATGTTGGTGACGCCCGGATCGCGCGCCGTCTTCAGGACCGATGGCGGCGACGGCAGGCCCCACCGCGCCTTCACCAGCTCCAGCCCGTCCGCGCCATGCCGGACGATGGGGGCAAGCTGGTCCGGGTAGACCTGACCCGCGGCAAGATTGCCTGCGCGGTCGTGCAGGCCGCCGAAGATCTCGCGGATCGCCTGCTGGTTGGTGGTGACGTTGTAGAGATTGCACATCGCGGGCTCCTGCTCGGTCGAGCGCGTCGCTGACGATGCCGCCCAGAGGATGACGCCGTCAAGGAGACTTCTGCCCCTCCGTTCCGGCGCTGTGTCGCTGGACGCTCCGAGCCATGCGGCTATTGCTTCCGCCACTACCTCTCGATATATCGTGAAATATGGACAGACCCGCCTCGCTCAATGCTCTCTCGGCACTCGCCCATGACATGCGGCTGGACGTCTTCCGGCTGCTCGTGCAGGCGGGACCGGCCGGTCTGGCCGCCGGCGAGATCGCGGCGCGGCTCGATGTCCGGTCGAACACCCTGTCGAACAACCTCAACATCCTGACGGCCGCCGCGTTGGTGCGGTCGGTGCGCGAGGGCCGCTCGATCCGCTACTTCGCCCGGATGGAGACGATGCGCGGGCTCCTGTCCTTCCTCATGGAGGATTGCTGCGGCGGCCGGCCCGAGCTGTGCCAGCCGGTCCTCGACCGGATCGCCGGCGATTGTTGATCACCCGTCCTCAAGAAAAGGCCACCCGCAGATGACCGACATCGCCGAGCCGCAGGCCAATCCCTTGGGGCCGTTCGAGCGTTGGCTGACGCTCTGGGTCGGGCTGGCGATGGTGGGGGGCCTCACGCTCGGGGTGCTGGCGCCGGGCCTAGTCGCGGCGGTGGCGGCGGCCGAGATCGCCTCGATCAACCTCGTCGTCGCGGTGCTGATCTGGGCGATGGTCTACCCGATGATGGTCAATGTCGACTTCGCCGCCGTGAGCGGCGCGCTGCGCCAGCCGAAGGGCCTGCTGATCACCCTTGCCGTGAACTGGCTCGTCAAGCCCTTCACCATGGCGCTGCTTGCCGTCCTGTTCTTCGACCACCTCTTCGCGCCCTGGATCGGGCCCGAGGACGCGCAGCAATACATCGCCGGCCTGATCCTGCTGGGCGCGGCGCCCTGCACGGCGATGGTCTTCGTCTGGTCGCAGCTGACGCGCGGGGATGCGACCTACACGCTGGTGCAGGTCTCGGTGAACGACATCATCATGGTGATCGCCTTCGCCCCCATCGTCGCGCTGCTTCTGGGCGTGACCGAGATCGCGGTGCCGTGGCAGACGCTGGTTCTGGCGACGGTGCTCTATGTCGTCCTGCCGCTGGCGGCGGGGCTGCTGACGCGCCGCGCGCTTGGCGGCGCCGCGCGCATCGGCGCCTTCTCGACGCGGGTCAAGCCGTGGTCGATGATCGGGCTGGTGGCGACCGTGGCGATCCTCTTCGGCCTGCAGGGGCAGACGATCCTCGCGCGGCCGGCGATCATCGCCCTGATCGCGGTGCCGATCCTGATCCAGAGCTACCTGATCTTCGCGCTCGGCTACGGCGCGGCCTGGCTGATGCGCGTGCCGCACCGGATCGCGGCGCCCTGCGCGATGATCGGCACCTCGAACTTCTTCGAGCTGGCGGTGGCGGTCGCGATCAGCCTCTTCGGCCTCAACTCGGGCGCGGCGCTGGCGACGGTCGTCGGCGTGCTGGTCGAGGTGCCGGTGATGCTGTCGCTCGTCGCCTTCGCCAACCGCACCCGCGCCCGCTTTCCCGTGGAGACGACCCGATGACCGACGAGCTGCCCGCGCTGGACTTGAGCCTGCTGCCCGGCCCCGTAATCCTGCCGGCGGCGACCGATCCCGGCCATCCGCCGCGCATCCTGATCCTCTACGGCTCGCTGCGGGCGCGCAGCTTCTCGCGCCTGTCGGCCGAGGAGGCCGCGCGCATCCTGCGCCATCTGGGGGCCGAGGTCCGGTTCTTCCATCCGTCCGGCCTGCCGCTGGTTGATGACAATGCGGATGCGGGCCATCCCAAGGTGCGCGAGCTGCGCGATCTGGTCGCCTGGTCCGAGGGCATGGTCTGGTCCAGCCCCGAGCGGCACGGCGCGATGACCGGCCTGATGAAGACCCAGATCGACTGGATCCCGCTGTCGGACGGGGCGGTGCGGCCGACGCAGGGCAAGACGCTGGCGGTGATGCAGGTCTCGGGCGGCTCGCAGAGCTTCAACGCCGTGAACCAGATGCGCGTCCTTGGCCGCTGGATGCGGATGCTGACTATCCCGAACCAGTCCTCGGTCCCCAAGGCCTTCCAGGAGTTCGACGAGGCCGGGCGGATGCGGCCCTCGCCCCTCTACGACCGGATCGTCGATGTCATGGAGGAGCTGGTCCGCTTCACCCTGCTGACGCGCGGCCAGTCTGCCTGGCTCTCTGACCGCTATTCAGAGCGCAAGGAAAGCACGGCCGAGCTGATGACGCGGGTGAACCTGACGCGCGCCACCTGACCGTCATCAAAGCTTCACTGGACTTGGCCATTGGTTCCTATATTCGGGAATTATGGAAACGCAAGCTGCCGCTCAAGCCTTCACCTGCCTCGGTCATCCCGGCCGGCTCGCCGTCTTCCGGCTGCTGATGCGCTTCGCCCCGCGCGGGGTCCGCCCGACCGAGATCGCCGAGGCGCTGGCGCTGAAGCCGAACACGCTGTCGCATCACCTGTCGGACCTGACCGGCTGCGGGCTGGCGCGGGTCGTGCGCGAGGGACGCTCGCTCCTCTACTCGGTCGATCTGGACCGGACCGAGGCGCTCATCACCTATCTGGCGCTGGATCTGGGACGGGCGCGGCCCGACCTGCTCGCGCCGCTCACCGGGGAGAGACCCATGTCCGAACGTTTCAACGTCCTCTTCATCTGCTCGGGCAACTCCGCCCGCTCGATCTTCGCCGAGGCCGCGCTGCGCGATCTGGGCGGCGCGCGCTTCAACGCCCATTCCGCCGGCACCCGCCCCGGCACGCGGCTGAACCCCTTCGCGCTCGAGGTGCTGGCGCGGAACGGCCATGACACCGCGACTCTGCGCTCGAAGCACATCGCCGAGTTCCAGGCCGAAGGCGCGCCGCGGATGGATTTCGTCTTCACCGTCTGCGACACGGCCGCGGCCGAGGAATGCCCGCCCTGGCCGGGCCAGCCGATCACCGGCCATTGGGGCCTGCCCGATCCGGTCAAGGCGCAGGGGTCGGACGCCGAGAAGGCGCTGGTCTTCGCCCAGACCTATGGCGCGTTGCGCCGGCGGATCGAGGCCTTCGTGGCGCTGCCCGTGGCAAGCCTCGACCGCATCGCGCTGCAAAGCCGCGTCGATGCCATCGACACCGAGGCGAAGGACTGAAACATGACCCGGATCGCGATGAACGGCCTCGGCCGGATCGGCAAGCTGGCGCTGCGGCGCATGATCGACGAGGGGCTGGGTCCGCAGATCGTGCTCTTGAACGACGCGGCGGGCGACGCCGAGCAGCACGCGCTGCTGATGGAATTCGATAGCGTCCACGGCCGCTGGCCCGTGCCGGTCGCGGCGGATGGCGACGCGCTGATGCTGGACGGGCACCGCATCCCGCTGACGCATGAGAGGACCATCGATGCCCTGCCGCTGGAGGACGTCGATCTGGTCATCGACGCGACGGGGGTCTTCAAGACGTCAGGCGCGCTGGTGCCTTATTTCGAGGCCGGCGTGCAGAAGGTCGTGGTCAGCGCCCCGGTCAAGGACGAGGGCGCGCTGAACCTCGTCTACGGGATCAACCACGCGCTCTACGACGGCAGCCAGCGGATCGTCACGGCGGCCTCCTGCACGACGAACTGCCTCGCCCCGGTGGTCAAGGTCATCCACGAGGGCCTCGGCATCCGCCACGGCTCGATCACCACGATCCACGACGTGACCAACACGCAGACCATCGTGGACCGGCCGGCCAAGGACATGCGCCGGGCGCGCTCTGCGCTGGCGAATCTGATCCCGACGACCACGGGCAGCGCCACGGCGATCACGCTGATCTATCCCGAGCTGAAGGGCCGGCTGAACGGCCATGCCGTGCGCGTGCCGCTGCTGAACGCCTCGCTGACAGATTGTGTCTTCGAGGTGGAACGTCCGACCACCGTGGACGAGGTGAACGCCCTTCTGAAGGCCGCCGCCGAGGGGCCGCTGGCCGGCATCCTCGGCTACGAGGAGCGGCCGCTGGTCTCGACCGATTACCGGGGCGATCCGCGCAGCGGGATCGTGGATGCAGGATCGACCATGGTGGTGAACGGCACGCAGGTGAAGATCTACGCCTGGTATGACAACGAATGGGGCTATGCCTGCCGGCTGGTGGACATCGCCCGGATGGTGGCAGGGCGCATGGCATGAGCGGCCTGCGCGCCTATGCGGCCGTGACGGCGGCCTACTGGGCCTTCATGCTGTCGGACGGCGCGCTGCGGATGCTGGTGCTGCTGCATTTCAACGGCCTTGGCTTCTCGCCGGTGCAGCTGGCCTATCTGTTCCTGCTCTACGAGATCGCGGGGATCGTGACGAACCTCGCCGCGGGCTGGCTGGCCGCGCGCTTCGGGCTGGCCGCGACGCTCTATGCCGGGCTCGGCATCCAGATCGCGGCGCTGGTCGTGCTGGCGCAGCTGGACCCGGGCTGGAGCGTCGGGGCGTCGGTGGTCTTCGTGATGGCGGTGCAGGGCGCCTCGGGCGTGGCCAAGGACCTTGCCAAGATGTCCTCGAAATCGGCGGTCAAGGTGCTGGCCCCGGCCGAGGGCGGCGGGCTCTTCCGGTGGGTGGCGGCGCTGACCGGCTCGAAGAACGCGGTGAAGGGCCTCGGCTTCTTCCTCGGCGCGGCGCTGCTGGCCGTCGCCGGCTTCCAGGCGGCGGTCTGGGGCATGGCGGCGGTGCTGGCGGCGATCCTGCTGGCGGTGGCGCTGTTCCTGCCGCCGGGCCTGCCGGGGCGGATGAAGGGCGCGGACCGCTGGTCGGGCTGGCGCTCGAGCGATCCGCGGGTGAACCGGCTGTCGCTGGCGCGGATGTTCCTTTTCGGCGCGCGCGACGTGTGGTTCGTCGTCGGCATCCCGATCTACTTCCAGGCGGTCCTGTCGGACGGCACCGCCGAGGGCCGGCGCGAGGCCTTCTTCCTCGTCGGCGGGTTCATGGCGGCGTGGATCATCCTCTACGGCGCCGTGCAGGCCGCCGCCCCGCGCCTGCTGGGCGGCGCCCACCGCCTCGAGGCCGATGTCACGCGCGACGCGATCCGATGGGCCGGCCTGCTGGTCCCGATCCCCTTCGCCTTGGCGCTGGCGGTGCTGGTGGCGGGCGATCCGGCGCCCTGGCTGACGGCGCTGCTGGTCCTCGGGCTGCTGGCGTTCGGCTATGTCTTCGCGATCAACTCCTCGGTCCATTCCTACCTGATCCTCGCCTTCGGTCAGGCCGAGCGGATCACGCGGGACGTGGGTTTCTACTATATGGCCAACGCCGCCGGCCGGCTGATCGGAACGCTGCTCTCGGGCCTCAGCTACCAGGTCGGCGGCCTCGCCCTTTGCCTCGCCACCGCCGGCGCGATGGCAGCGGCAAGCTGGTGGGCCGTGCGGCGTGTGGCGGTCGCGGATGTTCTGGACTAGGCCGGGCCTCGGGAAGCTTCCGGTGCCCTAGAAGGCCGCGGGTGAGGCGCTCGATGCGTGCAAGTGGTCGCCCCTCACGAGGAAGCGGCCGTCGATGCGAAGTGCCAGCGGCTCGCCTGCGATCGGCGGCGCACCCACTGGCGCCGGGCGTTGCGCATGGATGTGCAGGTGCGGCTCGGTCGAGGCACCGGAATTGCCAACCTCGCCAAGTTCGTCGCCCAAGGCCACGCGGTCACCCGGCGCGACTGCGACGCTGCCTTGGCGCATGTGGGCCAGGACGATCTCGGCGTCTCCACAGCGCAGGATCACGTGATTGCCGAGCCGGTTGACCGGATCCTCGTTCGGCACCCTAAGATCCGGCATGTTTCCTTCGGCTGCGACGACCGTACCGGCACAGGGCGCCTGAAGCCTCGCGCCGAAGATCGCGTAGGCCGCCGGGTCGGCGGGGCGCCAGCCGCTGGCGCGAAGTCCCCATCGCCCCAGCCCGGCGAAATCCACCCCGTAGGACTGCCCGCGCCACGGCAGGTACCGCTCGACCGATCGATCGAGCGTGCGCATGTGCCCGTTGACCAGCGTGTTCGAGCCGCCGTGCCCCACAAGATACCGTCCTGGACCGAAAGGGTTGCCGATGTCAACGTACCCGGCCGGCGGCATGCGCTGTCCGGCGAGTGCCCGTGCGCCGTACCACCCGCCAAGGCCGAGCAGGACGATCGACAGCGCAAGCCCCGCCCAGTCCCTGGACCTTTCAGGAAGCAGCGGCGCCGATCCGAGCCGCTTGCGCAGTAGCGAGGCCAGCACGGCGACCAGCCATAGCCCGCCATAGACCCACGGCAGCCACCATACCGGAACCCCCCATTGCGCGATCCGCGCCAGCGCGAAGAGGATCGCGCCCGTTCCCGACGCCTGCAGGATGAGACCGGCAAGGCTGCCCGCCGGCGCGAAGGCGAGCCATGCGATCAGGGCCATCGGCACGGCAACCTGAACGGCAAGGATCAGCGCTGTCACGGCGCCGCCCCCGGAAACCTGATGGCGGTGACGTCAGCGAGGAAGAAGGGGAAATAATCCTGGGTCCCGAACATGTTGCCGGCCTCGACACGATACGGCAGGCGATACCCACCCACCTCGCGGAAATCCGACATGAGGGCGCCGAACGGCTGCAATCTGTGGATCTTCTCGGGATTGGCATTGCTCCAACGCTGGAAGGAAGCTTTGACCGGACGTCCGTCCCGATCCACGGTGACGTCGACGGCCTGCACCAGATCGCCTTGGGTCACGGTGACGCGGGCGGTGTCCTGATCCACACTCGACCACATGACGCCCGGTCCGGGCAGAAGGGCCGCCGGCGCCCAGATCGTGGCCTCGGCAGCATAGCGTCCGAAGGCCGAGCGGGTGTGGTCGGGATCTCCGCCGAAACGGGCCACCGGGATCAAACCGAAGATGCGGAACCGCGTCCAGGTCCCCGAGTCCGAGCCCCACATCGGCATGCCGCCGCGCGTCCGCATGATCCAGACGAAGCCGTCAGGTGCCGCCAGGATCTGGCGCGCCTCCATCGGCTGATAACTTGGGGCGTCTTTCGTTCCCAAGCCGAACCGGCCTACCATGTCGATCTCTGCCACAGGCCAAAGCGGCGTTCCGGGCTGGATCATGTAGTTGAAATAGCGCTGCGCAGGTTCGGGCAAAGCGGCGATCATCTTAGGATCGAAGACCCTTGGCTCAGCGGGCTGAAGTGCCGCGAGCCTCCGCCACTCAGCGCGGTCCGCCCGCCGGTCCAGACCTGAGAGGACCGCGAGCACAACGACGCCAACAAGAAGAACGATCAGAATGGCGGCAGCAATCTTCATGACGGCGCATTCTCCCCACAGGATGAAGCTCGCTCTAGCCCGTAGTGAAGCGGCATGCGATGACCTGCATCAAACACGCGTGCAGGCGCTGCCTGGATCATGCTGCCTGTTCGCAGCCAGCTTGTTTCTCGCTGCGCTGCCGGGCAGCATCCCTGCCTGCCTTGCCTGAAGCAGTTTGACGCATCGGCGTCATCTCCGGGAACTGCCAAAGGGCTGCGACCTTACTGTTGCGCGCGCCAGCCACATATGCGCCTGACGAAGGACACCTGATGCTGCTGAGCCTGCGCGATGTCATCAAGACGTATCCGGCCAGTTCGGCAGCCGTGCTGCGTGGTGTCTCCCTTGATCTCGGACGCGGCGAGATGCTCGCCCTGACGGGCGAGTCAGGCTCGGGCAAGAGCACGCTGCTGCATCTGATCGGCGGGCTGGACACGGCCGATGAAGGCGTGGTCGCGGTCGACGGCATTGATCTGACGCCGTTGGACGATGCAGGGCGCGCGGCCATCCGCCGCGGCAAGGTCGGCGTGATCTTTCAGCAGTTCAACCTGATCCCTTCGCTGACAGTGGCGGCGAACATCGCGTTCCAGGCGCGGCTGGCCAGTCGCCACGACAAGGAGCGCGACGAGGGGCTGATCGACCGCCTGGGGCTGCGCGAGCATCTGCACAAGTACCCCGAGCAGCTCTCCGGCGGTCAGCAGCAGCGGGTTGCCATCGCTCGCACGCTTGCACCGCAGCCGGACCTCGTGCTGGCCGACGAGCCGACCGGCAACCTGGACGAAGCGACGGCAGACACCGTTCTGACCGTTCTGCAGGACCTGGTCGCGCAGACCGGTGCCGGCCTCATCCTGGTGACCCATTCCCAGCGGCTGGCCGCGCGCCTGCCGCGCCGGTTGCACCTGCAGGGAGGGCGCCTGGCGTGACCGGCGTGATCCTGTCCGCGCTGGCCTCGCACTGGCGGCGGAGTCCGCTGCAACTGCTGACGCTTCTGCTCGGGCTGGCCTTGGCAACGGCGCTGTGGTCCGGCGTGCAGGCGATCAATGCCGAGGCCCGGGCCAGCTATGCCAGCGCGGCCGGGACCCTGGGCGAGGGTCAGTTCGCGCAGATCATGGCCAGTGACGGCAGCCCCCTCCCCCAGCAGACCTATACCGCCCTGCGGAGGGCTGGCTGGCTGGTCTCGCCGGTGATCGAGGGGCGCTTCGGGCCGGTGCAGATCGTCGGGCTGGAGCCTCTGACGGCACCGGGCGGGCTCGGACCGGTCAGCGTCGACGGCGGCGGGGACCTCGCTGCCTTCCTCTCGGGATCGGGACAGATCTTCGCCAGGGCAGACACGCTTGCGCGGTTGCCTGACACGGGCGTGCCGGGGGTCGTCGCGCCGGATGTGGCACCCGATACGGCAATTACGGATATCGGGCTGGCGCAGCGCCTGCTCGACCGCCCGGGTCAGATCGACCGCATGGTCGTGCTTCCGGATCAGCCGGTGACCCGGCGCCCGCTGGCGGAGGTTGCCCCCGGTCTGCGGCTGGCCGCGCCGCAGGATGGAGGGGACGTCGCGCAGCTGACGGACAGCTTCCACCTGAACCTGACCGCCTTCGGCCTTCTGTCCTTCGCCGTGGGGCTCTTCATCGTGCATGGGGCCATCGGATTGGCCTTCGAGCAGCGCCGGGCCATGGTGCGGACGCTGCGGGCGCTGGGCGCACCGCTGCAGCGGCTGATCCTGGTCATGGCGGTGGAACTGGCGGTTCTGGCCCTGGTTGCGGGCACGATCGGCGTCGCGTTGGGCTATGTCATCGCGGCCGCGCTTCTGCCCGATGTGGCAGCGACCCTGCGCGGGCTCTACGGCGCCGAGGTGTCCGGGCAGATGACGCTGCGCCCGACCTGGTGGCTCTCGGGGCTGGCCATCGCGCTGGTCGGAACGGCCGTCGCCGCCAGTGGCGCGCTGTGGTCGCTGGCCCGGATGCCGCTGCTGGGCGGGGCGCATCCGCGCGCCTTCAGCATGTCGCACCGCCACCGGGGAAAGTCGCTGCTGGCGTTGGCCCTGCTTCTCGCGGCCGCTGCTATGGCGGTCTGGGGGAAAGGGCTCATGGCCGGCTTCGTCATGTTGGGCGCCCTGCTGATTGGGGGCGCCCTGACCCTGCCGCCATTGCTGACCCTGCTGCTTGCCTCGGCCGAGAAGCGCGCGAAGGCGCCGGTGACGCAGTGGTTCTGGGCCGACACCCGCCAGCAGGTGCCGGGCCTGTCGCTGGCGCTGATGGCGCTGATGCTGGCCATGGCGGCGAATGTCGGCGTCTCCACGATGGTGTCGTCGTTCCGGCTGACCTTCGTGGGCTTTCTGGATCAGCGGCTCGCGTCGGAGCTTTATGTCAGGGTCGAGGATCCCGCCCAGGCCGCCGCCATCATCGCGGCCGCAGCCGATCATGCCGATGCGGTACTGCCGCTGCTGAGCGCGGATCTCGAGATTGCCGGCAGGCAGGCGGAGATCCTCGGCGTGCGCGACCATGCCACCTATCGCGACAACTGGCAGTTCCTGCGCGCATCGCCGGATGTCTGGGACCGGCTGGCGGAGGGTGACGGGGTGCTGGTCAACGAACAGATGTACCGACGGGCCGGTCTGGATCTGGGTGCGGACGTGGCGCTCGGCCAAGGTGTCAGCCTTCCTGTGCTGGGCATCTATGGCGACTACGGCAACCCCGCCGGGCAGGTGATCGTGACCGAGGACCTGTTCCGCAGTCTCTTCCCCGACGTGATTCCCCAACAGTTCGGGCTTCGCGTCGACCCGGATCAAGTCACGACCCTCCGAGACCGCCTCCGCGACGAGGCGGGCGTTCCGGTAAGCGCGATGATCGACCAGGCCGCGGTCAAGGCCGCCTCTCTGGCCATCTTCGAGCGCACCTTCACCGTCACGACGGCGCTGAACGTGCTGACACTGGCCATCGCGGGCTTCGCCATCCTGATGAGCCTGCTGACGCTCGCCGGCATGCGGTTGCCGCAACTGGCGCCGGTCTGGGCACTGGGGCTGACCCGGCGCAGGCTGGCCGCGCTGGACCTGCTGCGCACCCTGCTGCTCGCCGCGCTGACTGGCGCGGTGGCCCTGCTGCTCGGGTTGGCCCTCGCTTGGGCGCTGCTGGCGGTCGTCAATGTCGAGGCCTTTGGCTGGCGGCTTCCGATGTATCTCTTTCCGCTCGACTACCTGAGGCTGGGACTGCTGGCCCTGCTGGCGGCGGCGGTGGCGGCGCTGTGGCCCGCCTGGCGGCTGTCGCGCACGCCGCCAGCGCAGCTGCTGGGGGTTTTCCGCAATGAACGCTAGGATCGTGGCCGCTCTTCTGCTTCTTCCCATGGCCGCGCAGAGCCAGGGCTTCGCCGGTCTGGGTACAGAGGCGCAGGACTTCGCGCGGCCGGTCCCGGAGCGAGCGCTGGAATTTCCGGCCGACCACGGACCCCATCCGGATTACCGGATTGAGTGGTGGTACCTGACCGCCAACATGACCGGCCCGGACGGCACCTCCTACGGCCTGCAATGGACGCTGTTCCGCTCGGCCTTGGCGCCGCGCGACGGTGAAGGATGGGAGACGCCGCAGCTTTGGATGGGACACGCGGCCGTCACAACGCCCGAGGCGCATCACGTGGCCGAGCGCCTGGCGCGGGGCGGCGTCGGACAGGCGGGGGTGCAGGCCGACCCGTTCCTCGCCTGGATCGACAATTGGGCCATGGAAGGCCCGGACTTCGACAATCTCCGCCTGACCGCCTCCGGAAGCGACTTCGCCTACGACGTCGAGCTGCGCGCGGCCGGGCCGCTGGTCCGGCACGGGCAGGACGGCTACTCGGTCAAATCCGCCGCCGGGCAGGCCAGCTACTACTACTCGCAACCCTTCTTCGAGCTGTCGGGGACGCTGACGCTACCGGCAGGGGATGTGCCTGTCACCGGCGCCGCATGGCTCGACCGGGAATGGTCGTCGCAGCCTTTGGCCGAGGATCAGCAGGGCTGGGACTGGTTCTCCCTCTCCTTCGACAGCGGCGACAAGCTGATGGGCTTCGTTCTGCGCGGCAGCACGGATTACACCTCCGCCACCTTGATCGCCGCCGATGGGCAGGCCACCGCCCTGGCAGATGGTGAATTCGCCGCAAACCCTCTGGAATGGCACAACGTGGCGGAGCGGCAGGTGCCGACGACGTGGCAGGTCAGCCTGCCGGCAGAGGGTGTCGACGTGACAGTGACGGCGCTCAATCCCGATGCCTGGATGCAGACCTCGGTGCCCTACTGGGAGGGGCCGGTCACCGTCACCGGCAGCCACAACGGCGTCGGATACCTAGAGATGACCGGCTACGATTGAGCGCAATCTTTGCGCCGGGTCACCGAGAACCGCGGTCGGTTCTCCGGCGAGGTGACAGTCTGCTTCGCATGCGGAGCCGCGCAAAGCGGCACGTCGCCGCACAGGCCAGACCGTGTCACAGGCTGCTTGGCGAAAGTCGAAGACCAGAGACTCTGTCATTCTCGACCCACCTCTTCTCCCCAAGGCCTGACCGACTGCCCGCCGAAGATCACCTGGCGCGGCAGCTGGAAGATGAAGTAGGGGTTCAGCGACGGCAGCGCGCTGGCCTCGTCCAGCCGGGCCTGCTGCTCCGGAGACAACGTGACCTGAAGCGCGGCGATGTTGGCCGTCACCTGTTCCGCCCGGCTGGCGCCCATCAGCAGCGTACTGACCCCCGGCCGCGACAGGACCCAGGCCAGCGCCGCCTGCGCCAAGGGCACGTCCAGCTCGACCGCCACCTGGCGCAGGACGTCCACGACCCCGAAGTTCCGCTCAGTGAAGAGCATGCCGCCATAGGGGTTGTCGCCGCTCAGCCGGTCGCTCTTGCCCGTGTCCGCATCCATCGCGCGGTCGGGCACGGCCGAGGCGCGGCCCGCTTCGGCCAGCATCTCGCGGCCGTACTTGCCGGTCAGCAGGCCGCCGGCCAGCGGGCTCCATGGCATGATCCCAAGGCCGAAATGCGCGGCCATCGGCGCGAGGTCCAGCTCGACCCCGCGTTCGATCAGCGACCAGGCGTTCTGCAGCCCGATCGGCCCCGGCAGACCCTGCGCCGCGGCCAGCGTGGCGATCTTGGCGACATACCAGGCCGGCGTGTTGGAAAAGCCGTAGTAAAGAATCTCGCCGCGCGCGACTGCCGCGGCCAGCGTCCGCAGCACCTCCTCGGGCGGGGTCGTGCGGTCCCAGACATGCACCCAGTAGAGGTCGATCCGATCCGTCCCGAGGCGCCGCAGCGAGCCCTCGATGCCGAGGCGGATGTTGATCGCGCCGTTCCCGCCATGCAGCGGATGGTTCGAGCGGGCAAAGCCGGACTTGGAGGACAGCACCAGCCGGTCGCGCAGCCCGCTGTCCTTCACGAACTGGCCCAGCATCCGCTCGCTCTCGCCGCCGCTGTAGACGTCGGCCGTGTCGATGACGTTGCCGCCGGCCGTCACATAGGCGTCGAAGATGCCGCGCGCCTCGGCAAGATCGCTGCCCCAACGGCCGGCGCCGAAGGTCATGGTGCCAAGCGTCAACGGGCTGACGATCAGCCCTGATTGGCCGAAGCTGCGGTAGTCGGTCATCTGCATGGATGATGCTCCTGGGTGCGGTGATAGGACGAACCTAAGGCCGCGCGGCCCGCCGCATTAGCCGCTTCCGGCTGCATGAGCCTGTGAGTATGCTTCACGAATGATCCGGCAGAACCTCAACGATCTGGCAGCCTTCGCGGTCATCGCGCGCACGCGCAGCTTCACGGCGGCGGCGGCGGAACTGGGCGTGTCCCCCTCGGCCCTCAGCCATGCGATGCGGGGGCTGGAGGCGCGGCTGGACCTGCGACTACTGGCGCGGACCACCCGCTCGGTCGCGCCGACCGAGGCGGGGCTGGCGCTGCTGAGCCGCCTGGCCCCGGCGCTCGCGCAGATCGATGCGGGGCTGGAGGCGCTGGCGGACTGGCGCGACGCGCCTGCAGGCACGGTGCGCGTGACAACCTTCCACTGGATCGCTTCGACGGTGCTGGCGCGCAAGCTGCCGGGGTTTCTGGGCCGTCATCCCGGCATCACCGTCGAGGTGAACGTGGATGACGGCCTGCGCGACATCGTCGCCTTGGGCTTCGACGCCGGCATCAGGCTGGGCGAGAGCGTCGAGCGCGACATGATCGCCGTGCGCATCGGCCCGCCCCTGCGCACCCTCGTCGTGGCGACGCCCGGCCATTGGGACGCCCACGGACGGCCGTCGCATCCGCGCGATCTGCTGGCCCATCCCTGCATCACCTACCGCAACCTCGGCAGCGGGACAATGATGCCGTGGGAGTTCGAGAAGGACGGCCGGGAGCTGCGTCTTCAGGTGCGGGGGCCGCTGGTGTGCAACTCCTCCGACCTGGCGCTGGCCGCGGTGCGGGCGGGCTGCGGCGTCGGCTGGACGATGGCAGAGGATGTCGCGGACGATCTCGCCTCCGGTCGGCTGGAGCAGGTGCTGGACGAGTGGTCCCAGCCCTATCCTGGCGCCTTCCTCTACCACCCGAGCCGCAGGCAGGTCCCGCCGCCCTTGCGGGCGTTGATCGCGTATCTCAGGCAGTAGAAGGCTGGCCGGGCGGTCTTTGCTCCGAAGCCGGGTCTAGGTGCCCGGCCGGAGGCTCGCCTTCTGCCCGCGCCACAGGATGAAGAGGCCCGACAGCACGATCAGCCCCGACCCCACCAGCATCCCGAGCGTCAGCGTCTCGCCGAAGACTGCGATCCCCAAGGCCGTCCCGAACAGCAGCCGGGTGTAGCGGAACGGCGTGACGGCCGACACATCGCCTGTCCGCATCGCCTTCATCAGGCAGGAATAGGCGCCGATGCCGATCAGGACGATCCCGACCAGAAGCACGGCTGCACGCGCATCCGGCCACCGGAACGCCGCGCCCTGCCAGACGGAGAACAGCAGCCCCGCGACCGCCAGCGCAAGGAAGCCGTAGAGGCCGAGGATGGCGGTGCTCAGGCTGCGGGGCGCGGCGCGGCTGGCAAGATCGCGCCCCGCAAAACCCAGCATGCCCACCAGCGCCAGAAGCGACAGCGCCGAGAAGCCCTCGGTCCCCGGCCGCAGGATGATCATGACGCCGAAAAGGCCGAGGCCGATGGCCGTCCACCGCCTCCAGCCCACGCGCTCGCCGAAGATCAGCGCGGCCGAGGCCACCACGACCAAGGGCGTTGCCTGCAGGATGACCGTCGCGGTGGACAGCGGGATCAGCGCCAGCGCCAGCACGTAGAACAGCCGCCCCGTGATCTCGAACAGCACGCGGATGCGCATGGCGGGCGCGAACACGTCGGGCGCAACGAGCGCGTCTCCCTGCCGCAGCGCGATGCCTGCGAAGATGGCCGCGCCGCCCAGGCCGAAGAGGGTCAGGATCTGCCCGACGGGAAGAAGATCCGAGACGGCCTTCACCAGCGCGTCCTCGACCGCGAAGGCCGCCATCGCCGCGATCATCCAGGCGGCACCGACGATGTTGCGGCGATGAGCGGGGTCTGTTGTCATGGCCATCTTCCCCATCGTCGCTGCAGAGCCCGCGCATATGCCAACCTGCCGGCATGCGCAAACCTCTACGAGCACCGCCTGAGCCGGCCGGATGCGCGCGCTGCAAGGTGCCGAGCGCGGCGCA
Source organism: Paracoccus tibetensis (assembly GCF_900102505.1). Classification (GTDB taxonomy): domain Bacteria; phylum Pseudomonadota; class Alphaproteobacteria; order Rhodobacterales; family Rhodobacteraceae; genus Paracoccus; species Paracoccus tibetensis. The sequence continues at coordinate 19,561 of NZ_FMVT01000008.1, read as the reverse complement.
AGCAGGCAGCTTGGGCGACGTTGGAGAGCTGCACGGTTGCCCTTGCGCAGGATGCGCATCAGGATCAGGCAAACGGTGCTTAAAGGACTGCCTCCGATGAGCCAAGAGGTCCGCGCTGCCTTCAACGAACAGGGCCGAGCCTGCGCACGGCTCGGCTCGCCCTTCATGGCGCGCCTCATGCCGCTCATCGGGCAGCGCTTGTCCGCCGACTCTCTGGTCGGCGCGCGCTGCCTGTCATGGAGTGGCGAGCCCGGACCTTCCGGGGATTCGGTGCCGCTTCGTCTTGGCGGAGCGCTGCACGGACTGGTTCTCGACGGCACTGCCCCTTCGCTCGCGTCCGCCTATCCGCCGACAGTGGCGAGCGATGATGCGCTCTGGGCGGAGGTGGAGCGCGCTCTCCACCTTCACCAGGAGCGCATCCTGGCATGGCTTGAGCGCCCACCGCAGACCAACGAGGTGAGGCGAGCAGCAGCGGTCATCGCAGGCATCTGGTGGGCCCTTGGGCAAGTGGGGCAACGTCCGGTCGTGCTGTCCGAACTGGGGGCGAGCGCGGGACTGAACCTGCAACTGGATCGCTTCTCCGTGATGGTGGACGGCGCGACGCATGGCCCGGCGGGCAGCATCGTCGACCTGCGGCCCGAGTGGCGGGGGCCTGGTCGTCCCGAACCCTGTCCCATCAAAGTCGCGGATCGCCGCGGCGTTGATCTGTCCCCTCTCGACGCGTCGGACCCGGCGGACGCGCTGCGGCTTCAGGCTTACATCTGGCCTGACCAGCCGGAACGCCTGGCGCGGACACGCGCCGCGATGACACTTGTGTCCGCGCCTCCGGATGCCGGGGACGCAGCACCCTGGCTTGAACGACGCCTCGCCGAGGCGACACCCGGGATGCTGCACGTGGTCTACACGACCATCGCGGCGCAGTATTTTCCTGAAGCCACGCAAGCTGCCATCGCCCATAGCCTTGCGAGGGCGGGTGCCTCTGCCACGGCTGACGCGCCGCTCCTGCACCTGGCCCTGGAAGCTGACGGGGAGACGCCCGGCGCAGGCCTGAGCGCCACGCTCTGGAGCGGCGGCGAGCCGAAGCAGTCGCGGCTTGGTCGGGCGGACTTCCACGGCGCCTGGATCTCTTGGTCGCCGCAGGCCGCGGGCAGCCCTGTTCAGTCTGCAACTACTGCGTGACGGAACAATGACCGGCGCCGATCAGAAGCCGCAAGGCTGTGCCCATGGCGACGGTTTCCTGCGCGACATGCGGCGTGGCAGTGTTCCCCAAGGGTTGCGATGGCGCGCGATCAGAGCCCGTTGGCTTTGGCGATGTAGTCCGGCAGATGCGGCACGAAGTCTTCCGGGCCATCCCCTCCCGTTGCCATCGCCAGCGCGAAGGCGTTTTTCACGGCGCTGGCCATAGGGGTCGCGACGGCAGAGCCGTTCGCCATGGACTCGACATAGCGCATGTCCTTGTAGGCGTTCCCCAGCGTGAACTTGTGCGCGTCGCGGTTGCCGGTCAGCGCGTAGTCCATGAAGGTCTGGTAGAAGCCGCAATCCATCCGGCCGCCGCGAATGACCTGGTCGAAATCGGCAACCGGTATGCCGACCTTGCGCGACAGGGCCAGCGCCTCGGAATAGAGCGCGGCATAGCCGAGCGACAGGAAGTTGTTCAGCAGCTTCATCTTGTGGCCATCGCCGACCCCGCCGATATGCACGATCTTGGCGGCCCAGGTGGCGATGATCGGCTGGACCTGCGCAAAGCCAGCCGCGCTGGCGCCGACCATGCAGTCCAGCGTGCCGGCCCAGGCCTCCTTCGGAGTGCGCGACAGGGGCGCGTCGATCAGATCGACGCCGATCTCGGCCAGTTCGGCCGCAAGGCGCAGCGTGACGGTCGGATCCGAGGTCGAGCAGTCGACCACCACCGCGCCCTTCGCGAGGCCCGGCTTCATGGCGGCGACCGCCTCCGCCACCTCGGGCGATCCGGTCAGGCACATGAGGATGACGGTCGAATTGCGCGCAAGGTCCTCGAGCGATGCGGCCTCGACGGCGCCGCGCGCGACCAGATCCTCGACCGCTTCGCGGCGCCGATGCGCGACCACGGTCAGCGGGTGGCCCTTCTCGACGATGTTCTTCGCCATGCCATGACCCATCAGGCCCAGTCCCACAAAGCCAACCTTCTCTTGCGTCATGGTCATTCTCCGGATGCGTCTGGATGGGGCGCAATGGCCGCGCCCAGGCGAGACTGCCGCATCGGCAAGGTCATGTCGATCCATCCAGGTCCCGATGGCGCATCGAACAGACACGGCGATTTCGGGCGCGGAGGCCTGCAAAAGGCGGTAGGGCTGGTCCCGCCGGGCTATCAACGGCCGCCGGACGATCTGAAGGCAGGAGAAGCACCATGACCAGACGCATCATCTTCACGGGCGGCACCGGCAAGGCCGGCCGCCATGCCGTGGCCCATCTGCTGACGAAGGGCTACAAGGTCCTGAACGTCGATCTGAAGCCCCTCGAGCTTGCGGGGGTGAACACGCTGATCACGGACATCACCGACAGCGGCCAGGTCTTCAACGCCTTCACCACGCATTTCGGGTTTGACGGCTACGAGGACGGCGTCCCGCCCCAGGCCCCCGATGCCATCGTGCATTTCGCCGCCGTGCCGCGGGTGATGATCCACCCCGACAACACCACCTTCGCGCAGAACACCGTCGGCACCTACAACGTGGTGGAGGCGGCGATGAAGCTGGGCGTGCGCAAGGTGATCATCGCCAGTTCCGAGACCACCTACGGCGTCTGCTTTGCCGAGGGCGACAAGGACTACCACGCCTTCCCGCTGGAGGAGGATTACGACAGCGACCCGATGGACAGCTACGGCCTGTCCAAGGTCGTCAACGAGAATACCGGCCGCGCCTTCGCGATGCGCTACGGGGCCGATGTCTACGCCCTGCGGATCGGCAACGTGATCGAGCCGCATGAATACGCCAACTTCCCCGGCTACCTGGCCGACCCGATGAGCCGCAAGCGCAACGCCTGGAGCTATATCGACGCGCGCGATCTGGGCGAGATCGTACATCTATGCCTGCAGAAGGACGGGCTCGGCTACCAGGTCTTCAACGCGGTGAACGACACCATCACCGCGACGCTGCCGACGGCCGAGTTTCTGGCGAAGTATGCACCGAACACGCCGGTCACCCGGCCGATGAGCGCGCATGAGGCGCCGCTTTCCAACCGCAAGATCCGCGAGGTGCTGGGATTTCAAGAAGCGCATCCATGGCGGAACTACGTGAACGTCTGATCCGACTGGTCAGGGCGACGCGGGAGATGCTCCGGTTGAGCGACGAGGCAACATCCCGCGCACGCGGCCTCTTCAGATGCCCGACCTGTCTCGTGGTGACCTGACGAGACAGCCCACCTTGAAAGCCGCACCGCACGGGGCTTTCAGCCTGTCACAGAGGCAGCGGACCCGTCATGCCGCTGGCCTCCAGGTCCCATCGTGCCGACCATCCTCCCGCGCCACGTTCCAGCACGAGATAGTTCCGCTCGGCGACATAGCGGGCGGACTGCCCGGGCAGCGGCCTCGTCCGGATGGGATGGCCGCGCAGCGGGTCCTCTCCCAGACTGGCCAGCGCGCCGAGGAACCGGGCCCAGCCCTTCGGCGGCGCGCGATGGGCGATGCCCGAGGCCACCAGCTGGTTCAGGTGGCGGCCCTCGCCCAGGTCCATCACCGCGCGGGTCGCAAGGTGGATCTCGCCCGAGAGTGAGGTCAGGTCGTGCCTGTCATGTTCGACCATGTCGCGGACCAAGGCCAGCATACGCCGCCACTCGTCGCGATGCGCCCGGCTCTGCCACTGGTCGCGCAGGTCGTCCTCGTATTTCTGCATGCGCGGAACGGCGATCATCAGCGTCTCCAGCACCGACAGCCGCGGCCCCAGCAGGGGGACGCTGGACATCAGCAGCGTGTGGCCCGGGGTGCGGCGCGCGGCCTCGGCCTCCATCATCGCCCAGCCTCCCAGCCCCATGATCGCCCGCCGCGTCCGTTCCGACCGCAAATCCGGCGCCAAGATGCGCAAGCCCGGTGCATGGATGCCCCAGCCAAGTTGCCGCGCGTCAGGGTCGGCGAAACGGGCCGGCAGGTCGCCGTCGGTGGAGGCGTGCTGGAAGAGCAGACAGCTTTCCCGCGCCGCCGCGAAGAGGGTCTGACCCACTGCCGAGTGGGTCCGCGACCGGCGCAATGACCCCCATCCGTCGCAGATGTCGTGATCGTCCCACTGCATCAGCGACGGCACGCGGGCGGCCAGCCACGCCATCTCCGGCGCGGCATAGATCGCGGCGTATCGGTCGAAGAAGCCTTCGCGCAGATGGTGGCGCAGATCGGCCAGTGCGGCTTGCGATGGCTCGGGCGGCAGCCTGTCGGGCCAGTCCGCGCTGAGATCATGGCCCTGCGTGATCTCGTCGGCATAGATCTGGTCGCCGCCATGCAGCATCAGGGCGAAGGGGCGGCGTCGATGCTCGTCGCGCAGGCGTGCCCACATGGCGTTGCGCTCTGACCCTTCGCGGGCCATGTCGCCCACTTCCTCGCCGTTGCAGGAGACATAAGCGAGGCGCAGGGCGCCCGTCATGTCGCCGGCGATGTCATAGGTGGTCCCATCCCACGCATACGAGGACGATCGATCCGATGGCAGGCTGAACCGCGCGCGCCAGACAACGGCGCGGTCGAAGCGGGCCAGGCAGATGGGCGTGACCTCATCCCCCTCCAGCACGAGAGCCGGCGGGGGCGCCTCGCCCACAGGCGTGATGAACAGCGCGGACAACCGCATCCGACCCGCGTCGAGATCGTCGAGGAAGAGGACCGGGCCGATGGTGGACGTCACGTGGAAGCGCATCCCCATGAGCTATTGCGCCACCTGCCGCAACGCAATCAGGATCGCGGCATGGCGGTGAGATCACGCATGCGCTAAGGCACGCGCCCGGCATCGCCGCGCAGGCCCAGAGATCAACCTGCGGGACTCTCCGCCCGCCCGGAGGAAAGTGGGGTCTCAGGTCGAAGCGAGTTGCGCTTGAGCATCAAGCAGATGACGACCGACAGCCATCGAACGTGTGCCGCCTTGCAAACATGCAGCTATCAGCGATGCGCCAGATACTCCGCTGACACAAAGCCCGACACACTGGGCCTGTCTGTCAGGAAGACACGGCACCAGACCCTGCCGTTCCTCGGGACGCAGTTCTGACGGGTGAGGCGCGTCCCGTCGGGCAGGCCGATGATGACGGCATGTTCGAGTCCCGGACCTTTTCGAAGCTTCAGCAGGTCGTCAGGCCCCGCGCCTTGGACGACAGCACCCGAACCAACCGCGCATCCGGCGGCGAAAGTGAGAGCGAGAAGTGCGGCAAAAGGGCGTCGCATGATTGAACCTTCATCGTTTTCCACGCTTCTACGACATGATCCGACAGGATGACAGCCGCTTGCAACGATCGCCTCGCGAAGGAGGTGCCGCTTGCTTACGCCGCGAGAAGTTCTGCCTCATCATCATCCGTAACCCTGTCCGGCTCGTCCTGGCTTACGTCCTTAGCGAAGGCGGCACCTAGCGTTCCATGCGCGGCGGCCTTCCGCGTCACCGAAGAACCCAAAGCGTTGCTTGGTATCGTCCGGCCGTCTCCGGCCTTGCCGCCTTAAGGGCGCCATTGCCTCTACCTGGCTTCAGGAACAAAGCCCTCCCCCGCCGGTTCACCACCCCGAACAACCATGGAGAGCCCGATGGCCCGGACGATGAGCGCGCAGGATGTCTTCCTAGACGGGCTGCGCAACGCGCATGCGATGGAGAAGCAGGCGCTGTCCATCATGCGGCCGCAGCTGAAACGGCTGGAGCATTATCCCGAGGTCTCCGCGCTGCTGGACAAGCACATCCACGAGACCGAGGGTCAGATCGAGCGGCTCGATGAGATCCTGGCCGGCATGGATGCCTCGGCCTCGGGATTGAAGGATGCCGGGCTCTCGCTCAGCGGCAGCATGGCGGCGATGAGCCATACGCTGGCCGGCGACGAGATCCTGAAGAACAGCTTTGCCAACCACGCCTTCGAGAATTTCGAGATCGCGGCCTACACGTCCCTCATCACCATGGCCGAGTTGAGCGGCGCCAGCACGACGATCCCGGCGCTGCAGCAGAGCCTCGAGGAGGAGAAGCGCATGGCCGCCGCCATCGCCGGGGGGCTGGACGGGGTGACGCGGCGCTATGTGCAGCTGGCCGCCTCGGACGAGCGGGCCGATATCTAGGCGCGCATCCATGCCCGATGTCGACTTCCGCGAGGTGGTGATCATCGGCGCCGGCTTCGCCGGGCTGGAGGTCGCCAAGGCCCTGGGCCGCGCGGGGATCGGCGTCACGGTGATCGACCGGCGCAACCACCACCTGTTCCAGCCGCTGCTCTACCAGGTGGCGACTGCCGCCCTGTCCGCGACCGACGTGGCCGAGCCGATCCGCAGGATCCTGCGCCGCCACGCTTCGGTGCGGGTCATCTTCGGCGAGGTCAAGACGATCGACACCGAGGCGCGGCGGGTGCGCCTCAGCTGCGGGCAGGTCATCGGCTACCGGCATCTCGTGCTCGCCAGCGGCGCGAGCCACGGCTATTTCGGCCGGGACGAATGGGCGCAATGGGCGCCGGGCCTGAAGACCATCGAGGACGCGCGGCACATCCGCTCGCAGCTGCTGCTGACCTTCGAGCGGGCCGAGCGGGCGACCGACCCGGCCGAGCGCCGGCGCCTGATGGAGATCGCGATCATCGGCGGCGGGCCCACCGGGGTCGAGATGGCCGGCGCCATCGCCGAGCTGAGCCGCCACGCCCTGCTGCGCGACTTCCGCTGCATCAATCCCGGCGATGCCCGCATCACCCTGGTCGAGGCAGGACCGCGCCTGCTGGCCGGCTTCACCGAAGAGATGTCGGCCTATGCGAAGGCCCGGCTCGAGCGGCTCGGCGTCACCGTCCGCACCGGCGAGGCGGTCGAGGAGATCGGCCCCGCCGCCATCACCATCGCGGGCCGAAAGCAACCCGTCGGCGTGGTGATCTGGGCGGCGGGCGTGGCCGCCTCGCCGCTGGCGAAGCAGCTTGGCGACACGGATCGCGCGGGCCGGATCGCAGTGGACGGGACGCTGGCGGTGGCCGGCGTGACAGGGGTCTACGCGCTTGGCGACGTGGCGCTGTTCGCCGGCGCAGACGGGCGCCCCTTGCCCGGCCTCGCGCAGGTCGCCAAGCAGCAGGGCATCCATCTGGGCCGGGCGCTCGCCGCCCATCTGGGGAACGGCACGCCCCTGCCCGCCTTCCGCTACCACAGCCGCGGCAACACGGCCATCGTCGGCCGGCACGCCGCCGTCTTCGAGCAGGGCCGCTTCAAGGTGAAGGGCTGGCTGGCCTGGATGTCCTGGGCGATCATCCATGTCTACCTTCTGGTCGGCTTCCAGAACCGCTTCCTCGTCTCGATGCAGTGGCTCTGGCGCTACCTGACCTACGAGCGCGGCGCCCGCCTGATCGCCGGCGACTTCATCGAGACCGAGAACCCCAAGACCGCGCCCCTGCCCCTCGACCGGCTGCGCCAGCCGCCGGGACCGGAGGCGCAGACCATCCCGCCACAGGAGGCGGAGCATGCCAGGACGGGGGAAGATCAGCATGCGGAGAAAGCAGCGGCCCGAGCCGCTGGACCGGCTGGAGAGGGTTGAGGGCGTGGCGGCGATCCTGATCCCCCAAGGCGCTGCCTGTCGCCGGCGAGATGGAGCTGATGGACACCGACCGCACAACTTCAATGCACGAACCGCGCGATTTTGCCTTGGACAAGCGGCTGATCGCGCAGACGCCTCGCGGACTTGGCAGGTGGCGGGTCAACGCCGCCTGCATCCTCGTCTCGGTCGCGCTCCTCGGCATCGCGCGCGCCATCACCCGCTGCGCTGCGCAGCGATGAACCACATGAAAAGGAGAAGAGGATGATCCCTCCCCGACTGCATGCCACGCTGGACGCCGTTTCAGCCGCCGCCCTGGTCGCCGCCTCGGCATCCACATCCCTCCGCCCGTCCCTCCGAGGCCCGGTCGGCGCCATCGGCCTCGCCGTCGCTGCCTACTCGCTGGCGACACGCTACGACAGCGGCTCCGGCAGCCGCCCCATCCCCATGCACATCCACCGCCTGCTGGATGCCGCCCAGGGTGCCGCCTGCCTGGCCCTCGCGCGCAGGGCCGATGCGCCAGCCACCCGAGGGTTCCTGCGCGGCTACGGGCTCTTCTCGCTGGCCGCCGCCGTGCTGTCCTCGCCGCCGGGGCCACGCGGGGTCGACCTGCCGGAGGCGGCCGTCACCTCCGCCCGCGACCTCGGGCCGGACCTCGCCTATCTCCGCTGCGGCATCGTCAACGTCGCCTTCATCGGCCCCGTCGGCGCGGGCGACCGCGGCTGGTTCCTCGTGGACGCCGCCATCGCCGGCTCGGCGGCGGCCATCCGCGCGGCCGCCCGCAAGCGCTTCGGCAATGCGCGCCCGGCAGCGATCCTGCTCACCCACGGGCATTTCGACCATGTCGGCGCGCTCGCAGAGCTGGCGCGGCATTGGGACGTTCCAATCTACGCCCACCCGGACGAGCACCCCTTCCTGACCGGCCAGCGCGCCTATCCCCCCGCTGCGCCCGAGGTCGGCGGCGGCGCCATGTCCGAGCTGTCCTGGCTCTTCCCGCGCAAGCCGCTGGACGTCTCGGACCGGCTGCGGCGCCTGCCGCAGGACGGCAGCATCCCCGGCCTGCCCGACTGGCGCTGGCTGGCAACGCCCGGACATAGCCCCGGCCACGTCTCGTTCTGGAACGAGGGCCGCAGGACACTCGTCGCCGGCGATGCCGTGGTGACGACGCAGCAGGAGTCGCTGCTCGGCTCGGTTTTCCCGAAGGGTCGGCTGCAGGGCCCGCCAGCCTACTTCACGCCGGACTGGCAGGCCGCCAGCGACTCGGTCCGCCGTCTTGCGGAGCTTCGGCCGCACCTGGTCCTGACGGGACACGGTCCCGCGGTGCACGGGCCCGAGGTCCAGAACGGGCTGACAATGCTGTCGCACCAGTTCTTGCAACGCGGCCTGCCTGTTGAAAGCCGTTACCTCGATTGACTCTGACGCGGTGCGGCAGATGGGCGTGACGGAGCCGACCTATGACCGCTGGCGCGAGTGTGCTGCAGTCGCTCAGCCCATCCGACCGCCGCGCCTGCCGCACTTCGGGCCAGTTTTCCGAGCCCAGACGCCGATCCTCACTAAGAGGACCAAGAAGAAAATCACGGTGGCGGTGGCCATAACGATCTCCATGAACGCGACATCGTTTAACGTCTTAGAAGTTGCGGCCGCTGCCCATCGGTCACACCGAAAGCGCCGGACGGAGGCTGGCGTAGCGCGGCGCCCGTGCGTCGCCGAAGTAGCGGGCCATAGCCGTCTCAACTGTCGCCCCACCAGTCGTCGTCGCCGTCGACGGTGAACCGGCCGGCCCGAATATCGGCCAGAGTCACGCCCTCCAACTGAATATGCGGCCTCTCCCAGCTCAGAGGCTCCATGTCGTGCTGCTCAGCCAGCTTGTGGAGCTGCTTCCACCAGTCGCCGCGCGCCTCGGTCGTCCCAGCTCCACTGGCCGTTCTCCAGTGCAACAAAGTCGGCAGCCAACCCATACTGATGATAAGACTGCCAAGCGTCAGCGTTGGTGATCTTCGCACCGCGGCGCGAGCGACCTTGGGTATTAAGGTAGGCCTGACGCTCCGGTGTCCGGTAGGCCTCGAAGACGCGCAACGGGCTCCCGTCCGTGCTGTCGCACTTGACTATGCGGGGCGTCAGCGCGGGTTCCGGCCCCGGCAGCGACGCGATCGGCGTTGCTTTGGCCGACACCGTCCTGCGAGCCCATGGCGGCGTTCTTCGGCTGCGCAACCTTGGTGAGGTCGGAGCGGTAACCGGGTTCGAGGTCACGATCTTCCTGCCATCCGCCGAAGGCCGCGCCAATGATGCCGGAGCGGGCCCCGCCTCGGCGCTGGCCGACAGCGCGGTCACCTTCGAGATCAAGACCAAGTCGGCGGTTCTTTTCCCGATCAGCGCATCTTGAAGATACGGGCTGACTCTCTGTCGGAGTTGAACAGCGATCGATTGCTGACGGCGAATTAGCTTCCGTCATTCGAGATCGACATGGGAGCATTGGTGGCGCCGCCGTCGAACGTCTCAAATCTCGGGCGGGCTGACCAGTTGTCGTTGAGGTTCTCATCCGACAGGAGACTCGGGTCCGGGTCCGGGTCCGGGTCCTGCAGTCGCTCAGGCCGCTCGCCGTTGGGCAGCACTTTCCTCAGGTGATCGTGAACGACCTGTGCGGTGAACGGCTTGGTGATGAACTCCGCGCCAGGAGGCATAGTCTCAGGTGCAGGCGTCGCTGCTCCTGAGGCGATGAGGATGCGGATGTCAGGCCAGTCGCGCGCGCACTGGCGAGCAAGATCGAACCCGGTCAGCGAGCCCGGCGGCATGTGAACGTCGCTGAACAACAGGCGGATGTCCCCGCCATGTTCGTGAAGAACATCCAGTGCCTTCTCGGCTGTGGCTGCATCATAGCACCGGAACCCCGCTTCCTTGAGAATTTCGCAAGCTTCCAGCCTGATCAGCACGTCGTCTTCTGCAACTAGGGCGCAGGGGGCGGTGGCGTTCAACATGCAATCATCCCGTTGGCGGCACGGACGAAGGTTTCAATCGGTCTATTGTTCCTGATGCTCTGCTAAACTTCGTGACGATGTGCTCTCGCCGAGGCAAGCAGACAGAGCTAGTCGATGCAGACCCTCACCGGGTGGGCACCGAGAGACTGAATGTTGTCGTGCCGTCCTCGCAGTTGACCGAGAGGATTCCGCCGTGAGCCAGCGCAATCGAGGCGGCAATGTGGAGGCCTAGGCCGAGGCCGGCAGCATCTGATGTTTTGCCGCGCAGGAACGGTTGAAACATGGCCTGCCGGGTCTCCTCGGGAATGGCCTCGCCCTGGTTCGCGACTGCGAGCGTCAGCTCGCCGTCTCCGCTGCGCCCCCGGACCGTGACCGGCGTGCCCGGCGCGCCATGCGTGATCGCGTTCGAGACGAGGTTCGAGACCGCCTGCGCCAGCCGCGCCGCGTCGCAATTTGTCGGTCCCGCAAAGTCGAGATCCAGCTTGATCCGGTGTTCGGGGGCCGAGATGCGGATCTCGTCGACGACATGGGTGATCGCTTCGGCTAGCGGAGCGTCTGGCTGGGCGAGGATGCTGATCCCGCCTCCGAGGCGTGATTTCGCGTGCAGCATCATGTTCTCGACCAACTCGTGCATCCGCTGCAGCGAAGCTCGCATCAGGCTCAGAAGCTGCCGCCCGCGGTCGGTCACGGGTTCGTTCTCCAGCCGCCGGACTCCCGCCTTGAGCGCGGCCACGGGGTTGCGCAGGTCATGGCCGAGGATCGCGGTGAACTCCTCCTGGATCCGGGACAGCTTGCGCTCCTGCTCGACCAACCGCTCCTGCGCCTCCAGCCGCTCTTCAGTCTCGAGCGAGCGGCCGATGAGCTCCGCGAACATCTGCAGCATCGCGACAGTGCGCGGGTTCGCGATGTCCTTGGCCTCGGGGTCGATGGCGCAGAGCGTTCCGAAGAAGCTGCCATCGCCGCGGAAGATCGGGACCGAGGTGTAGCTGACGATCCCGAAGGCGGTCGCGATCGGATGGTTGCGATAAAGCCGGTCCGAGCCGACATCCCCGAAGATGATCATTTCGGAGGTCTCACGGACGGTCTGGCAGAAGGTCGAGCCGATCTCGATCTCGTCGCCTTCGCGGATGTTGAAATCGATCTCGTCGACGGTGCGGCAGGCGATCCAGCGGTCTGCCGTGACGCGGGCGACGCCGGCAAAGCGCATCCGCGTGGCAAGCATCACCGTCTCCAGAATGGTGCCGACCAGGGTGCTGCCGGCTAGGCGCTCGATGTCCGCCTGGAAGTCGTGTTCACCGGCGAGATAGGCAGCGTGATCCTGGATTGCGACTTTCCTATCCTGTCCCATCGGCCTTATCCCAACTGGTCCGCGTGTCGGCGCCCAGCCTTATAGAGGCGGGCGGGACAGCGATAGAGGCCGCGCACGCTTCAGACGCTTGAGACGGGCGCGCCGGAGGCGTTAAGGTCTGCCGACTGACCGAAGACCGACCAAGCGGTGAAGCGGGACAGCTTTTCAGCGATGAGCGTGGCAGCGAGGGGGTTCCTGCAATTGTGCAGGCCCGGTGTCCAGATGGCGATCGAGGCCTGTCCCGGCACGACCGTCAACACCCCGCCGCCGAAGCCGGACTTGCCGGGGATCCCCACGCGGAAGGCGACGACGCATATCAGCTGAAAAAGTTGAACGGCATGTTCGTTCTCGGTTTCCGATCGAGAAATGGTCTCCTCCAGGCATCTGTCAACGATCGCCGAAATAGCCGGCCCCAGAAAATGGTCCGACCACATGTTTGCGACAAAGCCAACGTAACAGGACGGATCGATTGGCCCCGAGTAAACTGTCTGCGCTTGCTACTCGACCGTCCGCCTTGAGTCTGGCCGGCCGAATTGGTTTCAAGAAGGGGTGGCAAAGCTGCAACTGCAGTGAACGGCAAGTCCGTCCCGCAGAGCAGACTCCGCTTGGTCCATTGCACTGCGGCAAGCACGAACGTCCCGTCTTAGGATGTTGCAAGGCAGCACCCGACAGGGGCCGACCGGCCGGGGTTGGCTGCTCGTGCTGTGCGGGCCGAATTTCAACCACCGTGATCGACCTGAAGCTGCTTATTAGCTGAGCTCCGCAACCTCCCGCAGTTCTTCTGCCGTGGCGCTGCGGAAGCCGAAGAACTCCAAGTATGCCGGGATCTGCTCGAAGAGCATGTCCGTTCCCACCTGAAAGCGGCAGCCGCGATCGCGGGCGGCGGCAAGGAAGGGGGTGATCTCGTGCTTCATCACCACCTCACCGACGAAGGTTGAGGCCGCGATGCGGCTTACATCCATCGGCAGCAGGTCGCCCTCGGACATGCCAAGTGGCGTCGCATTCACCACCACGTCGAACCCGTCCGGATCGTTTGAGCCGGTGGTGACGGCCAGCGCCGGGTAGTGCTGGCGTAGGCGAGCGGCGAGGGCTTCGGCCGTTGGCGCGTGGAAGTCGTGAACGGCCAACTCGCGCAGGCCCGCTGCTGCCAGAGAGGCCGCGATTGCCGAGCCGACGCCGCCGGCGCCGACGACCAGCGCCCGCGCGCCGTCCAGCACGACGCCCTTTCTCAGCGCGCCGCGCACGAAGCCCTCGCCGTCGAACATGTCGCCGATCAGCCGGCCGTCTGGCGCCAGCCGGATCGCGTTGCAAGAACCTGCCACACGGGCCGTGGTGCTTGCCTCATCCAGCAGCGCCATTGTTGTGACCTTGTGCGGCATCGTCACCAGCGCGCCGTGAATATTCGACAGGCGGAAGACCAGGCGCAGGAAGTCGGGGTAATCCTCGGCCTTGCAGCCCATCGGCACGACGACAGCGTCGATACCGTGGCGGGCAAAATAGGGATTGTAGATCATGGGCGCGCGGAAGGATTCGGTCGGGAAGCCGAGATGTGCGATGAGCCGGGTCTTGCCAGTAATCACGGAAAGGGTCCTTGTTGGGTGATCAGCCGGCATAGCCGAAGAGGCGCGGCAGGAAGAGCACGATGTCCGGCACCAGGATCATCACCAGAAGCGCGCAGATGAGGACCGCAAGGAAGGGCAGCACCTCGAGGATGATGTCGCGCAGCGGGATGCCGGCGACGGCGTTGATGACGAAGAGAAGGATGCCGTAGGGCGGCGTGATCAGGCCGATCATGCAGTTCACCACGATCACCACGCAGAAATGCACGAGGTCGATCCCGAGGAGGTTGCAGGTCGGGATGAAGAGCGGGACGATCACCAGAATGATCGTCGTCGCGTCCAGAAGGCAGCCCAGCAGAAGGATGAAGACGTTGACCGCCAGCAGGAACATCAGCGGCGAGATGTTCACCTCGACCAGATAGGCGGCCAGCGCCGAGGGGATGTTCTCGGAAGCGACGATGTAGTTGAGGATCAGCGCGCCGCCGATCACGATGCCCACCGCGGCTGAGGATCGCGCGCTGTCCACGAGGATGCAGTAGAGGGTGCTGAGCTTCAGCGCCCGGTAGAAGAACACCGACAGCAGCAGCGCATAGGCGGCGGCGACCGCGGCGGCCTCGGTCGGCGTGGTGACGCCCCCGTAGATGCCGTAGAGCAGGATCGCCGGCATCAGCAGCGCCGGGAAGGCGCGGCCGGTGACGCGCGGCAGGTCGCGCATCGCGACGGGCGGCTCGGTGAAAAAGCCGCGGCGATGCGCGCTCCACCAGTTCATCGCCATGAGGACGACGCCCATGAAGAGGCCGGGCAGGATGCCCCCCATGAAGAGCGCGCCGATCGAGGCGTTCGAGACGAGCGCGTAGAGCACCATCGGGATCGAGGGCGGGATGATCGGCCCGATGGTGGCCGAGGCCGCCGCCAACGCGGCGGCGTAGCCTGCGGGGAAGCGGCCGTCCTTGCGCATCATGTCGATGATGATGCGCCCGATCCCCGCGGCATCCGCCACGGCCGAGCCGGACATGCCCGAGAAGATCAGCGAGGACATGACGTTCACATGCCCCAGCCCGCCCTTGAAGCGGCCCACGGTCGCCACGCAGAAGGCCAGCAGCCGCTCGGAGATCGTGCCGGCGTTCATGATGTTCGCTGCCACGATGAACAGCGGCACCGCCAGCAGCAGGAAGCTCTGGTAGATCCCGTCCACCAGCACCCGGCCGACGATGCCGGGCGAGGAGCCGACGGCCAGCATGTAGCCAATGGAGGCGACGATGATCGCATAGGCGATGGGCATGCCGATGCCGGCGATGAAGAAGAGCGTGCCGATGAGAACCAGAAGCTCGACGCTCATGCCCGGTCCTCCGGTGCCTTGGCCAGCTCGGGCGGCAGGACGTGGACTTCGCGGTCGGCGCCGTGGCGCAGGACCTCGCAGGCCCGCCAGAGATAGCGCAGGCCCACGGCGCCGAGGAAGAGGAAGTAGATCGAGTAGATCGGGAACATGGTGACTGGCAGGGTGGCCGAGCTGCGCATCCGCAGCAGCCGCATCCGGTCATAGGTCGGCATGATCGAGATCCAGAGCGCCGCAACGATGATCACTGCGCCTGTGATGGCCAGCACCGTCCGGGCGCGCCGGCCCACCGTGTTGTAGATGATGTCGAAGGTCACGTGGTCGTTGTCGCGGACCACGAAGGAATTGCCCCAGAAGATCGTCCAGAGCCACAGGACCAGGATGAACTCGACTGTCCAGCCGAACTGCGCGGTGTTGATCGGGCCGAAGAGCGCCGTAAACCAGCCCGATCCCGTCGCATAGCGGATGAAGATCTGCAGGATGAAGGTGCAGAAGATCGCCGCCATCATCAGCGCGGCGACCGATCCCCACGGACACGACCGTGGGCACGCTGCTGAAGGCCCAGGACCGTCACCCCTATCGGCCCGCCCATGTCCATGTCCTGGCCCACAAGCCGGGCTTCAAGACGCTGATCAACCAGACCTATGTCGACGAGACGGACTACCTGACCTCGGACGTGCAGTTCGGCGTGACCAAAGCGCTGATTGGCACGCTGGAGAAGCACAGCGCGCCGCATCCCACGGATGGCGAAGTCGGCGAATGGTTCAGCCTGACGCATACCCTGACGCTGGAGCCAGGCGAGTCTCGCCTGCCCATCCCTCCCATCAAGTGAGACTCCCATGCTGAGCGAGACGGAACGCCAGGCGGCCGCAGACGCCATCATTCAGGCCGAGCGGACGCGCCAGGTCTGCCCCCAACCCTCGAAGACCTGGCCCGCCATGACGCTGGAGGACGCCTATGACGTCCAGCGCCGATGGGCCGACACCCGCATCGCGGCGGGCGCCATTATCGTCGGCCGCAAGATCGGCCTGACCAGCCGCGCGATGCAGCAGGCCTCGAAGATCACCGAGCCCGATTACGGCGTGATCCTCGACGACGCGCTCTTCTACGACGGCGCGCGGATCAAGGCCGGCACCTTCATCAAGCCCCGGCTCGAGGTCGAGCTGGCCTTCATCATGGGCGAGGACCTGTCGGGGACCGGCTGCCAGGTCCATGACGTCCTGCGCGCGACCGAGTTCGTCCAGCCGGCGCTGGAGATCATCGACTACCGCACCGAGCTGCCGCGCCAGATCGTGGACACCATCGCCGACAACGCCGCCTTCGGCGCCATCGTGCTGGGCGGGCGGACGGTGCGGCCCTTCGACGTCAATCTGCGGTGGGTCGGCGCGACGCTGGCCCAGAACGGCGTCATCGAGGAAAGCGGCGTTTCGGCCGCCGTGATGGGCCACCCGGCGGCGGGCCTTGCTTGGCTGGTGGACAAGCTGGCCCCCTTGGGCGGCGGCTTGAAAAAGGGCGACATCGTGCTGGGAGGCTCCTTCACGCGGCCGGTCGATATCGCCTCGGGCGACGTGATCTTCGCCGATTTCGGGCCGCTCGGCGCCATCGGCGTCGCCTTCGACTGATACGTCTTTCGCAACCCCGAACCGGAGCATCCCCGATGGACCTGCCGAAAAACGCCCTCAAGGCCGCCCTGCGCGAGGGCCGCGTCCAGATCGGGATCTGGAGCTCCTTCGCCGATCCCCAGGTCGCCGAACTGCTGGCCGGTTGCGGCTATGACTGGATGATGTTCGACACCGAGCATTCGCCCTTCGGCGCGCCCGAGGTGATCGGGCTTCTGCGCGCCGTTGCGCCCTACCCGGTCACAGCGGTGGTGCGGCCCGGCTGGAACAACCCGGTCGAGATCAAGAAGTTGCTGGATGCCGGCGCGCAGACGCTGCTGATCCCCTATATCCAGAACACCGAAGAGGCCCGCGCCGCCGTTTCGACCGTGACCTATCCGCCCAAGGGCATCCGCGGCGTCGCCGGAATCACCCGCGCCACGCGCTATGGCACCGTTGCGGACTACGCCGAACGCGCCAATGACGAGATCTGCCTGCTCCTTCAGGTCGAGACGCGCGAAGCGCTGGACAATCTGGACGAGATCGCTTCCGTGGAGGGCGTGGACGGCATCTTCTTCGGCCCGGCCGACCTCGCCGCCAGCCTCGGCCATCCCGGCAAGGCCTCGCATCCTGAGGTGAAGGAGGCCATCCTCGGCGGGATCCGCCGTCTCGCCGCGCAAGGCATACCGTCCGGCATCCTCTCGCTGGACCAAGCCTTCCTGCAGGAAGCCAAAGCTGCAGGCGCGCTCTTCATCGCCGTGGACGTCGACAGCGGCCTTCTGCGCCGCGCCGCCGTTGCGCGCCGGGCGGAATGGGCATGACGGGCGCGGCGCCGTCAGGCGTCTTGCGCGCCGCGCTGAACCTCAACAACGCCGCGCTCGTGCACAAAGCGGGAGACAGCTACACCGGCCTCGCACCAGACCTCGCCCGCCGCATCGCCGATGCGACGGGGCGGCAGCTGCGCTTCGTGGATTACTCGAACGCCCGCGCCATCGTCGAGGACACAGCTCAGGCCTGGGATATCGCCTTCCTCGCCATCGACCCGTCGCGCCTCGACCGGCTGGCCTTTAGCAAGCCCTACCACCGCGTCGAGGCAACCTTCCTCGTCCGCGCCGACCAGCTGGCCTCATCCTGCAGCGAGGTATTGGCCGGTGAGGATCGGATCATCAGCGCCAAGGGCGCAGCCTACCACTCGCCCTTGGCGGTCGAGGTCGGAGGCGATCGGCTGATCGTCGCGGAGTCCCCTGCCGAGGCGGCGGAACTGTTCCGGCAAGGCCATGGCGATGCCTTGGCCGGCATCAGGGAGACGCTCGGAAAGGCGGGCCAAGCAAACCGCGTTCTCCCCGATGTCTTCGCGCGAATTGAACAAGCCGTCGCGGTTCCCATCGGCGCTTCAGATCTGATGCGGCAGATCGAGCTATGCATGCAGGACTTCAATGCGTGCAACAGAAGGATGGCCTGATGCGCTGCGTCTGCTCACATCCGGACGGACCGCCCGGGGCCGCTTTGCCGCTGGACGAGGCGCGGCTGCGCGCCGACCTGATTGCGGGGCGGGACGCATGAAGACCTCGATCGCGACTGTCTCCGTGTCGGGAACCCTGCCGACCAAGCTGGCGGCCATCGCCGCGGCAGGCTTCGACGGGATAGAGATCTTCGAGCAGGACTTCCTCGCCTCGGACTTCACGCCGGCCGAGGTCGGGCGCATGGTGCGCGACCACGGGCTCGAGATCACGCTCTTCCAGCCCTTCCGCGACTTCGAGGCCCTGCCCGAGCCGCACCGCGCCCGCGCCTTCGCCCGGGCCGAGCGCAAGTTCGAGCTGATGAACCAGCTGGGCACCGACCTGATGCTGGTCTGCTCGACCGTCCATCCCGCCGCGATGGGGGGCATCGACCGCATGGCGCAGGATTTCCGCGACCTGGGCGATCTGGCCGGGGAGCATGGCGTCCGCGTGGGCTTCGAGGCGCTGTGCTGGGCCGGCACGTCTTCGACCACCGCGACGCGTGGGAGGTGGTGCGCCGCGCCGACCACCCCCAGGTCGGGCTGATCCTCGACAGCTTCCACACGCTGGCCCGCCGGATCGACCTCGACACGATCCGCGCCATTCCGGGAGACCGGATCTTCTTCGTCCAGCTGGCCGACGCGCCCGCGATCCCGATGGACCTCCTCTACTGGTCGCGCCATTTCCGCAACATGCCCGGCGAGGGCGATCTGGACGTCACCGGCTTCATGCGCGCGGTGGCGGCGACGGGCTATGACGGACCACTCAGCCTCGAGATCTTCAACGACCAGTTCCGCGCCGGCCTGCCGCGCATGGTCGCGCAGGACGGGCATCGCAGCCTGATCGCGCTGATGGACGCGGTGCGCCGGGCCGAGCCTGCCCTTGCGCCCGCCGCCCTGCCGCCCCCCGTTCCGGTCGGCCGCGTCGAGTTCATCGAATTCGCCACCACCCCGGCCGAGGCCCCCGCGCTGGAGGCGCTGCTTGCGACCGCCGGCTTTGCGCGGGCGGGGGCGCATGTGTCCAAGCCCGTGACGCTCTGGCGGCAGGGCCGCGCGAACGTGCTGGTGAACACCGGCGAGGCGGGCTTCACCCACAGCACCTACCTGACCCACGGCACCACGGTCTCTGAGATCGCGCTGATGGTGCCGGATGCTCAGGCGGCCTTCGCCCGCGCCACGGGCCTTCTGGCCCAGCCCCATGGCGAGGAGCCGGCCGCGGGCGAGCTGCGGATCCCGGCGATCCGCGGCGTCGGCGGCAGCGTGCTGCGGCTTCTGGACGAGGGCGCGGACCTTGCCGGCATCTGGCAGGTGGACTTCGCCGCCTCCCCCGCGGAGCTTGGCGCCGGGATCACCGGCATCGACCATATCGGCCAGACCATGGCCTATGACGAAATGCTCAGCTGGTCGCTCTTCTACACGGCGATCTTCGACGCCCGAAAGGCGCCGATGGTGGACGTGGCCGATCCCGACGGGCTGGTGCGCAGCCAGGCGATCCGCGCGGGTGGCCTGCGGGTCACGCTGAACGGCGCCGAGGCGCGCCACACCCTCGCCGGCCGCTTCATCGA
>NZ_FMVT01000030.1 GCF_900102505.1 Paracoccus tibetensis | reverse complement strand
GGCAGTCTAGGTCCAGTTATTGGAAACAGGTTGCCTCAAACATGAACTCTCTGCCTGACAGAAGACGCCGCGGCCAATGGGTTCAAACTGAACGTGCAGCTCATGAGGCTTGGGCGGCACTTATACGCAGATCGCCCCTTGCAGCTCAGGTCATGCACATCCTCACCAGTCAGGTAGGGGAACATAACGCTGTAGTCCTTTCTCAAAAGGCGCTGGCACAGCTTGTTGGTGGCTCAGAGCGTGGCGTTCGAGATGCTCTAGCCCTGCTTCAGAGCGACAACTGGATAGAAACCCGGCAAATCGGGGGGAGAGGCACGGTCAACGCCTACATCATCAACGACCGGGTAGCGTGGAACGGCAAGCGGGATGGCATCCGCTACAGTCTCTTCAGTGCGCGTGTCATTCTTTCAGAAGAGGAGCAGCCTGATAGAGACCAGCTCGACCACCAACAGCCTCTGCGGCAGCTTCCTGGGGTATATCCTGGGGAGCAACAGCTCCCATCAGGACCCGGCATGCCTCCGCCGTCACAGCCATTTTTCGACGGAATGGAGCCTGACTTACCTGTCAGAGAGCAGCGTCATGAGGATTGATCCTGTAGGTGACTGCACATGAGCTGGTCAGTCAGTCGCGCCGCTCGCGAGACCGGCTTGTCCAAATCCACAATCAGCCGAGCGATCAAATCAGGTCGCATCTCGGCCACAAGGCAGCATGATGGTTCTTACCACATCGAGCCTGCAGAACTATTCCGCGTTTATCCCCGTGGTGTTGCGCAACCCTCCTCAGACGCGCGTCATGACGCATCACGCAACCCACATGAAGAAGCTTCTGCATCTTCCTCAAATGAGGTGGAACTTTTAAAGCTGAAGCTCGCAATGACCGAGGAATTGCTCCTTCAGGAGAGAGAAAATTCGAAGCGCCAGCAGGAGACTGTACAAGACCTGCGTAAGAGGCTCGACGCTGCGACGGATAAGGTTTTGGCCCTTGCGCAACCGACGCAACCCGCGTCAGACGCACCACTTGACGCAGTTCGCAACCCACAAAAAGGGCGCCGTTGGTGGAGTTGGAGGCAACGGCCCGAGTAGCAGCACGAACCCTTATCTTCGTATCTGCAACGCGGTGAGCTATCTCTGCTGCAAGATCACCGGAAACGGCAGATCAGGTCTTTTTCGCATATCGAGCGTGAAGTTCTGCAAACACCTGGTCGGCAGGAATGCCTGACCCGCTGTCCAGCCCGGCCTTGATCACCGCCCGCACAGCTCCAAGATTACGCTGCTCCGTATCTTGGTCGTCCTCGCCCCATGCCTCGTCCATGAATGCCTTGTCATCCGAGCCATCAGAGACGAACCCCATCTGTCCCGCCCGCTCCTGGATCGGCCTGACCTTCTCCGCGAGCGTCTTGCCCGTGCGACCCTTGTCAGGCGGTTTCCGGCTTCTGTCTTGATCTGGCATGGCAACTCTCCTTCCGTCGGGAGTGTACAGTGGCGGAAGTGTACGGTGGCAAGAAATGCAGAGGTAATTTTTCGTCCCCATCTGGCCGCGCCCCCGGCTCCCGCAGGCTCAAAAGGCCGAACATGACGGAAAGCGATCGGGCTAGAAGGCGATACCCTTCCCAACCTCCCTAGACTTCTCTACATTACGTTTGTGTAGACAGATGCTATGACGACGCATGAAGATCGCAGGCTTCGATTGGGACACGGGCAACTGGCCCAAATGCGGCAAGCATGGCTTGTCCCAAACCGAGATCGAGGAGGTCTTTGCCCGGACGCCGGCGGTCTTGTCCGATCCGTTTCCCGAGGAGGCGCGGATGCGTGCCATCGGGACCACGGCAGCTGGACGCTATGTCTTCGTGGTGTTCCAGCTCCGCGAGATCAACGGCCAGACCAAGCTGCGGCCCATCAGTGCCCGCTACATGCACCAAAAGGAGATCGCGCATTATGAACGCCCATCCTAAGCCCCTGTCGCCCCTGACCAGCGATGCCGAGGCGGAAGATTTCGTCGAGACGGCGGATCTGTCCGAATACGATCTGTCAGGGTTCACGCCCATGCGCTTCGAGATCGAGCCGAAGGCCGCCTCGCTGAACATGCGTCTGCCCGCCGCCCTCCTGGACGCCGTGAAGGCCAAGGCCAAGGCCAACGGCATCCCCTATACCCGCTATGTCCGGATGCTGCTCGAAACGGATGTGGCGCGGCCCAAGTAAACTGTGGGATCGACCGGCTGTACCTGCCCTATGCCCCACAACATGGGCGGGCGCCCCCTGCCAGCGCCAAGGAGAGGAGCCTGCTATGTGCCGAAAGCACCTGACCGAAGACCAGATCCAGCGCATGATCGCCAGCGACCCCGAGGCCCCGGAAGCGACGGCGGACCAGCTGACCCAAGCCCAGCCCTTCACGGAGGCCTTCCCAGCACTGTCTGACGCTATGCGGCGCAACATAGGTCGCGAGGCCGCCGAGCTTTGACCATGCCCGTCTCGTTTCACCTTTAGGCTCAGGCACGTATTTATTTCAGAAGCTTCATGTACACTGCTGACACGTTTTCAGCCGTGAGATGATTCATGAAGTTCATTGGTCTTGCCGTTGCCTTGTTGCTGGCCACCTATTCGCCGACTGCAGCCGTTGAGCGCGAAGGCACCATCACCCAAGGCGTAGCGTCAGTGATTGACGGCGACACCCTCGAAATCCACGGCTCTCGCATTCGCCTGCATGGCATAGATGCGCCAGAAAGCAGACAAGCCTGCACTGAAAGCAACGGATCAGCATGGCGGTGCGGACAAGCCGCAGCCTTGGAACTGGCAGACAAGATCGGCCGGACGCCCGTGCTTTGTGAGCATCTCGACGTGGATCGCTATGGCCGCATCATTGCACGTTGCTTCAGCGGCAGTGAAGATCTGAACAGGTGGATGGTCAGTGAAGGGCTAGCTGTCGCCTACCGTCAGTACTCCTCTGACTACATTGCCGATGAGGCTCGGGCACGCGAAGCCCGCAAAGGGATCTGGCGAACGAAATTCGACATGCCTTGGGACTGGCGCAGAGGGTCTCGCACGTCGGGATCTCCATCTGAAACACCCGAAATCCTGCAGAGGCTTGTTCAGCGCTCATATTCCTGTAGCCCGCGCCGAACATGCTCTCAAATCGGGAGCTGCCAAGAAGCGCGGTGGTACCTGGCGAACTGCTCTTGGGGCGGCCGCCTCGATCGCGACAACGACGGCATTCCCTGCGAGAGCATCTGCTAACGCCTGCACAATAAGCCTCGTAGTGTTGAGAGAGATGAATGGCGAGAACCAAAGGACACGGAAACCCTAACTGGACCCACGATGAGATCGTTCTCGCGTTAGATCTTTACCTCAGCCTTGACAGAAACGTCCCATCTCCTCGCTCTCCCGAGATCCAAGCACTGTCCGCGGTTCTGCGCTCAATGCCTTATCATCTTGAAGCAGCTAAGCAGCCGTCATTTAGAAATCCGGACGGCGTTGGCTTTAAACTCATGAACCTGCGACAGCTCGACAGCGGCAGAGGCCTCTCGAACGTGTCAAAAACGGATCGCCAGGTTTGGGAGAAATATGGGTCTCAACCAGCAGCCGTTCGAAACCTTGCTGACGCTATCACCAAAGGGATGAGAACGATCTTGCCGGAAGAGATACCGGAAGAAGTCGAGGAGCTTCCCGAAGGACGCCTTCTCACCGCAATTCACGTCAGGCGAGAACGCAATCCCAAAGTTCGCAAGATGCTGCTGGATGCACGCAGAGCAACTGGCCTGAGATGCGACATGTGCGAGTTGTCACGACCTGGCATCAGAGCAGACCTGGAAGAGGCGATTTTCGAAGCTCACCACATTGTCCCGCTCGCCAGTGCGGGAGAACGAAAAACAAAGCTGTCTGATCTCTCGCTGCTGTGTGCTTGCTGCCATCGCGCCATCCACCGAGCGATGATCATCGAACAACGGTGGCTGACCATCCCCGAAGCCCAAGGGCTGATCCTCTAGGCCTCATCTTCCTCAACCTCCGGCAGCACCCGCTGCGGTAACGGGTGTTATGCGGCGGG
>NZ_FMVT01000019.1 GCF_900102505.1 Paracoccus tibetensis | reverse complement strand
CATCCGGAGCCGCTTCGCCGGCCACCCCCACCATAGCTCCTTGGCCCCTCATGCACTAAGACTGAAACCGGACCACTTCATTGGGGCAGGTCAGTGAACGGGCTCTGTTATAGGGCCTGCGTTATTCCCTGCCGGCAACACATTTCACTTAGACGACGACAGCCGATGTGCAGGAGGCATCATTATTTACATTCGTGTATCGCAGGCTCCCTAGATATCAATAGGTTGGAGTACATGACAATTTTCCCGCCCCTAAGAGCGGAATTATATTGTCGGTGGAACTTTAGGCTGCCACTATTGAGCAATCGGCTTGATGCGGGGGCGCTTCATGTCGCGCTATATCGCTTTTCTGAGTTACTCTTCGGTTGATCGGCGGGCGGGAGAGCTTATGCACTCCGAGCTAGAAAAATTTCGTACGCCGGCCCCATTAATAGGTCGCGAGACCCCCTCGGGACGTCTAGGGCAAAAGCTCGGTCCTATTTTTCGCGACCGGAGCGATCTTGCGGCCTCCGGCGACCTCGGTCGAGCTATCCATGAAGAATTGTCCGCAGCGCGATTTCTGATCGTCCTGTGCACTCCTGCGGCTGCTGCCTCACGATGGGTAAATGCTGAGATTGAGGCGTTTCATCAACTCGGGCGTTCGGATACAATTTTGCCGATTTTGGCGCGTGGTCTCCCACGGCGCTTTGATCCTGTGAGTTGTCCAGAGGGCGCTTTTCCTCCAGCGCTTCTAGCAGTAAGGGCCGAAGAACCCTTCGCACCGGACATGCGAGCCGTCGAGGATGGCGGTGATGGCCTCGAGATGGCGCGCCTTAAAGTCATTGCTGCCATTACTCGCATCCCTCTGGCGGAACTAACGCAGCGGCATGTTGCTGCCGAGCGCGTGCGGCGGAGGCGGGCTACAGCAGTCGCCGCCGCGATGGTCGTCTTAGCTCTAGGCACGAGCGTCGCGGGAACCGTAGCTTGGCGACAATCAGAGCGGGCGAATGCAAGGCTGATTGAAGCGATTGAAACTGCTGCAAGACAGGTCGAAACTGCGGCCCAGTTCCGTGACCGCTTTGGCGTTTCCACAACTATTCTCGCCGAACTTTATGAAGGGGCGACGCGCGACTTCGGTTCACTTGTGACTGAAGCAGCCGAGGCGCCACGGCTTCGCCTCGCCCAGCTTCGGCTGAACCTCGAGTTGGCTGCATTCGCTCGTCGCGCTGAAGGAGGAGCTAAAGGCTCATCGAAATACTTAGTTGAAGCTCAAGCGTTGCTGGAAATGCTCAGGGCGCCCCCGCCATTGTCAGTGCGCGTCGGGCTAGTAGACGGAGTCGGAGCTGACGAGCTTGCGGTTGGTATGTCCTCGTACCTAAAAGCAATAAGCCTAGAACGTCTGCGCTTGGGGGATGCCGTCGGAGCCGTAGCGGCGGCCGAGGGTGCAAACGCGATAGCCGGCCTTCCATCCACCGCGCAGCTGAGCGCACTCTGCCACCTATCCGAGATCCGCTACAGAACGGACGATCTGGAGGGCGCCGAACTCGACAAGCGAGCATGCGTGGACTCTGCTCGGACCCGCTCCGAGACTACGCGAAACCCGTTCTACATGAAAACTCTTGTCGCAGAACTGGCTGACTATGCCAAAGTCCTCCGCGCGCTGCTGCGTTATACGGAAAGCTTCGAGGCACAGGCCGAGGCGGCAAAACACGCCGCTGCTTTGGAGTCTCGTGCAGGCAGTGATCTTTCGGCCGCAGCTATAATCCACCACGCCCACCTTCTCTATGGTGACGCACTGACAGCGGCAGGCCGGCTAGACGATGCGCAGAGGAGCTTCCAAGCGGCTTTGTCTATCGCGATCCGTGGCTCGTCTGGAAATCCGACCCGCACGGACTGGAAGCGCAACCATGCTCTTGCACTGGAACGTCTAGCGAGCGCGTCACTACAGAGCCTTTGCACCTTGGGTGCGGCGGAGCGATCCTTGCAGTTCGCTACTGCACAGCAGCAGATTGCAGAATCGATCTCCTTGATCGAAACGCTGCTGTACGTCGACCCTCTAAATTCTGTTTGGCTAAGAGATCTTGCTGCCGGGCTCCAAGTCCAGGCGGAACTTCTTTCTAGTGGTTCGGCGGCAGCGGGGCAGTGGCCGACAACAGCCGAAGCGGCGCTAGACGCCGCTAAGGAGGCAGTCGCAACGCGCGAAGCACTCTGGAAAGCCTCCTCTGGCGAAGTCCACCTCCAGAATCTGGCCGCTGCGCAGGCGACACTGGCGCTGATCTCGGCTCGGTCAGGAGCTGCGGCGACCGAGACCTACTTTGACAAAGCGCGAGAGGCTTACGACACTCTGCTCGCTACGAAGAACCGCGATCTTTGGCAGGCCGAGAGGCTTATGCTTGCAGCATACCATGCAAAATTCTTAGCCGAAACCGCCCGATCTGATGAGGCCCTAGCGGTACTCGCGAACGCGAAAGCTGAAGCCGAAGCGCTTGCCAAGCGCCACCCAGACGCACCGGTGTTTACAGATCTTGTCGTGCGCCTGCCGACAATGCTTGCCCCCCCTCATTTGGGAGAACCTCCATGCTGAAATATCTCTGCTTCACAGTAATGGTCCTGCCTAGCGTCACAGTTGCCGAACACGAGCGAGGTCCTAGACAAGTTCACGATACGAACTTTGACACACGGCAAGAGGCACTAGAGACACTCCTGCCCAATGATGTGCGCGGACCTGGAGAGGACGCCACGCAAACAGGTTGCGCTATCGGAGTTACACCTGGCGATCTGACTGGGCGCAGCTTTCTGACTGGTAAGATGGTTACCGGCCCGATTGGTCGCAACCTCTCTCGCCACTGCGCCAATGGGAATAATCAAGCAAGCGGAGTCGCACTCGGTGGTGGCCTCGGCTCATCACAACCTTTCCGGACAGTCGGTATCCCGGAACTAGACCGCGCTCAAGACGATGCTGGTGACGAGTCAGAGAACGGCCTAAATTTTCTCGGGAACGCTGACGGCAATGTTGCTCTTCGTTTTGCGAGTAGAGGGTCACAGTTCTATTTTGAAACTTTTCGTGGCGATTTTACACTTGCTGGCACCAGATACGGTTTGCCAGCTGACGCTGACGGCACCGGTCTAGCACTAGGCACTGCTTCAACGAACGACGGCGGCACTGGAACCCTAGGTGCTGTGTTCACTTACACCAACTACAAAGGTAACTTTGCATCTAATTTAGATGTTAATGCAACTTTTGATGAGAACCCGATCTTGGATGAATTAGCCAAACGCTACAACACTTCCT
This sequence comes from Paracoccus tibetensis, assembly GCF_900102505.1. Classification (GTDB taxonomy): domain Bacteria; phylum Pseudomonadota; class Alphaproteobacteria; order Rhodobacterales; family Rhodobacteraceae; genus Paracoccus; species Paracoccus tibetensis. Next base: position 38,319 of record NZ_FMVT01000019.1, on the reverse strand, counting down.
TCGCTAAGATCTGCGGCATCCGAGGTGGCGGCACTTTCGACAGTCGGAAAGTCGCTTTGCGAGTAAACGGGCGCGAGGAACTCGGCCGTGGTGTCTTGGTCGACTACGGAATAGGCGCGAGCCGCACGCGAGACAACTTCGCCATCCAGAACTGCATTGTAAGCGCGTTGGTTGGCCCTCAGCTGAGCTTGAACGAGGTGTTTGCTGGCACTCTTAGAGGCAACCCGGTCACACTCACAGCGGACGCATTCGTAACGGTCGAGCAACGTCTCGAGTTCGGCGCCGCAAGCATTATACCCTCCGCTGGACTTTCGCTCGTTTCGATGCGACGCAAAGGCTTCTCCGAAGCCGAGCAGCCTGCCGGCACCATGATTAACTTTCCTGGCGTATCTGAACAAGTCCGACCTACGCAACCCCTCGGCACCGCGCTTATCTTTGATGACAGCCAGACAAGTCGCGCCGAACTGCGTTTTGGACTCGACTATGAAGTCCCATTCCAAGTCGCATCAGCAGTGGGCAGTCTGCGCCTTGGCGGCGGCGTGACGCGCCTCTTTGGTGACGGGCAAGAACGTGTGACAGCGCGCTTTCTAGAGGACGGGCGAGACAATCCTTTAAGATTCTCATTCCTCGGCCGTCCTGTCGACCGGACTTGGGGTGACGTATCCGTTGGTGTCTCGTTGCCTTTAGGTGATCGTGGCCGGATCTCTGTCGGCGCGGAGACCATGGTGGGTAATGCGTTCATCGACCACACAACAATCCACGCCGGCCTCGCCGTAGCATTCTGACCTTGACCCTAACCATTTCCGGCTGCTGCTCGCTTCCCCAATATTTCCTCAAGACGTGCGATGGCCGCCTTAGTCGCTTCAGTTTTCTCAAGCCACTGCCGATGCTCGTTTGAAATATGCTCATCCACCGCCATGACAAATTCTAACACGGCCTGCGCCCCGCCCTCCTGCGCCGCGTCCCGCACATCGTCAAGCTTCCGTGAGAGCTCCACCAGATTTGCATAGGTTCGAATATAACGCTCGGAGTTGCGGTGATCCTGAGTAAGTTGCTCTCGTCCAATAGCGAACGCACCCAGAGCGGCACCGTTTACTGTGAGCGCCCCCATGACGTGCTGAGCATATTCAGATGTAAGCCCCACAACGCTCGTCAGAGCCGCGAGCCCTGCCCCGACGGCTCCCAAAGCTACGGTTTTCTGTCCGGACCGCTCGTGCTGCCGGGCGCGTTTCAGGAAGTAGGCCTTTTGAACATCGAAATGGTACCGGCGGAAATACTCAAGCGCCAGAAGTGCAACAGGGGCAGGCTGTGCCACCGCCCTCTTCACCACTTCTTCAAAGTAGGCGGTGCGGTGAGACTCCGCTGCAGCTCGTTTCGCCATCCAAGACTCCAAAAGCCGCCCATGGCGAAGAACGTATAGCGATACAGCACCTGTCATCGCCGCGCTGGACGCAATAGCCCCGAGAAGCATATCGCCGTTTTGCAGTAGCCCCGCCTGCAGCCATCGGGCGTCGTTCACTGCCAGCGCCCAAGACATGGCAGCAGCGGTTGCGCATGACGTGATAAGTGCGGCAAGATTTGCAGTGCACATCCAGATTTTGTATCGTGCGGCCGCCTCCACCGCATCACGGTCGAATTCGGAGTAAGTGCGGGCCACCGCTTGCACTCCCGCTCGCTCAAGTAGGGCAGAAAGCTGTGGTGCATGGTCCTGAAACATCGATGAGTGCGCCTCGAGATCGAGCGTGTGACTTTGCCCTCCGACAATCTCGATCAAGTCACGAGCAGTTCGCCAGTCCATGCCCCTTCCTCATCACCATGTTCCGCCCACGCTTCAGCAATAATAGGTAGACGCGCCGGTCGATATCCTATGGAGACTAACATATTAAATGGCTTTGACCACCTCGTGGCTGGGCGTGTCGCTAACTGGATGATTGGCTCCGTGCTGTGGCAACGGCGCAGAAAAGATGCTATGATCAAGCGTCGAGGCGACTTCCCGCTTGTTGTTCAGGGTTGTTGATGATGTCGAAAGTTCTGTTACCGATCGAGTATGACGACCTATTAGTTCGCCTAGCGGATCCTGACAGCAACCTTGACCACTATCTGGGCTATATGATCGAGGTGTCCGTCCCTGACCGAATGGGGCCCGAGTTGCAACCAAATCCCAGTTTAGTCACCGACATCCCCCCTCGCATCGAAGGGGGCGTGGGTATGGGCCTCGCCAACGCCGTCATGCGCACCCGCCGACACCGTTTGTACCGGCGCCGGATCTCGAACGGCTGGCGCGGCCACCGCATCGTCTCGGAGGGCGATAGCTGGTTCCAGTACCCGACCTCGCTCCTCGACATCATCGATCACTTGATGGTGGATCACGCCATCCTGAGCCTTGACGCTGCAGGCGACCGGCTGGTGGATATACTCGATCAGCGGGAGATCCTGCTCAACCTGAAAGCGGAGCGCGCCTCCGCCCTTCTTCTCTCGGCAGGCGGGAACGACCTGTTCGACAACGGCCAGCTCGGGCGCCTGGTCGAGGCTCCCTTTCCGGGTGCAACCGGCGAAGCACTTGTCGGTCCGGTACTGGATACGTTTCTCAGCCGGATGAGCGCCCGCTACCTCGAGCTTTTCCGTAGCGTCCATCGTGCGTTTCCGAATGTGCTTATCCTCATCCATGGATACGGGCCCGCCTTTCCTCGTGGCGGTGCATGGATCGGCCGGCCTCTGAGCGCCCGAGGCGTCCCAGCGGAGGTCCAGCACGATGTTGTGAAGACGATCCTGCGGAAGTTCAACGGGATGCTCGCCACCCTTGCGCGGCGCTCCGAATTCCACGGCAAGCTCGTCCATATCGACCTGACCGGGATCGGCACCCGTCCGGGCGATTGGCATGACGAGATCCACCTCAACGCCGCCAACGCGGCGCGCGCGGCGGATCGCTTTCGCAAAGCACTTGCTGAGCGGCTTGGCGGTCCCGCGCCCGAGGATGGCATGCCGCCTTCGGCCGAGCCATCTCCGGCAGAGGCACTCGCCGAAGAAGGAGAGCCTCCTACACTAGAGCGTCTCGCCGCCGCCGTGCAGGCGGAGCGCCTGTCGGCTCTCGACGAGCGGACGCTCCTGCGCGAGCTAGACCTGCGGGTGGAGCTTCTGGAGCTAGACCCAACACTGGCCGACGAGGCCGAGATCGCCCCTCTCGTCATCGGCCGTCCCGCTCCCGAGCTTGGAATCGCTTCTCTGCACGCCGCTACGCGCCGGCTGATCAAGTGGTGGGAAAGCGAGCTTCGTGCGCTGGTCTGCGATGGCGCCGGTGGCCCTGACAATGCTGTGGAGGCAGCTGTCCTTGAGGCGCTGGCAAAGTCTCGCTCGCATCTTTCGGGCGCCCTTGCACGCTGGCTTGTCACTGGCCCACTCGCCCTGCCGGCCGTGTTGGCGAGCGCATTGGCCGCCTGGCTCGCCACGCGGTTCCTCGACGCGGGGCGCAACGCCTATTGCGCCGCCCGCCACCCAGGCCCTGCAGCTCCGGCGCTTGACCGCCGCTCGCTGCCTGACGTTCCGACTACAATGGGCGAAATGCGCGCGCGGTTCGACACGCCGGGCGGCGCGGCAGACTTCAGCGCCGACGGCAGAAGTGCAATGCTAGACCGGCTTGACGAGGACCTCGCCCACAAGGTGGTCGAGCCGCCAAACGTCCCGGTGGACGCGGACGCCGCGTCAAAGTTCCGCCTGCGCGTCAAGCGGATTATCGAGCTCCTGGGCGGCGAGCCAGATGACACTCGTGCTGACGATAACACCTTTGGGCTGGTCGAGTCCTTGATCATTGCCGACGGAACACGGCCTGCGCTTTATGTCCGGGACGGGTTTGTCGACCTGACGGATGAGCGGCTTACCCGCGGCGGCTGGCTCGACCGCGTCCGCGAGAGCGAAACCCATATCCGACGCCTCGTCGCCGCCTCGGGCCGCATCGTGCGCGGCTCGGACCGGTCCGCCAATGCCGTCTACGGCTCTGCGTGGATGCTTCCGGACGGCCGCGTCGCCACCGCTCGCCACGTGATCGAGTCCCGCGACTTCGCCGAGGAAATCAACGGCACCTGGGTGATCAAGGACCCGTCCTTCGCCGTCGACTTCGGTGTGGAACTTGGTGCGGGCACCGACCCCGACCGCGTGTTCCGGATTGCCGCCGTTGACTGGGCAGGTCCCGACGCGATTGCGGGCCAGGTCAATCTCGGCCATCTCGACATCGCCATCCTGACGCTGGAAGAGAAGCCGGAGAAACCGTTCCCCGAGCACCTTCCCCTGGCAGATCACACCGCTTCAGACGCGGTGGTGGCAGAAGACTGGTTCTTCAACGTTGGCCACCCGGCCCAGCCTTGGGGATCCTGGCTCGTGGATGGGGAGGACGGGAATGATGCGACCATTTCAAGGGAGCTTCTCTTTGCCCTGATCGGTGATCGCTTCGGCGTAAAGCGCCTTTCGCCGGGCCGGATAGACTTTGCGCCGGGCAGGTTTCCCGGCGACGCGCATGCTCATGCCATCACGCATGATGCGACGACCCTGGGCGGCTCGTCCGGCTCGGGGATCATGGCCGTCACACCCGAGGGTCCGGTCATGTCCGGCCTGCACTTTGCAGGCTATTTTGGGACGAGAAACTACGCGCATTGGGTGCCTGCGGTGGCACACCTGCACCGCTGATCGGAGAGCAACGGAAAGAACGCACCGCGACACCCGGTTCCTGGCAATGCCAGTTTCAGCAAGGGGAGTGACACATGCTATTCTCGCTCGGACATGGACAGCACATTATCCTGCCACCCACAGGCGGCGTCGAGAACGCCGTGCCGCCTCCGGGGACGGTGCCACTTTCGGCGGTTGCGCCCGGGGCGAAGGTGGATCCTCTCGACAGCGGCGGCATTGAAGATGGTCTCGGGAGCGCCGGTGCCCGGACCTTCGGCTACCTCTTCCCCGACGCGGACGGCGTGCCCGACGACGGTACTGCAACCGTCGACGCGCTGAAGGCGCTCGCGAAGGCGATGACCGAGGCCGCCGGAGACCCCGACACGGAGGATTCCTCCATCCCGCCCTTCATCACTTATTTCGGCCAGTTCATCGACCATGACATCACCGCAAATACCGACCGCGATGCGCCGCAGCCGAACCCGATCTCGGTCATCACCGGCGACACAGTTCCGCCCCTGTCCCGTGACCAAGTTGTCGACAACATCATCAACCTCCGCAACGGCACGCTGCGGCTGGACAGCCTCTACGGCGAGGGGCCGAACGACACGGCCTTTACCGCGAAGCTGCGTGACGCGATGCGCGACCCCGCCGACCGCTCGAAGATGCGGCTCGGCACAGTCCTTCCCGTCGGGCCGACGGTCGATCTTCCGGCCGATGGTCTGCAGGACCTGCCCCGGCTCGGCGATGTCGTGGCTGACCCGCAGTCGGGGCTGACGCTCGCGGATCTGCAGGAGCTGGACCCCGGCCCGTTCAAGGACGGGTTCTTCAAGGACGGCGCGGTCAATGCACCGCGTGCGCTGATCGGCGACGGCCGGAACGACGAAAACCTGATCGTCGCACAGACGCACCTCGCGTTCCTGCGGTTGCACAATGCCATCGCCAGCGACCTTGCGGGCGACATTCCCGACGCGGAGGCCCGCTTTCAGGAGGCGAAGCGGCGGACAACGCTGATCTACCAGTGGATGGTGGTGAACCTCTACCTGCCCGCGATCTGCCAGCCGGGGGTAGTCGATCAGGTGAAGGCCGACGGCGCGCTCCTTTACAAAAAATTCCGGGAACGCGTCGCGGCCCAAGGCGAGCTGCCGCTGCCGCTGGAGTTCTCGGTGGCCGCCTTCCGGTTCGGACACTCGATGATCCGCGCGGTCTATGACCACAACCGCAACTTCGAGGCAGCCACGTTCAAGGAGCTCTTCTCCTTCACCGGTGGCGACAAGCTGGGGGTGACGGCGATCGGACAGGGCTTCGACCGCCTTCCGTCGAACTGGCCTATCGACTGGTCCCGCTTCATCGGGGAAGACCCCGTCCAGCCGAAACGCATGGCACGGAGGATAGACACGAAGTTGGCGCCGCCGCTTTCGGACATGTTCAAGGAAAGCAGCGCCGGGGGGGAGCTTCAGCGCATCCTGCGCAACCTCGCAGAACGGAACCTCCGCCGTGGCCACCGGCTGAACATCCCGTCGGGCCAGGCCTGCGTCGCCGCGATCAACGCCTTCGACCAAGCCCGCAGCGGTGCGCAACAGGCTGACGGCTGCAAGATGGTCTACAGGTCGGGATATGCCGATCACACGCCGCCTTTGAAGGGGAATGGCCTCACGCCGCTTCCGGTGGAAATCCTGGATGAGGGTGAGGCGGGCACGGCCCTCTCCGATGGCGGCATGCTCGAGGCGACGCCGCTCTGGTTCTACTGCTTGCGCGAAGCAGAGGTGACGCAAGGTGACACCCTCGGCCCCCTCGGCAGCCGGATCGTGGCGGAGACGCTTGTCGGCCTCATCGTAGAGGACGACCAGTCCTACTGGCACCAAGGCGCGGGCGGCGGAAGCTGGACCCCCGACGAGGTGCCTGTGGGCGGGGTCGCGGTGACGGATGTTTCTGCGATGCTGCGTGTCGCCGGTCTGCTCTGACGGTCTTCAGCGACTGGCAGGTCCGCCCTTTGGCGGGCCGCCTCGAACCCGAGGAAGGACTCATGCCAACGTACCGGCGTCTCCATGCCGCGGGTGAGGCGCGGAGCCTGAACGTTTCGGCGGACCTGCGCGATCTCCGCGACCGCCCCTACGTCCCTTCCCTACAGCCGCTCCGGCTTGTGGTCATACCTGACGCAGCCGACCTTAACATTCGCGACCAGCACGATGATCCTGCCTGCACAGGCTTTGCGCTAGCTGCGGTCATCGACCAGCAATGCAGGCAAATGTTCGGGCTTCCGCCGCGCTGCGTCAGCGCACGGATGCTTTACGAGATGGCGCGCCTGCACGACGACCTGCCCGATGACCTCGCGCCTGGCTCGACCCTTCGCGGTGCGCTCAAGGGCTTCTTCCACAATGGCGTCTATTCACTCGATCCGGACCTCCATGCGATGGAATACCCTGCGCCTGGCCAACCGCCTTGGAACCTCACAGCAGACATGGCGCGCCGCGCGCGAGAGATCACGCTCGGCGCCTACTACCGCCTCAACCACGAGATCAGCGACTACCACGCCGCCTTGGGCGAAGCCGGCGCGCTGATCGTCTCGGCGCGCATCCACGACGGTTGGGCTACACCCGGCGCCGAAATCCCGCTCTCGGGCCGCATCCTCGGTCGCCACGCCTTCGCGATCGTCGGCTATGATCAGAAGGGCTTCATTATCCAAAATTCTTGGGGCACCAGTTGGGGCGGTTACATCGACGCCGAGACGCGAAAGCTTCCGGGACTTGCCCGTTGGCGCTACGAGGACTGGTTCGAGAATGTCGAGGATGCTTGGGTCCTTCGGCTCGCGGTTTCCGCCCCCGACGCCTTCAACATAAGGTTCGCCCGGAACCACGCCGCAGCGCGCGACCCTGCCGCCGCAAGCGACACCCGCCCTCGTCGCCAGAATGTTATCGGCTACTATCTCCACCTTGACGACGGCAACCTCGTCTCGTCCGGCCGCTACGGCCAGACATGGAACACCGTGACCGAGACCGCTCGTATTTTGGCCACGGGCCGCAACGAGCCTTCAAAGCCACCATGCGAGCATTTCGTGGTGATCGCCCATGGCGCGCTGACGGATGCCGACGGGGTGGCACGCCGGATCACGGCCTGGCGCAAGACCTTCCAGGCGTTCGGCATCTATCCGGTGCACGTGATGTGGGAGACCGGCTTCAACAGTGACGTCGTCGACGTCCTCCGCGAGCTGCTCCTCAAGACGCGGGCGCGGGTTGGCTCGGATGCTGCCCATACTGACGGCCAGCTGGAGGCGATGGCTCGGCCACTCGGTCGTCGGCTTTGGCGCGACCTCAAGACAAGCGCTGCGCTTGCCTTCGATCCCGCGACCGAGGGAGGAAGTGCGCTGCGCCTGCTGATGGACAGCGCCGCTGCCCCGCCGCATCCCATGAATATCCATTTCGTGGGAACCAGCGCTGGCTCATTGCTCCTTGAGGGTGTGCTGAAGGCCGCTGAAGATGGCGGGCACAAGTTGGCCAGTGCTGCGCTAATGGCGCCCGCCTGTAGCTTGGCACATTACGATAAGGCCATCCGGCCACGTCTCGGCACCACGCTTGCGCAGCTGCGACAATACATCCTTACCGAAGCGCGCGAGAGGACCGACCGGCTCGACATCTATGGCCGATCACTCCTTTACCTTGTCTCAGCCGCGCTCGAGGCCACGCCTGCAACCCCACTTCTTGGTCTCGCGCGCGACCTTGATGCTCAGGATGAGGGGGCAATGGCCGCTTGGCCGGCCGCACATGAGGTGATCCGCGCAGGTCTTGCATCGGCCCGTTGCGACAGCCGCTCGCATGCAGGATTTGACCATGATCGCTGGACGATGAATGACGCGCTTTCCCAAATTGTTGGCCGGGCCGTCGCAGAAGCCGAAGGATTTTCAGATGCTGACCTGGCGGGTTACTGAGAACAGCTGCACCCACGGACAACGCTTCACGACAGAAGGAAGGATTTGCCAACTCGATGTCTTGTGGGGCGCTCAGCGACCGAGCTGCTCCTGGAGAGCGTCTATCCTGCTTTGCTGGAGCGTCAGCATCTGCCGAAGCTGAACAAACTCATCTGCGAGGGCAGTCGCGTCGATTGGAAGCGCAGCCATCGGCTGCGCTTCTTTATTTGCGGGCAGGCTCCGTCTGCCGCTGCTTGTCCCGATTAGGACTCTTTCTCGGTGAATTAACCTGCGCTTACGGAAAAACACACGCGCCGTTAACCATAGCTGTCTAAGCTTAGACCTGATCGCGATCCAATAAACTTATCAACTTATCGAAACCTGATGTGAAACTGAATGGAGACCTTCCTGACGCGGGAAGAAGTGGCAAAGCACTTGCTCGAATAGCGTCATCTGAGGGGCTTCAAACCGATGGTTTGGGGCCTCTTTGGTGTGGGGCGGTGCTGCGTGACTGCTCGATGCAACACCTCTACCCCCACAACCCCCGCCAGACCTCCGCCCCCCAAAAGACACCCGTTCGGCCGCACAATACCATCTCTTCCAGGATCAGCTGCCTGCGGTTTCTTCAAGCCGCTCGGCCACCAGCTGACACAGCGGCGTAACCATGGCCCGCAGCGCACCCATAGCCTCGGTCTGACACATCTCTGCCAGCGTCAGGATCTGATCGGCCGTGAGCCGGTCCAGCTGGTCGAGGAACGTGGGGGCAAAACTCTGCTGAGTCATAGAACGTCCTTTCGAAGCTGCAGGGGCGAGAGGATCTGGAAAGCCACCAGCGGCGACGCTTTACCGGCTTCCGTGCTACCGGCAACGTTTCCTGATTGGCAAGTCTTATCTCTAAAGTTGAATGCTGCCGATCTGGTGGCGCACCTATCCTGTTACACAGGGAGAGGCAGCCGCACGTTGAGGAGGAGGGGCAGAAATGCCCTCAGCAGATGCTCTCGCAGGGAATGCCGTCATTGTCGCGATCGAGGCGGCCGCCCCAGGAGCAGTTCGCCAGATACCACCGCGCTTCCTGGCAGCTTCCGATCTGAGAACATGTTCGCCGCGGGCTACAGGAATATGAACGCTGGACAAGCCTCTGCAGGATTTCAGGTGTTCCGGAGGAGGACTCGGACGTGCGAGACCCCTTGCGCCAATCCCACGGCATGTCGAACTTCGTTCGCCAGATCCCATTGCGCGCGTCACGTGCTCGCGCCTCATCGGCGACGTAGTCGGAGGAGTACTGACGGTAGGCGACAGCCAGCCCTTCACTGACCATCCACCTGTTCAGATACTCGCTGCCGCTGAAGCAACGTCCGATGATGCGGCCATAGCGGTCCATGTCGAGATGCTCACAAAGCACAGAAGTCCGACCGATCTTGTCTGCCAGTGCCAAGGCCGCGGCTTGTCCGCACCGCCAAGCTGACCCGTTGCTTTCGGTGCAGGCTTGCCTGCTTTCTGGAGCGTCTATGCCGTGCAGGCGGATGCGAGAGCCATGGATTTCCAACGTATCGCCGTCGATCACTGACGCGACGCCTTGGGTGATGGTGCCTTCACGCTCAACGGCTGCAGTCGGCGCGTAGGTGGCCAGCAACAAGGCAACGGCAAGAGAAATGAACTTCATGAATCATCTCGCGGTTGAAGACGTTCCAGCAGCGTACATGAAACTCCTGAATATCCTACTTCCGTGACGCAAAAAGTTCAAATGACGTGGGCATGACCAAGGGCGCCTGCCCCACGTCGAGGTTCCTTTACTGGACGCCACGGCGCTCTTGGGTATGCCGAACGCGGATGCTTTGGCGCCTAGGGAATTGCGCGTTGGCATTCACGGTTCGCATCCAGTCGATTTGCGCACCACACTTCAGGATTGCGCTCAAGGTCAACTTAATGCCGTTGTGGGAGACGATCATCCCGGGCGTTACTGTGCCGCGAGATCAGCGTCATCAGCTTTCGCTCCACCCAGAAGCTATGTGTCCGAGACGCCGGCGACATCCTCGCTTGATGTCATCGGCCACATTCAACACTCGGAAGCGCCACCTGCAGGAGAATTAGTAATGGACAGCATCCTGCGACCACTGCGCATTGACTTGTCATTCGATCAGGATCGGTACCCGCGTCGTTAGAGCTTTGCGGCAGGCGCGCTGCCGGAGTGCCTGCCTTTCACTGCCCTCAAATAGCGTTCGAAGGGGTCCCGGCCGAGCGGCCTCGGCACGACGCTTACCATCATAGCGCATCCACGACGGTCTCTAACCGGTGACTGGCGGCCGGCTCTCGCTCATTTCTGTCATGCTAGCGGGGGCTTCTGCGGCACGCCTTCATGTGCCGGCCGGTCACGACCCGAAGAATGGATTTCCACCTCCACCACGAAGGGCTGATCAGCCAGAACCGGGTACCGCTGGACATGCTGCTCCTGTTCCCGCAGATGCGGGCGAGCTGATGTCATGCATGCGACTTCAAAGCACGCGCAGCATGGGCTATCGCCACATGCGGCGTCATCGCTTCCAATTGTGCGGCGGAACGGAGGCGCGATGGTCGCCTCGACTTGCCTTCTCTGGCTGCATAAACATTCACATTGCATGCAATGATATGAGCAATGAGGACCGGCTGCCGATGACGATAACACTGCCAGCCTCTGCCGGAGCCTTCAGTGCTGCAGAACTCATCCAGAAGCATGCTTGGGACAACTCGCCCCTCGGCCATCTTGTCTCTTGGCCGCAGGCGCTCCGCACCGTCGTCGACCTGATGTTGAGTTCAAGCTTTCCCATGTTCACAATGTGGGGCCGGGCCCGGACTTTTCTCTACAACGACGCCTATACCGAGATCCTCGGCGACAAGCACCCAGCAGCCTGGGCCAAGCCGATGGACGCCGTGTGGCCCGAGATCTGGGCCGCTGTCGGCCCGATGATCGAGGCTGCCTTGCGCGGCGAGACGATCTTTCACGAGAACCTCGAGCTGATCCTGAACCGCAGCGGCCAAGCCGAGCCTGCATGGTTCACCTTCTCCTACTCTCCACTCAGAACCGATGACGGCAGCATCGCAGGCGTCTTCTGCTCGGCAATGGAGACGACGGCGCAGATCCGGGCCGAACGGGCCCTGCGCGGCAGCGAGGCGCGGCTGCGGTTCCTCGACGACCTGAGCGCGGCGACGGGGCCGCTGAACGATCCCGATGCCGTGATGGCGACCACGACGCGGATGCTGGGCCAGCACCTGAATGCTTCGGTCTGCGCCTATGCCAGCATGAACGAGGATCAGGACGGCTTCATCATCCGTGGGGACTGGGCCGCGCCGGGGGCCACCAGCATCGTCGGGCAATACCGGCTGGCCGATTTCGGGCGCGCCGCGGTTTGCAACCTGACGGCGGGCCAGCCGCTGGTCGTCACTGACAATCTGCGCGAGTTGGCGCCGGAAGAGGCGGCGACCTTCCGCAACATCGGCATCGCTGCTACCATCTGTATGCCCCTGACCAAAGAGGGGCGTCTGACTGCCCTCATGGCGATCCACGACAACCGGCCGCGCAACTGGACTGCCGAGGACCTGGGCCTGATGCACGAGGTGACCGAGCGGTCCTGGGCGCATATCGAACGCGTCAGCGCTGTGGCTGACCTCAGGGCCAGCGAGGCTGCGCTGCGCCGACTGAACGCAGAGCTTGAGCGGCAGGTGGTGGCGCGCACGCTGGCACGCGGCACGACTTGGCAGATTACGCCCGATCTGATGGGCGCGCTGAACCCGGACGGGCGCTTGCAGGCCTTCAATCCGGCTTGGGCGGCCCTGCTCGGCTGGTCCGAGAGCGAGCTGGCCGCCATGTCCATCTGGGAGATGCTGCACCCCGATGATGTGGAGCGGACGCGCTCAAGCTTTGCGTTGACGCTGGCGGGGCAGCCCGTCTTCCAGTTCCAGAACCGCTACCGGGGCAAGGACGGACGCTACCATTGGCTTTCATGGGTTGGCGTGCCCGAGGACGGGCTGGTTTATTGCACCGGCCGGGATGTTACGGAGGAACGCGCCCGCGACGCCGAGCTGGCGGCCCGCACGGCCGAGCGGGACCGGCTGTGGGAACTCAGCCCTGACCTCTTGGCGGCGATCGACCAGTCAGGCCGGCTGCTGCGCATCAATCCGTCGTGGTCTCGCGTCCTGGGTCATGACGAGGAGTGGCTGCTGACCCATTCCTATGCCGACATCCTACACCCCGAGGACGCCGGCGACGTGGCCGCGCATCTGACCGAACTGAAAAGAACGCAGCGCCCGGTCCTGCTCGAGCATCGGCTGCGCGCCGCGGACGGCTCCTGGCGCAGCTTCGTCTGGACCCTTTCACCCGAGCCGGGCGGCGAGCGGCTCTACGGCGTCGGCAGAGACGTCACCGCAGAGCGGGCGCAGGCGCGGGCGCTCGCCGGCCGCACGGCCGAGCGCGACCAGTTGTGGACCCTGTCTTCGGATATGTTGGCTCATGCCGATTACAGCGGCAGCATGCTGGCCGCGAGCCCCGCCTGGACGCGCATTCTGGGCTTTTCCGAGGCCGAGGTGCTGACAACGCCCTACAAGGACCTCATCCACCCCGAGGATTGGGAGCAGACCTCGGGCGATCTGGCCGAGATGGGCGTGACCGGCCGCCCCGTGCAGTTCCGGAACCGTATCATGACCAAGAGCGGGGACTACAAGCATGTCGAATGGACTGTGGTGCCAGACCCTGGCGGCGCCAGCTTCATCGCGATCGGCCGCGACCTGACCGAGGCGAAGGCCCGCGAGCGTGATCTGCAGCAGGCTCAGGCCGCCCTGCGCCAGAGCCAGAAGCTTGAGGCTCTCGGCCAGCTGACCGGCGGCGTCGCGCATGACTTCAACAACCTGCTGACGGCGGTGATGTCGAACCTCGAACTGCTGGACAAGCGCGTTACCGGAGACGAGCGGGCGCAGCGGCTGATTCAGGGCGCCATTCAGGGAGCACAGCGTGGCGCCACGCTGACGCAGCGGATGCTGGCCTTTGCCCGGCGGCAGGAACTGACGGTCGAGGCGCATGATCTCGGCCGGCTGGTGGAACGCGCCGAAGACTTGCTGCGCCGCTCGATCGGCGACGGGGTCGAGTTGCGTTTCCAGATCGAAACCGCACTGCCTCTGGCGCTGGTGGACGACAACCAGCTGGACCTCGCGCTGCTCAACCTCGCGCTGAACGCGCGCGACGCGATGCCGAATGGTGGCGTCATCACGGTCGGAGTTGCCCAGCGAGTGGTAGGCGAGCCGCAGGCGCAGGGGCAAACCTATGTCTGCCTCAGTGTGACCGATACCGGCGAGGGCATGGACGCTGAAACGGTGGACAAGGCGATCCAACCCTTCTTCACCACCAAGGGCGTCGGCAAGGGCAGCGGCCTTGGCCTGCCGATGATCCACGGTCTGGCGTTGCAACTGAATGGTAGGCTGCACCTGACAAGCCAGGTCGGCCAAGGCACCACCGCCGAACTGTGGCTGCCCGCTTTGGGGCCTGCCGATGCTGTGGCACCAACGATTGTCCCGCCCGCACCTGCCCCGGCGCAGGTCGAGGCCAGGCCCTTGCATATCTTGATGGTCGACGACGATCCGCTGATCTCGATGAGCACAGTCGACATGCTGGAAGACCTCGGCCACGACGTCACGCCCGCCTATTCGGGCGCAAAGGCGCTGGAGCTTCTGCAATCCGGGCCGCTCTTTGACCTGTTGATTACGGACTTTTCGATGCCGAAGATGAATGGCCGCCAACTGGCCGAAGCCGCGCGGCAGCTGAGGCCCGACTTGCCGATCCTGCTGGCCACTGGCTATGCCGAGCTTCCGGAAGAGGACGCGCTGCGGCTGCCGCGCCTGTCCAAGCCGTACCTCCAGCACGAGCTGCAGGCGGTCATCGCCACGGCCCTGAGCCATCGGTGGGGATAAGCAGTTCTGGATACAAGACATTAAGGCCTAAGGAGCCTTCGCCCGCTGACTTTGCTGCAGTGATCGAGAAGCAGAAATCGCCCCTTCGGCAAGCGAAATCTGCTCTCCATAACAATAACGATGAATCGCTTACTACTTCTGGCGAAGAGGATGTGCTTGAGGAATGCAACGCTGGTCTCGGGAGCTGGATCGCGCCTCAGGAGCAAGATCTATTGCGCGAAGATCGCCTCAGCCTGTTTCACCTGATCGAGCATGGCTATGGCCTTGAAGCTCATATCGCGCCCGTGCTGCGGAAGAAGACTGTGACGCGTCGAAAGGCTCGTCTGATCCGGACTTGGAACGACTTTGCGGATGCTATTGCGGAATATGCAGAGACGGTCGACAAGGATCTTGAGAAGGTCTTCTGGCCTGCCACCTGAAAACGTGGTCCTCCCTGAGGTATGGCTTTCGAGCCATTTGGAGGATGCAGGAATGCCCCAGAAGAAGCACAGGCCGGAGGAGATCGTCGCCAAGCTCCGGCAGGTCGACGTGTTGGTGTCGCAAGGCCATTCAGTCGCCGAAGCCGTGCGCTCGATCAGCGTGACGCGGTTCACCTACTATCGGTGGCGCAAGGAGTCCGGCGGGCTGAAGCCTACCAGGTGAAGCGCTTGAAGGAGCTCGAGAAGGATCGAGCCAGCGGTTCGCCATCGGTCCGAGAACCGCTGGCGAGGGAGCGGCTTCGGAAGGCCGTCTCTGACCTGACGCTCGAGAAGCTCATCCTGCGCGAGGCGCCATTGGGAAACTTCTAAGCCCCGCCCGCCGTCGTGCTTGCATCGAGCATGTCAGGCAGAGGTTCCGTGTCTCGGAGCGGTTCGCCTGCCGTGTGCTTGGCCATCACCGCTCCACCCAGAGAAAGATGCCGCGCGGACGCCTCGACGAGGAGGCGCTTACCGCCGACATCATCGCGCTCGCCTCGCAATACGGGCGCTACGGCTATCGGCGGATCACGGCCCTGCTGCGTGAAGCAGGCTGGATCGTGAACGTGGAACGGGTGGAGCGGATCTGGCGGCGGGACTGAGGAGGATCAGGAAAGGCCCCGGTGGGGCGTTTCCCCAACGAAGCTGAAGGTCCCGCAGAAGCAACCAAAGAAAGGTCACCTCTGGCTCAATGACGGGTCGTGCATCCGTCTGCGGCCGGAGCGTCCAAACCACGTCTGGTCCTATGACTTCGTCGAGAGCCGGACCCACGACGGAAGGAAGTTCCGCATGCTCAACCTGATCGATGAGTTCACCCGAGAGTGCCTGGCAATCCGGATCAACCGGAAGCTTCGGTCAACGGACGTCATTGACCTGCTGTCCGACCAGTTCATCCTTCGTGGCGTCCCGGATCACGTCAGGTCGGACAACGGCCCAGAGTTCGTAGCCAAGGCGGTGCGGGAGTGGATCGCGGCCGTCGGCGCGAAGACCCCCTACATCGAGCCAGGGTCTCCTTAGGAGAACGGCTACTGCGAGAGCTTCAACTCCAAGCTCCGCGACGACCTCATCAACGGCGAGATTTTCTACAGCCCTGTCGAGGCGAAGATCATCCTCGAGAGTTGGCGCCGCCATTACAACACCAAGCGCCCGCATTCGTCACTGGGCTATCGCCCGCCAACTCCCGAGGTCATCCAGTGGCCGGCTTCGCCATCCGGAGGCGCTTCGCCGGCCACCCCGGCCGTAGCACCAAGTCCCGTCATGAACTAAGACTGAAACCGGACCACTCGGTCGGGGCAGGCCACTTCCGCAAAGTGCCTCAGCCGAAACAAGCGCGCGCCGACGCGATGGAGGAGGAGCAGCGCGCTGCCCTTCAGCGTATCCGTGACAGTGTGAAGCGCACGCCCGCCGACTGGGGGCTCGCCGGAGGCTGAATGATGGAGACCCGCCCTCACCGCGCGGAGATCGCCGTTGCCTGTTCCTGCCCCCGGGTGCCTCCGGGTCCTTCTAGAGCCCTTTCTCATGCGGTGGGCTTTGTCGCGCATGTTTTCCAGTTTGGGTGCAGAAATCGGGGTGCGCACCAAGGTGCGCGGACTAGGACTTCGACAAGAGTGAGCTAGGAATGGCGAGAAAGCTGCTGTGGCGGCCAGCCTGCCGATGGCGCGGGTTGCGGGCGATCCGTGGTCCCGTCCCGTACAAGCGCCTCCCGGGGCCGTTCGCGGAGGTAGCAACGATCTTCAGTAAGAGCATCCAATCATCCTCCCAAAGCGTTGTGCTCCGTGAGCAACGCAGGGGCTGCGTCAGAAACCCCCGCAGCGTGTCCACTCTTCGGCCCCTTGAACGTCCACGAACAGGACGTAGACCGAGGTGGTAGCGGTGATGAACAGATTGTGCCCGCCGAAGCACAGGTTCGACACCGTCTCGGGGATCAGGATCTTGCCCATCAAGCCGCCGTCCGGGGCAAAGCAGTGGACGCCGTCGCCGGCCGAGGTCCACAGGTTGCCTTCGGCATCGCAGCGCATTCCGTCCGGCAGCCCGTTATCCAGCACTGCGAAGTCGTCCACGAAAGTCACGGCCTCACCCTCGACCTGGTAGCGGCGGATGACAGGCGGAACCGCCGGATCGTGGCTGGAGCCGCTTTCTGCAACATAGAGCAGCCGCTCGTCCGGCGAGAAGCAAAGGCCGTTCGGCTGCGCGAAATCCGTGATCATAGCGCGAGGGGAACCGCCCTCGGGCGGCAGGCGGTAGACGTTGCGGGCAGGCTGCTCGGGCTGGGCGCGGTGGCCTTCGAAGTTCGAGATGATGCCGTAGGTCGGATCGGTGAACCAGATCGTCCCGTCGCGGCTGACCGCCACGTCGTTTGGCGAGTTCAGCCGGCGCCCCTCATGCGTGCTCGCCAGCACCGTCAGGCGGCCGTCATGCTCGGTCCGCACGACGTCGCGCGTGCCGTGCCGACAGCCGACAAGCCGCCCCTGCCGGTCGCGCGTGTTGCCGTTGTTGAACGCCGTCCGCTCGCGGAAGATCGACAGGCCGGAACGCTCGGACCACTGGTACAGCATCTGAGAAGGAATCTCGGAGAAGATCAGGCAGTCACGGTCGCCGAACCAGACCGGCCCCTCGGTCCAGGTGAGGCCGGTGCAGAGGCGGCGCAGTTGGGCCGTCGGGTGGACCAACCGCCGGAAGCGGTCGTCGCGGATGTCGAGATGGGCGGGGCTTGGGATCATCGCAAGGCCCTTCTTGTGCTGGCGGCAATGACGATGCCGATGATGATGAGCCCGGTCAGTACCATCCGCAGCCCGGCACTCGCGCCGTAGGAGTTGAGCATCGACACGACGAGGAACATGAACAGCGAGGCGCCCCAGATGCCGGGCACGTTGGACGCGCCGCCCGCGACCGAGGTGCCGCCGATGACCACGACGGCAATCGACATCAGCAGGTATTCCTGTCCCATGTTCAGCGCCGCCCCACCGGAAAAGCTGGCGAGCAGAAAGCCGGCGACGGCGGCGAAAAGCGAGACGGTGACGTAGCAGGCAGCGCGCACGGCCTCGACCGGGATGCCGGCGAGGCGCGCGGCGCGCAGGTTCTGGCCCGAGGCCAGCAGCCAGCGGCCCCAAACCGATCGCTCGAGCATGATCCACAGCGCGATAGACAGCGCCAGCGCCACAAGCGCCACGTTCGGCACCCCGAGGCTGCGGCCGGTCGCGAACTCGGCCAGGGCCGCAGGCGGGCGGATGCGCAGGCCGCGGTTGGACCAGATCGCCAGCGACTGGTAGACCAGCGACGCCGCCAGCGTCGCGATGATCGGCGGCAGGCGCAGCAGGTAGATCAGCGCGAAGTTCGCAAGGCCGGTCGCCAGCCCCACCAGCAGCGCGACGCCCAGCCCCATCGCGACGGTGCCCGGCTCGGACCCCATGGCCTTCAGCGCCAGCGTGCTGGCCAGGGTCATGGTGGCAGGGATCGACAGATCGACATTGCCCGGCCCGAGGCTGATCACCAACATCTGCCCCAGCCCCACGATGGCCGCAAAGGCTCCGAAGCTGAGCGCGGCATAGGCGAGGCCGCCGGCGCCGCGTCCCTCGGTCAGGCCCACGATCAGCGCAAAGGACGCCGCCGCGGCGAGCCAGGACCAGAGCCAGGGTTTTTGTAGAAGCGTCATCGGCATTCCCTTCACGCTCGCGCACTTCGGCGGGTGAAAAGTAGCCGCGCCGCCAGCACGAGGATCAGGACCGCCCCCTGCGCGCCGATCTGCCAGTCGGGCGACAGCCGCAGGAAGTTCAGGAACGAGGCCGCCAGCGTCAGCGTCAGTGCCCCGATGACAGCGCCTGCGGGGCTGACGCGGCCGCCAGTGAACTCTCCTCCGCCCAGGATCACGCCGGCGATGGACAGCAGCGTGTAGCGCAGCGCGATGTTGGCGTCGGCCGAGGTGGTCAGCCCGACCAGCGCCATCCCCGCCAGCACGCCGAATAGCCCGGCAAGCCCATAAGCCAGCGCCTTCAGCCGCAGCACCGACCAGCCTGCCCGCTGGACGGAGCGCGCGTTGCCGCCGACCCCGCGCAAGACCGTCCCGATCCCCGAGCGCACGATCAGCAGATGCGTCACGACGGCGATGAGGATCGAGGCCGCGACGGCCATCGGGACCGAAGGCGGCTTCAGCGTCATCAGCATGCGCAGCCAGTCCGGGCTGGTGCCGCCAGGGCTTGGCAGGATGGTCAGCGCCAGTCCGCCCCACACGAAGGACATGCCGAGCGTCACCACAATGGCGGGCAGGTCTAGCGCGTGGATCACCGCCCCAAGCGCCGCGTAGGCCAGCACCAG
This sequence comes from Paracoccus tibetensis, assembly GCF_900102505.1. Lineage (GTDB taxonomy): Bacteria > Pseudomonadota > Alphaproteobacteria > Rhodobacterales > Rhodobacteraceae > Paracoccus > Paracoccus tibetensis. Next base: position 19,059 of record NZ_FMVT01000019.1, on the reverse strand, counting down.
CGCCAGCAGGATCAGCATCCCGGTCAACGGCGCGTCGGTCAGGAAGGTCGCGGCGACGCAGGCCACCAGCGACACGAAGGCGCCAAGCGACAGGTCGATGTCGTTGACCATGATGATCATCATCTGCGCGATGGTCGCCAGCGCGATGGGGACCGCCAGGTTGAACAGCAGGTTCAGCCCGAAATAGCTCATCGCGCGGGGCTGCAGCCAGAAGGTCGCGGCCAGCAGCACGGCCAGCGAAACGACGGGCAGCATCAGGCGGTAGATGTCGCGGGTCATGCTACGCCTCTTCCATCTGGAACGAGGCCTGAAGGATGCGCTCTTCGGTGATGTCGGCGCCGGTCAGCTCGGCCGAGATCCTGCCGTTGCGGAACACGACGACGCGGTCGCACTGGCACACCTCTTCCGTCTCGGTCGAGTACCACAGGAAGGTGCGGCCCTTCGCGGCTTCGCTGCGGATCATGGCATAGACGTCCTGCTTGGTGCCGACATCGACGCCACGCATGGGATCGTCCATAACCACGACTGGGGCGTCCGAGGCCAGGGCGCGGGCGAAGAGGACCTTCTGCTGGTTGCCGCCAGACAGTGACAGGATCGGGTTGGACAAGTCCGCCGTGCGGATGCCGATGCGGCGCTGCCAGTCGGCGGCGATGTGGCCCTCCTTCGCCGGGTCGACGATGGCGCGCCGCGCGATCCGCGGCAGGATCGAGACCGAGGCATTCCGCAGGATCGACCACAGCGGAAATATCCCGTCGCGTCCCCTGTCGCCTGCCACGAACACCATCCGCCCGCCCGCGCTGCGCCAGGACGAGGTCGCGCCAAGATAAAGCCGCGCCAACGCCTCGGCCTGTCCGTGCCCGGCAAGGCCGGACAGGCCGACGATCTCGCCCCTGCAAGCCGTCAGCCCCTCGGGCGTGGCAACGATCTGCGGACCGAAGGCGCGGGCGGCCTGCACAGCCGCGCCCTCTGGCGCGACATGGCCCATCGCGTCGACCAGCCCCTGCCGCGTGAACTCGGTCGCTGGACGTTCGGCGACCACCTTGCCATCCTTCATGACGAGGATGCGGCTGGCGACGTCGAAGATCTCGCCCAGCATGTGCGAGATGAAGATCACCGCGCCGCCAGCGGCGCAGAAGCGCCGCACATAGTCCAGCAGTTGCTGCGCGATCGCGGCATCCAGAGACGAGGTCGGCTCGTCCAGGATCACCAGGCTGGCCGCGGCGTCGCGCGGCGCAAAGCCGATGGCGATCTCTGCCATCTGGCGCTCGGCGATGCTGAGCGTGTCGACGGTCGCGTCGGCGTCGATGCGGTGGCCGGGAAACACCATGTCCAGCGCCTCCCGCACCTGCTGGCGCGCCGCCCGGCGCCAGTTGAGGCCGCCAAGGCCCCGATGCGCGATGCGCAGGTTCTCGGCCACGGTCAGGTTCGGGCAGAGCGACAGCTCCTGGAAGATCGAGCGCACGCAGGCCGCCGCTGCCGCGGTTGCGCCGGACAGCGGGAAATCGATCCGCCCCGCCGAGGGCGGAAGTGTGCCGTTGATCACGTTGACCAGCGTGGACTTGCCCGCGCCGTTATGGCCGACCAGCCCCAGGCAGTCACCGGGGCGGATCGACAGCGTCACCCCATCGAGCGCCCTGACCGGCCCGAAATGCTTGGCGGCATCGGTCAGGGCGACGATCGCGGTCGCATCGGAAGCAGGCTGTGTCATGCGTCCGGTTGCCGTCCTACTGGGCTTCGGCGATCACGGCCTGCGCGTCTTCCAGCGAATAGACCGTGTTGGCGACCGAGCCTTCGGGCGTCGCGGCCAGCGCCTCGTCCAGCGTGTCCTGCGTGACGCGAAGGAACGGCACGGTCAGGTCCTTCGGCACCTCTTGCCCGTCCAGGATCTGCTGCGCCACCCAGAACGCCAACGAGGCGACACCGGGGGCGATGGACAGGGACATCGTCTCGTAGCCGTTGGCGTCGCGCTGCTCGGCCCACCAGGCCATTTCGTCCTGGCGGTTCCCGAGGATGATCAGCGGCGTGTCACGACCGGCTGCCCGAAACGCCTCGGCTGCACCATAGCCGTCGCCGCCTTGCGTCACGACCCCGACGATTTCGGGCAAAGACGGCAGGATGCCTGCGACCGCGCGCTGCGCGACCTCTTGCGCCCAGTCGCCGTTAACCGTCCCGGCGATGGTGAACTGGCTGTGCGCCTCGACCCCCTCGTGGATGCCGGCATGGATCTCGTCATCGACGAAGACGCCAGCGAGGCCGCGGATTTCCAAGAGGTTGCCGCCGTCGGGCAGCCGCTCGGCCAGATAGTCGACCTGCTCCCGGCCCATCGCCCGAAAATCCACGGCAATGCGCCAGGCGCAGGGGGCGGTCACGATGCCGTCGAAGCTGACGACGATGACGCCGGCGTTGCACGCCTCCTCGACCGCGCCGTTGAGGGCCGTGGGCGAGGCCGCGTTCAGGATGATCGCGTCATAGCCCTGCAGGATCATGTTCTGGATCTGGGCGGCCTGTTCGGTTGCCTGGTTCTCGGATGTCGTGTAGGGATCGGCAGCCGCGACGATGCCATCGGCGACGGCCTTGTCGGCCACCTCCTGGAATGTCTGCAGCATCGCCTGCCGCCACGAGTTGCCGGCGTAGTTGTTCGACAGCGCGATCCGCTTGTCGGATGTCTCCGCAAGGGCCGTGCCGGCCAGCGCCGCCACACCCGCTGCACTGAGCAGAAGCGTCCGTGTGATCATGTCATCCTCCCTCGCCCGTCCTCCACGGGCAAATCGATGCTGCGGCAGAGCGGTGCGGCCGTAAAGGACTTCTCCCGCAAAAAACTTGCGGGTTCCCGCAAGCGGATTGCGGGGAATGGTGTGTGCAACGCCGCGCAAAAGGATCATCCTGCAAAGACGCGCATGGGGAAGCGCCGAGGAGAGGCCGATGAGCAACCTGCTACCGGGCAGTGCGCCTGCCGCGCCGGTGCGGCACCGGGCGACGGCGGCCGCCACCGATGCCGCCTTCCGCCGCATCGTCGCCCATCTGGCGGACGAGGTCGAGATCCGTGCCGCCCTGCGGGCCATTGCGGCCGAGATCGGCGAGCTGATCCCCTTCACCCATGCCGACATCTGCCTGCTGGACCGGCCGGGCTGGGTGGTCAGCCACGAGATCGGCATCCACACCCGCTGGTCGCGCCGCCGCACACGCGTCAACGCCTCGCCCGTGCGGGACGTCCTGCTCAAGCGCTGCCCGATGATGCTGACCGCAAATGCCATGCACGATCCGCGCCACGTGTTTCCCGGCGCCTCGTGCGGGCCGATCCTGGACCACCATCTGCGCGCCCGCATCAACGTTCCGCTGCGGGTCATGGGCGAGGTGACCGGGACCCTGAACATCTCGCACGAGATCGAGGGCTACTACGACGCCGCCGATGTCGAACTTGCCGGCCACCTCGCCAACATTCTCGCCCCCAGCTTTCACGCCCTGCACACGGCCGAGCACGCCCGCCAGGTGGCCCGGATGCGGACCCGCGCTCAGGAGCGAACCGAGAGCCTGAGAGCCGGCGCACTGGAGTTGACGCAGGCTCTGGAACGAGAGCGTCAGCGCATCGGCATGGACCTGCACGACCAGACGCTTGCGGACCTGACCCGGCTGCTGCGCGAGCTGACCCATGAACCGCCACTGGACCGCGGGCGACTTGCGCGCAACCTCTCCGAGACGATCGCGGATCTGCGCAGCCTGATTGACACAGCCGTTCCAACGTTGCTTGACCTGTTCGGTTTCAGCCACGCCATCCGCGTCTATCTGGAGCGTGCCGTCGAGGGGGACGGCATTACCGTGGACGTTCTCGACAAGACTGGAGGAAAGGTGGACCGGCTTCAACCGACGGCGCGAACCGCGCTGTTCCGCATTGCGCAGGAAGCGATCAACAATGCGGCCAAGCATGCCCATGCGCGGCTCATCCGCGTCATAGTAACAGCCGAAACAGGCGGCGAGCTGCGCGTGGTCATCCAGGACAACGGATGCGGCCTGCCGTCCCAGCTGGGGCGGCGCTCGGGCCTGTCCCATCTGCGGACGCGCGCGGACCTGATCGGCGCGGAACTGGAGGTCGTCTCGGACGACGGGACTTGCGTGACCGTCACCTTGCCGGCGGCGCTGTCATGAGGGTGCTTGTGGTCGAGGATGACCAGTTCCACGCGTCGTATCTCCAGGACGTCATCGCCGAGGCTCTGCCCGAGGTGACCGAGACGATCCATGCGAGCGACGGCTTCACCGGGCAGGAAGAGGCTCGCGCCGGTGCCATCGATGCGATCGTCATGGACCTGCAGATGGACCGCCGCAACGGGGTCGAGGCTGCCCGCACCATCTGGGCCGAGCGGCCCGGAACGCGCATCCTGTTCTGGTCGAACTACGCGGATGAAGCCTACCTCCGCGGCGTCTCGGCGATCGTGCCGCCTGCCAGCGCTTATGGATACGTTCTGAAGACGGCGACCCGCGCCCGGCTGAAGCTTGCCCTGCGGACGGTGCTTGTCGAGGGCCAGATCGTCGTGGATCGTGAGGTCCACCGGCTGCAGCGGAAGGGTCCCGGGGCGTCGGGCGCGCTGAACGAAAGCGAATACGCCGTGCTGTTGGACCTGGCGCTTGGCCTGCAGGATCGCCAGATCGCCGAGCGCCGCGGAATGTCTCTGCGGACGTTGCAGAACCGGCTCGGCTCGCTATACGAGAAGCTGGGCGTCGAGGACAGTCACGAAGGCCGCCCGCTCAATAAGCGCGTGAAGGCCTTGGAGCGCGCTGTCGTGATGCGGACGGTCAATGTGGAGACGCTTGAAGCGGCGCAGCGGGAATATGATGCATGGGTCACCACATGCGCCGATGCCAAAAGATAAGCTTCGCTCGGGTCTGCACGTGCATGGAGATATAGCTGAAGCACCCGCCGCCGCGATGCGTGTCTTTGCCAGCGTAAGCGCCTGCCGAGCGATACTTGGGCTGACGCTGTTTAGCACAGCCAGCGTGTGAGTGGCACCGTCACGTTATCTCAACGCAACCTGCTCAAGCAGGTGCTTAGTGCGTCGTCGGCCGACATGCCCTTAGTCTTCACCTGACGAATAACGCATCGGCGACGCTGGCCTTGTTTCGCCTGAGAACCAGCGCAGATCTGCATGGCAACTTCAATGCGGATACCGTGTCGATCCCTTACCTCGCCGGCACAGTCGCGGACATCCCACGCGGCATGGGCTCCTTGAACCGACAGAACTAGCAGAACTGTTGCAGCTCTCATGAGGGCGCTCCCCATTGCGCCTAAATAAAGTTGATCCCGCTGAGTCATCTTAGATCTTACCTAGTAGTGCGCGTTTTGTCATGCGCGTCACCATCGCTGTTCAGCCAAATGACCACGTCACATGGCTCCGGCAAGAGCCCCGGCGAGCAGCTTAGCAGTACTCCCTTATGGAACTCCAACATCCGTTGTCGTCTGTCCGTGTCCACGCTATCTGTGCGTGATGAGCAAAACCATAGATTGGCCTGCGATTGTAGCCCTGACCAGGGAGGAATTGCAGCATGGCTTCGAGACCTTCGAGGCTATCGACTTCAGCGAGCACGACGCTGCAGTAGTTGAACTGGAAGACAAGCTTGAAGAGTTGGAGAAGGCCCGCCCGAAGGAGCTGCGCCGTCGGATTATACGGAAAGCAGAATTCGATCGCTCGTACATTCGGCGGGCATTCAATGCTGGTTTGTCTCCGGATGGTCAAGCCGGGCATGCCGTTCCATACAATCGGATGCTGCTTGTATTGAGCCGACAAGCCCAGCGAGACCAGGTTGCTTATGACGCCTTGGCGCTACATGCGACTGTAATGATGGCCGATGGACGCCCTCTTGTTCCTGAACTCCGCATGTTTTTGATCGACGTGGCCCAAACTAAGCTTGTGCGACCCAGGCGGTCTCCCGGCTACAAGATCGACACGTACTATCGAAACCATGTCATCTATTGGGTGATCGTGGCGCTATGCGAAGAGCTCAATCTGACCGCGACACGCAACGACGAGGCGAGGAAGGGACAATTTAGCGCTTGTGATGCCGTGGCTGAGGCCATGGTTGCCATGCGCCGAACGCCTCAAAGCTACAAGCATGTTAAGGATATCTGGCTCTTGCTAAATTCAAAACAGGATCAGGCAGGGGCATAACTCGGCCTGTCGTGTCGGAAGTAATACGCCAATTACTTCCGACACGATCGCCAGGAGAGAGGTTGTCATCGTCCAGGGACATTCAGTGTCTATGGACGAGGTTCTCACATGATCGAAGAAATCTTCCGGCTTCCGCGCGTGCTGGCCGTAACCGGCATGGGCCGAAGCTGGATTTACTGTGCGGTTGCCGACGGCCGCTTTCCCGCTCCGGTGCGCTTGGGCGCGCGTGCCATCGGCTGGAAACGCAGCGATGTTCAGGCGTGGCTCGATAGCCGCCACCGGAAGGCTCTGTAATGTCGGCGCGTTCCTCTAACCGAAAGTCGCGCCGCGGCGACTACGTCAACAAAGAAGCGCAGTTTTGGGCCGAAAGCTTTCTGAAGATGCCCATGGGCCCGAAGTCCCTTCTATTGTTCCTTGCCCGGAAGGGCGACACCTACGGCTGCAGCTACTACAAGCAAGAGGACCTTGCCGACCACATAGGATGTTCGCCCCGGAGCGTGCAGGACCATCTGGGCAGGCTAAAAGACTATGGGCTGATCCGAGTCATTGGCCGGTGTGAAACCCAGAAGCAGATCAGCAATGTCTACCATGTCATCGGCTGGGTCGGCCGGGAACAGCTACCGCCACTCGGTCACCCCAAGCTTGGCAAGTACATCAAGGAGATTTCACACGCAGAGCATCTCGAAGCGCTCCGCAGGCAAAATTCGCTCCATCAACCGGAAAAATCTGCTAACCATAATAATAACACCGAACTAATGACTACCTTGGGCGAAGAAAATGTCCTCGAGGCCTGCATCGCTGCGCTTGGAGCTTGGATCACGGCTCGGGAACAGGACCTGCTGCGTGACGATTACCTTATTCTTCTTCACCTGATCGAGCAGGGCTACAGCGTTGATGCCCATATCCTGCCGGTACTGCGGAGAAAGGCCGAGATGCGTCGCAAGGCTCGGCTCATCCGCACCTGGGACTATTTTGGAGATGCGATCGCCGAGTATGCCAGCAATGTCAGTGCGGAGCTCGAACAGGCTTTTCGCAAAGCGCCGCAAGCCAAGCCGGCATGCGCCGATCCGAAAGAGGAACAGGATCGCGCCGTCCTTCAGAAGATCTACGACAACCTGAAGCGCACGCCTCCGGGTGTGAACTCTGGTGAAGGGTCAGAGTGATGGCGATGCTTGTTTATACCGCGGCGCACCTCGTCAGCTCCTCGTGCGAGGGAGGGCCTTCGGGTCCTTCCGGCGCGCTTTCGTATGCGGTGGGCTTTGCCGCAGCAAATTTCCAGTTGCAGAAGAAAAATCGGGGTTTCCATTGGAAACCTCATCTGCTGATCAATCGGACGTTGCCCCCGCACGTGGCGCGTCTCCAAGGGGCGAGCCGCCTCGTGGCGACCTGCCCCTGCTTGAGGGGAGCCACGTAAGATGACCCGTGGCTCCAATCCTCTTCCGGCGGGCCGGATGACGGCCTCCGAGCGTCGGCGCGAGCTCTGCGCCCTCCTCGGGCTCGGCCTCCTGCGGCTTCGGATGCGCAACAGCGACTTTACGGAGACAGTTCGAAACAGCCGAGATCCGGCGACTACACATCCGGCTCGAGCAGAGCGGTAGTTCGGACGAGCGAAAGCAGAGAAGAAGCAATGACGAACGTTGATCCCATCCCCGCGCGCCTGGCCGCCCTGAAAGCGGCGTCGGCTCAAGAGCTGAAGAAACAGTGGCGGGAGCTCTTCGAGAGCGCGCCGCCGCCCTTCAACCGCCGCTACCTCGAGAGCCGGATTGCCTACCGCATCCAGGAGCTCGCCTATGGCGGGTTGAAGCCGGAGACCATCCGGCGACTGGAGCGGCTGGGCGAGGAGCAGGACGGCGGCGACCGCAAGAAGAGCCGCATCCGCGCCGATCTCATGCCCATCGCCGGCACCCGGCTGATCCGCGAGTGGCAGGGCACCGAGCATGTCGTCACCGTGACCACCGGCGGCTTCGAGTGGCAGGGGCGGCCCTACGCCTCCATCTCCGCTCTCGCCCGCGCCATCACCGGCACGCGCTGGAACGGCTGGGTGTTCTTCGGCCTCAAGAACCACCGGAGCCGGGCATGACGCGCGCAGGAGAGAAGACGAAGCCGCTGGTGCGCAAGCTGCGCTGCGCGGTCTACACCCGCAAATCCTCCGAAGAAGGGCTGGAGCAGGAGTTCAACTCGCTCCATGCCCAACGCGAAGCCTGCGAGGCGTACATCGCCTCCCAGCGCTCGGAGGGCTGGGTGCTGGTGCGCGATCAGTATGACGATGGCGGCATCTCCGGCGGCACGCTGGAGCGCCCTGCCCTGCAGCGGCTGCTGGCCGACATCGAGGACGGGCTCGTGGATGTGGTGGTCGTCTACAAGATCGACCGCCTCTCGCGCTCGCTGATGGACTTCTCGAAGCTGGTGGAGGTCTTCGACCGCAACGGCGTCACCTTCGTCAGCGTGACCCAGTCGTTCAACACCACCACCTCCATGGGCCGGCTCACGCTGAACATCCTCCTGTCCTTCGCGCAGTTCGAGCGCGAGGTGACGGCCGAGCGCATCCGGGACAAGTTCCGCGCTAGCCGCATGAAGGGGATGTGGATGGGGGGCAACCCTCCGCTCGGCTACGAGGTCAAGGACCGCAAGCTGGTGGTGCGCACTGAGGACGCCGCGCACGTCCGCTGGATCTTCGCCCGCTTCCTCGAGCTCGGCTCCTGCACCGAACTGGCTCGCGAGGTCGAGGGCCGCGGCATCCGGACCTCGCGCGGCAACCGCATCGACAAGAAGGCCATCTACCGGGTGCTGTCGAACCGCGTCTACCTCGGCGAGGCGGTGCACAAGGGCGACAGCTACCCCGGCGAGCACGCGGCGATCATCGATCAGGATCAGTGGGACAAGGTCCACGCCATCCTCACTGAGAGCCCCCGCACCCGCGCCGCCCGCACCCGGGCGCAGACGCCGGCGCTTCTGAAGGGGTTGATCTTCGGACCCGACGGCGCTGCCTTCTCGCCCAGCCACACCCGCAAGGGCGGCAGGCTCTACCGCTACTATGTCAGCCAGACGGTGCTGAAGCAGGGCGCCGGCGCCTGCCCTGTTGGGCGCGTGCCCGCCGGCGACATCGAGGCCGCTGTCATCGACCAGCTGCGCGCTGTGTTCCGTCAGCCCGAGATCATCGCTGGCACCTGGAAGGCGGCAAGGGAGCAGACGGAGGATCAGGAGCAGAACAGCGGCATCAGCGAAGCTGATGTCCGGGTGGCGCTGGGCCAGCTTGATCCGCTGTGGGAGGAGCTCTTTCCGGCTGAGCAGGCTCGCATCGCCGCACTGCTGGTCGAGCGGGTCGACATCGGCGCCGGCGGCCTGAAGGTGCGGCTGCGGATCGACGGGCTCACGGGCCTCGCACAGGAGATGCTGGCCGGCGCCATGGAGCGTGCCGCATGATCCCGGCGCCCCTGCCCGAGAGCATGACCCTGCATGTGCCCTTCCGGGTGGTGAAGCGCGGCGGGCGCAAGGAGATCCACCTGCCGGTGGATGCGCCGCAGAGCCGCCGTAGCGATAGCTCGCTCGTCAAGGCGCTAGGCCGGGCCTTCCGTTGGAAGCGGATGCTGGATGCGGGCGAGTTTGCCACCATCGGCGAGCTGGCCGAGCACGAGCACATCGCCCACTCCTACATGACCCGGGTGCTGCGGCTGACGCTGCTGGCGCCGGACATCGTCGAAGCGATCCTCGACGGCAGGCAGAGGTCGGAATTGACTCTTCCGCGCCTGCTGAAGCCACTCCCAGCGGAATGGGGCGCTCAGCGCCGGCACTGCAGCACTCCGCCGTAGAAGCGAAGCCAACGCTTCTCCCAAACCTCGCCTGACGAAAGACGACAACCCGCTCAGGCATCCCAAGATCTTTGAGGCTGATCGGCAACGTCCAATAGACGATCGGTGTCTGCCGGCTTCGTGGATGTTCCCCAGCAAAACCTTCAAGAAGGAGAAGGACCATGAAGAAAGATGGTGGCTACGTCTGGATCGACCCGGACCTCATGCAGCAGCTGATCGAAACACGTGATCCGCTGTATGCTGTCGGGTTCATTGTCCTCGCATCGTACGTGGATGACCGAGGTCGCGTGTCCTGCAAGAAGGCAATTGATGGCCTAGTCGCAGCCTTCAGCGAGATCGACGAGATGCAGGCCAAAGCACTACTGGCCCGCTTTGTTGAAGCAGGTTTGGCGACCGTAGATGATCAGACGATCATCCTCCCGGGGTGCGGGACTGCGTTCATCCCGAACCAGAAGCACAAGGCGCCCGGCTCGAGCAGCCGTAAGTAACATTTCGACCCCAGCGACCGACGTCGTACAGCTCGGATCATCCAGCTCTATCAGCCGCGCTTCTCTGCGCGGCTGATGTCCGTTCAGTCTGTTCCTCCAATTCCGACGCCAACAGATGACATCTTCGCCGTCCGGCGGACGGTGCTGATGCCGAGTAGACAATGCTGGCGCGGAGAGCTTCAGTTGGCCAGCGATCAGCTCTGCTGTGGCGTCAGCAGGTACTTTGCCCCAGTCGACTTGCGCATGTAAGACGCTACAGTCTCCGGCTCGAGCGCCTGCTCAAGCGTGATCCGGGCGGTGTAGTGGCTCGCGAAGGTGGTGGTCATCTCCTCCACCACACGCTGGCGCATCCGCTGAACGACGGCCGGATCCAGACGCTGCAGGACATGGAACAGCAGCCAGCCGCCGACACTCCAGCTGAAGCCGAAGCCGCGGCGCAGCACCGAGGGGCCGGTATCCAGTGCGCCGTAGATGTAGCCCTGCTTCAGCACCGCCGAGCCGTAGCGGTCATAGCCGGTCATGCTGCGCGCGGCGACCGCCTCCATCGCGTTCAGGATGGTGCTCGTCATCTCACCGCCGCCGATGGCATCGAAGGAGAGCGTGGCACCGGTGGCGGCGATTGCCTCCGTCAGATCCTGGCGGAAGCTGTTGGCGCTGCTGTCGACGACGTGGGTGGCGCCGAGGTCACGCAGCAAAGCGACCTGCTCCGGGCTGCGGACGATGTTCACGAGGCCGATGCCGTCCGCTTGGCAGATCCGCACCAGCATCTGCCCGAGGTTCGAAGCCGCGGGTGCGTGAGTGATTGCCGTGTGCCCCTCGGCCCGCATGGTCTCGATGAAGCCAAGCGCGGTCAGCGGGTTGATGAAGAGCGCGGCGCCTTCCTCAGCCGAGGCGCCTTCGGGCAGAACCAGACAATCCTGTACCGCGATCAGGCGGAGACGCGCATACATGGCCCCGCCGAACATCGCGACCCGCTTTCCTAGCAGATGCTGTTGGTCCGGCCCTGCCTCGATGACAGTCCCTGCCCCTTCGTTGCCCACGGGCAGCGACTGGCCGATCCGCCCCTGCATCGCAGGCATGGAGCGATCCGGAACGCGCGCCGTCAGCACCTGGCCCTCAAGCGCAAGCGTCTCCATGTCGGCCGCGCCGAACATCAGGCCGAGATCCGAGGGGTTGATCGGCGATGCCTCAACCCGCACCAGCAGCTGCCCCGGTCCCGGCTCGGGCAGAACAACCGGCTCCAAGTTGAGCCGCAGCGTGCCATCTGCCGTGATGGTCGACCTCAGTTCCAGGCTCTCGCGATCCATGTGCCCTCCAGTGCGGTTGCTGTGCGTAGTGAGATCATTCCGCAGGTGCGGGTTGACAGCAACCACCCCGGGCTCCTGCGTCGCTTGGGCGCGATGCGGCAGCACTTCCGTGACAAGAGAGGCGCCAAGGGCCTGCTGCGCCGCAGACTGAGGTAGCGGGGTCACCCACACTTGATGCAAGGGCAGGAACATCGCCCGATCTGGGCCTTGCTCTGCCGAACTGGTGCCTCGGGACATGATCGCACTGCCTCTGGGCCCGCCGCAGCGCTTTGCCGTGGTCGCATCGCCGGGCTGGGTCGCGGCTTAAGGCACGCCGCGAACCCCTGCAGACCTGCCCCTGAAAGACTGCCTCCGCGTGCGCCTGCTGAATTGCTCTCTCTTCCGCTGGACCCTCGAGCGGGCCGGAGAGGTCTCGCAGCTCGACGTCCAAGGCCGCCTGACCCTGGACCAGGCCGCCATCGCCCGCACCGCTGTCCTGAACGGCACCGGGATCGGCTTTTTCATCGAGAAGGACGTGGCTGAAGACATCGCCGCCGGGCGGCTGATCCGCCTGCTGGACAAATGGACCCCGCCTCGACCGGGGTTCAGCCTGTTTTATCCAGGCAGGTGCAACGCATCGGCGGGCTTTACGGCATTCCTCGCGATGGCAAGAGACACGGCTGCCAAGGAGGCGGCGATCTGCAGATGAACGAGAAAACGGCCGCTGCTGACCGGGAGGTGGCTGACGCCGCAGAGGCGCGGATTGCTAGGGCGGTTGCTCGTGTTTGCCGCGGCATACGGGAACTGTGCCGCAGGTGGCACCGTTTTCTCAGGATGATGAACGTGCCCGTAGCCAATGCTTCCCGATATTGAGCCGCTGCGTATATTGCAGTTCGAGCTCGCCCGGCTTGCGGGCGGCTTTGTGGCCCTCCTGCCGAACCTCCTCGCCGCACTCATCGTCTTGGCCCTGACTTGGGCCTTGGCACGCTATGCTTGGCGGGGCGAGGCCCGGCTCCTTCGGCGCTGGCACCAGCGCCCGGCGCTGATCGCCGCGGCACGGACGCTGACGCGAAGCCTTGTCTGGATCGGCGGCTTGATCGTCGCCGCGGTGCTGGTCTTCCCGGGAATGTCGGCGACAAACGTTGTCGCGGGCCTCGGGGTTGGCTCGCTAGTGGTCGGGCTTGCCTTCAAAGACATCTTCGAAAACTACCTCGCTGGCCTCCTTATCCTGCTGCGGAGGCCAATGAGGATTGGTGACGACATCCTGTGCGAGGGGATCGAAGGTCAGGTAGAGCGAATTACCATCCGCGACACCTACCTCCGGCGGCGCTCGGGCGAACTCGTGCTCGTGCCCAACGCTTTCATCTACCGCAATCCCACCACCGTGCTGACGGACCAGCCGCTGCGCCGGATCACGCTGGAGGTGGGGGTCGCCTATGGCACGGACCTGGAGCATGCCCGCTTAGCTTTATCCGGTGCGCTTGAGGGGCGCGATACGGTGGATGCGTCAAAGATGACAGAAGTCTTCTGTCAAGGCTTTGGCGACTCCTCGATCGACTTCGTGCTGCGCTGGTGGACTGGATCGACGCCGGTGGAGGAATTGCGCTCGCGCGACGAGGTGGCCCGGGCGGTGAAGTGCGCGCTTGACGCGGCCGACATCGAGATCCCGTTCCCGCAGCGGACACTGAGTTTCCTAGACCCGGTCCCGCTTGAACGGCCAGTAGCGGGTAGGTGATACCCCTCCACCCGCTACTACGCCCGCAAGGCCGTGCGGGCACCTGTTCATCCTGTAAAGTGCCGCCCTTTCCAGACGCTCGTAGGCTCAAGTCCCGCCTAGCAGCATACTCCGAAGCGAACGTGCAAGTAGGCTGCAGCACGTAGTGCTATGATGATGGTGGCGAGTGACATGCACACCGACGCACCACTGGCGTGGCTCCATCCCACGCAGAAGTTTGAGCCTCTGGCACACCCGGCGCAGTTCGATCACAGCTTCGGCCGCGCTTCGTAACGGTGTCTAAGGTGCAACTTCATCGCCTCAGGAACGCAGCTCCAGTCCCAGGACAACCTCCTTCCGGGGCCGCAGGGTTATCCTGTGCATGGGTTCAGGTGGCGTCTTGTCGTGCAGGCGGAAGCGGAGGGCCGCAAGCATCGTCCCGAGCCCAGCAACCATCTCGATCATCGCGAAGCTGGCGCCGAGGCAGATCCGGGGGCCTGCACCGAATGGCATGAAGGCGCAGCGCTGCCTCGGGGTCTGATATCCGCCTGCGAAGCGCTCTGGATCGAAACTTTCGGGGGATGACCAAAGCGCCTCGTGCCGGTGGATGGCATAGATGGGGATGAACACGAGCGTCGTTTGCTCGATGCTGTGTCCGCCGATCTGGCACGGGTGGAGCGGGCGGCGGCTCAATATGGGAACGGGCGGCAAGAGGCGCATCGTTTCCTCGATGAACTGGGTCACGTCCGGCAACGCCTCGAGATGCGGCGCCTCGACTGGACCATCACCAATGACGTTCCGGACGTGATCCGCCAGCGCGTCCTGCAGCTCGGGCTGCGCGGCAAGGCAGTAGAGCGCCCAAGTCAGCGCATTGGCCGATGTCTCATGGCCTGCAGCGATCAGCGTGAGGAACGTGTTGACGAGCTCTTCATCGCTCAGCGCACGGCCCGTCTCCGGATCGCGCGCGTCCATCAGGACCTGCGCGAGGTCAGGCGGAACTTTGCGCCCCTGCCGCCGCCGAGCCACAAAGCTCCACACCAGCTGCCGCGCTTCCGCCGCCGCTTGTTCCATGGTGAGCTTGCCCGGGTGTGGCGTCCACTTGGGTAGGCCAAGTGCCTCGTAGGTGATCGGCCAGCTGGAGGGGCGGAGGTATCTTGCGATCGCGCCCGACACCCGGTCCGCGTCGCCTTGGTCGAAGTTCGAAAAGAACGCGCGGCAGATGACGGCAATCGTGGCCGCTGTCATGGCGTTGTCGATCCGGTGCGGTCCCGGGTTCAGCGCCCAGCGCTCAACCAGCTCCTCGAACGGGCTGCGCATGACCGGCAGATGGCTCGACAGCGTTGCAGCACGAAAGGCAGGAGCCGCCAGCCGCCGCTGCCGGCGCCAGACGTCGCCCTCTGCCGTAAGAATGCCATTCCCCAGGATCGGGTTGAGCAGGCTGTTGTCGATGCGGGACTTGGCGAAGTCCTCATGTTTCCGCACAAGAATTTCTTCAACCAGCGCCGGATCGCTTGGGTAGAACATTGCCTGCCGCCCGACCTGAAGGCTGGCATGCGCTTCTCGGTAAGCCGCCGGCGGAACTGTCGCCACCGGGTTCCGCACCATGACGCGCAAGAGGGACCAGGTCGAGAGAGGCCATTGCGCCATCTCGATCTTTGGAGGCTTGAAAGCCCCCGGCCCAGACGAGGCTTCTCCATCCATGGCTTGCTCCCCAGAGGGGTTGAGCAAGTATAGCACTTGGCCGCACAGTCCGCATGTTCCTTTTGCGGAGCTCTGGATGTGCAGGTTTGCAGGTTCGCTGACATCAACCCCTGCATCGACAGACGCCAATCTGGACAGTCTCGCAGCGGGAGGGCACTGGTTTCAGCAGCCCTCACGGCGCCACAGCGAGGTGTAGGCGAACCTTGCTCCGGGCCGGGACATGCTCGATCGGATTTTGAAACAGCATCGGCCCATTGCGGCCGCTCGACGCTTGACGGATGCCACCGTGCAGCTTCTCCAAACCGGACGTTCGTGCTTGGCGCAGCAAAAATCTGAGAGCCACTGTCTTCTCTGCGGGACATCGCGGTGATTGCCTTGCCGCTCAGAGTGACCTGCCACTAATCTCTCATCCAGAAGCAAGCGAAGCCATGTGGCTATTGCCCGCCTACCGATCCTGGACCATCTGAAGCGGGAGTTTTCAGCCTTGCTGATCGTAGCGGGCTGATAACGTCGTCAAAAAGTGCAGTGTGCCCGGGCGTTGTAGTCGATCATCGCTGCAGTGTCTGCGCCCATCTGCAAGCTTTCCAGCCGCAGCCGTTCGACACAAACAGACGTGAGGGCACGATCATCGATAAGCCAGTTGATCCTGCTATGGATGTCTGCATCGAAGGCGCGCCACCAAGGAGATCGGGGCTGGGCAAAACCCGGCCCCTTTGGCGCCTCGACCCGCCACGGGAACAGGGAGGCGCATGCAGATGTTCGCGGCCTAGTTGGCACGATGGCCGACACGTAGAATAATCGAAACCTTGGGGGCGACGATCCTAAGCAGGAACGACCACAGATATCATTCCCGATTTTTAGCGCTTTTCGCAGCCTGCGTAGGCGGGCGGTGGTGCCGGTGATGTGGAGGAAATCACCGTCACGCGGTCCATGGCGGGGTGTTGCGCAGTCAATCCGGCGATCATGCGGCACAGCCGGTCCAAGGTGGCTGTCGTTTCGAGCAGGTCTGCGTTCCGGGCACGCTCCTGAGCATCCTTGGTCTGCAAAACGAGGTGAAATAGATCGTCCATCTGATGCTTTCTGCATGTCGTGGAAGGTGTCTAGGCACAAGATATCGATCATTGTCAGCACGTGTCCTTAACGTAGGTTTATCTCGCCGCCGCAAAAATGTTGGATGTCATGCCACCAGACATCCATGGGGCGACATGTCCGCGGCAATTGTGCGGGTGACGAGAGAATTACAATGGACAATCTACTGACTCGCAAACTGGAAATCTTCGCGCCCTTGCCCGATGCCGACCGGCGCCTTCTCGACCACACGGTCCGAATGGCCCGTCTCGTGGACGGGCGTGCGGACCTGATCCGCGAGGGCGACGACCCCTTGCACGTGCGTCTGATCCTTGAGGGTTTCGCCTGCCGCTATAAGCTGCTGCCCGACGGCCGCCGTCAAATCATGGCGTTCCTGGTCCCGGGCGATTTCTGCGATCTGCACATCTTCATCCTGCGCACCATGGACCACAACATCGGCACGCTGTCGCCATGCCGCGTGGTGGACATTCCCCGGACGCGAATCCTGGAAATGACCGAGCGGCCGGCCTTGGCGCGGGCTTTGTGGTGGTGCTCGCTGGTGGACGAGGCAACGCTGCGCGAATGGCTGGTCAACATCGGGGCGCGTTCGGCCGAGCAGCGCATCGCCCACCTCCTCTGCGAGCTGCTGATGCGTCTGGAAACGGTGGGGTTGGCAAGCAACGGTAGCTATGATCTGCCCATCACGCAGGCCGAGATCGCCGACACCATGGCCCTGTCGACCATCCATGTGAACCGGGTTCTTCAACGCCTGCGGGCCGAGAACCTGATCACGTTCAAGAACGGCGCGCTGGTGATTCCGGATGTTCCGCGTCTCAAGGCCTTCTCCGGGTTCAATCCCAACTACCTGCACCTGACGGAACGAAACGGCAGCAAGGAGCCGAGGCGCTAGCATGCTCCGTCAGCCGCCGGTGCGACCGGGCATGGTCTAGAAAGCCGCGTGAGGCGGCGACCGCTCCTCGGCAAGGACATGAAGCACGAACAGTATCTGGGCCTGATCGTTCTCGACCTCGAGGCGCCATCTGCCGCGGTCCCAAAACCGCGCGCCCATGTCGCGCAGCACCTCACCGGTCAGATAGATGGCCTGAGACTGCGCCACGTAGATGTCAGGCAATTCGGTGCCCTCTTCGTCACGCATATCGCGGCCGTCGATGATATGAAAGAAATAGCGTGGCATGAACAGGCTCCGGCTCGGAGGCGGGAGCACACACGGTCTCTCGGCCGACAGCGCCTCTGATCGCGGCTGCCGATGCGTTCAACATAAGCATGATGGGCGCGGATAGTGAGGCGTCGCGGCCCATGATCGTCTCGTGACGATAATCCAGGTTAATCGCGATCTCGAGATCGGCATGTAGATCTTGTTTTCCGATGCGTGCGGGGGGGGAACCATGACGGTCCTGCAAGACCCATAGTGGCCGGATACGGCGCTGATCTTGAAATGCCGCCTCGGGGGCGTGACGCCGCTTCCTGCGATGCAAGACGTCACAGGGTCATCGTCCTCGAGCAGCAACGCGTCGTCGCCCTCGATATCGCGCAGGCGTTCGAGGCGGCCGGAGCCGAGGTGGTGGGCATCGCGTCGACGGTGGAGTGTGCCATCGCTCTAATCGCGGCTGCCGGCGTGGTGGATGGCGCCATCCTTGATCTGGATTTTCGCATCGAGGCCACCTGTCTTGTGGCCGACGAACTCAAGCGGCGCGGAATACCCTTCGTGCTGCTTACAGGTATGGCCGCAGAGGAGATGCCGGATCGCTTCGCCGATGCGCAGCGGTGTCACAAGCCCTTCAACGTGGACGGGATGGTGGCGCTGCTGTTGCCGGGGAACGGCGAGATGCGCGGAGATAACCGTGCGTCCCTGACCAGCCGCAACGGTGCCTCATATCGGCTCTGATGCACAGAGCCCGTGTGATGGCTGGTCAACATAAGCAAACCGCCCCCCTCGGCCGACAAGATCAGGAACTGGCCGGCCTAAGACGAAGCGCTCAGTCGCCGAGGTTTGTTGACGATCTGGTTTGCTCCCGCGGTCGGCTGGGCAACCACGCCAACCGGCAGACCTAGCTGCCAGCAGAGCGCCAGCGAAAGCCTTGCACCACGTCGCCGCCTGCTATGCGGGACGAAACTGCCGTTGACCACTCCTTGCTATGGCTTGGCGATCATGGGGAGGATCAAGCCCCATCTTGTCTCCTGAGCAGATCCTGTTAGGGCAAATCCGAGCTTCTTGTAGACAGCTATGGCTCGCTCATTTCTAGGGTGCGGATCAGTCGCCACCACTGGTGCGCAATCTACAAAGAGCTTCTGAACTCGCTGTCGTATAAACGCTGTTCCATGCCCGCGCCCCACCATCTCGAGTTCTCCAATAGACTGATCGATCCCCTGTGATCCTTCTGGAAGATCGGCAAAATGATGATCCGGCCACCCATGGACAGTATAGTCTTGCATGAAGTCGAAGGGTTGCCCGCCGGTTGAAACGACGCATCGCAATACCCGAGGATCACCCAAATCTACATCAACATCTGCTTCATCCTCGCCCCACCACTCCCGAACATGCGGCTGAGTGCGCCATGCCTTTAGCGGAGCAAGATCAGCCACGGTGGCCTTCCGAAAACTATAAACAGCCGACTTGGTCATCCGCACACTGTAGCAGGTTGTCAGCGGCAACTGTGGGCTCTCCATGTCGATCTGCCGCCCTTGGTCAAAAACGGCGCGAGTCAGCCTCTGACCCGCACACTGGCCTGCCCCCTGAAAAGTGGTCCTCCCTGAAGTAGGCTTTCGAGCCAGATGGAGGACAAGCAATGCCCCAGAAGAAGCACAAGCCCGAAG
>NZ_FMVT01000005.1 GCF_900102505.1 Paracoccus tibetensis | reverse complement strand
GGGCGGGGCTCAGAAGTTTCCCGATGCCGCCTCGCGCAGGATGAGCTTCTCGAGCGTCAGGTCGGAGACAGCCTTCCGAAGCCGCTCGTTCTCCTTCTCGAGCTCCTTCAAGCGCTTCACCTGGTCGGTCTTCAGCCCGCCGAACTCCTTGCGCCACCGATAGTAGGTGAACTGCGTCACACTGATCGAGCGCACGGCTTCGGCGACTGAATGGCCTTGCGACACCAACACTTCGACCTGCCGGAGCTTGGCGACGATCTCCTCCGGCCTGTGCTTCTTCTGGGGCATTCCTGCATCCTCCAAATGGCTCGAAAGCCATACCTCAGGGAGGACCACTTTTCAGGGGGCAGGCCAGCACGAAGCGACGATGCATAAGCGCGCTGGTGGTATCGTCGATGAATACTAGAAGCGCGCAGACATGAAGCGCGGCGAGGCCTTCCTGGTCGTCGATCGCTGCGGCAACATCGGGACCTCAGCCAATGGCGCCGAGGGGCTGTTCTTCAAGGATACGCGTTGTCTGTCGCGCTTAGATCCGAGGATCGAGGGCAGGAAGCCGGTCCTCCTCAGCGCCTCGGCCCACCAGGACGAAGCGGCGCTGTCAATCGACCTCACGAACCCGGATCTGGACCTTGAGGGCGATCCGGTGCGCCGCGACACGATCGCGCTGGAGCGCACGCGCTCCGTCTGCGATGCCGTCGCCTACGAATGGGTCAAGGTCCGTAATTACGGAAGCGCGCGCCCGCTTCCGGATCGACGTAGCGTTTGCGTGCGACTTCCGCGACCTCCTTGAAGTTCGGGGCATGACCCGCCTCGCTCGCGGCAAGGTCTTGGTAATGGTCATACATGGCGCGGCGGTTTAGTTCACCTATGCCGGCCTTGACGCCATCGTCCGTGTGATCGCGATCACCTTCGGCCCGGAGCCTGTGTCCTTGACGGACACGCGGGCCTCGTGGGTGGTGGACCTGGACTCCGACGAGCAGACGGTGCTGTCGGCCGAGGTGGCCTGCGGAGAGGGAAGGCCCGCGACGCCAGGGCGCTTTCTCGTCGCGCTGCACGGTCTGAGACGGGAGCGGCGTATTCTCTGTGCGGGCGCGGCGCAGGCGCCCAATTCGAACGAGCTCTTCAACGTGGTAATCGGGCGGGCGCGGTCGGATCTCTACACCCTGACGGCGGACACGCCGCTCCGCCCTGACCCCTATGCCGGGATCCCCTGGTTCAGCACGATGTTCGGGCGGGATGGTATCCTGACGGCCATGCTGTGTGTCTGAGTCAATCCGAACCTTGCAAGGGGCGTCCTCGAAAAGCTCGCAGCGCTTCATGCGACCGGGTTCGACCGCTTTGCGGATGCGGAGCCGGATATTCTGATACCAGATTGGGACGGAAATTCAGCGAGCCTGCGCCCGCTGTTCGGTGACGGCAGGTACCGCTTCCGAAGTTTATGGCAGGGGTTCGTCGCTGGTCCTCGCCACCATGTGTATCGCCGTCGGGTAGGGCATCGCCATCGCGCTGGAACGGGTCGAGGCCGGCCTGCCGAGCTTTCATCGGCCGGCACTCACGCGGCCGGCCGAGCCGCGTTCCACGAGGACGTTCGGCACCAACATTCTCAGCGGCGCAAAATCCACCATCGGATTACGCAGGCGGGCGTCCAGCCTGCGCACGGCGCTTTTGCCGAACTCGGCGGCGCGTACGCGCACCGTTGTCAGCTGGGGACTGACCTGCATCGCGGCGCTGTAATCTCCGAAGCCGACTACCGAGACATCGCGCGGAATGCGCCAGCCCCGTGCCAGAAGGTCGGTGTAGGCAGTAATCGCCAGTGCATCATGTGCGCAGAAAAACCCGGTCGGCCGCCCGCCCTGCGCAAGGATGCGGTCCAGCCCGTCCGTGAAGGTCCGTCCCGCGCCCCAGGTGACGTCGTGGCAACGCAGGCTCGGCATTTCCGCGACGACCTCGCTCAGACCGTTCCAGCGTTCGCGGCGACCGCGCAACTCGACCTCGCCATGAACGAAGACGATCTCGCGGTGACCCAGACCGGCAAGATAGCGGCCGACCGCGATCCCAGCCTCGCGGTCGGTGCCGCCGACATGATCGACCTGTTCCAGCGGTTCAAGCCAGCCGGCGCGCACCAAGGGCTTTCCAGTTGCGGCGATCCGCGCAATGACCGAATGATCGCGTACATTGACGGCGAAGAAGCCGGCGCAGCGGTCCAGAAACCCGGGTAGGTTTGGCTCGGACAGATGCCACTGGGCGAGGACGCTGTATCCAAGACGTCCCGCCTCGGCCTGTAAGCCGCTTTGGATCTGGATGTTCATCTCGTTGTTTATCGTATCACTTTCGTCGAAGACGGCGCCGATGACCGCACTCGCGTGTTCGGTGGGGCGGTCCGGCTTGATATATCCAAGACGTTCGGCAGCGGCCAGAACGCGGGCCCTTGTCCCGTCGCTCACACCATCCTTTCCAGACAGCGCGCGCGAGACGGCAAACTTGGACAGGCCGGTTTCTTCGGCGATGATTCGCAACGTAATCCTCGACATCCCCACCTCTCTTGCGTGCCGCAACGCGGCAATCCCTCGCGATTTGGAGCGATTATAGTTAGTTGATATTGTGCAAGTGCAGAAACTTCTTTTTACACATAACCCTTTACCTAACATCAAGCCTTACGCCAACCTAAACAAGAACCGAGTATCTGTTCTGGGAGGGGCGAGATGAGACGGATCGGAAGGCGCGGGTTTCTGGTAACCAGCACAATTGCGGCAGGCGCGGCCGCATTTGGGCTGCCAATATTCGCACAAGATGCTGACTTGCCGCCGTTGGAGCAACGGCTGCCGCAAAACCCGCTGGTCATCGTCCCGACCGAGCGGCCGGGCGTTCAGGGCGGCACCTGGAACCACGCGCTCGTTGGAGGGGGATCGCTGTCGATGCTGATCCGTTACCAGTCCTACGAGCCATTGGTGCGCTTCACGCCGGATTGGACCGGAATTGAGCCTAACGTTGCCGAGAGTTATGAGATCAACGAGGATTCGACTGTCTACACCTTTACCTTGCGCAGCGGACACAAATGGTCCGATGGCGAGCCCTACACCACAGAAGACATTCGCTTCTGGTACGAGGATATCCTGACCGACCCCGACGCCGGGACGACCAGCGGCCAAAGCTTCTGGCAGGTCAATGGCGTTTGGGGTGAACTGGAAATTGTAGACGAGACGACTTTCCGGGTCATCTTTCCTTCGCCCAACGGGTTTTTTGCGCAAGGGCTGGCTTGGGCCAACCAGGATCAATTGACGCGGGCGCCGGCGCATTATCTCAAGCAGTTCCACATCAAGTACAACCCGGAGGCGAACGAGCTAGCGCAGACGCGCGGGTATCAGGGTTGGACCGCCCTTTTCGCGCGCGAGCATGGGCTGGCCGAGGATAACGTCCATTTCCAGAACTCGGCTCGGCCGACCCTGAATGCATGGATGTTCACCAGCGCGCCCGGCGAGAACACGGAACGCGCCATCGCCGTTCGCAACCCCTACTACTTCAAGGTCGACACCGAGGGCACGCAGCTGCCCTACTTCGACCGCATCGTCTACCAGATGGTAGGGGACCCACAGGTCCTGCTGCTGAAAACGCTGCAGGGCGAGATCGACATGATGGACCAGTACATCGCGACGCCGACAAACCGGCCCGTGCTTTACGACGGGCAGGAAAGCGGCAACTACCGCTTCTACACGCTGCGCGAGACGGCCGCTAACGTCATGGTCTTCAACCTGAACCTCAACCACACAGACGAGGTGAAGAACGCGTTGTATAACACCCGCGAGTTCCGGCAGGCCTTGTCCCTCGCGATCAACCGCCAGAATCTGATCGACGCGGTCTTTGTGGGGCAAGGCGCCCCGGCGCAACCCTCGATCATCGAAGGCGATCCGCTCTACAATGAACGGCTTGCCACGCAATTTACCGAGTACGATCCGGACCGCGCGAACCAGATGCTGGACGAGATCGTGCCCGAGCGCGACAGCTCTGGCTATCGTCTGGACTCCTCGGGGCGCCGCCTGTCCATTATCTTCGAGATCGACCAAACCCGCACGACCTTTGTAGACATGTTCCAGCTGCTGCTGCCGATGTTCCAGGCGGTCGGGATCGACGGGCAGATGCGGACGATGGACCGTTCGCTTTGGGAAACGCGCGTGCGCAACGGCCGCGAGTTCGATGCAACCGCGCATCAGTTCGGTGCCAATTCCGGCATCGCTGCCATGCTGGACCCGCGCTATTTCGTGCCCTTCAGCAGCAACTCGGTCTATGCGCCAGGGTGGTCGCTGTATTTCACGTCGCCGGACAACCCTAGTGCCGTCGAGCCGCCCGAGGAAATCAAGCAGCAGCAGGAACGGTACCGCGACCTTTTGGCTACGGGAGATCCTGACCAGCAGCAGGCCAAGATGGCCGAGATCCTGGAGGTGGCGGCGGACCAGTTCCTAGTCTTTGGCATCTCGCTGCCCGCCGACGGTTACGGGATCGTCAAGAACGACATGGTGAACACGATGGACACCATGCCGAACAGCTTCGGCTGGCCGACGCCCGGCCCCTCGCGCCCCGAGCAGTTCTTCAAGGCCTGACGCGCCCTGACGCACCAGCATCTGATCCGGGGCCGGCCATCCGGCCCCGAATGGTCCCTGCATCACGAAAGCCATGACATGCCCGATACCTCGCTTGATCCCGCACGCCTTCTGCGCAGCCCCAACTGGTATCGCGGCGCGACGCGATGGACGCAGCTGACCCTGGCGGAAGATGACCCGGTCAAGTTCAGCGTGGACGAATGGATCGACGTGTTCCGGCGTACCGGATCGAACGCGGCCTGTCTCAGCGCGGGGGGGTATGTCGCCTATTACCCGACAAAGGTGCCGTTCCATTATCGCAGCAAATGGCTTGGAGACACCGACCCCTTCGGCGCGCTGGTCGACGGTGCCCGCAGCCTGAACATGCACGTTATGGCGCGCGTCGATCCCCACGCAATCCATAACGACGCGGCCCAAGCCCATCCCGAATGGGTCGCCGTGGATGCCGAGGGCAACCCGCGCCGCCACTGGGCCTATCCCGATGTCTGGGTCACCTGCGCCTATGGCGATTACAACAACGACTACATGCCGAATATCGTGCGGGAGATCGTGCGGGAGTATGACATCGACGCCGTCTTCGCCAACCGTTGGCAAGGTCATGGCATCTGCTATTGCGACGCGTGCCAGACGCGCTTCAAGGCTGCCTCCGGCTTCGATCTGCCGCGCGTGACGGACCCCGCGGATGCCGCGTGGCGGGCCTGGGTCGCCTGGCGGCGCGAGCGGCTGACGGCGATGGTGGTCCAGTGGGACCGCGAGGTGCAGGCGATCCGGCCCAATGCCAGCTTCATCCCGAACATGGGCGGCGCCTCTCTGATGGAGTTCGACCTCGCCACGATCGAGGCCCATTGCCCGTTCCTCGTCGTCGATCACCAAGGCCGACATGGGCTGGAGCCGGTCTGGATGGCGGGACGCAATGCCAAGCGCATCCGCGCCACCTTCCGCGACCGGCCCGTGGTGCTGATCACCTCGGTCGGCCCCGAGGAGCCCGTACACCGCTGGAAGGATAGCGTCACCACCGGACCCGAGATGGCGACCTGGATTGCGGACGGCGCGGCCCACGGGATGCTGCCCTGGTTCACCAAGTTCAACGGGGTCATCCCCGATCCCCGTTGGATCGACCCGGTCGCCAAGGGCTTCGGCTTTCACGCCCAGATCGAGCCGGCGCTGGCCGCGACCCAACCCGCCTGCGAGATCGCGATTCTTGACGCCACCACGACGCTGCGCCTTCACGACCTGCGCCAGCGCGATGCGGCCGAGGCCGATGAAAAGGGGTTCTGCCACGCGCTGGTCGAGGCCGGGCTGGCCTTCGAGTTCATTTCCGATCACGCGATGACGGCGGCGCTTCTGGATCGTTTCAAGGTCCTGATCCTGCCGAACGCGCGCTGCTTGTCTGACGCCCAGTGCGCGATGATCGCGGAATGGTCGGAACGCGGCGGCAATCTGGTGGTCGCAGGCGAAAGCGCAATGGCGCATGAGGACGGCACTCCGCGCAAGGAATGCGGACTGGCCGCCGTCCTTGGCACGCAACTGGCCGGGACGACGCGCGGGCCGCTGAAGAACACCTATGTCGAGCTGTTGGGCAACCATCCGCTGAACGCCGGCTATGACGGCGCAAGGCGCATCATCGGCGGACTGCGCCTGACCGCGATCACGGCGGGTCCGGACACCGAAACTCCGTTTCTTTATGTCCCCGACTTCCCCGATCTGCCGATGGAAGAGGTCTATCCCCGCGACAGCGCCACCAAGCCCGCCGTCGTCACACGCGAGGGCGGCAAGGGCCGCAGCGTCCACATCCCTTGGAATATCGGTGCAACGTTCTGGGATGTGCTGGCACAGGACCACCAGCGCCTGATCGAAAACGCGGTGCGGTGGGCGCTTGGCGCCCCCTCTATGGTCGAGATCCGTGGCCCCGGTCTTTTCGACATCGCCGTCCGGTCCGCACCCGGCGCGCGGCTGGTGACGCTGGTCAACCTGACGAACCCAATGGCGTGGAAGGCCCCGATCCGCGAGATCTATCCCGCTGGCCCGATCGAGCTGTCAATCGCGCTGGACGTCGGTGCGCGAAGCCCAAGCGCGCGGCTGGCCGTGTCGGGCAAGGGCGTGCCAGTGACACTGCGTGACGGCCGGGCCATCGTCACCGTGCCGCAGGTCGACATCCTGGAAGCCGTCCACCTGACCTGGCAGGAGCCGGGCTGATGTGGCTCTACACGCTCAAGCGGATCTTGCTGATGATCCCCACGATGTTCGGCATCTCGCTGATCTCGTTCTTCATCATCCAGCTGCCGCCCGGTGATTACCTGACATCGCTGCTGGCCTCGATGGCCGACAGCGGACAGACGCTGGACCCGGTCGAGATCGCGCGGCTGCGCGCGACCTATGGTCTGGATGACCCGATGATCGTGCAATACTTCAAATGGATCTCGGGCATCGTCTTTCGCGGCGATTTCGGTTATTCCTTCGAATGGGGCCGCCCTGTCAGCGAGCTGATCTGGGAGCGCATGGGCTCGACCCTTGCCATCTCGATCGCGGCGCTGGTCTTTGTCTGGGCGGTGTCGCTGCCCATCGGGATCTATTCGGCCGTCCACCGCCATTCCGTGGGCGATCACGTCGCCACGTTCTTTGGCTTTCTGGGCCTTGCGATCCCCAACTTCATCCTGGCGCTGACGCTGATGTATGTCAGCTACCGCTACTTCGGGCAAAGCGTTGGGGGCCTATTCTCGCCCGAATATGTCGGCGCGGACTGGAGCTGGGGGCGGGTGTGGGACCTGATGAAGCACCTGTGGATTCCGATCATCGTCATCGGGACCTCGGGGACGGCGGCGCTGATCCGCATCCTTCGCGCGAACCTGACGGACGAGCTGTCCAAGCCCTATGTCACCACCGCCCGCGCCAAGGGCCTGTCCGAATTCAACGTCATCATGCGATATCCCGTGCGCATCGCGCTTAACCCGTTCGTGTCGGCGATCGGATGGGTCCTGCCGAACCTGATATCGGGCGTCACCATCACCGCCATCGTGCTGAACCTGCCCACCGCGGGGCCACTGCTGCTGAGGGCGCTTGTCAGCCAGGACATGTACCTGGCCGGCAGCTTCATCCTGCTGATGGGCGTACTGACGCTGATCGGCATGCTGATTTCGGACCTGCTTCTGGCCGTCCTTGATCCCCGGATACGCTTCACATGACCCATCTCGTTCATACCCCGACCGAGCTGCCCCCGGACCGGCCTATGGCTCCGGAAGACACCGGGCCCGCCATCAGCCCGCTGCGGCCCGGCGATGATCCGGGCAAGATCGCCGTTGCCTCGCAATGGACGCTGATCTGGCGCAAGTTCCTGTCGAACCGCGTTGCCGTCTTTGCGGGGATCGTGGTGCTGGCCTTCTACCTGATTGCCATGTTGGCCGAGTTCCTGGCCCCCACCTCGCCCTCGCTGGCCCGGCCGCAGTTCACCTATGCCCCGCCGCAGAGCATCGGCTTCTTCGTGCCAGACCCGGATGGCGGCCGCAGCTGGCAGCCCCATGTCAAGGGCTACACAATGAGCGTCGATCCCGCCTCGTTGCGTCGCACCTTCACCATTGACGACACCGCGATCATCCCGATCGGCTTCTTTGTCGAGGGACCGGCCTATCGCATGTGGGGGCTGCTAGACGCGAACATGCGCCTCATGGGGCCGCTTGATGCGTCGCAACCGATGAACCTGCTGGGCACCGACGCGCTTGGCCGCGACCTGCTCAGCCGGCTGATCTACGGCACCCGCATCTCGATGTCGATCGGGCTGATCGGGGTGCTGTCCAGCCTTGTCATCGGGGTCGTGCTGGGGGCGCTGTCGGGGTACTTCGGCGGCTGGACCGACCTTGTCATCCAGCGCATCATCGAGGTCATCAGCGCCATGCCGACGATCCCGTTATGGCTGGGCCTTGCCGCTGCGGTGCCGGTGGCCTGGTCGCCCGTGACCGTCTATTTCATGGTGACGCTGATCGTGTCGCTGCTGGCCTGGACGGGCCTTGCGCGCGAGGTGCGGGGCCGGTTCCTTGCCCTGAGGCACGAGGATTTCGTGACCGCCGCGATCCTTGACGGATCAAGCCGGGCGCGGGTGATCTTCCGCCACATCCTGCCGTCGCTGACCTCGCACATCCTTGCGGTCGTAACGCTGGCCATTCCGACGATGATCGTCGCGGAAACCGCGCTGTCCTTTCTGGGCGTCGGCCTCAAGGCGCCGGTCGTCAGCTGGGGCGTCCTGCTGCAGGACGCGCAGAACATCCGCGCCGTGTCGACGGCGCCCTGGCTGCTGATCTGGCCTTCTGGGGCGGTGGTGCTGGCGGTGCTGGCCTTCAACTTCCTGGGCGACGGCATGCGCGATGCGGCCGACCCCTATGAGACATGATGCGATGACCCAGCACACACCCCCCGCCGCCGGCCAGCCGGTGACGACCCCCATCCTGTCGGTGCGCGATCTTAGCATCGACTTCCACCTTCGCAGCCACATCCTGCACGCCGTCCGGGATGTCAGCTTTGATCTGCACTCCGGCCGGACCCTGTGTCTTGTCGGGGAAAGCGGTTCGGGCAAGTCGGTCACGGCGCGGGCGTTGCTGCGGCTGATCGACCCGCAGGCACGGGTCGCGGGCGGCACGATCACGCTGCGGGACGAAACCGGAGCGGAGCTGCGGCTGGACGGGATGGCGCCCAACAGCCGCGAGATCCGGGCCGTCCGTGGCGGCCGCATCGGCCTGATCTTCCAGGAGCCGATGTCCTCGTTGTCGCCCGTGCGCACCATCGGCACCCAGATCGCCGAGGCGCTGCTGCTGCACCGCAGGATGACCAAGCCCGAGGCCAAGGCCGAGACGGTGAACCTGTTGCGTCAGGTCGAGATCGCCAATCCCGAACGCATGGCCGACCGCTATACGTTCGAGTTTTCCGGCGGGATGCGCCAGCGCGCGATGATCGCGATGGCGCTGGCATGCGATCCGGACATCCTGATCGCGGACGAGCCGACGACCGCGCTGGACGTGACCACCCAAGCCGAGATCATGGACCTGATCGCGCGCCTGCAAAGGGAACGCGGGATGGCCATGCTGATGATCACGCACGATCTGGGCCTTGTAGCGGAGGTAGCGGACGCCGTCGCCGTCATGCGATGGGGCCGCATTGTCGAACAGGGTCCGGTGGACCAGATCTTTCACGCCCCGCACCATCCCTATACCCGCCGCCTTCTTGAGGCGACGCTCAAGCTGGACAGTAGTGCCAAGCGCGAAGCGCCCCGGATGGACGGCACGCCGCTCTTGTCGGTGCGCGGACTTGGCAAGGGGTTCGGCGCGGTGAACTGGCGGGGCCGCCAGACCTTTGCGATCAAGGCGGTCGATCAGGTGAACCTTGATTTGTGGCCGGGCGAGAACCTAGGCATCGTCGGCGAAAGCGGTTCGGGCAAGACGACGCTTGGGCGGATGCTGCTGCGCATCATCGAGCCGTCGACCGGCAGCATCCGGTGGCAGGGCGACGCCGCCCCGGCCGAGGTCACGATAATGAACCGCCCCGACCTTGCGCGCTATCGCTCGGCCGTGCGGCTGGTGTTTCAGGACCCCTACGCCTCGCTGAACCCGCGCATGACCGTGAAGCAGGTGATCGCCGATCCGCTGGTCGTAGCGGGCGGACTTAAGGGCGCGGCGCTGGACGCGCGGATCGCAGAACTGCTTGAACTGGTCGGCCTCGACCGAAGCGCCATGGAGCGTTATCCGCACGCCTTTTCCGGCGGCCAGCGCCAGCGCATCGGCATTGCCCGCGCGCTGGCGCTTAACCCGCGCATAATCATCGCGGACGAGGCGACATCGGCCCTCGACGTGTCGATCCGGGCGCAGGTGCTGGACCTGCTGCTGGACCTGCAGCGGCGGCTGGATCTCAGCTTCATCTTCATTGCGCATGACATCTCGGTCGTGCGCTATTTCTGCGACCGGGTTGCGGTGATGCATCGCGGCCGCGTCGTTGAAACCGGCAGCGCCGACGACATCTGCACCCGCCCGCGCGAGCCTTACACCCAAAGCCTGATCTCGGCCGTGCCCAATCCCGACCCACGCAACCGCCGGATGCTGCACCGCACCCGCTTTCGCGCCTGACCTTCAAGGATCCAATGCCCAAATTCAGCGCCAACCTGTCGATGCTTTACCCCGAGCACGCGTTCATCGACCGCTTCGCCGCCGCGGCTGCCGACGGCTTCCGCGCGGTCGAATACCTCGGCCCCTATGATCACCCGCCCGAGGATGTCGCCGCGATCCTGCGGCAGACGGGTCTGCAGCAGATCCTGTTCAACCTGCCCTCGGGCGATTGGGCGGCGGGCGAGCGGGGCATTCTTTGCCTGCCGGACCGCCGGGCCGAGTTCCGAGAGGGGGTCGAGACCGCGCTGCGCTATGCCGCCGCGCTTGGCTGCCGGCAGGTGAACGCCCTTGCCGGCATCGCGCCGGCCGGGATGGACCCCGTCTCGCTGGATCAGGTGATGGCCGAAAACCTTGCCTACGCTGCGCCGCGCCTTGCCGATGCCGGCATCCGCCTGCTGGTCGAGCCGATCAACACCCGCGACATCCCCGGCTTTCACTGCGCGCGGGTGGATCATGCACTGCGGGTGATGGACATGGCCGGACACGCGAACCTGTGGCTGCAATACGATTTCTATCACGCGCAGATCATGCAGGGCGATCTGGTCCCGACCTTCCAACGCCATCAGGGCCGCATCGCCCATATCCAGATCGCGGACCATCCCGGCCGGCACGAACCCGGCACCGGAGAGATCAACCACCGCTTCCTTTTCGCGGAACTGGACCGGCTTGGCTACGATGGCTGGGTCGGCTGCGAATACAAGCCACTTGGCCGGACATCCCAAGGGCTTGATTGGATGACACAGCACGGAGTGGCACCATGAAGATCGGCTTTATCGGACTGGGCGTGATGGGGCGCCCGATGGCAGAGCACCTGATCGCGGCGGGGCACGAGCTGCTATTGCACCGGGTCAAACCGGTCTCTCAGCCGCTTGTCGATGCGGGAGGCCGCGCGATGGCCAGTGCCGCCGAGGTGGCGGCAGGGGCCGAGATCGTGATCCTGATGCTGCCCGACACGCCGGACGTCGAACAGGTACTGTTCGGCGAGGACGGCATTGCGGCGGCCCTGCAACCCGGCACGCTGGTCATCGACATGAGCTCGATCTCGCCGGTGGCGACGCGGGATTATGCGGCGCGCATAGTGGCGGCAGGTGGCGAATGGCTGGATGCCCCCGTTTCGGGCGGAGAAGCTGGTGCGCGGAACGCCGCGCTGACGATCATGGCCGGCGGATCCGAGGCCGCGTTCCAGCGCGCGCTGCCGATCCTCGAGCTGATGGGCAAGCGGATCACCCATATCGGCGGGGCAGGGGACGGGCAGACGGCCAAGGTCTGCAACCAGGTCATCGTCGGGCTGACCATCTCGGCCGTGGCCGAGGCTCTGTCGCTGGCTGAATGGTCCGGGGCCGATCCCGCCAAGGTCCGCGAGGCACTGTTGGGCGGCTTTGCCGACAGCACCATCCTGAAGGTCCACGGCCAGCGGATGATCGATCAGGCTTTCGATCCCGGCTTCCGCATCGCGCTGCACCGCAAGGATCTTGGCCTTGCCGTCGATGCGGCCCGCAGCCTGGACCGCGCGCTGCCTGGAACCGCGCTGGCCCATCAGATGATGTCGGCGGCCGTCGGGCGCGGCGATGGCGATCTGGACCATTCGGCCCTTGTCCGCACCTTGCGCGCGCTGTCGGCCCCCGCTGCCCGCTGAAGACTTAAGAAGGAGCCGTCATGGCCAAGGATCACCCCCGCGTCCCCTATGGCGCCGTCTATTTCCGAAAGTCGAACCCCCCGCGCGAGGATTGGGACCGCGACTATGCCGTCGCCGCCGAGGACGGGCTGAACACCTTCCGCCACTGGTTCATGTGGTCCGCGATCGAACGCGCCCCCGGCCGTTTCGATTGGGACGATTGCGACCGCCAGCTGGACCTTGCGGCAGCGCACGGGCTCTCGACCGTCATCGCGGAATTCACCATGGCCGCGCCCGACTGGCTGACTCGGCGGATGGACCATGCGCGGATGCGGACGGCGGACGGCCGGCCCATGGCCTCGCAGCTCAGCCCGTCGACCGCCGTCGGTGGCTTTGGCGAGGGTCTGGGCGGGGCCGGCCCGCTGACGCTGAACGATCCGGCGGTGCATGACGCGGTCATGGGCTTTCTGACGCGCCTTGCCGAACGTTACCGCGGCCATCCCGGCCTGATGGGCTATGACGTCAACAACGAGGTCAACTATCAGCCCCAGTTCGATTTTTCGGACCCGACGGCGGCCGCATTCCGGCGCTGGCTTCAGGACAAGTACGGCAGCCTCGATGCCCTGGCCGAGGTCTGGCACCGCTATTCCTATGCCGAATGGGACGACATCATGCCGCCCCGGCAGATCCAGCCCTACGCCGAGTGCCTCGACTGGATGACCTTCCGCGAGGATAACTTCTACACCCATGTCGAGGACAAGATCCGCACGATCCGGGCCGCCGATCCGGATGCGGCCATCGTCTCGCACGGAATCGCGGGGGCCGTCACCGCGCTGGCCGGGCATGGCTGCAACGACTGGCGGGCGGCCGGGCAGGTGGACATCTACGGCTATACCTGGATCGCCGCGCGCAAAGGAAACCAGCCCTGGCGCAATTTCTACGCCGGCGATCTGATCCGCGGCGCGTCCCGGGGCAAGCCCTTCTGGCACGCCGAACGGCAGGGCGGCCCGCTGTGGATGCAGCCGCAGGTTCTGGGCCGCGCCAAGGACGACGCCCGTGTTGCGACGCCGGAAGATATCCGACTGTGGTCGATGGCCTCGTTCGCGGCGGGGGCGCGGGGAATGATGAACCTGCGCTATCGCCCGCTGCTGGACGGGCCGCTGTTCGGCGCGTTCGGCGCCTATGGCATGGACGGCAGCCGCACCCCCCGGTCGGACATGCAGGCCGCGATCGGGCGGTGGGCTAATGAACCCGGACAGGCGGACCTGATGGCTGCCAGACCAGTGCGCGGCGAGGTCGGCATCCTGATGATCCCCGAGGCGCAGCGCTTCGACCGCCTGCTGTCGTCCGAAGGCAGCTTCACGACTTATCAGGATGCGATGTGGGGCGCCTATCGCGGCTTCTTCGACTTGGGCATCCAGCCGGACTGGGTGCATTCAGACGACATCGACGGCTATGATGTAATTTACGCGCCCTACCCAATCCTGATCCCGGACGCCTTGGCCGGGCGGCTTGCCAATTGGGTCGCGCGCGGCGGCAGGCTGATCTCCGAGGCGTGTCCGGGCTATTTCGGTGACATGGGCCGCGCGGGTGCCCGGCAGCCCCGCGCCGGGCTGGACGCTGTGTTCGGCGTTACCGAGGACGAGGTCGAATTCATGCCCGACATTGCCCATCACACGGCGCTTGTCCTGGACGAGCAGCGGCTGACCTGCGGCGGCTTCATCCAGTCCTATCATGCGGCGGGGGCGAATGTCCTTGGGCGGTTCGACGACGGACGGATCGCTCTGACGGCCTCGGACCATGGGGACGGCAGGACGCTGCTGGTCGGCAGCCATGTCTCGGCCGGCCATTTCCGCGCGCTCGAGGCGGGGCAGCCCGACGCGGCGGCGTGGTTCCGCAAGTGCCTGGACTGGGCGGGCATCCGTCCGGTGGTCGGGACCGGCAACAACATGGTCAAGGGCCGCCTGCACAGGGACGGCGACCGGCGGTTCACCTGGCTGGTCAACCCCACCGATCAGCCGCAGCCCGTGTCCGTGACGGTCGGAGGCGTTCCGCTTGACGCCGCCGCGACCTGCCTCTGGGGCGATTTGGCCACCGGCACCGTCCCCGCGCTGGATGCGGTCATCGTGGCGCATTGAGGCCTTTACGCGGCTATGTCTGGCTGGGCCGCCAAGCCCGGGCAGGCATAGCCGTCCTCGAACGCTCTGATCCTGCCGATGTGCAGCATCGTCGACGAAATTTCGTCTGGGGCCCGGCGTCAGACCAACTTTTGCCATATGGCGACGGTTGTACGCCAGGTGGACGCGCTAGCCCAAATGCGACAACGGTTGCCGGGGGAGCTTATTTTTTCTGTAGCCGCGTCCGAGTAGGTTGGCCTTGAACACCTCAGCAGGGGTGCGGAAGCCGAGGCACTTGCGCGGCGTGGCATTGAGGCCCGCGCAGGGCTGACGGAGTTCCTCCTGAGAGAGTTTGTTTGTATCAGTGTCGCGGCAGAGCCAGCGTCTGAGCCGCTTGTTGGCGTTCTCGACGGCCCCTTTCTGCCAGAGTGACTGCGCCTCGCAGAACCAGGTTCGGGTGCCCACCTGCGCCTGCAGGTACCGTCGAGCGGTGCCGGCCAAGCCTTCGCGCCATCTCGTGAAGACTCAGTTTCATATGCCGCCAGCGCTAGATCTTGCGGCGCTCAGGAAGGGAGAGGTGGGAGAACCGAACCTTCATACGATGATCCTTTCGCGGCTCAACCCATTGTTGAGCACAGAAAGTCGCATTTCAGGATAGCGCGTCCCATTCCACAGGAAAATCAGCAATGGACGAATTTATGTCTGACTCGGCATGTTGCCCCGATACAGTGGATGATCGGTGGTCCCAGTGGAAAGAACCTGATCGAGACAGTGTGGGGGCGTGGCTACGTGTTGCATGATCAGGACACGGATGAGTGTTCGTCAGGTAATGTGAAATTGGATCTCGTAGCTCAGGCGGTGACATCACTGCGGGGCGAACTCGCGCGTTCTATTGCCGCGGGCGCGTCTGCCGGGAGCTCGCCTATTTTGCTGTTGAAGCACAAGGAAAGCAGGATGTCATGAAAGAGACGCTCGCACCCAGGAGCGTGGGACGCCCTGCAGTCATCGCGATGTTTTGGGTGATGACGTACGGGTCAGCCTTGCATAGAGGTCGGCATAGGCACGAGCCGATTGTCCCCATCCGACGGGATGGGCCATGGCGTTCGCCTGCATCCGGGACCAGGTGTCGCGGTCCGCATAAAGGGTCGCCAGCCGCATCAGCGCCCCGCGCAGCGCCACCGCAGTGACGGGCGCGAATTGGATGCCCGTGGCCACGCCGCGCGCCAGCCCCGCGGGCGACGCGTTGATGACCGTGTCGGCCAGGCCGCCGGTCAGCGCGACGACCGGGATGGTGCCATAGCGCAGCCCGTACAGCTGCGTCAGTCCGCAGGGTTCGAACCGCGATGGCACCAGGATCGCGTCCCCCCCGGCGATCAGCCGGTGCGAAAGCGCCTCGTCATAGCCGATGCGCACAGCGATGTTCGGGTCCGCCGCCGCCTGCAGGAACGCCTGTTCCAGGACCGGATCTCCCGACCCGAGGAGGGCCAGCTGTCCGCCTGCCGCTGTCAGCGCCGGCAGCGCCTCCAGCACAAGGTCTAGCCCCTTTTGATGGGTCATTCGCGACACGATCACACAAAGCGGCCCCTCCGCCTGCGGCAGACCCAGTTCCACCCGCAACGCGGCCTTGGCGGCGGCCTTGCTCGCCGGGTCGGTGAAGGGGACGATGGCCGGGTCGGTCGCCGGGTCCCAGACCTGTTCGTCGATGCCGTTCAGGATACCGGTCAGCGCCGCCTGCCGGTGGCGCATGACCCCGTCCAGGCCCATGCCGAATTCCGGCGTCATCAGCTCGTCCGCATAGCTGGGCGACACGGTCGTCAGCGCGTCCGCACTCATCAGCCCCGCCTTCAGCGCCGAGATGCCGCCCCAGAACTCATACCCCTCGCTGTTGAATCGCGCGGGGTCGAGACGCAGGGAATGCAGCCGCCCCGGATCGGCCGTCCCGGTAAAGGCGATGTTGTGGATCGTCAGCACCGACCGCACGTCGGTCCCGCCCATGCGCGGCAGGTATTCGGTCATGAAGCCCGCTTGCCAATCGTGCCCGTGCAGCACCTGTGGACGCCAGGCGCCCGCGCTATGGGCCGCGACATGCGCCCCGACCCAGGACAGCGCGGCAAAGCGTTCGGGGTTGTCCGGCCAGTCGCGGCCGTCGGGGCCCAGATAGGGATTGCCGGGGCGGTCATACAGATGGGGTGCGTCGATCACCAGCAGATCCAGCCCAGCGCCCCGCCCCTGCAGCAGGACCGCCGGGCCGCCGAAGAGATCGTCGAAGGCATGGACGGTCTCGGCCTCCTGCAGCGCGGCCATCACCGCTGGATAGCCCGGGACCAGGCTGCGCATGTGGACGTCCATGCCCGCCAACGCGGCGGGCAGCGCGCCCGTGACATCGGCAAGCCCTCCGGTCTTGACCAGGGGGGCGATCTCGGAGGCGACCGACAGCACCCGCATCACAGGGATGCCGCCCGCCGGTCCAGCATGTCCTGGGTTATCAAGGTCACGCCGCCCTCACTGACGCGGAACCAGCGGGCATCGGCTTCGGGGTCCTCTCCGACGATCAGGCCCTCGGGGATGACCACGCGGCTGTCGATCACGACGTTGCGCAGCCGGGCATGGCGGTTCACGGTGACATACGGCAGCACCACCGCGTGATCCAGCACCGCGTAGCTGTTGGTATGCACCTCGGTGAACAGCAGCGAGTTGCGGATCTCGGTCCCCGAGATGATGCACCCCCCCGACACCATCGACGATATGGCCACGCCCCGCCGGTCGGCCTCGTCATGGATGAACTTGGCAGGAGGGGTGCTTTCGGAATAGGTCCAGATCGGCCAATCCGTGTCCCACAGGTCAAGCTCGGGCGTGAAATCGGTTAGCGCGATGTTGGCCTGCCAGAAGGCATCGACCGTGCCCACGTCCTTCCAATAGGCCGGCGCATGCGCCTCGCGGATGCAGGACGTGTCGAACCGGTGCGCCATCGCCTTGCCGTTCTTGACGATGTCAGGGATCAGGTCGGTGCCGAAGTCGTGGCTAGAAGTGGGGTCCTGCGCATCGCGCAGCAACAGGTCGCGCACGAAGGCCCAGTTGAAGACATAGATGCCCATCGACGCCAGAGCTTTGTCCGGTTCGCCCGGCATTGCGGGCGGATCGGCGGGTTTCTCCAGGAAGGACACGATGCGGCCCGTGGCGTCCACGTCCATCACGCCGAAGGCCGTAGCCTCCATCCGCGGCACGGTCAGGCAGCCGACGGTGACATCCGCGCCGCTTTCGACATGCTCGCGCAGCATGATCTCGTAGTCCATCTTGTAGATGTGGTCGCCCGCCAGGATGACGATGTAGTCGACATCGTAGTCGTCCACGATGTCGATGTTCTGGGTGACCGCATCTGCGGTGCCGCGGTACCAGTGATCCTCGGATGTGCGCTGGCTGGCCGGCAGGATGTCCAGGAACTCGTTGCGTTCGGCCCGAAAGAAGTTCCAGCCGCGCTGGCAATGCCGGATCAGGCTGTGGGCCTTGTACTGCGTTGCAATGGCAATCTTGCGGATGCCGGAATTCATCGCGTTCGACAGGGCAAAGTCGATGATGCGGGTCTTGCCGCCAAAATAGACGGCGGGCTTGACCCGCCGGTCTGTCAGCTCCTTCAGGCGACTGCCCCGGCCCCCCGCCAGCACGAATGCCATCGCCCGGCGCGTCAGCCGTTGCGTTTCCACCATGGTCCTCTCCTCCCTCATGATTTCGATCCTCGATGGATGCAGTCTTCGCTTGCCACAAATGGCAGATCGAGCTGACGTGCGGATACGGCACTCCCCATCCTGCCTGCGCCAGGTTCAGTCGAGCATACCCTTTGATCCTAGCCACTCCACAAGAAGTTCGGGCCATGCTTCCGTCGGCATGTCGCGCACCATCCGTAACGAGAAGCCGTGTCCACCTTGTTCGAACTGGTGCAGCTCGACCGGGACGCCCACCTCCTTCAAGGCGGCCACGAAGCGGAAAGTACTCTCGGGAATGACCGCGTCATCGTCATTGGCCTCGAAGATGAAAGTCGGCGGCATCTCGGCTGTCACGAGCTTGTAGATCGAGTGGGCATCTAGCGTAGCATCATCAGGTGTGGTGCCGATCAACTCCTCGCGCGACTGCGGATGGATACTGCCTTCCTCCATACTGATCACCGGATCAACGAGTGCGAGGATGTCGGGGCGGGCCGAGGCCGTATCCGTCTCGTCGACAGGCTCATAATCGGTCGGTCGCCTTGCGGAGGCTGAATCACGCAACGAGCCGTCGTCAAATGGGCCTGACCCACAAGGCGGTGAAGGGTGTCTCTGACAAAATCCGCGCCAAGACTGTTTCAAGTACGAATAGTCGTCCCTCAAATCGGATCGAGAGCGAAACCCTTTAGCACTCCAGTAGGGGATTCTTGTAATGTCGGCGATGTCTTATCATCCTCGCTGGGCTGCGTCAGCCATCGGCGGGGTTGTCCAAGTCTGGCAGCGTTTCTTGAAGCCATACTCTCATACCATGAAGCGACCCTTCTTTAACGGACCACGAGCGTACTCCACAATTGTGAAGGTTTACAAGAAAATCGCGGATCTCCCAGATATTGGGAGTGATCCGATCACTATGGTCGCACAGAACAATATCGAAATATCCTGCGGCGGCTTCCAACTTGAGCAAGGACAAGTCAGGACGGTCAGTTCGTATATCGAGCAAATTTTCATCTAGAAAGATGTCGAACGTCTGCCAGCCTTGCTCTATGGCAAAGATCCGGCAGTTATATATCTGCTCGTGAATATTGTCGCGCTTTTTCGATGTGTGCGCATAAATCGCAACGCGTAGTTTCATCCGTTTTTTTCTCATGATCATTGTGGCTTCCGGGTTGGACCATCAGATATGGTCGGCGGCAGGTCAGGGAGCTGGAGCATTCACGTCATCTGATGGCTACTTCGAGATGGGCCGAGTATTGCTTCCGAAATAGCGAAACAGTTTTTGAACCGTGTCCCCGCAACCAGTTGTAGCGAAGATCCAGCCGCCTCATATGAGGCGGCTTCTTTGTTGTCCGCAGCAGACAACATCGCTGCCAGATCGCCCTGCAGGTCGAGATCGTGGAAGGCGTTGTAAGCGTCCGGCGCCGCTGCACTGCCTCGTGTAGAGGGTGATCGATAGGGTCCACCACGAGATAGTGGACACTTTGGATGCGTGATGGCAAACCGGACGAAGCGGATTTGGACGAATGAGGAGAAGCAGTCGATCTGTTGCAGACGACGGCACCCGGCGTGTCGGTTGCGCAGGTGGCGGAGCGCTACGCAATGACCGCCAACCTGATCTTCATGTGGCCGTGACCCACGGTATGCGCCGGAGCCCCCGGCGGAGCCGGATACGGCGCGTTTCCTCCCCGTCGAGATCGTCGATCGGCCCATGCACGACGATAACCGTGCCGCCGCCGGTCCAGTGCCTGCAGCAGGCATTATCGAAATTGATACAGCAGGTGGCCACCGACTGCGGATCAGCGGAGCCTTTGATCCCGAGGCGCTAGCCCGGCTGATCCGCGGCCTGTCCGGATGATCCCAGTCCCGGCAAAACACCCGCGTGTGGCTGGCGGCAGGCGTGACCGACATGCGGCGCGGGTTCACGACACTTGCGGCACAGGCAGAGACAGTGCTGAAGCAGGACCCGTTTGCTGGACAAATCTTCGTCTTCCGAGGTCGGCGCGGTGACTTGATCAAGATCATCTGGTGGTACGGCCAGGTTGATTGCCTGTTCAGCAAGCGCCTGGCGAGGGGCCGGTTCGTGTAGCCGTCGGCAAAGGAGGGCAAGGTTGCGCTGACGCCGGTGCAGTTGGCGATGCTGCTGGAAGGGATCGACTGGCGCCTGCCGCGGCGGAGCTGGAGCCTGAACCGTTGGGAGAGCAGGGGTTCGACCTGATCATCGTCGCCAGGCGCTGGCCGTCCTAGAAGAATTGGCTGGTGATCTCTGATCCGGCTTCGACGTCCGGATGCAGGCGCTGGCGCTTGACCTTTCGGAGCCCGCGCGCACAGCCGAGCTGCTGCGCCTGACTGCCGCCGAGCCGGTCGGCCTGCTGATCGCCGTTGCCGGCTTCGGCGCCGTCGGTCCCGTTTTGGCGCAGGACGTGGAGAATGAGCTGAACATGATCGAACTGAACTGCCGGGCGACGGTGGCGCTGGCCCATGGTTTCGGGCAGCGGCTTGCGGTAAAGGGGCGCGGCGGCATCGTCCTTCTCAGCTCGGTGGTCGGCTTCAGCGGCGCGCCGTTTTCGCCGGCCTACGGCGCGACCAAGGGCTCGTCCAGAAATTCGCCGAAGCTCTTTCGATCGAGCTGCGGCCGGCGGGCGTGTCGGTGCTGTCCGTCGCACCCGGCCCGGTGGGCACCGGCTTTGCCGCGCGCTCGGGCATGCGCCTGGGCCGGACTGCGACACCCGACACAGTGGCGGGCGCCGCGCTCGCGGCCTTTCACCGCGGCGGCAGCGTCCGGCCCGGCGCGCTGGCCAAGCTTCTCGGCTGGTCCCGTAATCCTCTCCATGGTCAAGGGGATGTGGAAGAAGAGCCGTTTTACCGAAGCCCAGATCATGGGCATGCTGCGTCAGGCTGAGGGCAGTTTGGCGGTGTCTGAGCTGTGCCGCGAGCATGGGATCAGCAGCGCGACGTTCTACAAATGGCGAGCGAAGTATGGCGGAATGGACGCGTCCATGATGAGCCAGATGAAAGCACTGGAGGATGAGAACCGGCGGCTGAAGCGCATGTTCGCGGACCTTAGCATGCAGGCCGATCTGCTCCGAGAGGCTCCTGGAAAAAAGTGACGCGGTCAGCTCAACGCCGGGAGCTGGCCGAGAAGGCGGTGGCGACGAAGGGGATCGGCATCGCACTGGCCTGCGGCGCATTTGGCGTTAGCGAGACCTGCTTCCGCTACAGTCCGAAGCGTGATGAAGAGAACGAGCTGATTGCCGACCTGCTGGTCGGGCTGACCGATGTATGCAAGACTTGGGGCTTCGGCCTATGTTTCCTGCACCTGCGCAACGTGAAGGGGCACGTCTGGAACCACAAGCGGGTCCACAGGATCTATTGCGAGCTGGAGCTGAACCTGCGGATCAAGCCGCGGCGACGGCTGGAGCGGGAGAAGCCTCAGGAACTGACTGTGCCGAAGGCACCTAACCTGGTCTGGTCCATGGACCTCATGGCAGATCGCTTGGCCGACTGACGGCAGTTCCGGCTCTTGAACGTGCTGGACGACTTCAACCGCGAAGGTTTGGGCATCGAGGTGGATTATCTGTGGGTCGTCTTCTACTGTCTGATCTACTTTACTCCGCTTTTGCTGCTGATCGGCCTTCGGGTCGGCTTTGGGGACAGCTCGGGCGGGGCCCTTCAAGCCCCGCAATATTGCTCAGGCAGCTACCCTTGTCTTGGTCGCTGTTGGCCTTTCACTCGCGCGCGGTGTCTCGCGTACGATGGCCGATGAAACTCCTCTGCCGGTCCTCGCGGCTGAAGCCCGGTCGATCCCAATCTCTTAGGACCGTATCTTGTCGGAACCATCGGTGCGCGCAGTACGGTCGACATTGCCTGCGAAGTTCACGTGCGTCTTTTCAATGTCTACGAAGTAGTTGGAGAGATCTTGGCAGAGGGATCGCCCATCGCGCAGCTGGATCCTGCCCCTTAAACATTGGCGCTGGACCGGGAACGGGTGCAAACGGCGCAGTCGGCCGCCACCCTGCAACGCGCGACGCATCTGAACACCAGAGAGATCAATGCCGATACGGCCCTCGAAGAGGCGCCGACAGCTTTCGATCAGCAGCGCATCGCCAAGCGCAATGCAGAACGCGACTTGGGATTGACGGTCCTACGCGCGCCCTTTGACGCCATGGTTGCCCAATGTCTCGCCGAGGAGAACGCTTTCATCCAGCCGGGAATGGCCGTTGTCAAACTTCACGATGTCAGCGAGTGGCGCGTGGAGGTGGCAGTTCCCGAAACGCTGATGCGCGGTAGTTTCGAGACGGACAATGTCCGTATCGAGGCTCTTATCGACCCGGCGACCGCCGGTTATGTCGCTATGGTCTACCGTGAACACGAGACTGAACCAGACTCCGTCACCAGAAACTATCTGGTAACTTTTGCAGCGGCGCTTTCTGTGGAAAGCAATCTTCTCCTAGGCATGTTAGTCCCGATCAAAGTGCAAGTGGCCGCAGATCAGGCCCTCCGGGGCGTACTCGTTCAGGAAACGACATTGGTGACCAAGCCTGACGACACCTTGCGGGTCTGGCGCGTCGAGAAGAGCAAGGCAGTGCCGACGCCGGTCGCCTTCGGCGAGGTCGCAGACGGAGGCGTTTGCATGATGGAAGGCATTGACGCCGGAGACATCGTTATCACCGCAGGCTATAATGCGCTGCGCGAAGACCGGCCTGTCCGTCCTCTGACAGACGGATGACGAACCATGGACATCGCCCGCTACGCATTGGTCCGATCGATAACGGCCCGGATCCTGATCCTGTGATGCCTGCTGGGCGAGTTGCGGGGCTTGGTGAGCATCGGGCGGCTGGAAGACCCTGCATTTACATTGCAAGAAGCGGTGGTCCTCACCCTTACCCCGGCGCCTCTGCCGTCGAGGTAGAATAGGAAGTGACGGAGTTGCTGGAATCCGCAATCCAGCTAATGGCATCAATCTTCGTTATTTGAAAGTGAGAACCGCCAGTCTCGGAAGATGTTGATGCCTATTTCGACATAGCCTTGGCAACGATGCTCCTGACTGGCTGCGCATGCGCTCGTCCAGCCCCGGGAAGTCCGCATCTACTTTGGCTTCTTTGCGCGCTTCGCTGCCGGCTTGCTTGCACTTTCGGCCTTGCTCTGCGCGTCCCTTGCCAGACGCGCCGCGCGAAGCTTGGAGGTCTTTTCTTCTGCTGCTGCCTTCGTCGCATCGATCTCGTCGAACGCTCGGTCACGAGCGGTGCGGGGAGACTGCGTCTTGCCGAAGGCGTCCTCTGCCTGTTGACGCTGGCGGCTGTTGCTCTCGCTCATTGTGGTGTTTTCCGTATAAGTTCACGAGGATTTAGTGTCGATCCAGTCGGCTTGCGCTGCTCGGACCAAGGCAGGACGACATCATGCTCACGGCCCTCATAGGCACCCGGCGATCAAGCCGATGGCGCATGAAGACGGCCGTCGCGAGATGGAGAAGCGGCGGTATCGCCATTGCCTCACGCGGGCGAGTCGAATTGCACAGGCGCCGCAGTCCTGCGGTCCAACCTTTGGCTTCGTCCGCAATCCACTGCAGCGCGGGGACCTCCAATGGGCCCGCAAGACAGCCTGGCCGGCAGCTTATACATGGGGTCGCAGGCCCGCCATTAACACCATGTCGGCCAGTCTTTCGCCCGAAGCACCGCACGGCCCGCGGCCGAAGAGCCGAGGCTAGATCTTGCTCCACAAACCATCATCAGTCCAGACCTTGAACCACCGGCGTGGAAGGGAGTGACAGAGAACATTTCAGTCTTCCCTGGACACGGCGACCTGAACGTCCATTCCGAGGGGACGAGCGCCTGTGGCCGCGTAGGTCCCGACCAGGGGCAAGGCCTGCGCGGCCGTGCGTGTAGCGGCGATGCGGATGAGGTTCCTTCCCGCGATGATCCGGTTCGTCGGATCGAACTCGACCCAACCCACGCCCGGCACGAAGACGTCCGCCCATGCATGGGTCGCTCCGCCGCCTGAGACGGCTTCAGATGTGGCGGTGGGCGTCACGCGGCCAAGGTCGGTTGCCGGATCATAGAGATAGCCGGTGACGAAACGCGCGGCAAAGCCCAGGGTGCGCGCGGCCTCGATAAAGAGAACCGCCAGGTCGCGGCATGTGCCGCTGCCGAGTCGGATCGTCTCTGCCGGGGACTGCACGCCCTGTTCATCTCGACGGCCATAGGTGAAACCCTCGTGGATGGCCTGCACCAGGTTGTCCAGAAGCGCCATCGTCTCGGCCGGGTGAACGGGCAGGGCAGCGGCCAGCCAGCTCTGCAGACTCGCGCGAGCAGACCGGGGGCCGCGCAGCAGCATCGGCGCAAGATCTACCCGCTCATCCCGGCCGTAGCGGAACGGATAGGGCCCCGCATGCAAGGCCAGGCGCGTGGCCGGCTCATCATAGCCATAGCGGCGCACCGTCAGCTCGCTGGCGATCACAAGTTCATCGGCGGGTCTTGGGAACGTCAGCAGCGCTACCGAGTTTCCAAAGGTGTCGAACTCCCATCGCACGGTGGGAGCGGGCGACACTGCCAAGCTCGACGTCAGAAGCCGCATGTCGTGTCCGTCCCGCGGACGCATCATCAGGCGGTGCACACCGAAGCTTACCGGCCGGTCATAGAAGTATCGAGTCCGGTGCCGGACGCTGAACGTCGTCACCTGGTCTGGTCGATCTGCATGGATTGTTCCAGTTCTCTCAGAGGCCGCACCCGAGCGCTACCCGAACCCCATCATCGCCCCTTGTAAGGAGGCACGCAATGCTCATCCGCTTCGGCTTTGAAATCGGCATCAACGCCCCGACCCCGGTCCCGCTGATCCTTGCGCTGTCACCGCACTCCTCGGTCCCCGGCCGCATCCTCGGCGCGAACAAGATCCTGACCGAACCAGCGATGCCCGTCGAAGAGTTCATCGACCCGTTCGGCAACCGCCGGGCACGGCTGGTCCTGGTGCCTGGACGCTCGCGGCTGTGGTCGGATGACGTGATAGAGCTTGACGGGCAGCCCGATGTCTTCAACTGGAACGCCCGCCAGCACGAGATCGCCCATCTGCCGCCCGAGACGCTCCCTTTCCTCACGGCCAGCCGCTACTGCGATTCCGATCTTCTGACGCAGCAGGCCTGGGATCTCTTCGGATCGACGCAGCCTGGCTGGGCGCGGGTGCAGGCCATCAGCAATTACGTCCACAACCACTTGACCTTCGGCTACAAGTTCGGCCGCCCCACCAAGACGGCATCTCACGCTATGTCCGAGGCGACGGGCGTGTGCAGGGACTTCGCGCATCTAGCGATCACGCTCTGCCGCGCGATGAACATCCCGGCCCGCTATGCCAGCGGCTA
The DNA here is from genome assembly GCF_900102505.1 of Paracoccus tibetensis. Lineage (GTDB taxonomy): Bacteria > Pseudomonadota > Alphaproteobacteria > Rhodobacterales > Rhodobacteraceae > Paracoccus > Paracoccus tibetensis. The sequence goes on along the minus strand of NZ_FMVT01000005.1, from coordinate 311,756 downwards.
TCTAGGAGATGTCGGCGTTCCGCCATCCGGCCCCGGCGACTTCTGCGCCTGGTTCGAGGCTTATCTCGAGGATCGCTGGTACACCTTCGACGCCCGGTACAACACGCCGAGGATCGGGCGCGTCCTGATGGTGCGCGGCCGGGACGCGGCGGATGGCGCCATGATCACCTCGTTCGGCCGCTACACGCTGGAAACGTTCAGGGTCTGGACGGACGAGCTTCCAGATGAGGCGGACGAGGCGGCGGTGCTGACCCGGCTCGCGCGGCTGCCGGACGCACCGGCACTTACCCTTGCCATGGCCGGCACGTCCTGAGCAGGCTCATGCGGCGGATGCTGGCCCCTGATCCGGGAAGATCCGGGGCGGGGTCCGCTGACCTCCCGTCCCCCGCCATGCCGGCATCCGCCGATTTCCCTATCTATACCCTGCGAAAGGTCTAAGCTGCCGAGTCCGTCGAACCTTCGACGGCTTTACAGGAGCCAGACCATGGCCAAGGGCATGAACAAACGTAAACGCGACGAGAAGAAGCCCAAGAAGGAAAAGCCGAAGACCAACGCCTCCGCACCCAGCACCAAAGACGTCGTGTCCAATGCGGTCGCGCGGGCGCAGAAGTGAGCCACCCCTTCCAGGCGCATGCCTCACATGATGCGCATCTCGCCGAAGATGCGCGGGACTCCGAGGCGATTGCCGCAACCTGCGTGGAGCTGGGGATGACCCTCGTTCAAGCGACAGGTTTCGCTGAGCGCAGCATCGAGAACAGGCGCAAGCTGCGGCCGTGACCGGCCAGCGCCCTGTCGGGCGTCAAGCGAATGGCCGCCGCTCCGCGCAAGACGGGCGGCGGCGGAGGACCGGACGGCCCTCCGATGAGCTACCCCCGACCAGCCGGCACAGGCTGCGTCAGCCCTGAGCGACCCACAGATAGGCTGCGTAGCCCAGCAGCAGCATGACGCCCGAGCCTCGGCCGATGCGCGGCCGCAGAAGCAGCATTCCCGTCAGCAGCGCCGAGGCGGCAATCATCACCGGCAGGTCGAGGGCCAGGAACCGTCCGGCCACTGGAACGGGCGCGATCAGCGCAGTCGCGCCAAGGATGCCAAGCACGTTGAAGATGTTCGAGCCGACAATGTTGCCGATGGCGATCTCGGACTGGCGGCGGAAGGCGGCGACGAGCGAGGTGGCCAGTTCCGGAAGGGAGGTGCCGATCGCGACGATGGTCAGGCCGATGAAGGCCTCGGAGATGCCATGGCCCCGCGCGATGGTCACCGCGCTGTCGACCAGGAAACGCGCACCCAGCATCAGGGCGACAAGCCCAACTGCAACCCAGATCAAGGATCGCCACAGCGGCGGGAGTGGCGCCTGCAACTCGTCGGGTGCCTCGGCGCCCGGCTGGCGGTAGGCCCAGATCAGGTAGCCGACAAGACACGTGACGAGCAGCGCGCCGGCGCTAGGTCCGACCGTGCCCAGCCAGAACAAGGGCACCAGCGCCACGGCCGCAGCCACCATCACGGCGGTGTCGCGCTTCAGGGTGCCGCCCGACACGGCAATGGGCCACACCAGCGCGGACAGCCCCACGATCAACAGGATGTTGCCGATGTTCGAGCCGACGACATTGCCGATGGCGATGTCGGGCGAGCCACGCAGGGCCGCGTCGACCGAGACCAGAAGCTCCGGCGTCGAGGTGCCGAAGCCGACAACCGTCAGCCCGATGATCAACGGCGGGATCGCCAGCCGCCGCGCGATGCCGACAGAGCCTCGCACCAGCGCCTCTCCACCGAGGAAGAGGCCGGCGAGGCCGATGGTCAGGAGTATCCATTCCATGTCAGCACCCGGCGAAGACTGTGGCCGGGCGCGGGCGGCGAAGGAAGGTCAGTTCAGGTCGCATGAGATATCCGATCCAGCTGGCGCATGCCGTCACTGGTCGCAGGGGGCCAGCATCGAGCACGCTCGATGCGGTCCGACATCGCAACACCATGTTGCCAGAGGGGCCCGGCCCGCGACTGGAAGATGGAGCGGGGGGCCGAGCGATACAAGATGCTGATGAAGCTAATATGGGGCGTCGTCTCGAGGCGCGTCACCCCCTTGGCAGCAGGTGCCGAGGCTCGATCCTAGGGGCCGCAGCAGGACGTCCGGGCGTCAGCCTTTCCGCTAGAACGGACGTTCAGGGGGTCGAGGACTGGACCCGTGTTCCGCGCCTCTGACGCTGTCGCCACATCCATGACAGTGGCCGTCCCCGCGCTCAGTTGTTGTCCTCCACACCCTGGCCAGCCCCTTCTCGCACCATTGCGAGAAACGCCTTGAACCCCGCCGACGGGTTGCGTCTGCCGGGGTAGTACAGGCTGAAGCCCGGCCTGGGCGGAGTCCAGTCCTCCAGCAGGCGGACCAGCCGACCGGCGGCGATGTCATCTGCCACGTCCTGCTCGATGAAGAACCCGATGCCGGCGCCGTCCAGCACGGCGGCGCGGGCGATGGCGGCCTCGTCGATGGTCAGGCGGCCTTGCGCCTCGACCTGGACCGTCTCGCCGGCGCGGTCGAATGACCAGCGGAACAGCGCGCCGTTCGGCAGGCGCACGCGGATGCACTGGTGCAACGGCAGATCGGCCGGGGTCAGGGGTGTGCCATGAGCTGCCAGCCAGGCGGGCGATGCGACCACGGCATGGCGCTGCGGCTTTCCCAGGGGGAGCGCGATCATGTCGCGAGGCACCAGCTCGGCAGGGCGGAGGCCCAGGTCGAACCCCTCGGCCACGATGTCGACCAGCCGCCCCTCGGTCACCAGGTCCACCTGCATCTGCGGAAAACGGCGAAGGAAGGCCAGGACCAGCGGCGCGATCTCGCGTCCCGCCTGCACCGAGGCGTTGATCCGCAGCAGGCCCGAGGGCGTCAGCCGTTGCGACTGCACCATCTCCATCGCCCCGCGGATCTCGGCGACGGCGGGGGAGATGCGCGCGACGAAGGCGCGGCCGGCATCGCTCAGCGACACGCTGCGGGTGGTGCGGTTGAACAAGCGCACGCCGAGGCTGGCCTCCAGCCGCGCGATGCTATGCGACAGCGCGGTGGTCGACATGCCCAGATCCAGCGCCGCCGCCCGGAACGATCCGCGCCGGGCGATGGCCAGCACCGCCTCCAACCGCGTCAGCCCCTGATCCGTCATCCCGATCCTGTCACCGAAAGATGCTGCTTTATCCTGATTATCCGCATGCCGGTCCAGCGCTATGTTGATCCTATCCGTAGCGAAAGGACCTAGACATGCAGCTGCCCCGCCCCATCCAAACCTATTTCACCGCCCGCGCGCCGCAGGACGGCAACGCCCTTGCCGCCGTCTTCGGCCCGACTGCCGTTGTCCATGACGAAGGCCAGGTCCATCGCGGTTCTCAGGCGATCCGCGCGTGGTGGCTGGCCGCCAAGGCCAAATACCGCCACCACGCCGAGCCGATCAACATCGCGCAGACCGGCGACAAGACGGTCGTTCGGGCAATCGTGACCGGCGACTTTCCCGGCAGCCCCGCCGTGCTGAGCTTCACCTTCGGGCTGGAGGGTGACCGCATCTCCGGTTTGGAGATCGGATGATGCCGGTTGCCCGACGCTGAGAGGCAAGCGCGCTGATCGCCGGCGGAACGCAGGGCGCGAGCGCGGCCACCATCACGAGAGGCGGACAGTCGGGCAGGGCTATGCCGTTCGGCAGGGTGATGGATTGCCCGGGAATAGATGATGCCGCTATGCTGCCGGCAGATTGTCTGTGGGAGGGCGAGACATGACTGCATTCCTGATTGCCGAGGTGAAGGTCACGGACGACGCGTGGGTGCCGGATTATGCTGCAAAGGTTCATGAGATCGCTGCAAAGCATGGCGGGCGCTACCTGTCCCGGAGCGGCAATATCGAGACGCTGGAGGGCAGTGCGACGGACGAAACACTGATCGCGCTGATCCAGTTTCCCGATCGCGCCTCGGCTCATGCCTTCGCCAAGGATCCGGAATACGCCCCTTTCGGACAGGCGCGGAAGGACGGCTCGGTGAGCCATTTCCGGGTGATCGACGACAGCGACATTGCAGGTGCCATTCCCTACCTGCCAAAGCCGTGACCTCAAGCGTGGCTGGAACCACTGCCAGTCACGTGTTTCACTCAGCGGCTGCTTGAAGTCCGCGTCGATCCAGACGGCACGATCCGCCGGCGCCGGAGTGGCAGGCTGTTCCTGATCGAGAACGCGCGAGGCTCACGTCGGCACCATCAGCGCACGGTACATCTCGACCAACTGCGCGGCCTTGTTGTCCCAGGTGAAGCTTTCCGTGACCCGCCGCCGGGCTGCGGCAGCCATGGGGACCAGCGGTGTGCGGTCTTGTGCCAGTGCCTCGAGCTGCCGGGCCAAGGCAGCGATGATCTCGGGGCGGGTGCCGAGGGGGATCATGCGGCCCGTCTCCGGCGTCACCAGATCGGCGGGGCCGGCATAATCGACCACCAGCGGGACGACGCCAAGCGCCATCGCCTCCAGCACCACGCCGCCGCCGAATTCGCGGATCGAGGGGAAGGTCAGCAGATGCGCCTGCACGAGCACCTGCTGCACCTCGTGATGGGGCAGCTTGCCGTGGAAGCGGACCGCCTCGGTGACGCCAAGCTCGGCCGCCAGCGCCTCCAGCGCGCCGCGCATGGGGCCCTCGCCGACGATGTCCAGCACAAGCCGGCCGTCGCGCAGAAGGGGCGCCGCCGCCGTCAGCAGCATGTCCGGCCCCTTGTAGGGCACGAGCCGGCCGAGGAAGCAGCCGCGCAGCGGACCGTCCGGGGATTGCGCCGCCGTCAGGTTGAAGCGGGACGGGTCGATGCCGTTCTCGGGCAGCAGCCGGACCTTGTGCTGGTGACGGGCCGGGATCTCGCTGGCCGTGTGGCGCGAGCCGGCAAGGATCAGGCTGGCGGCGCGCAGCATCCGGCGATGTGCCGGGTTCAGCCGGTAGGCGTCGCGGATGTAGGACAGCCATTCACGCTCGCGCCGCCGCTCGCTGTCGAAGCCCTTGGGCCAGGGAACGCCGCCGTTGAGCGGGCCGAGGACGAAGGGAACGCCCGCCGCCGCGACCTTGGGCGCCAGCGACGAGGCGATGGTCGGCGAAAGCGGCGTGATGCGATGGACGATGTCGAACTCGCCGGCCTTGATGCGGGCGCCGAACTGGCGCCAGACCTGGCGCTCGAAATAGGGATAGGCCAGCGCCGAGATGGCGGTGACCATGGTCCAGCCCTTCCCCTCGCCCATGCGCAGGAGGCTGGCGAGGCGGTAGAGGGGCGCGGCAACCGCCTCGCTGTCGATGGCGGTGAAGTCCTGCCCCTCGATCAGGCCCGCGCGCAGGAAGGCGTCGCGGTTGCGGGTCTGGGTGACGATATGGACATCGGCATGCGCGCGCAGGGCCGAGGCCATGGACCAGCCGACCAGCGGGACCGAGACCCATTCCGGGTTGGCCGCTTCGGCGATTGCGAGGACTCGGGGACGCGTTGCTGTCATGTTGTTGTTACTCGGAAAAATGGCGACACGGGCCTTTCTTGCGCATAAGCCGGCCGGACCTGCAAGCCGAGCCGGTTCAGTCGCCGGCGGGAATCCTGCCCTGCCTGCGAAGCGGCGGGATCATGCCAGCCGATCGGGCGCGACCCCCGTCTGCGGCAGGCGCTGGACGATGTCGCGGACGATCTCCTGGACGCGGCGGGCGGCTTCCGGCTCCAGGGCATCGGCCGGGCTGCCGTCGGCGCGCGTCAGCTGATGCGGCAGGCCGACGGGGCTGCGCTGGTAGATCACCGCGTCATGCGCCAGCGCGACGACATAAGCCCCGAGGTCGTTGATGTGGATCATGTCCACGCCGCCCGCATCGTCGCGGGCAAAGAGGTCCTCGCGCGAGGTGAGGCCCGGCAGCTCGCCGGCCTCGGCCGCACGGGCGACCGCCGCTATCGCCTGGCCCCCCGGGATCAGGTAGATCGTGCCCGTCGCGCCGGCGGCCTCGGCGGGGGCGATGAGACGGCCCAGCCAGTTCTCGTCCAGGTCGGCCTCGATCCGCTCGAGCCAGCCATCCGCATCGTCCAGCCGGTGCCATGTCTCGTAAAGATAGACCCGCAGCTGCGGATTGCCCTCGCGGGCCAGCGCGACCCATCGGGCCAGGTAGTCGGAGCTGTCGAAGTAGCGGATCGCGTCGCGGATCTCGACCATCTCGGTCAGCACCAGCGTGTCGAAGCCGCCCGACGCCAAGGCCTCGCGGGCCGGGGCGGGGCTGAGACCGGGGCTGGCGTGCAGCTCGTAGCCGGCAAGCGCCTCGCCCTCCTCCCAATGCGCCTTGAGGGGCGTGCCCCAGCCCAGCTGGCTGGCATAGGCGTGACCGCCCAGCTGCGCCAGCATCGCCGGCATGTTCGGTCCGACAAGGCTGTGGCCGAGGTGGAAGACCGCGCGGACGTCGGCCGGGGGCGCCAGCACCGGGCGCGGCGCCAAAACCAGGCTGTCCGGCATCCGGTTGCCGCGCTGGCGGCGCCAGCCGAAGGCCGCTGCGGCCGCGCCGCCCGCGGCAAGAAGAAGTCCCCCGATGGCCAGTCGTCGATTCATGTCCCGCACCCTTCCGCAGTTCGTGCAGACATGTAGCAAGAATCAAAAGGCGGTTCACCCCGTCCGAAACGACAGCTGCGAATCCCCTTGATCGTCCGGCCCGACCGGACAAGACTCCGCGCCACGCAAAAAAGGGGACAGGCATGAGCAGAACCAGGATCGACCAAACGCGCTGGCGGCTCGGGCGCCGCGCCTTCCTCGGCGCCGCCGCTGCGGCCGCGCTTCTGGCGCCGGGCCTTCGGGCCGAGGCGGCCGACGGGACCGACGACATCTTCGCCCTGCGCGTCATCCAGTCGGGCCATTCCCTGACCGATCCGATCGTGCCGATGCTGAACGCCTTCCTGACCGGCCTCGGGATGCCGGCCTCGCGCCCGCTGCCCATCACCAAGTCGACCATTCCCGGCAGCCCGATGCAGATCCGGTGGGAGGACGGGCTGGATCCGGCGGATGCGGACGCGCGGCGCGACATTGCCGATTACGACGTGCTGGTCGTGACCGAGCGGGTGTCATTGGCAAACACGCTGCCGTGGCACGATTCCGAAGGCTATGCCCTGCGCTACTTCGAGAACAGCTGGAGCCGGGGGCGCGGCGGCGAAGGTGCCGAGACGATCCTCTACGCCTCGTGGATCGACGTCGCCAGCGGCCCCGATGCCGAGAACCTGTTCAACGATCCCGAGGCGCATGTCCCCTTCCGCGAGCGCCTGCCGCTGGAGATGGCGCGCTGGCAGCAGATCGCCGACCATGTGAACGCGAACCGTCCCGAGGGCTCGTCGCCCATGCTCGTCATTCCGGGCCCGCTGATCATGGCCGCCGTCTATGATGCCATCGCGGCGGGGGAGGCGCCGGGGCTGACGCGGATCGAGGATCTCTTCAGCGACAACATCCACATCAACGAGACCGGGGCCTACCTCATCGCGCTGGCCCATTTCGGCGTGATCTACAACCGCGACCCGCGCATGGTGCCCGCGCGCATCGGGGGCATGGGACCGCTCGACGCGGCGACGGCTGACTGGATGAAGGAGCTGGTGCACGAGGTGCTGCTGGACTATCCCGATGCCGGCTATACCGGCGGCAGCTGAGCCGTCCGCGCCGGCAAGGCTCGGGCCTCGGCCGCGCCGATCACCAGCACCGTCGCAAAAAGCCCCTCTGCCAGCGTCCAGCGGCCGTGGAGGGTCGCCCTGCCAAGCGTCAGCGTGAAACCCTGCGGCGCAAGGCGCAGCGCGACCTCGGTGTAGTCCAGCCAGAGGCCGGTCAGCGGGAATTGCGCCTTGAAGGCGGCCTCCTTGGCGCTGAAGATCAGCTTGGCCGCCAGCGCAGGCGGCAGCACGCCGCCATCGTCGTCACCCGGCGCGCGCACCAGCCCGGCAAGCTCCTCCTCCAGCGGCAGCGCCGGCTCGAGGTCGAGGCCAAGCGACGGCCAGTCGCTTTTGCGCGCCGCCAGCGCCGCGGCAAGGGTGCCGCCATGGCTGATGCTGCCGCAGATGCCGGCCGGCCAGAGCGGCGCCCGATCCGGTCCGACGGGCAGGGACGCCGCGGGCAGACCCGCGTCCCGAAGGGCGACTCGGGCGGCGGCGCGGCCGGCGGCGAACTCGCGCTGCCGGGCCGGCACGGCGCGCCGCACCGCCTCGGCCTCGCCCGGCCAGAGCGGCGGGGCGGGGACGTCCAGCGGCTGCAACCCCAGACCCACCCCCGCCGGTAGCAGCGCCCTCAGGGCGCCGCCAATCACTGCGTCGTGCCTTGCGGCCTCAGCCTGGCGCGCAGTGCCCGCCGCTCGGCCATCAGGTCGCGGGCGGGTCCGGCCGAGGCCGGCTCGGCCGTGGGGGCAGGCGCTTCCGGCGAGGCGACGGCCGGTGCCGGTGCGGGTGCGGGTGCCGCAGGCTGGCGGTCGCGGCCCAGATGGGCGGCCAGATCGCGCATCACCGGGAAGCGGAAGATGTCCGTGATCGAGCTGCGGGTGACGCCCAATTCGTCGCGGATCGTGCGGTGCAGCTGCACGGCCAGCAGCGAATGGCCGCCCAGCTCGAAGAAGTTGTCGCCCGGCTGCACCGCCGGCAGCCCGAGGATGCGCGCCATGACCTGACCGATGCGGTCCTGCAGATCGCCTGCCGCGGCCGGCGCCGCCGGTGCAGGGGCGGCCGGCGCAGGTGCGGCGGCCTTCGGAGCAGGCGCAGCTGCGGGCTTGGCCGGCGCGGTCCGCGGCACCACCGCCGGATCGCCCGCGGCCAGCGCCTTGCGGTCGATCTTGCGGTTGGGCGTCAGCGGCATCGCCTGGAGGACCGTGATCCGCAGCGGCACCATGAAATCCGGCAGATCCCGCGACAGCGCCGTGCGCAGCGCCGTACCGTCCAGGTTCTCGCCGGTCACGAAGCCGGCCAGCTGCCGCTCGCCTGCGCCCTGCGCCTGCGCGACCACGGCGACTTCGCGGACGCCGGGGAGGCGGGCGAGGCGGGCCTCGATCTCGCCCAGCTCGATCCGGTAGCCGCGCAGCTTCACCTGCTGGTCCACCCGGCCGAGGAAGCGCAGCCGCCCCGTGCTGTCCCACCGGCAGAGATCGCCCGTGCGGTAGCGCCGCCCCTCCGGCCGCTCGGGGAAGGCCGTGGCGGTCTGGGCTTCGCGCTGCCAGTAGCCGCGGGTGACACCCGCGCCGCCGATCCACAGCTCTCCGGCGATGCCGTCCGCGACGGGCTGGCCTGCCGCGTCGCGCAGCTCGAGGCTGGTGCCGGCGATGGGATCGCCCAGCCAGACATCCTCGCCGCTGGTGCCAAGATCGGCCACCGCCGACCAGATCGTCGTCTCGGTCGGGCCGTACATGTTCAGCACCCGCGCCCCGCTTGCCGCCCGCAGGTCCGCCAGCAGGCCCGGGCTCAGCGCCTCGCCGCCGAGGGCGACGAGCTTCAACTGTGCCAGCGCCGCGCGCGAGGGCGCGTCCTCCAGCAGCAGCCGCGCCATCGACGGCGTCGCCTGCAGGTGCGTCACGCCGTGGCGCCGGATCTGCGCGGCGATGCCGTAATCGCCCGTCTCCTGCACGAGGGGGTTCACCCGGTCATGCAGCGCGGCCAGCCGCTCCAGCCCCTCCAGCACCATGTCCGAGGGGATGCCGTAGTCGATGAGGCAGGCGATCTCGCCCACGCCGATGGCGCGCAGCGCGCGGATCCGTTCCTCGGCCTCGTCCACCGTGCCGAAGAGGCCGCTGTCGTTGAAGTAGCGCAGGAAGGCGAATTCGAGGATTCCCTCCAGCTCGTCCTCGGAGAGGGTGGACAGGTCGATGGCCATCGGGTCGGTAACGCCCGCGGGCTTCTTGAAGGCCGGGAACGCCCAGGCATATTGCTTGACCAGCCCGGCCGCGGCCCGCAGGTAGTCCTTCATCGGCTCGCGCGCGGCCTCCATCGCCGCCTCGCGCGTGTCGGCCAGGTAGCTGTGCAGCATCAGCGTGACGGTGAAGTGGGCCGGGTCATGGCCCGCCTCGCGCAGCGCGGCGTGATAGTCGGGGATGCGCGCCTTGATGTCGTCGATGCTCTGGCCCAGCAGGTGGGTCAGCACGTTCGCGCCCAGCTTGCCGGCCTCGCGCCAGGTCTGCGGGTTGCCGGCGGTCGTGACCCAGACCGGCAGCTCGGCCGAGACCGGGCGCGGCTGCGTGACGACCTTGTGGATCGAGCCGTCGCCGCGCGGAAAGCCCACCGCCTCGCCCTTCCAGAGCCGGCGCACCTGGTCGATCGCGTCCAGCATCGCCGGCTTGTTGGCGGGCGGCGTGTTCCCCGGGCGCAGCACGAAGTCGTCGGGCTGCCAGCCCGAGGCGAAGGCGATGCCGGCCCGGCCATTGGTGAGGTTGTCGATCACCGCCCATTCCTCGGCGATGCGGGCCGGGTGGTGCAGCGGCGCGACGCAGGAGCCCGCGCGCACCCCGATGCCGGGCGCGACGGCCGCCACGGCGGCGCCGGTGACCGAGGGGTTGGGATAGGGGCCGCCGAAGGCGTGGAAGTGCCGCTCGGGCGTCCAGACTGCGGCGAAGCCGTGGCGCGCGGCAAGTTTCGCGCCCTCCAGCAGCATCTCGTATTTCCGCGGCCCGGCGCCGTCGTCATTGCCCCAGTAGTAGAGCGACATCTGCGTGCCCTGCCGACGGGCCGGGCCTGCGGCGGCTTCGGCCTCGTCGCTGGCGAGAAGATCGCCGGCGATGACGACCTTCCAGCCGCGCGTGAGCGTCCAGAAGATCTCCAGCACCGAGATGTCGAAGGAGAGGCTGGTGACCGCCAGCCAGGTCTGCGGCTCGGGGCTGGCGAGCGAGCGGTCCATGCCGGCGAAGAAGTTGATGACGTTGCGATGCTCGACCATGACGCCCTTGGGCGTGCCCGTCGAGCCGGAGGTGTAGATGAGATAGGCCAGGTCGCTGCCGGAGGCGGCACGCGGCTCGGCCTCGGGTCCGGCGGCGTCCAGCATCAGCAGCCGCGCGCCATGCGCGGGCAGGCGGGCGGCGATGGCCGGATCGGCCAGCACCACCTGCGCGCCGCTGTCGCTGACGTAATGGGCCAGCCGCTCAGCCGGGTAGTCCGGGTCCAGCGGCACATAGGCGCCCCCGGCCTTGAGGATCGCCAGCGCGCCGATGACCAGCCCCAGCCCGCGCCGGGCAAAGAGGCCGACCGAATCGCCGGGGCCGACGCCCATCGCGGCAAGCTGCCGCGCCAGCCGTCCCGCCCGCGCGTCGAGCTGGGCGTAGCTGAGGCTCTCGTCGCGGAAGACCAGGGCCGTCGCATCGGGGCGGGCGGCGGCTGCGGCGGCGAAGGCCTCGTGGATGGTCGCGGGGGCGCCCTCGCCGGGCCCCTCGTCGTTCCGGGCGACGCGCGGGTTCTGGCCGTCCGCAAGCGTCGGCGCCTCGGCCAGCGGCAGGGCGGGATCGGCGGCGGCGAGCGCCTCGGCGATGCGGGTCAGCGCGGTGACGGCGCCTTCCGGAAGGCGCGCGCGGTCCCACCACAGCGCCACCTCGGCCTCGGGCGTCTCGGGCAGCGACAGGCAGAGCGCGGCGCCTGCGGGGGCGTCGGCCGGATCGGCGGCCAGCGCGAGGCCGGGCACGCCCGGCCGCGACAGTTCGGGCGCGCGCGCCACGAGGTCGGCCATGATCGGCCCCCGCGCGGCGGCGGCGGCCAGATCGCGCGCCAGCGTCTCGGCCAAGGCGGCCAGCGTCTCGCCCTCGGTCTCGACCGAGAGGGGCTGGAAGCCCAGCAGGTGCGGGCGGGCGACGGCAGGCAGCGGCGGGGAAAGGGCGATGTCGAAGGCGCCGGACCCGGTCATCCGGGCAAGGGCGCCGGTCACCGCGGCCAGGATCTGCCCCGGCGCCTGCGGGCGCGGCAGGACGATCCGGGCGCGCGTCCAGTCGGACGCGGCCTTGGGCGCCGCGGCCTCGGGGATCACCAGCGGCGCCAGCCGGGCGAGGCGGGCGCGCCAGTGCGTCTCGTCCTTGCCGGCGCGGCGGATGGTCTCGTCCAGCGCAGGCTCGCGCGGCGGCGCCGGGATCACGTCGCCGGCGGTCAGGCCATGCGGGCAGGGCTGGCCGTCTTGGCCGGTCAAGCCGCCCAGTTCCAGAGCGCCGCCGGCGCAGGCGATCAGCAGCCGGTCCTCGCCGGCCTCCAGCACGGTGCCGGGCGCGGCGCCTTCCGCCCCGGCGGGACGGGCCGCGGGCTCGGCCATGCCCACCAGCAGCACCTTGCCGGCAGGGGTCAGCAGGCGCGGGCGCAGCATGGGGTTCCAGTAGGGGCCGTGATCCAGCGCGCGCACCAGCCGCGCCTGGCTTTCGGCGTCGCGGGTCAGGTCCAGCATGCCGGCGGCGGCGGGGCGGTCGGCGCGCATGTGCTGGCGCAGCGGGGCGTGAGGCTGCGGCTGGCCGGCGTCGCGGCCCTGCTCAAGCATCTCGATCAGGTCGGGCAGGCTGCGCTGCGCGGCCTCCCAGCAGCGGGCGTTCAGCGTCAGCGCGGTGTCGTCCGCCGCCACCGGCACCGGCACGCGCAGCAGGACCGGACCCTCGTCCACCCCGCCCGCGATGCGGTGCCAGGTGATCGCGTGCTCGGCCGCGCCGTCCAGCAGCGCCCAGACCGGCGCGTTGAGGCCCGCCCGCTCGGGCAGGGGGCCGTCGTGGAAGTTCACCGCGCCGCGCCAGGCAAGCGCCAGCACCGCGTCCGGCACCAGATGCAGGTTCGCCACCGACAGCAGGTAGTCGCAGGCCGCCGGCTCGCCCACGGGCAGGCCCTGCGCCCGCGCGGCCGCGGCCAGGGCGGGGTCGCGGACCGTGAAGGAGGTCAGGCTGTGGCCGCGCCCGACGATGATGCGGGCCGCTTCCAGCGCCAGCGAGGCGTTGCCGATCAGCGCGAATTCAAGCCTGTTCACGATGCGTCTCCGGTCGGAAGATCTTTCTGGGCCGTGCGGGGGTCAGGGCGTGGCGCAGCACCGCGCGCGCCTGACCGCGGGGAAACTCGGGATCGGGCCGGCCGAAAAGCGAGCGCAGCCGCCGGATGCCGAGCCCGGCGATATGCGCCGCCGCCGCGCCGAGCGCATAGAGCCGGCCGTGATTCGTGCGGTAGTAATGCTCGCGCGAGGCGAACCAGTAATCCGGCGGCAGCGACCATTCCTTCATGCCCGTGCTGACCGAGCCGATATGCACGATCCGCGCGTCGGGCAGGTAATGCGTCGGCCATCCCGCCCGCGCCGCCCGCAGGCAGAGGTCGGTTTCCTCGTAGTAGAGGAAATAGGACTCGTCGAAGCCGCCGATCGCCTTGAGCACGTCGAAGCGGATCATCAGCGAGGCGCCGACCACCCAGTCCACCGCCTGCGCCCGCTCGGGCTTGGGCATGGTGATGACGCTGCCCGACAGGAGCTTGGTGATCGGGCCGGTCCGTGCAGTATCCTCCAGCTCGCCCGCGATGGTGGGGAAGCGGAAATGGGTGTTGTGGTGGTGGCCGTCCTCGCCCGTCACGCTGCAGCCCAGAAGGCCGACATGCGGATTCGCGTCCATGTAGTCGCGCATCTTGCGGATCATGTCGCGGGCGGCGAAGGCGTCCGAGTTCAGGACCAGCACGTAGTCCACCGGCTCGGCCAGGCGTGCGGCGATGGCGGCGTTGTTGCCGGCGCCGAAGCCGCCGTTCCAGCCCGATTGCAGCACCTTGAGGCGCCCGCCCTCCAGCCAGCCATGGCTTTCGGCATGGGCCTGCATCGTCTCATAGCTGCCGTCGCCGCTGTCGTTGTCGATCAGCGAGACGGTGCCGAGCAGGCCCTGCAGCGCCGCCAGCGCCGCCTCGGCCGACTTCAGCGTCATCTCGGCGCTGCGCCAGTTCAGGATGACGACATGGACCGCGCCGCCCGTCATTCGGCCGCCCTCGGCAGGGCGGCGGCGGCGGCGTGATGCCCGTCCGCCGCAGACAGGGTTTCGCGCATTCTGGCCGCGAGCACGCGGACACAAGGTTCCAGCACCATCGAATCGTGATCTCCCGGCACTTCGGCCACTTGAAGCTGCGGCAGCCAGGGCGACCACAGGTTGTCCTCGTAAACATACTCGCGCGCGCCGCTGACATACTGCCCGCCCGACACCTTGAAGCGCCGGTCGAGCCGCGGGCGGTACAGCGTCACCGGCCCGTCCCAGACCTTCATCTGGTAGCGCGGCAGCGCGCCGACGAAGGCGGCATGTATCGCGGCGTTGTGGAAGCTGCCAGCCCCCGCCTCGGCCGCGCCGCCGCGGCGCAGGCGCCGATAGGCGATCTTGTCGCGCAGCCAGCGCGGGAAGAAGCCCGGCCCTTCGGCCCGGATCTCTGCGGCGCGGATCATGAGGCGATCCTTGCGCGTCAGCACCGGCCGCATCGGCACGGGCGTGTCCAGCATCACCAGCTGCGCGACAGCGGCGCCCGCCTCCTCGAGCTGGCGCGCGATCTCCAGCGCGGTCAGCCCGCCGCCCGAGAAACCCGCGACGAGATACGGCCCCTCGGGCTGGACCTGCCGCATCTCGGCGATGCAGCTGGCGGCCGCCTCGGCCAAGGTCTCGTGCGGGGGCGCGTCTCCAAAGAGGCCGCGCGCCTGAAGCCCCCAGACCGGCCGGTCGTCCGACAGCCGCTGCGCCAGCGACCGCAGGTTCAGCACGTTGCCGAACATGCCGGCCACGATGAAGAGCGGACGCCCGCCCCCGGCCGCGCCCTGGCTCATCGGCACCAGATGCGTGAAGCCCGCGCCCTGCGCCGCCGGGACCGCCGCCTTGCCGCTGCTGGCAGGCGCCGCCGCCGTCGCACCGGCCTGCGGCCCGATCCGCGCTTCGATCAGCGCGGCGAGGGCAGCGACGTTCGGCGCCTCGAACAGGGTCGCCAGCGGCAGCTCCAGCCCATAGGCCTTGCGGATCATCGCGAACAGCCGGACGGCGATCAGCGAATGACCCCCCAGATCGAAGAACCCGTCCGCCGTGCCCACCTGCTCGACGCCCAGAAGGTCGCGGAAGAAGCCGGCGAGGCTGCGCTCGAGGTCGTTGGCCGGCTCGACGAAGTCGCTCTCGAGATCGGGGCGCTCGAAGCGCTGGCCCGCCCCCGGCTCCTTGGCGCGGCTGGCGCGGGTCTCGCGCGCGATCAGGTCGGGCAGATCGAGGCTGGAGACGACCAGCTGCGGCCGCCCGGACTGAAGCGCGCGTTCCAGAAGCTCGGGCCCCAGGTCGGGCGGGATGCCCTGCGCGACGGTCTGCGCCAGCCGGCTTTCGCCATCGCGGCGCGCCGCGGCCTTGCCCGGACCGCGCGGCGCAAGCTGCGCCGAGGGGGCAGTGGTCAGGCGGCGGATGGTCAGCCCCTCGACCTCGGCCAGGATGGTGCCGTCGGGCGCGGCCAGCGTCACGTCGAAGCTGGCATAGCCGCCCTGATCGCCCACCAGCCGCACATGGCTGACGATCCGCGCCGGCAGCGGCGCATGGACCGTCAGCGCGCGGTAAGACAGCGGCACCCACAGCTGGCTGCGGTCATAGTCGCGGATCAGCGCCATCGCCCACCCGGTCGCGATGTCCATCAGCGCCGGGTGCAGGATGAAGCCGGCGTCCAGGTCGCCCCGGACGTTCTCGGGCAGGGCCAGCTCAGCCAGGCCCGAGGGGACAGTGCCCTGCCGGTCCAGCCAGGTCGCGCGCAGCACGCGCCAGCGCGGCCCGAAGGCCATCTGCGCCTCCTGCGCCGATTCGAGGCCATGCCCCGTCGGCGCGCGGTCCACCTGCATCCCGGCGCGCAGGACGGCGATGTCCAGCGGGGCCGCGGCACGGTCGGCCGAGGTGACGCGGCCCTCGGCAACGGGCACGGGGCCCTCGCCGAAGTCGGCCTCCAGCGTGAAGGCGGTGGCATCCTCGCCGGGGCTGAGGGTGACGCGGAAGTCGCGGCTGCTCCCCGGCTCGACGATCAGCGGATCGAGGAAGGTCAGGTCGCGCAGCGTGAAGGGCAGGCTGCGGCCCGCAGCCTCCAGCGCCTCGGCGGCCAGCTCGATCGTGCCGGTGCCGGGCAGCAGCGCCACGCCGTCGCGGGTGCGGTGCTCGGCGATGATCCAGTCGCTCGCGGCCAGCGTGCCGACGAAGCGCGACCGGCCGTCCTCCTCGACCCGCGCGGTCAGCAGGGGTTGCGGCACCGGAACGGGCGCGGGCGCGTCGCGCCGGCCCGAGAGCGCGTCGGCGGCCATGCCGATCTCGGCCCAGACCCCCCAGTTGACCGAGGTCACGCGCCCGAAGGCCGCGATGCCCGCCGCCGCGACCGCGTTCAGGTATTCGTTCGCGGCGACGTAATCGACCTGCCCCGCCGCCCCGATCTCGGTCGAGGTCGAGGAGAAGAGCACCGTCCGCCGCAGCGGCGCGTCCTTGAAGGCCAGCTCCAGGTTGCGCAGCCCGTGGACCTTGGGCGCCAGCACGTCCTCGATCTGGGCGCTGGACTTGGCCAGGATCGGGGCGTCCGCGACGATCCCCGCCGCGTGGATCAGGTCGGTGACGGTGCCAAGCCTGCCCCGCACCTCGCGCACGGCGCGGCCGAGGGCGGCGGCATCGGTCACGTCGGCCACGACCAGCTCGATCCGGGCGCCCGCGGCGCGCAGCTCGCGCAGCGCGGCCAGCTGGCGCGACAGGCGGTGGCCCGGATCGGCGGCAATGCGGGCGTCCCATTCCGATTCCTCGGGCAGGGGGCGGCGGGTCAGCAGCGCCACGGCGGCGCCGCGCGTCACCGCGATCCAGCGCGCCAGGCTCAGCGCGATGCCGCCAAGCCCGCCCGTGATCAGGACGACGTCGCCCGGGCCGAAGGCCGGCATGGCGGCATCGGCGGCGGGCAGTTCGACCGGGGCGATGTGGCGCGCATGGCGGCGGCCCTTGCGCCAGGCGGCGCGGGCGGGCGGCGCGGGGTCCATCAGGTCCTCGATCAGCCGCGCGGCGCTGGCCTCGGTCTCGGCGCTGCCGCGGGGGCGCGGGATGTCGATGCTGCGGGCCTTCAGCCACGGAAACTCGCGTGGGCCGACGGCCAGCGGGCCGAGGATCATCGCCTTCTCGGGCGCCTCCAGAGGCTCGCCCGCCACCGATGCCGCGCCCGAGGTCACCGCAACCAGCTCGACCGGGCGCTCGCCGCCCTCGTTCGCCAGCGCGCGGATCAGGTGCAGCGCGGTGTTGAAGCCCTGCTCGACATGGCGATGGAACGGGCTGAACCCCGCGCGCGCGCCCTCGACGCTGGCGTCCGGGACCAGCCAGAAGCTGACGATGCGCGAGGGCATCCGGTTCTGCGCGACGAGCGCGGCGATCAGCAGCTCGAAATCGCCGGCGCCGTTCTCGGGCGCGACGATGAAGGCATCCTCGCCCGTCTGCGCGAAGCAGTCGCCCGGCCGCAGCTCGATCACCTCGTGACCGGCCGCCCGCAGCTGGCGGGCCGTCGCATCCGCAAGCCCGCCGGCATCGGCCAGGACCAGCCAGCGCTCGGGCGCGGCGCTGACGGGGCGCCCCCCGGCGTCCAGTTCGACATCCGGGGCCGACAGGCGCCACGCGGGACGCCAACCCCAGCCCTCGGGGTCGGGCAGGCGCAGCGGCGGATCGTCCGGCGAGGCCGAGACGCTGCCGGCGCTGGCCGGCTCGATGAAGTAGCGCTTGCGCTGGAAGGCATAGCCCGGCAGCGGCACGCGCCGCCGCCCCTCGCCCCAGATGGGCGACCAGTCCAGCGGCAGGCCCGCCGCCCAGAGCCGCGCGAAGGCGAGAAGGAAGAAGGCGTCATCCTCGATCTTCTGCTCGGGATGGCGCAGGGCGCTGACGACGCGGTCCGGCACGGCGCCGTTGGCCTGCGCCAGCGCCGACATCGCGCGGCCCGGCCCGACCTCGAGGCAGAGCCGCCCCGGCTCGGCCAGCAGCGTGGCCATGCAGCCGGCGAAATCGACCTGGTGGCGCAGATGCGCGGTCCAGTAGGCCGGGTCCGTCGCCTCGGCATCGGTCATCCAGGTGCCCGACCGGTTCGACAGCAGCGGGATCTGCGGCGGGCTGAGGCGGATCTGACGCAGGAACGCCTCGAACTCGGGCAGGATCGGGTCGAGCATGCGCGAATGGGCGGCGATGTCGATGGCGATGCGCTGGCACTCGATGCCCCGCTCGGCCAGGCGCTGGTGCAGCGCCTCGATCTGGGCGCGCGGCCCCGACGCGACCGACAGGCTGGGCGCGTTGCGCACGCCGAGATCCAGCTGGTCCAGCCCGGCCTCGCGGATCTCCTGCTCCAGCCCCTCGGCGGGAAGCTGGACGCTGAGCATCCCCCCCGGCGCCACGCGGTCGAACAGGCGCCCGCGCAGCTCGACCAGCCGGATGCAGTCTTCGAAGCCCATCACGCCGGCAAGGCAGGCGGCGGTGTTCTCGCCCATCGAGTGTCCGGCCAGCGCCTCGGGCTCGGCGCCCCAGCTGATCCATAGCTGCGCCAGCGCGTATTCGACGATCATCAGCAGCGGCAGCTGGACCGAGGGGCGGGTCAGCGCCTCGGTCGCGGCGGCCTCCTCGCCCGGCTCGGGCAGCCACAGCGCGCGCGGATCGCGCCCCGTCAGCCCCTCGAGGACGGCGAGGCCGCGGTCCATCCAGTCGCGGAAGACCGGCTCGGTTTCGTAGAGCCCGCGCGCCATGTGGATGGACTGCGCGCCGCCGCCCGGAAACAGGAAGGCCAGCTTGGGCGCGGCGGGACTGGCGTCATGGTTGAAGACCCGGCGCGGATCGGCACGCTCCAGCTGGTCGGCCGCGTCCGCGGCGTCGGCGGCGACCAGCACGCGGCGCTTGTCGAAGACCTTGCGGCCCTGTTGCAGGGTGAAGCCGACATCGGCGAGATTGGCGTCCGGGTTCTGCCGCAGCCAAGCGGCCAGCGCGGCGGCGTTGGCGTCAAGCGCGGCGCGGCTGCGCCCCGAGACGACGAGCGGCTGCACCGGCCAGTCCGACGGCTCCGAGGCAGGCTGCACCGGCGCGGCCTCCAGCACGGCATGGGCGTTCGTGCCGCCGACGCCGAGAGAGTTCACTGCCGCGCGCGCCGGGCGGTCCGCGTGCCGGGGCAGGGGGGTGCGGGCGGCGATCACATGGAAGGGCGTGCCCTCGAAGTCGATGACCGGGTTCGGCGCCTCGAAGTTCAGGCTTGGCGGCACCTCGCCGTGATGCAGCGACAGGGCGACCTTGATGAGGCCCGCCGTGCCCGCCGCCGTGTCGGTGTGTCCGATGTTCGTCTTGACCGAGCCGATGCCGGTGCGCCCGCCGCCGCTGCCGAGCGCGAAGGCCTCGGTCAGGGCGGCGACCTCGATCGGGTCGCCGAGCCGGGTGCCGGTGCCGTGGCATTCGACATAGTCGATGGTGGCGGCGTCCACGCCGGCGACCAGATGCGCCTCGGCGATGGCGGCGGCCTGCCCCTCGACCGAGGGGGCGAGGTAGCCGGCCTTGCCCGAGCCGTCGTTGTTGATCGCGCTGCCCTTGATCACCGCCCAGATGTGATCGCCGTCCGCGATGGCGTCCGACAGGCGCCGCAGCAGCACCACCGCCGCGCCGCTGCCGAAGACCGTGCCCTCGCTGCGATGGTCGAAGGCGCGGCAATGCCCGTCCGGAGAGAGAATTTCGTTCGCCTTGTAGAGATAGCCGCGGCCCTGCGGCAGCTCGATGGTGACGCCCCCGGCCAGCGCCGCGTCGCAATCGCCCGCGTTCAGCGCCTGGCAGGCCGCATGCACCGCGACCAGCGAGGTCGAGCAGGCGGTCTGCACCGAGACGCTGGGGCCGCGCAGGTCGAAGATGTGGCTGGCACGGGTGGAGAGGAAGTCCTTGTCGTTGCCGGTGTGGCGCAGCAGGAACATCCCCGTCTCCTCGACGAGGTCGCGGTTCGAGCAGATGTTGACCGAGAAGTAGCTGCCCATGCCGCAACCTGCCCAGACCCCGACCGCGCCGAGATTGTCCGGCCGGTGGCCCGCATCCTCGATCGCGTGCCAGCAGGCTTCCAGGAACTTGCGGTGCTGGGGGTCCATCACCGCCGCGTCCTTGGGGCTGAGACCGAAGAACTCGGCGTCGAACTGGTCGTAGCCATCGAGGACGGCGGCGCGTGCGACATAGTCGGGATGACCGCTGCGCGCGGCGCTTTCGCCCGCGGCTGCCAGCTCGTCCGGAGTCAGGTCGCGAATCGATTCGACCCCGTCGCGCAGGTTGTCCCAGAACTGCCGGGCATCCGAGGCGCCGGGCAGGTCCAGCCCGATGCCGACAACGGCGATGTCATGCGAACTGTCTGTGGTGCCGGACACTGTGAAACCTCCTGCTGCTGCCGCTCTCGCACGGGTGGCGGGGCGGCGACACCTTTACTCGTACAAAAAATTCATATTGATCGTTTACACCCAGATGCCGTTCTAGACTACTACTCAGCCTTAGCGATAGTAGTGCTGCATCCGGAACGACAAGAACACCAGACGTGATTAAAAAGGACCGGAATTGGGCAACACGCTCTCGACGCTCGCGCTTCTCGTCTGGCCCGTGGTCGTCGCCCTGCTGTTCTCGCGCCTCGACTACCGCCGCGCGGCGATCTGGTCCCTTGTCGCGGGCTACCTGCTGCTGCCGCCCGTGGTGACGGTGAAGGCGCCGATCCTGCCAGGCTTGGGCAAGGATCACATCAACGTCATGGCGGCCCTGGTCGGTGTGGTGGTGATGCGGGCGACCGCGCCGATGCCTTGGCTTCGGATGGAGGGCTGGATCAAGCTGCTCCTCGCGATCGCGGTCATCACGCCCTTCATCACCGTCGCAACCAACGGCGCTCCGATCGTTGAGGGCGTGTCCTTCCGGCCCGGCCTCTCGATGATCGACGCGCTCTACGCGCTGTTCTACACGCTGCTGGACCTCGTGCCGTTCCTGATCGGCTACATGATCCTGTCCTCGACGGACTCGGTCCGCCTCTACATGCGGACGCTGGTCCTGGCGACGCTGGCCTATTCGCTGCCCATGCTGCTCGAGGTGCGGCTGAGCCCGCAGCTGAACGTCTGGATCTACGGCTTCTTCGCCCATGATTTCAGCCAGTCGATGCGCTACGGCGGCTTCCGCCCGATGGTCTTCCTCGAGCACGGGCTGTGGGTGGCGCTGTTCACCGTCACGGGCGTTCTTTCCGCGGCCGTCGCCTACAAGGAAGCCGACGGCCCAAGGCGGCTGCGGGCCATGTGGGTGCTGCTCTATCTTCTGGTCGTCCTGGTGATGTGCAAGAGCGCGGCCTCGCTGATGTACGGCGTGATGCTGGTGCCGGTGATCCTGATGATGGGCGTGCGCTGGCAGATGCGGCTCGCGGGGATCGTGACCACGCTGGTGCTGCTCTACCCCTTCGCGATGTGGGCCGGCCTGGTGCCGGTGACCGCCATCAGCGACTACATCATCGGCCTCGACGCGGAGCGGGGCCAGTCGCTTCTCTTCCGGTTCGAGAACGAGCTGGTCCTGCTCGAACGCGCCTCGCAGAAATTCCTGGCGGGCTGGGGAAGCTGGAACCGCCATCATGTCGTCGACCCGTTCGACGGCAGGATTCGCACGATCACCGACGGCCAGTGGATCATCTATGTCAGCACGGGCGGCTTCTTGACCTATATCGCGATGTTCGGGCTGCTCTGCGGCTCGGTCATCCGCGTCTGGCGCCATACGGTGGTCACCGGCCACTTCGATCGCTGGACGGTGGGGATGACGCTGATCGTCGCGGCGAACCTGGTCGACCTGATCCCTAACGCGACGCTCACGCCAGTGACATGGCTGGCGGCGGGCGCGCTGGCGGGCTTGGCGGCGCGCGGCGTCACCGTCGACGCCGCTGCGCCACAGCCGGCCGGCCGGCCCGCGCCCATGGCGACCTTCAGGCCCATCATCGGCTGAGACGAGTTTGGCACAGGGCGCAAGTCGGGCGGCCGGCCCGCCAGTTCGGGCATTGCCTGGCACGGGGAAGTGCATCAAATGCGCCATGACTGCCGCGAGAGGGACAAGATGAGATCCGCGACCTGCGCAAGACCCTGTTGCCTCGCATGCGCGCGCGCTTGCAGGACCGGCTCGCGATGATCCGCGCCCGGATCGGCATGCTCATGAGCGGCGACAGCCTGCTGCCGCGGGCCTTCCGCAGCTCGATCCTGACACTTGTCAGCTTCGGCGGGCAGCAGGGCATCCGCCTCGCCTCGAACCTGATCCTGACCCGGCTGCTCTTCCCCGAGGTCTTCGGGCTTATGGCGATCATCATGGTCGTGATCATCGGCCTGACCACCTTCTCGGATGTCGGGATCGGTCCGGCGATCCTTCAGAGCAAGCGCGGCGACGACCAGAAATTTCTCGACACGGCCTACACGATGCAGGCGGTGCGCGGCGTCGTCCTGTGGATCTGCTGCTGCATCATGGCCGTGCCGGCCGCCCGCTTCTACGAGGTGCCCGAGCTGGTCTGGTACCTGCCCGTGGCCGGGCTGACGACGATCATCTACGGCCTGTTGCCGACCACGGTGGAGAGCGCGAACCGGCATCTGAAGATGGGCCGGCTGACGCTGGTCGAGCTTCTGTCGGTGTTCATCGGGACAAGCGTCACCATCATCCTCGCCGCGCTGATGGGCTCGGCCTGGGCGCTGGTGATCGGGCTGCTGCTGGGCGCGATCATCAAGGTGATCCTGGTGCTGCGGCTGCTGCCGGGGCCGCGCAACCGCTTCACCTGGGACCGCAGCGCCGCGCAGGAGCTGATCTCGTTCGGCAAGTGGATCGTGCCCTCGACCGTCGTCGGCTTCGCGCTGTCGCAGGGCGACAAGGCCGTCCTCGGGCGCTATCTCACCCTGACCGAGCTGGGCATCTACAACATCGCGTTCTTCCTGGCGAGCTTCCCGCAGATGCTGGCAACGGCCATCATCAGCCGGCTGATGATCCCGGTCTATCGCGACCTCAACGAGGACCCCTCGCCGCACCGCAAGCGGCGGATGCGGGTGATGCGCGCCGGGATGACGGCGATGGTGATGCTGATGCTGGCGGCCGTCGCCACCTGGGCGGTCCCGCTGGTCGAGTTTCTCTACGACGACCGCTATCGCGACGCCGGAGGGCTTGTGACCCTTGTCGCCCTGACCAGCATCCCGCCGGTCATCGTCATGACCTACGACCAGGGTGCCCTGGCCGTGGGCGATTCGCGCGGGTTCTTCTGGCTGACCTTCGTTCGGGCGGTCCTGTTCATGGCCTGCTTCGTCACCGGCGCGCATTACGGAGGCATTCCCGGCGCGCTTCTGGGGCAGGCGGTCGCGGCGATCCTGGCCTATCCGATGCTGGTCCGGCTGGCGCGGCGCAGCGGGGTCTGGGATGGCTGGCACGACCTGACCTTCGCCATCCTCGGCCTCATCCTCGCCTGGCTTTTGCTGGGCTGAGCGCGGCCGGCCTCAGCCGGCCTTGCGCCCCGCCATCGCTCGCCTGGCGAGGCCGGGCAGGATCATCGCGCCCCGCAGATAGCGCGGCCCAAGCCGGCGCGGGCTGAGCGCGGCGCGCCAGAGCCATTCCATCCGCGCCTTGCGCATGAGGGCAGGGGCGCGCCGCTGGTGGCCCGCCAGGAAGTCGATGCCCGCGCCGACCGAGGCGAAGCCCGTTGCCGGGCAGCGGTCGCGGCCGCGCGCCGCCAGCCGCTCCTGCCGCGGCGCGCCGACGGCGAGCAGGCAGAGGCCGGGCCCCATCGCGGCCACGCGGTCCAGAAGCGCATCCGCCTCGGCGCCGTCCGGGTCGAACGGAAAGCCCGGCGCGGCGATCAGGGCGACGCTCAGCCCCGGAACCTGCGCGCCGAGAGCTGCGGCGGCCTTGCGACCCGCCTCCTCGGTGCCGGCGATGATCGCAACGGGTCGGCCGGCCTCGGCCGCAAGCCGGCAGAGCGGCACCACCAGCTCCGAGCCGGGGACGAGCGACAGGTCCTTGCCGCCGAGGCGCGCCAGCCAGACCACCGGGTTGCCGTCGGCGACGACGAGATCATGGGCGGCATAGGCGCGGCGGAAGGCCGCGTCATGGCGCAGCTTCTCCAGGTGATCGACGTTCAGCGTCGCCAGCGCGAAGCCGCGGCCATGGGCAAGCCGCGCCGCCACCTCGTCCAGCAGGCGCGCCTTGTCGGGGATGTTCACCTCGACGGAGGCGGGGCCGATCTCGAAGCGCATGGGCTGTTCCTTGGCACGTGTTCCGGAGGCGCGGGGATGTCCCGTCAGCCGCGCCCCGCGTCGGGCGGCAGGCCGGCCGCAGGACGGGGCGCCTTCGGGCCCAGATCGGCCAGACGACGCCGGAGGTCAATGGCGAGCGCGTCGACATTTCCCGGCTCGAGGATGGAAAGATGCGTGCCCGGCAGGTCCCTGAGCGTGAGCTCTCCCTGAGCCACGACGTTCCACCCGAGGGCGCTGGCCTTCGCGGCGGGCGAATCCCAGAAGCTGCGGTCGGCGCGATAGACGGTCAGGGGGCTGTCATAGGGCTTGGGCCGGTAGGCCTCGACGGCCGCCACGTTCGCCTCGACCACCTGTTCCATCGAGGGCAGGCCCGGCTCGGGCGAGGGTTCGGGGCGCTGATCGGCCGCGCGCGCCTCGCGCCGCCGCTGCCACAGCTGGGCCAGGTGGCGCGGCCCGTCCCGGCCCAGCTCGCGCAGATGCGCCAGCAGCAGCGGCAGGCCCCGCAGCGGCGGTCGTCCGCCCGGTCCGGTGGCGTCCATGACCCCCAGCAGCGCCACCTCGCGACCGGCCTGCCGCAGCTGCTGCGCCAGTTCAAAGGCGAAATACGCGGCCATCGACACCGCCACCAGGCAGACCGGACGGTCCGGCAGGTGGCGCTGCAGCTCGTCGAAATAGCCGCGGGCGATGCGCGGGATGTCGATCTCGTCGAGATTGCGCGGGTAGCCGACGGTCAGCCCATAGACCGGATGATCGGGCGCCAGCACCGCGGCGAGGGGGCGGTACAGCTCCTGGTTGCGGCCGAGGACATGGACCGCGATGACGGGAACGCCCGTGCCTTCGGCCTGGATCGGGACGAGGAAGCGGGGCTGCGGCTTTCCTGCTGCCAGCATCGCCGCCAGCGCCTCGGGCGAGGGATGGCGGGCGAGGTCCGTCGCGCGCAGCGTCAGGCCGGTGCGGCGTTGAATCAGGCTGACCAGCCGCAGCGCCAGCAGGCTGTCGCCGCCAAGCTCGTCGAAATCGGCGTCGGTCGGCACCTCGTCAACCTCCAGCACCTCGGCCATGCAGGCCGCGATCAGGCGCGCCCGCTCGTCCTGCGGCGCGCCGGCCTCGCGCAAGGCTTTTGTGCGGGAGGGCGGAAGCGGCAGCGCCGCGCGGTCGATCTTGCCGTTCGGTGTCAGCGGCAGCTGCTCGACCTGCACGATCTGCGGCTGCATGTAATGGGGCAGCCGGGTCAGCATCTCCTGCGACAGCCGCGCCGCGTCCAGCGGCTGCCGGGCGACGACCCAGGCCACCAGCCGCGGCGGAGGCCCGCCCGCGACATCGACATGCACGCGCGAGATCGCGGGCTCCTCGCCTAAGACAGCCTCGATCTGCGCCGGATCGATGCGGAAGCCGCGCAGCTTCAGCTGCCGGTCGCCGCGGCCGAGGAACATCAGCTCGCCCTGCCGGTTCCAGCGCGCGCGGTCGCCGCTGTCATAGAGCCGGCCGCCGGGGCTCCAAGGGTCCTGCACGAAGGCCGCCGCCGTTTGCCCGGGATCGTTCATGTAGCCGCGGGTGACGGCAGCGCCGCCGATCCACAGCGCGCCCTGGCCGCCCCGCGGGGTGAGGCTGCCGTCCGGCGCCCGCAGAACGGCGTGGGCATGACCGAGGGGGCGGCCGATGGGGATGTCGGCGCCGGAATGCTCCAGCCCGTGACCCTCGGCAGGCGCCTCCCAGATCGTGCAGGTGATCGTCGTCTCGGTCGGGCCGTAGCCGCTCATGAAGGCGACGCCTGGTGCCAGCTGCCGCCAGCGGAGGTAGGGGCCGGGCAGCACGCGCTCGCTGCCGGTGACGACCAGACGCAGCGACGGCGGCAGGGGTCGCGGCGCGTCCGAAAGGTCGGCGACGAGCTGGTGCCAATAACTGGCGGGCAGGTTCGCGACGGTCACCTCATGCTCGGCCAGAAGGTCGAGGAGACCGGCGACCGAGGCGAGCGGCCGCGCGTCCCGCGGCACCACGGCGGCGCCGGCGAGAAGCGTCGGGAAGATCTCCTCCAGCATCACGTCGAAGCCGAGCGCCGAGAATTGCAGCACCCGGTCCGCCGGCGTCAGCCTGAAGCGCGCGATGGCGGCGTCGGCATGGGCGGCAAGCGCCCCGGCAAGGCCCATCACCGCCTTCGGCGCCCCGGTCGAGCCCGAGGTGAAGATGACATAGGCGAGCCGCCCGGCATCGGGCGCCGGCCGCGGCGGCGGCGCCGGAAGCTGGGCTTCGGACGGGGCAAGGTGCAGGCGCGCGCCCTCGGCCAGGGCGGCGCCCGGCGCCGCGATCAGCGCCCGCGCCCCGGCCGCGTCCAGCAGCTTTGCCAGGTAGTCGGCCGCCTGGTCGGGCTCGAGCGGCAGGAAGGCCGCGCCGGCCTTCAGGACGGCCAGCATGGCGATGATCTGGTCGGCGCCCCGCGGCAGGGCTATGCCGACGACGTCCTCGGGACCGAGACCCGCATCTGCCAGCGCCTGCGCCTGCGCGTTTGCGCGCTGGTCCAGCGTCCGGAAGTCCATGACCGCGCCGGTCGCGGCATCGATGATGGCCGGCTGCGTCGGAGCCGCGGCGGCCACCTGCTCGAAGCGCGTGGCGGGGCAGGGCAGGGTGTCGTCCCCCATGTCCCGCGGACGGCCAAGCGCCAGCAGCGCCTCCGTCTCGTCGGGCGACAGCATGTCCAGCCCGGCCCAGGGGGCGTCGGGGTCGGCCGCGCCCATCGCCGTCAGAAGCCGCGTCACATGGCCGAGCATCCGCGCCGCCTCGTCCTCCGTCAGGCGCACGGCGTCGTGCTCCAGCTCGATCCGCATCTGCGCGCCGCCATGGACGGACAGCGTCACCAGCGCATCGCCCTCTTCCACCAGCTGCAGGTTCGTCCAGCCGCAGCCGCGGGCCTCCAGCGCCTCGGCGAGGGTGCGGCGGGCATACATCACCACCGTGTCGAACAGCGGCGCCGCTCCATGCCGGCCGGACCAGCGCCGCACCTCGGTCAGCTCGACATGGGCATGGCGGCGCATCTCCAGCGTCAGCGCGCGCAGGTCGGTCAGCAGCGCGCGCAAGCTGGGGCGCGCCGCCAGGTCGACCTGGAACGGCAGGGTGGAGATAAGGCAGCCCGCGGTCTCGGCCCAGCTTGCGTCGACCGAGCGTCCGGCATCCACAAGGCCCATGCAGGCGGCCGGCTGGCCGGTCCAGCGGCCGAGCACGATGGCCCAGGCAGCCTGCACCGCGTTCAGCTGCGTGGCGCCCATCGCGGCGAGCTGCCGGTCCAGCGCCGCGATCGCCTCGGCCGGCACCACCGCGCGCAGCCGCCGCATCCGCGGCGTGCCGCCCGCCTGATGGGGCCGCAGCGGGGCGACGCGGTCATGCCCCTCCAGCATCCGGGCAAAGAAGGCTTTTGCGCCCTCGCGTCCGAGCGCCGGCTTGCGCTGCAGCACCTCGGCAAAACTGGTGGCCGGCGGCGCGCGCCGTCGCCGATCGACCAGGTCTTCCCACAGGCGCGTCAGCAGGATCTCCATGCTGGTGCCGTCGGTCATCGCGTGCTGGATGGTCCACAGCATCGCCGCGCGGCCGGCCCCGAGGTTGATCCGCGTGACGCGCCAGCCCGGCTGCTGCCGCGGGTCCAAACCCTCGGCGCGGTCGGCCTCGAGGAACTCTGCCATCAGGCGCTGCTGCTCCTCGGCGCCGGCAAAGGACCAGTCGAGCAGCCGCAGGTCCAGCTGCGGCTCCGCCAGCACGCGCAGGATCAGCCGGCCGTCCTCGTCATCCTCCAGCACCATGCGCAGCGAATCGTTTTCGCGCGCGAGGTGCAGCCAAGCGCTGCGAAGCCGGACAGGGTCCAGCGTCTCGGCCGGCGCCTCGGCCACGATCTGCTCGAGATGGGCACGGGGCCGGCTTCTGTCGGCACCGGCCATGAGAAATGCGATCTGACTGTCCGTCGCAGGGCCGGAAACCGTCGTGCCGGGAAAGGGCGTGATCGTTTGTGCCTTCATCGCGCTCCCCAACCGCAAACGGCCACCGCGAAACGCGAAACATCAACACGCCGCTCAACCTGAGTGCGAGTCGATGTCACTTCCTCCCGGTTTGTCCAGCTAAATCGTTACATGCACGGATCCCGAGCGAACACATCGGGCCGATACTCCCATGGATGAAGCGGGCGCTTTCGCACGCGCATCGTCAACCTGACTTTTGCGTCAGGTTGAACGGCAGCGCCGTCAGGCGCTGCCCGACGACAGCATGAGCATCCCGATGGCAATCACGCCCAGGGTCACGATCGTGGCGCTGGTCAGGTCGCGCAGGCGCGCCCGCCGTCGCTGCGCGCGCGACGGCCGCAGGGCCGAGACCGCGATCGGCGCCACGCCAAGCGCCTTCTGAAGCTGCGCCGGGGTGCGCAGAAGCGGGCGCCGCATCTCCAGCAGGAAGGCCGCGGCCAGTGCGGCCGCCAGGCTGGCCGCGAGGCCGAGGACGGCGACGCGCTTGCGGCCAGCGCTGACGGGATATTCGGGGCGGCTGGCGCGTTCCAGCACCACCATCCGGTCGCCGTGCTCGCTGCTGGCGAGGCGCTTGTCCAGCTCCGCGCGGGACAGGCGCTCGGCGATGGTGGCGCGGCTGACCTCGAGCGTGGCGATCTGGGTCGCGTAGTTGTCGAGCCTGACCGAGGTGGTCGGAATCGCGGCGAGCTGCGCCTCGATCTGCGGCACCCGCTGGTCGATGGCCGCGCGCTCGGCGTCGAGATCCTGCGACTGGCTGCGGATCAGTTCGACCTGCCGGGCGGCGCCCGGGGTCATCTGCCGCACCTGCCCCTCGCGCACGTCCTCGATGGCGGCGGCGAGGCGCTGTACTTCGGGATGGTCCTCAGGCAGCGTCAGGCGCGCCTGCGCCAGGTCCACCTCGAGCGTACGGAGCTGCTGGACAACCGAGAGGCTGCGCCCGCCGGCCGTTGCGGCCGTGCCGACCTCGACCGCCAGCAGCTCGCGCTCCAGGGCCTGCTGCGCCCGCGTCAGCTCGACCCGCTGCGATTCCAGCCGCGTCAGCTCGCCCACGAGGTATTCCGTGTTCTCGGGCAGCGAATCGGCGTTCTGCCTGCGGAAGGCCTCGGCCTGCACCTGCACCTGCCGGATGGCGGTGGTGATGCGGTCGTCCTCGCGCTGCAGCGTCTCGATCAGATCGTCGAGGCGCCGGTTCCGCGTCTCCTGGTCGCTGCGCATGATCTGGTCGGCCATGTCGTTCGCCAGATTCGCCGCGGTCGCCCCATCGCCTGCCCGCACGGTGATCAGCATCGCCGACAACTCGCGATCCGAGCCCGGCCCGCCACCGGCCGCCGGCACGAATTCGATCCGCGTGCCCTGGCGGAACGCGGTGACGCGCGTGTCCTCATTCAGTTCCGGCGCGTCGTCGAACAGGTCGAACCGGTCGATCATGTCGAGGACGTTGCTGCGCGCCATCAGCCGCTGCTCGATCAGGCGCAGGCGCGCGGCCGTGTCGCCGGACGATTCGCCCGCCAGGCCGCCGCCGAGGATGTTCGGCTCGATCTGGATGACGGTCACCGCTTCGTAGCTGCGGGCCAGCGACAGGGCATGCGTGATCGTCAGGTAGAGGCCGGCCATCAGGATCAGCGCGATGACCGGGCCGCGACGGCGCAGCATGTCGATGAACTCTTTGACTCCAACGATCGGACCCATTCAAACCTCGGCGTCGAAATGAAACAGCCCAAGAAGCGGGCAGATGTCGCGCATGCGCGCCTGGCATTCCCGCAGCCGGGCCGCGGTGTCGGCCTGCGCGTCCACGACGAGGATCAGGCCCTGCGCCAGCGGCAGGCCCGCAAGACCTGCGTCGCCGGCCAGCAGCGGCGGCACGTGCAGGATCACGATGTCGGGCGCAGCCTTGGCCAGCACCTCGTCCATCTCGGCCCTGAAGGCCGGGTCTAGCAGGCGGGTCGCCGCCTCGGCCGGCGAGGCCTTGATCGCCATCACCCCCAGCTGGTCGTTGGCGCGCCACAGGCGGAAGCTGCCATCCGCGCGCCCGGTCTCGAGATCGGCCCCCAGATAGCGCAGCACCGGCTGGCGCGCGATGTCGAGATCCAGCAGCAGGATCGACCGCTTCGGCCGCCGCGCCTCGGACAAGGCGAGGTTCAGCGCCGTCAGGGGCGCCGCCCGGCCGGTCGCGGCCTGGGTCACCCCGACCCGCGCCCACTCGCGCTCGGCCACCTCGCCGAGGATTCGCGTGCGCAGCAGGTCGTAGCCGTCTGCGGCCGGATCGCCCTGGCGCGCGATCTCTGGCTGCTTCTTCTGCGCCTGGCTCAGGTCCAGCCTGGGCATTGCGTCCCAGTACCTTTGCGTGTTGGGCTGATAGCCCGTGGTTCCGCCGTCCATCACCAAGCCTTTTCCTGCATCCCTGGGCGAGCTAGTTACTGCCATAACACGTAAAGGGCGCTTGACTATCGCGGAGTATCGAAAAATGACACAGATTTTCCCGCCGCCCATGGACGAGCCGCATGTCAAGGCCCCTGCGGCCCGCGTAGCCGTAATTGCCATTGGACGCAACGAGGGCGCGCGGCTGCGGGCCTGCCTTGCTTCGCTGTCCGGGAAGGCGCAGCGGGTGATCTACGTTGATTCGGGCTCCACTGACGGCAGCCCCGATGCGGCCGCGGCTGCGGGGGCCGAGGTGGTGGCGCTGGACATGGACCGGCCCTTCACCGCCGCCCGCGCCCGCAACGCCGGCCTTGCAACGCTGGCCGCCGCGCCCGATGGCGGTGCGCCGGACTATGTGCAGTTCATCGACGGCGACTGCGCGCTGCGCGAGGAATGGCTGCCGGCGGCCATCGCCGCGATGGAGGCCGACCCGCGGCTCGGAGTCGTTGCGGGCCGCCGGCGCGAGCGCTTCCCCGAACGCTCGGTCTACAACCGTCTTTGCGACGCGGAATGGGACACGCCGGTCGGCCCGGCCCTCGCCGTCGGGGGGGACATGCTGATTCGCCACGTGGCGGTCACGGGCGTCGGCGGCTTCCGCGACAGCCTCATCGCCGGAGAGGAGCCCGAGATGTGCGTGCGCCTGCGGGCCGCCGGCTGGACCGTCCGCCGCCTCGACGTCGAGATGACTTGGCACGATGCCGACATGACCCGATTCGCCCAGTGGTGGCGCCGGAGCCGCCGGACCGGCCACGCCTATGCGGAGGGTGCCGCCCTCCACGGCGCCCCGCCCGAGCGGCACTGGCGCACCGAGACGCGGCGCGCGCTGGTCTGGGGCGCGCTGCTGCCGGCGGCGGCGATACTGGGCGCGCTGGTCCATCCCGCCGCCCTGCTGCTGCTGCTCGCCTATCCGGCGCAGGTCCTGCGCCTGTCGCGCCGCATGGGCTGGGAGAGGGCGTTCTTCAACGTCCTCGGCAAGTTCCCTGAGGCGCTCGGGGCCCTGAGCTATCTGGTGAACCGCCTGCGCCGCCGCCAGGTGCGGCTGATCGAATACAAATGAGCGGCGCCGATCTCACCGTCATCATTCCCGCCCATCAGGAAGAGGCGCGGATCGACGCCTGCCTCGGGGCCCTCTTCGCGCAGGCGCTGCCGCCGGGGGCGCGGCCCGAGCTGCTGGTCGTACCCAACGGCTGCACCGACCGCACGGCGGAGATCGCGCGCGCCTGGACCGGCCGCTTCGAGGCTGCGGGCTGGCACATGGCGGTGCTCGAGACGCCCGGCGGCGGCAAGATTGCGGCGCTGAACCTTGCCGAGGCGCAGGCCGCGGGGCCAAGCCGGCTGTTCCTCGATGCGGACGTCGTGATCGGCGAGGGGATGATGCTGGCGCTCTACACGGCGCTTTCGGGGCCGGGCGCGCGCTATATCGGCGCGCGGCTGACGATCCCGGCGCCCAGAAGCCGCGTGTCTGCCGCTTATTCGCGCTTCTGGCAGGCGCTGCCTTTCGTTGCCGAAAATGTGACTGGTGCGGGTTTATTCGCCGTCAATGCCGAGGGACGAGCGCGTTGGAACCGGTTCCCAGACATTATCGCGGATGACGCGTTTGTGCGTCTTCATTTCAACCGCAGCGAAAGAACGCGCGTCGAAGTGCCTTATCTCTGGCCGGTGACCGAGGGTTTCCTGCGTCTTGTCCGCGTGCGTCGCAGGCAGAATGCCGGTAATGCCGAGCTGTCGGCGAGATACCCCGAGCTTGCTGCCCGCTCGGCAGGCGACAGTCCGTCGGGCAGCTGGCTGCTCAAGGCCGCCCTGCGAGATCCCATTGGTTTCGCGACATATTCCAGCGTGGCATTGGCGGTTCGGGCGCGTCGACCTTCGGGCAAATGGGACCGCGGTCGCTGATCCGGCGAGCGCTGAGATAATCGCACCTCCCTATAGTTGAAATAACAACCCTGAATTGTGCGAATCCTCTTTATTCGCGATAAGGGTGAAACTCAAAAATATGACTCTCTTTTTAAATAGGTTGCTAAGACCTTACCCGGCACATATACCTATGCATATTCCAAGTCGGCGGAAGGATAGTTTTGCCGGTCGCGCTTGGAGGCAGACCTTTTTTACCAGTGTGGCTGTGTGCAGGACGGAGCCTTCAGTATGGCGTTTTACAATAGCCGGCCGGACATCAACTCGGTGTCTTCTCCGCAGATCGAACTTTATCCGGGTGGGCTCTATCGGAATGGCGGTAAACGTGTCCTCGACACGGCGCTCATCCTGATCGCCCTCCCGTTTCTTCTTCCCCTGATGGCGCTGATCGCGGTGGCGATCATGGTCGACGGCCGGTCGCCCATCTACACGCAGGACCGTCTGGGCGAGGGCTGGAAGACCTTCCGCCTCTTCAAGTTCCGGACGATGCGCCCCGATGCCGACGCGCTGCTGAAGGCGCATCTGGATGCCAATCCCGCGGCGCGCGCCGAATGGGACCGGGACCAGAAGCTGCGGAACGATCCGCGCATCACCACGGTGGGCCGCTTCCTGCGGAAGAGCTCGCTGGACGAGCTGCCGCAGCTGGTGAACGTGCTGTTGGGTCAGATGAGCCTGGTTGGCCCGCGACCGATGATGCCCGAGCAGCGCGTGCTCTATCCGGGCCAGTACTACGCGGCGCATCGCCCTGGCCTGACCGGCCTCTGGCAGGTGTCGATCCGCAACGGCTCGGCCTTCCCCGCCCGCGCCCTTTACGACGAGCGCTATTCCCGCGAGGTGAGCCTGCGGCTCGATCTGGCGACCATCGTCCAGACGTTCCGCGTGGTCGCGCGCGGCACCGGCTGCTGAAACGCCTGTTCATGAAAACGGCCGTGCGATCCCGCGCGGCCGTTTAGCCATTCGCAGATCACCATCCGCACGCTCAGCAGGATCATCGTCAGAACGCCGCCGCAGACATAGCCGAACAGCAGCGCAGACCCCAGGCCATGACCCAGGAGAAGAAGAAGACCTGTTGACGCAGCGCCCGCGATGGTCGAGAGCAAGATCATACCAACTAACACGACAGCTCGCTTTCGTTCTGCTGAGGAAGACCAGAATGCCACTTTTTTTCGGAAGGTGGAAATAAGATCGACATGGTCGTGCCTCGTCGGCAAGAATAAGCCAGATTTATCGACAAGGCAGCGGAACCAGATCTTACGATGCACGTTACATCCGATTCAGCTTGCCGGACCCCGATTCGCATCGGCTACGTGGTTAACACCTACCCCCGTCCCTCGCAAACCTTCATCCGCCGCGAGATCCAGGCGCTCGAGGCGGCCGGGCTCTCCATCACCCGCTTCGCCATGCGGCCCGATCCTCAGCCGCTGGTGACGCCGGTCGACAAGGCCGAGTTTGCGGCGACGGAATATGTGCTGGACCGCGGCGCGCTTGCTTTAGGCCTTGCGCTTCTGCGCGGCGTCCTGCGCCACCCGCGCGCGGCGGGTGCGGCGATCTCGGCGGGCTGGCGGGGCGGCAAGGGCCGCGGGCTGCTGCGCCAATTCATCTACCTGGCCGAGGGCGCATGGCTCGCCCGCCGGTGCCGCGAGACGGGCATCGCCCATCTCCATGCCCATTTCGGCACGAATTCCACAGATGTCGCCCGTTATTCGCGCCTGATGGGCGGGCCGGGCTACAGCATGACCGTCCACGGCCCCGAGGAGTTCGACGCCATCGGCGCCCTGAACCTCGAGGCGAAGATCGCCGATGCCTGCTTCGTCGTGGCGGTCAGCGACTTCGGCCGCAGCCAGCTGGCCCGCTGGACCCCGGCAGCCGACTGGCCGAAACTTCAGGTCGTCCATTGCGGGATCGACCGTCAGGTCTTCGCGCAGCCGCGGCCGCTTCCGCCGGGACCTGGGCCGGGTCATCCGCTGCAACTTGTCTCGATCGGCCGCTTCGTCGAGCAGAAGGGCCAGATGATGCTGCTCGAGGCGATGGCCCGCGTGCGCCAGCCCATGCATCTGCGGCTGGTCGGCGACGGCCCCCTTGCGCCGGCGATTCGCCAGACCATCGCGCGGCTCGGCATTTCGGATCGCGTCAGCCTGCCGGGCTGGATGGACGAGGGGCAGGTGGCCGAGGCGCTGTCGCAGGCGCATGTCATGGTCATGCCCAGCTTCGCCGAGGGCCTGCCCGTCGCGCTGATGGAGGCGATGGCCGCCGCCCGTCCCTGCATCACCACCTATGTCGCGGGCATCCCCGAGCTGGTGCTCGACCGCCGGACCGGCTGGCTCGTGCCTGCGGGAAGCGCCGACGCGCTGGCCGCGGCGCTGGACGAGGCCGCGCTCAGCCTGCCCGAGCGGTTGGCCGAGGTGGGCGCCGCCGCGCGCGAGCGGGCGCTCGCCCGGCACGACATCTGCGATTCAGCCGCGCGCCTCGCGCAGCTCTTCCGCGCCTGCAGCGAGAAGCAGCCCCTGCCGGCGCCAAGCCCGCATCCCGTTCCGGTCCTGTCTGCTTCCGCGTAGACCTACTCTGCCGCAGGGGTGGGCAGTGCTGCCCGCTGGCCATGCACGTGCCGTGGGATTGCACCGCGCCACTGGCTTTGGCCTTGCGCGGGATTGCTGTCGCGGCAGGCAGCGGCTTTGACGGCAGCAGGGGGACCTGATGCCGGGCTTGTCGATCATCATCGTCGAACGCGATCGCGACCGCGCGCTGCGGATCGTGGACGGCTTGCGCGCCTCGGGCGATCACACGGTCACCGTCATTGCCGAGGAAACCGGCCTTGCCCGCCGCATCGCCGAGCAGAAGCCCGACATCGTGCTGATCGACGTGGCCGACCCCTCGCGCGATGTGCTGGAGGAACTGGCGCTGGCCTCCGGCCCGCTGGAGCGGCCGGTGGCGATGTTCGTCGATCGCTCGGACGAGGGGCTGACGCGGGCGGCCATCGAGGCGGGCGTCTCGGCCTATGTCGTGGACGGCCTGCAGCCCGAGCGCATCCGCCCGATCCTCGACGCCGCCATCGCGCGCTTTCACATGTTCCACAAGATGCGGACCGAACTGGCGGCGACCCGCGCCGCGCTGGAGGAACGCAAGATCATCGACCGTGCGAAAGCCATCCTGATGAAGGCGCGCGGCATCGACGAGGAAGCCGCCTATGCCCTTCTGCGCAAGACGGCGATGGACCAGGGCCGCCGCGTGGCCGACATCGCCCAGCAGCTGGTCATGGCGGCGGGGCTGCTGACATGAGCCTGACCTCTCTGCGCCTCGGTTACGTCCCGCTGATCGACGCCGCGCCCCTGATCGTCGCGGCCGAGATCGGATTCGCCGCCGAGGAGGGGCTGGAGTTCGATCTCATCCGCCTGCGCTCCTGGGCGCAGAGCCGCGACATGCTGGGCACCGGCGGGATCGACGCCGCGCATATGCTGGTGCCGCTGCCCATCGCGCAGGCGCTCGGCCTCGGGCCGGACTATCCGGCCTTCGATCTGGCGATGTTCATCAGCCAGGGTGGGCAGGCCATCGCGGTGAACGCCGCGCTGGCCGAGCGGCTGCGCGCCATCGGCCACGGCTTCGGCTTCGGCGACGCCCGCGCGGCGCGGGACGCGCTGGTGTCCGTCTGGACCGGCCCGCTGAAGGTCGGCGTTCCCTTCCCCTTCTCGACCCAGGCCCATCTGGTGCGGCACTGGCTGAAAGGCTCGCCGCTCGAGCCCGGCCTCTCGATCCACACGGTCCCCCCGCCGATGATGGCCGCCGCCCTCGCCTCGGGCGAGGTGGACGCCTTCTGCGTCGGCGAGCCTTGGGCCTCCTATGCCGTCGAGACGGCGGCGGGGGCGCTGCTGCTGGCGGGCAGGGCGATCTGGAACGCGCCGCCCGAGAAGGGGCTGGTCCTGACCCGCGCCTTCACCGAAAGCCAGCCCGAGCTGACCGGCGCGCTGATGCGGGCGATCTGGCGCGCCTGCCGCTGGATCGACATCCCCGAGAATCGCGGTACGGCGGTCGAGATCCTCTCGCGCCCCGATTACCTGAACCTCTCCCCCGAACTCAGCGAACGGGGGCTGCTGGGCCGTCTCCATGTCAGCCCGCAGGGCGAGGTGCGGCATTTCCCCGACTTCATCCGCTTCCATGCGGGCGGGGCCAACTTCCCTTGGCGCAGCACGGCGGCGCTGCTGGCGCGCGACATCGCCGAGGCGCACAACCTCGACCCGAAGGCGGCGATGGAGGCGGCGGGCGCCTGCTTCCGCACCGACCTGTATCGCCGGCACCTGCGGGCGGCGGGGGCGGACATGCCCGGCGCCTCGGCGCGGATCGAGGGGGCGATGACCCACCCTACGCCCGTCGCCAGCGAGAAGGGGCAGATGATCCTCGGGCCCGATGCCTTCTTCGACGGCGAAACCTTCGACCCGCCGATCTACGCGCGCTGATTTTGCAGGCAGCCGCGCCGCCCTGCGCGGCAGTCGAAGAACGGCGCCGCAAAACCCTTGCCCCGTCCTTGACCGATTCGCCTCCTGTGCCTCAAGGTTAGTGCAAGGCCACAGGGCAACGGCGCCTTCGGCCACCGACCTTCCGCAAGGCTGCGGACCTCCTATCCCCGGCAACGACGCCACCACGCATGTCCCGCTTCAGGGGCAAGCGCAGGTGGCTTTTGCCCGTTGCCGTCCCGCCATTCCCCGGCCCCCTCCGGGCCTCGCCAAGGATCGCCAGATGAGCCTGATCACGCCGACCCGCCGCAGCTTCCTGAAATCCGCCGCCTCGGTCGCGGCCACCGCCGCCGCCGCCCGGCTGGCCCTGCCGGGCGGGGCCTGGGCCGCCACCC
This sequence comes from Paracoccus tibetensis, assembly GCF_900102505.1. Taxonomy (GTDB): domain Bacteria; phylum Pseudomonadota; class Alphaproteobacteria; order Rhodobacterales; family Rhodobacteraceae; genus Paracoccus; species Paracoccus tibetensis. The sequence goes on along the minus strand of NZ_FMVT01000005.1, from coordinate 274,425 downwards.
CTGCGCTGGAGACGACCGGCGCCACGCTTGGCTACATCGCCCTGACCGACAGCGCGCCGCTGATCATCGCGCAGGAGAAAGGCTTCTTCGCCGCCCACGGCATGACCGACATGCGGATCGAGAAGCAGGCCAGCTGGGGCGCCACGCGCGACAACATGGCGCTCGGCTCCTCGGGCGGCGGGATCGACGGCGGGCACATCCTGCGGCCGAAGGTGCACCTCTATTCCACCGGCACGGTCACGCAGAACAACCAGCCGCTGCCGATGTACAACCTCCTGTCCCTGAACGAGCAATGCCAAGGCATCTCGGTCACGCAGGCCTATGCCGACAGCGGCGTCGGCCTGGACAGCGCCACCCTCAAGGAGATCTGGGCCGCCCGCCGCGCCGCCGGGCAGGAGATCCCCGTGGCGATGACCTTCCCCGGCGGCACGCACGATCTGTGGATGCGCTACTGGCTGGCCGCCGGCGGGATCGATCCGACGACCGAATGCGACCTGATCGTCGTCCCGCCCCCGCAGATGGTCGCCAACATGAAGGTCGGCAACATGGAGGCCTTCTGCGTTGGTGAGCCTTGGAACGAGCAGCTGGTGAACCAGGGCATCGGCTTCACCGCCTGCACCACCGGCGAGATCTGGTCGAACCACCCCGAGAAGATCCTCGGCATGCGCGCCGATTGGGTGGACGCGAATCCCAACGCCACCCGCGCCATCCTGATGGCCGTGATGGAGGCGCAGATGTGGTGCGAGGAGGCTGCCAACAAGGACGAGATGGCGCAGATCCTCTCGAAGCGGCAATGGTACAACGTCCCCGTCGCCGACATCGCCGCCCGCATCAAGGGCGAGATCAACTACGGCAACGGCCGGGAAGAGAGCCGCCCCGACCTCGCGATGCGCTTCTGGGGCGAGAACGGCAGCGCCTCCTTCCCGTGGAAGTCGCTGGACACGTGGTTCATCACCGAGAACAAGCGGTGGGGCTACCTGCCGGGCGATCTGGACACCGCCGCGCTGGTCGATCAGACCAACCGCTCGGACCTCTGGATCGAGGCGGCCGCCGCGCTCGGCCTCGAGACCGGCGACAAGGGCGACAGCCGCGGACCCGAGACCTTCTTCGACGGCACGACCTTCGATCCGGCTGACGCGGAGGGTTATCTCGCCGCCCAGACCATCAAGGCGATGGCGTGAGAGGGGCCGCGATGACCGTCACCGCCCTCAAGCGCCCCGCCGCCGCCGCGCCGGCCCCCCGGCCCGCCGCCACCGTCCACACCATCCCCCGCCCGCGCAGCGGCGGGGCCCGCCTGAAGCGCGTCGGACAGGCCGCGCTGACCCATGTCCTGCCGCCGGTCCTCGTGGTCGCGGCGCTGCTGGGCCTGTGGCAGCTGCTACTGGCTCAAGGCGGCGCGGCCTTGCCCTCGCCGGTCGAGATCTGGCAGCAATCGGGCGACCTGATCCTGCAACCCTTCTACGTCGCGGGCACGCAGGACATGGGCCTCGGCTGGCGCGTCCTGACCTCGCTCGAGCGGGTCGGCATCGGCTTCGGCCTGGCCGCCTTCGTCGGCATCGCCATCGGCGCGGTGATCGGCCAGTCCGTCTGGCTGATGCGGGGCGTCGATCCCCTGTTCCAGGTGCTGCGGACGGTCCCGCCGCTCGCCTGGCTGCCCATCAGCCTCGCCGCCTTCATGGACAGCCGCCCCTCGGCCATCTTCGTGATCTTCATCACCGCGATCTGGCCCGTCATCATCAACACCGCCGCCGGCGTCCGCGCCATCCCGCAGGACTACCGCAACGTCGCCGCCGTCCTGCGCCTCAGCCCGCTGGAATTCTTCTGGAAGATCATGGTCCCGGCCGCCGCCCCCTACATCTTCTCGGGCCTTCGCATCGGCGTCGGGCTGGCCTGGCTCGCCATCGTCGCGGCCGAGATGCTGACCGGCGGCGTGGGCATCGGCTTCTTCATCTGGGACGCGTGGAACAGCTCCATGCTGACCGACATCTTCGTCGCGCTGCTCTACATCGGCGCCACCGGCTTCGCGCTCGACCGCCTGGTCGCCTTCATCGGCGCCAAGGTCAGCCGCGGCACCACGGTCTGAGGAGGACACCATGAGCTATCTCAAGATCGACCACGCCGGAAAGACCTTCCCCGCCTCGGGGGGCCGCGAGAATGTCGTGCTGCAGGACGTGCGGCTCGACATCGCCAAGGGCGAGTTCGTGTCCGTCATCGGCCATTCCGGCTGCGGCAAGTCCACGCTTCTGAACATGATCGCCGGGCTGACCGAGACCACCTCGGGCGGGATCATCCTGGAGGGGCGCGAGGTGAACGCCCCTGGTCCCGACCGCGCCGTGGTCTTTCAGAACCACAGCCTGCTGCCTTGGCTCAGCGTCTATGACAACGTGAAGATGGGGGTGCAGAAGGTCTTCGGCCGCACCAAGACCAAGGCCGAGCGTCACGACTGGATCATGCAGAACCTCGATCTGGTGCAGATGGGCCATGCCGCCCACAAGCGGCCGGGCGAGCTGTCGGGCGGCATGAAGCAGCGCGTCGGCATCGCTCGCGCCCTGGCGATGGAGCCGAAGCTGCTGCTGCTGGACGAGCCGTTCGGCGCCCTCGACGCCCTCACCCGCGCCCATCTTCAGGACGCGGTGATGGAGATCCACGCCCGCCTCGGCAACACCATGATCATGATCACCCATGACGTGGACGAGGCCGTGCTTCTGGCCGACCGCATCGTGATGCTGACCAACGGCCCCGCCGCCACCGTGGGCGAGGTGCTGGAGGTGCCGCTGGCCCGTCCCCGGGACCGCATCCGGCTGGCCAGCCATCCCGATTACGTCCGCGCGCGCGAGGCCGTGCTGCGCTTCCTCTATGAACGTCACCGCTTCGTGGAAGCGGCGGAGTAAGCCCATGACAAAGAACCTCGTCGTCATCGGCGCGGGCATGGCCTCGGGCCGGATGCTGGAGCATCTGTTCGAGACCGCCCCCGGCGCCTACACCGTCACCCTCTTCAACGCCGAGCCGCGCGGCAACTACAACCGCCTGATGCTCTCCCCGGTCCTGTCCGGCGAGAAGACCTACGAGCAGATCGTCACCCATGACGAAGCGTGGTACCAGGCCCAAGGCGTCGCCACCCGCTTCGGCGAAGCCGTCACGCTGATCGACCGAGAGGCGCAAGTCGTCCACGGCAAGAACGGCGCTGTCCCTTATGACGCGCTGGTCATCGCCACCGGCTCGGCCCCCTTCATCATCCCGGTCCCCGGCCACAAGCTGCCCGGCGTCGTCTCCTACCGCGACCTCGAAGACACGAACGCCATGATCACCGCCTCCCGCCCCGGCGCGAAGGCCGTGGTGATCGGCGGCGGCCTTCTGGGCCTCGAAGCCGCCGCCGGGATGGCCGCGCGCGGGGCCGAGGTGACGGTGATCCACCTGATGGGCCACCTGATGGAGCGTCAATTGGACCCCGCCGCCGGCTACCTGCTGCAAAAGGACCTCGAGAAGCGCGGCATCCGCATCCACTGCAAGGGCGCCACCAAGGCCATCCTTGGCGAGGACCGCGTCGAGGCCGTGCTGCTGGAAGACGGCACCGTCTACCCCGCCGACCTCGTCTGCATGGCCGTCGGCATCCGCCCCGAAACGCGGCTGGCGAACGATGCCGGCCTCGAAGTTGCGCGCGGCATCACCGTGAACGATCAGCTTCAGACCTCAGACCCTGCCATCTACGCGCTTGGCGAATGCACCGAACATGACGGCCAGCTCTTCGGCCTCGTCGCCCCGCTCTACGACCAGGCCAAGGTGCTGGCCGCGACGCTGGCGCGGCAGGGCGCCGCCTTCAAGCCCGTCCAGACCGCCACGAAGCTGAAGGTCACTGGCTGCGACCTCTTCAGCGCCGGCGATTTCGCCGACGCCCCCGGCCGCGAGGACATCGTCTTCCGCGACCCCGGCCGCGGCATCTACAAGCGCCTGATCCTGGAAGGCGAGCGCCTGATCGGCGCCGTCATGTACGGCGATACCGCCGATGGCGCGTGGTTCTTCGACAAGATCCGCAGCGGCGCCGACGTGACCGAAGGCCGCGACACCCTCATCTTCGGACCCGCTTTCGCCGGAGGTGCCCAAGCGGACCCTCTGGCGGCCGTTGCAGCCTTGCCGCCTGAGGCGGAGATCTGCGGCTGCAACGGCGTCTGCAAAGGAACCATCACCGCCGCCATTCAGGGCGGCGCCAACACCCTCGACGCGGTGCGCGGCCTGACCAAGGCGAGCGCCTCCTGCGGCACCTGCACCGGGCTGGTGGAGCAGGTCATGGCCCTCACCCTCGGCGACGGCTTCGCGGCCAACGCCAACCCGCCCATGTGCAAGTGCACCGATCACACGCACGAGGACGTGCGCCGCCTGATCAAGTCGATGGGCCTCAAGTCGATTCCGGCGGTGATGCAGGAGCTGGGCTGGACCACCGTCGGCGGCTGCGCCTCCTGCCGCCCGGCGCTGAACTACTACCTGCTGTCCGACTGGCCGCTGGATTACCGCGACGACCGCCAGAGCCGCTTCGTCAATGAACGCAACCACGCCAACATCCAGAAGGACGGCACCTATTCCGTCGTGCCGCGCATGTGGGGCGGCGTCACCACCCCCGCCGAACTGCGCGCCATCGCGGACGCCGCCGACCGTTACAACGTGCCGATGGTCAAGGTCACCGGCGGCCAGCGCATCGACCTGCTGGGCGTGCGCAAAGAGGACCTGCCCGCGATCTGGTCCGACCTGAACGACGCCGGCATGGTCTCGGGCCACGCCTATGCCAAGGGTCTCCGCACGGTGAAAACCTGCGTCGGCCAGCAGTTCTGCCGCTTCGGCACGCAGGATTCGACCGGCCTCGGCATCCGGCTGGAACAGCTGCTCTGGGGCTCATGGACCCCGGCCAAGGTCAAGCTGGGCGTCTCGGGCTGCCCCCGCAACTGCGCCGAGGCGACCTGCAAGGACATCGGCATCGTCTGCGTGGACAGCGGCTTCCAGATCAGCGTCGCCGGCGCCGCCGGCATGGACGTGCGCGAGACGGTCCCCCTGCTGACCGTCGCGACCGAGGACGAGGTCTGCGAGGTCACCGCCGCCTTCGTTCAGCTCTACCGCGAGAACGCCCGCTACCTGCACCGCATCTACAAGTGGGTGGACAAGGTCGGCCTCGACTGGTGCCGAGAACAGGTGGCCGATCCGGCGACCCGCGCGGCCCTCTACGACCGCTTCATGCTGAGCCAGTCGGTCTACCAGGCCGATCCCTGGGCAGACCACGCCGCCCGCCCGGCGGAATGGTCCCCCGTCGCCGACCTGACCCTCAGGGCCGCAGAGTGATTGGAAACGCCATGAACCTCATCGACATCGCCGCCCTCAGCGACATCCCGCGCGAAGGTGCCCGCGTCGTCCGCACCCCCCAAGGCTGCGTCGCCATTTTCCGCACCGCCACCGATCAGGTCTTCGCCCTCGACGACCGCTGCCCTCACAAGGGCGGCCCCCTCTCCGAAGGCATCGTCCACGGCACCTCCGTCACCTGCCCCCTGCACAACTGGGTCTTCGACATGGCGACGGGCGAGGCCCAAGGCGCCGACGACGGCCGCGTCGCCACCTACGCGGTGCGGGTCCAGAACGGCCGCATCCTCCTCGACGCTGCCTTCCTCTCCCGCAGGGCGGCATGAACCCGGTCCGCACCACATGCCCCTATTGCGGCGTCGGCTGCGGCGTGCTGGCGACCCCGGACGGGCAGGGGGGCCTGACCATCAAGGGCGACCCCGTCCACCCGGCGAACCGGGGCCGCCTCTGCGTCAAGGGCGCCGCCCTTGGCGAGACCGTCAGCACCCAAGGCCGCCTCCTCACCCCCCGCATCCACGGCACCGACGCGCCCTGGACCCAGGCCCTCGACCTCATCGCCGACCGCTTCACCGACGCTATCGCCCAGCACGGGGCTGACAGCGTGGCCCTGTATGTCTCCGGCCAACTCCTGACCGAGGACTACTACGTCGCCAACAAGCTGATGAAGGGCTTCATCGGCAGCGCCAATATCGACACGAACTCCCGCCTCTGCATGGCCTCATCGGTCGCCGGCCACCGCCGCGCTTTCGGCACCGACACCGTCCCCGGCCTCTACGAGGATCTGGAACTGGCCGATCTGGTCGTCCTGACAGGCTCAAACCTCGCCTGGTGCCACCCGGTCCTGCACCAGCGCCTGCTGGCCGCCCGCGCCGCCCGGCCGCAGATGAAGATCGTCGTCATCGACCCTCGCCGCACCGCCACCTGCGAGGATGCGGACCTGCACCTGCCCCTCGCCCCCGGCGCCGACGGCCACCTCTTCAACCTCCTCCTCTGCCACCTGCACGACACCGCCCGCACCAGCGCCACCTTCCTGCCCCATGTCACCGGCCTTGATGCCGCGCTGACCGCCGCCCGCGCCAGCCGCCCCGAAGATACCGGGCTGGCCCCCGATCTACTCCAGCAGTTCCTCGACCTCTGGGCCGCGACCGACAAGACCGTCACCGTCTATTCCCAAGGCATCAACCAATCGGACAGCGGCACCGACAAGGTCAACGCCATCCTCAACTGCCACCTCGCCACCGGCCGCATCGGCCGCCCCGGCACGGGGCCGTTCTCCGTCACCGGCCAGCCCAATGCCATGGGCGGGCGCGAGGTCGGCGGCCTCGCCAACATGCTCGCCTGCCACCTGGAGCTGGAGAACCCCGCCCACCGCGCCGCCGTCGGCGCGTTCTGGAACGCCCCCCGCATGGCGACCAGCCCCGGCCTCAAGGCCGTCGACATGTTCCGCGCGGTGGAGGATGGCCGCATCAAGGCCCTCTGGATCATTCACACCAACCCCGCCGTCACCATGCCCGAGGCTGACCGCGTCGCCCGCGCCATCGCCAATTGCGACTTCACCGTCGTCTCCGAGACTTGGCCCGACACCGACACCGCCCGCCTTGCCAAGGTCCTCCTCCCTTCGACCGCCTGGGGCGAAAAGGACGGCACCGTCACCAATTCCGAGCGCCTCATCAGCCGCCAGCGCGCCGCGCTGCCGCCGCCCGGCGAGGCCCGCCCCGACTGGTGGCAACTCGCGCAAGTCGCCCGCCGCATGGGGTTCACGGGCTTCGACTGGACCACCCCGACCCAGATCTTCGCCGAACACGCCGCCCTGTCAGGCGTTGCCGGCGCCCTCGGCAGCGATTTCGACATCTCGGATCTCGCCACCGCCGACTACGAGACCCTGACCCCCACCCTCTGGCCGCAAAACCACCGCCAGAAAGGCGGCCGGTTCTTTGCCACGGGCAGATTCCACACGCCTAGTGGCCGCGCGCGGATGATCCCGGTCAGCGCACGCGTGGCGGACTCCGCGCCCTTCCGCCTCAACACCGGCCGCATCCGCGACCAGTGGCACACGATGACCCGCACCGGCCTCGCTCCGCGCCTGAACCAGCACCTCGCCGAACCCTTCCTTGAGATCCACCCCGAGGACGCTCTGCGCCTCGGCCTCGCCCCCGCCTCCCTCGCCGAGGTCACCAGCGAGAACGGCACCGCCATCCTCCGCACCCTCATCACCCCGAAGGTCCAGCCTGGCCACCCCTTCGCCCCGATCCACTGGACCGGTGAGACCGCCCCCTCAGGCCGCATCGACGCGCTCATCCCCGGCCTCACCGACCCCGTCTCGGGCCAGCCCGCCAGCAAGTCCGCCGCTGTCGCCATCCGCCCCTTCCGCGCCGACTGGTTCGGCTACGCCATCAGCGCCGCCCCCCTCCACCTGACCTGCGCCTACTGGGCCAAAGCCAGCATTGAAGGCGGCCAGCAATACGAACTCGCCGGCACCGCAGCAGAAGACCCCCGCGCCCTCGCCGAAACCCTCTTCGGCGCCGCCCCCACGAGCGAGCTGCGCGATCCCTCCCGCGGCATCGCTCGCTTCGCCTTCACCCTAGGTGCCCGCCTTACCGGCGCGCTCTTCATCGCGCCGCAACCGATCCCGCTTTCCCGCAGCCACCTCCGCGCCGCCCTGACCCAGCCCGACCCCGCCATCCTCGCCGGCCAGCCCGGCGCGGACCGCCCCGATCCCGGCCCCACCGTCTGCGCCTGCCTGAACGTCGGCCTGAACCAGATCCGCGCCGCCATCGCCACGGGCGAGGCCACCAGCGTCGCCGCCATCGGCACCGCCCTCGGCGCCGGCACGAATTGCGGCTCCTGCCGCCCCGAACTCGCCGCCCTCCTGGCGCAGCACCAGCCCAGGATCGCCGCCGAGTAGCCCTTCTCCGTTGCTCAAATACCCAATCCGGCGCCGCCACGCATGCGGCGCCCGGAACGACGAACGGCCCCCGAAGGGGCCGCCCGAAGCGCGTCAGGAGGGGTTATTCCGCCGGCACCGCGCTCGGCGCCTCGACGGCAGCGATGGGGTGCGGCAGGTGGATCAGCATCTCCTTCGGGCAGACCTGCAGGAAATGCGCCTTCTCGCGCTCCCAGTTCGCCAGGATCTCGTCCGCCTTGCGCGAGCCGGTCTCCTTGGAGTGCCGCTCGATCAGGTCCTTCAGCTCGGCCTCCCAGTGGTCCTGCGTCACGGCGCAGAGAACCAGCGTCTCCGCGTTGATGTAGGACCGCGCCACGCCCTCCGGATCATAGAGATAGGCCATGCCCCCGGTCATCCCGGCACCGAAGTTGGTCCCGATCCGCCCGAGGATCACCGCGACCCCGCCGGTCATGTATTCGCACCCGTTCGAGCCGCAGCCCTCGATCACCACCTTCGCGCCTGAGTTGCGGACCGCGAAGCGCTCGCCCGCGCGGCCGGCGGCGAAGAGATAGCCGTCCGTCGCGCCGTAGAGCACCGTGTTGCCGATGATCGTGTTCTCGGACGCGACCAGCGGGCTGGCCATCGGCGGGCGCACCACGATGGTGCCCCCCGACAGACCCTTGCCGACATAGTCGTTGGCATCCCCGGACACTTCCAGCTTCAGCCCCGGCGCGGCAAAGGCGCCGAGCGACTGGCCCGCCGAGCCCGTCAGGCGCACCGTCAGATGGTCGGGCTGCAGCTTGTTCCGCATCCCGAATTTCTGGACGATCATGCTCGAGGTCCGCGTGCCGATGGTCCGCAGCGTGTTCCGCACAGCATAGGACAGCTGCATCTTCTCGCCATCGCTGAAGAACCGCTCGGCGTCGCGGATGATCTCGGCGTCCAGCGTGTCCATCACCGCGTTGCGAGGCTTCGAGCGGTCATAGACGATCTTCTCGGCCCCATCGACGGTGATGAGCAGCGGGTTGAGGTCCAGATCGTCCAGATGCGCCGCACCCCGGCTGACCTGCGTCAGCAGATCGGCGCGCCCGATGATCTCGTCGATGGACCGCGCGCCGATGGAAGCCAGAATCTCGCGCACCTCCTGCGCGTAGAAGGTGATCAGGTTCACCACCTTGTCCGCCGAGCCCGTGAACATCGCCCGCAGTTTTTCATCCTGGGTGCAGACGCCCACCGGGCAGGTGTTCGACTGGCACTGGCGCACCATGATGCAGCCCATCGCGATCAGGGCGGCGGTGCCGATGCCGTATTCCTCGGCCCCCATCATCGCCGCCATGACGATGTCGCGCCCCGTCCTCAGCCCGCCATCGGTTCGCAGCGTCACCCGCTCGCGCAGGCGGTTCATGGCCAGAACCTGATGCGCCTCGGTCAGCCCCATCTCCCACGGCAGACCCGCGAACTTGATCGAGGTCGCCGGCGAGGCCCCCGTGCCGCCGTTGTGGCCCGAAATCAGGATCACGTCGGCCTTGGCTTTCGCCACGCCCGCCGCGATGGTGCCGACGCCCGAGGACGCCACCAGCTTCACGGTGATCTTGGCGCGCGGGTTGATCTGCTTCAGGTCATAGATCAGCTGCGCCAGATCCTCGATCGAGTAGATATCGTGATGCGGCGGCGGCGAGATCAGCGTCACGCCCGGCGTCGAGTGCCGCAGCCGCGCGATCAGCTTGGTGACCTTCATGCCGGGCAGCTGGCCGCCCTCGCCGGGTTTCGCACCCTGCGCGACCTTGATCTCCAGCTCCTCGCAGGCGTTGAGGTATTCGGCGGTAACGCCGAAGCGGCCCGAGGCGACCTGCTTGATCTTCGCGCAGGGATTGTCGCCGTTCGGCAGCGGGTGGCTGTGCGCCGGGTCCTCGCCGCCCTCGCCGCTGTCGGACTTTGCGCCGATGCGGTTCATCGCGATGTTCAGCGTCATATGCGCCTCGGGCGATAAGGCCCCGAGGCTCATCCCCGGCGTGACGAAGCGCTTGCGGATCGAGGTGATGCTCTCCACCTCCTCGATCGGGACCGGCTTGCCCAAGGGCTTGATGTCCAGCAGGTCGCGGATGTGGATCGGCGGGTTCGCCCGCATGGTCGCGCTGAACTGCTTCCAGACATCATAGGACGCCTTCTCGCAGGCGACCTGCAGCAGCTTCATCGTGTTGGCTTCCCAGGCATGCTTCTCGCCCGAGCGGCGCAGCTTGTAGAAGCCCCCCACCGGCAGCAGGTCGGCGGCGTTGCCGTGATAGGCCGACTGGTGCAGCCCCTCCAGCTTGCCCTGAAGCCCGTGCAGCCCGATCCCCGAGATGCGGGAGTTCATGCCGGGGAAATACTCGGCCACCATGGCGCGCGACAGGCCCACCGCCTCGAAGTTCAGACCGCCGCGATAGGACGACAGGACCGAGATCCCCATCTTCGCCATGATCTTCAGAAGGCCCGCATCCACCGCGTCGCGGTAGCGGCGCATGTTGTCGATAAGGCTCCCTTCCAAGAGGCCCCGCTCGATCCGGTCGGCGATGCTGTCCTGCGAGAGGTAAGGGTTCACCGTGGTCGCGCCGCAGCCGATCAGCACCGCGAAGTAATGCGGGTCGATCACCTCGGCCGCCCGGACGTTGAGCGAGCAGAAGGTCCGCAGCCCCTTGCGCGTCAGCCAGCTGTGCACCGCGCTGGTCGCCAGGATCATCGGCATCGCCACGCGGGCCGGCCCCTGCGCCTCGTCCGTCAGCACCAGATGGCCCGCGCCCGAGCGCACGGCATCCTCGGCCTCGGCGCGGATGCGCGCAAGGCCCTCGCCAAGCGCGTCCGGCCCGGCATCGTCGGGGAAGGTGCAGTCGATCACCGTCACCGTCTCGCCGAACATCTTGGTCATCTCGGCGAATTCGCCGTTGGCGACGAAGGGGCTCTCCAGCACCAGGATCTCGGTCTGGCTGCTGCTTTCGTCCAGCACGTTCTTCAGGTTGCCGAACCGGGTCTTGAGGCTCATCACCCGCGTCTCGCGCAGGCTGTCGATGGGCGGGTTCGTCACCTGGCTGAAGTTCTGGCGGAAGAAGTGGTGCATCGGCCGGTACTGCTTGGACAGAACCGCCGGCGGCGTGTCGTCGCCCATCGAGGCAATGGCCTCCTTGCCGTCCTCGGCCATGGGCGCGAGCACATGCTCCAGCTCTTCCATCGTGAAGCCGGCGGCGGCCTGGCGCTGGCGCAGCGCGTCGCCGGTGAAGCGCACCGGCTCGGGCAGATCGCGCATCATGGCGTTCAGCTCGACGACCTTCTCGATCCACTCGCCGAAGGGCTGGCTGCCCGCCAGGCGGTCCTTGATCTCGGTGTCGTGGTAGAGCTTGCCGTCCCACATATCGACCGCGATCATCTGCCCCGGCCCAAGCGCGCCCTTCTCGCGGACGTTCGCTTCATCGACCGGCACCATGCCGACCTCGGAGCCCGCGATCACCAGGTTGTCGCCCGTCACGACGAAGCGCATCGGCCGCAGCCCGTTGCGGTCGAGACCTCCGCAGACCCAACGCCCGTCGGTCATCGCCAGCGCGGCGGGGCCGTCCCACGGCTCCATCACGGCGTTGCAATAGGCATACATGTCCGCCCATGCCTTGGGCATGTCGGTCGTCGATTTCGACCAGCTTTCCGGCACCAGCATGGTCTTCGTCATCGGCGCCGAGCGGCCCGAGCGCACCAGGACCTCGAACACCGCATCCAGCGCCGCCGAGTCGGACGAGCCTGCCGGCACGATCGGCTTGATGTCCTCGGCCATCTCGCCGAAGGCGCTGGAGGCCATGCGGATCTCGTGGCTCTTCAACCAGTTGAGGTTGCCCTTCAGCGTGTTGATCTCGCCGTTATGGGCCAGCATGCGGAAGGGCTGGGCCAGCCACCATTGCGGGAAGGTGTTGGTGGAATAGCGCTGGTGGTAGATGGCGAATGCGGATTCAAACCGCTCGTCCTTGAGGTCCGGGTAGAACTCGGCCACCTGCTCGGCCAGCATCATGCCCTTGTAGATGATCGACCGGCAGGACAGCGAGCAGAAGTAGAGGTCGCGCACCTGCGCGGCGACGGCCGCCCGCTCGATCCGGCGGCGGATGATGTACAGCTCGCGCTCGAACTGGACGTGGTCGATGTCCTTCTCGCAGCGGATCAGGATCTGCTCGATCTCGGGGCGGGTGGCGTTAGCCTTCTCGCCCAGAACGCCGGTGTTCACCGGGACGTGCCGCCAGCCATAGATGTAGTGGCCCATCCGCAGAACCTCGGATTCCACGATGGTCCGGCAGGATTCCTGCGCGGCAAAGTTCGTGCGCGGCAGGAAGACCTGGCCGACCGCGATCAGCTTGGACTGGTCGGGCTCGTGACCCGTGCGGCGGATCTGATCGTAGAAGAACGGCACCGGGATCTGCACATGGATGCCCGCGCCGTCGCCGGTCTTGCCGTCCGCATCCACCGCGCCGCGGTGCCAGATCGCCTTCAGCGCGTCGATCCCGTGCTGCACGACCTTGCGCGAGGGCTTGCCGGCCAGATCCACCACGAAGCCGACGCCGCAGGACGAATGCTCGTCCTCTTCGCGGTAGAGGCTGTTCTGCGCCATCCAGTCGCGGCGCGCTTCCTCGGAGGCTTTCCAATCCATCGTCATGATGCGGCCCTTTCCAGCGGGATCTGCGTCATCAGCTGATCACAGTCATATTGAGGGGTGGTCAGGCCGAAGCCGGCCTCGCCCGGAAACGCGAAGGTCACCGGGCTGTCATTCGTCTCGCGCCGCGCGCCGGTCCAGTCGGTCGTCCTCTCGACGCCGCCATAGAAGCGGCCCATCTCGCGGCTGATGAACTGGTTGCCGCGCCGCTCGATCAGCACCTCGCCCGATTCGGCGGTGGTGGTCAGCTCGAACTCGGTGCGTTCCAGCGTCTGGCCGCCGATCTCGACGCTCTCGCCGGTCAGGACGTCATGGCCCTGGTGACGCAGCCGCTCGCCGCTGTTCGACTCGGTCCAGAAGTCGAAGTCGTCCCGGCCCGTCTCCAGCAGGCGCGAGAAGCTGGCATGGCTCTCGGCCTCTTCCACCAGCCGGTCCATCAGCCCGGTCTGCGGGCTCTGGCTCTCGATCCAGCGCGTCTCGGCGTCGATCGTGGACAGGTGGTAGAGCCCGTCCCTCCCGAAGATCGCGCTGCGCTGATAGCCCTCGGGGTCGGCCGAGCAGACGTAGTATTGACTGACCGTGCAGCCGCGGTTCTGGACGGTGACCTGAAGCTGGCATCCGCCGGGGGGCGTGAAGGTCGCCGCCGCCGCCGGCAGGGACAGCAGGGCGGACGCAACGGCGAACGCGCCGGCGAGGGCCGCAACAGCCACCGCGCGTTGTCGGTGCATGTTCGGTGCACGTTCGGTGCATGCCGGCTGCATCATCGGTGAGCCCCTCATTCGGCGGCCATCCGGGCCTCGCCCGTCAGGTAGCCGTCGATGGACTCGGCCGCCTCGCGCCCGTCGCGGATCGCCCAGACCACCAAGCTCGCGCCGCGCACGATGTCCCCCACGGCAAAGACGCCGGGGATCGAGGTCTGGTGCGTCTGGAAGTTCGCCTTGATGGTCCCCCACCGCGTGACCTCCAGACCCTCGACGCCCCAAAGCTGCGGCAGGTCCTCGGGCTCGAAGCCGAGCGCCTTGATGACCAGGTCCGCCGGCTCGTCGTAATCCGCGCCCTCGATCAGCTCGGGCGACTGCCGGCCGGTGACATCGGGCTGGCCGAGCCGCATCTTCTGGATGCGGACGTTGGCGATCTGCGAGACCGTCCGCACCGGCCCATCGACATCGGCTTCCTGCGCGGCCGCGAAGTCGCCGGTGACATGGCCGACGAAGCTGCCGGGACCGGAAAGCCAGACGAACTCAACGCCCTCTTCCTCGGCGTTCTGCACTTCGCGCTGCGAGCCGGGCATGTTGGCACGGTCGCGGCGATAGAGGCATTTCACCGACTGCGCGCCTTGCCGGATGGCGGTGCGGACGCAGTCCATCGCCGTGTCGCCGCCGCCGATGACGATGACGCGCTTGCCCTTGGCGTTCAGCTCGCTGTCCTCGTAGTCCGGCACCTCGTCGCCGAAATCCACCTTGTTCGAGGCGGTCAGGTAGTCGATCGCCCGCACCACGCCGCCATGATCGGCATTGTCCAGATCCAGATCGCGAGTCTTGTAGACGCCCGTCGCGATCAGCACCGCGTCATGCTTACCGCGGATCGCGTCGAAGCTGATGTCCTCGCCCACGTTGCAGTTCAGCACGAACTCGACGCCCGCATCCTCGAGCAGCTTGTTGCGGCGCATGACCACGTCCTTCTCCAGCTTGAAGCCGGGAATCCCGTAGGTCATCAGCCCGCCGGCGCGGTCGTAGCGGTCGTAGATCGTCACCTGGAAGCCGCGCCGCCGCAGCGCGTCGGCCGCGGCAAGGCCCCCCGGACCCGCGCCGATGATGCCGACAGATTCGGCGCGCTCCACCTCGGGGCGGGCGGTCTCGATCCAGCCGTTCTCCCACGCGGTGTCGGTGATGTATTTCTCGATGGCGCCGATGGTGACGGTGCCGTGGCCCGACTGCTCGATGACGCAGTTGCCCTCGCACAGGCGGTCCTGCGGGCAGATGCGGCCGCAGATCTCGGGGAAGGTGTTGGTCAGCTGGCTGACCTTGTAGGCCTCGTGCAGGCGGCCCTCGGCAGTCAGGCGCAGCCAGTCGGGGATGTTGTTGTGCAGGGGGCAATGGCTCTGGCAGTAGGGCACGCCGCACTGGCTGCAGCGCCCGGCCTGCTCGGCCGCCTTCTGGGCGGCGAACTCGCGGTAGATCTCGTGGAAGTCCTCGGCCCGTTCCGCAGCCGAGCGTTTCTCGGGCATCTCACGCGGGGTCGAGACGAACTTGAGCATCTTCTGCGTGGCCATGGCTGCGCAACCTTCGTTAAGAAACCTGTGCGCGAGCCATAAACGAAGGGAGATTGAATGAAAAGTCAGCCATGCTGACCTTTAAGTCAGATTTTCCTCGGGCAGGCGGAATAAATGAGGGACTGGAGGATCAACTAGGTCAGCTTGCGTTACCTACCCGTAAGAATCGCAAGCAAAACCAAAACGCCCACCACGATCCGCCACCACGCGAACAGCGCGTAGCCGTGGCGCGAGACGTAGCCGAGCAGCCAGCGCACCACCACGACCGCCGAGATGAAGGCGAAGACGAAGCCGACGAGGATGTTCGTCAGCGCCTCACCATGCAGGATGTCCTGGTTCTTGTAGAGGTCATAGGCGAAGGCCCCGACCATCGTCGGCATGGCCAGGAAGAACGAGAACTCGGCCGCGGAGCGCTTGTCCGCGCCCATCAGCAGCGCCCCCACGATGGTCGCGCCCGAGCGCGAGACGCCGGGAATCATCGCGAGGCACTGGATGATGCCGATGCGGAAGGCCATGCCGATGGGGAAATCCTCGGCGCGGGTATAGACCGGCCGCAAGCTGCGCCTGTCCACCCACAGGAGGACGGACCCCCCGAGGATCAGCATCAGCGCGATCAGCATGGGCGTCTCGAAAAGCACGGCCTTGATGAAGCCATGCGCCAGCGCGCCGATGACGGCGGCGGGCAGGAAGGCGATCAGGACGGCGGCGATGAAGCGCCGTGCGGCCGGATCATGCGGCGCGGCGGCGAAGGTCGAGGCGATCTTGCGGGCGTAGACGCCGAGGATGGCGGCGATGGCGCCGAGCTGGATCATCACCTCGAAGGCGCGGCCGGGCGAATCGAAGCCTAGGAAGTGGCCGGCCAGCAGGACATGGCCGGTGGAGCTGACGGGAATGAACTCGGTCAGGCCCTCGAGAATCCCGAGGACGGCGGCGACGATCGTGTTCGGCTCCATCAGGGCCGGCGCAGGTTCTTGGCCGAGCGGTTCATGGCGTTGAACTGGCCCGAGGGCCGGAAGCGCCAGAGATAGTCGTCGATCACGGCGCCGGGCGAGACGGGCTGGATGCCCAGCTCCTTGAAGCCGCGCGTGCCGGGCGTCGTCACGTTGTCCTGCGACAGAAGCGCCAGCTGGTCCCGGCTGAGCAGCGAGTTGCGGAAGAGCCCGCCGGTGATGAACTGCACCCCGTCCAGCAGCGTGGCGCCGATCCGCGCGAGGAAGCCCGGCATCGGCAGCAGGATCTTGCGGCGCGCGGTCGAGCGGACGACCTGCTGCGCGATCTCGCGCATGGTCAGCACGTCGGGGCCGCCCAGCTCGTAGATGCCGGGCGCGGCCTCGCCGGTGGCGCCCATGACGGCGGCGCGGGCGACGTCCTCGACATAGACCGGCTGCATCCGGGTCTTGCCCCCGAGAACCGGCATGAAGGGGCCCTTGTTCGTCAGCCCGGCGAAGCGGTTGTAGAAGTTGTCGTCGGGGCCGAAGATGACCGAGGGGCGCAGGATCACCGCGTCCGGCCGGGCGGCAAGGACGGCGGCCTCGCCGCGCGACTTGGCGGCGACGTAGCGGCTTTTCGACTGCGGGTCGATCCCGAGACCCGAGATGTGGACAAGGCGCGCCACGCCCATTTCGGCGGAAAGGCGGGCGATCAGCTCGGCACCGGTCTCGAAGACGGCGTCGAAGGTGCTCTTGCCCTCGGGCGAGAGGATGTTGACGCAGTTCACCGCCGCATCGGCGCCCGACAGGGCCGCGCGGACCGAGGCCTCGTCGCGGATGTTGCAGAAGACCGGGTGGACCTGGCCGACGACGCCATAGGTGCGGGTGAAGATCGCCTCGTCGGGGCGACGCACCGCGATGCGGACGCGCCAGCCGGCCTGGGCCATCAGCCGGGCGACCTGCCGTCCGACAAAGCCCGACCCTCCGAAGATCGTGACCAGTTTCGCCATGGCGCCCGACTCCTTCACCCTCTGCGTGCTTGCTCCTTACCGAAGGCCGGCCAGCCGGGCAAGAAGGCGGCTCCGGGCGGCGGCAGGGCCGCACGGAAATTCGGCAGGAAAGTTGAAAAGGGCCATTGACGCCCCTCGCGCCTCGCTTTAATCACCCCGCTCACACCACCTGCCCAGGTGGCGGAATTGGTAGACGCGCACGGTTCAGGTCCGTGTGCCGCAAGGCGTGGAGGTTCGAGTCCTCTCCTGGGCACCATGATACAAAACCCCTCGGGAACGCGAGTTTCCGGGGGGTTTTGCTTTTCCTCCGGCCGCGATTTTCGCTGGAACGGACGCGGCAATTCTGGTCAAGGAAGGCGGCAGGCGACATGGCAGGCCGAAGGCAGTGCAGACGATGAGCATCCATCTTTACCCCAACGATCTTCCCGACGGGCTGGACCTCGGCCCGGTCGTCGCCATCGACACCGAGACGATGGGTCTGGACCCGCGCCGCGACCGGCTGTGCCTGGTGCAGATGTCATCGGGCGACGGCGAGGCGCATCTGGTGCAGATCGACCGCGGCCAGACCGAAGCGCCGAACCTCACGAAGATGCTGACCGATCCCAAGGTGCTGAAGCTGTTCCATTTCGGCCGCTTCGACGTGGCCGCTTTGGAGAACGCCTTCGGCGTGGTGACGGCGCCGGTCTGGTGCACGAAGATCGCCTCGAAGCTGGTGCGGACCTATACGGATCGGCACGGGCTGAAATACCTGCTGAGCGAGCTGGTCGGCGTCGATGTCAGCAAGCAGCAGCAGACCAGCGATTGGGGCGCGGCGGACCTGACGGACGCGCAGCTGGAATATGCGGCCTCGGACGTTCTGCACCTGCACAAGCTGAAGGAGGCGCTGGAAGAGCGGCTGAAGCGCGAGAACCGGCTTGGGCTGGCGCAGGCGTGCTTTGACTTTCTGCCGGCGCGTGCCCATCTGGACCTCTTGGGTTGGGGCGACGAGGGCGACATCTTCCGCCACTGAGCGCCCTGCACCGGACGGGGGACCCTGCCGGGGGCGGAGGCCGGGGGCGCTTCGCCCCCCGGACCCCCCGAGGATATTTTTGCACAGAAGACGAGGCGGCCCTTGGCAGATTACATCGAGACGGCGCGGCGGGTGATCGAGACCGAGCGGGCAGGGCTGGCGGCGCTGTCCGCGGGCTTGGGCGAAGAGTTCTCGCGCGCGGTCGAGATGATGCTGGCGGTGAAGGGGCGGGTCATCGTCTCGGGCATGGGCAAGTCCGGCCATGTGGGGCGCAAGATCGCGGCGACCTTCGCCTCGACCGGGACGCCCGCGCAGTTCGTCCATCCGGCCGAGGCGAGCCATGGCGACCTGGGCATGGTGACCGAATCCGACCTGGCGCTGGTCTTGTCCAACAGCGGCGAGACGCCGGAGCTGGCGGACCTGATCGCCCATGCCCGGCGCTTCCGCATCCCGCTGATCGGGGTCGCCTCGCGCCCCGGATCGACCCTGCTGCGGCAGGCGGATCTGGCGCTGGTCCTGCCGGCGGCCGAGGAGGCCTGCGGGAACGGGATCGTGCCCACGACCTCGACCACGATGACCCTGGCGCTCGGCGACGCCCTCGCCGTCGCGCTGATGGAGCATCGGCGCTTCACGCCCGAGCATTTCCGCACCTTCCATCCCGGCGGCAAGCTGGGCGCGCTGCTGGCGACGGTGGGCGATCTGATGGGGCGCGACCTGCCGCTGGTGGCCGAGGACGCGCCCATGTCCGAGGCGCTGCTGGAGATCAGCCGCAAGGGCTACGGCGTCACCGGCGTCGTGGACGGCGCGGGCGGGCTGGCCGGGATCATCACCGATGGCGACCTCAGGCGGCACATGGACGGGCTTCTGGAGCGCCGGGCGGCCGAGGTGATGACCCGCGCCCCCCGGGTGATCGCGCCCGAGGCGCTGGCCGCCGCCGCCCTTGCGGAGATGCAGGACCGCAAGATCACCTGTCTCTTCGCGGTCGAGGCGGGGCGTCCGCGCGGCATCCTGCACATCCATGACTGCCTGCGCGCCGGGCTGGTCTGAGCGATGAACCGGACCCGCGTCGTCCGCTGGCTGCGCGTGCTGCTGCCGCTCGCGGCGCTGGCGATGCTGTCGACGCTGTTCCTCTTTTCGCGCGAGCCCGAGGCGGTCTCGCGCATTCCCTATGCCGATGTCGATGCCGAGACGATGGCCCGCGATCCGCGGCTGGTGGCGCCCGACTATGCCGGCGTGACCGAGGACGGCGTGCGGCTGACGCTGCGCGCCAGCTCGGCCTCGGTGCCGGGCGCGGGGGCCAGTGGCGACGCGCAGGACCTGCGGCTGGACTGGCAGCGCCCCGACGGGCTGATGGCCGAACTGACCGCGCCGGAGGGCGGGCTGGCGGACGGGCAGGTGCGCCTGTCTGGCGGCGTGCGGATGCAGACCAACTCGGGCTGGGAGATCGTCTCGCCCCGGATCGAGGCGGCGACGGACCAGTCCCGCATTGAGGCCGCCGAGGGCGTGGAGGCGGCCGCCCCCTTCGGCGCGCTGAGCGCGGGCCGGATGCGGCTGGCGCCGGCGCAGGGCGCGGAGGCCGAGGGCCCCGCGGTCCTTGATTTCAGCGGCGGCGTGCGTCTGATATACCAGCCCTGACCCGGTGAAAGGATGCGAGCGATGCCCCGTGTGATGCCGATTGCCCTGATGCTTGCTGTGCTGGCGATGCCGGCGGCGGCGCAGAACATGACCTTCGGCGGGATGCGCGCCGACACTTCCGCCCCGGTCGAGGTGGCGGCGGACAACCTGTCGGTCAATCAGACGGACGGGACGGCCGTCTTCACCGGCAATGTCGTGATCGGGCAGGGCGAGATGCGCCTCTCGGCGGCCGAGGTCCATGTCGATTATGCCGAAGGCGGGCAGAACCGCATCCGCGCGCTGCGGGCAAGCGGGGATGTGACGCTGGTCTCGGGGCCGGATGCGGCCGAGGCGCAGGAGGCGGTCTATGACGTCGAGGCGGGCGAGGTGACGCTGATCGGCGACGTCGTTCTGAGCCAGGGCGCGAACGTTCTCAGCGGCGACCGGCTGGTGGTCGACCTGGCGACCGGCGCGGCGCAGGTGCAGGGCCGCGTCCGCTCGATCCTGCAGCCGGGCGGCAACTGATGCCGCAGGCGCGCAGGCAGGGCGAGGGGGAGGGGGAGGGGCTGAGGGTCCGCAACCTTAGGAAATCCTACAAGAACCGGCCGGTGATCCGCGACGTCTCGGTCGACCTGGCGCAGGGCGAGGTGGTCGCGCTGCTGGGGCCGAACGGCTCGGGCAAGACCACCTGTTTCTACTGCATCGCGGGTCTCGTGACGGCCGATGCCGGGCAGGTGATGATCGACGGGCGGGACGCCACGCGCCTGCCGATGTTCCGCCGCGCCCGGCTTGGCATCGGCTATCTGCCGCAGGAGATGTCGATCTTCCGCGGACTGACGGTCGAGCAGAACATCATGGCCGTGCTCGAGGTCGCGCTGGACGATCCGCGCCACCGCCGCGACCGGCTGGAGGAGCTGCTGGCCGACTTCTCGATCACTCACCTGCGCAGCGCCTCGGCGCTAGCGCTGTCGGGGGGCGAGCGGCGGCGGGCCGAGATCGCGCGCTGCCTCGGCTCGGAGCCGAGATACCTTCTGCTGGACGAGCCCTTCGCGGGCGTGGACCCGATCGCCGTCGGCGAGATCCGCGGCCTTGTCCACGACCTGAAATCGCGCGGCATCGGCGTGCTGATCACCGATCACAACGTGCGCGAGACCCTCGGCATCGTGGACCGGGCCTACATCCTGCATGACGGCCATGTGCTGATGTCGGGCACGACCGAGGAGATCGTCGCCGACGCCCGCGTCCGCGAGGTCTATCTGGGCGAAGGCTTCCGCATGGCCTGACCCCCGCCGCGGGCGGGCGCGCGATTCCGTCGCGAGGCGCGGGCTGCCCGTTGACACTCGCGCGGGGGTGTCACCAAATTGACAAAGGTGGGCTCGCGATCACGCGGCACGCGCACCCCTCGGTGAGCGGCGCTGCGATGGCGGGCCGGGCGCCGGGCAACAGAAGAGGAGGCATGATGCGCTATACCATCAGCGGAAAACACATCGACGTGGGCGATGCCCTGACGACGCATGTCCAATCCGAACTGGGCGAGACGATCGAGAAATACTCTCAGCGTCCCACCGATGCGACGGTGACCTTTTCCCGGGACGCACATCAATTCACCTGCGACGCCGTGGTGCACCTGTCCACGGGGCTGACCGTGCAGTCCCGCGCGGCCGCCAACGAGGTCTATGCCGCCTTCGAGGCCTGCCGCGAGCGGATGGACAAGCAGCTGCGCCGCTACAAGCGCCGGCTCAAGGACCACCACAAGGACCGCGTCGAGCCCGTTGTGTTCGGCGAGGCCGGCAGCTATGTGCTGGCCGCCGAGGATGAGGATTCGGATCAGCAGGCGGACAGCCGCGAGCCGATCATCATCGCCGAGATGGAAAGCCGCGTGCCGACGCTGTCGGTCGGGGATGCGGTGATGCAGATGGAACTGGCCGGGGCGCCGCTGTTGGTGTTCCGGAACGAGAAACATGGCGGCGTGAACGTCGTCCACCGCCGCGACGACGGCAACGTGGGCTGGATCGACCCCCGCGGCAACGGCTGAGCCGGCCGCCGCACGCCGCAGAACCCTGATCGCCCCCGG
The DNA here is from genome assembly GCF_900102505.1 of Paracoccus tibetensis. Lineage (GTDB taxonomy): Bacteria > Pseudomonadota > Alphaproteobacteria > Rhodobacterales > Rhodobacteraceae > Paracoccus > Paracoccus tibetensis. The sequence continues at coordinate 252,633 of NZ_FMVT01000005.1, read as the reverse complement.
CACGCGTGCGCGGGGGCGAGATGCTTGGAAAGACGCGAACGCATGCAACTTGGCGAAATCCTCAAGCCCGGCGCGGTGCGCTCGCTGGCGCAGGTCACCTCGAAGAAGCGGCTGTTCCAGGAACTGGCCGAGCTAGCCCATGCCGAATACGGGCTTGGCGCCTCGGAGGTCCTGGACGCGCTGCAGGAGCGCGAGAGCCTCGGCCCCACCGGCGTCGGTCAGGGCGTGGCGCTGCCCCATGCCCGGCTGCACGGACTCGAGCAGGTGGCCGGCCTGTTCCTGCGGCTGGACAAGCCGCTGGACTTCGACGCGGTGGACCGCCAGCCGGTCGATCTGATCTTCGCGATCCTCGCGCCCGAGACCGGCGGCGTCGATCACCTGAAGGCGCTGGCGCTGGTCTCGCGGACGCTGCGCGATTCGGACCTGCGCGCGAAGCTGCGCGCCAACGACGATCCGGTGGCGCTGCACGCGGTCCTTTCGGCCGCGCAGGGCATCAAGGCCGCCTGAGGGCTTCTATTGGGGCCGAACCGGCCCTATGTTGGCCTCTCCAAGAGAGGAGGCCCGACATGACCAGACATATCGGCGACAAGACCCGGCACAATGGCCAGGGACGCCTGCGCGAATATTTGCGGCAAGAGCGCGAGGCGCAGCTGCATCCCGCGGTGCGCGCCCTGATCAGCCGCCCCAAGGCGCAGGCGGGCGGGGCGCGGCAGGTGCGCGAATTCGCCCGGATCGAGCGCGGCCGGCTGGCCTGAGCCGCGCACCAGTCGGAAGCGCGCTCAGAACGCCCGGAACGTCATCGTGGTCAGCGTGCGGCTGATATGGGGGATGTCGAAAAGCCGCTCGGACAGGTAGCGGCCGACGTCCTCCTCTTCGGGGATGTAGACCTTCGCGATCAGGTCGAAGTCGCCCGAGGTCGAGAACAGCTCGCTGACCACTTCGCGGTCATAGATGGCCTCGGCGACCTGGTAGGTCTTGCCGGGCTCGCAGCGGAACTGGACGAAGACTGCGCGCATGTGGCCCTCCTGCTTTGGCCGGCAGGTTAGACCGCCGCCGCCGCGCGGGTCCAGTCCCCGCGGGCATGGCCCCGCCAGAAGCGCCGCATCAGCAGGATCGCCGCGACCGTCAGCCCGACGCAGAGGCCCAGCCACAGCCCGGCCGGTCCCAGTCCGACCGGGAAGGCCAGCGCCCAGGCCACCGGCATCCCGACGACCCAGTAGCTGAAGCCCGCGATCCACATCGGCACGCGCGTGTCGTGCACGCCTCGCAGGAAGCCGAGCGCGATGACCTGGAAGGCGTCGGTCAGCTGGAACAGCGCCGCGAACAGCAGCAGCATCGCGCCAAGCGCCACGATCCGCCCCGCCTGCGGGTCCGCCGGGTCGAGATACAGGCGCACCAGCTGCTCGGCGAACAGCAGGTAGATGGCGATGGCGACCAGCGCGAAGGCCAGCGACAGCCAGATCACCGTCACCGCCGCGTCGCGCATCCAGGCCGCGTCGCCGCGTCCCTTGGCCTGCCCGACCCGCACCGTCGCGGCGTTGGACAGCCCCAGATGCGCCATGAAGGTGATCGAGGTGATCTGCAGCGCGATCCCGTGCGCCGCCAGCTCGGCCGTGCCGATCCAGCCCATCATCAGGTTCGAGGCGACGAACAGCCCGCCCTCGGCCACCATGGTCAGCCCGATGGGCCAGCCGATCCGCGCGATCTGCGCCATCGCCTGCCAGTCCGGCCGCCAGAAGCGCTGCATCAGGTTGTATTTCCGCGCCATCGGCAGCCATTGGGCATAGGCGAGCAGCAGCGCCAGCTGGACGACCTGCACCGTCACGCTGGCGATGGCCGCGCCGCGCACGCCCAGTTCGGGCGCGCCGAGATTGCCGAAGATCAGCACCCAGTTGAGAAACAGGTTCAGCGGCAGCCCGGCCAGCGTCACCCACATGACGACCTGCGTCCGCTCGAGCGCGGCTAGGTAGGAGGAGAGCGTCAGCTGCCACAGCACGACGCCCAGACCCCAGCCCGCGATCCGCAGATATTCCTGCGACAGCGCCGAGACGACGGGCGTCTGCCCGAGCGCCAGCAAGATCGGCTCGGAAAACCACATCAGCGGCATGACCAGCAGCCCGAAACCCGCCGAGAGCCACAGCGCCATGCGCGCGCCGCGCCGGACCTCGGTGCCCTGACCCGCCGCGACATGGCTGGCGATCAGGCCCAGAACGCCCGTGCCGAAGCCCATTCCCAGAAAGAACAGGATGTGGAAGAACGAGGTCGCGATGACCAGCGCGGCCAGCGGTTCGACCCCGTACCAGCCGATCATCACCGTGTCGCCCACGCCGATGGCCATGCGCGCCAGGTGGCTGCCGATCAGCGGCAGGCCAAGCGACAGCGTCGCAATGACATGGGGGCGATAACGATGCGGCAACATGGCTCCGCCATAGCCCGCCGCCTTTGCATGGACAAGAGGCAGTTGCACAGCCTGCAAGAGCCGTCCCGGCTTGCCGGCTTCCCGCCCGTCTGCGATAGAAGCGGCCAAGTCCGACGATGAGGCCGCACATGATCTTTCGCGCCCGCCACCTGCTGGGCATCGACCATCTGAAGCCGGACGAGATCCTGACGCTGCTGGACCTGGCCGAGGATTACGTTGCCCTCAACCGCCGCACCGTCAAGCATTCGGACGCGCTGGCGGGGATGACCCAGATCAACATGTTCTTCGAGAACTCGACCCGCACCCAGGCCAGCTTCGAGCTGGCGGGCAAGCGGCTCGGGGCCGACGTGATGAACATGGCGGTGGCGCAGTCGTCTGTGAAGAAGGGCGAGACGCTGATCGACACGGCGCTGACGCTGAACGCGATGCAGCCCGACCTCTTGGTGGTGCGGCACCCCCATTCCGGCGCCGTGAACCTGCTGGCGGAAAAGGTGAACTGCGCCGTCATCAACGCAGGCGACGGCCGGCACGAGCATCCGACGCAGGCGCTGCTGGACGCGCTGACCATCCGCCGCGCCAAGGGGCGGCTGCACCGCCTGACCATCGCCATCTGCGGCGACATCGCCCATAGCCGCGTCGCCCGCTCGAACCTGATCCTGCTGGGCAAGATGGAGAACCGCATCCGCCTGATCGGTCCTGCCACCCTGATGCCGGCGGGGGTCGCCGAGATGGGCGTCGAGCTTTACGAGGACATGCGCGAGGGGCTGAAGGGTGCCGACGTGGTGATGATGCTGCGCCTTCAGAAAGAGCGGATGGATGGCGGCTTCATCCCGTCCGAGCGCGAGTATTTCCACCGCTTCGGCCTCGATGCCGAAAAGCTGGCGCTGGCGGCGGAGGACGCCATCGTCATGCATCCCGGCCCGATGAACCGCGGGGTCGAGATCGACGGCACCATCGCCGACGACATCAACCGCAGCGTGATCCAGGACCAGGTCGAGATGGGCGTCGCCGTCCGCATGGCCGCGCTGGACCTTCTGGCCCGCAACCTGCGCGCCACCCGCGGCCGCGCGGCGGCAGGAGAGGCCTGATGGACATCCTTTTCCAGAACGCCCGCCTGATCGACCCCGAGGCGCAGACCGACGCTCCTGGCAGCCTTTTCGTCCGCGACGGCCGCATCGCCGGCCACGGCGCCCCCGAGGAACTCGCCCCCGAAAGCGCAGCCGTCATCGACTGCCGCGGCCGCGCCCTGGCGCCGGGCCTGATAGACTGGGGCGTCAAGATCGGCGAGCCGGGCGAGCGCCACAAGGAAAGCTTTCGCAGCGCGGGCCGTGCCGCCGCAGCCGGAGGCGTCACCACCCTCATCGCCCGCCCTGACACTTCGCCCCCCATCGACAATCCCGAGGCGCTGGAATTCGTCGCCCGCCGCGCTGCGGACGCGCCCGTGAACATCCGCCACATGGCCGCCCTGACCAAGGGCCGCGAGGGGCGCGAGATGGTCGAGATCGGCTTCCTCACCGACCTTGGCGCCGTCGCCTTCACCGATGGCGTGCGCACGCTTCGCGACAGCAAGCTGATGGGCCGCTGCATGACCTATGCGCGCGGCCTCGATGCGCTGATCGTCGGCCATCCGCAGGACCCGAGCCTCTCCGCCGGGGCGGCGGCGACCTCGGGCAAGTTCGCCTCGCTTTACGGCATCCCGGCCGTCTCGCCGATGGCCGAGGTGATGGGCCTCGACCGCGACCTTGCGCTGACCGCGATGACGCGCGGGCGCTACCACGCCGACCAGATCACGACGGCGGGCGCGCTGCCTGCGCTGATCCGCGCCCGCGAGGCGGGGCTGGACGTGACCGCCGGAATCTCGATCCACCACCTGACGCTGAACGAGTTCGACGTCGGCGATTACCGCACCTTCTTCCGCTTCACCCCTCCTCTGCGGTCCGAGGAGGACCGGCAGGCGATGGTCCAGGCCGTCGCGGACGGCCTCATCGACGTGATCGCCAGCTTCCACACCCCACAGGACGAGGAATCCAAGCGCCTGCCCTTCGAGGCGGCCGCCCCCGGCGCTGTCGGCCTGCAGACGCTGCTCCCCGCGGCGATGCGCCTCTATCACCAGGGTGGCCTCAGCCTGCCGCAGCTGTTCCGCGCGTTGTCGCTGAACCCGGCCCGCCGCCTCGGGCTGGAGGCCGGGCGCCTCACCCCCGGCGCCCCGGCCGACCTGGTCCTCTTCGACCCGGACGCGCCCTTCGTCCTCGACCGCTTCGCGCTTCTGTCGAAGTCGAAGAACACGCCCTTCGACGGCGCGCGGATGCAGGGCCGCGTGCTGGGCACATGGGTCGGCGGCCGCTCGGTCTTCGCCGGCACGACGTTGGGAGAACACGCGTGAGCCTCATCCTCTGGACGCTGGCGGGCTATCTGCTTGGCGCGGTGCCCTTTGGGCTGGTCATCGCCCGCGCGCTCGGGCTTGGCGATCTGCGCAAGATCGGCTCGGGCAATATCGGCGCCACGAACGTGCTGCGGACGGGCAACAAGCCCGCGGCCCTCGCGACGCTGCTGCTCGACTCGGGCAAGGGCGCGATCGCGGTCCTGCTGGCGCGCCACTTCGCCGGGGAGGAGGCCGCGCTTCTGGCCGGTGCCGCGGCCTTTCTCGGGCACTGTTTCCCCATCTGGCTGGGCTTCAAGGGTGGCAAGGGGGTCGCGACCTTTCTCGGCACGCTGATCGCGCTCAGCTGGCCCGTCGGACTGGTCGCCTGCGCCACCTGGGCGCTGACGGCGGCGATCAGCCGCATCTCGAGCCTCAGCGCGCTGATGGCCGCGGTGCTGGCGCCGCTATTCGCCTTCGCGCTCGGCCGCGGCGATGTCGCCCTGGCCGCCGCCTTCATGGGCGTGCTGATCTTCATCCGCCACCATGCCAACATCACGCGGCTGATGCAGGGCACCGAGCCGCGGATCGGTCGCAAGTAGCGCCTAGCGCTCGGCCACCAGCACCCGGCCCGCCGGGCGGGCGGGACGCGCGGGCGCGGCCATCGCCGCCTCGCGTAGGCCGGGTGCGCGGAAGGGGCCCTGCACGGGAGCCGCGGCTTCCGCGGCCGGGACAGGCGCATCGGCCTCCTCGGCCTCTTCCTCCAGCATCACCGGTGCTTGTCCTGCCATCCGTTCCAGCGCCTGAACGCCGCGCCGCGCCGAGGCGGCGAGCGAGATCATCGCGAGGCAGGCACCCGCCAAGAGGACAAGGATCACCAGCGCCACGATCCCGACGAGGATCGGCATCGGCGGTATCCCTTCGGCCCGGGCGACCATCACCGCGACCGTCGCCACCACGGCCATCACACCCAGCACGAACAGGCCGGCGACAAGCCGTCCCATCCAGACCATCACATCGTCACGCATCGAACTGCCCCGCTCGTTTTGCTCACGGGTGACACCGTCGAGAGGGGCGATCAAGCGCCCCGTTCTCACCTTATCGTGCGTCCGGCGGCAGCCGGGGGGCAGAGCGCATCAGCCCATCCGCCTAGTAGGAATACTCGCCATAGATCCGGCTCAGATCGCCCGCCCAGGGGCCGCGATACTTCTCGAGCAGCTCGTCGGCGGGCACCTTGCCGCTGTCGACGCTTTCCTTCAGCGCGTTCAGGAAATGCGTCTCGTCCGGCACCAGGCCGCCGCTGCCGGGCATCGCCCGCGCCTTCAGCCCGGCCTCGGCGATGGACAGAACCTCGCGCGCCAGGTCGTGCATGCGGATGCCGTTCACCTCGGCGGCCAGCGCGTCCCGACCCGCGGCCACGCGCAGGGCCTCGCGCGTCTCGGCGTCCCAGCCCTTGACCAGATCCCAGGCCGCGTCCAGCGCGCCCTGGTCATAGGTAAGCCCGACCCACAGCGCGGGCAGCGCGCAGAGCCGACGCCACGGACCGCCATCCGCGCCCCGCATCTCGATGTATTTCTTCACCCGCGCCTCGGGGAAGACGGTGGTCATGTGGTCGGCCCAATCCGACAGGGTCGGCACCTCGCCCGGCAGGGCGGGCAGGCGGCCGTCGAGGAAATCGCGGAAGCTCTGCCCGAGGGCGTCGATATACTTGCCGTCGCGATAGACGAAATACATCGGCACGTTCAGGACGTAATCCACCCAGGCCTCGTAGCCGAAGCCGTCCTCGAAGACGAAGGGCAGCATGCCCGTGCGCGCCGCGTCGAGGTTCTGCCAGATATGCGCCCGCCAGGACTTCATCCCGTTGGGCTTGCCGTCGAGGAAGGGCGAGTTCGCGAAAAGGGCCGTCGCCACCGGCTGCAGCGCCAGCGCCACGCGCATCTTCTGGACCATGTCGGCCTCGGAGGCGAAGTCCAGGTTCACCTGCACCGTGCAGGTCCGGTACATCATCTGCGTGCCGAGCGTGCCGACGCGGCCCATGTAGTCGGTCATCAGCCGGTAACGCCCCTTGGGCATCATCGGCATGTCGTCCTGACCCCAAATGGGTGCGGCACCGAGGCCGATGAAGCCCGCGCCGATGTCGCGGGCCACCGCCTCGACCTCGGCCAGGTGGCTGTTCACCTCGTCGCAGGTCTGGTGGATCGTTTCCAGCGGCGCGCCCGACAGCTCCAGCTGCCCCCCCGGCTCGAGGCTGACATTCGCGCCGTCGCGCGTCAGGCCGATGAGGTTGCCGGCCTCCAGCACGGGCTGCCAGCCGAAGCGCTGCTGCAGCCCCTCGAGCATCGCCTTGATCGAGGCCGGGCCATCGTAGGGCAGGGGCATCTTGCGGGCGAGGTCATAGCCGAACTTCTCGTGCTCGGTCCCGATGCGCCAGTCGGCCTTCGGCTTCTCGCCACTGGCGATGTAGGCGGCCAGCTGATCGCGATGCTCGATGGGGCCGCCGCCCTCCTGGGGAATGGACATGGGTGGTGGCCTCTATCTTCTGTTGCCGGCCACAGGTGGCAAGCGAGGTTGGCCAAGTCAAGCTGCCTCAGCCGGGCCTCCGCCAAACGGCGTGCATCGTGGCGCGGCCCGCCGCGACGGCCTGAAGCGCCTGCGCGGCCTCTCCGAGGCGGAAGCCGGGCAGGGCGGCGAAGCCGTCGGCCAGGGCGCCGGCCCCCGCCGCGTCGGCCGGGATCGCCAGCATGTCGCCCGCCTCGTTCCGCAATCGCCAGACGGCGCGGCCGTCCTGCCGGACGAGGCGGATCTCGACCAGCTCGCGCAGCGCCATCTCGGCGCCCGGCAGGGGCGCGCGGTAGTAGCGCACCGCGCCCTCGATCAGCTCGACAAGGCCCTCGGCCGCGATGGCGCGGCGGAAGGGCAGGCGCCGCCAGGCGCCATGGGCCAGAAGCGCGCCCGCCAGCATCACGACCCCGCCCACCACCGCCAAGATCCAGCCGCCGCGCGTCGCCAGCCACAGACCCGCCAGCGTGACGGCCAGATGGGCCAGCAGCTCGGCATGGACGCGGAAGGCGCGGCGCAGCTCGGGGCGGATCATCGCGGCGCAGCCGGGCGGTGCGCGCGGGCAGGAAAGATCGCTACCACCGCGTCAGCGCCGCCTCGTCGCTGTCCTTCGCCTCGACCCAACGGGCGGCGCCGCCCACATCGATCTCGCGCTTCCAGAAGGGGGCGCGGGATTTCAGCCAGTCCATCAGGTAGGCGGCGCCGTCGAAGGCGGCGTGGCGGTGGCGGGCGGCGGCGGCGACCATCATGATCTCGGCCCCCACGGGCAGGCGGCCGAAGCGGTGGACGATGCGCCAGCCGGTCAGCTGGAAGCGGCGCGCGGCCTCGGCGCCGTAATCGGCCAGCGCGCGCTCGGTCATGCCGGGATAATGCTCGATCTCGAGCGCCTCGAGCCGGCCGCTGTCGTCGCGCACGATGCCGGTGAAGCTGACCAGTGCGCCGGCGCCGGCCTCCAGCCCCGCCAGCTCATCGGCGAGGACGAAGGGGGCGGTCTGCACGCGCGCGCTCATGGCTCAGCCGCCGGTCATGGGCGGGAAGAAGGCGATCTCGCGCGCCTCGCCCAGGGGCGCATCCAGATCGGCGAATTGCTGGTCCAGCGCGCAGCGCAGGGCCTTGAGGTCGGCGAAGGCGGCGGCATGGGCGGGCGAGGCGGCCGCGCGTTCGGCGACCAGCTCGCGCACGGTCGCGGCCTCGGTCTCGACCGTCTCGCGCGCAGCGCCGACGCGTTCGCGCAGGGATGCGAAGTAGAGGATGTCACGCCTCACCGCGCGGCTCCTTCAGATGGGGCAGGGCCTTGGTGAAGTAGTCCCAGCCCGTGATCGCCGTCAGCACCGCCGCCAGCCAGATCAGCACGAGCCCGGCATGCGTGGCGAGCGCGGCCCAGCTGCCCGACCAGATCAGCGCACCCTCGCCCGCGCGGGGCGGGCGGCCATGCTCGACAAGCTGCAGGCCGGTGCCGAGGAAGAGGACCGCGATGGCGACCATCTGGAAGGTCGTCTTCCACTTGGCGAGGCTGGTCACCTTCAGCGTCCGCGAGCGGTCGCCGAGGAACTCGCGCAGGCCCGAAACGAAGACCTCGCGGAAGAGGATGACGGTGACGGGCAGGATCAGCCAGGGGTTCATGCCGGAATAGCCGGTGATGACGACGAGCGCGATCACCACCATCGCCTTGTCCGCGATCGGGTCCATCGCCGCGCCGAAGCGGCTCTCCTGCTTCCAGGCGCGGGCGAGATAGCCGTCGAACCAGTCGGTGATCGCGGCCAGCAGGAACAGGGTCAGGGCCGCCCAATCCGCCCAGGGCCGGTGGAAATAGAGGAACATCAGCGGCACGCCGGGCGCTGCCAGAAGCCGCATCAGGGTCAGGATGTTGGGAAGGTTCCAGCGCATGGCCGCACGCTATGCGCTGGCGCGGCGGTTGGAAAGGGGCAAGGCGGCGCAGCCCTGCCCCGGTGCGGGCGTCAGGCAGGCTCCAGCTCGGGAAACAGCTCGAAGCTGCGGCCCTCGACGGTCAGGCGCAGCGCCTTGATGCGCTGCTCGCCGAAGCGCTGCGTGCGCCGGCCGACGACATGGACGCTATCGCCCGGCAGAAGCGCGGCGCGCGTCAGCCCGAGGCTCTGGTTGCGCCGCCGGTCGGCCAGCTCGACTGTCCAGTTCCGCCCGTCGGGGCCGCGGACGTTCAGCGTGGGATCGGCGGAATCAAGGCTGGCATCGATGACAATGCCGTCGAGGCGCGTCTGCGACGGCTTGAACTCGGCCCAGATGTCGCCGAGCGGGAGCGGGCTTGCCGCGAGGCCCGCGGAGGCGAACATGGACTGGCCGGACATGCGGTCGAGGGTCATGGTGGTCTCCTGTGTTGCGGGGTGGACACAACAACCTTAGCGCGTTTTTTCTCCTCTTGCGCGGCAGGATAATACCACCGCTCCGGCGCGGTTGTCGCAGTGGAGAAAACCCGCGCAGCACAGGCGGATAGGCGCCGGATGTCGCGGACGAGTGGCGCCTTGCGGCCGCACCCCAGCAATTGCACGACGTCCCGAAGCGGCTTTCGAGGCGCGAGGGGCGGCCCCGCAGCGAATCACCCCTTCGCGTGGAAGTGGTCGTAGACCTTCTGCGCGATGGTGGCCGAGATGCCGGGCGCCGCCTGCAGGTCCGTCAGCCCCGCCCGGCTGACCGCTTTGGCGCTGCCGAAATGCGTGAGCAGCGCGCGCTTGCGGGCGGCGCCGATGCCCGCGATCTCGTCCAGAGGGTTCGCCATGACCGACTTCGCCCGCCGGGCGCGGTGCGTGCCGATCGCCCATCGGTGCGCCTCGTCCCGCAGGCGCTGGATGAAGTAGAGCACCGGGTCGTTCATCCTGAGCGCGAAGGGGCGCTGGCCGGGGCGGTGAAACTCTTCCTTGCCCTGGTCGCGGTCGATGCCCTTGGCGACGCCGATGACCGGGATGTCCTCGACCCCCTGCTCGGCCAGGATCATGGACACGGCCGAGACCTGCCCGGCGCCGCCGTCGATCAGCAGAAGATCCGGCCACGCCTCGGTCTGCCGGTCGGGGTCCTCCTTCAGAAGGCGCGAGAAGCGGCGGGTCAGGACCTCCTTCATCATGCCGAAGTCGTCGCCCGGCGTGATCTCGGTGCCCTTGATGTTGAACTTGCGATACTGGTTCTTCATCCAGCCTTCCGGCCCCGCGACGATCATGCCGCCGACCGCGTTCGTGCCCATGATGTGGCTGTTGTCATAGACCTCGATCCGCCGCGGCGGGGCGGGCAGCTCGAACGCCTCGGCCAGCCCTTCCAGCAGGCGCAGCTGCGTCGCGCTTTCCGACATGCGCCGGGCGAGGCTTTCGCGGGCGTTGCGCAGGGCGTTGGTGACCAGCTCCTGCTTCTCGCCGCGCTGAGGGACAAGCATCTCGACCTTGCGCCGCGCGCGCTCGGAGAGGAGGGCGGCGGTCAGCTCGGGGTCCTCGGGCGGGTGCGACAGCAGCAGCTGCCGCGGGGGCGGCTTGTCGTCGTAGAACTGCACGAGGAAGGCCTGCATCACCTCGTCCGCGCTCTCGGCCCCGCCGAGGCGCGGATAGAAGTCGCGGTTGCCCCAGCTCTGGTTGCCGCGAATGAAGAAGACCTGCACGCAGGCCTGTCCGCTTTCCATGTGCAGCGCGACGATGTCCGCCTCGGACACGCCCTTGGGGTTGATCGCCTGCACCGACTGGACGGCCGTCAGCGCCTTGATCCGGTCGCGCAGGGCCGCCGCGCGCTCGTATTCCATGTTCTCGGCCGCCGCCGCCATCTCGGTCGCGAGATTGGCCTGGATGGTCGTTGTCTTGCCTTGCAGGAAGCGCTCGGCATCGGCGACGAGGCCGGCGTAATCGGTCTGGCTGATGCGGCCGGTGCAGGGGGCGCTGCAGCGCTTGATCTGGTAGAGCAGGCACGGCCGGCTGCGGCTTTCGAAGGTGCTGTCGGTGCAGTTGCGCAGCAGGAAGACGCGCTGCAGCTGGGTCAGCGTGCGGTTCACCGCGCCGGCGCTGGCGAAGGGGCCGTAGTAGTCGCCCTTCTCCGACTTCGCGCCGCGATGCTTCTTGATCTGCGCGAAGGGGTGGGACTTGGCCACCAGGATGTTCGGGAAGCTCTTGTCGTCGCGCAGAAGCACGTTGTAGCGCGGCTTGAGCTGCTTGATGAGGTTCTGCTCGAGCAGCAGCGCCTCGGTCTCGGTCCGCGTGGTCAGGAACATCATGCTGGCCGTCTCGCGGATCATCCGCGCGATCCGCGCCGAATGGCCCGAGGGGCGCGCATAGTTCGACACCCGCGCCTTCAGGTCGCGGGCCTTGCCGACATAGAGCACGGCCTGGGCAGCATCCAGCATCCGGTAGACGCCGGGGCTGGAATCGAGCGTGCGGAGATAGTCCTGGATCAGCGCGTGGCCGGTTTTCTGTGTCATCGTCGTCAGGTTGGTGATTCTTGCGGGTGCTGCAAGTTCCGGGGCAGGAGATCAAGCGAGAAGCTGTCCACGCGTTCTGTGGATAACTCTGTGGGCGGGCTGTGAGGGAGGCGGGCCTCATCCAGCAATCGTTACAGTTTCGTAAATGTGCCCCATTTTTAGGCAGGTATCTAACCAGCTGTTAAGACGACACATTTTTCTTTGGCTGCCCGAAGGGACGGAAAAGTCGTGAAGAATCCGACGCATCCGGCGGCTCCGAGGGGCAGGGTGGACAAATGGCCGCCCATAGGCCTGCGGGCTATTCCCGGCCCAACACGTCGGGCGTCCGCCAGGCCAGGTGCTGGCCGCCGTCGACGCAGATCAGCTGCCCGGTCACGGCCGGCGATTCGAGAAAGAAGGCAAGCGCGCGCACGATCCCCTCGGGGTCCGAGCCGCGGCCGAGGATGGTGTTAGCGCGCTGCGCGGCGAAGTGGCTCTCGCTCTGGCGGCTGCCGATAAGGGTCGGGCCGGGGCCGATGGCGTTGACGCGGATGGCGGGGGCCAGCGCCTGCGCGGCGGTCCGCGTCAGCGACCAGAGCGCCGCCTTGGCGACCGAGTAGGTCATGAACTCGGGCGTCGGCTTCAGGACGCGCTGATCGACGATGTTGACGACCAGCGCCTGCGCCACCGGCTCTCCGGCCTCGTCACGGAGTGGCGCGGGAGCCTGGGCCGCGAAGGCCTGGATCAGCTGGAACGGCGCGCGCAGGTTCGAGCCGATGTGGCGGTCCCAGCCCTCCATCGTCGCGCTGCGGATGTTGTCGTATTCGAAGATCGAGGCGTTGTTGACCAGCACGTGCAGCTGCCCCATCGCCGCGGCGATCTCGGGGATCAGTTCCGCCGCACGCCCGGCGTCCAGAAGGTCTGCCTGGAAGGTCCTGGCCTTCACCCCGAGGGCGCGGGCGTCGCTGGCCGTCGCCTCGGCCGCCTCGGCCGAGCCGGCATAGTGGATGGCAAGGTCATGGCCCTGCGCGGCGAGGTGCAGCGCCATCGCCCGGCCGAGCCGCTTGGCCGCCCCCGTGACCAGCGCCACGCTCATAGCAGCACCCAGACATAGGCGCCGTATGCCGCCAGCAGGGCGGCGCCCACGGCGCGTCCCATGGTGATGCCGCGGAAGAGGAACGGCGCCAGCAGGGCCGAACTGGCCAGCATCACCCACAGGTCGAGGCGCAGCATCTCGGGCGGGATGGGCAGCGGCGCGAAGAGGGCGGTGATCCCGAGGATCGACAGAATGTTGAAGATGTTCGATCCCACGACGTTCCCGAGCGCCATGTCCGAGCGCCCCCTGAGCGCCGAGGCGACCGAGGCCGCCATCTCGGGCAGCGAGGTGCCGATGGCGACGAGGGTGAGGCCGATCACCATCTCGGTCACGCCGAAGGCACGGGCGATGTCGGTCGCGCCGCGCACCAGCAGGTCCGCGCCGGCGGGCAGCAGCACGAGCCCTCCCGCCAGCCACAGGATGATCTTGCCCCACCGGGCGCCCAAGGCCGCGCCCTCGATCTCGCCCACCTCGTCCGGCTTCGCGGTCGTCAGCTGCCGCCAGAGGATCACGGCCAGCGCCGCCAGCAGGATCACCCCGTCCCACCGGCCGAGCGCACCCATGAAAGCCAGCGCGATCAGCAGCAGGGACGCCGCCATCATCATCCCCCAGCTTTCGCGCAGGTCATGTCCGCGCGTCACGATGGGCGCGACCAGCGCCGTCGCCCCCAGGATGATCAGGATGTTGGCGATGTTCGAGCCGACGACGTTGCCGAGCGCGATGTCGGTCGATCCGCGCCAAGCCGCCGACAGCGAGACCAGAAGCTCGGGCGCCGAGGTGCCGAAGGCCACCACCGTCAGACCCACGACCAGCGGCGTGATCCCGAGGCGCAGGGACAGGTTCACCGCCCCTTTAACCAGCAGATCGCCACCCACGACCAGCAGGGCGAGGCCGCCCAGAACCAGCAAAACGTCAAGAACCACGCTTGATCCCCAGGTATTTCAGCAGCGCCCTTCGGAATGCCGGGCCGCGCAGCAAGGCCATGACCACCATGACCAGAAGGAACAGCACGACGACGCGGATGCTCATCCGCCGGTTCCGAAGCGCTGGAAGGCCGCACGATCCTCGGCCGCGTCGAACAGCGCCTCGGCCGACAGCCCGAGACGGCGCAGCAGGGGCCGGCGCATCCCGTAGACCTCGAACCGGACCTTGTCGCCGTGAAGCTGCTTCATCTTCGGCACCAGGTGACCGATCCCGTCGGCAAGGCCCAGCTCGACCGCCTGCCGCCCGGCCCAGAACTCGCCGGTGAAAAGATCGCGCCCGCTGGCCAGGCGCGTGCCCCTGCGGGCGGTCACATGGCGCTTGAACGCCTCGTGGATCGGGTCCAGCACGCGGTGCAGGCGCTCGACATCCTCGGGCTTTTGCGGGCGGAACGGGTCCAGTGTCGATTTCGAGCGGCCGGCGGTGTGGACGCGCCGCTCGATGCCCCAACGCTCGATCAGCTGGTGAAAGCCGAAGCCCGCCGAGATGACCCCGATCGAGCCGAGGATCGAGCTGTCGTCGGCCCAGATCTCGTCGGCCGCGCAGGCCAGCCAGTAGCCGCCCGAGGCCGCGACGTCCTCGACGAAGGCATGGACGGGCACGCCGGTCTCGTCCGCGAGGCGCCGGATGCGGGCCGCGATCAGCGAGGATTGCACGGGCGAGCCGCCGGGCGAGTTGATCGCCAGCGCGACCGCCACCGGCGTGCCGCGGCGGAAGGCCCGCTCGATCACGGGGGCGAGCGCCGCGTCGCTGAGGCCGCCGGCGCGCCCGGCACCGCCGATGGCGCCGGTCAGCCGGACGACCGCGACCCGGGGGCGCGGCGGAAAGAAGCGGGAGAGGAAGGGGATGCGCATGGCCCGAGACTTAGGCGCAGCCTGGCGTGCCGACAAGATGGATCCGCTCAGGACAGGGTGCCGCGGATGGTGTCGCCCGGCAGGAAGGTCGGCGTCAGCGCGATGATCCGGTCCTCGGGTCGCGCGTCCTTGCCCGCCACCAGCCGCGCCGCGCGCCGCCCCACATCCACGCGCCGCGCATCGGTCGTCGCCAGCCGCACCGGCAGCCCGTCCAGCAGATCGACGCCGTTGAAGCCGGCCAGCCCAATGCGGTTGGGGATGTCATAGCCCTTGTCGAGGCAGTAGAGCAGCCCGCCCGCCCCGATCATGTCGTTGGAGTAGTAGAGGAAGTCCAGATCCGGCGCCCGCGTCAGGATGCGCTCGGTCAGCTCGCGTCCCTTCAGCAGGGACGAGCCGCCCTGATAATATTCCCGCGCCTCCAGCGGCACGCCCGCCGCAGCCAGCGCCTGCTCGAAGCCCGAGAGGCGTTTGCGGGCGCGGTGGTCCTCGGGCATGTGGGTGCCGACGAAGCCGATGCGCCGGTAGCCGGCGGCCAGGATGCGCTCGGCCATCTCGCGCCCGGCGCGCAGGTGCGAGATGCCGACCAGCGTGTCGATGCCGGTGCCGTCCACGTCCATGATCTCGACCACCGGGATGCCCGAATTCTCGAGCATCGCGCGCGAGGCGCTGCTGTGCTCGAGCCCGGCGAGGATCACGCCCGAGGGGCGCCAGGACAGCATGTCGTAAAGCACCATCTCCTCGCGCGCGGGCGAGTAGTTGGTGACGCCGATGACGGGCTGCAGCCCGGTGTCGTCCAGCTCGGCCGAGATGCCGCCCAGAACGTCGGGAAAGACCAGGTTCGACAGCGACGGGATGACCACCGCGACCAGGTTCACGCGCTGGCTGGCCAGCCCGCCGGCGATCTTGTTGGGCACGTAGCCGAGGGTCTTGGCGGCGGTCAGCACCTTCTCGCGCGTCGCGGCCGAGACATCCCCGCGGTTCCGCAGCACGCGGCTGACGGTCATCTCGGAGACGCCCGACGCCTCGGACACATCGCGAAGCGTCAGGGGGCGCCGGGGACGAGGGGTGTTCATGTTCATGCCGTTCCGCAAGGGTTCGGGCGATGTTAGCCGTGGCCTTGCAAGCGGGCAATGGCGCTGCACGCTTGCCCGAGCTGCCGGCAACGGCTAAACGCAGAAACGGCGGCCCCGTGGCTCAACTGGATAGAGCAGCCCCCTCCTAAGGGGCAGGTTACAGGTTCAAGTCCTGTCGGGGTCACCAAATCGTTATGATGACGATGATGGAGGAGCTGGGTCTGACGCCCTGCTCGACATGAGGGTTGTGGTCGATGTCCAGGTTGCCCGCGGCAGAGGCCGTGAACCTGCGCCTCATGCTTCGCCCCTCGACAGATCGAGACAGAGCGTCGTTCCGGCCTCCGGTTCCGGCCAGGCGAGTTGGCCGCCCAGCTGCTCTGCCAAGCCCTCGATGAGCTTCAATCCGGTGCCGGAGCCTGCCCGAGCGGCGTGGGGCGCGGGGTGAAGGCCTCTTCCGTTGTCGTGCAGGCACAGGTGCAGGCGGTCGTCGGTGGCCTGCACCGTGACCGAGATCGTGCCGCCATTATCGCCGAACGCGTATTTGAGACTGTTGGTGACGAACTCGTTGGCGATCAGCCCGAGGGGAACGGCGACATCCGCGGCGATGTCGACATCGGCGATGTCGAACTTAAGCGCGATCCGGCCGCCCTCATGCTCGTGGAGGTGGCAGAGGCCGTTGACGAGCTCGGACAGGAACGGACGCAGCGGCAGCTGGTCCGGCACGCCGTTCCTGTAGAGCTGCTCGTGGACCCGGCGCAGGGTGTCGATGCGCTCGGCGACGGTGTTCAGCTCGGCCCTCGCTTCATCAGAGCCCGTCTGCCGTGCCCGCGCCCGGACAAGGCCGACCACGATGCTGATGTGGTTCTTGACGCGGTGCTGCAGCTCCTGCATCAGCCGCTCGTTAGTGCTCAAGGCCCGCTGGAGGCTCTGCACCTTGTGCAGCCGGTCGATGACTGGCCCGAGGACCGTCGCGTAGGTTCGCAGGAACTGGATGTCCCGGTCGCCGAACTTGCGCAGCTTCCGGCTGTCCACTTGCAGCAAGCCGTATGGCTTGTCCCCCGGAAGGAAGATCGGCACGTTCACCAACGACACCACCCCGTGGTCGATCAGGAAGTCGGCGAACTCGAACCGGTTCTCGTCCCGGATGTTGCGGGAGACGACGGGTTCCTGGCGTTCCAATGCGTAGGTCTCGGACGATCGTTCCGCGAAGTGCAGGCGCTGCGTTCCGACGATCCCAGGCTTCCAGCCGACGCCGGCCTTGACCAGCGCTGACCTGCCGCCCTCTTCGACCTCCAGCACCTTGGCGAGGTCGGCGCCAAGCGCCTCCGCGACCAGGCGGCACCCCTCGTGCAGCACCTCGTCGAGGCTGTCGCTGCGGAGCACGAACTCGCCGAACTCCGCGAGCACCTTCTGCCGGATCTGCATCTCTTCCATATTCATCGAGGAGCCTCCTCGCGGAACCTGCCGGAGGTCCACTCACGGCACCCGGGCGTCAATGTTAGGTGGCCGCATGCGTGCATTAGGCTCAGGAGAGCGGGTCCATGCAAGAAAGATCGGCCGCGTGGTCGGGCTGGTCGCGATTATGAGCGTGGAGAAGGATCAACGGCACAGCGGCAGCGGGCCGGTGGTCCCGCAGGACGCCGCCTTTCCAGCGCCAAACGGCCGACTCTCGCATCACACCTTCTCCGGGGCCGACATCTCCCTTGTCGGCCGTCGCTCCTTTACTTCGTCAGGCCCCAGAACCGCGCGATGTGCCGCGTCGAGGAGATGCCGACCTCCAGCATGTACTTGCCGGCCTCCCCCAAGCCCTCGGCGCCTTCCGCACTGATCGGCGTGCCGTGGCCCATGTCGGTGATGACGTATTCCTCGATCACCGGCTGCCCCGCATCGTCGCACCAGACGCGATGAGGGAAGCCGTCCACCTCCTCGACCCGTGTCGGCGGGCCCTCGACATCGTGCAGCCTCTGCCACTGGCGCACGATCGAGTCCGCGTTGGAGCTGTCGACGGTCTTGTCATTGTCGCCATGCCAGACCGAGATGGTGGGCCAGCGGCCGGTGAACTCCGACGCATCCCGCACAAGCGCGTCCAGGGTGCGATCCGACGGCCCGCCATAGCCCTTCATGCGAACCAGCGCCTCCACCAGGTTGCCGGCGCTGCGGTAGGGCAGGCCCGCGATGATCGCGCCTCCGGCGAAGACCTCCGGATAGGTCGCCAGCATCACCGAGGTCATGGCACCCCCCGAGGACATGCCGGTGACGAAGATGCGCGAGGGGTCGATGGCATGATCATCGACCACCTTGGCGATCATCTGGCGGACGGAAAGCGGCTCACCGCGGCCACGATGGATGTCGCCGGACTTGAACCAGTTGAAGCTGCCGAGCGCGTTGTTCGACTTGCGCTGCCCCGGAAAGAGAAGCGCGATCCCGCATTCGTCGGCAAGCGTGGACCAGCCTGACCCGAGATCATAGCTTTCTGCGGACTGGGTGCTGCCATGAAGAACGACCACGAGAGGGCCGTTCGGCGGGAAGTTCTCGGGAATGTAGATGTCCGCGCTGAGAGAGCCGGGATCGGTTCCGAATCCATCGAGACGGGTGAGCCTGCCATGGGCCCCTGAAGTGAACGACATGCGGCCCCCTGTCATCTAGCCGGATGTTGGCTGGTACATGAAGCCACAGGCGCGGGTGGCAGTTCCCGCTGGTGCCACTTGCAATGCCGCTTTTGTCGCACTCGACCATTCGTTGACCCGCGAGCGGACGCATCGTCACGGTGCTCGCGCAATCAAGGCGAACATGCGCGCAATTGCACGGAAAGCGCTTCCGCCGAGGTCCGGTCGGGAACATAGCCGAGGTTCAGATGTTGCAGCCGTCGCCAGCCCTTTGGCCGTGCATCACCATAAGGAAAAGCTCGTCCATGGACCCGGTGCAACCCGTTCGACCGCCAATGAGCGTCGACCGGGCGGCTTTGGCGTCAGCGGGACCTGCGAAGACAGCCGTATGATCGAAATCCTGACGCAGGCACCGGATCCCTACATCCTGGTCCTGACATGCCTCGGCCTTCTCATTGCACTGGTCGCGTGGCTGCCCCTCGCCCTGCGCCGGCTTCCGCTGTCGCTGCCGATCATCTGCATCGGGCTGGGGATGGTCTTCTTCTCGCTGCCCTGGATCACCTCATCGCCGCTGCCGATGGATTATCCCCATGTCACCGAGCGCGCGACCGAGTTCGTCGTGATCATCGCGCTCATGGGGGCGGGGCTCAAGATCGACCGCATCTTCGGCTGGCGCCGCTGGATCATCACCTGGCGGCTCATCTTTGTCACACTTCCACTGGGGCTTGTGCTGATCACGCTGCTGGGCGGCGCATGGCTGGGGCTTTCCTGGGTCCTCGCGCTGCTGCTTGCCGCGGTCCTCGTGCCCACCGACCCGGTGCTCGCGTCCGATGTGCAGGTCGGACCACCCGCCACCGGCGAGGAGGACGAGGTGCGCTTCGGCCTTACCTCGGAAGCGGGCATCAACGACGGCGCCGCGTTTCCCTTCGTGCACCTCGCCATCGCCCTGAGCCTCGCATCGGCCACCGGGGAGCCGTGGCTGTGGGAATGGATCAGCTACAACATCCTGTGGGAGATCGGCGTCGGCATCCTCGGCGGTTACCTGGTCGGCCGGCTCTTCGGCTGGATCACCTTCCACGTTCCCGCGGAGACCAAACTGGTCAAGACGGGCGACGGGCTGATCGCCCTGTCGGCCACGTTCTTTTCCTACGGGTTGACAGAATGCCTTCATTCCTACGGCTTCCTGTCGGTCTTCGTCACGGCCCTGACCTTCCGGCACGCGCACCGGTCCCACGAGTTCCACGAGGACATGCATGCCCTGACCGAGCAGATCGAGCGGCTCGCCATGATGATCCTCTTGCTGCTGTTCGGGGGCGCGCTGGTGAAGGGGCTTCTCGATCCCCTGCGGGTCGAGGACATCGTAGCGGCGCTCGTGATCCTTCTGGTCATCCGCCCGCTGTCGGGCCTCGTCGGCCTGGCCGGCACGCGAACGTCCTGGAACGAGCGGCTGACCATCGCCTTCTTCGGGATCCGGGGCATCGGCTCGTTCTACTACCTCGCCTATGCGCTGAACCACATGGACGCCGAAGCCGAGGCCGAGCGGCTCTGGGCCATCGTGGGGCTGGTGGTTCTTCTGTCGATCCTGATGCATGGGCTGAGCGTGACGCCCGTCATGCGCGCGCTCGACCGCCTGCAAGGCCGTGACCCTGACGCGGATGATGCCATCCCGCCGCCGGGGTTGCAGGGACCGGGTTCTTCAAGCTGACGGGGACTGCCGGTCCGCCCGGACGCGGGGGCAATGAAAGGAAGACTGAGGACGCAGCAGTCACGTCAATGGCGAGGGCGAGCCTGCCGATGCGCGTGGGGCGCGGCACTTTCGCCCTTCGTCGCTTGCCCTGCCTTGTTCGGCAAACGCGGCTGCACTAAATGAGGAAACACAAGTTAACGCCGTGGGGGCCGAGGGGCGTACGTGGCTCCAGCTCCGAGGCAGTGATCATGACATCTTCCGATACATCCGCGGCGCAGGTCCGTTCAGCCAAGGACTGGGTCCGGATCCTCGCGAAGTATCGCGAGCCCTCGACGCGGCGCAGCATCTTCGAGCTGCTCGTGACGCTCGTGCCCTTCGCGCTGCTCTGGGGACTGGCATGGGCGGCCTTGTCCATCAGCCCTTGGCTGACGCTTGGGATCTCGATCCTGAACGGCTTCTTCCTTGTGCGGATATTCTGCATCCAGCACGACTGCGGCCACGCGTCGTTCTTTCACAGCCGCAAGGCGCAGGACTGGGTGGGAAGGTGTCTCGGGGTTCTCACCGTGACGCCCTACGACGTCTGGCGCCGCACGCATTCCATCCATCACGCGCAGCATGGCAACCTCGACGAGCGCGGCATCGGGGACGTGATGACGCTGACGGTCGATGAGTACCGTGGCCGGAGCCGGACCGGCCGGCTGATGTATCGCCTCTACCGCCACCCTCTCGTGCTCTTCGGACTGGCGCCGAGCTATCTGTTCCTGCTGCAGAACCGTCTTCCCCTTGGATTGATGCGGTCGGGCAGGCGCTACTGGATCTCGGCGATGGGGACCAACGCGATGATCGCCCTTCTCCTGGCCGTCATGATCTGGCTCGACGGGCTGCAACCCGTGCTGCTCATCTACCTGCCCACGGTCATCGTCGCGGCCACGCTTGGCATGTGGCTGTTCTACGTGCAGCACCAGTTCGAGGAGACGCACTGGTCCGAGGCGGAAACGTGGCAGCTGCACCACGCGGCGCTGGCCGGCTCGTCCTATTACGTCCTGCCCGCGCCGTTGCGCTGGCTGTCCGCCAATATCGGCGTCCACCACGTCCATCATCTATACAGCCGCATCCCGTTCTACCGGCTGCCCGAGATCCTGCGCGATCACGCGGATCTGGCTGTCGTGCAACGGCTGACGCTTTGGGAAAGCCTGCGCTCGGTGAACCTGCATCTGTGGGACGACAAGCTGAACCGCCTGGTCTCGTTCGCGGACGCCCGTCGGCGCGACAGCGCCGCGTGAGGTCGCTCGGCAGGGCGGAATGCAGCACCTGCGTCTGCCGCCCTTACAATCTGCCGCATGAGGCCCTATATGACCTGTGCAATATATCTGTCTTGAACCTGTTCCTTCCGGCTCAGCGCTCGATCTTCAGCTTTGCCGCGCCGTTGCATCCTGTGAGCGGCATTGAACAAGGAACATTTCAGATGGCCACCCTTATCATGACCCGGTTCGGCGCGACCCAAGACCTCAGCATGGCGCCGGCAAGCTGCACGGCGGCCTGACCGTCCCGCCGGAGCGCGCGCACAGCAATCGCCGGCGCACCGCGCTACTCGAACCGAACACCTGCAACCCTGAGGAAGAGTCCGCCCTGCGGCAGGCTCATCCGATGACAGCCGATCCGCAGCCACTGCATCGGCATGCCTCACTACGAAAGAGAATTCACTTGATGGAAATCAACTGGGGAAAACCCCTGGTCCTGGTCGTCTCGCCGGATGGCGCGACGCAGAAAATCACGACGGCCGAGCAGGCGCGCCACTGGTTGCGCAAGAGGTGGCCGGTGGCAGATCGCAGCCGCGACCGCGCCCTGAACCATGTCGAAGCTGCGATGGAATGCATGACATCCGTCGGAGCGGCGCGGCAGGCCTTCGCCCTCGCCGCACGGACCGCCGGCCTCCTGCCGGAGAGCCAGGCCCCCATGCCCCGGGTGGTCGTCGCGGTCGGGACCTAGAACCAAGCCTTCAGCAGCCAGCGCCCTTGGCCTGGTTGCTGCACCCTGACATCGAAAGGATGACCCGTGGAACGAGATCTCGCGCGAACAGACGAAGAAGTCACGCGGCTGATCCTGCACAATTGCGAAGAGATGGGCGTGTCGCCGACTGCGGCCCGCCGCATGGTCGAGCGCTGCCTTCAGAACCGGCGGAGTTCGGTCGGTCGCAGTCAGCCCTCCGTTCCAGAGGCGGAGTTGGTGCAGGCATCCCGCCACCGCGCATAGCGACGCCGATCGAGCGCACCGCCTCGGGCCCGATCGGTCTTGCGAAGACGCACCCACTTGCCGCAGTTTCGCAACGATCTCCTCGGGCTCGAGAGCCTCGCGCGCTGCGCGCCCCTGACCTGACCACCAAGCGCCACCCGCTTGCGGGCGCGCCGCCTCCGGTGCAAGTTCTGCCCATGACGCGCCTCGCCCCCATCCCCGCCGCCCTTCCCGCCACCGTCCCCTTCGTCGGGCCCGAGACGATCGAGCGCCGGAGCGGCGCGGCCTTCGCCGCACGGCTCGGGGCGAACGAGAGCGGTTTCGGTCCCAGCCCCCTCGCGGCCCGTGCGATGCGCGAGGCGGTGGGGCAGGTCTGGCAATATGCCGACCCGACCAGCTTCGAGCTGACGCAGGCGCTGGCCGATCATCACGGCGCCGCGCCCGAGAACATCATGGTGGGCGAGGGGATCGACGGGCTCCTCGGCACGCTGGTGCGGCTGACGGTGGCGCCGGGGGATGCGGTGGTCACTTCCGAGGGCGCCTACCCGACCTTCAACTTCCACGTCGCCGGCAGCGGCGGCCTCCTGCACAAGGTGCCCTACCGGAACGACGCCGAGGACCCGGACGCCCTGCTGGACCGCACCCGCGCCGTCAGCGCCCGTCTCGTCTATCTCGCCAATCCCGACAACCCGATGGGCAGTTGGCACCCGGGCGCGGTGATCGAGGCCATGCTGGACCGCCTGCCGCCGGAGTGCCTTCTGGTCCTGGACGAGGCCTATGCCGAGTTTGCCCCGGCAAGCGCGCTGCCGCGCATTGCGCCCGAGGATCCCCGCGTCATCCGGATGCGGACCTTCTCCAAGGCCTACGGCCTCGCCGGGGCGCGGATCGGCTATGCCATCGGCGCGCCCGACCTGATCGCGGCCTTCGACCGGCTCCGCAACCATTTCGGCGTCAACCGGATCGCGCAGGCCGGGGCGCTTGCGGCGCTTCAGGACCAGGGCTGGCTCGCGCATGTCGTGGCCGAGGTCGCCGCCGCCCGCGACAGGATCGCCAAGATCGGCGCCGCGAACGGGCTGACGCCTCTGCCCTCGGCGACGAACTTCGTGGCGCTCGATGCCGGGGGCGACGGCGCCCGGTCCCGCGCCCTCGTCGCCGCGCTCGAGGCCGAGGGCGTCTTCGTCCGCATGCCCGGCGCGGCCCCGCTCGACCGCTGCATCCGCATCAGTTGCGGCCCCGGCCCCGAGCTGGACATCCTGGCCGAGGCGCTGCCCCGCGCCCTCGCGCGGCTCTGAGACCCCGCATCAGTCGCGCATGAAGCGCCGCCTGGCCTCCTCGGCGATGGACTGGCGCATCTGAAGCCGCGCGATCTCGGCCAGCAGCGCCGTTCGCTCCGGCCCCTCGGGCAGGCCGGCCAGCCGCTCCTGCGTGGCGATGACCTGCTTCTTCAGCACGATCTCCTCGGGCAGCACCCCCGCCTGTGCCATGATGCGAAAACCGGCCGCCGTCGCGTCCCGCTCCACCGGCCGGTCGGGCAGGGGCTTGCCCTCGCCCTCCAGCCCCGAAAGCTTCCCCTCGGCACGGGCCTTCAGCATCATCCGCTCGGCAATCCGTTCAACCCACCGCATCTTCTTCGTTGCCCAAATACCCACGACACCCGCGCCAGAAGCGCCGTGGGCAGGTCCAGCTCACATCGCCGCCAGCTGCGCCAGCGCCGCCCGCAGCCGCGCCAGATCGTCCTGAAGCGCCGCAAGCTTGGCCTGCGTCTCCTCGATCACCTCCGGCTCGGCATTCTCGACGAATTTGGGGTTCCCAAGGCGCTTTGCCAGCCCCTCAGCGTCCTTTTCGCCCTTGCCCAGCTGCTTTTGCAGCCGCGCCGTCTCGGCCTTGACGTTGATCACGTCCCCGATTGGCAGCGCGAAGGATGCGCCGGGCGCCGAGACCGCGATCATGCCGCGACCCGCAACGCCGTCCAGCGCAGGGTTCACCCGCGCCAGCCGCTCGATCAGGGGACCGTTCGCCGCGAGCGCCGCGCGCGCCGCCGGGTCCGCCTCGGTGACGATGAGGTCCAGCTTCGCGCCTGCCGGCACGCCCATCTGCGCACGGGCGGAACGCACCGCCTCGATCAGCGCGATCACCCAGTTCATCTGCCGGTCGGCATCCGCGTCGATCAGCTCGGACCCATAGGTCGGCCAGTCGCCGTGGACCAGCATCTTGGACCGCGCGCCGGTCAGCGCCCACAGCTCTTCGGTAACGAAGGGCATGATCGGGTGCAGCATGAGGTAGCACTGGTCCAGAACCCAGCCCATCGTCGCCCGCGTCTCGTCGGCGTGCGCGCCATCGAAGAGCGGCTTGGCGAATTCCACATACCAGTCGCAGACTTTGCCCCAGACAAAGGCATAGAGACCCCCCGCCGCGTCGTTGAAGCGGTAGCTGTCCAGCGCCTCGTCCGTCGCTTGGCGGATGCGCGCGACCTCGCCGATGATCCAGCGGTTCACGGTGTGGCTGGGGGCGGGCAGGGCGCCGCCGCCGCGCACACCGTTCATCTCGGCGAAGCGGGTGGCGTTCCAGATCTTGGTGACGAAGTTGCGGTTCACCTCGACATGCTTCGGGCCCAGCTTCGGATCGCGGCCCATCGCCGCCATCGAGGTCAAGGTGAAGCGCAGCGCATCGGCGCCGTATTCGTCTACCAGCGTCAGCGGGTCGATGACGTTGCCCTTGGACTTCGACATCTTTGCGCCCTTCTCGTCCCGCACGAGGCCGTGGACATAGACGGTGCGGAAGGGGACATCGCCCACGACCTCGAGCTGCATCATCATCATCCGGGCGACCCAGAAGAAGATGATGTCGAAGCCGGTGACCAGCACGTCGGTCGGGAAGTAGCGCTGCAACTCGGGCGTGGGTTCCGGCCAGCCGAGCGTGCCGATGGGCCAGAGGCCCGACGAGAACCACGTGTCCAGCACGTCCGGATCGCGCCAGACCGGATAGACCAGATGCGTCGGGTCCTGCGTCAGGTTGTAGTCGGCCAGCGCGCGGGCCAACATCTCGACGGCCGCCTCGCGGTCGGAAGCCTCGACCACGCGGCTGACCTCCAGGGGCTGCGGCAGGCCGGCGATGGTGTCCTGGAAATGCGCCTCCACCTCGGCATAGCCGGCGGCGCAATGCTGGATCTCGCCGGCATGGACAAGACCGCCCTCCAGCAGGCGGAACAGCTCGACCTCGTCGAGGGCTCCGTCGCCTTCGTCATCGCGGAAGGCCTCGGCGCGCAGATCGAGGCCGTACCAGACCGGGATCTGGTGGCCCCACCAGAGCTGGCGGCTGATGGTCCAGGGCTCGATGTTCTCGAGCCAGTTGAAATAGACCTTGCGGTGCTGCTCGGGCAGGATCTGGGTGCGCCCCGTCCGGACCGCATCCAGCGCGGGGCCGACGATGCGGGCCGTGTCGACGAACCACTGGGCAGTCAGCATTGGCTCGATCACCACGCCCGAGCGGTCGCCAAAGGGCTGCATGATCGGCTTTTGCTCGACCAGCGGGCGGCGCTCGAGGTGCTCGGCGCCGGTCTCGGGCTCGATCTCCTTGTGGAGATAGGTGACGGCAAGGCCCTCGGCGGTGATCTGATCGACCACGCGGCGGCGCGCCTCCAGCCGGTCGAGGCCGCGCAGCTCCTCGGGGACAAGGTTCACGCCCGACACATCGCCCACATCCTCGCCCCTCGCGGCACGGCCGGCAACCTCGGTGCTTTCGGCATAGGAGAGCCCGTCCTCGCGCATCCGCGCCTTGCCGTCCATCAGCGCGTAGAGCGGAATGGCGTTGCGGGTCGCGACGCCGTAGTCGTTGAAGTCATGCGCCCCGGTGATCTTCACCGCGCCCGAGCCGAAGTTCGGATCGGGATACTCGTCCGTGATGATCGGGATGAGGCGGCGATGCTCCTTCGGCCCGACCGGGATCTCGCAGAGCTTGCCGACGATGGGCGCGTAGCGCGCGTCCGCGGGATGCACGGCCACCGCGCCGTCGCCCAGCATCGTTTCTGGCCGCGTGGTGGCGATGGCGATGTAGTCGCGGGTCTCGCGCAGGGTGACGTTGCCGTCCGCGTCGCGCTCGACATATTCATAGGTCTCGCCGCCGGCGAGGGGATACTTGAAGTGCCACATATGGCCGGGCACCTCGCGGTTCTCGACCTCCAGATCGCTGATTGCGGTCTCGAAATGCGGGTCCCAGTTCACCAGCCGCTTGCCGCGATAGATAATGCCCTTGTTGTAGAGATCCACGAAGACCCGGATCACCGCGTCGTGGAAGTTGCCCTCCTCGCCCGAGGGCGCGCCAGGGGCGCCGGACATGGTGAAGGCGTTGCGGTCCCAATCGCAGGAGGCGCCGAGCCGCTTGAGTTGCCCGATGATCGTGTCGCCCGACTCGCGCTTCCAGTCCCAGATCTTCTGGGTGAAGGCCTCACGCCCGATCTCGCGGCGGTTCGGCTCGCCCCGTTCGGCCATGCGCCGCTCGACCACCATCTGCGTCGCGATGCCCGCATGGTCTTGCCCAGGCTGCCACAAAGTGTCGAAGCCGCGCATCCGGTGCCAGCGGACCAGGATGTCCTGCAGCGTGTTGTTGAAGGCGTGGCCGATGTGAAGGCTGCCGGTGACGTTCGGCGGCGGGATCATCACCGTGAAGGTCTCGGCGCGCGAGGCGTTGGCGCCAGCGCGGAAGGCGCCGGTGCGTTCCCACTCGGCGCTGATCCGGGCCTCGGCGGCCGTCGCGTCAAAGCTCTTGTCCATCGTCATCGCTGTCATCCCCATCGCTCGGGGGATGGATTAGCGAAAGCCGCGGGCAAGGCCAAGCGCAGTCAGCTCTCGTCCACCAGCGGCGAGAAGCCCCCCCAGAACATCCGCTTGCCGTCGAAGGGCATCTCGCCCATGCCCTGCATGTCCGGGTCCTCCATCATCTTGGCCCAGGCCGCGTCGGCGGTCTGCCGGTCAGGCCACTCGATCCACGAGAACATCGGCACCTCGTCCTCGGTCGCCTGCGTGGCGCGGTAGAAGTCGGTGTTCTGGCCGTGCGGCACGTCCTCGCCCCAGCATTCGACCATCCGAAGCGCGCCGAGCCGCTTGAACAGCGGCCAGGTGGCGGTGGCGTGGTCGGCATAGGACTGCTTGTTCTCGGCCGGCACGGCCAGAACGAATCCGGTGTAATAGGTCATGGCAACCTCCCCTTGGCATGATGGCCCATGGTGGCGCCCCGGACCAACAAAAGGCAACATGGCGAATGTTAATCCGTAATCAGACCGCCCGGTCCAGCTTGGTCGACAGGTGGATCAGGCTCTCGGACGAGCGCACGCCGTCGATGGCGCCGATGCGGTCCAGCGTCTCGTCCAGTTCGGCCGTCGAGCCGGCGGCGATCTGCAGCAGCAGGTCCACGCGGCCGCTGGTCGTGTGGATGCGCTCGACCTGCGGCAGGACCTTCAGCCGGGCGAGGATCGCGGGCAGGCTGCGCGGCTCGATCCCCAGCATGACGCTGGCCCGGATGCGCCCGCGCTGCGCCCCCTCGCCAAGCCGCAGCGTGTAGCCGGCGATGGCGCCGCTGCCCTCCAGCCGCTCCAGCCGGGCCTGCACTGTGGACCGCGCGACCTTCAGCTTGCGCGCAAGCACAGCGACGGACATGCGGGCATCCCCGCTCAGCTGCGCCAGAATGTTGCGGTCCAGATCGTCCACGGGCAAGGCTTTCGTCAAAATGACATCATACTTGGCATAATAACCGCGTGAGGCTGCAAATCATCCCTTTTCATCGGTGAAATCGAAACCCAAAAGCGCCATTCTAGGTTTCCACCCGATCCCTCACCTATTCGCGCGAAAGGACCGCAATGGGACAGCACAAGACCGTTTGGGACAATCCGGCCGACATCATCCGCCACCTTGCGCCCGAACATCCCGTCATGGTCTTCGCACCGACGGTCCTTCAGGACCGTGCGCGACAGTTCCTCGAGGGATTTCCGGGGCTTGTCACCTATGCCGTGAAGTCGAACCCCGAGGAGGCGGTGATCCAGAACCTCGTCGCCGCCGGCGTGCGCGGCTTCGACGTCGCCTCACCCTTCGAGATCGACCTGATCGGCCGCCTCGCGCCGAATGCCGCGCGGCACTACCACAACCCGGTCCGCTCCAAGTCCGAGATCGCGCATGCGGTGAAGGCCGGCATCCGCGCCTGGTCCGTTGACAGCCGGTCCGAGCTGGAGAAGCTGTTCGCGCAGGTCCCGACCGAGGTGGACGGCAAGGGGGTAGAGATCTCGCCCCGCTTCAAGCTGCCCGTGCTGGGCGCGGCCTATGATTTCGGCTCGAAGTTCGGCGCCACGCCCGAACTGGCGGCCGAGCTGCTGGCCGAGGTGGCGCAGCGCGGCTACATCGCCTCGCTGACCTTCCATCCGGGCACGCAGTGCACCGACCCGATCGCGTGGGAGAGCTATATCCGCGTGGCCAAGGACATCTGCGACATGGCCGGCGTCAAGGCGCAGCGGCTGAACGTGGGCGGCGGCTTCCCCTCGCACCGCGTGGTCGGGGTCGAGCCTGACCTCGCGACGATCTTCCAGGAGATCGCGGACACGGCGACCGAGATGTTCGGCGAGGACGGCCCGGCGCTGGTCTGCGAGCCAGGTCGCGGTCTCTGCGCCGACGCCTATGCGCTGATCACCCGTGTGAAGGGCGTGCGCGACGGGGCGCATGTGTTCCTGAACGACGGGGTCTATGGTGGGCTGGCCGAGCTGCCGATCATCGGCAATATCGATCGGATCGAGGTGCTGGACCCGCAGGGCAATCCACGCGGGGGCGAGCGCGCCGGCCGCGTCCTCTTCGGGCCGACCTGCGATTCGGTCGACCGCCTGCCCGGCGAGATGGCCCTGCCCGAGGACATCGCCGAGGGCGACTTCGTCATCTTCCACGGCGCCGGCGCCTATTCCACCGTCACCAACACCCGCTTCAACGGCTTCGGCGCGATGACGCAGGCGACGGTGATGAGCCTGTCCTGACGGCGGGCGTAACCATTCGCTCATGCCCCTGTGCTAGGCTGCGGGCATGAGCGAGGCACGGCCCCCGACGATCCATGTGGTGCTGATGGACGGCACCTTCGCCTCGCTGGCCGACGGCCGGCGCAGCTCGATCGGCCGCATCCACCGCCTGCTTGCCGGCCAGCTTGGCCTGCCGCCGCCCGCCGCCCGTCTGCGGCTGCATTACGGCATGGGCCAGCAATGGAATCGCTGGAAGACGCTGCCGGAACTCGCCTCGGGCCGCGCGCTCGAGCTGCGGATCATCGACGCCTATGGCTGGCTCGCGTCTGGCTACCGGCCGGGCGATCTGATCTTCATGTTCGGCTATTCCCGCGGCGCCTTCGCCGTCCGCAGCCTCGCGGGCATGATCGACCGCGTGGGCCTTCTGCGCGCCGAGGCCGCGGCCGAGCGTCACGTCCGCCTCGCCTGGCGCCTCTACCGGCAGGGCGGCAGCAGCGCCTCGGCCGCCGCCTTCCGCCGCCGCTGCCACCCCGATGCCCCGATCCGCATGCTGGGCTGCTTCGACACGGTGATGGCGCTCGGGTTGCGGCTGCCGCTGCTCTGGATGCTGACCGAGCCGCGCTTCCGCTTCCACGACGCCCATCTGGGCCGCGGGATCGAGCATGGCTTTCAGGCGCTGGCCTTGGACGAGACGCGCGCCGTGCTGACCCCGCTCCTGTGGGACGACGCCCATGCCGCCGGCCGCATCCGGCAGATGTGGTTCCGCGGCACCCATCCCGACATCGGCGGCCAGCTAGGCGGTTTCGAGCCCGCGCGGCCGCTGGCGAACATCCCGCTGGTCTGGATGCTGACCCATGCCGAGGCGCTCGGCCTACCGCTGCCCCCTGGCTGGCGCGCGCTCTTTCCGCAGAACGAGGCCGCACCGTCGCTCGGCACCTGGCGGCGATGGGGCAAGCTGTTCCTCGCCCGCGCCCCGCGCCTCGCCGGCGCCTTCGGCACCGAGGCGCTGCACCCGACCGTCCCGCGCCCCTATCCCGGCCCGGCGCTGCTCACCGGGGCGCTTGCACCCCATGCCGCCCCGCGCCGGACGCGCCGGCCCCGCAAGCTGCCCGCGAAGGCGCCTGCTGAGTGAGCCCGAGGCCGGCCGCTTCTTCGTTGCCCAAATACCCAAGCGGCCGTGCCGCGAGTGCCAGCGTCAGGCCGCGATCCCGGCCGTCGGCCGCACGCCGAGCGCGAGGCAAACCTCCTGCACCAGCTCGGGCCGGTTCAGCGTGTAGAAATGCAGCCGGTCCACGCCCCCGTCGATCAGCGCCTCGCAGAGATCGGTGCACAGCCGCGCGGCCAGCGCCCGCTCGGCCTCGGGACCGTCCGTCGCGGCCAGATCGAATGCCTCGTGCGCCCAGTCCGGCACGCTGGTGTTGCAGGTCGCGGCGAAGCGCTTGGTGCCGGACCAGCTTTGCACCGGCAGGATGCCGGGGATGATCGGCGCGTCGATGCCGGCCGCCGCGCAGCGGTCGCGGAAGCGGAAGAACGTGTCCGCCTCGAAGAAGAACTGCGTGATCGCGCTGTCCGCGCCCGCGTCGATCTTGCGCTTCAGCCAGTCGATGTCGGCATCGTCCCCGGTGCTGTCGGGATGCGGCTCGGGATAGGCGCCGACGCGGATCGTCATGTCGCCGCGCGCCGCGATCGCCTCGATCAGCTCGACCGAGCTGGCAAAGCCGTCTTCATGCGGCGTGAAGCGCTCGGCGCCCTTGGGCGCGTCGCCGCGCAGGGCGACGATCTCGCGGATGCCGGCCTCGGCATAGGCGTCCACGATCTCCATCGTCTCGGCGCGCGTCGCCTCGACGCAGGTCAGGTGCGCGGCGACGTTCAGGCCGAACTGGCGGTTGATCGTCGTCACCGCCTCATGGGTCAGCTTGCGGGTCGTGCCGCCGGCGCCATAGGTGACCGACACGAAATCGGGCGCGAAGGGGGCCAGCGCCCGCGCGGTCTCCCACAGGCGGAACGAGGCATCCAGCGTCTTCGGCGGGAAGAACTCGAAGCTGATCTGCGGGGCGGGGCGGGACATGGCGTTTCCTTCCTTCTCTGGCGGCGCTTGTGCCATGTAGGGATGCGTGAGACAAATTCATAATCCTCAAGATCAATCTGAGTTTCATTCATCATGCATCTGGAACTGCGGCACCTGCGCACCGTCCACGCCATCCACGAGCAGGGCGGCCTCGCCCGTGCCGCCGAGGTGCTGAACATCACGCAATCCGCGCTGTCCCATCAGGTGAAGGCGCTGGAGGAGCAGGCCGGGGTCGAGCTGTTCGTCCGCCGCGCCAAACCCATGCGCCTCTCGGCCGCCGGGATGCGCCTGCTGCGGCTGGCCGAGCAGGTGCTGCCGATGGTCGCCGCCACCGAGGCCGAGTTCAAGGGCGTCGAGGCCGGCCGCATCGGCCGGTTGCACATCGCGATGGAATGTCACGCCTGCTTCGACTGGCTGCTGCCGGTGCTCGACATCTTCCGCCGCGCCTGGCCGGACGTGGACGTGGACATCCGCCAGCGCCTCGCCTTCGGCGCCCTGCCGGCGCTGGTGCGCGAGGAGGTGGATCTGGTCATCTCTTCGGACCCCGAGGATCTGCCGGGCATCATCTTCCAGCCGCTCTTCGACTATGCGCCGACACTGGCGGTGCCGGCGGGGCATCCGCTGGTCGCCAAGGGCCATGCCGATCCGGCCGATCTGGCCGCCGAGACGCTGATCACCTATCCGATGGATCGCGCGCGGCTGGATGTCTTCAGCCAGTTCCTGACCCCGGCGGGGATCGAGCCCGCCCGCCAGCGCACGGTCGAGCTGACGGCGGTGGCGGTGATGCTTGTCGCCTCGGGGCGCGGGGTGGCGGTGATGCCGGACTGGGTGCTGCGCCGCGAGGCGGCCAATCCCGAGATCGCGCTGCTGCCGCTCGGCCCGCAAGGGCTGCGCCGCCGCCTCTATGCTGCCGTGCGGGAGAGCGACCTGTCGCTGCCCTACATGGCCCATGTCCTGCGCCTGTCGCGAACCGAGCCGCTGCGGATGCTGCGCGGGCCGGCAACCTGAGACATCCCCGCGCTTCACATTCCGCGCCCCAGCCCCTATGAGGCGCCAACCCCAGTTTCCCGGAGCATCCGATGGCCAGCGCCAATCTCAACATCATGATCAAGGCCGCCCGCAAGGCGGCGCGCGGCCTCGTCAAGGACTTCCGCGAGGTCGAGAACCTTCAGGTCAGCGTCAAG
This sequence comes from Paracoccus tibetensis, assembly GCF_900102505.1. Taxonomy (GTDB): domain Bacteria; phylum Pseudomonadota; class Alphaproteobacteria; order Rhodobacterales; family Rhodobacteraceae; genus Paracoccus; species Paracoccus tibetensis. Next base: position 220,128 of record NZ_FMVT01000005.1, on the reverse strand, counting down.
GGCGCGGGCGACTTCGTCACGCGCGCCGATCGCGAGGCCGAGCGGGTGATCAAGGAAGAGCTGATGGGCGCGCGCCCCTCCTATGGCTGGCTGGGCGAGGAAACCGGCGAGACGCCGGGCGAGGACCCGACCCGGCGCTGGATCGTCGATCCGCTGGACGGCACCACGAACTTCCTGCACGGCCTGCCGCACTGGGCGATCTCGATCGCGCTTGAGCACAAGAAGGAGATCGTCGCGGCGGTCATCTTCGACGCGGCCAAGGACGAGATGTTCATCGCGGAAAAGGGCGGCGGGGCGTTCATGAACGACCAGCGGCTGCGCGTTTCGGGGCGCACGCGTTTGCAGGAATCGCTGTTCGCGACCGGCATCCCCTTCTCGGGCCACGGGCCCCTGCCGGCGGCGCTGCAGGACCTGGCGCAGCTGATGCCGGTGACGGCGGGCGTGCGCCGCTTCGGCGCGGCCTCGCTGGACCTGGCCTATGTCGCGGCAGGCCGCGTGGACGGCTACTGGGAACGGGGTGTGAAATCCTGGGACGTGGCGGCCGGCATCCTGATGGTGCGCGAGGCCGGCGGCTTCGTGCACGGCATCCGCGAGGGGGACGATCCGCTGGAATCGGGCCGCCTGATCGCCGCCAACCCAACGCTGATGGACCCCTTCGCCAAGATCATCCGCGCCCGCGACTGATCTTGCACGATCTGCATACCCGGGCTTGACCTTGGGGCAGGGCGGGCGCAACAGGGGACGTCCCATCGCGCCTGCCCGAAAGCGCCCCATGCCCGACGATCCGCGCCCGCCCTACGTCGCCTCGGCCGCGGCGGCCTCTGCGCCGCCGATCGTGGTGCCGCCGGCCATGCCCCGCCCCGTCCGCGACCGCACCGGGCTGGCGATCGGGCTGATGTGCCTCGTCAGCTTCATCTTCGGGATGCAGGACCTCTTCTCGCGCATCCTCGGCGAGGCCTATCCGCCGGTGCTGGTGGTGATGATTCGCTACTGGGTCTTCGCGCTCTTCGTGACCGCGCTGGTCGCGCGCCAGCCGGGCGGGCTCAGACGCGCCATCCGCACCAAGCGCCCGCTGACCCAGATCGCCCGCGGGGTGATCCTGGCGCTGGAGGTCGTGGTCATGGTCGAGGCCTTCGTGCGCCTCGGCCTGATCGAGACGCATGCCGTCTTCGCCGTCGCGCCTTTGTTCGTCGCCGCCCTCAGCGGGCCGGTGCTGGGCGAGCATGTCGGCTGGCGGCGCTGGACCGCGATCGGCGTCGGCTTCTGCGGCATCCTCGTGATCCTCAACCCGGGCGGGGGCGTCCTGACGGTCGATGCGATCCTGCCGCTGGTCGCGGCGCTGATGTTCGCGCTCTACGGGCTGCTGACGCGGCATGTCTCGCGCGACGATCCGGCCATCGTCAGCTTCTTCTGGACGGGCATCGCCGGCGCGGCCGCGATCACGCTGATCGGCATCTGGGAATGGCAGTGGCTGGCGCCGCGAGACTGGTTCTGGATGGCCGGCCTCTGCATCTGCGGGATGACCTCGCATTACCTGATGATCCGCAGCTACGAGATGGCCGAGGCCTCGGTCCTGCAGCCCTTCGCCTATACCCAGCTGGTCTGGGTCAGCATCATCGGCGTGGTGGTCTTCGCCGAGGTGCTGCGCCCGAACGTGGTCATCGGCGCCGCGATCGTCGTCGCGGCGGGGATCTTCACTCTGCTGCGTCAGCGGTGGAAAGCGGCGCGGGAAGGCTCGGCTGCCAACCCGCCGGCAGCACGGGACCGATGAAGGGCTTCGGCTGCGGGCGCGCCGACAGGGCCAGCGTCAGCCGCGCCGGAGGAGGCGGGACCATCCCGCCGCCCGAGAGATCCCACCGGGGCAGGATGGGCGCCGGCTTGCCGTGGATGCGGGCGCGGTAGACGGGCAGCGCCTCGGTCACGCGCATGACGTAGTTGCGCGTCTCGTCGAAGGGGATCAGCTCGACCCACTCGACCGGATCGACACCCTTGCGGATGTCGCCGAAATCGCCCAGCCAGCGCGCCGGCCGCCCTGGACCGGCATTGTAGCCCGCCGCGATCAGCGCGACCGAGGGCCCGAAGCGGTCCGCCAGCCCCTGCAGATAGGCGGCCCCGAGCCGGGCATTGTAGGCCGCCTCGTGCAGCCGCGCCGGCTCGTAGGGAATGCGAAGGCTGCGGGCAACGTCCTCGGCCGTGCCGGGCATGACCTGCATCAGCCCCTGCGCGCCGACATGGCTGCGGGCGGTGTGGTTGAACTCGGATTCCTGCCGGGCAATGGCCATGACCAGCTCCGGCGGCGGGCCGAGCTCCTCGCGCTCAAGGCCGGTCAGCGGGAAATGCGCCACGGGCCAGATGATGCCCTGGTTCGCCGATTGCTTCGCCAGCCGCAGCCCGTGCCAGGGATAGCCCGCCTCGTACATCAGGCGCGACATGCGGGCGATGTCCTCGGGCACCGCCGTCTGCGCGAGGTGCAGGAAGAAGCGCTGCGCCTCGTCCACCCGGCCCGTGCCCAGAAGCCACAGCCCGGCCCGGTAGACCGCGTTCTCGGCGATCGAGGCGCCGCGCCAGTCGGGCAGCCGGTCGAGCCCGCGCTCGGCCACGGCATAGTCGGCGGGCAAAGGCACGCCCAGCCTCTCGGCCGCAAGCTGGCCGTAATAGACGCCGGGGAAGGCGGCGGCCTTCTGCCAGGCGGCCTCGGCGGCGGTCTTGTCGCCAAGCGCCTCATGGGCGCGGCCCTGCCAGTAGAAGGCGCGGGCGGTGCTGATGGCGGCGCTGACCACCGTCTCCAGATGCTCGAAATGGGCCAGCGCGCGGGCCGGATCGTCCGTCTTCAGCGCGGCATAGCCCGCCAGCCATTCCAGATCGGCGTAAAAGCGGTTCTCGGGCGGCAGGTGATGGGGCGCGGCGAGTTGCAGGGCGCGGGCGAAATCGCCGTTTCGCATCGCCAGCCGCGCGTAGTCGACCCGCATCGAGGCCCATTGCGCCGGATCGCGCAAGCTGTCGGCGCTGGTCGAGGCCTCCAGCATCAGCGCCTGCGCGCCGTCATGCATCTTCGCGCCGACCCGCCACAGGAAGCGGTCCAGCGTCAGGCCCGGATCATTGCGCTGGTCCTCGGCCAAGCCGAGGATCAGGTCGTCCACGCCCGTCCGCCCGGCCTGAAGCGCGATGCGCGCATTCGGCAGCGCGCGGTCCTGAACGGGCAGGCGCGGGACCAGCCGCTCGGCCTGCCGCCATTCCTGCCGGTCCAGCAGGGCAAAGATGCGGGCGGGAATCAGCGGCGTCAGTTCGGCCGCGAACTCGGTCAGCAGCGCCTCTTCCTCGGCCGGCTCCAAAAGCGCGGTGCGGAAGAAGCGCGCCCGCTCGGCAGCGGCCTCGGCCGGGGGCAGGGCAGCGGCATAGGCGCGATGGGCGCGGTAGCTCACCGGCAGGCGGCCATCGAACCAGACCGCCGCCTCCTCGGGCGTCAGGGCGCGCAGCTTGCCGTCGCCGCGGCTGCGAATGGCCTCTATCGCGGGCCAGTCGGAATGACGCTGCACGAAGTCCAGGTAATCGCCGAAATCGCCATGCCCGGCCCGCAGCGCCTGCCAGCCGATCAGCGCCTCGCCCAGGGGGCCGGCAGCGGCGGCGGCGGCGCGGGCGGTGGTCCAGTCCTGGGCATCGGCCGCCGACAGCGCCAGCGCCATCGCGCCCGGCGCCTCGGACTTGGCCGCCAGCGGCATCACGGCCAGCAGCCCGGCCAGCATCATGTCACGCAGAAGTCGCATCACCACCCTGTGTCGCGGCCCCGGCCCTCGCAGGCAATACACAACCTTGGCAAGTCCCGCGCCCGGCGCTAGGGAGGGCGGCGGATTCCCATCAAGCCAGGAGCGTGTCATGTTCAAAGGGTCGATGCCAGCCCTCGTCACGCCGTTCACCCCGGACGGCGAGCTGGATCTGGCGACGCTCAAGAAGCTGGTGGAGTGGCATGTCGAGCAGGGCAGCCACGGGATTGTCCCTGTCGGCACCACCGGCGAGAGCCCGACCCTGACCCATGACGAGCACCGGCTGGTCATTGAAGAGGTCGTGCGCGCGGCGGATGGCCGCATCCCGGTCGTGGCCGGCGCCGGCTCGAACTCGACCCGCGAGGGGATCGGGCTTCTCCAGCACGCGGCCGAGGTGGGCGCGGATGCCGCGCTGGTCGTGACGCCCTACTACAACAAGCCGACCCAGGCCGGGCTGATCGCGCATTACACCGCGCTGACCGAGGCCTGCGATCTGCCGATCATCATCTACAACATCCCCGGCCGCTCGGTCATCGACATGACGCCCGAAACGATGGGCATCCTGTCGAAGATCCCTTCGATCATCGGGGTGAAGGACGCGACCGGCAAGCTGGAGCGGGTGAGCATGCAGCGCATGACCTGCGGGCCGGACTTCGTGCAGCTGTCGGGCGAGGACGCCACCGCGCTCGGCTTCAACGCGCATGGCGGGGTCGGCTGCATCAGCGTGACGGCCAATGTCGCGCCGAAGCTGTGCGCCGAGTTCCAGGAGGCGACGCTGCGCGGGGATTATGCCAAGGCGCTGGAATACCAGGACCGGCTGATGCCCCTGCATGTCGCGATCTTCGTCGAGCCGGGGCTGGTGGGGGCGAAATACGCGATGTCCCGCCTTGGCCTCTGCGACGAGCGGGTGCGCCTGCCGCTGACCCCCCTGACCGAGCCCGTGCGCCGCCAGATCGACGCCGCGCTGGCCCATGCCGGGCTGATCTAGGCCGGAATCTGCGTCGAATGCGCGGCATCCTGCCGCTGCTCTTTTCAAGCGTCCTCGCCTCGCCCATATTGAGGTCAAGAGGAGAGGACGCCCGATGCCGCTGCCGCATTTCCTGACCCTGATCGCCGCCGTCATCATCGCCGCAGCCGTCACGCTGTCGGCCGCGTTCGCGGTCGGCCTCGCGGAAATGGTGATCCTGCTTTCGGCCCTCGGCGCGGCTGTGGCGCTGCACCTGGCCCATGACGGGCGCAAGAACCCCCGCGCCTGACGCTTCCAAGCCTCACGCTCAGCTGTCCAGCTCGGCATCCCAGTAGAGATAGTCCATCCAGCTGTCATGCAGGTGGTTCGGCGGAAAACGCCGCCCGACCGCGTGCATCTCTTCGGGCGAGGGCTGGCGAGGCTTGCGGCGCAGGCTCATGCCCGAATGGCGCAGGCTGCGATTCGCCTTCCTCAGGTTGCAGGGCGAGCAGGCGGCGACGACGTTCTCCCAGCTGGTGACGCCCCCGCGCGAGCGCGGCACGACATGGTCGAAGGTCAGGTCCCCCTTGGCGCCGCAATACTGGCAGCAGAATTCGTCCCGCAGAAAAAGATTGAAGCGCGTGAAGGCCACGCGCTTCTGGGGTTTGACGTAATCCTTCAGGACGACGACCGAGGGGATGCGGAAGACCTGCCTCTGACTTCGCACGACCTCGTCATATTCGGCGATGATCGTGACCCGGTCCAAGAAGACCGCCTTGATCGCCTCCTGCCAGGGCCAAAGGCTCAGCGGGTAGTAGCTCAGCGGGCGGTAATCGGCGTTCAGGACCAGCGCCGGGTGATGGCGCAGGGCGGCCGGCTCGCGCACGAACTGGGTTCGGAATTCCGTCTGGTGGTGCTCGTCCAGCATAGTGCCTTCCTGCCTGCCCCAGAGGGTGGCCGGGGCGCCCGTCAGATCCTTGGGTCCGACTATATATGGCGCGGGCCGTCTGGCAACCCTCTGCATCTATTCATCACGCTTGCCGGGATAACCCGCGCCCGTGACAGGGTCGTGACAGCTTGCCGGCCACGGCCCCGCCCGGCATGATGAAGGCATGAGCAGAGCCGACACGCCGCCCCTTCTCGGCACGCTGGAAAGCGCGCTCTATGCCGCCGACCTTCCGGCCGCCCGCGCCTTCTGGGAGGGGGTGATGGGGCTGGAGGCGTTCCAGTCCGTGCCCGGCCGCCACGTCTTCTTCCGCGTGACGATGGCCCCGCACCCGCAGGTCCTGCTGGTCTTCAACCCCGAGGCCACGCAGACCCCGCCCGCGCCGGACGCCCGCCTGCCGGTCCCGCCGCACGGCGCCACCGGCCCCGGCCATTTCTGCCTCGCCTCCACCGACCTCGACGCCTGGCGCCGCCATCTCGAGGCGCATGGAATCGCCATCGAGGCCGATTTCCGCTGGCCCACCGGCGCCCGCTCGATCTACCTGCGCGACCCGGCCGGCAACTCGATCGAGATCGCCGAGCCGAGCATCTGGGCCTGATCTTCCAAGCCGCCGCGACGTGTCAGTCCGCCAAGCGCTCGCGCACGAAGGCCAGCGCCATCGACAAACCGTCGGGCGAGATCCCGTGCCCGGTCCCCTCCATCACATGCCCGTAGACCGTGAAGCCCGCCGCCTGCAGCGCCTGACCGGCAAGGCCCATGTCCTCGAACGGCACCATCTGGTCCTGATCGCCGTGGATCAGCAGCACAGGCGGCTTCACCTGCGCCTCGGCCGCCAGCGTCTCGGGCACCAGAAGCCGGCCCGAGAAGCCGACGATCCCCGCCACCGCCTTGTCCCGGCGCGGGGCCACATGCAGCGCCATCATCGTGCCCTGCGAGAAGCCGACCAGCACCAGCCGTTCGGGCGCCAGGCCCTCATCCGCCAGCACCCGGTCGATGAACTCGTCCAGCATCCGGACCGAGCGCATCATCGACGAGTGCGCGTCCCCCTCGCTCGATCCGTCAAGCCAGGGGATCGGAAACCACTGGTAGCCCATCGGATTGTTGCGGCAGGGCTCGGGCGCGTTCGGCGCGAAGAAGGCGGTGCCGGGCAGATGCGGGGCCAGCGGCTCGGCAAGGCCCAGCAGGTCCGCTCCGTCGGCGCCATAGCCATGCAGGAAGATGACGGCGCTGTCGGCCTGCTCGGGCCCCCGGCGCTCGGATTCCAGTCGTTCGGTCATGTCACTCCCTCGCGGCCTTTCGCGATGCGGTAATAGGCCCAGAGCCCCCGCGCCGCAACCGCACGCCAGGGACGCCACGGCTCGGCCATCTCGCGCAGCGCCTTGGGGCCGGGCCGCGCCTCCAGCCCGTAAAGGAGCCGCGCCCCCTCCTGCAAAGCCAGATCGCCCGCCGCGAAGACATCCGCCCGGCCGAGCGCGAACTTGAGATAGATCTCGGCCGTCCAGACCCCGATTCCGGGCAGGGCGACCAGTTGCGCGATCACCTCGTCGTCCGGCAGCGCCCGCAGCCCCTGCCAGTCCAGCCCCGCCTCGGCGATGCCGCGCAGGTAGCGCGCCTTGGGGCGCGACAGGCCAAGCGCGCGCAGGTCGTCCTCCGAGGCCGTCCGCAGCGCCAGCTCGGACACCATCCCCGCCGCTTCCAGCTTCGCGCGGATGGACGCGGCGGCGGCGACGGAAATCTGCTGGCCGATGATCGCATCCACGATCGCCTCGAACCCGTCCGCGCGCCGGCGCAGAGGCAGGGGGGCGATCTCGGGGATGGCCCGCGCCCAGACCGGGCAGGCGGCGGCCAGATGGGCGAGGCCCTCGTCGAGGTCCGCCTCGGTCTCGATCAGGCGGAAGGCGTCAGCCATGCGCGTGGGCTTCCAGCTTCAGCCGCGTCTCCCAAGCCATGGAAATATGCCGCCGCAGCGCCTTGTCCGCCGCATCCCCGTCGCCCGAGGCAATGGCGGCGACGATCTTCTCATGCTCGGCCAGCGCGGCCTCGCTGCGGCCCTCGGCGGCCAGCGAGGTCTGCGCCATCAGCGCCATGCTGCGATGCACGAGGTCGAGCTGCTGCACCAGATAGCGGTTGTGCGACGCAAGGTGGATCTGGCGGTGAAAGCGCCGGTTGCTGCGGGCCAGCGCCTGCGGATCGCTGCGGCTGGCGCTGTCCTCCTCCAGCATCTGGCCAAGGACGCGCACCTCCTCGGGCGAGGCATGGCGGGCGGCGAGGCGGGCGGCCAGCGCCTCCAGCTCGGCGCGCACGACGTAAAGCTCGGCCAGCTGGTTGTGGTCCAGCGAAGCGACGATCAGGCTGCGCCCGTCCCGCACCAGCATCGCCTGCGTTTCCAGCCGTTGCAGCGCCTCGCGCACGGGGGTCCGACTGACGCCGAAGCGCTCGGCCAGCTCGGATTCGACCAGGCGGTCGCCGGGGCGGTAGGTGCCGGCCTCGATGGCGGCCAGGATCAGGGAATAGGCGTCCTTCATGCCCGCACGATTGGCCGCGCCGGGATGAATTGCAAGCCGGCGCAGGCCAAGCTATCGCTGCCACATGGATTTTTCGCATGTTCGCGTCTGGATTTTCGATCTGGACAACACCCTCTACCCGCCCGAGGCGCAGCTCTTCGCGCAGATCGAGACGCGGATGACCGCCTACATGATGCGCCACCTGGGCATCTCGCAGGAGGACGCCAACCGGCAGCGCGCCGAGTACTGGCGCCTGCACGGCACCACGCTGGCAGGATTGATGGCCGAGCACGCGCTGGACCCGCGCCCATACCTGACGGATGTCCACAACATCGACTTCTCGGTGCTGGAGCCGGACCCGGCCTTGGCCGAGGCCATCGCCGCCCTGCCGGGGCGCCGGATCATCCACACCAACGGCGATGCGGCCTATGCCCGCCGCGTGCTGGCGGCACGGGGGCTGGAGGAGACGCTGTTCGACGCCGTCTATGGCATCGAGGAGGCGGGCTTTCACCCCAAGCCCGCGGCCGAGTCCTTCGCCCGCATCCTGGCGGCCGCCGAGGTCGATCCCCGCATCGCGGCCTTCTTCGAGGACGACCCGCGTAATCTAGAGGTGCCGCATCGTCTTGGGATGCGGACTGTGCTGGTCGGGCAGGGGCGCCACGGGCCGGATTTGCTGGCGCCGGACGGACGGGACCACGGCCCGCATGTGCATCACCAGACGGACGATCTGACCGCGTTCCTGCGTCGCATTGCGCCGAGGGCCGCGGCCGCGCGATAGTGGCGGCGGGAACGCGCGCCCACCCACCAAAGGACATGCTCATGAGCATCCAGACCCTCTCTGCCCCCCGCCTGACCATCTTCCGCGTCGTGGCGCTGATTCTGCTGACCGTCACCGCGCTTGGCGTGGCGCTTGTCGCGACCCTCGGACTGCCGGGCCTCGGCGTTCTCGGCCTCGTCCTGTCGGGGCTGGCCTTCGCCGGGATGCTGACCATCATGGCCGGGAACTGAGCCGGCGCCGGCCGGGTTCGCCCCCGGCCCTTCAGCCTCAAGGATCGCCCATGCCGACCGATTTCGAAGACATCGACATCCTGATCTCGGGCGGCGGCATCGCGGGGCTGATCGCGGCGGCCGCCTTCGGCGCGGAAGGATTTTCCACTCTCGTGGTCGATCCCGCCGCGCCGGTGACGGACGAGGCGGACGAGAATGCCGACCTGCGGACCACCGCGCTGCTGACGCCCTCAGTCGAGCTGCTCAAGCGGATCGGGCTGTGGGAGCGGCTGGCGCCCCATGCCGCAGCCCTTCAGGTCATGCGGATCGTGGACGCGGGCGGGGCCGAGCCGAAGGCGCGGCTGATCCGCGATTTCGACGCCTCGGAGATCGGGGACCAGCCCTTCGGCTACAACCTTCCGAACTGGCTGCTCAGGCGCGAGATCGCGGCGCGGCTCGGCCAGCTTCAGGCGGTGCGCTTCGAGCCGGGCATCGGCACGCGCGAGGTGCTGGCGCGCGAGGAAGGGGCGCTTGTCACCCTGTCCGACGGCCGCCGCCTGCGCGCGCGGCTGCTGATCGGCGCGGACGGACGCGACTCGCCCGTGCGGCAGGCGCTTGGCATCGGCGTCCGGCGGTTCCGCTACGGGCAGAAGGCGCTGGCCTTCGCGGTGACGCATGAGCTGGCGCATCACAATATCTCGACCGAGGTGCACCGCTCGGGTGGGCCATTCACGCTGGTGCCGCTGCCCGACCGGGACGGCAAGCCCTGCTCGGCCCTCGTGTGGATGGAGAACGGGCGCGAGACGGCGCGGCTGCGCGCCCTGCCGCCCGAGGATTTCGAGGCGGCGCTGAACGCCCGCTCGGCCGGGGTGCTGGGCCATCTGGCACAGGCGAGCCGATTGACCGAATGGCCGATCGTCAGCCAGATCGCCGACCGCTTCACCGGGCCGCGCACGGCGCTGATCGCCGAAGCCGCGCATGTCCTGCCGCCCATCGGCGCGCAGGGGCTGAACATGAGCCTTGCCGACCTGTCCGAGCTGCTGGAACTGAGCCGACACGATCCCGGCAATGCGGCCGCGCTGGCAAGCTACGACCGCCGCCGCCGCCCCGAGGCGATGGCGCGGCTTCTGGGCATCGATGCGCTGAACCGCGCGAGCCAGGCGAAGCTGCGGCCGCTGCGCGACCTTCGGGCGCTGGCGCTCGGCACGCTCTACGCCGCGCCGCCGCTGCGGCGGATGATGATGCGCGCCGGGCTGGGCCTGCGCGAGGCTTGACCCGCGGCCGGGCGCTGCCTAGCTAGGGGCCTGAGGACGACCTCCCCATCACGGGCGATGCTGCCGGGACGACCCGGCGTAAGCAGGAAAGATCTCCTCATGCCCTGGATCATCCTTCTTTTCGCCGGCCTCTTCGAGATCGTTTGGGCGACGGCGATGAAATACTCGGACGGCTTCACCCGGCCCGCGCCGACCCTGCTGATGGTCGCGGCGATGGGCGCCTCCTTCTGGCTGCTGGCGACGGCGATGCGAACGCTGCCTCTGGGGACGGCCTACATGGTCTGGACCGGGATCGGCGCTCTCGGCAGCTTCGTCGTCGGCATCCTGTTCCTGGCGGAGCCCGCCACGGCGATGCGCCTGCTGGCCGCCAGCCTGATCGTCGCCGGCATCGTGACCATGAAGCTCGCCTCGTAACGGCGCTGCCGGACCGGTTGCGTCCCGCGGCAGGCCGGGGGCTCTGCCCCCCGGACCCCCCGGCGCCGCGCCGGCGGCAAGCGCGACCGAAAACATCGTCGCAGGCCGCGCGCAGGCAATTTCCTTCCACGCCAAGTGATGCTAAACGCAAGCGCCAGCAAAGGAGTGACGCCATGCCCGCCTATCGTTCCCGCACCACCACCCATGGCCGCAACATGGCCGGCGCGCGTGGCCTGTGGCGCGCGACCGGGGTGAAGGACAGCGATTTCGGCAAGCCAATCATCGCCATCGTCAACAGCTTCACCCAGTTCGTGCCCGGCCATGTCCACCTCAAGGACCTCGGCCAGCTCGTCGCGCGCGAGGTCGAGGCGGCGGGCGGCATCGCCAAGGAGTTCAACACCATCGCGGTCGATGACGGCATCGCGATGGGCCATGACGGCATGCTCTATTCGCTGCCCTCGCGGGAGGTGATCGCGGACAGCGTCGAATACATGGTCAACGCCCACTGCGCCGACGCGATGGTCTGCATCAGCAACTGCGACAAGATCACGCCGGGAATGCTGATGGCGTCCCTGCGGCTGAACATCCCCTCGGTCTTCGTCTCGGGTGGGCCGATGGAGGCCGGCAAGGTCGTCCTGCAGGACGGCCGCGTGAAGGCGCTGGACCTTGTCGACGCGATGGTCGCGGCGGCCGATGATTCGGTCTCCGAGGCCGACCTGCAATCGATCGAGCAGGCGGCTTGCCCGACCTGCGGATCGTGCTCGGGGATGTTCACCGCCAATTCGATGAACTGCCTGACCGAGGCGCTCGGCCTGTCGCTGCCCGGCAACGGCTCGACGCTGGCCACCCATGCCGACCGCAAGCGCCTCTTCGTCGAGGCCGGGCATCTGGTCGTGGACCTCGCCCGCCGGTACTACGAGGGCGAGGACGCCAGCGTGCTGCCGCGCAACGTCGCCAGCTTCGCGGCCTTCGAGAACGCGATGACGCTGGACATCGCGATGGGCGGCTCGACCAACACCGTCCTGCACCTGCTGGCGGCCGCGCACGAGGCCGGGATCGACTTCACCATGTCCGACATCGACCGCCTGTCGCGCAAGGTGCCGGTGCTCTGCAAGGTCGCGCCCGCCAAGGACGACGTGCACATGGAGGACGTCCACCGCGCCGGCGGGATCATGGCGATCCTCGGCCAGCTGGACCGGGCCGGGCTGCTGGACACCTCGGTCGGCAGCGTCCATTCCGGCACGCTGGCGCAGGCGCTGGAGCGGTGGGACGTCTCGCGCACCGACGCCGCCAGCGTCCACGACTTCTTCCGCGCCGCGCCGGGCGGCGTGCCGACGCAGACGGCCTTTTCACAGTCGAACCGCTACGACGATCTGGACCTCGACCGCGAGAAGGGCGTCATCCGCAGCCCCGAGCACCCGTTCAGCAAGGACGGTGGCCTCGCGGTCCTCTACGGCAACCTCGCCGAGGACGGCTGCATCGTGAAGACGGCGGGTGTGGACGAGTCGATTCTGAAATTCGAGGGGCCGGCCCATGTCTTCGAAAGCCAGGATGACAGCGTCAGCGCCATCCTGACCGGCAAGGTCAAGCCGGGTGAAGTCGTGCTGATCCGCTACGAAGGCCCGCGCGGCGGCCCGGGCATGCAGGAGATGCTCTATCCGACCAGCTACCTCAAGTCGAAGGGCCTCGGGAAGGCCTGCGCGCTGGTGACGGACGGGCGCTTCTCGGGCGGCTCGTCGGGCCTCTCGATCGGCCATGTCTCGCCCGAGGCGGCCGAGGGCGGCACGATCGGCCTGGTGGAGCAGGGCGACCCGATCCGCATCGACATCCCCAACCGCCGAATCGAGCTGGTGGTGGACGAGGCGACCCTCGCCGCCCGCCGCGCGCAGCGCGACGCCGAAGGGTGGAAGCCCGCGAAGCCCCGCCAGCGCAAGGTCTCGACCGCGCTGCGCGCCTATGCGGCGATGACCACCAGCGCCGCGCGCGGCGCGGTCCGCGTCATCCCCGAGTGACGCCAAGGGCGCCGGCGGGGGAACCTGCCGGCGCCCGGCCCGTTGCCTTTGGTGAAACGCAGGAGGCGACATATGCTCAGATTTCTCGGCGGTGCGGTCGGCATCATCTTCATCATCGGACTTCTCGTCGTGATCGGGATCCTCTCGCTGATCTTCTGATCTCAGGCCCCAAGCGGCCCCGGCCGCCGTTCCTCGGACAGCATCACGTTCGCCTCGACCTGCCCCACGCCGGGCAGGGTCATGATCCGTCGCCGCAGGATCCGTTCAAAATCGCTGATGTCGCGGGCGGTGATCCGCAGGCGATAGTCGAACTGGCCCAGCACATGCTGGACCAGCTGCACCTCGGGAATGGCGGTCACCGCCCGCTCGAAATCCTCGAGCCCGGTGCGGCCCTTCGCCGCCAGCTTGATCCCCAGGAACACCGTCACCCCGAAGCCGAGCGCGGCCGGGTCCAGCACCACCCGCCGCCCCGCCAGCACACCGGCATCGGTGAGCCGCCTGATCCGCCGCCAGGCCGCCGGCTGCCCGATCCCCACCGCCCGGCCCACATCCGCCGCGCTGCGCGTCGCGTCCCCGGCCAGCAGCCGCAGGATCGCCAGATCGGTCGCGTCCAGATCGGTCACAGCGCCAGCTCCCCGCTGTCCTTGATGGTGGCGACCAGCATCAGCGCGTCCAGCTCGGAAATATGGGGCAGGGTCAGGATGCGGTCGCGATAGACCTGCTGCCAATGCGCCATGTCCCGCGCGATGACCGAGGCGCGCCAGTCCACGCTGCCGAGGAAGGACTGGATCTCGATCACCTCGGGCACCTCGCGCAGGGCGGCGAGGAATTCGTCGAAGGCGCGCGGGTTCGTCTTGTCCAGCGTGAAGCGCAAGCTCACCTCGACCGCCCAGCCCATCGCCCGCCAGTCGACCCGCGCCTGCACGCCCTTCAGCACCCCGGCCTCGCGCATCCGCTCGAGCCGCCGCCAGAGGCTGGCGGCCGTCACGCCGGCCCGCTCGGCCAAGGCGGCATTCGGCGCCTCGGGATCGGCCAGAAACTGGCGCAGAATGCGGCGATCGGTGGCGTCGGGCATGAAACTCATCGAAAAGCGGCTACCACGGCATGATCCTTTCGCCAAGGGGCCAGATCACGCGGAACTTGCACGATCCTCAACGCCGCGCCGCGCTACAACATCTCCATCAAGAAGGAGATACCCATGCGCGTTTACTACGACCGCGACTGCGACGTGAACCTGATCAAGGACAAGAAGGTCGCGATCCTCGGCTATGGCAGCCAAGGCCACGCCCATGCCCTGAACCTGCGCGATTCAGGCGCCAAGAACGTCGTCGTCGCCCTGCGCGAGGGCAGCGCCTCGGCCAAGAAGGCCGAGGGCGAGGGCCTCAAGGTCATGGGCATCGCCGAAGCCGCCGCCTGGTGCGACGTGATCATGTTCACCATGCCGGACGAGCTGCAGGCCGAGACCTACAAGAAATACGTCCATGACAACCTGCGCGAGGGCGCGGCGATCGCCTTCGCCCACGGCCTCAACGTCCATTTCGGCCTGATCGAGCCGAAGCCCGGCGTCGACGTCATCATGATGGCGCCCAAAGGCCCCGGCCACACCGTCCGCGGCGAATACGTCAAGGGCGGCGGCGTGCCCTGCCTCGTCGCGGTCCATCAGGACGCCTCGGGCAAGGCCATGGACATCGGCCTCAGCTACTGCTCGGCCATCGGCGGCGGCCGCTCGGGCATCATCGAGACGAACTTCCGCGAGGAATGCGAGACCGACCTCTTCGGCGAGCAGGCGGTCCTCTGCGGCGGGTTGGTCGAACTGATCCGCATGGGCTTCGAGACGCTGGTCGAGGCCGGCTACGAGCCCGAGATGGCCTATTTCGAGTGCCTGCACGAGGTGAAGCTGATCGTCGACCTGATCTACGAGGGCGGCATCGCGAACATGAACTACTCGATCTCGAACACTGCCGAGTATGGCGAGTATGTCAGCGGCCCGCGCATCCTGCCCTATGACGAGACGAAGGCCCGCATGAAGGCTGTGCTGCGCGACATCCAGACCGGCAAGTTCGTCCGCGACTTCATGCAGGAGAATTCTGTGGGCCAGCCCTCGTTCAAGGCGACGCGCCGCATCAACGACGAGCACCAGATCGAGCAGGTGGGCGCAAAGCTGCGCGAGATGATGCCGTGGATCTCCAAGGGCAAGATGGTCGACCGCGCGCGCAACTGAGGCGCCGGACCGGGGGTTTCACACCCCCGGACCCCCGTGGGATACTTGAAGACCAAAGCAGGCCAGCTTCGGTCGTCAAATATCCCCGGGGGGGAGTCCGAAGGACGGGGGGCAGCGCCCCCCTTCTTTTTCAGCTTTCCAGCTTGTCCTGCGTCCGCAGCTCGAAGTCCGACGCATCGTGCCGCTCGTGCAGCTGCTCGGAGGGCTCGCCGTTCATTTTGTTGACCATGATGCCGCGCCTGACGGCCGGCCGTGCGGCGAGCTCCTGCGTCCAGCGCATCAGGTTCGTGTAGCTGGCGCCGTCGAGGAAAACCTCGGCATCCTTGTAGCCTTGGCCGAGGATCAGCCGCCCGTACCACGGCCAGATCGCCATGTCGGCGATGGTGTACTCGTCCCCCGCGATGTAGCGCGTCTCGGCAAGGCGCTTGTCCAGCACGTCCAGCTGGCGCTTGGCCTCCATCGCGAAGCGGTCGATGGCGTATTCGATCTTTTCCGGCGCATAGGCGTAGAAATGGCCGAAGCCGCCGCCGATGAAGGGGCCCGAGCCCATCTGCCAGAAGAGCCAGTTCAGCGTCTCGGTCCGGCCCGCGGGATCGGTCGGCAGGAAGGCCCCGAACTTCTCGGCCAGATACAGCAGGATCGCGCCCGATTCGAAGACGCGGCGCGGGGGCGAGGCCGAGTGGTCCATCAGCGCCGGGATCTTGCTATTGGGGTTCGCCGCCACGAAGCCGCTGCCGAACTGGTCGCCGTCGCCGATCTTGACCAGCCAAGCGTCGTATTCGGCGTCGTGACCGGCCGCCAGCAGCTCTTCCAGCAGGATCGTGACCTTCTGCCCGTTGGGCGTCGCCAGCGAATAGAGCTGCAGCGGATGCGTGCCGACCGGCAGCTCGCGCTCGAAGCGGGCGCCGGCGGTGGGGCGGTTGATGCTGGCGAACTGGCCGCCGTTTTCCTTGTTCGGGGTCCAGACCTTGGGCGGGACGTAGTCGCTCATCGCGTCTTCCTCTGATTGCCTGCTCTGCAAGATATGGCGGCGCGGGCGAACATCAAGCTTGGCAGATGTTCCTGTAATGTTCTAGAATGGCCCCATGCTGCCGCCCCGTGACCCTGACCAGCGCCTGAAGGCGCGCGGAACCGACAGCCGCCCCGAGGGGCGGTTCGAGGCGCAGCGGCGCGAGCGCGTCCATGATGGCTGGGACATCCCCGAGGAGAGCACGCTGTTGCGGACCGAGGTCGTGACCGAGCGGCCGCGCAGCATCATCACCCGCAACACCTCGCCCGACATCAGCTTCGACCGCTCGATCAACCCATATCGCGGCTGCGAGCATGGCTGCGTCTATTGCTATGCCCGGCCGAGCCATTCCTATCTGGGCCTGTCGCCCGGCCTCGACTTCGAGACGAAGATCACCGCCAAGCCCGATGCGCCCGAGCTGCTGGCGCGGGAACTGGCCCGGCCGTCCTACAAGCCCGCGCCCATCGCGCTCGGCACCAACACCGACCCCTACCAGCCGATCGAGGCGAAGCTGGCGATCATGCCCGGCATCCTGCGCGTCCTGCGCGACTGGAACCATCCGGTGACGCTGGTGACGCGGGGGCAGACGGTGCTGCGCGACCTGGACCTCTGGGCCGAGATGGCGGCCAAGGACCAGGCCATGGTCGGCATCAGCGTGACGACGCTGGACGCGGACCTGTCGCGGGCGATGGAGCCGCGGGCACCGGCGCCCGCGACGCGGCTGAAGATGATCCGCGAGTTGGCGCGGGCGGGCGTGCCCGTGCGGGTCATGGTGGCGCCCATCATCCCGGTCCTGACCGAGCCCGAGATCGAGGCGATCATGACGGCCGCGCGGGACGCGGGCGCGACGACCGCGAGCATGATCCCCCTGCGCCTGCCCTTCGAGGTCGCCCCCTTCTTCCGCGACTGGCTGGAGCGGCACCGGCCGGGCATGGCGGCGCACATCATGAACCGGGTCCAGGCCATGCGCGGCGGGCGGGACAACGACCCGCGCTTCGGGCACCGCTTCAAGGGCGAGGGCGTCGAGGCGCAGCTGGCCCTTCAGCGCTTCCGGCTGGTCCGCAGGCGGCTGGGCTATGCCGAAGGCAGCCCCGCGCTCGACTGCACGCGCTTCGGGGCCCCGCCCACGGCCGGGGACCAGCTGTCGCTCTTCTAGTGGCGGCGGCGGCCGATGGTCAGGCTGTCCTCGCCGGTGCTGGAGAAGGCGCCCAGAAGCTGGGTGATCTTCTCCAGCGTCGGGCGGGGGCCGGCGGGGCGGCTCTCGAGCGCGTCGCGCATGGCGCGAAGATGGGCCGGCATCGTGCCGCAGCAGCCGCCGATCACGCGCACGCCCATGTCGCGGGCGAGGCAGGCATAGTCGGCCATCAGTTCGGGCGTGCCGTCGTAATGGATGTGCCCGTCCTCCAGCCGCGGCACGCCCGCATTGCCCTTGGCGATCAGCGGCCGCTCGTTGCCCGAGGCGACCAGCGCCGCCATCGTCCGCAAGAGGTCCGAGGCGCCGACGCCGCAATTGGCGCCATAGGCGACGGGCGGGTTCGGCAGGCGCTCGACGGCCGAGGCCAGTTGCGCCGGGGTCACGCCCATCATCGTGCGCCCCATCGTGTCGAAGCTGAGCGAGCCGCACCAGGGCATGCCCGCGCGCTGCGCGGCCTCGGCGGCGGCCTTCAGCTCTTCCAGCGAGCTGAGGGTTTCGACCCACAGGATGTCGGCGCCGCCGTCGCGCAACGCCTCGGCCTGCTCGAGGAACATCTCCACGGCGCGGGCATGGGTCAGGCTGCCCATCGGGGCCATGATCTCGCCGATCGGACCCATGCTGCCGGCGACGATCACGCGCCGGCCCGACGCGTCCGCGACCTCGCGGCCGATCTCGGCGGCGGCGCGGTTCAGCTCACCCACGCGCGCGGTCAGGCCGTGCAGGCGCAGGCGGCTGGCATTGGCGCCAAAGCTGTTGGTCAGAAAGAGGTCCGAGCCGGCCTCGACCGCGCCCTGGTGCAGCGCGCGGATGCGGTCCGGCTGCGTGACGTTCCACAGCTCGGCCGGGGTGCCGGGGGCGAGGCCCATGTTCATCAGCGACGTGCCGGTCGCGCCATCCGCCAGCACCCAGGGGCGGGTGGCGAGCAGCTCACTCAGGGCGTCCGTCATCGCCACATCCTTCACCTGCGGGACGGTTAGATCCGTCCTCGGCGTTCCAATCATCAGGTCCATGATAAGCCGTGCTGCGCCTGCAATACAATTTTGATCATGAACGAACGAAAAACCGCGCCGGTTTCCCGGCGCGGCTGATTTGGTCACGATGTCGCGGCGGTGTTACCGGTCGCGGTCGCCTTCGCCGTCATCGGCGCCGCCGATGTCGTCGAACAGCTCCGAAATCTCGAACTCGGCTTCGGCATCGGCCTCGGCCTGAAGGTCGCGGATCGACTTGCCCTGGGCCTGAAGCTCGGCTTCCTCGGCCGAACGGGCGACGTTCAGCGTGATGACCGCCTCGACTTCCGGATGCAGCACGACGCTGACGTCGTGCATCCCCAGGTCCTTGATCGGCGCGCGCAGGACGACCTGCTTGCGGTCGACCGTGAAGCCGGCCTCGGTCGCGGCATCGGCCGCGTCGCGGGTGGTGACCGAGCCGTAGAGCGCGCCCGAATCCGAGGCCGAGCGGATGACCACGAAGGTCTCGCCGTTCAGCTTGTCGGCGATCTTCTGGGCCTCGGCCTTCGATTCCGCGTTGCGGGTCTCGAGCTGGGCCTTCTGGCCTTCGAACGCCTTGATGTTGGCATCCGAGGCGCGCAGGGCCTTGCCTTGGGGCAGAAGGTAGTTGCGGGCAAAGCCCTCCTTGACCTTCACGACTTCGCCCATCTGGCCAAGCTTGGCCACGCGTTCGAGCAGGATGACTTGCATAGCTTCGCTCTCCTTACTTCACGACATAGGGCAGCAGGGCGAGGAAGCGGGCGCGCTTGATGGCGCGGGCCAGCTCACGCTGCTTCTTGGCCGAGACGGCGGTGATGCGCGAGGGCACGATCTTGCCGCGCTCGCTGATGTAGCGCTGCAGCAGGCGCGTGTCCTTGTAGTCGATCGCGGGCGCGTTGTCGCCCGAGAACGGGCAGACCTTGCGGCGGCGGAAGAAGGGTTTGTTCGCCATGTCTCAGCCTCCTCAGTTCCGCTCGCGGCGTTCGCCGCCACGATCAGCGCGGTCACCGCCACGATCGCCGCGGTCGCCGCGATCACCACGGTCGCCGCGATCACGGTCGCCCCGCGGGCGGTCGCCCCGGTCGCCACGCTCGCCGCGCTCTTCGCGCTTCTGCATCTGGACCGAGGGGCCTTCCTGGTGCTCGTCGACGCGAATGGTCATGACGCGCATGACATCCTCGTGCAGACGGGCCAGGCGCTCCATCTCCTGCACGGCCGCCGAGGGGGCGTCCGAGCGCAGGAAGGCGTAGTGGCCCTTGCGGTTCTTGTTGATCTTGTAGGCCAGGGTGCGCACACCCCAGTACTCGTGCTCCACGACCTTGCCGCCGTTGTCGGCCATCACGGTGGAGAAATGTTCGATCAGCCCTTCGGCCTGCGTGTTCGACAGGTCCTGGCGGGCGATCAGCACATGCTCGTAAAGAGGCATGGCGATCCTTTCATCATGTGGCGCATTTCATCGACGGGCCATCCCTTCCGCACCCGTCACGAGAGGCTGCACCGGTTGCGAGGTCTCGGCGGAAGGATGAGGCGTTATAGCGGCGAAGGCCGCGGATGCAAGGCGATTCGCCGTGCGCGGTCGGGGCCGGGGGCCGGGGGGCGCTGCCCTCCGTCGCTGGCGCGACTCCCCCCGGGATATTTGGGCACAGAAGATGGGCTTGCCGGCGGCGGGGCGGGGCGGCAGGTTGGGCCGGGTCAACAGGGAGCGGGCGGCGATGGCGCTGGAGGATGCGAAGACGCAGGTGGACCAGGCCTTCACCCGCGCCGAGATGCGGGGGCTGAGCTTCGAGAACGCCTTCGGCGGGGCGGTCAGCTTCCTCAGGCGGCGCTACGGCAAGGACCTGAGCGGGGTGGATGTCGCGGTGACGGGAGTGCCGTTCGATCAGGCGGTGACGCACCGTCCGGGGGCGCGCTTCGGGCCGCGGGCGATCCGCGAAGCCTCGACCTTGCAGGCCTTCGATGCGCCTTATGGTTGGGGCTATGACCCGTTCAGCCGGTTCAGCATCCTGGACTACGGCGACATGGCTTTCGACTATGCCGCCGTGGCCGAGGTGCCGGGACGGATCGAGGCGCATCTGGGGGCGATCCTCGATGCGGGGGCGGCGCCGATCACGCTTGGCGGGGATCACTTCATCACGCTGCCGATCCTGCGGGCGGTGGCCGCGCGGCACGGGCCGGTGGCGCTGATCCAGTTCGACGCCCATTCCGACACCTGGGCCGATGACGATCCGGCGCGGATCGATCACGGGACCTTCCTCTACAAGGCGATCCGCGAGGGGCTGGTGGACCCGGCAGCCTCCGTGTCCATCGGCATCCGGACCGACAACCCGGACATGCTCGGGGTGACGATCCTCGACGCGCCCTCGGTGCATCAGGATGGGATCGAGGCGACGCTGGCGCGGGTGCGGAACGTGGTGGGCGGCCGCCCCTGCTATGTCACCTTCGACATCGACGCGCTGGACCCGGCCTTCGCGCCGGGCACGGGCACACCGGTCTGGGGCGGGCTGGCCAGCTGGCAAGCCGCCGCGCTGCTGCGGGGGCTGAGGGGCATCGACATGATCGGCGGCGACGTGGTCGAGGTCTCGCCGCCCTATGACACGACCGGCGCCACCGCGATCGCCGGGGCGCATGTGGCGGTGGAGCTGATCGCCCTCTGGGGCTGGACGCGCCGCACAGAGGGGCGCTGAGCCCGCTTGTGGGCGCCTATCGCGGGCGGTAGATGCTGGACATGCTTCCCGAAGACCGCCTGTCCCAGATCGTCCAGCGTTTCGAGTTTCTCGAGGCGCAGCTGAACGCGGGCGCCGCTCCTGACCAGATCGCCCGCATCAGCCGCGAATATGCCGAGCTGAAGCCCGTGACCGAGAAGATCGCGGCATGGCGCGCCGGCCGTGCCGGCATGGACGAGGCCCGCGCCATGCTCTCGGACCCCGAGATGCGCGCCCTGGCCGAGGACGAGCTGGCGCGGCTCAATGATGAACTGCCCGCCCTGGAGCAGGAACTGCGCGTCGCGCTGCTGCCGAAGGACGCCGCCGATGCGCGGCCGGCGATCCTGGAAATCCGTCCCGGCACGGGCGGCGAGGAGGCGGCGCTGTTCGCCGGCGATCTGCTGTCGATGTATCGCCGCCATGCCGAAGCGCAGGGCTGGAGCTTCCAGATGCTGGAGCTGACCGAGACCGAGCTGGGCGGCGTCAAGGAAGCCATGGCGCGCATCGAGGGCGAGGGCGTCTTTGCCCGGCTCAAATACGAATCCGGCGTCCACCGCGTCCAGCGCGTCCCCGAGACGGAATCGGGCGGGCGCATCCACACCTCGGCCGCGACCGTGGCGGTCCTGCCCGAGGCCGAGGAGGTGGACATCGACATTCCCGCCGGCGACATCCGCATCGACACGATGCGCGCCAGCGGCGCCGGCGGCCAGCACGTCAACACCACCGATTCGGCGGTCAGGATCACCCACCTGCCGACCGGGATCGTGGTCACCAGCTCCGAGAAGTCGCAGCACCAGAACCGGGCCAACGCGATGGCGGTGCTGCGCGCGCGGCTCTATGACATGGAGCGCGCCAAGGCCGATGCCGAGCGCGCCGCCGACCGCAAGAGCCAGGTGGGCAGCGGGGATCGCAGCGAGCGCATCCGCACCTACAACTTTCCTCAGGGCCGAATGACGGATCACCGGATCAACCTGACGCTTTACGCGTTGGACCGGATCATGGCGGGCGATCTCGCCGAGATCATCGATGCGCTGACCGCCCATGACCAGGCGGCCCGGCTGGCGGAGGCCGAATGAACCTGACGGAAGCCCAGGCAGAGGGTGCGGCCCTCTTGCGCGCCGCCGGCACGCCCGGCGCGGCGCGCGACGCCGACCGCATCCTGGCCTGGGTCCTGGGGATCGAGCCGGGGCAGCTGCGGATCACCGACGACCGCGACCTGACCGCGGACGAGGCGGCGCGCTTCCACCGCGGCCTCGCCGCGCGTGCGCTGCACCAGCCGGTCGCGCAGATCGTCGGCTATCGCGACTTCTGGGCGCACCGCTTCCGCGTCACCCGCGACACGCTGGACCCCCGCCCCGAGACCGAGGCGCTGGTCGAGGCCGCGCTGGAACGGTCCTGGCGCACGGCGCTGGACCTCGGCACCGGGACCGGCGCGATCCTGATCTCGCTGCTGGCGGCGCGGAAGGGCAGCAAGGGGACGGGCACCGACATCTCGGAGGCGGCGCTGGAGGTGGCGCGCTACAACGCCCGCCAGATCGGGGTGGATGCGCGCTTCCGCCGCGCCGACTGGTTCGACGGCGTCTCGGGCGAGTTCGACCTGATCGTCTCGAACCCGCCCTATATCGCGGCCTCCGAGATGGCGGGCCTGTCGCCCGATGTCCGGGACTGGGAGCCGAAGGGGGCGCTGACCGATGGCGGCGACGGGCTGTCGGCTTATCGCGCCATCGCGGCGGGGGCGACGCGGCACCTGACGCCGGGCGGGGCGGTGCTGGCCGAGATCGGCGCAACGCAGGGCGCGGATGTCGCGGCGATCTTCGCTGGGGCGGGGGCGCGGGTCAGCCTGCTGCCCGACCTGGACGGCCGCGACCGGGTCGTGCTGGCCGAATTTCCGCTCTAGCGCCCGGTTTCGGGCGGATTTCCCCGGATCTGCGACGATTTCGCTTGTCACGTCCCCAAGGGCATGTTTATTCGACGGCGTGCAGAGGGGATGATCCCCGGCATGGGTCAGCCTGACAACGTCAAAGCCAACCGAGCGCATCGCGCCTCGTGGATCGGCAAGGCGGGGCTGAGCGGGCAGGCACCGATCGCCGCCCCGGCCGTCCGACAACGCGACCAGATCAGCTGGACCTCCAGACGACCTGCAACCCGACAGACAGACATGAGATCATCCAAATCCCGTTCGCGCAACAAGTCGAACCGCCAGCGCTCGCTCGGCAACGTCGTCAACCGCGTCTTCGACAGCTCCGGCCCCGAGGGCAAGGTCCGCGGCACGCCGCAGCAGATCATCGAGAAATACCTCACTCTGGCCCGCGACGCGCAGCTCTCGGGCGACCGCGTGGCCGAGCAGAGCTTCTTCCAGCATGCCGAGCACTACACCCGCATGCTGGGCGAGGCGACGCGCGAGATGGCCGAGCGCCAGGGCCATCAGGGCGGCCAGCGCGAGGATGAGGGCGGCTTCCAAGGCGGCAACGGGAATGGCAACGGCCATGGCGGCCACCGCGAAAACGGCCAACGCGAGCCGTATGGCCGCGACCAAGGCCGGGACGGCCAACGCGATGGCCAGCGTGATGGCCAGCGCGACAACCAGCGCGACAACCAGCGTGACGCCGGCCAGGGCGGTCACCGCGACAACCAGCGCCAAGGCGAGCAGGGCCAGCGCGAGGGCGGCCAGCGCGAGGGTGGCCAGCGCCACGAGTTCCGCGAGCAGCGCCCGCAGCGCGAGCATTCCGAGCCGCAGCCTGACCAATCCGCCGAGCCGCGCGCCCCGCGCCGGGCGCCCCGCCACGACGAGTCCCGCCACGGCGAGTCTCGCCACGAGGAGACGCGTCACGAGGCTCCGGCCCAGCCCGAGATGGATCTGGGCGCGCCCATCGAGGCTCTGCCCCCGGCCGTCGAGCACGCGTCCGAGGCCGAGGGCCCGGTCATGACGCCGGAAAGCGCCGAGACGGCGCAGCCCGAGGCCGAGGCTCCGGCCAAGGCGCCGCGCACCCGCCGCCCGCGCAGCGCTCCGGCGACGCCCCGCGCCCCGGCCACGCGCAACCGCCGCAAGCCAGCCGCGGATGCCGCCGGCGATGCCGAGGGCGGCGAGGCCAAGGCGCCCGCCGAGAACGGCAACGAGGGCTGACGTCTTCGACCAGATGAATCGAAAAGGCCGCGGCATCCCCGCGGCCTTTTTCTTGGCAAGTGGGCGCCTCAGCCGGTCCGCGCCGTGGCAAGTTTGCGGGCGAGGGCGCAGAAGCGTTCGAGGTCGATCTCTTCCGCGCGGGCGGTGGGGGGGATGGCGGCGGCCTCGAGCAGCGCCTCGATCTGCGGATGCAGGCCCTTCAGCGCCGCCCGCAGCATCTTGCGGCGCTGGTTGAAAGCCGCGCCTGTGACCTGCGACAGGACGGCCGGATCGGCCGGATAGCGCGGCTCGGGCAGGGCGGTCAGGTGGACCACGGCGCTGTGGACCTTGGGCGCGGGCACGAAGGCCTCGGGCGGCAGGGACATGACGATCCGCGCCTCGGCCCGCCACTGCGCCAGCAGCGCCAGACGGCCATAGGCCTTGGAGCCGGGCTTCGCCACGATCCGCTCGGCCACCTCCTTCTGGAACATCAGCGTCAGCGACTGCCAGAAGGGCGGCCAGGCTGCGGGCGTCAGCCAGCGGATCAGCAGCTCGGTGCCGACATTGTAGGGCAGGTTCGCCGCGATGCGGATCGGCGGGGTCAAGTGCGCCAGCGGGTCGATCTGAAGGGCGTCGCCATTGATGACCGTCAGCCGACCAGGGTAGCGCGCGGCGATCTCGGCCAGGGCGGGCAGGGCGCGGGCGTCTTTTTCGATCGCCAGCACATGGCGCGCGCCCTCGGCCAGAAGCCCGCGGGTAAGGCCGCCGGGGCCGGGCCCGATCTCCAGCACGTCGCAGCCGGTGAGGTCGCCGGCCTGCCGCGCGATCTTCGCCGTCAGGTTCAGGTCCAGCAGGAAGTTCTGGCCCAGCTGCTTTTTGGCGCGCAGGTCATGGTTCGCGATGACCTCGCGCAGGGGGGGAAGGCCGTCGATGCTCATGTTGCGTCCCGCGATGGCCGGGGGGCGCTGCCCCCCGGCGTCCGCTGGTCCTCGGACCAGTGGCGCACCAGCGGCCGCCCCCCCGGGATATGTTCGCAACGAAGAAGGGGGCGGTGGCGCGCCATCTCGGCGGCCATCTTGAGGGCGGCGATGGTCGAGGAGGGGTCGGCGAGGTTCTTGCCGGCGATGTCGAAGGCGGTGCCGTGGTCGGGCGACGTGCGGATGAACGGCAGGCCGAGCGTGACGTTCACCCCGCCCGCGAAGTCCAGCGTCTTGATCGGGATCAGCGCCTGGTCGTGATAGGCGCAGACGGCGGCGTCGTAGCCGGCGCGGGCGGGGGCGTGGAACATGGTGTCGGCGGGAAGGGGACCGGCGACGTGGAGGCCCTCGGCGCGCAGGCGGTCTAGGAGGGGGGCGATCATCGCGGTTTCCTGATCGCCCATGCGGCCGCCTTCGCCGGCATGGGGGTTGAGGCCGGCGACCGCGATGCGGGGGGCGGGGATGCCGAAGTCGCGGATGAGGGCGGCATGGGTAAGGCGAATGGCCTGTTCCAGCGCGCCCTCGGTCAGGGCGGCGGGGACGTCCTGAAGCGGGATGTGGATCGTCGCGGGCACGGTGCGGCAGGGGGGCGTCACCGTGGTCGAGGCGAGCATCATCGCCACGGGCACGTCGCCGGCGAGATGGGCGAGGTATTCGGTATGGCCGGGAAAGGGAAAGCCCGCGCCCTCCTGCAGGGCCTGCTTGCTGATCGGCAGGGTGGTCAGCGCCGCCGCCTCGCCGGCCATGACCAGCCGGACGGCGCGGGCGATCACGTCGATCACGGCCTGCGCGTTGGCCGGGTCGGGACGGCCCGGCACGCGCGGGGCGGGGAAGTCGTGGCGGATCACCGGCAGGTGGCCGGGCGGGACGGGATCGCCAGGGACGGCGATCTCGGTGACGGCGCAGCTGCCGGGCAGGTGGCGGGGATCGCCGAGGAAGGCGAAGTCCACACCCGCGGCCAGCGCGAGGGGGGCGAGTTCCGGGCCGATGCCGGCGGGCTCGCCGCAGGTCAGGAGGATGCGCGCCACCGGATCAGGGCCGGCGGATGACGGCATTGGCGCGCAGGTCGGCCAGCAGGTTGTCCGCCGCCGTGTTGATCTTGCGGTTGAAGAGCTGGTCGCGGACCTGCCCGCGGCCCGGCAGATCGCCGGCGACCGGCGCCTCCTCGGCCGTGCCTTCCAGCTCGCCCTCGTCCAGCACCAGCGCATCCTCGGACGGCTGCGCCGCCAGCGCCGGCTGGCGCGAGCAGAGCATCACCAGCTCGGCCGTGCCGTCCGGCGCGGGGATCACCCCGGCCTCGTCCGGGTCGAGCGAGGCGAGGCGCGCGCCCACCAGCGTCGGGATGACGCCCTGGGTCGCGCTTTGGCGGCGGACCTGCGGGGCGGCCTCGCCGGCCTGCACGTAGAGGTCGTCGCAGTTGCGCACCACCTGGACGAGCCGGGCGGCCTCGGCGGCCGAGGCGAGGCGCAGGCTCAGCCATTCGAGTTGCTGCTCGCGCGCGCCGGGGCGCAGCGTGCCTTGGGCGTCGCGCAGGAAGAAGATCACCACCGCCCCCTCGACCGTCAGGGGCTGCGTCGCCTGGCCCGGCTGCAGCGCGGTGATGATCGGGCGCAGCGAGGGCGGCAGGTTGTCCAGCGCGACCGTTTCCAGCCGCCCGCCCGCCTGCGCCGAGGGGACGGCCGAATACTGCCGCGCGGCAGCGGCGAAGGCCGCCTCGGAGGTGGCGCCGGCCACGATCTGCTCGGCCAGGGCCAGGGCCTGCGCCTCCTGGCCCGGAGGGGCGGGGATGATGATCTCGGACAGGGCGACGCGGTCGATGATCGGGGTCTCGATGACGCGGCGCAGCTCCTGCTCGACCTCGGCATCGGGGACGTTCACCTGCGGCAGCACGCGCGCGCGCACCACCTCGCGCCAGACGGTGCCGGCCTCGATGAAGTCGCGGAAGACGCCGCGCTCGATCCCCTGCGCCTCGAGCCGGGCGATGAAGCTGGCGGCGTCGAGGCCCGCGCGGCCGGCGAATTCCTCCATCCCGGCCTGCAGCCCCTCGGGGGTGATCTCGACGCCGATCTGGCGGGCGGCCTGCACGCGCAGGCGATCGTCGATCAGCGCGTCCTCGGCGGCGCGGGCGTCGGTCCCGGGTGCGCCGATCAGCTGCATGAAGCGCATCCGCTGGTCGACCTCGTAGCGGGTGACCACGCTGTCGTTGACGTAGACCACCGGCGCGAACAGGTTCTGCGCCGCGGCCGGGGCGGGGACCGAGAGCCCGAGCGCCGTCGCCAGAACCAGACCCGATAGGATGTGCCGCATCTGCTGCCCTCTTGACCTTGTTGCCCAGACCCTAGCGCATGCAGCTTCGCCGCGCCACCGTGCCCGGTCCCGCCTCCTGCCGGCCGAAGCCGCCGAGGCGGACCGACAGGTCGAGGCTGGTTTCCGGCCGCACCGTATCGGAACTGGTGAAGCGGCGCGAGATGCCCGTCTCGAGGGTCACGCATTCGTTGCGATAGGCCACCTGCAGCCGCGCCCGCTGCGCGCGGTCCGCGGTGAAGTCGTAGCGCGTCTCGGCCGTGCCCCACCAGCCGTCCGCGATCTGCCAGCCGACGGTGGCGGCCAGCTCGCTCGTGTCGGCCTCGCGGCCCTCGAACTCGTCGCTGTCGATCCACAGATGCCCGGCCGAGATCTGCAGGTCCGGCCTGAGCCAGCCGAGCCGCAGCTCGTTGCGCGAGACGGCAAGGTCGTCGCCGAACAGCGCGCGGTTGGCGACGGCGAGCCCGGTGCCGCTGTCGTAATGCGCCGCGAGCAGCCAGTCCGAGGCACTTCCCGCCAGCGGCGCCGCGGCCGAGAACCCGTCGGGGTCGCGGGCCCGCAGCACCCGCCCACCGGTCAGCCCAAGCGACCAGCCGGTCGGGTCGAGCCGCGTCCAGGTCACGCCCAGATTGGCCCTGAGCCCCGTCTCGCGCGCGTCCCAGCCCGGAAAGCGGTTGTCGGAAAAGAGGTTCCCTTCGTCGAACTCGATCAGGCGGCTGTCCTCGTTCGGGATCTCGTCGTCCCGGCCCGGCGGCGAGTAGAGGACCTGCAGCACCGGCTCGACCATGTGCGTCGCGCCGGCCTGTACCGTGGCCAGCGGCCAGCGCAGTTCGGCGCCGATCATCGGGTCGAGGCGGCCGACCACGCTGTCGAAGCGGTCGTCCTGCAGGATGCGATAGATGTCGGCGTCGAGCCCGGCCAGCCCCGCGGCGACCACGCCGCCCGGCAGGATCTCGCTGCGCCGCCAGTCGAGGCCGACCGAGGCGCGCGCGACGTCGCGCCCGGCCGGATAGTCGTCCAGCGGCCCGATCAGCACGTCCGCGCCGGCCCGCAGGTTCGAGGGGCGGCGATGGGCATGGACCGACCATTCCAGCAGCGCCTCGCCGCCGATCAGCGCCGGGCGCATCCGCCGCTGCCAGAGGACGTCGGCCACCTGTGCGGGCGAGGTCGCGTTGTCCTCGTCCTCGCGCAGCGAATGGTAGTTGCCCGCCCGGCCCCAGAACAGCTTGTCGGGCCGCACGCGCTCCAGCGTCACGCCGCTCCACAGGCGGTCGGCGTCGCTGATGCCGTAATCCAGCAGATAGGCCCGGTCCGAGGCCGCCTGCACCTGCACCCCGAGCCGGTAGTCGCGCGGCAGATCGACGCGCGCGGTGCCGAAGACGTAGCCGCGCGTCTCGCCGGGGCGCAGGTCGTCGCGGCTGATCGCGCCGTGCCACTCGGTCGCGCCGTTCGTGAAGGCGTGGCGGTAGCGCAGCTCCAGCGTGCGGGTCCGGTCCAGCGACAGGTAGGGCGTGATGGTCAGGTCGGCATGATCGCCGAGCGTCTGGAAATACGGCACCTTGATCCCGAAGCCGAGGCCCGAGGTCGTGCGGATACTGGGCCGCAGGAAGCCGCTGGCGCGCGAGACGGTCGGGTCCGGCGCGGTGATCGTGAAGGGTGCGGCGGCGACGGGGATGCCGAAGGCGCGCAATTGCGGGCGTTCGAAGGCGATCAGCCGCGTCTCGGCGTCATGGGTGATCGAGCGGGCGCGGATCTCCCACAGGGGCGAGGGATCGCTGGCGCAGATCTGGCAGGACGAGGCGACGACGTTGCGCAGCTGCGTGATGCGCCCGCCGCCGCTGCGCGTGGCCTCGGTCGCGGCCAGCTGCAACTCGCGCGCGATGACCATGCGGGCGCCGCGGATGATGCCGTCCTGAAGCTCGCGGTCGAGCTGCGCCGCCTCGGCGATCAGGATCGCCTCGGGGTCCGGGCCGGCGCCGGCATCTGCGCCAGCCCCGGCACCCGCCGCCGCGCCTGGGCGCGACAGGTGGATCGGCCCCTCGATGGTCAGCGCGCCGCTCGCGCCGTCCACCAGGATGCGCGAGGCGACAAGCCGCGTGCCCTGGTACCAGACGACGACGCCGCCGGCGGCGATCAGGGTGCGGTCTTCTTGCAGCGAGACGTTGTCGGCCAGCACCGTGGCCGCCCCGCCCCGATCCGGCGTGCCGGCGGTGGGCAGGGTCACGCGCGCATCCGGCGCGGCCGTGGCGGGATCGGCTTGGGCCGGCGTGCCGTCCCCGAGCGGGGCCGAGCCGAGCTGCGGCGCCGTCGGCGCGAGGGCCGCGCCGCTGCCCTGCGTCACCGAAGTGCCGGGCAGCGGCGCGCCGCTGAGGGGGGCGCCGGTCAGGTCGGTGACGGGCCGCGCGCTGCCGGTGCCGAACAGGTCCTGCGCGGCCGCGGGGCCGGTCGCGCTGAGCGCGGCCAGCAGCGCCGAGACCGCCGCCGCCTCCCTCGCCGCCGCCTTCGCCCGCCTCGGCGGCGCTGCGGGTCTTGGGGCCATGCTCATCCGTCCTCCCGTTTCAGGATCAGCGCGAAGGCCAGAAGCGCCCCCACCAGGGGCGGCGTCCAGCCGGCCATCAGGGGCGTGATCTGACCGTTGTCCCCCAGAACCTGCGCCAGGTTGCGCAGGAAGAACAGCGCGATCCCCGCGCCGAAGGCCAGAAGCACCGCGCCGCCGGTGTTGCGGCCGCGCACGTGCTGCATGGTGAAGGCCGCCGCGATGACGATCATCGCCGCCATCAGGAAGGGCCGCGCCAGTTCGGTCTGCAGCCAGACCCGGTGGCGCGCGGCCGAGAAGCCCGCCCGCTCCAGCCCGGCGATGAACTCGGGCAGCTGCCAGACCGGCACCGCCTCGGGGCGGCCGAAGCCCTCGCGGATGCGCTGCGCCGTCAGGTCCGAGGCGAGGCGCAGCGTCTCGTGCCGCATCATCTCGGCCTGCGGGTTCGGCGCGTCCAGCGGGTAGTCGCGCACCTCGCTCAGCTGCCAGCGCCCCGGCTCCAGCCGCGCCTCGCGGGCCTCGATGCGGCGGACCGGGCCGGCGCCCTCGAAGATCAGGAAGCTGGCGTCGTAGAGCGTGGTGGCATCGGGCGAGGTGCGGCGGGCGCGGATGACAATCTGCCCGGATTCACGCCCGTCCTCCAGCACCGCCTGGCGCAGCCAGACGACGCTGTCGCCGACGCTGACGGTCTGCCGCCCGGCGCGGTCGATCTCGGAGACGCGGTCGTCGAAGATCTGCCCGGTCGCGGCCACCAAGGGGTTGAGCAGCGCGACGGCCAGCACGCCGACCAGCGCCGCCGTCACGGCCGGCGCCGCGATGACCTTGATGGCCGAGCGGCCCGAGGCGCGGATCGCCACCATCTCCGAGCTGCGGGCAAGCCCGAGAAACAGCGCGATGCCCGACAGGACCGTGATCAGCGGCAGGATGGCGTAGAAGCTGCCGGCGACGTTCAGCCCGGCCAGCGTCGCCGCGCCCGAAAGGCCGATGTCGCGGGCGGCGAAGCGGCGGATCATCTCGATCATGTCGATGAGGAACAGGATCATCAGGAAGACGCCCGCGATCAGCAGGAAGCTGCGAAGGAAGCGCCGGGCGACGTAGCGGGCCAGGATCATCGCGCCGCCTCCCGCGCGCGGCGCGGCCCGCGCGGCCGGCCCGCCAGCCACAGGACCAGAATAGACAGCGCCGCCCCCGCCAGCGCCGGCACGTAGAGCAGCGGCCAGAGGCCCGGATTGCGCCCCACCTGGTTCGCCGCGGCGTTGCTGAGGAACTGCACCAGGATCAGCCCCAGGATCGCCCAGCCCACCTGCCGCCAGACCCCGAAGCGGGAAAAGCCGCCCAGCATCAGCATGGCAAAGCCGATCATCGCGGCCACGGGCGACAGAAGCGGCTGCGCGATCCGCTCATGCGCCTCGGCCCGGGCGGCGCCCGGACTGGCCCCGGTGGCGGCCAGCAGCGCCTCGTCCGGGTCCAGCAGGTCCAGCGTGCCGTAGTCGCGCAAATCGCGCCCCCGCTCGGACCGCCCGCCGATCATCGCCCCGATGTCATAGGAGAACTCGGCGAAGCGCGTGACCGACAGGCGCGGCTCGGTCCCCTCCAGCCGCAGGTTCTGCGCCGCCCCCTCCAGCAGGACCAGCACCGGCCCCGTGTCCGCCCGCACCACCAGCGCCTCTTCCGCGGAATAGATCGTGCGGCTCAGCGGATTTCGCGCATCCTCGATGAACAGGTCCAGGAGCCGCCCGTCCTGCGCGATGTCGCGGATGAACAGCGTGACGCCCGAGGCCGGGTACTGGAACGAGCCCGGCCGCAGGAACTGCGCGGTCACGTTCTCGGCGATCTCGGCCTGCCGGTCGGCCAGCCGCGCCCGCGCCATCGGGACAAGCCCGTGGACCAGCACCGCGACCATCAGCCCCACCGTGATCCCGAAGACCAGGACCGGCCGCGCCAGCCGAAACGGCGACAGCCCCGCCGCCTGCATCGCCACCAGCTCGGATTCCCCCGACAGCCGGTTGGTGCCGTAGGCGGATGCCGTGAAGGCCGCGACCGGCAGGACCGTCGCGATGACGATAGGCAGGGTCAGCGCCGTGAACTCCAGCACCACCAGCGCCGTCTGGCCGTCGTTCAAGAGGTTGTCGAACAGGCTGACGGCGCGGTTGATCCAGTAGACCGACACCAGCACCAGCGCGAAAAAGCCGAACAGCGTCAGCAGCTGGGTCAGGATGTAGCGGTCGATCCGGGGCATGAAGGGCCTTGAGGGCTGCGTCGTGCCCTGCTTATCGCCAAGGGCGGCTCTGGAAAAGGCCGGAAGGCGGGGCTAGGCTCGCCGGGAAAGATGCGAGGAATGGTCCATGACGCAGCCCGTCGAAATCAGCTTCACCGAAATCCAAACCGACAGACTGGCCGAGCACGAGGGCCGTGTCGCCCTTGTCCTGACCGATCCGGGCCGCCTGCCCACCGGCCTGCCGCGCACCGCCCGCGATGCCGCCACCCGTGCTTTAGCCTCCAAGGCGGGGCAGGCGCTGAAGGCCGGCGCCGTCATGGAACTGGCCTTCCCCGCCGGCATGAAGGCCGAGGCGCTGGTCCTCGTCCACCTGCCGCAGGGCGCCAGCCAGGCCGAGGCCCGCAAGGCCGGCGCCGCCCTCGGCGCCAAGCTCGGCAAGACCCACACGCTGGTTTACGCCGGAAACCACAAGCAGGCGGGCGAGCTGGCCTTCGGCCTCGCGCTGCGCGCCTACGACTTCGACGCCTACAAGACCCATCCCGAGGAAGCCGCCGACGCGCCCGCCCAGGGCGGCGCCCCGATCCCCGAGGCGAATGCCGACCCGCAGACCGCCGTCACCGCGGACGCGCAGGCCGACGACCTGCCCGACAGCGCCTCCGCGCCGATCGGCGCCAAGGCGAGCGTCACCGTGATGGTCAAGGACCCCGAGGCGCTGGCCCGCCATGCCAGCCACGCCGCCGCCGTGGCCGAGGGCGTCTTCTTCACCCGCGACCTGGTGAACGAGCCTGCCAACGTCCTGACCACCTCGGACTTCGCCGACCGGCTGCTGGCCATGCAGGAGATCGGGCTCGAGGTCGAGGTGCTGGACGAGGACGAGTTGGCCCGCCTCGGCATGCGCGCGCTTCTGGCCGTGGGGCAGGGCAGCGAATCCCCCTCCAAGGTCGTCGTGATGCGCTGGATGGGCGGCGGCGACGAGGCGCCGCTGGCGCTTGTCGGCAAGGGCGTCGTCTTCGACACCGGCGGCATCTCGATTAAGCCCGCCGCCGGGATGGAGGAGATGACGATGGACATGGGCGGCGCCGGCGTCGTCGCGGGCGTGATGCGCGCCCTCGCCCTGCGCCGTGCGAAGGCCAACGTGGTCGGCCTCGTGGGGCTGGTCGAGAACATGCCCGACGGCAAGGCCCAGCGCCCCGGCGACATCGTGAAGTCGATGAAGGGCGACACGATCGAGGTGATCAACACCGACGCCGAGGGCCGCCTCGTGCTGGCCGACGTGCTCTGGTACGCGCAGGAGACCTACAAGCCGAAGGCGGTGATCGACCTCGCGACGCTGACCGGCGCCGTCATCATCGCGCTGGGCCATGACAATGCCGGCGTCTTCTCGAACGACGACGCGCTGGCCGACCAGATCCTCGCCGCCGCGAAATCCGAGGGCGAGGGCGCTTGGCGCCTGCCCCTCGGCCCCGGCTATGACAGTCTGATCAAGTCGCGCCTCGCCGACATCAAGAACACCGGCGGCCGCGCGGCAGGCTCGATCACCGCGGCCCAGTTCCTCCAGCGCTTCATCAAGAAGGACCAGCCCTGGGCGCATATCGACATCGCCGGCGTGGCGCTGCCGCCCTCGGCTACCGACCTTGCCCCGAAGGGCGCGACCGGCTGGGGCGTCATGACCCTGGACCGCCTCGTCCGCGACCGGTTCGAGGAAAAGTGATGGCGTCAAGCCCCGCGCCCCGGCGCGGGGCTTGACGCCATGGTCGCGACTATCGCGGAAGGCATCGCGTAGAGGGCGTGCGCGCACGCACCTCCACCCCCACCACAGCACCCGCCCGTGCTACCCTGCTCTCCATGCCCCAACCCACCCACTCCGCCAGCACCAACCCTTACATCCCCAAGGGAGACGGCCCCGCCCCGGTCGAGGCCTATCTCGCCGCCATGCCCGGCTGGAAGCAGCCGCTCGGCCGCCAGATCGACGCCATCGTCACGAGCATCCACCCGGCCGTCCGCAAGCAGGTCCGATGGAACACGCCCTTCTGGGGAAAGGAGGACGGCTGGTTCCTCGCCATCTACTGCTACAAAAGCTACCTGCAGATCAGCTTCCTGACCGGCAGCTCGCTCGACCCGCTTCCGCCCAAGCCCTCCAAGGACCTCGGCACGCGCTATCTCGACTTGCGCGAGGGCGAGGCGCTCGACACCGAGCAGCTGGCGCATTGGATCGCTCAGGCCCTCGGCCTCCCCGGCCGCCAGCTCTAGCCCCGCGGACTGGACGCCGCCGGCGCCTTCGCCTAGCTCTGCCGGAAAGCCACGGAGCCCCCGATGCCGCAACGCGCCCCCTCGCTTCGCCGCGCAACGCCCGCAAGCGGTGCACAAGCTGTGCACGCCCGGTGCGCGCGCGGTGCACGCCCGGTGACCCGGATACGCCAGCATTTCCTGCCCCCCGCCGCCCTCTACGCCGTCCCGGTGCACCGCGCAACGCGCGCCCCACACGCGCAACACGGGAATGCCTGATGGGCAAGGCGCTCTTCTACCACCTCACCCGCTCGCCGGCCGAGCAGCTGCTGCCGACCCTCCTCGCCAAGGCCCTCGCCGCCGGCTGGCGGGTCGAGCTGCGCGCCGCCAGCCCGCAGCGCCTCGAGCGGCTCGACCTCACGCTCTGGAACGGCGACGGCTTCCTGCCCCACGGCCGCGCCGGAGGCCCGCATGACGCGCGCCAGCCGATCCTCCTGACGCTGCCGGACCAGCCCGCGACGAACCAACCGTCCTGCCTGATGACCGTGGACACGCCCCCGCTCGATCCGAAGCAACTTCAACAGCTTGACAGCAGCTGCATCCTCTTCGACGGCGGCGACGCGGCATCCCTCTCGGCCGCGCGCGAGCAGTGGCGCCAGCTCACCGCAGAAGGCATCGAGGCCGAATACTGGTCCGAAGACAGCGGCCGTTGGGAGCGCAAGCGCTAGCCCATCTTCTGTGCCGAAATATCCACGGGGGGTGAATTGGCCGCAGGCCAAGAGGGGGGCAGTCGGCCCCCCTTCCTTCGCCCGCGGCAACGTCCGTCAGGCCGCTGCGTGTCCCGCCAGCCGGGCATGCAGATCCTCGCGCCTCAGATGCGCCTTCGGCCCCTGCATCACCGCCCGCCCGCGCTCCATCACCAGGAACGCGTCCCCCAGATCCCACGCGAAATCGAAGAACTGCTCGACCAGCACGATGGCCATGTCCCCCCGGTCCCGCAGCCCCGCGATCACCCGGCCGATCTGCGCGATGATGTTCGGCTGGATGCCCTCGGTCGGCTCGTCCAGCAGCAGCAGCTTCGGCTTCGTGATCAGCGCCCGGGCGATGGCCAGCTGCTGCTGCTGCCCGCCGGACAGGTCCCCGCCCCGCCGATGCGCCATCTCGGTCAGGACCGGGAAGCTCTCGAATAACTCCTCGGGCACCCGCCGCTCGGCCCGCGGCAGGCAGGCGAAGCCCGTCTCGAGGTTCTCGCGCACGGTTAGCATCGGGAAGATCGCCCGGCCCTGCGGCACGTAGCCGACCCCCATCCGCGCCATGCCCTGCGCCGTCATCCGGCCAAGTGGCCGGCCGTCCCAGGCCATCTCCCCGCCCGAGCGGGGATGCCGCCCCGCCAGCAGGTTCATCAGCGAGGTCTTCCCGACCCCGTTGTTCCCCATCACGCAGGTCACCGCGCCGGGCCGGGCGGCAATGTCGATCCCGTGCAGGATCTGGCTGCCGCCGTAGTGCAGGGTCAGGTTCGTGGCTTCCAGCATCCTATCGCCCCAGATAGACGTCGATGACGTCGGGATTGCGCGTCACATGGTCCAACGATCCCTCGGCCAGGACCGCGCCCTGGTGCAGCACCGTCACCTTGCAGTTCAGCCGCCGCACGAAGTCCATGTCGTGCTCGACCACCACCACGGCCCGTGTCTCGGCCAGCCGGCAGAGCAGCGTCGTCGTCTGCTCGCGCTCGGCCAGGGTCATGCCTGCCGCCGGCTCGTCGACCAGCAGCAGCCGCGGCTCCTGCGCCAGCAGCATCCCGATCTCGAGCCATTGCTTCTGCCCGTGGCTCAGCTCGCCCGCCTTACGCGCCAGCTGCGCGGCCAGCCCCACCTCGGAGGCCAGGTCCTCGACCCGCGCCTGCGACCCGCGTGACGGCCGCCAGCGCAGCACCGCGAAGGGGCTGCGGTCGGCCCTGAGCGCCATGGTCAGGTTCTCGGCGACCGTCTGGTCCTCGAAGACCGTGGGGCGCTGGAACTTGCGGCCGATGCCGGCGCGGGCGATCTGCGCCTCGTTCATCTTCAGCAGCGAGCGCGAGCCCTCGCCCCACAGCACCTCGCCCGCGTCCGGGCGGGTCTTGCCGGTCACGATGTCCATGAAGGTCGTCTTGCCCGCGCCGTTCGGGCCGATCACCGCCCGCAGCTCGACCGCGTCGATGGAAAAGGACAGGTTGTTGATCGCCTTGAACCCGTCGAAGCTTTTCGTGATGCCGCTGACTTCCAGAAGCGCGCTCATGCCTTGGCCTCCGCTTCCTGGAAGGCGCCGTCATTCGGCCCCAGATCGCGCCCCTGCCGGCGCGGGGGCAGGACACCGCCCAGCCAGTCGAAGATTCCGGCGATGCCCTTGGGCGCGAACAGCGTGACCAGAACGAAGGTCAGGCCAAGCGCCACCTGCCACCAGTCCACCCAGTTGACGACATAGCCCGGCAGGTTGATCGAGGGCGCCCGCCCGCCGGTAAACCAGCTGGACAGCAGCGAGACGACAACCGCCCCGATGGCCGCACCGTAAAGCCGCCCGCGCCCGCCGATGGCGACCCAGACCGCGAGGTAGATCGAGGCAATGGGCATCAGCTCGGCCGGGTTGATGATGCCGGCCTGCGGGTAGTAGAGCGCGCCGGCGATGGCGGTGATCATCGCGGCGAGGGTGAAGACGACCAGCTTGAACCCCTCGACCGGGTAGCCGAGAAAGCGCACCCGCGTCTCGTCGTCCCGGATCGCACGGACCACGCTGCCGAACTTGCCGCTGACCAGCCACGCGGCCAGCACGTAGAACAGCGCCAGCGCGGCGGCCGAGGCCCAGAGGAACCACACGGACAGCGTCGCCTGGCTGACATGGTCGAGGCCGGGGATGTTCTGCAGCCCCGAAAGCCCGTTGTTGCCCCGGAAACCGCTGTCGTTCTGGAAGAGCCACAGCGCCAGGGCCAGCGTCATCGCCTGCGTCAGGATCGACAGGTAGACGCCGTTGACGCGGCTGCGAAAGGCCAGCCAGCCGAAAACCAGCGCCAGAAGGCCGGGGACCAGCAGGATGAGGATCATCTGCAGCGTCAGCGAATGGGCGAAGCTCCAGACCAGCGGCAGGTCGGCGCTGCCGACGACGCCGAAGATCTGGTTCGTCACCGCGTCCTGAAGCTCCTGCGGGGTTGCCGGGATGGGGTTCTGCGCCAGCGAGGCAGCGACGATGGTTTCCGTCCGCGCATACATCAGCCATTGCCCGATCATGTAGCCGCCAAGCGCGAAGAACGCCATCTGCCCAAGGCTCAGGATGCCCAGATAGCCCCAGACCAGGTCCATCGCGACGGCGGCGAGGGCCAGGCACAGCGTCTTGCCCAGCACCTTGACCATCGAGGTCGGGATGACCCCGCTGCCATAGGCGGCACTGCCGGCGGTGACGGCGGCGGTGAAGACGGCGAGCACGGCAAGGACGATCAGGACCGAGGGGTTCTGCAGGATGAAGGGCTTGCGGGTCATGTCACGCCTCGGCTGCCCGGCCGCGCTGCGGGATGATCCCGCGCGGCCGGAACTGGATGAAGGTGATGATGAACAGGATCATGAAGGTCTGCGCGGCCAGCGTGTTGCTGGGATTGAGCGACTCGATCACCTTGGACAGCCCGCCGATCAGCGTGGCCCCTGCCAGCGTGCCCCAGATGTTGCCGACCCCGCCCACGACGACCGTCATGAAGCTCTGCACGATGTAGTTCTGCCCCAGCTCGGAGGTCACCTGCGCGAAAAGCCCGATGGCGATGCCGGCGATCCCGGCGATCCCCGAGCCGAGGCCGAAGGTCATCATCGCGATCCGGTCGGGATTTATCCCCATGCTGGCCGCCATGCCGGGGTTCTGCGTGACGGCGCGGACTTCCAATCCAAGCCGGGTGCGCTTCATGATGAAGAGGAACAGGGCCAGGAACAGCAGCGCCAGCACGAAGATCGCCACCCGGATGGAGCTGATGCCGATCACGTCGTTGATGGTGATGGACCCTTCCAGCCAGGCGGGCGCGGTCAGCGGCCGAGCCTGCGTGCCGAAGATGTTCTTGGCCAGCTGCTGCAGCGCGATGGACACGCCGAAGGTCGCCAGCAGCGTTTCCAGCGGCCGGTGCGCGAGGTGGCGGATCACCAGCCGATACAGCACCACGCCGGCGAGGAAGGTGACCACGAAGGCCAGCGGCAGCGCGATGACCAGCGACAAGGTGCGGTCGGCGATGACGGTCTGCACCGTGTAGCCGGTATAGGCGCCCATCATGATGAACTCGCCATGCGCCATGTTGATGACGCGCATCACGCCGAAGGTGATGGCGAGGCCAATAGCCGCGAGGAAGTAGATCGAGGCCAGGGAAAGCGCGTCCAGCCCGAGGTCGATCCCCTGCATCGCGCCAAGCCGCACCTGCGCACGGATCTGCGCGGCCTTGGCGGCGTCGGTGACGGCGGGGTCGGGCTCGGCGTAGGTCTCGAAGAAGCGGTAGGTCGCCAGCGTCGCCTCGGCCTCGGCCTCGGTGGCGGCGGGGGGGACGGCGCCCTGCGTCTCCAGCGTGTCATAGGCGCGGTCGCGCATCGCCTGATCGTCGAGTTGCGTCACCGGGATGCCGGCGACGCGACCATCGACGATGTTCGCCGCCAGCCGGCTCCGCTGCTCGGCGCGGGTCAGCGGGGGCTGCAGGACGCCCTGCTGCGCCAGCAGAGCAACGGCAGCCTCACGCGGTAGTGCGTCGCTGCCGACGCTCAGCTCGCGGGCGATGTTGGCCTGCGGCTCCTCGGTGGCGGCGAGGCGGCGGGTCGCCAGCAGCGGGTTCAGCGCGGCGCGGAAATCGAGGCCGACATCGCCCGCCAGCCCCTCGATGGCGGCGACGCGGGCGGCGCTGTCGGTGTCGAACTGGATGGTCAGCAGCCGCTCGAGCCGGGCCTTGCGCGCGGCGAGCACCGGGTCGGGATCGTCCAGCGCGGCGCGAAGGGCCGCCAGCCCCTCGGCATCGGCCCCGCGCGAGAGGCTGTCCAGCGCGGCCGCCCGGCGGCGGGGGTCGGGATCGGACAGGGCGCTGCCCGCCAGCGCCGCCTCGATCACGCCGCGCACGCCGGAATTGGGCCTAAGGGACCGCGCCTCGCCCGTCACGGGGGCGCCGGTCACGGCATCGGTCATGCTGTCTGCGTTCAGGATCACCGCGCGGCCGTCGACAAGGCCAAGCCTGCGGTCGGCCCAGGCCTGCAAGAGCGCGATCCCCTCGGGGCCGGTGGCGGCGATCTGGGCCACCAGCGGCTCGACCGTCCGGCGCGAGGGCTGCTCGATCTGGTCGATGTTCTCCGCGATCACGGCCTCAAGCGCGGGATTTGCGAGCGCCGCAAGCGGAAGAAACAGCGCGAAAAGCGGCGCGAGAAGGCGGATCATGCGGACATTCCTTCAGCAGAAGTGGCGGGCGGGAAAAACCGCCCGCCGCCGAGGGTCAGTAGTTCGACTGGACCTGCACGCAGGTGTTCGTCTCGGTGTTGAACATCCCGCAGGACTGGCCCGGCCAGTCGGCCTCGAGCACGGCCGATTCCGGCAGGTGATCGGTCCAGGCGTCGCCCGGCACCGGGTCGGTCTGGCTGACGATGTCGAACTGTCCGTCCTCGCGAATCTCGCCGATCAGGACGGGCTTGGTGATGTGGTGGTTCGGCAGGACGGTCGCCATGCTGCCGGTCAGGTTCGGCACCTCGACGCCCACGATAGCGTCCAGCACCGCGTCCACCTCGGTCGTGCCTGCGGCCTCGACGGCGGCGACCCATGCGTTGAAACCGATCATCGTCGCTTCCATCGGGTCGTTCGTCACGCGGTTCGTGTCGCCGGTGAATTCGTGCCAGGCGGTGATGAACTCCTCGTTCTCGGGGGATTCCGCGGTCTGGAAGTAGTTCCAGGCGGCCAGGTGCCCGACGAGGTTGGTGGTGTCGAGGCCCGACAGCTCTTCCTCGCCGACCGAGAAGGCCATCACGGGGATGTCGTCGGCCGAGACGCCCGCCGCCGCCAGCTCCTTGTAGAAGCCCACGTTCGCGTCGCCGTTGATGGTCGAGACGACGCCGACCTTCTTGCCGCCCGCGCCAAGCGCCACCACGTCGGACACGATCCGCGACCAGTCCGAATGGCCGAATGGGGTGTAGTTGACGAAGATGTCCTCCTCGGCGACGCCCTTCGACTTCAGGTAGGCGTCGAGGATGTTGTTCGTCGTGCGCGGATAGACGTAGTCGGTGCCCAGAAGCGCCCAGCTCTCGACGCCCAGCTCCTCCATCATGTAGTCGACTGCCGGGATCGCCTGCTGGTTCGGCGCGGCGCCGGTGTAGATCACGTTCTTCGAGGATTCCTCGCCCTCGTACTGCACCGGGTAGAACAGAAGCCCGTTCAGCTCCTCGATCACCGGCAGGACCGACTTGCGGCTGACCGAGGTCCAGCAGCCGAAGATCGCGTCCACCTCGGACACAGTCAGCAGCTCGCGCGCCTTCTCGGCGAAGAGCGGCCAGTCCGAGGCGGGGTCCACCACCACCGCTTCCAGCGGACGGCCAAGCACGCCGCCCTTGGCGTTCTGCTGCTCGACCAGCATCAGGACGGTGTCCTTCAGCGTCGTTTCCGAAATCGCCATCGTGCCCGACAGCGAGTGGAGGACGCCGATCTTGATCGGCTCGCCCTCCTGCGCATGGGCCATGCCCGCCAGCGTCAGCGCGCTGGTCATCATCAGCAGCTTGGTCAGCTTGGTCATCATCCCTTCTCCGCCGGCATCTGCCGGACATCCCTGTTGTTCTTTTTCGGGAGGGCTTGCCGCCCTCGCATCTGCAGCAAGAGGGCGAAAACAGGCAGTTGGCGAGGATTCGGGCAGGCTGGAGGCGGGGCAGACCGTGACTGGCGCAAGCTTCGGCATCGCGGCAGGCAACTGCCTGCCGCAAGGGCAACCCTAGTGCGTGCGCGGGGTCAGACCGCCCTGCTCGACGATGAAATCGACGATCTCGGCGACGCCTTTTCCGTGGCGCAGCTGGGCCATGACGACGGGACGCGTTCCGCGCGCATCATGTGCATCTTTTTCAAGCTGCACGGGATCGACGCCGACATGCGGCGCAAGGTCTGTCTTGTTCACCACCAGAAGGTCCGAGCGAGCAAGACCCGGCCCGCGCTTGCGGGGGATGTCCTGCCCGGCGGCCGTGTCGATGACGTAGATGGTCAGGTCGGCCAACTCGGGGCTGAAGGTCGCGGCCAGGTTGTCGCCGCCCGATTCGATCAGCACCAGCTCCAGATCCGGCAGCGCCTCGGTCAGCTCGGCGATGGCGGCAAGGTTGATGCTGGCATCCTCGCGGATCGCGGTATGGGGGCAGCCACCGGTCTCGACCCCGCGGATGCGGTCCTGCGGCAGGACCTGGGCGCGCATCAGCGCCTCGGCATCCTCGCGGGTGTAGATGTCGTTGGTGACCACGGCCATCGACAGGCGCGGGGCGAGGGCGCGGGCCAGCTGCTCGGTCAGCGTCGTCTTGCCGGCGCCGACGGGACCGCCGATGCCGACGCGGAGGGGGCCGTGGTTGCTCATGAGCGGAAGATCCTCGTGGTCATGGTTTCGTGCCGCATGGCGGCGATGTCGGCGCCCCAGCTGGCGGAGGCGAGGTCCGCCTTGGTCGCCCCGGCGGCCAGCGCGGCGCGGCGGAGGATGGCGGGGTGCAGCGAGGCGAGCATGCGCTGCCCCTCGACGGGCCCAAGCGGCAGGAAGCGGACGGCGGCACTGATCAGCGCGGCGGCTTGGGCTTGCAGGAAGGCGGCGATGATCTCGGGCGCGGGCAGGGGCATCGGGGCGAACGCGCGGCCGAAGGCGACCGGCAGCGCGGCGGGCGGGTGGTCCTGCCCGGTGACGGCCGTGAGGCTGGCGGCGAAGGCCGCGCCCTGCTGGACGGTCTCGGTCAGGCGCTCGGCGCTCATGCAGCTGGCGCGGGCCAGATCGTCCAGCGCCGCGTGATCCGCGCCCGGCCGCAGGGCCAGCGCGGCCAGCACGGCATCCGTCCAGCCGGCGCCGTGATCCAGCCAGTCGGCCAGCCATGCCGGCAGGCTTGTGCGCGAGACGCGGCCGCGGTCCATGGCCCATTCCAGCCCCTGCGACCAAGCGAAGCCGCCCACCGGGAAGGCGGGCGACAGGACCTGGTGCAGCAGCAGCCGGGCGGCCTCAGGCGACGCCGGGGCCGGCTGCACTGGCGGCCGGGGCGTGCTGGTGCAGCAGGACGGCGTCGTGGCGGTGGGCTGGTGCATGGTGATCGTCATGGTGATGATGCCCGGTGCCTGGCGCGTGGGAATGGCCATGGTCGTGACCGAAGGTGCGGCCGTGCCCGTAGGCGCCGCCCTCGGGGCGGAACGGCATCTCCATGGCGACGATCTGGGCGCCGAGGCGGCGCAGCATCGCCTCCAGCACGTGGTCCTGACGGATGATCAGCCGGTCGGCCTCGATCCGGCAGGGGGTGTGGCGGTTGCCGATATGCCAGGCCAGCCGCGCCAGGTGGCCGCGGATGACCAGCACCGGCTCGGGCGCGGCGCGGACGGCGATGAGGCGGCCGTCGGACAGTTCGAAGGCGTCGCCATCCTCGAGGCTG
Source organism: Paracoccus tibetensis (assembly GCF_900102505.1). Classification (GTDB taxonomy): domain Bacteria; phylum Pseudomonadota; class Alphaproteobacteria; order Rhodobacterales; family Rhodobacteraceae; genus Paracoccus; species Paracoccus tibetensis. The sequence continues at coordinate 177,195 of NZ_FMVT01000005.1, read as the reverse complement.
GTGACCTCGGGCAGGTCCACGAGGAAGTCGCCGCCCGTGCAGGCCATGCGCTTGCGGCGCAGCAGGCGTGCCTCGTAGTCCAGCGAAATCTCGGCGTCGAAGGGGCCAGGGGCGTTGCGGGTAATGGATTGTGCAGTCGCGATCATGAAAAATCTCCCTCAGAACAGGAAATAGCGTTGGGCCAGCGGCAGTTCCGTCGCGGGCTCGCAGGTCAGCAACTGCCCGTCGGCGCGGACCTCGTAGCTCTCGGGGTCGACCTCGATCCGCGGCATCGCGCTGTTCATCGCCATGTCGGCCTTGCCGATCCCGCGCGTGTTCTCGACCGCGATCAGCGTCTTTCCGAGGCTGCCTGCCGCCCCCGCCTCCAGCCCGGCTTTTGACAGGAACAGCGCCGAGGCGCGTCCGGTATGCCCCCACATCGGGCGCGAGAAGATCGGCTGCACAGGGATCGAGCCGTTCGGATCGCCCATCTGCGCCACGCTGATCATGCCGCCGACCAGCACCATTTCGGGCTTGGCGCCGAAGAAGGCGGGGGACCACAGGACCAGATCGGCGCGCTTGCCGGGGGTGATCGAGCCGATATGCCCGCTGACCCCATGCGCGATGGCCGGGTTGATCGTGTACTTCGCGATGTAGCGGCGGGCGCGGAGGTTGTCGTTCTGGCCCTGCTCCTCGGGCAGCAGCCCCCGCTGCTGGCGCATCTTCGACGCCGTCTGCCAGGTCCGCGTGATGACCTCGCCGATCCGGCCCATCGCCTGGCTGTCCGAGGAGATGACGCTGAACGCGCCCAGATCGTGCAGGATGTCCTCGGCCGCGATGGTCTCCTTGCGGATGCGGGATTCGGCGAAGGCGACATCCTCGGGCACGCGGCGGTCGAGGTGGTGGCAGACCATCAGCATGTCCAGATGCTCTTCGACCGTGTTCGCCGTGTAGGGGCGCGTGGGGTTGGTCGAGGAGGGCAGCACGTTCGCCATCCCGACCATGCGGATGATGTCGGGGGCGTGGCCGCCGCCCGCGCCCTCGGTGTGGTAGGCGTGGATGGTGCGGCCGGCGATGGCGGCCATCGTGTCCTCGACGAAGCCCGATTCGTTCAGCGTGTCCGTGTGGATCATCACCTGCACGTCCATCGCGTCGGCGACAGACAGGCAGGTGTCGATGGCCTTGGGCGTGGTGCCCCAATCCTCGTGCAGCTTCAGCGCGCAGGCGCCGGCGCGGATCTGCTCTTCCAGCGGCGCCGGCAGCGAGGCGTTGCCCTTGCCAGCGATGCCGATGTTGACTGGCAGCTCGGCGCAGGCCTCCAGCATCCGGGCGATGTGCCACGGGCCGGGGGTGCAGGTCGTGGCCAGCGTGCCATGCGCGGGGCCGGTGCCGCCGCCGAGCAGCGTGGTGACGCCAGAATGCAGCGCGTGGTCCACCTGCTGCGGGCAGATGTAGTGGATGTGGCAGTCGAAGCCGCCCGGCGTCAGGATGCGCCCTTCGCCGGCGATGATCTCGGTCCCCGGCCCGATGATCAGGGTGACGCCCGGCTGCGTGTCGGGATTGCCCGCCTTGCCAATCCCGGCGATGCGGCCGTCCCTGAGGCCGACATCCGCCTTCACGATGCCTTGGTGGTCGAAGACGACGACGCCGGTGATGACCGTGTCCATCGCGCCGCCCTCGCGGGTGACCTGAGACTGCCCCATGCCGTCGCGGACGACCTTGCCGCCGCCGAACTTCACCTCTTCGCCGGGAAGGGTCAGGTCGCGCTCGACCTCGATGATGATCTCGGTATCGGCCAGGCGGATGCGGTCGCCGGTGGTGGGGCCGTAGAGGGCGGCGTAATCTGCGCGCGAGAGGGTGGTCACAGCGCGCCTCCGATCTGGCCGCGAAAGCCGTGGACGGTGCGGGCGCCGGCGTAACCCACCAGCGTCACCTCGCGCGACTGGCCCGGCTCGAACCGGACGGCGGTGCCGGCGGGGATGGCGAGGCGCATGCCGCGGGCCTGCGCCCGGTCGAAGTCCAGCGCCGCGTTGGTCTCGGCGAAGTGGTAGTGGCTGCCGACCTGAATTGGTCGGTCGCCGGTATTGGCGATCATCAGCGTGACGGTCTCGCGCCCCTCGTTCAGGACGATCTCGCCGGAGGCGGGGAGGATCTCGCCGGGGATCATGTCACGCCACCGCCAAGGCAAGGCCCGCCAGCGCGGTGCCGCCGCCCAGAACGCGCAGCTCCAGCCCCTTCGCCAGCAGCCGGCCGAAGCCGATGCCCGCCAGGTGCAGCGCCAGCGTGGCGAAGGTGAAGCCCGCGGCGTAGAGCGCGAGGCTGCTGCCCGGCCCCTCGGCCCCATGCGCCCAGCCATGCGCGGCGCCGAACAGCGCCGCCATCGGCAGAAGCGCCGAAAGCGGCAGGCGCACGGCCATCGCCACCAGCACGCCGAGAATGACGACCGAGGCGAGGATCATCGGCTCGACCGCCGGCAGGGCGACGCCCATCGCGCCAAGCGCGCCGCCAATCAGCATCGCGCCGACGAAGCTCAAGGGGAGCGCCCAGACTGCACGGCCCCCCAGCTGCGCTGCCAGCAGGCCGAGCGCGACCATCGCCAGCAGGTGGTCGGCGCCCCCCACCGGGTGCATGAGGCCGTGGAGGAACTGGCCCTCGTCATGATGGCCGGGATGGGCCAGGGCCGCCGAAGGCAGCAGCAGGACGGCAAGAACCAGGCGTTTCATTCGGAAGCCTCGCGGATGGGGTGGTGGACGGTGACCAGCTTGGTGCCGTCGGGGAAGGTCGCCTCGACCTGCACCGACTCGATCATCTGGGGGATGCCGGGCATGCACTGCTCGGCGCGGATTACATGGGCGCCGGCCTGCATGAGGTCGGCGACGCTGCGGCCGTCGCGGGCGCCCTCGACGACGAAATCGGTGATGAGGGCGATGGCCTCGGGGTGGTTCAGCTTGACGCCGCGCTCAAGGCGCCCGCGCGCGACCATCGCGGCGACCGAGACCAGCAGCTTCTCGCGTTCGCGGGGGGTGAGGTTCATGTCAGACCTGCCAGATGCGGGGAAGGGGGTGGGGGCGCAGGACGCGCAGCAGCCGGTTGATCTGCCGGCGCAGCGGCCAGCCGTCAGCCGCCAGAAGGCGGATCACCAGCCGGCCGGGCGGAGCGCTGGCGGCGGCCTCGACGCCCGGCTCGTCCAGAACGGCGCGGGCGGCGGGCAGAAGGTCGGGCGCATGGGGCGCGATCAGCGCCAGCGTCGCCAGCGCAGGGGCGCCGCCGGTCATGGCCGCGCCGGGCAGCCGCGCCAGCGCGTCGTGGTCCAGCGCAAGCGCGTCGTGGTGGATCACGCGGCCCCCGCGACGCACCACGCGGCGGTCGCGCAGGTCCAGCCGCGCCGGCCGTTCGCCCATCGCCAGGCGGCCGAGGACCAGCATCTCCAGCAGCAGGCAGCCGGCATCCTCGGCCAGATCCACCGTCGTCTCGCGGTGCAGGCGCGCGCCGTCATAGAGGATCGTCTCCTGCGGCAGCCAGTCGAGCCAGGCGCCGGCGCCGACGGTCAGGTCGACCTCGGCCGTGGCGGGCGCGCCGGTGGCGCGGTAGGCGCGCTCGGCCGTCTGCGTCGTCGCCAGGGCGCGGGCGTCGGGACGCAGCTCGACCCCGAAGCCGAGGCGGTCCCCCGAGGCGAGGCCGCCCGAGGTGTTCAGGAACACGATCTCGGGCAGGCCGGCCGTCATCCGCGGCAGCATCGCCTTTGCCGAGCCCGCCTGCGCCAGATCGATCAGCCCCCGCGGCCCCAGAACCACATGCGCCTCGCCCCGGCTGCGCTGCATGGTCTCGAGGGGGGCGGTGCTGTCCAACATATGGGCAGAGGGCGGCCGGTGCGGGCAAAGGTCAACGGCGGCCTGCCGTTCGCCTGCTTGCGGTTCGGGCAGGCGCCGCGGCTCTGCCTGCGGCTTCAGCGACGTGCCCATCCGGCAGGCAGGCGCGGAACGGCTAGCGCGCTCCGTCCAGCAGCGCCGCCAGCATCCGCTTGCGGGCGGGCGGGATGGCGCGGATCTCGACGCCAGTGAAGACATGCATCGTCCGCAGCACCGGATCGACCACCGCGTGATCGCTGACCCACCCGCCCATCGCAAGGTAGCTGCGCAGCAGCGGCGGCATGGCCGCCATGGCCTGCTTGGGATCGGCGGTGTGCCGGCGCAGGGCGCGGGCGAAGCGGAAGACGCGGGGGGCCTTGACGCGCGGCCACCAGCGGCGCGGGGCGAGGTGCCGGTCCTTGAGCATCGCAAAGGCCTCGGCATGCACGCCCGGCTCGCAGCCGGTGAAGGACGAGCAGCCGAAGAGCATCTCGATCCCGCCTTCCTCGACAAAGCGGGTCATCGCGGCCCAGGCAATGCGGACGATGTCGGGGTCATGCGTCGCGGGGTCCATGCAGAAGCGCCCCATCTCGACCATCGGCCCGTCGAAGCGGCTGAGCGCGTCCAGGTCGTAGAACTGCGCCGAGTAGCTGCGCGCGATCTGGCTGCCGTCGGTCAGGGGCAGGAAGCGGAAGGTGCAGACCAGCCGGCCGGTCTCAAGCTCCTCGACCAGCATGTGGCTGCATTCGGGGTCCAGCGCGTCGGCGTCCAGCTGCGCCCCGTCGTCGGGGGCGCCGTTGCGACCGTGGAAGCACAGCCAGCGCAGGCGCTGCGCGGCGCGCAGGTCCTCTGGCGTCTCGGCGAGCCTCGCGCGGTATCGGCCCTTGCAGATCGGCGTCATCATGCTGCCACCCGACTGGATTCGCCCCGACATTAGGACGGACATGTGTCGGATTCACGAAAACTTCAACCGCAGGTTACGGATTGTCCCCGGCATCTGCCCGGTCGCCCAGCACATCCTCGACATAGATGCGCCGGATCAGCACGATCAGCACCACCAGCAGGGGTGTCGCCAGCAGCACGCCGATGAAGCCGAAGAGGCTGCTGAGGGCCATGATCGCCAGCACCGTGAGGGCCGGCGGCAGGCGCACGGCATAGCGCTGGATCAGGGGCAGGATGATCTCGCCGTCGATCAGCTGGATCACCACGAAGAGCAGCGCGACCTGCCAGGCCAGCTCGAAGCCCTGCGAGAAGGCGAAGAGGACGGCGATGGCGCCCGAGATGAAGGGACCGACGATGGGCACGATGTTCGTCAGGCCCGCGATCACCGCCAGCAGGAAGGCCAGCGGCACGCCGAGCGCCCAGAGCCCGATGCCGGCCATGACGGCCACGGCCAGCATGTCCAGCGCCTGCCCGCCCATCCACTTGCCCAGCTTGACCGTCACCTCGTCCATGACCTCGGCCGCCCGCCCGCGATGGCGCGGCGGGACCAGCGCCAGGGTGCCGTCGCGATAGGTCTCGGCCTCGACCGCGACGTAGAGCGCGACGATCAGCATCAGGAAGATCGAGAAGAGGCTGCCGACGATCATGTTCACGATGCCGGCGATGGTGCCGAAGATGTCGGGCAGCCGCTCGGCCATCTGGCCGGCGCCTTCCTCGAGATCGGGCGCGTTTTCCAGCTGGGACTGGATCGCGTCGCCCGGCACCGTGCCGGCAAGCCAGTCGTTCAGCCCCTCCCATGCCTCGGGCAGGCTGTCGATCAACTCGTTGAACTGGTCCGAGATGGCAGGGCCGGCCAGAAAGCCCGCGCCCACCAGCGCCAGGACGACCAGCAGCAGGACAACCACCACGCCAATCTTCACGTTCAGCCCCACGAGGCGACGGATGCCTTGCGCCCCGGCGCGCAGCGCGATGGCGATGAGGATGGAGGCGAAGAACAGCAGGAGGATGTTCGACCAGTAGAACGCCGCCGCCGCCAGGATCACCAGGAACGCGGCGGAGACCAGCGTGCCCGTCGTCAGGCTCCGCTCCGGCGCGACGGACGGGGGGCGCGCGGGGTCGGGCGTCGCGGGCGGCGGCTGGTGCATCTCGGTCCTGTCGGTTGGGGCCTCTGCGGCCTCAAGCACTCGTGAGCGGGAAGGTTCCCGCCGGTGCGGCACGCGGGCGCTGTCCTGTGGCGCGCTTGCCGGGCCGCGCCCGACCTGTTAACCGGGCGCGGATTTCGTCACGCGGGCGCGGCCCGCCGATCAGACAAGGTGAACACATGGCCATCGAACGCACGCTCTCCATCATCAAGCCCGACGCGACCCGCCGCAACCTGACCGGCAAGATCAACGCCATGTTCGAGGATGCCGGCCTGCGCATCGTCGCCCAGAAGCGCATCAAGCTGTCGGCCGAGCAGGCGGGCAAGTTCTACGAGGTCCACAAGGAGCGCCCCTTCTACGGCGAGCTGGTCGAGTTCATGGCTTCCGAGCCGGTCGTCGTGCAGGTGCTGGAAGGCGAGAACGCCATAGCCAAGAACCGCGAAGTGATGGGCGCGACCAACCCGGCGCAGGCCGATGCGGGCACCATCCGCAAGGAATTTGCGCTGTCGGTTGGCGAGAACTCGGTCCACGGCTCGGACGCGCCGGAAACGGCCAAGGAAGAGATCGCCTTCTTCTTCTCGGGGCTCGAGCTGGTCGGCTGATCGGTTTCCAGATCCGGAATTGGGGAACGGGGCGCTTCGGCGCCCCTTTTTCTTGCGCTGCTGCGAGTTGCGGCAGCGGGGCCGAGCGGTTATGCCCGTCTGCAACGCAATGAATTCAGGGAGAGCCTCATGCGGGCATTCGTCTTTCCGGGGCAGGGCGCGCAGACCATCGGCATGGGCCGCGAGCTGGCCGGCGCCTATCCGGCCGCCAAGGCGGTCTTCGACGAGGTGGACGAGGCGCTTGGCGAGAGCCTGTCGCAGCTCATCTGGGAGGGCGATGCCGAGACGCTGACCCTGACGCAGAACGCCCAGCCCGCGCTGATGGCCACCTCGATGGCGGCCTTTCGCGCGCTGGAGGCCGAGGGCTTCGCGATCACGGACGCCGACTTCGTGGCGGGTCATTCGCTTGGCGAATACTCGGCGCTGTGCGCGGCGGGGGCGCTGAGCCTGACGGACACGGCGCGGCTTCTGCGCCTGCGCGGGCAGGCCATGCAGGAGGCGGTGCCGGTGGGGCAGGGCGCGATGGCGGCGATCCTCGGGCTGGATTTCGAAACCGTGGACCGGATCGCGCGCGAGGTGGCCGGCGACGAGGTCGTCGAGGCGGCCAACGACAACGATCCGGCGCAGGTCGTCATCTCGGGCCACAAGGCGGCGGTCGAGCGGGCGGCCGAGGCGATGAAGGCGGCGGGCGCGAAACGCGCGCTGATGCTGCCGGTCTCGGCGCCGTTCCACTCGGTCCTGATGCAGCCGGCGGCGGCGGCCATGGCCGACGCCTTGGCCGCGGTCGAGATCAACGTGCCGGCCGTGCCGGTCTTCGCCAATGTCCGCGCCGAGCCGGTGACCGAGCCGGGCGCGATCCGCCGCCTGCTGGTCGAGCAGGTCACGGGGACCGTGCGCTGGCGCGAGAGCATCGCGAACATGGCCGAGACGGGCGTGACCGAGTTCTGGGAGATCGGGGCGGGCAAGGCTTTGTCCGGCATGATCAAGCGGATCGCGAAGGACGCGGTCGTGAGGAACCTGGGCGCGCCTGCCGATATCGCGGCGCTGAAGGGCTGAGCCGGGAAGCCGGGGGCGCTTCGCCCCCCGGACCCCCCCGAGGATATTTTTGCACAGAAGATGAAAGGACCGGGCATGTTCGACCTGACGGGAAAGACGGCGCTGGTGACGGGCGCCTCGGGCGGGATCGGCGGCGCGATCGCGACGGCGCTGCATGGGACGGGGGCGACCGTGGCTCTGTCCGGGACGCGCGAGGGGCCGCTGCGCGAGCTGGCGGACGCCTTGGGCGAGCGGGCGCATGTGGTGCCGGCGAACCTGTCGGAGGCGGAGGCCCCGGCGAGGCTGCTGAAGGACGCGGCCGGGGCGATGGGCAGCGTGGACATCCTGGTGAACAATGCCGGGATCACGCGCGACAACCTCTTCATGCGCATGTCCGACGAGGAATGGGCGCAGGTGCTGGAGGTCAACCTGACCGGCGTCTTCCGCCTGTCGCGCGCGGCCTTGCGGGGCATGATGAAGGCGCGGTGGGGGCGGATCGTCAACATCACCTCGGTCGTGGGGGCGACGGGAAATCCGGGGCAGGGGAACTATGCCGCCGCCAAGGCGGGGCTGGTCGGCATGTCGAAGTCGCTGGCCTATGAGGTGGCCAGCCGCGGGATCACGGTGAACTGCGTGGCGCCCGGCTTCATCGCCACCGCGATGACTGACAAGCTGAACGAGGAGCAGAAGGGCAAGATCCTGACGCAGATCCCCGCAGGCCGCATGGGCAGCCCTGAAGAGATCGCGGCCGCGGTGCTCTATCTGGCCAGCCCCGAGGCGGGCTACGTGACCGGCGCCACGCTGCATGTGAATGGCGGCATGGCGATGATCTGACGGCCTCGTGCCGCTGCGAAAGCGGTTGCAAGAGGTCCAAGGGGTGCTATATCCCCCGCTTTAGCGGCAGGGGAACCGCCCTGTGCTGAACCGGGCCCCTCGGGGCCTGCGTGAAACTTGGGCGGATGCCCGCGACAATGAGGTTATGACATGAGCGATATCGCTGATCGCGTGAAGAAGATCGTGGTCGAGCACCTGGGTGTCGACGAGGACAAGGTGGTCGAATCCGCTTCGTTCATCGACGATCTGGGCGCCGACAGCCTCGACACCGTCGAGCTGGTGATGGCTTTCGAGGAAGAGTTCGGGATCGAGATCCCCGACGACGCCGCCGAGACCATCCAGACCGTCGGCGACGCGGTGACCTTCATCAAGGGCGCGGTCTGATCAGGCCACCCGCCTGCCGCGGCAGGCAAGAGGCGGCGCTTCCTGCGGGGAAGCGCCGCCTTTTTCATGTCGTCCTGACGGGGCTCAGCGGCCCAGCTTGGCGTGGACCTCGTCGAGGTCGATCTCGCCGATCGGCAGCTTGTTGTCCGGGTTCTCGAAGTCGTAGCGGAACAGCTTGAAGTCGTCGCGGTAGATTTCCCAGATCAGGTGGCGCGAGAGATCGTCGAAATACTCGCTGACTTTGTGGGCGCGCTTGGGGCCGTGCCCTTCGGATTCGTTGAAGCGCGGCACCTCGGCCAGGTCGACCTTCACCGGCGTCTCGGCCGCGTCCAGCACGGCCGCCATCCCCTCGTTGAAGGTCTCGGTGTAGAAGATCTGGTCGTAATGGCCGCCGTTCACGATGAAGGTCGAGATGTGGCCGGACATCGCGGACCAGTGGATGTCCGGCTCCATCGGCTTGCGGAAGCGGATGGTGTCGCGTGCGAAGAGCAGGAAGCGGCGGAAGCTGGCGATCTGGTCGAAGTCGAAATCGTTCTCGGGGCTGCCGACATCGATGCCGTAGCGCTGGATCAGCTGCGGCACCAGGTTGCCGCGGTAGCGGCGGCCGTTGCGCTGGATGCCGGCGATCTTGTCAAAGAACGAGGACAGGATGCGGGCGTAGGGGTTGCGCACGCAGGTGAAGCTGACGCCGCGGCCGGCGCGGACGGCCTGCTCGATCGGGTCGTGGCTGTGATCCTGCGACCACTTGTGCAGCCCGTTCTTGGAATCGTGGATGTCCCCGTCGAAGAAGCGTCCGTGATCCGAGTAGAACATGATCTGGCCGATGGTCGAACAGGCGCATTTCGGCACCACCCGATACACCATGCTTTCGCTTTCCGTCATCCAGACGCCTGGAAATCCCATTCTGTCGCCTCTGCCGCAGGGTTCTACCATGGCGCGAAACACGGTGCCCACCGGCTTGCCCCATCGTTGTTTTCGTTTACACACTGTGAAAACAGAACCGGGCGAGATTTTCAACGGCTTCTCCCCCCGCGTGCAACAAAAACATGTCTCAGAGTGATCCCGTGCCATGGCTCGCATCGCCTTTATCCTGCTGACCCACAAGGACCCGCAGGGGGTGATCGACCAGGCGCGGCGCCTGACGGCGACGGGCGACTACGTGTCGATCCATTTCGACCGCTCGGCGCCGGCCGCGATGTTCCAGCAGATCAGCGAGGCGCTTGGCGATCATCCGGGCGTCACCTTCGCCGCCAGGCGCGTGCGCTGCGGGTGGGGCGAGTGGTCGCTGGTCGCCGCCACGCTCGAGGCGCTGCGCGCGGCCGAGGCGGCCTTCCCGCAGGCGACGCATTTCTACATGCTCTCGGGCGACTGCATGCCGGTGAAGTCGGCCGAATACGCCCGCGCCTTCCTGGACGCGGCGGATTGCGACTACATCGAAAGCTTCGACTTCTTCGAGAGCGAGTGGATCAAGACCGGCATCAAGGAAGAGCGGCTGACCTACCGGCACTGGTTCAACGAGCGCACGCAGAAGCAGCTGTTCTATGCCAGCCTCGAATTGCAGAAGCGGCTCGGGCTGAGGCGCGAGGTGCCGGCGGACCTGCAGGTGATGATCGGCTCGCAATGGTGGTGCCTGCGCCGCCACACCGTCGAGGCCATCCTCGAGCTGATCCGCAGCCGCCCCGAGATCCGCCGCTTCTTCAGCACGACCTGGATCCCGGACGAGACGTTCTTCCAGACGCTGGTGGCCCATCTGGTGCCGCGCAGCGAGATCCGCTCGCGCACGCTGACCTTCCTGATCTTCACCGACTACGGGATGCCCGTCACCTTTTACAACGACCACTACGACCTGCTGCTGCGCCAGGACTACCTTTTCGCGCGCAAGATCAGCCCCGAGGCGCTTGAGCTGCGCGCCCGGCTCGGTTCGCTGTGGCAGGCGACGGGGCAGGAATTCGCGGTCACCGGCGAGGGGCGGCGGCTCTTCGCCTTCCTGACCGGGCGGGGACGGATCGGGCGCCGCTTCGCCCCGCGCTTCTGGGAGACCGACGGCTCGCTTGGCGCGAACCGCGTGCTGCACGTGATCGCGGCGAAGAAATGGCATGTCGCCAAGCGGCTGACCGCGCGCATCCGCGAGCTGACCGCGATCCCGGCGGTGGACTACCTCTTCAACGAGCTGGAGGCGAACCTGCCCGACATGGGCGGCGTCGCCTCGACCCTGCCCAAGCGCGAGCGGCACCGGCGGGCGCTGATCAAGCTGCTCTTCGACCAGTTCGAAAGCCGGAACCTCGTCATGTGCGTCGATCCGGCGGCCGAGGGGCTGCTGGCCGATCTCGCGCGGGACCGGGCCGAGCTGCGCGTCCTCCATGTCGATTGCAGCTTCGATGACGGCTACCTGCGCGGCCACATGCACCGGATCGGGCTGATCAGCGCCGACGCGCCCGGCGACGTGGTCGAGCGGCTGCTGCCGGTCGTGCGCAGCGATCTCGAGCACGAGGCCGAGCGCCTGTGCGAGGGAGAATACGACCGCCTCGGCACCATCGCCGCCCATCGCGACACGGCCGCGAATGCGGCGGCGCTTGCAGCTTTCCTCGACCTGCCGCAGGACGTGGCTTGGCAGATCGCCGAGACGCCGCATCTGTTTGCCGACTGATCCAGAGGACATGCCATGGCTTTGACCTATGACGACGACAACATCTTCGCCCGCATCCTGCGCGGCGAGATCCCGAACCAGACCGTGGCCGAGAACGACCACGCGCTGGCCTTCCGCGACATCCGCCCGCAGGCGGCAAGCCACGTGCTGGTGATCCCCAAGGGCCGCTATGTCAGCTTCGACGACTTCGCCGCGAACGCGGCCGAGGCCGAGATCGTCGCCTTCATGCGCCTCTGCGCCAAGGTCTGCGCGGTCGAGGGCGTCGGGCTGGAGGCCGGGGGCGAGGGCTTCCGCGCCATAACCAACGCGGGCACCCACGGGGTGCAGGAGGTGCCGCATTTCCACCTGCACATCCTTGGCGGGCAGGTGATGGGGCCGATGGTCTCGCGCTGAGGGCTCAGTTGCGCGTCAACTCGACGAAGACATCCTCGAGGTCCGCCTCCTCGGTCGCCACGTCGAGGATCGGCACCGAGGCCCCGCGCAGCGCGTCGATCAGCTGGTCGGCGCGCAGGCGCGAGGGCGGGTAGCTGATCGCGAAGCGGCCGTCGGCGCGGCGCTCGGCCTTGGCGCCCTCGGGCAGGGGCGGCAGCGCGGCGGTGCCGCCAGTGTCGAGCACCAGCGTCTTACGGTCGGTCCGGGCCAGAAGCTGCTGCGTCGGCTGGCGGATCACCAGCTCGCCATGGTTGATGATGGCGATCTCGTCGCACATCTGCTCGGCCTCCTGAAGGTAGTGCGTGGTCAGGATGATGGTCATCCCGGCCTCGTTCAGGCGGCGGACATTCTGCCACAGCATCTCGCGCAGGGTGATGTCGACGCCCGCCGTCGGCTCGTCGAGGACCAGGATCTGCGGGCGGTGGACCAATGCCTTCGCCAGCAGCAGCCGCCGCTTCATCCCGCCCGAGAGGTTGCGCGCATAGGCATTGGCCTGATCAGTCAGCCCGACCAGCGCCAGCAGCTCGTCCGTCCAGCGCTCGGCCTTGGGCACGCCGTAAAGGCCCGCCTGCACCTCGAGGCTGGCGCGGGGCGAGAAGAACGGGTCCATGTTCAGCTCTTGCGGCATGACGCCGATGGCGGCGCGGGACTGGCGGGGGTTCCGGTCCTGGTCGAAGCCCCAGATCGAGACGCGGCCGGAGGTCTTGTTCACCAGCCCCGCAAGGATGTTGATCATCGTTGACTTGCCGGCGCCGTTCGGCCCCAGAAGCCCGAAGATGCTGCCGGCGGGGATGGCGAGGTCGATCCCCTTCAGCGCCTCCTTGGCGGGCGCGTTGCCCTGCGCGGCATAGGTCTTGCGAAGGCCCTCGATCTCGATGGCATGGCTCATGATGGGTCCTTGCGGTGCTTGCGAAGGGCGCGGCGGCTGCGGTATTGGGTTAGACCAGAGGAACGCAGTCGCCACAAGAAGGCCCGCCATGACGCAGCACGTGACGCCCGAGAACCCGCTGTCCACCGAGACAGGCCCCGAGGCGCTGGTCCTGCCGCCGCCGGTGACGGTGACGGTGACGACCCGCCGCGTCAGCTGCGACGGCGACGACGGCGCGGGCATGGGCCATCCGCGCGTGTGGCTGGCGATCTCCGAGACGGGGTATGTCGATTGCGGCTACTGCGACAAGCGCTTCGTGCTGGACCCGGTGCACGCGGCGGGCGACGACCACTGATCTTCCGTCCCGGCCGCCTGACCCGAGGGGGACGCCGTGACGGCCCCCATCGAGGGGGCCGTCACGGCGGGCTGGCCTTGCCAGCCTTTCGCGCCTCGCCGCGGCAGCGGTCCGAGCAGTAGCGCACCTCGTCCCAGACCTTCTCCCACTTCTTGCGCCAGCGGAACGGCCGCCCGCAGGCGGCGCAGGTCTTCTGCGGCAGGTCGGCCTTTCGGCGCATCTTCGGCATCACTACCTCTGGCGGGTGGAAGATCGCGGCCCCGCATGGCACAAGCGGGCCGTCAGCAGCGCGAGGGACATGAGCATGGGCGAGGCATTCGGCAAGGGCTGCCACCTGCATCTGATCGACGGGTCGGCCTTCATCTTCCGCGCCTATCACGCGCTGCCCCCCCTGACGCGCAAGTCCGACGGCCTGCCCGTCGGCGCCGTCGCCGGCTTCTGCAACATGCTGTGGAAATACGTGCAGGAGGACGCGGGCAGCAACGCGCCCACCCATGCGGCCGTGATCTTCGATCATTCCTCCAAGACCTTCCGCAACGAGATTTACAACGCCTACAAGGCAAACCGCCCCGAGCCGCCCGAGGACCTGCGCCCGCAATTCCCGCTGACCCGCGACGCGACCCGCGCCTTCAACATCGCCTGCATCGAGACCGAGGGCTTCGAGGCAGACGACATCATCGCCGCCTATGCCTGCCGCGCGCGCGAGGCGGGCGGCCGCGTCACCATCGTCAGCAGCGACAAGGACCTGATGCAGCTGGTCGGCGACGGGGTCGAGATGCTGGACCCGATCAAGAACAAGGCCATCGGCCCGGACGAGGTCTTCGAGAAGTTCGGCGTCGGTCCCGACCGCGTGGTGGACGTGCAGGCGCTGGCCGGGGACGCGGTCGACAACGTGCCCGGCGCGCCCGGCATCGGCATCAAGACCGCCGCCCTGCTGATCCAGGAATTCGGCGATCTGGAGGCGCTCTTGGAGCGGGCGGGCGAGATCAAGCAGCCCAAGCGCCGCCAGACCCTGATCGACCACGCCGAGCAGATCCGCGTCAGCAAGCGCCTCGTGCAGCTGGACTGCAACACGCCGCTGGACGTGCCGTTGGAAGAGCTGGGCGTGCAGGCCCCCGACCCCGCGCGGCTTCTGTCCTTCCTGACGGACATGGAGTTCCGCACCCTGACCAACCGTGTGGCCGAAAAGCTTGGCGCCGAGGCTCCGGCCGTGAAGGCGGCCCCGCAGTCCGAGGCTCCCGCCGCGCCCGAGCTGCCCGCCATCGACATCACCGGCTACGAGACGGTTACTGACATGGCGGCGCTTCAGACCTGGGTGGATGCCATCCGAGAGGCGGGCGAGGTGGCCTTCGACACCGAGACCACCAGCCTCGACGACATGCGGGCGGTGCTGGTGGGCATTTCGCTAGCGCTTGCGCCGGGCCGGGCCTGCTACATCCCCTTCGGCCATGTGTCGGGAAGCGACGATCTGTTCGGCAGCGCGCAGCCGGTCGCGGGCCAGCTGCCGATGGCCGAGGTGCTCGCCGCGCTGAGGCCGGTGCTGGAGGACGCCTCGATCCTGAAGATCGGCCAGAACGTGAAGTACGACTGGAAGCTGCTGGCCCGCAATGGCATCCGCATGGCACCGGTCGCGGACACGATGCTGATGTCCTACGCGCTGAATGCCGGCACCCACAACCACGGCATGGATGAGCTGGCCGAGCGCTACCTCGGCCACAAGTGCATCCCGATCAAGGATCTGATCGGCTCGGGCAAGAGCCAGATCCATTTCGGGCAGGTCGCCATCGACAAGGCCGCGCCCTATGCCGCCGAGGATGCCGAGGTCACGCTGCGCCTTTACCGCCACTTCGCGCCGATGCTGCCGGCCGAGCGGGTGGTGACCGTCTATCACACGCTGGAGGCGCCGATGATCCCGGTCCTCGGGCAGATGGAGATGACGGGGGTCAAGGTGGACACGCAGGTCCTGTCGCGCATGTCGGGGGCCTTCGCGCAGAAGATGGCGCAGCTCGAGGACGAGATCTACGGCCTCGCCGGCGGCAGCTTCAACATCGGCAGTCCCAAGCAGTTGGGCGAGATCCTGTTCGACCGCATGGGCCTTGCGGGCGGCAAGCAGGGCAAGACCGGGGCCTTTTCGACCAGCGCGGACGTGCTGGAGGACCTGGCCGCCGAGGGCCACGACCTGCCGGCCCGCGTTCTCGACTGGCGCCAGATCAGCAAGCTGAAATCCACCTATACCGACGCGCTGCCGACCTATGTGAACCCGGACACCGGCCGCGTGCACACCTGCTACTCGATTGCCGGCGCCCAGACCGGCCGTCTCGCCTCGACCGAGCCGAACCTGCAGAACATCCCCATCCGCACGGACGAGGGGCGCCGCATCCGCCAGGCCTTCATCGCGCCCGAGGGGCACCGCCTCGTCAGCCTCGACTACAGCCAGATCGAGCTGCGCATCCTCGCCCATGTGGCCGACATCCCGGCGCTGAAGCAGGCCTTCCGCGAAGGCATCGACATCCACGCCATGACCGCCAGCCAGATGTTCGGCGTGCCGGTGGAGGGCATGGACCCGATGATCCGCCGCCGCGCCAAGGCCATCAACTTCGGCGTCATCTACGGCATCTCGGGCTTCGGCCTCTCGCGCAACCTGCGCATCCCGCGGGCCGAGGCGCAGAGCTTCATCGACACCTATTTTGAGCGCTTCCCCGAGATCCGCGCCTACATGGACCGCACCGTGGCCGACGCGAAAGCCGACGGCTCGGTCCGCACCCTCTTCGGGCGGCGCATCAACACACCCGGCATCAACCAGTCCGGCCCCGCCGCCGGGGGCGCCCGGCGCGCGGCGATCAACGCCCCGATCCAAGGCGCGGCTGCCGACATCATCCGCCGCGCGATGATCCGCATGCCCGCCGCGATCGAGGGGATGCCCGCCCGAATGCTCCTCCAGGTCCATGACGAGCTGGTCTTCGAGGTCGAGGAAAACGCGGTCGAGCCGCTCATCGCGCGCGCCCGCGAGGTGATGGAGGCCGCCGCCGAGCCGGCCGTGAAGCTCTCGGTCCCGCTGGTCGTCGATGCGGGCCAAGGCGCCAACTGGGCCGAGGCGCACTGATCCCGCCCTCGGTGATCAAGCATGCCGCGCCACTGGTTCGGGACCCGGCCTCCGCCGCCCTCTACACGGCGGAGGAATGGCTTCCCGCCGCCACCGCGTAGCCGTCCAGCGCCTGCGCGATCATCCGCGTCAGCGGACGCCCGAACGGCGTGATCCTGAGCCCGTCCCCGTCCAGCCGCACGGCCTCGCCGAAACGGGCCTGAAGCGGCGCGAAGAGGGTGGCCTGACGCTCGGCCGTGATGCCGAAGCGGGCCTCGATCTCGGCCATGTCGATGGCGAAGCCGCACATCAGCATCTCGATCATCCGGCCGCGCCAGAGGTCCTCGGACGTGAAGCCGTGGCCGCGCGTGACCGGCAGCTGGCCGGCGCGCACCAGCGCCGTGTAGGCCCCCGTGGCCGGCGCGTTCTGCGCGTAGCCCTGCGGAAAGCGCGAGATCGACGAGGCGCCCAGCCCCAGCAGCACGTCCGAGGGATCGTCGGTGTAGCCCTGGAAGTTCCGCCGCAGCCGGCCTTGCGCCGCGGCCCGCGCCAGCCCGTCGTCGGGCCGGGCGAAATGGTCGATCCCGATCTCCTCCAGCCCCTCGGCGGCGAACAGGGCGCGCGCCGTCTCGAAGAGGTCCAGCCGCGCCTCGCCGCCCGGCAGCACCTCGTCCGGGATCATCACCTGCCGCTTCGACATCCACGGCACATGAGCATAGCCGTAAAGCGCCACCCGGTCGGGCGAGAGGGCGAGGACCTTCTGCACCGTCTCGGACATGCGCGCGGGCGTCTGGTGGGGCAGGCCGTAAAGCACGTCGGCGTTCAGGCTGCGGATGCCGTGCCCGCGAATCAGGCGGACGGCCTCGGCGGTCAGCTCGAAGCTCTGCAGGCGGCCGATCGCCTCTTGGATCAGCGGGTCGAAATCCTGCACCCCGATCGAGGCGCGGTTCATCCCTGCCTCCGCCAGCGCCTGCATCCGCGGGGCGTCGATCTCGGACGGGTCGATCTCGACCGAGAACTCGGCGTCCGGGGCGAGGGGGAAGGCCGCGGTGACGGCCCGCGCCAGCCGCGTGATCAGCGCCGGCGGCAGCAGGGTCGGTGTGCCCCCGCCCCAATGCAGCCGCGAGAGGGTGATCCCCGGCGCGGTCCGCGCCCTGAGCGCCGCGATCTCGGTCAGCAGCGTGGCCACATAGGCGTGCAGCGGCCCCTCGGACTGCGTGCCCTGGGTGCGGCAGGCGCAGAACCAGCAGAGGCGGCGGCAGAAGGGGACGTGCAGATACAGCGAGATCCGCGAGCCGGCCGGGATGGCCGCGATCCAGTCGGCGGCGCGCAGCCCGTCGACCGCGCTGCGGAACTGCGTCGCCGGCGGGTAGCTTGTATATCGAGGGGCGCGAGCCTCGAAGAGGCCGACGCGTGCAAGTTGCGAATATGTGCTCATTCATATAGCGTAATCTGACGATGCCCAAGACGTCCTTGACCCAGATCAACAGCCAGGTGCCCGCGACGACCGCGCAGGGCGCGCCGCGCTGTGGGGAATGCCCGATCCGCTACCGCGCGGTCTGCGCGCAATGCGAGACGGACGAGCTGAAGGTCCTGGAGCAGATCAAGTTCTACCGCAGCTACGAACCGGGCCAGCCCATCATCTGGGAGGGCGACCGGATGGACTTCGTCGGCTCGGTCGTGACCGGCGTCGCCTCGCTGACGCAGACGCTGGAGGACGGGCGCACGCAGGTCGTGGGCCTGTTGCTGCCGAGCGACTTCCTGGGCCGGCCCGGGCGCGAGCGCGCGGCCTATAACGCGACGGCGGCGACGAAAGTCGTGCTCTGCTGCTTCAGGCGCAAGCCCTTCGACGATCTGATGCGCGAGACCCCGCATATCGCGCACCGCCTGCTGGAGATGACGCTGGACGAGCTGGACGCGGCGCGCGAGTGGATGCTGCTTCTGGGGCGCAAGACGGCGCGCGAGAAGATCGCCTCGTTCATCGCCATCGTCGCCCGCCGCGAGGCCGCGCTGCAGAAGCGCCGCCCGGCCGGGCGGATGGAGCTGGAGCTGCCGCTGACGCGCGAGGCGATGGCGGACTACCTGGGGCTGACGCTGGAGACGGTGAGCCGCCAGGTCAGCGCCCTCAAGCGCGACGGCGTGATCGAGCTGAAGGGCAAGCGCGGCGTCATCCTGCCGGACTTCTCGCGCATCGTCGACGAATCGGGCGACGATGCGGACGGGGGCATGGTGGACTAACGCCTCGGCCGCGGCTTTCAGGCCCCGGCGTTCCGCAAGGCTGATGGCGCCGCACCGGTTGCGTCCCGCGACGGCGCGGGGGGACCCGTCCCCCCGCACCCCCCGGGCGCCGCGCAGGACCGGCGGGCTCAGCGCGCCATGAAGACCGGCACCGCCGATTTCTCGAGCATGTTCCGCGTCGCCCCGCCCAGGATTGCCTGTCGGAAGCGGGAATGGCCGTAGGCGCCCATCACGATCATGTCCGCGCCGGTCTCGATGGCCCGGCGGTTCAGCTCGTCGCTGATCGTGGGCGCGGTGCGCGCGAGGACAGCAATCTCGGCCCGCACCCCGTGGCGTGTCAGCATCTGCGTCAGCGCGGCGCCGAGATCCGAGCGGTCGATCCCGCTGCGGCGGGGATCGATGCAGGTGATCTCGACCGCCTGAGCGGCGCGCAGCAGCGGCAGCGCGCGGCGGATCGCGGCCAGCGCCTCGGTCGACTGGTTCCAGGCCACGAGGATCCGGCGCGGCGGCTCGGCCGGAAGGCCCGAGGGGGGCACGATCAGCACCGGGCAGCACCCCTCGAAGAGGGCGGCCTCGGTGACGATCTCGGCGTCGGCGGGCGTCGCGGCGGCATAGGGGCTGGCCAGCACGGTCAGGTCCGAGAAGCGCGCCTTCATCCCGACGAGGCCGGGGATCCCGCCCGATTGCGCCACCGCGCTGTCCACCGACCAGCGAAGATCGCGCGCCGCGGCCAGATGCGCGTGCACCTGCGATTGCAGGGCTTCGGCCTCGTCCATCGCGGTGTCGATGGCGTCCTGCAGCACATAGGCTGTGCCGCCGGGGAAGAAATAGCCGGGCTGGCCCATGTCGAGGCCGAGGCAGAGGATGTCGAGATGGGCGTCCTCGCGCACGGCCAGCGCCGCGGCGGCGTCGAGCTGCGGCATCTGCGACGGATGGGTCAGGATCGTCAGGATGGTCTTGTAGGACATCGCGTGCCTCCTTCTGCGCTGTTCGAGGCAGGGATCGCATGACGCGCCGCCCCCTGCCTTGATCAGTATCAACCCGCCGACTTGACGCAGATCAAGGTTCGCACCGGGCGGCGCGCCTATTCCGGCAGCATCGAATTCCTCCGTCCGGGGCCGAGTCGCGGCCGGGCAGACAGCACGAACGAGGTGACAGGTGCGGCCATGTGGAACATTCTGAAATTGATTCTCCTCGGCGGGGTCACCCTGATCGCGGCGATCGGCGCGAACATGGCGCATGACGCCGCCTACATGGTGAACGCGCTGACCGTGATGCTGGTCGCCGGCGGCGTCTTCCTGTGGACGCTGCGCCAGGTGGACGAGCCGGTGCCGGTCCACGACCCGCGCGCCTACATGGACGGGCCGGTGCGGGCCGGGGTCGTCGCGACGGTCCTGTGGGGCGTCGTCGGCTTCCTCGTCGGCGTCGTCATCGCCTTCCAGCTGGCCTGGCCCTCGCTGAACTTCAGCGAGCTGACCCATGGCTACCTGAACTTCGGCAAGCTGCGCCCGCTGCACACCAGCGCGGTCATCTTCGCCTTCGGCGGCAACGCCCTGATCGCGACCAGCTTCTACGTCGTGCAGCGCACCTCGGCGGCACGGCTCTGGGGCGGGAACGCGGCCTGGTTCGTCTTCTGGGGCTACAACCTCTTCATCGTTCTGGCGGCGACCGGCTACATCCTCGGCGCGACGCAGTCCAAGGAATATGCCGAGCCGGAATGGTATGTCGACCTGTGGCTGACCATCGTGTGGGTCACCTACCTCGCCGTCTTCCTCGGCACGATCATCAAGCGCCGCGAGCCGCATATCTACGTCGCCAACTGGTTCTACCTGGCCTTCATCGTGACCATCGCGATGCTGCATGTGGTCAACAACCTGGCGATCCCGGTCAGCATCTGGGGCAGCAAGTCGGTGCAGGTCTTCGCCGGCGTGCAGGACGCGATGGTGCAGTGGTGGTACGGCCACAACGCGGTCGGCTTCTTCCTGACGGCGGGCTTCCTGGGGATGATGTACTACTTCATCCCAAAGCAGGCCGAGCGCCCGGTCTACAGCTACAAGCTGTCGATCATCCACTTCTGGGCGATCATCTTCCTCTACATCTGGGCCGGTCCGCACCACCTGCATTATACCGCGCTGCCCGAATGGGCCGCGACGCTTGGGATGGTCTTCTCGATCATGCTGTGGATGCCCAGCTGGGGCGGGATGATCAACGGGCTTATGACCCTGTCGGGGGCCTGGGACAAGCTGCGGACCGACCCGATCATCCGCATGATGGTCGTCGCGGTGGGGTTCTACGGCATGGCGACCTTCGAGGGGCCGATGATGTCGATCAAGACCGTCAACAGCCTGTCGCACTACACCGACTGGACCATCGGCCATGTCCATTCCGGCGCGCTCGGCTGGAACGGCATGATCACCTTCGGCGCGCTCTACTACCTGACGCCGCGCCTCTGGGGCCGGACAAGCCTCTACAGCCTGCGGCTCGTCAGCTGGCACTTCTGGCTCGCGACGATCGGGATCGTTCTCTACGCCAGCGCGATGTGGGTCACCGGCATCATGGAGGGCCTGATGTGGCGCGAGGTCGACCAGCACGGCTTCCTGGTCAACGCCTTCGCCGACACCGTCGCCGCCAAGTTCCCGATGTACGTGGTGCGCGGCCTCGGAGGGGTCCTCTACCTCGCCGGCGCGATCATCATGGCCTGGAACCTCTGGGCGACCGTCGCCCGCCAACCGCAAGCGCAAAGCACGGCCGCCGCCGTGCCGGCAGAATGAGGGGCATGGATCATGGCCATCCTTGAAAAGCACAAGATCCTGGAAAAGAACGCGACGCTCTTGCTGATCTTTTCCTTCCTGGTCGTCACCATCGGCGGCATCGTCCAGATCACGCCGCTCTTCTATCTCGAGAACACCATCGAGAAGGTCGAGGGCGTGCGCCCCTACAGCCCGCTGGAGCTGGCCGGCCGCGACATCTACGTCCGCGAGGGCTGCTATGTCTGCCACAGCCAGATGATCCGCCCGATGCGCGACGAGGTCGAGCGCTACGGCCATTACAGCCTCGCCGCCGAATCGATGTACGACCACCCGTTCCAGTGGGGCTCCAAGCGCACCGGACCGGACTTGGCGCGGGTCGGGGGGCGCTACTCGGACGAGTGGCATGTCGATCACCTGCGCGATCCGCAATCGGTCGTGCCCGAATCGATCATGCCGAAATACGGCTTCCTGCTGGACCGCGTGATCTCCCCCGCGCAGATCCAGCAGCGGCTGCGGACCGACCGCGCGGTGGGCGTGCCCTACACGGACGAGATGATCCAGCACGCCGCCGCCGACTTCCGCGCCCAGACCGACCCCTTCGGCGACCCCGCCCTGCTAGAGCGCTATCCCGGCGCGCAGATGCGGAACTTCGACCGCCAGCCGCAGGTGACCGAGATGGACGCCTTGGTCGCTTACCTCCAGATGCTCGGCACGCTGGTCGATTTCTCGACCTTCGAGCCCGACCCGAACCGCTGAGGGCGCCATGGAAACCTACAGCTTCCTGCGCACCCTCGCCGACAGCTGGGCGCTGCTGCTGCTGACCCTGATCTTCGTGGGCGTGATTCTCTTCGTGTTCCGCCCCGGATCCCGCCGCGTCCAGAGAGATGCCGCCGAGAGCATCTTTCGCAACGAGAACCGTCCTGCCGCCACCCGCAAGGACGAGGAGGACCGCTGATGTCTGACGACAAGAAGACCCCGCAGGACGACCACGCCTCGCCCGCCAACCCGGACAACCAGATCGACCTGCGCCGGCAGAGCGCGGATGCCGAGCACGCCGCCAAGATCGCGGGCGACATTCCCCCGCGGCCCGAGCCGGACACGCCCGTCGCGCCCAGCCACCGCCGCAAGGGCCGCCACGGCGTCGGACTGAAGGAGACGCCCTCGACCGGCCACGAATGGGACGGGATCACCGAATACGACAACCCGATGCCGCGCTGGTGGCTCTGGACCTTCTACGCCACGATCATCTGGGCGGTCGGCTACATGTTCGCCTATCCCGCCATCCCGATGGTGACGCAGGCGACGCAGGGGCTGCTGGCGACCAACAGCCGCAAGGAGGTCGCGGCCGAGATCGACCGCTTCGCCGCCGCCAACGCGCCCATCCAGGCGGCGGTGGTGCAGGCGGAACTGGGCGAGATCACCCGCGACCCGGACCTGACCAGCTACGCGACCAATGCGGGCGGCGCGCTCTACCGGACCTGGTGCGCCCAGTGCCACGGAGCCGGCGCGGGCGGGGCACGGGGCTATCCGAACCTGCTGGACGACAGCTGGCTCTGGGGCGGCAGCCTCGAGGACATTCACCTGACCCTGACCCACGGCATCCGCGACCCCAAGGACCCGGACACCCGCTGGTCCGAGATGCCGCGCTTCGGGGTGGATGGGCTTCTTGACCGCCAGCAAATCGACCAGGTCGTCCATCACGTCCTGTCGCTGTCGGGCCAGCCGTTCGATGCCGCCCGCGCGGCGGCGGGGGCCGAGGTCTATGCCGATAACTGCTCGGCCTGCCACATGGACGACGGCAGCGGCGACCGGGGGCAGGGCGCCCCCGCGCTGAACGACCAGATCACGCTCTACGGCAACGAGCCCGAGACGCTTGCGCGCATCATCTCGCAAGGTCCGTTCGGCGTCATGCCCGCCTGGTCCGAGCGCCTCTCCGAGGCCGAGATCCGCGCCCTGACCGTCTATGTCCACGGACTTGGCGGCGGCGAGTAATCGCCCCGCTCCGCAGACCCGCGTCCCCCACGGACGCGGTAGCCCGGCCCCTCCGTCCTGTTCGCGCGTTCCTCGGAGGGGCCGGCATTCCACCCGCAGCAGGGCTTTCGGCCCGTGCTGCACCCCGTTCCGCAGCCCGCCACGCGCGGGTTGCGGGAGGGCCGGCCCCCCGGCCGGGTTCGCGTTTGCCTGTGGCCGTCAGTGGGCCGGGGGCCGGCTTAGCCGGCACGTCAGACGAGAAGCTCGCCGCGCAGCGAATTGGCTGCGCTTTCGACAATGCGGACCTGCGCCAGATCGCCCGGCACGGCCTCAGGCGCATCCACGAAGACCGAGTGCAGATAGTCCGACTTGCCGACCATCTGTCCTGGCAGCCGCCCCGCCTTCTCGAAGAGAACGCCCACCGTCCGCCCGACCATCCCCTCTTGCGCGGCCTTCTGCTGGCGATTTAGCAGCGCCTGAAGCTCTTGCAGGCGCCGGTCCGCGACGGCGCCCTCCACCTCGGGCCGCTCGAAGGCCGGGGTGCCGGGGCGGGGGGAGTACTTGAAGCTGAAGGCGGTGCCGAAGCCGACGGTCTCGACCAGCCGCAAGGTGGCGGCGTGATCCTCGTCGGTCTCGCCGGGAAAGCCCACGATGAAGTCGCTGGTCAGCATGATGTCGGGCCGCGCGTCGCGGATGCGGTCGATGAGGCGCAGATACTGGTCGGCCGTGTGCTTGCGGTTCATCGCCTTCAGGATGCGGTCGCTTCCCGACTGCACGGGCAGGTGCAGGTAGGGCATCAGCGCGGGGATGTCGCGATGCGCCTCGATCAGGTCAGCCGCCATGTCGTTCGGATGGCTCGTGGTGTATCGGATGCGGTCCAGTCCAGGGGTCTCGGCGATGGCCCGGATCAGCCGGCCGAAGCCCCATTCGCGCCCGTCCTCGCCCGACCCGTGCCAGCCGTTGACGTTCTGGCCCAGAAGCGTGATCTCGCGCACGCCGCGGGCCACCAGATCCCGCGCCTCGCGCAGGATGCGGTCCACCGGGCGGCTGACCTCGGCCCCGCGCGTGTAGGGAACGACGCAGAAGGCGCAGAACTTGTCGCAGCCCTCCTGCACCGTCAGGAAGGCGGCGGGTGCGCGGCGGGTGGCGCGGCGTTCCGGCAGGTGGTCGAACTTGTCCTCGGCCGGGAAGTCGGTGAGGATCGCGGGCGCCTCGCCGCGCAGCATCGCGGGCAGGCGGTGATAGGTCTGCGGGCCGACGACCAGATCGACCAGCGGCATGCGGCGCACGATCTCCTCGCCCTCGGCCTGCGCGACGCAGCCGGCGACGCCGATCTTCAAGTCCGGCCGCGCAGCCTTGAGCGGCTTCAGCCGGCCGAGGTCGGAATACAGCTTCTCGGCCGCCTTCTCGCGGATGTGGCAGGTGTTCAGCAGGACCATGTCCGCCTCGGCCTGGTCCTCGGTCAGCACGTATCCCTCGGCGCCCATGGCCTCGGCCATGCGCTGGCTGTCATAGACGTTCATCTGGCAGCCATAGGTCTTGATGAACAGTTTCTTCGCGGCCGAAGTGCTGGCGTCCTGGGTCATGTCATGCTGTCCTTGAATTCGCGCAGCGATACAGGAATCGCCGCCGCTTGGGAAGGGACCGAGGCGCGGATGGCCAGCGACCTGACGACGATCCCCAATATCGGCCCCGCCACCGCACGCGCCCTGGCCGAGGCCGGCATCCCCGACGCCGCCCGCCTGCGCGCGCTTGGCGCGCACGAGGCCTATCGCGCGCTTCTGGCCGCGGGCGCGCGTCCGCATTTCATCCCCTATTACGTGCTGCACATGGCCCTGCAGGGCCGGCCGTGGAACGACTGCAAGGGCGAGGAGAAGCGGGCGCTGCGGGCGCAATACGATGCGCTTCTGGCCGAGACCGGCGGCGGCGCCATGACCGCGTTCGAGGCGGCGCTGGACCAGATCGGCCTGCCGCGCCCGCGCCCCGTGCGGGCGAAGTGACGGCCGCCACCGGCAGAACGCCGCGCCGCCGTTCCGCGTGCCGGCGCTTCGCCAGCCCCCATTGAACGCGGCGGGGCGCCCGTCTAGCCTGCCGCCACATCCGCAGGGGAGCATGACGATGACGCAGCCGCAAAGTTGGGAAGCACGGGCCGACGAGTATTCGCTTTACGGCTTCACGGACCTGCCGAGCGTGCAGAAGCGTGGCGCCGTCGTCCTGACTCATGGCGAGGGGCCCTATGTCGTCGACGTGAACGGCCGCCGCTACCTGGATGCCAATTCAGGCCTCTGGAACATGGTCGCCGGCTTCGACCACAAGGGTCTGGCAGAGGCGGCCAAGGCGCAATACGACCGCTTTCCCGGCTATCACGCCTTCTTTGGGCGCATGTCCGACCAGACCGTGATGCTGTCCGAGAAGCTGGTCGAGGTCTCGCCCTTCGCGCGAGGCAAGGTCTTCTACACCAATTCGGGCTCCGAGGCGAACGACACCATGGTCAAGATGCTGTGGTTCCTGCACGCCTCCGAAGGCAAGCCGCAGCGCCGCAAGATCCTGACGCGCTGGAACGCCTATCACGGCGTCACCGCCGTCTCGGCCAGCATGACCGGCAAGCCCTATAACGAGGTCTTCGGCCTGCCGCTGCCCGGCTTCATCCACCTGACCTGCCCGCATTTCTGGCGCTATGGCGAGGCCGGCGAGACGGAAGAGCAGTTCACGGCCCGCCTCGCGCGCGAGTTGGAAGAGGTGATCCAGCGCGAGGGCGCCGACACCATCGCCGGCTTCTTCGCCGAGCCGGTGCAGGGCGCGGGCGGGGTCATCCCGCCCTCGGCCGGCTATTTCCAGGCGGTGCTGCCGATCCTGAAGAAATACGACATCCCGATGATCGCGGACGAGGTCATCACCGGCTTCGGCCGCACCGGCCACACCTGGGGCAACCAGACCTACGACTTCGTGCCGGACGCGATCATCAGCTCGAAGAACCTGACCGCCGGGCTCTTCCCGATGGGCGCCGTGATCCTGGGGCCGGAACTGGCCGACCGCGTGCAGGCCGCGGTCGAGAAGATCGAGGAGTTCCCGCACGGCTTCACCGCCTCGGGTCACCCGGTGGGCTGCGCCATCGCGCTGAAGGCCATCGACGTGGTGATGAACGAGGGGCTGGCGCAGAACGTCGTCGACCTCGCCCCCCGCTTCGAGGCCGGTCTCAAGCGCCTCGCCCAGAACCCGAACATCGGCGAGTATCGCGGCGTCGGCTTCATGTGGGCGCTGGAGGCGGTGCGCGACAAGGCCAGCAAGACCCCGTTCGAGGGGCATCTGTCGGTCTCCGAGCGGATCGCGAACACCTGCACCGACCTGGGGCTCATCTGCCGCCCGCTCGGCCAGTCGATCGTGCTCTGCCCGCCCTTCATCCTGACCGAGGCGCAGATGGACGAGATGTTCGACAAGCTCGAGCAGGCCTTGACCCGCGTCTTCGCCGAAGTCGCGTGAGGCGAGCGGCATGATCCCGGCCCGCTATGCGCCGATCCTCTTCGGGTTCTTCCTCTCGGGCCTGATGTCGTCGCTCGTCTCGGGCATCGCGACGCTGCGGGCGGTGGGCATGACGCACGGCGTGGGCGGGCTGTGGCTGGGAAACTGGCTCTCGAGCTGGGCGGTGGCCTTTCCGGCCGTGCTGGTCGTGGCGCCGCTGGCGCGCCGGCTGGTCGCGCGGCTGACGCGGCCGGATTGAGGGCGCCTCAGCCCGGCGCCGCTTGGCGCTGCGGGCGCTGACCGCGCCGCGGCCTCTCCACCCGCAGCACCGGATGCGTCTCGGCGACCCCGCGCCAGGCGGGGCCGTCCTCGCCCATCTCCAGCGCCACGGCGCCGGTGCGGCGGAGCCGGTCGCTGTCGAAGACGAGGCAGGGCGCCGTTGGTGGCAGGCCTGTCGGCTCGGTCGCGACGATGATGCGGCGCGGGGCGCAGAGCGCGGCGCCGCGCGCGCCCGATCCCTTGCCGGTGACGTGCAGGATCTGCCAGCCCTGCGGCAGGTCCGCGCTGCGGTCGCGGCTGTCGCCGCGCCAGAGCGGCCGGGCCGCCGACGCCTCCTGGTCGGCGACATCGCCATCCTCCAGAAGCCAGGTCGAGACGACGAAGGACCCGCCGGCGGGCTTCGAGACGGCGCGGCCGGCCGGGGTCATGATCCCCACCGCCTCGCCCTCGGGCGCGATCAGCACGGCCGGCCGGCTCGCCGTTACCCAGAGAAGGCCGCCGGCCAGGATCATCGCCGCGCCGCAGGCCTGTCCCGCCAGCGCGGGCAGGCTGCGCTGGCTGCGCCGGCGCCAGGTCAGGACCAGCCCGACCGCGCCGAAGCCCAAGAGCGGCAGCACCGCGGCGGGCGGCACGGGAATTGCCGTCACGGCCCCCTCGAGGCCCGCGACGAAGCCCGCGACGCGCAGCATCCAGCCTGCGCCCAGCCCCATGACCCACAGCGCCGGCGCCTCCAGTCCGATGGGCGCCAGCACCAGCGCGATCACGCCCGAGGGCATGATCAGCGTGCCCATCACCGGCACGGCCAGCATGTTGGCCAAGAGCCCGTATTGCGACATCCGGCTGAAATGCGCGGCCCCGATTGGCGCGGTCGCAAGGCCCGCCACCAGCGACGAGACCAGCAGCATCAGCACCGGCCGCAGCCAGCGCGGAAGGCCTGGCGCGACGCGGCTCCACGGGCCGAAGGTCAGGATCAGGGCGATGGTGGCGGCAAAGCTCATCTGGAAGCCGGGCGAGGTCAGCGCCTCGGGGCTGAGGATCAGGATCGCGGTCGCGGCCAGCGCCACCGTCCGCAGCGAGATTGCCCGCCGGTCCGCAAGGATCGCGAGCAGCATCACCGCGACTGTCACGAAGGCGCGCTGCGTGGCCACGCTGGCTCCGGACAGCCACAGATAGCCCGCCGCCGCTGCCAGAGCGCCGATTGCCGCCAGCTTGTGCGCTGGCAGCGGCAGCCGGGCGCCCAGACCCTGCGCCAGCACCAGCGCCAGCCGCAGCGCCGCGTAGACGAAGCCCGTCAGCAGCCCCATGTGCAGCCCCGAGATCGCGATCACATGCGACAGGTTCGAGGCGCGCATCAGCTCGGTCGTGGCCTCGGTGATGCCCGAGCGGTCGCCCGTCATCAGCGCCGCCGCAAGTGCGCCGGCCTGTCCGGGGATGCGGTCCTGCACCGCCTCGCTCAGCGCCATGCGCGCGCGGTGAAGCCGCCACTGCCCGCCCTCGGGCGGCGCGACGGCCAGGATCGGCGTGCGGCTGTAGCCGACCGCGCCGAGGCCCTGGAACCAGGCGTTCAGGCGGAAGTCGAAGCTGCCGGGCGAGGCGGGGCCGGGCGGCGGGCCGAGATGCCCGGTCAGCATCACGCGCTGGCCGATGGGCGGCAGATCCTCCTCGGCCGGATCGGTCAGGGACAGGCGGACGCGGTGCGGCGTCTCGTCGGGGTCGAGGTCGCGCAGGACGACCTGATCCAGCGTCAGCCGCAGGCGGTCGCGGGCCGACCGGTCGATCTGGACCACGCGCCCCTCGACCGGGCCGTAATAGCGCCAGTCGAGGACCGGCGCCGCCACCAGCGAGGCCCGCGTCGCCGCCAGCGCGAAACCCGCGCAAACAAGCGCCGCGGCCAGTCCAAGCAGCCGCAGCGCATCGGCGCGCTGCCAGGCGATGCGGCCCGCCTCGGCCAGGCGCAGCGCGCCGCGGGACAGCGCGACACCCGCCGCGCCGGCAAGCCCGAGGATGGTCCAGTGCAGCGTGGTCGGCAGCGCCGGGCTGAGGAACCACAGCCCGATCCCCGCCGCCAGAAGGACCGGCACCCAGGCCAGCAGGCCCGCCCGCGGCGCGGCCGCCGGACGCGCGCTGCGCCGTGCCGTCGCGCGCGGCAGGGCCCGCGGCCGGGCAGCCGGCATCGGCGTGGCTGGCGCGGCGAGCGTGCCGTCTTGGGGCAACATCCTTGTCCTTTCCGGGCGCCTTGACTATCACTTGCCGCGAGATTGACAGGCCGGCCTTACCAAAGCGTTAACGGCGCTGGCTCCGCCTCAGAACAGCCCAGAGCCGAAAGCCTCCATGACCCAGACCGCCGCCGCCGAACCCGCCGCCGCACCCGTCGTCACCCGCTTCGCCCCCTCGCCGACGGGCTATCTGCATATCGGGGGCGCGCGGACGGCGCTGTTCAACTGGCTCTATGCGCGCGGCCGGGGCGGCAAGTTCCTTCTGCGGATCGAGGACACGGATCGCGCCCGCTCGACCCCCGAGGCGACCGAGGCGATCCTGAAGGGGCTGAGCTGGCTCGGCCTTGATTGGGACGGCGAGCCGATCAGCCAGTTCGCCCGCAAGGACCGCCATGCCGAGGTGGCGCGGCAGATGCTGGCCGGCGGCACGGCCTACAAGTGCTTCTCGACCCCCGAGGAGATCGCCGCCTTCCGCGAGGCGAACCCCCGCCAGCCCTTCCAGAGCCCGTGGCGCGACGCGACCGACCTGCCGGACGCGCTCTACGCCATTCGCCTCAAGGCGCCCCGCAGCGGCGAGACGGTGATCGCGGACGAGGTGCAGGGCGAGGTTCGCGTCGCGAACGACCAGTTGGACGACATGGTGCTGCTGCGCAGCGACGGCACGCCAACCTACATGCTGGCCGTGGTGGTGGACGATCACGACATGGGCGTGACGCATGTCATCCGCGGCGACGACCACCTGACGAACACCGCGCGGCAGATCCAGATCTACGACGCGATGGGCTGGCCGCGGCCGGTCTTCGCCCATATCCCGCTGATCCACGGCGAGGACGGCAAGAAGCTGTCCAAGCGGCACGGCGCGGTGGGGCTGCATGAATTTGCCGCGCTCGGCTATCCTCCGGCGGCGATGCGCAACTACCTCGCGCGGCTCGGCTGGAGCCACGGCGACGACGAGCTTTTCGGCGACGCGCAGGCGCGGGAGTGGTTCGACCTGGGCGGCATCGGCCGGGCGCCCGCGCGGCTCGACTTCAAGAAGCTGGAGCATGTGAGCGGCCACCACATCGGCACGATGGAGGACGCGGCCGTGCTGGAGGCGTTGGAGGCCTGGATGGCCGAGGCCGGCCACGCGCCGCTGACCGAGACGCAGTCGCAGCGCATCCTGGGCGCGATGGGGGCGTTGAAGGAGAAGGCGAAGACCCTGCCGGCGCTGCTGGATCAGGCGCGCTTCGCGCTGGTCGAGCGGCCCATCGCCGTCGAGGAAAAAGCGGCAAAGTCTCTCGATCCGGTATCCCGTGGTATGCTGAGAACATTGACTGCCGCAGTGCAGAATGTTAGCTGGACGCGAGACGCGCTGGAGCAGGCGGCCAAAGCGGTTGCCGAAGAAAATGGCGTGGGTCTTGGCAAGATCGCGGGGCCCCTCCGCGCCGCTCTGGCCGGGACCAGCACCACCCCCAGTGTCTTCGACATGATGACGGCGCTTGGCCGCGAGGAATCGCTGGCCCGGCTTCGGGACCAGACCGATCTGGCAGGCTGAGCCTGCCGCAATCATGCCCGGCCGCGCGGCTCCGTGCCGCAGGGACGGGCCTAGCCGGAAAGGACGCATGATGGCCGAAAAGAGTGCCAAGCTGCTGCTGAACGACGCCGAATACGAGCTGCCGATCCTCAGCCCGACCCAGGGGCCGGACGTTCTGGACATCCGCAAGCTCTACGGGCAGGCCGATGTCTTCACCTATGACCCCGGCTTCACCTCGACCGCCAGCTGCGAGTCGACCATCACCTTCATCGATGGCGACAAGGGCGAGCTGTGGTATCGCGGCTACCCGATCGAGCAGCTGGCCGCCAAGTCCTGCTATGTGGAAGTCTGCTACCTGCTGCTCTACGGCGAGCTGCCCTCGCCGACCCAGATGGAGGATTTCCGCAACCGCGTCACGCGCCACACGATGGTGCATGAGCAGATGCACAACTTCTTCCGCGGCTTCCGTCGCGATGCGCATCCGATGGCGACCATGGTCGGCGTCGTGGGCGCCATGTCGGCCTTCTACCACGACTCGACCGACGTGAACGACGAGTGGCAGCGCGAGGTCGCGGCGATCCGCCTGATCGCCAAGCTGCCGACGATCGCGGCGATGGCCTACAAGTATTCGATCGGCCAGCCCTTCGTCTATCCGCAGAACGATCTGGATTATGCCGCGAACTTCCTGAACATGTGCTTCTCGGTCCCGGCCGAGAAATACACGGTCGATCCGGCCCTGTCGCGCGCGATGGACCGCATCTTCACGCTGCATGCCGATCACGAGCAGAACGCCTCGACGTCGACCGTGCGTCTTGCCGGCTCGTCGGGCGCGAACCCCTTCGCCTGCATCGCGGCCGGAATCGCCTGCCTCTGGGGCCCGGCCCATGGCGGCGCCAACCAGGCCTGCCTCGAGATGCTGCGCGAGATCGGGACGGTGGACCGCATCCCCGAGTTCATCGCCCGCGCCAAGGACAAGTCGGACCCGTTCAAGCTGATGGGCTTCGGGCACCGGGTCTACAAGAACTTTGATCCGCGCGCGAAGGTCATGAAGGAATCGGCCGACGAGGTGCTGGACCTGCTGGGGATCAAGGACAACCCGACGCTGCAGGTCGCCAAGGAGCTGGAGAAGATCGCGCTCGAGGACGAGTACTTCATCGAGAAGAAGCTCTATCCGAACGTCGACTTCTACTCGGGCATCATCCTCGAGGCGATGGGCTTCCCGACCTCGATGTTCACGCCGATCTTCGCGCTCTCGCGCACGGTCGGCTGGATCGCGCAGTGGAAAGAGATGATCGGCGATCCGCAGAACAAGATCGGCCGCCCGCGCCAGCTCTATGTCGGCGCCGAGCGCCGGGACTATGTGGATCTGACCGCGCGCTGAGCCGCGCGAGGATCGTGAAGGGGCCCCGCCGCGGGCCCCTTTTTCATGCGCGGCGCGCGGGTCTTGCGCGGGACGCGGCCGGGTGGCAAGGGACGCATCATGGAACAGGTATCGAATGACGCGCCGAAGCTGGCGCTGGTGACGGGGGCCTCGCGCGGCCTCGGGGCGGCGCTGGCCGAGGGGCTGGCGGCGCGCGGCTATCACGTCCTCGCGGTGGCGCGGACCGTCGGCGGGCTGGAGGAGTTGGACGACCGCATCCGCGCCAAGGGCGGCGAGGCGACGTTGGCGCCCATGGACGTGACCGAGCCGGCGGCGATGCAGCAGCTGGCGGACGCGGTGCTGAAACGGTGGGGCGGCATCGACCTCTGGGCCCATACGGCGATCCATGCCGCGCCCCTTTCTCCGGCGCCGCATATCAGCGGCAAGGACTGGTCGAAGTCGATGCTGCTGAACGTCGAGGTGACGCGCGGGCTGATCGTGCTGCTGGAGCCCCTGCTGCGCGCGAAATCCGGCACGGCGATCTTCTTTGACGACCCGCAGGGCGGACAGAAGTTCTTCGGCGCCTACGGGGCCAGCAAGGCGGCGCAGATCGCGCTGGCCCGCAGCTGGCAGGCCGAGACGGTGAACACCGGCCCCCGCATCCTGATCGACAGCCCCGCGCCCATGCCGACGGCGGTGCGCGCGCGCTTCCATCCGGGCGAGGACCGCGCGGCGCTGACGCCTTGCGCGGACGAGGCGGCGCGGATCCTGGGCCTCGTCTGACGCGCTGCTTGCGTCCCGCGGCCCCGCGGGGGGCTGGCCGCCCCCCGCACCCCCCGCCGCGCCGCGCTAGTCCTGAAGCGGCGCGGTGGCCTCGTCGAGCCAGGCCAGCGCCTCACCCTCGAGCAGCGGCGACAGCGCCTCGCGCACCTGCGCGTGGTAGGCGTCGAGCCAGATGCGCTCGTCCCGCGACAGGGCCCGCAGGTCGATCAACCGGCGGTCGATGGGGCAGATGGTCAGCGTCTC
The DNA here is from genome assembly GCF_900102505.1 of Paracoccus tibetensis. Lineage (GTDB taxonomy): Bacteria > Pseudomonadota > Alphaproteobacteria > Rhodobacterales > Rhodobacteraceae > Paracoccus > Paracoccus tibetensis. The sequence goes on along the minus strand of NZ_FMVT01000005.1, from coordinate 144,233 downwards.
GAAGCCCAGCATGGTCCGGCCGGGCTCGGCCTCGGCCTGGGTCACGGCCACTAGGTTCTCGATGCGGATGCCGAAGCTGCCCTCGCGGTAATAGCCCGGCTCGTTCGATAGGATCATGCCGGCCTCCAGCGCCATGTCGCTGGCGCGGCTGATCCGCACCGGCCCCTCGTGCACGCAAAGCGCCGCCCCGACGCCGTGGCCGGTGCCGTGATCGAAATCGAGCCCCTCGGACCAGAGGAACTGCCGCGCCAGCGCGTCCAGATGCGCCCCGGCGACGCCCTTCGGAAAGCGCGCCCGGCTGAGGGCGATCATCCCCCGCAGCACGGCCGTGTAGGGCGCGACGGCCTCCTGCGGCGCCTCGCCCAGGGCGACGGTCCGGGTGATGTCGGTCGTCCCGTCGGCATATTGCCCGCCCGAATCGATCAGCAGCAGCTCGCCCGGCGCGAGGCGGCGGTTGCTGGCCTCGCTGACGCGGTAATGGACGATGGCGCCGTGGGGGCCGCTGCCCATGATCGTCTCGAAGCTGATGTCGATGATCCCGGCCTCGCGCCGGAACGCCTCGAGCTGGCGGACCACGTCGATCTCGGTCAGCGCCGCCGGGTCCTGCGCGTCGAGCCACGCGAGCAGCCGTACCATCGCGGCCCCGTCGCGCAGATGGGCCGCGCGCATGCCCGCCAGCTCGGCCGCGTTCTTGCGCGCCTTGGGCAGGACGGCCGGATCGGGGCCGCGGGCAATCGCCGTGCCGGCGGCCTCGAGGATGCGGAAGGCCGCTTCCGGCGCCGAGGCGGGGTCCAGGCGCACCGGCCCCTCCAGATCGGTCAGCGCGGCGGGCAGGGCCTCGGCATGCAGGATCGCGACCTCGTTGCCCAGATGCGCCCGAACCTCGGGGCTGAACTTCGCGGGATCGGCGAAGAGCGAGACCTGCCCGCTGTCCGACAGCACCGCGAAGGACTGCACCACCGGATTGCGCGGCAGGTCGCTGCCCCGGATGTTCAGCAGCCACGAGATCGAGTCGGGCAGGGTCAGCAGCGCCGCAGCCTGCCCCGCTGCCTTCAGCTCGGCCGCGAGGCGTGCGCGCTTCTGCCCGGCGCTTTCGCCCGCCAGATCCTCGGGATGGATGCGCGCTGCGCCCACGGGCAGCGCGGGCCGGTCCTGCCAGATGGCATCGACGGGATTGGCCTCCACCGCGATCATTGCGATGCTGCCGCCGAGCGCGGCCTCCATCGTCTCGATCTCCTTGCGGCTGTGCAGCCACGGATCGAACCCCACGCGCCCGCCCTGCGGCAGCGCCTCCTGCAGCCAGTCAGAGGGACGCGTTTCGGGCCAGTTCACCGGCGTGAACTGCGTCAGGTCCACCTGCCCGCGCACCTGCACGCGGTAGCGGCCGTCGATGAAGACGCCCGCCCGGGTCTCGGTCACGACGGCGAAGCCCGCGCTGCCGGTGAAGGCGGTGAGCCAGGCGAGCCGCGCATCGGCTTCGGCCACATATTCGCCCTGATGCGCGTCGGCGCGGGGGATGATGAAGGCATCGAGGCCGAGCGCCTTCATCTGCCCGCGCAGGTCGGCAAGGCGCGCCGCGTGATCGCCGCCGCCCGCCGGGTCGTCGAAGCGTTGGAAGCTCACAGCCGGATCGCCTCCATCACCTGGGGCTCGATGACATCGACGCCGGGCAGGGCGGCGACCAGCGCCTCCGCCGACTGCTCGAGCGCGGGGAAGGTGCGGTAATGGCAGGGGATCACGGTCTTGAAGTCGAAATAGCGCTTGGCGGCATAGCCCGCCCCCGCCATGTCCATCGTGAAATGCCCGCCCGCGCAGAGGATGCCGATGTCCGGCTTGTGCAGATCGCCCATCCACTCCATGTCGGCCATGATGTCGGTGTCGCCCGAGACATAGATCACGTGCCCCTCGCCGGCGATCATGTAGCCCGACTCGTGGCCCGCATAGACCGGCCCGTCCGGCCCCGAGATCGAGCTGGAATGGCTCGCGTTCACCATCGTGACCTTCGCGCCGCCCAGATCGACCGTGCCGCCCTTGTTGAAGCCGATCCCCTCGATCTTCTCGGTCTTCTCCCAGTGGCCGATCAGGTCGAAGATGCCGACCAGCGGGATCTTCAGCTCCTTCGCCAAGGCCAGCGCGTCGCCGGTATGATCGCCATGGCCGTGGGTCAGCAGGATGTGGGTGGCGCCGCGGATCGCCTCGTCGCGCCGGTCCGAGGGGAAGACCGGGTTGCCGGTCAGCCAGGGGTCGATCAGGATGACGGCGACCTCGATCTCGAGGCGGAAGCCGGCATGGCCGAGCCAGGTCAGTTGCATCGCATGCTCCTTTGCAGCTGTCGCGGCAGGTTAGCGAGGCCGGGCGGGGCTGACCAGAACCCCTCTCAGGTCACTCCCTCTCAGATAACGGGCGCCGCGTCGTCCAGCCGCAGGCGCAGCCGCTCTCGCCCGCCCCAGGTCGAGAGTTCAAGCTTGCCGGCAAGGTGGAAGCGCCGCCCCCGCGCCCCGATCAGCGAGGGGCCGAGCGGACCGTCCATCGCGCCCCAGGCCACGGCCTCCAGCGCCGGGGCGCCGGGGCTGCGGAAGGACAGGCGCAGGTGCCGCTCGCCCATCGTGGCGGCGCTGTCGATCAGCTGGTCGGCGAAGGCGAAGCGCGGGGCCGGGGCGGCCTGGCCGTAGGGGCCGGCATCCTCCAGCATCCGGTACATCTGCGGCGTGGCGCCGCTGCCCTCCAGCAGGCCCGAGATGCGCAGATCGCGCGCCCCGCTCCGCCCGGCCAGCGCGGGGGCGATCAGCTCGGCCAGCCGCTCCATGGCGGGGGCGATCCTTGCCTCCTCCACGGTCAGTCCGGCGGCCATCTCGTGCCCGCCCCCCTTCAGCAGCAGCCCTTCGCGGGCCAGCCGCTGGATCGCGCGGCCCAGATCCACGCCCGGCACGGACCGCGCGCTGCCCTTGCCGATCCCGTTCTCGACCCCGATCACGACCGAGGGCAGGTCCGTCGCCTCCTTGACCCGCGCCGCCACGATGCCGACCACGCCCGGATGCCAGCCGGGCCCCGCCGCCCAGGAAAGTCGCGCCTCGCCCCGCGCCTCGACCTGCGCCAGCGCCTCGTCCCGCACGGCCGCCTCGATGGCCCGCCTGTCGCGGTTCAACTCATCCAGCTGCCGTGCGAAGGCTTCGGCATCGCCGGGCGACCGGCACGAGAGGCAGAGCGCCCCCAGATCCGCCTTCCCGACCCGCCCGCCGGCATTGATCCGCGGCCCCAGCAGGAAGCCCAGGTGAAACGCCGCCGGCGGCCCGTCCAGCCGCGCGATGTCCGACAGCGCGACCAGCCCCGGCCGCTGCCGCCGCGCCATCACGGCAAGGCCCTGCCGCACGAAGGCCCGGTTCACGCCCACCAGAGGCGCCACATCCGCCACCGTCGCCAGCGCCACCAGGTCCAGCATCGACATCAGGTCCGGCTCGGGCAGCCCGCGCGCCCGCAGCACCCGCCCCGCCTGCACCAAGGTCAGGAACACGACGCCCGCTGCGCAGAGAAGGCCGAGACTGCCATCCTCGTCCGCCCGGTTCGGGTTCACCACCGCCAGCGCCGGCGGCAGCGTCTCGCCGCCGAGGTGATGGTCCAGCACCACGACGTCGCAGCCCACGGCCGCCGCCAGCGCCTCATGCGACAGCGTGCCGCAATCGACGCAGACGATCAGGTCATGGCTCGCCGCAAGCTGCGCCATGGCCGGCACGTTCGGCCCGTAGCCCTCGTCGATCCGGTCCGGGATATACAGCGTCGCCTGCCGCCCCTGCCGGTGCAGCCAGTCGATCAGCAGCGCCGCCGAGGCGCCCCCGTCCACATCGTAATCCGCGAAGATGGCGATTCGCTCGCCGGCGACCGCGGCCGCCACCAGCCGCTCGGCGGCCAGTCCCATGTCGCGCAGGCTCAGGGGGTCGGGCAGCAGGTCGCGCAGCTTCGGCGTCAGGAAACCGGCCGAGCCCTCGGGCGCCACCCCCCGCTCGGCCAGCACCCGCGCCACCGCCAAGGGCAGCCCCGCCTGCTGTGCCAGCCCCTCGGCCCGCCGCTCCAGATCCGCCTCCGGGCCGATCCAGCGCCGCCCGGTCAGCGAGCCGTCAACCCCAAGATAGCCCACGCCTGCCTCATCTTCTGTGCCCAAATATCCCGGGGGGAGTCCCGGAACGGGACGGGGGGCAGCGCCCCCCTGCCACCCTCAGCGGATGGGGTTGCGGTAGATCATGCGCCGGACGGAGCCGGTCTTCGAGCGCATCAGGATCGTCTCGGTCGTCAGATGCGACGGCTCGCGCTTCACGCCCGCCACGATCGAGCCGTTGGTCACGCCCGTCGCCGCGAAGATCACGTCGGCCGTCACCAGCTCGTCCCGCGCATAGATTCGGTCCAGGTCGGTGATGCCGGCCTTGCGCGCGCGGCCGCGCTCGTCGTCGTTGCGGAAGAGAAGTCGGCCCCACATCTGCCCGCCCATGCATTTCAGCGCCGCGGCGGCCAGCACCCCCTCGGGCGCCCCGCCCGAGCCCATGTACATGTCGATGCCGGTCAGCTCTGCCTCGGCGCAGTGGATCACGCCCGCGACGTCGCCATCGGTGATCAGGCGGATCGCGGCGCCGGTGCTGCGGACCTCGTCGATCATGTCCTCGTGGCGCGGCCGCTCGAGGATGCAGACGGTGATGTCGCTGTCCTTCACGCCGCGCGCGGCCGCGAGGGCGCGCACCCGCTCGGCCGGGCTCATCTCCAGGCTCACCACGTCGACCGGGTAGCCGGGTCCCACGGCCAGCTTATCCATGTAGACGTCGGGCGCGTGCAGCAGCGTGCCGCGCGGGGCCATGGCGATCACGGTCAGCGCGTTCGGCATGTCCTTCGCCGTCAGCGTGGTGCCCTCCAGCGGGTCGAGCGCGATGTCCACCTCGGGCCCGTCGCCGGTGCCGACCTCTTCGCCAATGTAGAGCATGGGCGCCTCGTCGCGCTCGCCCTCGCCGATCACGACGACGCCTTTGATGTCCAGCATGTTCAGCTGGTCGCGCATCGCGTTCACGGCGGCCTGGTCGGCGGCCTTCTCGTCGCCGCGGCCGATCAGCCGGGCCGAGGCATGAGCGGCCGCCTCGCTGACGCGGGCAAGGCCCAGGGACAGCATGCGGTCGTTGAAATCCTTCGGCGTCGTCATCCCTCGGCCCTCCTTCCAGCAGGTTCGGGCTGCTTCTACGGGCGCACCCGCGGGGCGGCAAGCCCGCGCGCGCCTGTGCTTCAGTTTTGCGACAGTTCCAGCGCCAGCGCGTGGACGCGGGGCACGATGTCGCCGAGCGTGCGGTGGACCAGCCGGTGCTGCTCGATCCGCGACAGGCCGGCGAAGGCCGGGCTGGCGATCTTCAGGCGGAAATGGCTCTCTCCGCCCTCGCGGAAGCCCGAGTGGCCGCGATGGCTCTCGCTCTCGTCGATCACCTCGAGGCGCAGCGGGTCCAGCGCGGCCAGCCGCGCCCTCATCTCGTCCGCAATCATGCCGATCCTTCCGTCAAGGTCTTTCATGTCCCGGCAGATAGCCTAAACTGCCGCCTCCGAGTCGCAAAGGTGCCCCTGATGAGCAAGAACGACCCGTTCGGTTTCGACATATCCGCCGCCAAGGACAAGAAGCGCAAGACCAAGGGCCGGCGGGGGATGTCGGGGGCCTTTGAGACTTCGACCCGCGTCTGCGAGCGCGAGGGCTGCGAGGAGGCCGGCCAGTACCGGGCGCCGAAGAACCCGCGCAACCTCGACGACTATTTCTGGTTCTGCAAGGAGCATGTCCGGGAATACAACGCGAACTGGAACTACTTCCAAGGCCAGTCCGAGGAGGAGTTCCAGCAGTTCATCGACAATGCCACGGTGTGGGAGCGGCCGACCAAGCCCTTCGGCCGCGCCGCGCAGGAGCAGAAATGGGCGCGGCACGGGATCAGCGACCCGCTGGAGATCCTGGGCGCGAACGGCACCTCGCCCGAGGCGCGGGCGCAGGTCGCGGCGCGCAAGCTGCCCCCGACTGAGCGGCGGGCGCTGGATATCCTGGAGGCGAAGGACAGCTGGACCCGCGCCGAAATCCGCAAGCAGTACAAGTCGCTGGTCAAGGACCTGCATCCCGACATGAACGGCGGCGACCGCTCGGACGAGGACCGGCTGTCCGAGGTGGTCTGGGCCTGGGACCAGATCAAGGACAGCCGCTACATCCGCGACTGAGGCCGGACGGGGGCTGCCGCCCCCGCCGCCTGCGGCGGCTCCCCCGCGGATATTTCTGCACAGAAGATGGGGCTAGCGCCGGCGCCGGATGGTGGCGGCGGCCAGGACGACCGCGAGCAGGAGGAGGATGGGCAGGTTGCCGGTCCGCATCCACAGCGTCGGGGGCAGCGCGCCGGGCAGGGGGGCGTCGATCCTGCCCGCCTCGTTCAGCGGCAGGTCGGCGCGGATCTGGCCGCGGGCGTCGATGACCGCGCTGACGCCGGTATTGGCGGCGCGGATCAGGGGCAGGCCGGTCTCGATGCTGCGCAGCTGCGCCTGCGCGAGATGCTGGTAGGGGCCCGAGAAGGTGCCGAACCATGCGTCGTTCGTGGCTTGCAGCAGCCAGCCGGGGCGCTGGCCCAAGGCGCGGAGGTGCTGGGGGAAGATCGCCTCGTAGCAGATCAGCGGCTGGAAGTCGGGCGCGCCGGGGGCCGTCATCAGCATCGGGCCGGGGCCGGGGACGTAGCCGTTGCCTGCCTGGGCCGCGAAGGCGTTGATGCCGAGGCGCGCCATCGCGTCGCCCCAGGGGATGTATTCGCCGAACGGGACGAGGTGGAACTTGTCGTAGATGGCCGTCACCTCGCCGCCGGGGGCGATGGTGGCGAGGCTGTTGAAGTAGCGCATGTCCTCGCGGCGCTGGATGCCCATGACGAGGGGCGCGCCGGCCGCCTGCGACATGACCGGCAGGACTTCGTCCGCCTGGTCGAGGAGGAAGTTCACCGCCGTCTCGGGCCAGATCACGAGGTCGCGCGGTCCCGGTTCGGCCGACAGGTCGAGGAGGCGCTGGAAGAAGAGAAGCGCGTATTCCGGGTCCCATTTCAGGTGCTGGGCGGCGTTCGGCTGGACGATCCGCAGCTGCGTGTCCGTGTCGGGGGGCAGGGGCGCGGCGAGCCGGGCGAGGCCGGCGGCCCAGGTCCCGGCGAGGAGGATTAGGGCGATGAGCGCGCCGGGCCAGATGCCGGCCGCGCGGGGGCGGCGCGGGCGCCAGAGCAGCGTCGGCAGCGTGGCGAGGGTCATGGTCAGCGTGGAGAGGCCGATGGCGCCGATCCAGGCGGCGGCTTGCGCGACGGGGGTGCCGATCCAGACATGGCCCGTCAGTGCCCAAGGAAAGCCGGTGAAGATCCAGCCGCGCAGCCAGTCCGAGAGGACGAGGGCCGCGCCGATGGCGAGGGCCTGCCGGCGCCAGCCGGGAGAGAGGCGCGCGGCCGCCCAGGCCGGGAGCGCCCAGAAGAGCGCGCCGCCGAGGGCCATCAGGACTAGGGCGAAGGGCGCCATCCAGCCGTAGATCTCGGGCTGGACGAGGAAGGGCTGGGTGATCCAGTGGAGCCCGAGGCCGAACCAGCCGAAGCCGGCGGCCAGGGCGTGCCAGAAGACCGCGGCGGACCGGGCGCGGGCGAGGCGCCAGATCAGCAGGGCGAGGGCGAGGGGCGTGGCGCCCCAGATCCCGAAGGGCGCGAGGCCAAGCGCCGCGATCAGGCCGAGCGCGAGGTCCGGCAGCACCTGGCGCAGGGGAGGCCGGCCCCGGCGGTGAAGCCGGGGCGGGTGGAGGGTGCGGGTGCGGCGCATCAGGCCTCGGATTGGGCCGAGTCCTGGGGCTGAGCCTCGGTATCGGCGGCCTTCTTGCGGCTGCGGCTCGCCCGGGGCTTCGGCGCGGCGGCCTCGGCTTCGGGCGCGGCGTCACCGCTGTCCTTCGGCGCGGCCTTGCGGCGGCTGCGCTTGGGCTTCTCCGCAGCCTCGGGCTGAGGCTCGGTCGCGGCTTCCGGCTGCGCCTCGGCCGCCGGCTTCTTGCGGCTGCGCGTGGTCTTCGGCTTCGGCGCGTCTTCCGCCGCCGCCTCGGCCGGCGCGGCTTCGGCCTTGGGCTTGCGCGTGCGCTTGGGCGCAGGTGCCTCGGCTTCGGCCGGCGCAGAGTCCTCGGCAGCGGCCTTGCGGCGGCGGCGGGGCTTCGGCGCGGCCTCCTCGGGGGCCGGATGGGGCGCGGCATCGCCGGCCTCGACGATCAGCGGCTCGGCCGGGGCTTGCGTCGCGGCCTCGGCGGGTGCCTCGGTCGCGGGCTGCGCCTGCAGGGCCGGGGTCGCCTCGGCCGCATCGTCCTTGCGGCGGCGGTTGCGGCTGCGCTTGCTGCGGGGCTGCTCGGCGGCGTCCGGGCGCGCCTCGGCGGCCGGCGCCTCGGCCGCGGGGGCCGGGCGGCGGTCCTCGGTGGCCGATCTCAGCGCGGTCCGCAGCTCGACCAGCATGAATTGCGGGACGTGATCGCCAAGGCCCATTATCGGCGCGCCGCGATGATCGCCGCCGCGCTCGCCATTGCCGCGGCCGTTGCGGCGGCCGTCGCGCTCGCGCCGGTCGTCGCGACGCTCGTCACGGCGGTCATCCCGGCGCTCGTCACGCTTCTCCTCGCGCTTCTCCTCACGTTTTTCCTCGCGCTTCTCGGCGCGCGGCTCCTCGCGTTCCACGGGTTGCGGACGGGGGGCCTCTTCGCGCTTCTCGGTGCGTTCCTCGCTGCGCTCCCCGTCGCGGCGGCTGCCGCGGCGCCGGCGCGAGCCGCCGGCCCGGTCCTCACGCTCGCGCTCACGCTCACGCGGGGCCGGGCCGTCGGAGGTGGTGAAGCCCTCGGGCTGGGGGGCGCGGGGCAGGGACTTGGCGACGAGCTGCTCGATCGCGGTCAGGTATTTTTCGTCCGCCGGCACGCCGATGCTGATCGCGGTGCCGAGACGGCCGGCGCGGCCCGTGCGGCCGATGCGGTGGACATAGTCCTCGGCATGGCTCGGCAGGTCGTAGTTGAAGACATGGCTCACGGCCGGGATGTCGAGCCCGCGCGCGGCGACGTCCGAGGCGACCAGCAGCCGCAGCTTGCCGTCGCGGAAGCTCTCCAGCGTGCGGGTGCGCTGGCTCTGGTCCAGATCGCCGTGGATGGGCGCGGCGTCATAGCCGTGCTTGGCCAGCGACTTCGAGACGATGTCGACATCGGTCTTGCGGTTGCAGAAGATGATGGCGTTGGTCAGCCCCTCGCCCTCGGCGTCGATCAGCGCGCGCAGCAGGTCGCGCTTCTGCTTGGCGGCCATGTCGCGGCGGGTGGGGGTCAGTTCGACCAGGCGCTGCGTGATCGTCTCGGAGGCCGTCGCCTGGCGCGCGACCTCGATCCGCTCGGGGGAGTGGAGGAAGGTGTTGGTGATGCGCTCGATCTCGGGCGCCATGGTGGCGCTGAAGAAGAGGGTCTGGCGCGTGAAGGGGGTGAGCTGGAAGATCCGCTCGATGTCGGGGATGAAGCCCATGTCGAGCATGCGGTCGGCCTCGTCGACGACCATGATCTGCACGCCGGTCAGCAGCAGCTTGCCGCGCTCGAAATGGTCCAGCAGCCGGCCGGGGGTGGCGATCAGCACGTCGACGCCGCGGTCGATCAGCTTGTCCTGCTCGCCAAAGCTCACGCCGCCGATTAGCAGCGCCTTGGTCAGGCGGGTGTGCTTGGCATAGGTCTCGAAATTCTCGGCCACCTGCGCGGCAAGCTCGCGCGTGGGGCACAGAACCAGGCTGCGCGGCATCCGCGCGCGGGCGCGGCCGCGACCCAGCATGGTGATCATCGGCAGCACGAAGCTGGCGGTCTTGCCGGTCCCGGTCTGCGCGATGCCCAGCACGTCGCGACCCTCCAGCGCGGGCGGGATGGCGCCCAGCTGGATGGGGGTCGGCGTCTCGTAGCCTGCTTCGGCAACGGCCTGCAGAACCTTGGCATCCAGTTTCAGATCGGAAAATTTGGTCATTCGGGGCTTTCTCTCGTGTCCGCCCGCGATTCTTGGGGCGATGCGTTCCATGCCGCGCGCGCATCTGGCGCTTTTCGGCAGTGATGGGACGCAGTTTCGGACGCCCCGCCTTGTGCCCGCCGGATGCGGGACGCCTTCGGTTAGACGAAAGGTGGTGTGCCGTCAATCTTTTGCCAAGATCTGCGCCGAAAAACCACGGGATGCGGTGCAAAAGGGGCTATGTGTTGACCTTACCCCGTGCCGGGCGGTAACCGGCGAGGGTCAAGCAGGAAGCCGATGATGAACCTTTTCACCGATCTCCGCGGCGTCGTCGTAGGGGCGCTGAACCAGATGACCGAGGCGGGCGAGCTGCCGGCGGGCCTCTATTTCGCCAATGTCGCGGTCGAGCCGCCGCGCGATGCGGCGCATGGCGACATGGCCACGAACGCCGCAATGGTGCTGGCCAAGCCCGCCGGGATGAAGCCGCGCGAGATCGCCGACAGGCTGGCCGCGCGCCTGACCGACCCGCGCATCGCCTCGGCCGAGGTGGCGGGGCCGGGCTTCCTGAACCTGCGTCTTTCGCCGTCCGTGTGGCAGGGCGTCGTCAAGGCCGCCGTCGAGTCGGGGCCGGAATTCGGCCGCTCGCAGATGGGCGCGGGGACCAAGGTCAACATCGAGTTCGTCAGCGCCAACCCCACCGGGCCGATGCATGTGGGCCATGTGCGCGGCGCGGTCTTCGGCGACGCGCTGGCGCGGCTGCTAGCCTTCTCGGGCCATGACGTGACGCGCGAATACTACATCAACGACGGCGGCGCGCAGGTCGACGTGCTGGCCCGCTCGGCCTATGAGCGCTACCGCGAGGCGAACGGGCTGGAGCCCGAGATCCGCGAGGGGCTCTATCCCGGCGACTACCTGATTCCCGTGGGCGAGGCGCTGAAGGCCAAGTATGGCGAGAGCCTGCTGGACAGGCCCGAAGAGGACTGGCTGGCCGAGATCCGGGACTTCGCCACCAAGGCGATGATGGAGCAGATCCGCGGCGACCTGGCTGCGCTCGGCGTGCAGATGGACGTCTATTCCAGCGAAAAGGCGCTCTACGGCACCGGCAAGATCGAGGCGGCCATCGCCCGGCTGGAGAGCATGGGCCTGATCTATCGCGGCACGCTCGAGCCGCCCAAGGGCAAGCTGCCCGAGGATTGGGAGGCGCGCGAGCAGCTTCTGTTTCGCTCGTCCGCACATGGCGACGACGTGGACCGGCCGATCCAGAAGTCGGACGGCGCCTGGACCTATTTCGCGCCCGACATCGCCTATCACTTCGACAAGATCGAGCGCGGCTTCGACCAGCTGATCGACGTCTTCGGCGCCGACCATGGCGGCTACGTCAAGCGGATGAACGCGGCGGTGAAGGCGCTGTCGAACGGGCGCGTGCCGCTGGACGTCAAGCTGATCCAGCTGGTGAAGCTCTACAAGAACGGCGAGCCGTTCAAGATGTCCAAGCGCGCCGGCACCTTCGTGACCCTGCGCGACGTGGTCGAGGAGGCGGGGGCCGAGGTCACGCGCTTCATCATGCTGACGCGCAAGAACGACGCGGCGCTGGATTTCGACTTCGCCAAGGTGCTGGAGCAGTCCAAGGACAACCCGGTGTGGTATGTCCAGTATGCCAGCGCACGGGTCCATTCGGTGCTGCGCCGCGCGGCGGAAGCGGGAATCGACGTGAGCGATTCTGCCCTGACTGCGGCCGATCTGTCGCAGCTGGCCCACCCGGCCGAGCTGGAGCTGGCGCGGAAAGTCGCCGAATGGCCGCGCCTGGTCGAGCATGCCGCGACGGCGCATGAGCCGCATCGCATCGCCTTCTTCCTCTATGACATTGCTTCCGACCTGCATTCGCTCTGGAATCGCGGCAACGACGATCTGTCGCTGCGCTTCGTGCAGGAGGGCGCGCCTGCAACCAGCCAGGCAAAAATTGCGCTGGTCCGGGCGGTTGGCGTTGTTATTTCAAGCGGTCTCGCTATTCTTGGCGTCACTCCGGCGGAAGAAATGCGTTGATTCAATGCGCCGCCGCCGGACGTCTGAGAGCAGTCAAAGTTAATCCGGAACAACCGGCGGGCAGGCAGACATGGCAGTGATGGATTTCCGCGAAGGCGGGTATGTGTTCTCGCGACACAAGGTGAAGCGCGAATTCGCGTATGATCAGGCAGGCTGGTCCCGCGGCGCCGACGCGAGGGCCGAGGCCGACCCGCGCGATCCGGCGGGGGACGGCCTCCAGGCGCGGCTGGCGCGGGTGACGCATTATGTCGGCGCCGTCGCCTCGGTCGGGCTGATGGTCGGGCTTCTGGCCTGGGGCTGGCAGCTCGTCTCGCGCGACGTGTCGGGCGTGCCGATCATCAGCGCGATCGAGGGCGAGGCCCGCACCGCCCCCGAAGAGCCGGGCGGCCGCCTGACCCCTCATACCGGCCTTGCCGTCAACAATGTTGCCGGGGGCGAGGCGCCCAGCCCGACGCAGCAGGTGGCCATTGCGCCCCAGCCCGTGGACCTCGCGCCGGACGACGTGGCGATGGGCCAGCTCGGCGCCACCGCGCGCGAGCCGGCCAATGCCTCCGAGACGCCGCTGACCTTCACCGGCGATCCGATCGTGCCGCTGTCGGACAGCGAGGCCCGCGCGCTGGCCGAATCGGAAGCCGCCGCCGCTGCCGAGCGGGCGCTGGCTGACCAGGCCGTCAACGAGGCCGCCATCATCGACGCGCCCGCCGCCGAAGGCCCCGTGACCGAGGTGGTGACGGACGAGAACGGCATCCCCGCCCAGGCCGCCGCGATCACCGAGGCACTGGCCGAGGCGCAGGCGCAGATGAACAGCGGCGCGCTGGTCGCGTCGGCCCGCCCGGCGCCGCGTCCGCGCGTCACCCGCGTCGCGGCCGCGGCGCCGGCAGCCGCCGCGCCTGCCGCCGCCGCCGCGCCGGCCCCGGCGCCCGCGCGTGCCCCAGAGCGTGCCGCCGAACCCGCCCCGGCCCCGGCGCCCGCGCCGGCCGCGGCCTCGACCGCCAGCGGTCCGGTCGTCCAGGTCGGCGCCTTCGACAGCAACGACATCGCCTCGGGCGAGTGGTCGCGGCTGGCGGGGCGTCACGCCTCGCTCTTCTCGGGCAAGTCGCCGGTGATCCAGCAGCACCAGTCGAACGGCCGCAGCTTCTGGCGGTTGCGCGTGGCGGGCTTCGGCTCGGTCAGCGAGGCGCGGCAGTTCTGCTCGGCCCTGCAATCGGCCGGCACGGACTGCCTGGCGCTCGGGCAGTGACCGGCAGCGCCACCATCCTCGGCGGCATCGAAGGGACGGCCCTGACCGCCGACGAGGCCGCCTTCTTCCGCGAGGCGGACCCCTGGGGCTTCATCCTCTTCGGCCGCAACGTCGAAAACCCCGCGCAGTTGTCCCGCCTGACGGGCGATCTGCGCGCGGCGGTGGGGCGCGACTGCGTCATCACGGTCGATCAGGAGGGCGGGCGCGTGCAGCGCCTGCGCGGCCCGCACTGGGCCGACTGGCCCGCCCCGCTGGACCAGGCGACCTCCGGCCCCCGCGCCATGTGGCTGCGCTATCACCTCATCGGCCGGGAACTGCGCGCGGTCGGCATCGATTCGAACTGCGCCCCGACGCTGGATGTCGCGCAGCCCCAGACCCACCCCTTCCTTCGGAACCGCTGCCTGGGGACCGACCCCGCACGCGTGGCGGAACTTGGCCGAGCGGCCGCCGACGGCATGCTGGCGGCGGGCGTCCTGCCGGTGGTCAAGCACATGCCCGGCCATGGCCGCGCGCAGGCCGACAGCCATCTGGACCTGCCGCTGGTCGAGGCCGATCTTGCGGAGCTAGACGCCATCGATTTCGCCCCCTTCCGCGCCCTGAGTGACCTGCCGATGGGGATGACCGCCCATATCCGCTTCGCCGCGCTGGACGAGGCGCCGGCCACGGCCTCGGCCCGGATCATCGCGCTCATCCGCGAGCGGATCGGCTTCGACGGGCTTCTGATGACCGACGACATCACCATGCAGGCCCTGAGCGGAACCGAGGCCGAGCGCGCCGCCGCCGCCATCGCCGCCGGCTGCGACCTGGTGCTGCACTGCAACGGCGACATCGCCAGCATGGGCCCCGTGGTCGAGGCCGCGGGCCGGCTGACCGACGCCGCCGCAGGCCGCGCGGCGGCCGCGCTTGCCCGCCGGCAGGCGCCCGAGGATGCCGATCCGGCGGCGCTGCTGGCCGAATGGCAGGCCCTCGTCACCGCCGTCGCTTGACGAATGCTCGCGCGGGGCGGACCCCGCGCCTCTGACCGAAGGACATGACGCTGGCCAGGATCACCCATCTCCACGCCGTCCCCGAGGCCGCGCCAGGCGCGGATTCCGTCGCGCAGCGCCGCGCGGACGAGGCGCTGATCGTGGACGTGGACGGCTACGAGGGGCCGCTGGACCTGCTGCTGACGATGGCGCGCACGCAGAAGGTGGACCTGATGAAGATCAGCGTGCTGCACCTCTCCGAGCAATACCTGGCCTTCGTCGAGAAGGCGCGCGCCCTCAGGATCGAGCTGGCGGCGGACTACCTCGTGATGGCGGCCTGGCTCGCCTATCTGAAGTCGCGCCTCTTGCTGCCGCCCGATCCCGAGGACGAGGGCCCTTCGGCCGAGGACATGGCCGCGCATTTGGCCTTCCAGCTCGAGCGGCTCTCGGCCATGCGGCAGGCGGCGGCGCAGTTGATGGCGCGGGACAGGCTGGGGATCAGCCGTTTCGCGCGCGGCGCGCCCGATGCGGTGGTCCGCACAAGGCGCACCGAGTGGCAGGCGGGGCTGATCGACCTGATGCGCGCCTATGCGCGACTGAAGACCCGCGACGAGTTCCGGCCGTTCGCCTTCGACCGGCAGGGCGTCTTCACGATGGAGCAGGCGTTGGAGCGGCTGCGCCGGATGATCGGCTTCGCGGGCGAGTGGACCGATCTCGCGGTCTTCCTGCCCGAGGGCTGGGCCGCCGATCCGGCCCGCCGCCGCAGCGCCACCGCCGCGACCTTCGCCGCCGCGCTGGAACTGGCGCGGCAGGGGCGGCTGCAGATCCGCCAGCCCGACACCTTCGCGCCCATTAGCTACCGCGCCACCGGCCATGGCGAGTGACGCCTTCCCGCCGATGGACCAGCAGGAGCGGATGGTCGAGGCGCTGCTCTTCGCCGCTCCCGCGCCGCTGAGCCTGCGCGACATCGCCGCCCGGCTGCCCGCCGGCTGCGACGCGGCCGAGGCGCTGGCGGGCCTGCGGCGGCTCTACCAAGGGCGGGGCGTGGTGCTGGAGCGGATCGGCGACGGCTACGCCTTCCGCACCGCGCCGGACCTTTCCTTCCTGATGCAGCAGGACAGCATCGAGACGCGCCGCCTGTCGCGCGCGGGGATCGAGACGCTGGCGATCATCGCCTATCACCAGCCCGTCACCCGCACCGAGATCGAGGAGATCCGCGGCGTCGCCGTCAGCCGCGGCACGCTGGACCAGCTGATTGAGATGGGCTGGGTCCGGGTCGGCCGCCGCCGCATGACGCCGGGCCGCCCCGCGACCTTCGTCGTGACCGAGGCGTTCCTCGATCATTTCGGCCTGGAAAGCGCGCGGGACCTGCCGGGGCTGGCGGAGCTGCGGGCGGCGGGGCTGCTCGAGTCGCGCTCGCCCAGAGAGGGTATCGCTATGCCTCTTGCACCCGCTGAGGATGATGACGACATGGGGACGGCAGGTCCGGCCGAGGATCTGTTCGAGGATGAGTGACAGGAGCTGCCAATGAACATGAACCAGATCACCAAGATGTTCACCCGCCTCGTGATGCGCCGGATCATGAACTGGGGGATCAACCAGGGGATGGACACCATCTCGAAGGCGCGCAAACCGAAGGCGGCGCCGCCTCCGCCGCAGGTGGACAATGACGGCAACCTGATCGAGGCGCAGCAGCCCTCGGACGCGCAGAACCGCAAGCAGGCGCGGCAGATGGCGCAGAAGGTCAAGACGATGAACCGGATGACGCGGCGCTAGCCCCTCGTCTTCGGGCGCGGCTCGCGATAGGGCTGCGCGATGGACAGCATTTTCGACATCTTCCTGGTGGCGACGCCCGGGCTGGAAGAGCCTCTGGCCGCCGAGGTGCGGGCGCTTGGCTGGGAGCCAGCCCTTCAGCCCGGCGGCGTGACGATCCGCGGCGGCTGGCCCGACGTGTGGGCGGCGAACCTGCGGCTGCGCGGGGCGACGCGGGTGCTGGCGCGGTTCGGCGGCTTCAGGGCGATGCACCTGGCGCAGCTGGACAAGCGGGCGCGGAAGTTTCCCTGGGCCGAGGTTCTGCGCGCCGACGTGCCGGTGAAGGTCGAGACGGTCAGCCGCGCCTCGAAGATCTACCATGCCGGCGCGGCCACGCAGCGGATCGAGCGGGCCATCGCCGAGACGCTCGGGGCGCCGCTTGGCGGCGAGGGCGCGGTCGTGGTGAAGGCGCGGATCGAGGATGATCTGGTGACCTTCAGCGTCGACACGACAGGGGAATCCCTGCACAAGCGCGGGCACAAGGAGGCCGTCGCCAAGGCGCCAATGCGCGAAACGATGGCGGCCATGTTCCTGCGGCAGATGGGGTTCGATCCGGCGCAGCCGGTGCCGGTGCTGGACCCGATGTGCGGCTCGGGGACCTTCGTCATCGAGGCTGCCGAGATGGCGGCGGGCCTGGCGCCGGGGCGCAGCCGGAGCTTCGCGTTCCAGCAGCTTGCGACGTTCGATCCGGACGCGTGGGAGGCCCTGCGGGCGCCGGCGCCAGTGCGGGAGGTCACGCCGATCTTCCTTGGCAGCGACCGGGACGCCGGGGCGGTCCGGATGAGCCGCGCCAATGCCGAGCGCGCGGGCGTGGCGGCCTTCACCAGCTTCGAAACCCACCCAATCGCTGATCTTCAGCGGCCGGACGGCGCGCCCGGGATCGTCATCGTGAACCCGCCCTATGGGGCGCGGATCGGGAACAAGGGGCCGCTCTTCGGGCTGCATGGCGCGATGGGCGAGGTCTTCCGCAGCCGCTTTTCGGGTTGGCGCGTCGGGATGGTCACCAGCGAGGCGGGCCTGGCGAAGGCGACGGGGCTGCCGTGGCAGGCGCCCGGGCCCATTGTGGCGCATGGGGGGCTGAAGGTGCGGCTGTGGCAGACCGGGGCGTTGCCCTAGGGCGCAACGCCGTCGCGCGGGTTCAGCGGAACTGCTTGGCGAGCTTGAGGCCCTGGCCCTGATAGTTCGAGGCGATGTCCTGGCCGTAGAGGCGGGCGGGCCGGGCGGCCATGCGCTCGTAGACGAGGCGGCCGACGACCTGGCCGTGCTCGAGGACGAAGGGCGCCTCGTGGCAGCGGACCTCGAGAACGCCGCGGGCGCCCGTGCCCGAGGGGCCGATGCCGAAGCCGGGATCGAAGAAGCCGGCATAATGGACTCGGAATTCACCGACCATCGCCAGATAGGGGGCCATCTCGGCGGCGTAGTCGGCGGGAATGGCGACCGATTCGCGGCTGACGAGGATGTAGAAGGCGCCGGGGTCGAGGATCAGGCGGCCGTCGCTCGTGCGCAGCTCGTCCCAGAACTCGGCCGCAGGATAGGCGCCGATGCGGTCCAGATCGATCACGCCGCTATGCGGGCGGGCGCGGTAGCCGACCAGATCGCCCTGCTCCGGCCGCAGGTCCACCGAGAAGCCGAGGCCCTGGTCGATCAGCGCGGGGGCGCCGCCGACCAGCGGCGTCTCGGCGTGGAGCGCCGTCAGCTCGGCATCCGACAGCTGCGCCGTGCCGGCCCGCAGGCGCAGCTGGTTGAGGCGCATGCCGGGGCGGACGAGGACCGAGAAGCTGCGCGGGCAGATCTCGGCATAGAGGGGGCCGTCGTAACCTTCGGGCAGGCGGTCGAACTCGGTGCCGTCGTCGGTGACGAGGCGCGTCAGCAGGTCCAGCCGGCCGGTCGAGGACTTGGCGTTCGCCACGGCCGAAAGACCGGCGGGCAAGGCGATGCTTTCCTGGAGGGGGATCAGGTAGACGCAACCGCGTTCCAGCACGGCGCCGGCGCTGAGGTCCATCTGGTGCATCTGCATGTCGTCCAGACGCTCCGCCACGCGGCGGCCCTTGCCAGCCAGGAAGCTGGCGCGCAGGCGATAGGCGGTGGCGCCAAGGCGCAGGTCCAGCGAGGCCGGCTGTATCTGCTCGGGCGTGACCGGGATGTCGCTGCGGATGGCGCCGGCGTCGATCAGCGCGCGGATCTGGTCGTCGGGAAGCACGCCGTTCATGAGCACCTCATACGCGGATACGAAAACACCCACCCCGAAGGGTGGGCGTTTCTCAGATGGTCGGGCCGGCGAGATTCGAACTCGCGGCCTTCCGCCCCCCAGACGGACGCGCTAACCAGGCTGCGCCACGGCCCGACACGGGGTCCGTATAGTGCGATCTTGCCGGGCTGCACAAGGGCCGGCGGACGGAAATCTGCAGCCAATGCGACACGGGGTCAGTAGAGCCGCGAGATCGCGTTGCCGAGGCGCATTCCGGCCGCTGCGGCTTGCTGCCAGCGTGGGGCGCCGGGCTGTTGCGCGCGCAGCAGCGCGGCCATGCGCGTCAGGCGCGGCAGCCAGGTCGAAGCAGGCGGCGGCGGGCCGTCGAAGAGCGCCATCTGCCCCTCAGGCACCTCGCGGCGGCCGCGGTGGCGCAGGCGGACATGCGGCTGATGCGGGGGTTCCGGCGGGTCCGTGTCCGTCAGGGCGTCCTCGGGCGGCGTTTCGGCTGGCGCCTCGGTGTCCTCCGGCACGGGCGGCAAAGCCGTCTCGGGCTGCGGCGGCGACGCGTCGTCCTGCCACTCGGGAAGCGCCTCGAGGGGCGGCGCCACGGGCGGCTCTGGGGGCGGCGGGGGCGGGGTGTCGAGCTGGGCGGGCGGGGCGGCGTCAGGAGTGACGTTCGGGTCGGCGTCCGGCAGCGCCGGCGCGGCGTCGGCCGTGGCCATCTCGCCGAGGCGGACTTGGCCGCGCGCGCGGACGGCGGTGCCCCTGTCCAGCGCGATCAGCTTGCGGGCGCCGCGGATGGTCAGCCCGTCATCACGCAGCAGCTCGCAGAGGCCGGCGGCGAGGCGCACATCCTCGGGGCGGTAATAGCGGCGCCCGTCGGGGCGCTTCATCGGCTTCAGCTGGGGAAACTGCGTCTCCCAGTAGCGCAGGACATGCGGGGGAACGCCGATGAGGGCAGCAACTTCCCCGATCGAGCGAAAGGCGTCATCCCGCTTCTGCATGCCGTTGCCGATCCGCCCCTAGCCCTTGCGCTTGTTGCCGGCGGCCACGCGATCCTTCATCAGGTGCGAGGGGCGGAAGGACAGCACGCGCCGGGGCGTGATGGGGACTTCCTCGCCGGTCTTGGGATTGCGGCCGATGCGCTCGTTCTTGTCGCGGACCGAAAAGGTGCCGAAGGACGAGATCTTCACCTGCTCGCCGCGCACCAGCGCGTCGGAGATATGGCCCAGCACGCTTTCGACCAACTGGGCGGATTCGTGGCGCGAAAGGCCGACATCGCGGAACACCGCCTCGGCCAGGTCCATGCGGGTCAGAGTCTTGTCGCCCATGATCGTTCCTTTTCGCTGACGCAAGGATGAGGCCCTTCGGCCGTGCTGTCAACGAGACGGGCGGGGAAATCGTTCCCCGCCCGTGACTTGCATGGTGGTGCGGCGCGCGCTTTACACGCTGCGGTTGCGACCTACTGCGCGCAGGCCTCGATCTCGGCGAGGTCGGGACCGTTCGGGGTCCGGCCGAGGTCGAAGGGCGCGGAGGCGGTGCGCCAGGTCGCGTAGTCCTCGAGATAGCCGATCATGCTGGCATAGACGCGTGCCGAATCGCGGTTCTCGCAGGCGACCTCGACGATGGTCTCGTTGGCCAGCTCCTGGATACGCTCCAGCGCGGCGTCGTCGAGGCGGTTGATCTCGGTCCCGGCCTCCTCGAACTGGCGATAGGCCTCGTTGGCGCGCCGCTCGGTGAAGGAGAGCGACCAGAGCATGGTGGCGTCGGCGGCGAGGCGCAGGCGCTCTTGCGTGGCCTCGTCCAGCGCGTCCCAGCTGTTCTTGTTGATCATCACGCCGAAGACCGACGAGGACTGGTGCCAGCCGGGCGTCGACCAGTAGCTGGTCACCTGCTGGAAGCCGCCCGAGAAGTCCACGTTGGGGGTCGAGAACTCGGCCCCGTCGATCACGCCGCGCTCGAGCGACTGGTAGATCTCGCCGCCGGCCATGCTGACCTGGCTGCCACCGAGTTTTTCCAGAAGGCGGCCCTGCTCGAGGCCCGAGAGGCGCAGGCGCAGGCCCTGAAGGTCGTCGACCGTGCGGATCGGCTGGCTGACGGTGCGGAACCCGGATTCGTTGTTGGTCACGCCATAGGGCAGGTAGACCATGCCGAACTGGCCGTAGATCTCGTTATAGAGGTCGGCGCCGCCCCATTCCTGGATCCAGTTGACGTAGTCCACCGCGTTAAAGAGGCTGGCGGTCGTCGCCAGCGGCGAGAAGGCCGGGTTGCGGCCGGCCCAGTAGCCCGGCCAGTCGGCGCCGGCCTGGATCGTGCCCGATTCCACCGCGCCGAAGACCTCGCCCGCCGGAACCAGGCTGCCGCCGTCGTAGAACTCGATCGTCAGGACCTCGGGATCGACCATCTTGCCGACATTCTCGACCCATTTGCGGTCGATCTCGATCAGCTCGAGGCTGGAGGGCCAGGTGGAGGTCATCGTCCAGGTCTCGGCCAAGGCCGGGGACGCGACGGCAAGCGCAAGCACGGCGGTGGAAAGCGTGGTTTTCATGTTTCAGAGCCTCCTCGTTGAAAACGTCAGCCGCCATAGAGCGTGGCGGGAAGCCACGTCACCAAGGCAGGGAACAGGATCATCGCGCCGCACATCAGGATGATGAGCGCGATGAAGGGCAGCACGCCGACGATGATGTCGGTGGTGCGCACGTCGGGCGGGGCGATGGCGCGCATGTAGAAGAGCGCGTAGCCGAAGGGCGGCGACAGGAAGCTGGTCTGCAGCACCACGGCCATCAGGACGACGAACCACAGCGGGTCGATGCCCATCTCGGCCACCAGGGGCAGGAAGATGGGGAAGGACAACAGCACGATGCCGGTCCAGTCGAGGAACATGCCGAGGATGAAGACGACCAGCAGCATCACCGCGACCAGCGTGTAGGGATCGTCGGCAAGCCCGCGGATCAGGTCCTGGCTGGCGCGCAGGCCCCCGGTGATGTTGAAGACGCCGGTGAAGGCGGTGGCGCCCACGACGATGAAGAGGATCATCGCCGAGGTGCGGCCAGTTTCCAGAAGTGCCGAGTAGAAGGTCGACCATTTGAAGCGGCCACGGAAGATCACGATCAGCAGGGCGAGCAGCGCGCCGATGGCGCTGGCCTCGGTCGCGGTGGCGATCCCGGCCAGCAACGAGCCGAGGATGCCGAGGATCAGGATCAGCGGCGGCACGGCCTCGACCAGCAGCAGCTTCCACATGGCGCCGCGGCTGATCTGGTCGGCCTCGGCGATGCGGGGGGCCCAGTCCGGCTTGATCCAGGCGACGGCGACGACGTAGATCGCATACATCACCCCCAGCAGCAGGCCCGGCACCATGGCCCCCGCGAAGAGCTGGCCGACCGACAGGCCCGGCGCGTAGGAGGCCATCAGGATCAGCATGATCGAGGGCGGGATGAGGATGCCGAGGCAGCCCGAGGCGCCGATGAGGCCGGTCGCCAGCCGCTTGTCATAGCCGTATTGCAGCATGGGCTTCAGGGCCATGACGCCCATCACAGTGATCGAGGCGCCGATGATCCCGGTCGTCGCGGCCAGCAGGATCGAGATGAACACGACCGCAAGCCCGAGGCCGCCTTTCACGCGGGACATGAGGTGGCGCAGCGCCTCGAACATGCGGTCGGTGACGCCGCTGTCAGACAGGAAGCGGGCCATGAGGACGAACAGCGGAATGGCGATCAGGACGTAGTTGTCCAGCACGTCGCCGAAGATGCGGTTGATGACGATGCCCAGCACCTGCGGGCGGTCCGCGATGAAGGCGCCCAGAACGGCGGTGCCGCCGAGGACCAGCGCCAGCGGGTGCCCCATGAAGAGCCCCAGCAGCAGAAGGCCCGACATGATGAGGGCGATGGCTTCACCGGACATGCGTCGGCTCCTGCTGGACGGGATCGTTGCCGTAGATATGCGGGGCGCGGTCGAGGATCAGCTTCAGCACCTCGGACACGCCCTGGATCAGCAGCAGGCAGGCGGCGACGAACATCGCCATCTTCAGCGGATAGACGGGCAGGGCCACGGCGCCGTAGGTCACCTCGCCCTGGTTCCACGAGGTCATCGCGAAGGTCCAGCTGCGGGTCGCGAAGATCCAGGCAAAGGGGAAGAAGAAGATGACGTAGCCGGCGACCTCGACCCACCGGCGCATGGCCGGGCGCATGGTGGCGGTCAGCAGGTCGACGCGGACATGGGCCTGGTGGTTCAGCGCGTAGCCGCCCAGCATGATGAAGTAGAACCCGTAGAGCTGCTTCGTCACGTCGAAGGCCCACCGGGTCGGCTGGCCCAGCACGTAGCGCATGAAGACGTCGTAGATGATGATGGCCGCGAAGATCAGCGCCACAAGTGAGACGATGCGGCCGACGACCTCATTGATGCCGTCGATCAGACGGATGATCGGCAATGTCTGGACCCTCCCCAAGGTCGGCAGGCGATTTTCTGCACCTGCACGATCGGCAGTCTTCAGAAGCGGTGGGGGAGTGTCAACCGGCCGGAGCCAGCGTTGCGTCATTTGGGCCGTGACGTAACGGCAGGTGACCGAGGCGGATGTGCCTATCGGGCGAGTCAGAAAAAATTACGTCGCGCGGACGGGCAGTTAACGCTACCAGCGCAGGACGACCGAGCCCCAGCTGAGGCCGCCGCCGATGCCCTCGGTCACGATCAGCTGGCCGGGCTGGAAGCGGTTCTCGCTGTCGGCGACCGACAGGGCCAGCGGGATCGAAGCGGCCGATGTATTGCCGTGGTCGGCAACGGTCAGCACGACCTTCTCCATCGGAAGGCCCATCTTCTGGGCGGTCGCGGTGATGATCCGCATGTTGGCCTGGTGGGGGACCATCCAGTCCACCTCGGACGGGGTCAGGCCCGCCTTCTGCAGCGCGACATGGGCGGTCTTGGCCAGCTTCTCGACCGCGTGGCGGAAGACGAGGTTGCCCTGCATCCGCAGATGCCCCGCCGTGCCGGTGGTCGAGACGCCGCCATCGACGTAGAGCAGCTCGCGCAGGCTGCCGTCGCTGTTCAGGTCGCTGGCGAGGATGCCGCGGTCGTCCGAGGTTCCGGCCGCCTCCTGCGCCTCCAGCACCACGGCGCCGGCGCCGTCGCCGAAGAGAACGCATGTGGAGCGGTCGGTCCAGTCCATGATGCGCGAGAAGGTCTCGGATCCGATCACGAGGACGCGGCTCGCCAGCCCGGCGCGGATCATCGCGTCGGCATTGGCGAGGGCGAAGACGAAGCCGGCGCAGACGGCCTGCACGTCATAGGCGAAGCCGCGCTTGATCCCCAGCCCGGCCTGCACCATCGTCGCGACGGCCGGGAAGGTGAAGTCGGGGGTCGAGGTCGCCAGCACCACGCCGTCCAGATCCTCGGGACCGATGCCCGCCTTCTCCATCGCGGCGCGGCCGGCGCGGATGGCGAGATCGCTGGTGGTCTGGCCCTCGGCGGCGAAATGGCGACGCTCGATCCCGCTGCGCGAGCGGATCCATTCGTCGGTCGTGTCCAGCCGGTCCTCGAACCAGCTGTTCGGAACCACGCGCTCGGGCAGGTAATGCCCGGTGCCGATGATGACCGAGCGGCGCATCAGCGGGCGGCCCCGCTGTCTTCCGTGGGCGCGGGGGCAATCTGGGCGACGCGGGCCGCGAGGCGGTCCTGGAAGCCGGACTTCGACAGGGTGAAGGCCAGCTTGATCGCGGCCGAGACGCCGGTCGCGTCGGCCGAGCCATGCGACTTGATGACGGTGCCGTTCAGGCCAAGGAAGATGCCGCCGTTCACCCGCCGCGGGTCGATCCGCTTTTGCAGGCGCTTCAGCGAGGTCATTGCGAGGAGGGCGGCGAACTTGGACATGATCGAGTTCGAGAAGGCGTCCTTGAGGAAGTCGCCGACCAGCTTGGCCGTCCCCTCGCCGGTCTTCAAGGCGATGTTGCCGGTGAAGCCGTCGGTCACGATCACATCGACGCGCGCCGAGGGAAGGTCCCCGCCCTCGACGAAGCCCACATAGGAGAAGTTGCCGTCGGCGGCCGCGGCCCGGATCAGCTCGTCCGCCTGGCGCAGCTCGGTCCGGCCCTTGTGCTCCTCGGTGCCAACATTCAGCAGGCCAATGCGAGGCGTCGCGAGGTCGAGGCCGTTGCGGGCATAGGAGGCGCCCATCTGCGCGTATTGCAGCAGGTCATGCGCGTCGGCGCGGATGTCGGCGCCCACGTCCAGCATGATGTTGAAGCCCTGCGGGTTGCGCGAGGGCCAGAGGCAGGCGATGGCCGGCCGGTTCACGCCCGGCAGCTTCCTGAGGCGCAGCATCGACAGCGCCATCAGCGCGCCGGTATTGCCGCAGGAGACGGCGGCCTGCGCCTCGCCCAGGCGCACGGATTCGACGGTGGACCACATCGAGCTGCCGGCGCCCTTGCGGACGACCTGGCTCGGCTTGTCCTCCATCGTCACCACGCCTTCGGCATGGCGGATCTCGCAGCGGTCCGCGAGCGTCTTGCGACGGCCGATGAGGCGCGTCAGCTCGGCCTCGGGGCCGTGGACGATGAAGCGGATCTCGGGGTTCTTCTCGGCGCTCTCGGCCATGCCGGCCACGACGGCGGACGGGCCGCGGTCGCCGCCCATCGCGTCAACGGATATCACCACGCTGCCCCCGGTCTTGGGGGCGCGCGGCAAGTCCTGGGACGCGGAGGACGCAGTCATCGGATGGCGCCGGACCCGGTCAGGCCGCGTCGTCGTCCAGGTCGATCTCGTTGGCCTGCGCGATCACTTCGCGGTCGGCATAGTGGCCGCAGGACGGGCACACGTGATGCGGACGCTTCAGTTCGCCGCAGTTCGAGCATTCGTTCGGGTTGCCCGCGACCAGCGCATCATGCGCGCGACGCATGTTGCGCTTCGAGCGGGTTACGCGATTCTGAGGGACAGCCATGTCACCACCTCGGTTGTTCTCGGGTGGGGCGCCGCGCGCCGTCACCGCTGGATTGGAATTCGTAAATGAACCGCGCAGATACGCGATGAGCGTCCTGCCCGCAAGCCCTCGCAGCGGAGGGCCGCAGGTTTTCTTGGGTCAGGTTCGCGCGAGGGGCGGGATAGGGGACCCGGCGCCGCCGCGCAAGCGATTCGGCGCGAGGGACGGCGAGCCGGCGGCGTCAGTCGGGCGTGCCGCCCCCGCGCAGCAGCTTGTCGAGATCGGCGAAGGGGCGCCTGCGGTCGTCCTGATCCGCCTCGGCCGCGTCAGTGGCGGGGGCCAGTTCGGCCCCTTCGGCGCGCGGATAGGGCGGCAGGGCCAAAGCCAGCGCCTCGACCATGGCGGCGGTCAGGTCGATGAAGGTGCCGAGCGGCTCGAGCGTCTCGTCGGGCATCTCGACCTCGTCGCCCTCCGGCGCGCTGGCATGGGGCGAGAAGCGCAGCGTCACCTCCTCGGACAGATCGGTACGGACGGGCTTCAGCGTCACCACGCAGGCCTGCGTCACCCGCGCGGTCAGCCGCCCGTCCAGCCGCCAGCCCTCGCCCCGGTCGGCGCGGACCTCGCCGGTGAAGTCCAGCTTCGGCAGGCCCTCGATGCCCAGCTCCTCGGCCAGCGCGGCGCGGACCTCGGCCGAGGGGCGCAGGTGGAACGGGGTCGGCTGGCGGGCGCTGAGATGAGCGACGCGCAGGCGCTGCGGATGGGCCTCTGGGTCCGGGGCGCGGGTGTCTGGCATGGCGGCCTTGATCCTTCGGATGCGATTCGCGGGGCGGGACGCGCCGCGATTTGTCATTCTTGAGCGCGGGGACCGAGTTTGCTAGGCAGGGCGAGCCGCGTCAACCGCCCCCGCAAGAGGGCGCCCCATAGGTAAGGAGCCTGCATCAATGTCGGCCATCAAGCGCCTGCTGACAATCGCAATCCTTGCCGCGGGAGTGGCCGCCTGCGCACCCGTCTACCGCAACCACGGCTACGTGCCGCCCGAGTTCGAGCTGACGCAGGTGCAGGTCGGGCAAACCACGGTCGACGACCTGCCGGGGCTGATCGGGCGTCCTTCGGCGCAAGGGCTGCTGACGGGATCGGGCTGGTACTATGTCGGCTCGCGCTGGCGCGACTTCGGCGCCGCCCCGCCGCGCGAGGTGGACCGCCAGGTCGTCGCCATCTCCTTCGCCCCGAACGGCACGGTCAGCAATGTCGAGCGTTTCGGGCTGGAGCGGGGCCGCGTCGTCACCCTCTCGCGCCGCGTGACGGAAGGCAGCGTGACCGAGATCTCGTTCATCGGCCAGCTGCTGCGCAACGTCGGCAACTTCCAGGCGGGCGACTTCATCGACTGACGGCGCCGGGGGGCGCCGGCCGTCCTTACGCGGCCTGCACCAGCGCCCCGGCGAGCCGGTGCAGATCGGCCCGGTAGCCGGTGCGGGCCGAGGGCTGGTCGGGGTCCGAGGTCATGGCGATGACCGTCGCGGGCGCGCGCCGCGCCTCGGGGAAGACATAGATCATCTGCCCGCCATAGCCCCATCCGAAGCGCACGTCGCGCCCTCCAATCCGGCCGATGAACCAGCCATAGCCGTAGCCCTGGCCGCTGAAGATCGACGAGGTGCGCGGCTGCCAGCTCTGCTGCACCCAGGCCTCGGGCACTACCTGCCGGCCGCCGGCGCGGCCGCCATTCGCGTAGGTCGCGCCGAAGGCCAGAAGCGAGCGGGTGCTCATCGCCATCTGGTTGCCGCCCAGATAGATGCCCTGCGGGTCGCGGTCCCACCCGGTGATGCGGAAGCCGGGGATGGGCCCCAGCCAGTCCCGCGCCACGTCCAGAAGCGGCCGGCCGGTGACGCGGGTCAGCACGGCGGCGACCAGGTGGGTCGAGGCGGTGGAATACTGCATCCGCGTGCCGGGGTCCTGCGTGAAGGGCGCGGCCAGCGCCGAGCGGACCCAGTTGCGCGTGCTGACCCACCGGCCGTAATTCCCGCCCGACTGCCGCTCGAGCCCTGCCTGCATGGACAGGAGGTTCCCAAGCGTGATGCGGTGGATGCGCGGGTCCGGGTTCTGCGGCAGGTCGCTGCGCAGGATCGGCGCGATGGGCTGGTTCGGCCCCTCCAGGAGGCCGCGGCCGATGGCGATGCCGGCCAGCGCCGAGACCACGGACTTGGAGGCCGACTTGATGTTCGTCGGGCTGTCGGGGCTGAAACGGCCATAGCCGCGGGCGGCGATCTCCTGCCCGTTCTGCCAGACGGCGACGGCGCGCAGGGGATCGAGGCCGCGGGCCTGATCGAGAAGGGGCGAGACACTGGCGCGGGCAAGATGCGGGGCGGCCAGAAGCGGGGCGAGGCTGGCGGTCAGCAGGATGTGGCGTCTGTTCATGGCGCCTGTATGGCCTCTGGGGCCGGATAGGCGGAATCACGCTTGCGTGGGTGCTTGTTTGGGCGGGTTCCGGACCGTAGGGAGGGCGGAGATTTGCATGAGGCAGGCATGAGCGCGCTCGACGATCTGGCAGTCACTCCGTTCCATGACGCGGACGCGCCCTCGCGCGCGCGAATGCTGTCGCGGCTGGCCGATACCGAGCTGGCCGTGGCGCTGCTGCGCGAGCCGGCAGGCGACGAGGTGGCGCTGCGGATGTTCCCGCTGGAAGGCGGCGAGGTGGCGCTGGCCTGCGACAGCGAGGACCGGCTGGCGGATTTCTTCGGCGCACCGACGCCCTATGCGGCGATGCCGGGCCGGGTGCTGGCGGGGCTTCTGAAGGCGGCCGGGGCGGGGCTGCTGGTCAATCCCGGCGCGCCCTCGGAGATGCTGCTGGATGCGGGGATGCTGGACTGGCTGACCGGCGCGCTGGCGGGCACGCCGGAAGAGGCCGAGGCGCGGCTGCGCCTGGTGGCCCCCGCGCCCGAGGTGCTGGAGGCGCTGGCCGAGCCCTTGGCCGCGCGGCTGGCGGACATGCGCGGGCTGGCTTCCGGCGCGGCGCTGGTGGGCGTGGCGGGCGGCGGTCATCTGGTGATGCTGGCGGGCACCGACCCGGCGCGCCAGCCCGCCATCGCCAAGGCGCTGGCCGAGGCGCTGGCCTTTCTGCCGCCGCAGCCGGGCGGCGTCGATGTCAGCTTCGCCGACACGCCGCCGCCGGCCGGGGCGCTGCGCTTCGACATGAGCCTGCCCGCGCCTCCGTCGCCGGCCCCAAAGCCGAAGGGGCCGCCGATCCTGCGCTGACGCAGGTCCAAGCGGGGCTGCGGTTGCGCGGTCATCACGAAGCTGCGACAAGGTGCCGATGCAGATCCGTCACAAAGCCCTGTCCGTCCATCTTCTGACCGCCTCGGGCGCCGTTCTGGCGATGCTGGCGATGCTGGCCGCGGTCGAGGCCGAGTGGGCGATCATGTTCGTCTGGCTGGTCGTCGCCTTCGTGGTGGACGGCATCGACGGCCCGCTCGCGCGGCGCTACGAAGTCAAGAAGAACTGGCCCGCCTATGACGGCGTGCTGATGGACCTGATCATCGACTACCTGACCTATGTGTTCATCCCGGCCTTCGCGCTGTTCAAGTCGGGGCTGCTGGCGGGCTGGACGGGCTGGTTTGCGATCATCGTGATCGTCTTCGGCAGCGTCGTCTATTTCGCCGACAACCGGATGAAAACCAAGGACAACAGCTTCGCGGGCTTTCCCGGCTGCTGGAACATGGTGATCCTGGTCCTCTTCGCCGTGCAGCCGGTCTGGGAGGTGATCCTGGCCATCGTGACTGTGCTGACCATCGCCATGTTCCTCAACATCAAGTTCATCCACCCGGTCCGGACCGAGCGCTGGCGCGCCCTGTCGCTGCCCATCGCGGCGGCCTGGGTGGTCTTCGCGGGCTGGGCCGCCTGGCTCGACTTCGAGGCGCCCGAGCTGGTGAACTGGGGGCTGATCCTCACCTCGGTCTGGCTTCTGCTCGCCGGCGCGGCGCAGCAGCTGATCCCCGCGCGGCGGTAGCGCGGGCGTGGAGTGGCAGGGGGAAGGCACCGTCATCGCCCGCCGCCCCCATGGCGAGACCGCCGTCATCATCGAGGTGCTGACGCCGCTTCAGGGGCGTCACCTGGGGCTGGTGCCGGGCGGCGCCTCGCAGAAACGGGCGGCGATGCTGCAGCCGGGGGCGCTTCTGTCGCTACGCTGGCGCGCGCGGCAGGAGGGGCAGCTGGGCAGCTTCACGGCCGAGCCGGTGCGGCTGCGCGCGGGGCTGATGGCGGACAGCCTGGCGCTGGCGGGGCTGAACGCGGTCTGCGCGCTTCTGGTCTTCGCCCTGCCCGAGCGCGATCCGCACCCCGCGCTGTCCTTTGCCACCGAGGCGCTGCTGGACCTGATGGAGCGGGGCGGGGACTGGGGCGCCGACTACCTGGACTGGGAGATGCGGCTGCTGGACGAGATGGGCTTCGGGCTGGACCTCACCTCCTGCGCGGTGACCGGGGCGCGGGAGGGGCTGGCGTATGTCAGTCCCCGCTCGGGCCGGGCGGTCAGTCGCGAGGGCGCGGGGGAGTGGGCGGAGCGGCTGCTGCCGTTGCCGGCGCTGATGGGCGGGGCGGGGGACAACCGCGGGCGCGGGCTTGCCGA
The DNA here is from genome assembly GCF_900102505.1 of Paracoccus tibetensis. GTDB lineage: Bacteria > Pseudomonadota > Alphaproteobacteria > Rhodobacterales > Rhodobacteraceae > Paracoccus > Paracoccus tibetensis. The sequence goes on along the minus strand of NZ_FMVT01000005.1, from coordinate 114,477 downwards.
AGGGCTGACGATCACCGGCCATTTCCTGCGCGAGCGCCTTGCGGCCGAGCTGGTGGGCAAGCCGCTGCCCGCGGCGCGGGAGCGGCTGGTGCGGCGTCTTTCCGCGGCGGGGCAGGGGGGCGCTGCCCCCCGTCCCTGACGGGACTCCCCCCGGGATATTTCAGGACCAAAGCAGGACCCGATCGCCCCTTTACTGGTTGCCGCGGGCGGCCGAGAGGGCGTCGGTGGCAAGATCGGCCGGGCGGCCGCTTTCGAAGATCAGCCAGGTCGGGCCCTTGATGCGGAGGACGCCGCCGAAATACTCCATCTCGTTCGCCTGCTGCAGGGCGTTGAAGAAGCGCTGCTCGACCGCTTCGTCCTTGCAGCCGGTGATGCCGGTGGTCTGGATCGGCTCGAAGGCGACGGCGGGCAGGGGCACGGTGTTGCGAAGCGCATAGCCGTTGCAGGGGCCGCGGCCCGAGACGCCCTCGGCGCGGAGCGTCAGGGTGATGTTCCTCAGCGGCACGGTGCCGTTGCCGATGCCTACGAGGACGTAGTCATTCGCGGGAAGCCCGCCCATCGGATCGCCCGCCGGCTCGTTGTTGCAGGCGGCGAGGGTCAGGGCGGCGAGGCTGGCGATGGCAAGGTTGCGGGACAGCATGTGGCGTCTCCTTCGGGAGGATGGGCGAAAATTGGCCCAGATAACCATATTCCGCAGCCTGATCCAGCGGGTCGGGCGTCGCGGCCGTCCTCGGCCGCTTGCTCGCGTGGCAGGCGCGGCTCGCCCGGCAGGCGAGGCGGCACCGGCAAATGCTGGCCTTCCGGGCGGCGCGCCCGCCGCGGATGGTGGCGGACATGCCGGCCGAGCGTGACGTTTTTCCCACGCATCCGGTCGCGGCGCGCGGCTGCGGCATCATCTTTCCGGCATTGCCGCGCGAGGCGGTTCGTGATCCGGCGCGCGAATCGAAGCGCCCTTTTCTCTGCCGCCGCGGCACGATAGCGTCCGCGCCATGTTCGGTCTGGAAACCTGGCAGATCCTTGCGGCCCTCGGCGTGACCGCCTTCGCGGGCTTCGTGAAGGGCGCGCTGGGCTTTGCCATGCCGATGATCATGATGTCGGCCTTCGGCTCGGTCATGCCGGCCACGGTCGCGCTGGGCGCGATGATCCTGCCGACGCTTCTGAGCAACGTGCAGCAGGCCGCGCGCGAGGGGCGGGGGCCGGTGATGGCTTCGGTCCGCAAGTTCCGGCTGCATATCGCGATGGTGGTGATCTTCATCTGCGTCTCGGCGGGCTTTGCCAAGGCGATCCCGCAATGGGTGATGTACGGGCTCTTGGGCGTGCCGATCACGCTCTTCGCGCTGTGGCAGCTGTCGGGGCGGCCGCTGGCGCTGAACCTCAGGCACCGGAGGCGGGCCGAGGGAATCTCGGGCGTGATCGGGGGGCTTTACGGCGGCATCTCGGGGATCTGGGGACCGCCGCTGATCGTCTATCTGCTGTCCATCGGCACCGACAAGCGCGAGCAGGTGCGGGTGCAGGGCGTCGTCTTCCTGATCGGCGCGGTGGTGCTGACCGGGGCGCATCTGACCTCGGGCGTGCTGAACGCGCAGACGGTGCCGTTCTCGGCGCTGCTCTGTATCCCGGCGGTTCTGGGCATGAAGCTGGGCTTTGCGCTGCAGGACCGGCTGGACGTGCAGCAGTTCCGCCGCTGGACGCTGATCCTTCTGGTGCTGACCGGGCTGAACCTGGCGCGCCGCTCGCTTGAACTCTGGAGCCTTGCATGACCGATGCCGCCGAGTTGACCGCCCGCCTGATCCGTTGCCCCTCGGTCACGCCCGAGGAGGGCGGAGCCTTGGTGCTGCTGGCCGAGCTGCTGGAGGGCGCGGGGTTCGAGGTGCATCGGGTGGACCGGAACGGGACGTCGAACCTGTTCGCGCGGTGGGGGGCGAAGGGGGCGCGGGCGTTCGGGTTCAACGGGCATACGGATGTGGTGCCTCCGGGCGATCCGGCCTCTTGGACCCACGGGCCATTTTCGGGCCATGTCGAGGACGGGGTGATCTGGGGCCGGGGGGCGACGGACATGAAATCCGGGGTTGCCGCCTTCGTCGCGGCGGCGGTGGATTTCGTGACCGAGACGCCGCCGGACGGGGCGGTGATCCTGACCATCACCGGGGATGAGGAGGGGCCGTCGAAGGACGGGACCACCGCGATCCTCGACTGGATGGAGCGGAACGGCGAGCGGATGGAGGTCTGCATCGTCGGCGAGCCCTCGAACCCGGACGTGATGGGCGAGATGATGAAGATCGGGCGGCGCGGGTCCGCCACCTTCCGCATCCGGGCCAAGGGGGTGCAGGGGCATGCGGCCTATCCGCATCGGGCGAAGAACCCGCTGCACGCGCTGACGCGGATGCTGGCCGAGCTGACGGCCGAGCCTCTGGATCAGGGGACGGAGCATTTCGATCCCTCGGGGCTGCAGATCACCAGCATCGACTGCGGCAATCCCGCGTCCAACGTGATCCCCGAGGCGGCGACGGCGGTGGTCAACATCCGCTTCAACGACCTGCATACGGGGGCCTCGCTGACCGAGCGGCTTGAGGCGCATGCGGCGCGGATTGCGGGCGAGACAGGGGTGGCGCTGACGGTGACGGCCGAAATTTCGGGCGAGGCCTTCCTCACAGCGCCGGGGCCGTTCGTGGACATGGTGCGCGACGTGGTCAGCCGCGAGACGAACCGGGTGCCGGTGCTGTCCACCTCGGGCGGGACCTCGGATGCGCGCTTCGTCAAGGATCACTGCCCGGTGGTGGAGTTCGGCCTTGTCGGGCACCACATGCACCAGGTGAACGAGCGGGTGCCGGCGGCGCAGGTGCGCCAGCTCAAGGACATCTACCAGCGCGTCCTGGAAAGATTTTTCGCATGAGCCTGGTGATCGAGGAGACGCAGGACCTGGCGGCGTGCCACGCGCTGCGCCGCACGGTGTTCATCGAGGAGCAGGGCGTTCCCGAGGCCGAGGAGCTGGACGATCAGGACGGCGGCGCCATCCACCTTCTGGCGCGGCTGGACGGGCGGCCGGTGGGCAGCGCGCGGCTGATCCTGAAGGGCGAGACGGGCAAGATCGGGCGGGTCTGCGTGCTCAAGGACCAGCGCGGGACGGGGCTGGGGGCGGCGCTCATGCGCGCGGCGCTGGACGCGCTGCGGGCGCGGCCCGGGATCAGCCATGCGACGCTTGGATCGCAGGTCCACGCGATCGCGTTCTACGAGAAGCTCGGCTTCGTTGCGGAAGGGCCGATATACGACGATGCGGGCATCCCTCATCGTGACATGCGCCGCGCGCTCTGACCGCGGCAACGGAAGGCGGAGACGATGGACCAGATCCCCAGCAAGGCGCAGATCCTCGAATGGGTGGCGGACAACCCCGAGGCCAATTCCAAGCGCGACATTGCCAAGGCCTTCGGGATCAAGGGCGCCGCCCGGATCGAGCTGAAGCGCCTTCTGAAGGAGATGGAGGCCGAGGGTGCGCTGGAACGGCGCCGGCGCCATTACCTCGACGCCGAGGCGCTGCCGCCGGTTACCGTGCTGGAACTGCTGCCGCCGGACGGCTCGGGCGATCTGTTCGCGCGGCCACTGGAATGGCGGGGCGAGGGGGCGATGCCGCGCATCCTCTACCTGCCGCGGCAGACGGACCCGGCGCTCGGGCGGGGCGACCGCTTCCTCGGCAAGCTGATCGCGGTGCATGCCGAGGATCACAGCCACGAGGCGCGGCTGATCCGCCGCATTACCGCCAGCCCCAACCGCATCACCGGCATCTTCCGCAAGGAGAGCGAGGGGGGCCGCATCCTGCCCATCGACAAGGGGCAGGACAAGGAATGGAAGGTGCGCGCGGGCGACACGCTCGGCGCCGAGAATGGCGAGCTGGTGCAGGCCGAGCAGACCGGGCCGCGCGCCCGGCTCGGCCTGCCGCAGGCGCGGATCATCGAGCGGCTCGGCGATCCCTCGGCGCCGCGTGCGGTCAGCCTGATCGCGATCCACCAGCACGGCATTCCCGACGAGTTCCCCGAGGCGGTGCTGCGCGAGGCCGAGGCCGCCGCGCCCGCGCCGTTGAAGGGGCGCGAGGACCTGCGTGACCTGCCGCTGGTGACGATCGATCCCTCGGACGCGCGCGATCACGACGACGCGGTGGCCGCCGAGATCGAGGAGGATGGCGGCGCCTCGATCTGGGTCGCCATTGCCGATGTCGCCCATTACGTCCGCCCCGGCAGCGCGCTGGACCGCGAGGCGTGGAAGCGGGGCAACTCGACCTATTTCCCCGACCGCGTGGTGCCGATGCTGCCCGAGGCGCTGTCGGCGGACCTGTGTTCGCTGCACGAGCATGTGGACCGGCCGGTCATCGCGGTGCGGATGCGGCTGGACGCGCAGGGCAACAAGACCGGCCACAAGTTCTATCGCGGGATCATGAAGAGCCGCGCCTCGCTGGCCTACGAGCAGGCGCAGGCGGCGGCGGACGGGACGCCGGACGCGGCGACCGAGCCGCTGATGGACAGCGTGATCAAGCCGCTCTGGCATGCCTACGGCCTTCTGAAGGAGGCGCGGGCGCGGCGCCAGCCGCTGGACCTGGACCTGCCCGAGCGGCGGATCGAGCTGACGCCGGACGGGCGGGTGAGGTCGGTGAGCTTCCGCGACCGCTTCGACGCGCACAAGCTGATCGAGGAGTTCATGGTCCTGGCCAACGTCGCCGCGGCCGAGGAGCTGAACCGCCGCGGCCGTCCGCTGCTGTTCCGCGTCCACGAGGAGCCGAGCCTCGAGAAGATGGAGGCGCTGCGCGAGGTGGCGCAGGCCTCGGGCTTCACGCTGGCCAAGGGGCAGGTGTTGCAGACCAGCCACCTGAACCGGCTGCTGGAGCAGGCCGAGGGCAGCAATTTCGACGAGCTGATCAACATCTCGACCCTGCGCTCGATGACGCAGGCTTATTATCACCCCGAGAATTTTGGCCATTTCGGGCTGGCGCTGAAGGCTTACGCGCATTTCACCTCGCCCATCCGCCGCTATGCGGATCTGGTGGTGCACCGGGCGCTGATCACCGCCCATGGCTGGGGCAAGGACGGGCTGGACGAGGCGCAGGTCGAGCGGCTGGCCGAGACCGGCACCCATATCAGCGAGACCGAGCGCCGGTCCATGGCGGCCGAGCGGGACACGACGGACCGCTATCTGGCGGCCTACCTGTCAGAGCGGGTCGGGACCGAGATGACCGGCCGCATCAACGGGGTGCAGAAGTTCGGCGCCTTCGTGCGGCTGGACGAGAGCGGGGCGGACGGGCTGCTGCCGATCCGCTCGATCGGGCAGGAGTATTTCCACTATGATCCGGGCGCGCAGATGCTGGTCGGCAGCGACACGGGGCTGGAGATCGGGATCGGCCAACGGGTGACGGTGCGGCTGACCGAGGCGATGCCGATGACCGGCGGGCTGGTGCTGGAACTGCTGGAGCTGGAGGGCAGGGCCCTGCCGCGCGGGCCGCAGAAGGGCAAGCGAGGCCGGGTGCAGGGGCGGATGACGGTGAAGGCGCGGCTGGCCGAGATCAAGCGCGGGGCGAAACGGCGGCGCAAGCGGGACTGAGGCTGGGTGCTTTCGGCGCCGTGGTCGCTTGCGTCCCGCCCCTGCCGGGGGACTTCGCGTCCCCCGGTCCCCCTGCGGGATATTTCCGGACCAAAGCAGGCCGGCCTTTGCCTAGATGAGCCAGAGGATGCCGCCGACGATCACGCCTATGATCAGCAGGTGGACGACGCAGAAGCCCATGATGTCGCGCGGCTTCAGGCCCGCGATGCCCAGCATCGGCAGCGCCCAGAAGGGTTGCAGCAGGTTCGTCCAGGCATCGCCCCAGGCCACGCCCATCACCACCTTGGCGACATCGGCGCCGAGCGCCTCGGCCGCGGGAAGGACTACGGGGGCCTGCACCGCCCATTGGCCGCCGCCCGAGGGCACGAAGAGGTTCACGATGCCGGCGCTGATGAAGGACCAGAAGGGCAGGGTCTGGGCCGTCGAGATCGAGACGAACCAGCCCGAGAGGCTGGCGGCGAGGCCGCTGTCGGTCATGATCGCCATGATGCCGGCATAGAAGGGGAACTGGATCACGATGCCGGCGCCGCCGCGCACGGCCTCGTCGAGGCTGGCGAGCAGGCTGCGGGGCGTGCCGTGGAGGAGGACCCCGAGAAAGAGGAAGAGGAAGTTCACCACGTTGAGGTTCAGCCCGCCGCCGCCGACGAAGTGCAGCGCGAGCCAGGCAAGGCCCGGAACGCCGATCAGGACCATCAGCAGGGGGCTCGTCTCGAGCCATTGGGCGGGGCTGGGGCGGGCCGAGGGCGGGGCGGGTTCGGGCTCGCGCAGGAGGCTGGGATCGACCAGCACCTCCTCGCGCGGGTCGGGCAGCATGGCGCGGTTCACCAGCGGCACCGCGATCAGGACGGCCAGCGTGATCATCAGGTTCCAGCTGGAGAAGATCGTGGCCGAGGTCGGGATGAGGCCGATCTGGTCCTCCGCGAAATGGGCCGGGGTCGCGACGGTCAGCGGGATCGAGCCCGAAATGCCGCCATGCCAGATGACGAAGCCGGAATAGGCGGCCGCGACCAGCAGGCGGTAGTCGACGCGGACCTGGCGGGCGAGCTCCTTGGCGAAGATGGCGCCGACGACGAGGCCGAAGCCCCAGTTGATCCAGCTGGCCGCCAGCGAGACGAGGCTGACCATGACGATCGCGCCGCCGCGGCTGCGGGCGAGGCCCGCGAGGCGGCCCAGCAGGCGGCGCACGGGCGGGGAAGAAGCGAGGATGAAGCCGGTCACCAGCACCAGCAGCATCTGCATGGCGAAGGACAGAAGCGCCCAGAAGCCGTCGCCCCACATCCGGATCAGGTCTACGGGCGCCGTTCCCTGCGTGACGATGGCCGCGAGGGCGGCGATCAGCGTCAGGACGATGACGAAGATGAACGCGTCGGGAAGCCAGCGCTCCATCAGGCGGGTGGCGGGGCGGGACAGCAGTCTCAGCATCGGGTTCCTCCTGCGGCGAATGCCGGAAGGGTGGTCCAGACGGGGATCAAGTTCAAGCGAGGGAGCCGGGCGCGGGCGTCAGTCCTCGCGGAAGGCGCGGGCGAAATAGTCGGTGAGCGGCTTCGTGAGATAGTCGAGCGGCGTGCGCTCGCCGGTGCGGATATAGGCCTCGACCGCCATGCCGGGCAGCAAGGCCAGCGGGGCGAGGCGGTCGACCTCGGCCGGGGGAATCGAGACCTCGGCGCGGAAATAGGGGCTGCGCGTCATCTCGTCGACCAGCACGTCCGGGGCCACGCGCTCGAGCCGGCCGGAGATCTCGGGCGTGTGGCGGGCCGAGACGGCCGCGACGCGCAGCGCGACCTGCTGGCCCGGCGTCAGGACGTCGACCATCATCGGCGGCACGCGGACCGCGACCAGCAGCGGCCGGTCCTGCGGCACCAGCCACAGAAGCGGCTCGGCCGGGCGAATGACGCCGCGGGGGGTGGTGACCTGCATGTTGTGGACGATGCCCGCGACGGGCGCGCGGATGGCGAGGCGGCTCGCGCGTTCGCGCAGGGCGCGGCGGTGCTCGGCCAGCTCCAGCTCGCGCGGGCCCAGCTCGCGCAGCTCGGCCTCGGCCCGTTCGCGCTGCTCGGCGCGCAGGCGCAGCTTCATCACCTCCAGCTCGCTGAGGCGCGTGCGGGCCGCGGCGCGGCGGGCCTGCATCGCGCCCAGATCCCCGTCCATCTGCGCGGCCTCGCGCCCAAGCGCCGTCACGCGGCTGCGCTGCGAGAGCCCGCGGTCGAGAAGGCTCTGCTGGTCGGCGAGGTCCGCGCCGATCAGCGCGGCCTGGCGGCGCGCGGCCGCGATCTGCGCGTCGATGCCGGCGATCTCGTCCTCGACCTGGCGGGCCTGGGTGTCCAGCTGCTCGAGCGATTGCGACAGGGTGGCGCGGCGGGCGGTAAAGAGCTGCTGCTGGCCTGCGGCCAGCTGCGGGCCGGGGCCTGCCGGGCCGGCGGCCAGAAGCGCGGCGGGGAAGGTGATGCGGTCCAGATCGGCGCGCTCGGCCTCGAGCCGGCCGCGGCGGGCGAGGGTTTCCAGATACTGCGCCTCGACGATGGCCAGCTCGCTCTCGAGAAGGCTGCCGTCGAGGCTGAGCAGCAGATCGCCGGCGGCGACGCTTGCGCCGTCGGCGACCGCGATGCGCGCGACGACGCCGCCGTCGGGGTGCTGGACGACCTGCCGGTGCTGCTGGACCTCGACGATGCCGGGCACCACGACGGCGCCGCTGATGCGGGCGCCGGCGCCCCAGAGGATCAGCCCGGCCAGCACCGCCAGCGTCACGGCAAGGCCAAAAATCATCGCGCCGCGGATCGGCCAGGCGCGGGCGGGAATGGTTGGCGCGGCGGGCTGCTGCGGGCCGGCGGGCACGGGCGCGGCCTGCCGGCCTCGGTCGAAGACGACGGTCATGCGGCGCCGCCCTTCGTTGCGGCCTGCCGCGCCTCGGCGATTTGCGCCGCGTTCTCGGTCACCTCGCGCAGCACCTTGTCGCGGGGCCCGAAGCTGCGCCGGACGCCATGCTCCAGCACCAGCAGATACTCGCATTCGGTGATGGCGGCGGGCCGGTGGGCCATGATGATCACGCCGCCGCCGCGGGCCTTGATCCGGCGGATCGCGGCGTTCAGCGCCTCGGAGCCGGCATGGTCGAGATTCGAGTTCGGCTCGTCCAGAACCAGGATCACCGGGTCGGGATAGAGCGCGCGGGCAAGGCCGATCCGCTGGATCTGCCCGCCGGACAGGCGGCCGCCGGTCTGCGAGATGCGCGTGTCGTAGCCCTGCGGCAGGTCGAGGATCATCCGGTGGGCATCGGCGGCGCGCGCGGCCTCGACCACGCGGGCGGGATCGGGACTGGCGGCGAGGCGGGCGATGTTCTCGGCGATGGTGCCGTCGAACAGCGTCACCTGCTGCGGCAGGTAGCCGATCAGGCCGCCCAGCACGTCGGGATCGTACTGGTCCAGCGTCGCCCCGCCGAGCCGCACCGTTCCAGACAGAGGCGTCCAGGCGCCGGTCAGCGCGCGGGCGAGGGTCGACTTGCCGGCGCCCGAGGCGCCGATGACGCCGATGGCCTGGCCCGGCCGCAGCGCGAGGTTCACGCCGCGCAGGGTCGGGCTGGCGGCGCCCGGCGGGGCGACGGTGAGGTTGCGCAGGTCCAGCTGGGCCTGCGGGCGCGGCAGCGGGGTGCGGGGCGGCTCGGGCGGGTGGCGCGTCAGCAGGTGGCCGAGGCGCTGCCAGCCGTCCTGCGCCGCCTGGAGCCCGGCCCAACCCGCGACCAGCTGGTCCACCGGGGCCAGAGCGCGGCCCATCATGATCGAGCTGGCGATCATCGCGCCGGGCGTCAGCTGGTTGCGCAGCACCAGCCAGGCGCCCGCCGCCAGCAGCAGGCTCTGAAGGAACAGCCGGAACCCGCGCGAGAGGGCGGTCAGCCCGCCCGCAAGATCCGCGGCCCGCACGGCCTGGTCCTGCGAGGCGGCGCGGGCGCCGTGCCAGCGGGCGAAGGCCGTGCCGCGCATCCCGAGCGCGCCGAGCGTCTCGCCCTGGTCGCCGAAGAGATCCGCCATGCGCTGCGCGATGCCCCCGGCCTCGGCCGAGATCTGCAGCGGGCCGCGCGTCAGGGCGCGCGTCGCCAGGGTGATGAGCACCAGAAGCACCCCGCCACCAAGGGCGATGGCGCCCAGCAGCGGGTGGAAGACGAAGATCGCCGCCGCGAAGAGGGGCGTCCAGGGAAGATCGAAGATCGCCAGCATCGTCGGCGAGCCGACGAATCGGCTGACCGCCTCCAGATCGCGCGGTCCCATGGCGACGGCTGCACCCGGGCCGCGCAGCTGCTCGTCCCGCAGCGTCGCGGCGAAGACACGCGCCTCCAGCCGAGACTGGAACCGCGCGGCGATCCGCTGGACGATGCGGCCGCGCGCCACGTCGATGAGCCCCATCGCCAGGAAGAGGAAGGTCATCAACAGCGTGAGCGCCGCCAGCGTCTCGACCGATCGCGAGGCCAGCACGCGGTCATAGACCTGCAGCATGAAGATCGGCCCGGTCAGCATCAGCAGGTTCACCGCCGCCGAGAAGGCGGCGACGGCTGCGGCGACCGGCAGGCCGGCGGACTGCGCCAGGCGCAGCTCGTGCCGGCCGGGGCGCGTCGCGGTCATGGCCGCCGATGCCGTCATTGCAGTCCCTCCTGTCCGGCACGAGCCGACGAATCCGTGGCCTGGCGCGCCTTGCCGCCCGGCGGCCGCACCCTTAGAAACAGGCTGAGCCCGGCGGCAGGACGCCCGTCCGCTTGAAGCTGTGGCACAGAAAAGTAAGGAAATCCTTTGCGCGCTCTGCTTCTGTCGGCCCTCATCGCCTCCACCGCTTTGGCCGGCTGCGCATCACGGCCGGTGATGCAGGACGGCATCGCCATCAACGATCCCTATGAGGCGCAGAACCGGCGCGTGCATGCCTTCAACAAGGCGCTGGCCGCGCGCCTCTCCGGCCCCTCGGACGAGGCGGAGGCGGCGCCGCCGGCCGCCGCCGCGCCGGGCGAGCCGATCGGGCCGGGGCAGATGCTGATCAATGCGGGGCGCAACCTGTCGCTGCCCGGCAAGGCGGTGAACGGGCTTTTGCAGGGGCGGCCGGGACGGGCCGCGCAGAACCTCGGCCGCTTCGCGATCAACTCCACCGTGGGGCTGGGCGGGCTTTTCGATCCGGCCGCGGACAGCTTCGGCGTCACCGAGCGCGACACCGATTTCGGCGAGACGCTGGCGGTCTGGGGCGCTCCCGAGGGCGCATATCTGGAGCTGCCGCTGATCGGCCCGTCGACGCAGCGCGACGCGGCGGGGCGGGTCGTGGACCTGCTGATCGACCCGGTCAACCACGTCTTGTCGGGGCGCGATCTGGCGGCGGCCTGGGGGCTGCGGATCGCCTCAAAAGCCGGTGATCGGGCGCGTTTGGCCGGCAGCGTGGATGGCGTCCTGCAGCAAAGTGCGGATAGTTACGCGCAGGTTCGCCTGATCTGGCTGATGAACCGCCGCCATGAGCTGGGAGAAGAGCGCGATGTATTCGACCCCTACGAGGACGAGCCTGAGGTCATCGACCCCTACGAGGATTGACCGGCGCGCCTTCCTGGCACTCGCGGGCGGCGCGGCCCTGGCGGCCTTGCTGCCCCCCGCCCCGGCTTTCGCGCTGACCGCCGACCAGGCGACGGCGCATATCCAGCGCGCGGTGGACGAGGTCTATGCCGTCATCAACTCGGGCAACCAGTCGGCGCAGATCTACCAGCAGTTCGAGGCGATCCTGGCGCGCTATGCCGACATGGACGTGATCGCGCGGACAGTCCTTGGGCCGGCGGCGCGGCAGACCCCCGCGGCCGAACTGGCCAGCTACACGCAGGCGCTGCAGGGCTATATCGGCCGGAAATACGGGCGCCGGTTCCGCGAATTCGTCGGCTCGCGGGTCACCGTCACCGGCGCGCGGCCGCTGAAGAGCTTCTATGCCGTCACCTCGGTCGCCCAGCTGCAGGGCCGGTCGCCGATCGATGTTGAGTGGCATGTCTCGGACCGCTCAGGCGACGTGCGCTTCTTCAACCTGATCATCGAGGGGATCAACATGATTGCCTCGGAGCGGGCCGAGATCGCGGCGATGCTGGCGCAACGGCGCGGCAGCGTGGCGGCGCTGACGGCGGACCTGCGGCAGGCCGGTTGAGCCTCGGCAAGCCGTTAACCCAAAAGGTAGAAAGCGCTCTCGAATCCCGCCAAGCTGCGCCATGATCGCCCCGGTTAGAGGTGATGACGGCTTGAGGTCCGAGATGAGCGACATGTCCCCCGAATCCGGCTCGCCGCTGGACAGCGCGATCCGTCAGCAGGAACGGCTGACGATCTCGACCGTGCGGGCCGCCGTCGAGCGCGGCAGCGGCGTGCTGGCTTTCCAGCCGATCGTCCAGGCCAGCCAGCCCAACCGGCCCGCCTTCTACGAGGGGCTGATCCGCATCATCGACGATGGCGGGCGCCTGGTGCCGCTGAAGGATTTCATGCCGCAGGCCGAGGTGTCGGAACTGGGGCGCCAGATCGACTGCCTGTCGCTGTCGCTCGGGCTGGACACGCTGCGGCGCGATCCCTCGCTGCGCCTGTCGATTAACATGTCGGCGCGCTCGATCAGCTATCCGGGCTGGATCGACACGCTGCGCCGCGAGATGAGCGACGATCCCACCGTGGCCGAGCGGCTGATCCTCGAGATCACGGAAAGCTCGGCCATGGGCATGCCCGACGAGGTCATGGGCTTCATGAGCGAGGTTCAGGGCTACGGCATCAGCCTGGCGCTGGACGATTTCGGCGCCGGCTACACCTCGTTCCGATACCTGCGCGACTTCTGCTTCGACCTCGTGAAGATCGACGGCCAGTTCATCCGCAGCATCTCGAGCCACCGCGACAACCAGGTGCTGATGCAGGCGCTGCTGGCCATCGCCCGCCATTTCGACATGTTCACCGTGGCCGAGTCGGTCGAGACGGCCGAGGATGCCAGCTTCCTGATCGAGGCCGGCGTCGATTGCCTGCAGGGTTACTATTTCGGCGCCCCGACCATCGCGCCGCCGTGGAAGACCCCGCCCTCGGTGGCCAGCCGCTGAGACACGTGGTCCTGTTGACGGTCTATTAAGACCTCGGGTGCTAGGACGGGGGCACACTCGCCCAGACCGGAGCCTTTCTGCCCATGAACTACGTCTTCCGTCCCGCCACAGAGGACGCGCTGAGCTACTGTCTCTACCGCAGTATCGCGCGCCCCGGCACCACGTCCGAGGACGTGGAGGCCATCGTCAGCCATTCCCGCCGCCGCAACGCGGAACGGGGACTGACGGGCTGTCTGCACTACGAGAACGGCGTCTTCTTCCAGTGGCTCGAGGGGCCGTGGCGCGAGATCTTCCGGCTTCTGGACCTCTTGCGCGAGGACACGCGCCATTTCGAAGTGACGGTCCTGGACCAGGGCATGCTGGAGCGCCGTCTCTTCGAAGGCTGGCAGATGCGCCAGTCCGACCCCGAGGCCGCCTCGCTCTTCGCCTGGCTGGCGGACTGGGCGAACCGGCCCGAAGCGGGGGACGACGCCTATGTAGAGCGGGTCAACGCCTTCCTGAAGGCCATCGCGGATCAGGAGTAACGTGGGGGCCAAGGGGCGGGCGGCTGCCCGCCTCTTGGCACGCCTCAGCGGCGCCGGTCGCGGCGCGAGCTCATCGGCTGGAAGGCGACGCCCACATGGGCCTCGCAATAGGGCTTGCCCGGCTTGGAGGGCAAGCCGCAGAACCAGAACTTGTCGGTCGCGGGATCGCCGATGGGCCATTTGCAGGTCCGCTCGGTCAGCTCCATCAGGGTCAGCTTGCGGGCGCGCTTCTCGACCTCGCGCACCGAGGCCAGCGCCTCGGGGCTGATCTCGTTGGCCGAGGGCTGCGGCGGCAGCGGCTGGCCCGCCGGCACGATCGGGCGGCGCGGCACCGGGTTGAAGGCCGGGCGGGCAGGCGCCTCGGCGACAGGCTCGGCCTCGAGCGGCGCCTCGCCCACCGGCTCCGGTTCGACCGGGGCGGCGGCGGGACGGCTGGCCGCGGCGGCGGGAACGGGACGCTCGGGCGCGGCGACTGCGGGGGCTTCGATGGCGGGCTCGACCTCTTCCACGCGATTCGACAGGCCAAGGCGATGGACCTTGCCGATCACCGCGTTGCGCGTCACGCCGCCCAGCTCCTTCGCGATGGCGCTGGCCGACTGACCCTCGCCCCACATGCGCTTCAGCGTCTCGACGCGTTCATCCGTCCACGACATGGCTGCCTTTCCGGGCAGGCCCCGGCCCGCCGTCCATCTTGAAACCTGCGATTGGTCCCGTCAGAAACGGGATGCCGAGATTTAGCTGCCGACGCGCCGAAATTCAAGGCGCCCGAATCGAAGGACCGCCCCGATGCCCAGCCAGACCACCCGCCTGAAGCCCTCGGGTGCCAAAGTCATGGGCGATCACGCCATGGGCGTGCGCCGCTTCGGCCGCGTCAACTGGCTGGGCCTGGCCACGCTGGCCCGGCGCGAGGTGATGCGCTTCATGGCGGTCTGGCAGCAGACGATCTTCGCGCCGCTGATGACGGCGGGGCTGTTCGTCCTGATCTTTGCACTGGCCCTGGGGCAGGGGCGGGGCGAGGTGATGGGCCTGCCCTATCTGGTCTTCCTGGGTCCGGGCATCCTGATGATGACGGTGATCCAAAACGCTTTTGCCAACACCTCCAGCTCAATCACGGCGGCGAAGGTGCAGGGCAACATCGTGGACACCTTGATGCCGCCCCTCTCGGCGGGCGAGCTGCTGGCGGGCTATCTGGCCGGTTCGGTCGCGCGGGCGGGGCTTGTGGCGGTGGTGATCGGGACCGGGATGGTGCTGGTGACGGGGCGGGGGATCGCCCATCCGCTCTGGACGCTGGCCTTCGTCTTGCTGGCGGCGCTGATGCTGGGGGGGCTCGGCATCCTCGCAGGGGTTCTGGCGCAGAAGTTCGACCAGATGGCGGCGATCACCAACTTCATTATCACGCCGCTGAGCTTCCTGTCGGGGACCTTCTACTCGGTCCAGGCGCTGCCCGAGCCGTTCAACACCATCTCGCACTGGAACCCGGTCTTCTACCTGATCGACGGGGCGCGTTACGGCGTCACCGGGGTCAGCGACGCCCCGCCCGAGCGGGGGCTGTTGATCTGCGCCGTGGTCGTCGGTCTGGTCCTGTGGCTGGCATGGCGCTGGCTGAAATCGGGCTACCGGATGAAGCCTTAGGCGCGCCGTTCAGGCGCCGGGCGGGCGGGCCGCGCCGCCCCTCTGGCGGTCGCGCCAGACGAGGAGGGCGGCGCCCGAGACCAGCACCGCCGCGCCGATCAGGCTGATCCCGTCGGGCAAAACGCCGAAGAGGAACAGGTCGAAGCCGGCCGCCCAGATCAGGGTCAGGTAGAAGAAGGGCGCGACGAAGCTGGCATCCGCCCGGCGCATGGCCAGCAGGTTCAGCGCCTGCCCGCAGGCCATGAGCAGGCCGATCGCGGCCAGCGCGGCCCATTGCGGCGGGCTCGGGGTGGTCCAAACGGCCAGCGCGACCGTGGCGGCGATGGCGGCGCCCATCGCGTTGTTCACCAGCAGGATCTGCAGCGGCGATTCGCGGCGGGTGAGGCGCTTGATGAAGATCGCCTCCAGCCCCATCGCGGCGGCGGCGCCGAGGGCGATGAAGGCGGCCAGCTGCACGGCATCTCCGGGTCGCAGCAGGATCGCGGCGCCGATCAGGGCGATGGCGGCGGCGCTCCAGCGGACGGGGCCGACACGCTCGCCCAGCAGCGGGATGGCGAGGATCATGGTGAAGACGGGCGAAAGGAAGCTGATCGCGGTGGCGTCGGGCAGCGGCATCCGCGCCACGGCCGCGAACATCAGCGTGACCCCGCCCCATCCGCAGAGCGTGCGCGCCGCATGCGTGCCCCAGGCCGGGCGCGTCAGGCGCGGGCGCATCAGCGCGGCCACCGCCGCGATCCCGGCCAGCGCGAAGGCGAAGCGGCCGAAGCTGACCATCAGCGGCGGCAGCGCCGGCCCGAACGCCCCGACCCCGAGGCCCTTGGCCAGAACCGAGGTCGCGGCAAAGAGGCTGGTCGCCGCCACCATCAGCCCGGCCGTCACCCGCGCGTCCCGCTGTTCTTGGTTCGTTTTCATGGCCGGGGTCTAGGACGCACGCCCGTGCCTGTCCAGCCGCAGCGGCTGCATTTTCTCTTGCGCGAGCGGTCCTTCTTGCGCATGGTCCGCGCCATGAGCACCAGGCGCGCCCCCTCGATCCGACGTTGATGCACGGCCGTCCGGCCCTGCATCCCTGCCTGCCTGTCCCCCGTCACATCGCTGCAAAGGCCCTGCCCATGATCCCGCATGTCCTGCCGACCTATAACCGTGCCCCGCTGGCTTTCGAGCGGGGCGAGGGTACCTGGGCCATCACGGCGGACGGGACGCGATACCTCGACCTCGGCGCGGGGATCGCGGTCAATGTGCTCGGCCATGCCAATCCCGACCTGGTCGCGGCGCTGACGGCGCAGGCGGGGCGGATCTGGCATGTCTCGAACCTCTACCAGATCCCCGAGCAGGAGCGGCTGGCCGACCTGCTGGTGGACAAGACCTTCGCCGACACGGTCTTCTTCACCAATTCGGGCACCGAGGCGGCCGAGCTGGCGATCAAGATGGTCCGCAAGTACTGGGACCATGCGGGCGACCCGGACCGCATCGAGATCGTGACGGTCGAGGGCGCGTTCCACGGCCGCTCGACCGGGGCCATCGCGGCGGCGGGGTCCGAGAAGATGGTCAAGGGCTTCGGCCCGCTGATGCCGGGCTTCAAGCAGGTGCCCTTCGGCGATCACGAGGCGCTGAAGGCCTCGGTCACGGACCGCACGGCGGCGATCATGATCGAGCCGGTGCAGGGCGAGGGCGGCATCCGGGCGCTGCCCGACGTCTGCCTCAAGGGGCTGCGCGAGGCCTGCGACCGGACCGGCGCGCTGCTGGTCCTGGACGAGGTGCAATGCGGCATGGGCCGGACCGGGCGGCTCTTCGCGCATGAACATGCCGGGATCGCGCCCGACATCATGATGGTCGCCAAGGGCATCGGCGGGGGCTTCCCGCTGGGCGCCGTGCTGGCCACCGAGGCGGCGGCGGCGGGCATGGTCGCGGGCACGCATGGCTCGACCTACGGCGGCAACCCGCTGGCCTGCGCGGTGGGAACGAAGGTGATGGAGATCGTGGCGGACGACGCCTTCCTGGCCGAGGTGAACCGCAAGGCGGGCCTCATGCGCCAGAAGCTCGAGGCGCTGGTCGCGGCCCATCCCGAGGTGTTCGAGGGCGTGCGCGGGCAGGGCCTGATGCTGGGGCTGAAATGCAAGGCGGCGCCGGCGGATCTGGTCAAGGCTGGCTATGCCCAGCACATCCTGACCGTGCCGGCGGCCGACAACACGCTGCGCCTGCTGCCGCCGCTGAACATCACCGACGACGAGATCGCCGAGGCCGTGGCGCGGCTTGACCGGGCCGCGGACAGCCTGCCCGCCTGACGAAACGGCCCGCCCCGGCGTGGGGCGGGCCGTCCGGCACGCGGGTGGATGTCACGCGCCTGTCGCGGTGCTAATGGCCGAGGCGGCTGATTTCCTCCTTGAGGCGGAGTTTCTGGCGCTTCATGGCGACCAGTTCCAGGTCGTTCGTGCCAGGGCTTCTCTGAGCCCTTTCAACGGCATCGGACAGGACCTGATGCTTGCGGCGAAGTTCCTCGACATGATTGGCAACCGACATTCGCGTCCTCCTTGCGGATTGGATTGAACATCTGAATCCCATCACAGTCTTCCGATTCTGTCACGGAAGTTTCGCAATCACAGGGCGAATTGGCGCAGCTTCGCGCAGCACGGCTGCCGCATCCGGCGTCAGGTCCTCGCCATCTGCCTCGTGCCGACCCCCCGCGTGGATGACGAAAGGCGCCAGAAGCCGCAGCGGCGCGCGCGCGCCCTTGCGCGCCCAGAGGATCACCCGGCCGGCCTCGCGCCCCTCCCGCGCGGCCAGCGGCAGGATCGTCAGCGCCCCTGCGCGGCCGTGAAGGCCGTGGATCAGCCCGTCCAGCCGGTCCGCGCGCTGGATCACCGTCAGCCAGCCCTTCGGCTTCAGCCGGCGCAGGGCGGCGTCCAGCCAGGCGGCCAGCGGCGTCTCCTCGCTGCGGGCGGTGGCGCGGCCGCCGTCGGGCGCGGCGGTGCCGCCGAGAAAGAAGGGCGGGTTCATCAGGACATGATCGAAGCTGGCCCCCTTCAGCAGGGGCGGGGCAGCGGCAAGGTCGCCCTCGATCACGGTCAGCGGCAGGGCATTCGCCTCGGCGTTCCGGCGGGCGAGGGCGGCGTAGTCCGTCTGCCGCTCGAGCCCGGTCAGTCGCAGGCCCGCCACCCGTCGCGCGAGGCAGAGGCTGGCGACGCCGGCGCCGCAGCCAAGCTCGAGCACCGTCTCGCCGGCTGCGGCGGGGCAGGCGGCCGCCAGCATCACGGCATCGGCCCCGGCGCGGTAGCCGCGCGCGGGCTGGAAGATCCTGAGCCGGCCGCCGAGGAAGTCGTCGCAGGTCAGCTCAGTCGTCAAGTCCCGCGTCCCGCAGCAGCGCCCGGGCCATGAACAGGTCGCGATCCGCGACCATCACCCTGCGCGGCAGGATGCCGATGGAGCCCTCCAGCACGCTCATGTGCTGGTCCATCTGGAAGGGGACGATCCCCTCGGCCTCCAGCAGGCTGAGGGCGGCCGAGATGCGGACGGGGTCATTGCTGCGGAAAAGCTCTTTCATGGGGAAAAGGTATGCGGCGGTTGCAGATTTGTCGATGCCGTGGCAATGCGAGGTCCTGATCGAAAGGGATTGGGCATGACCGTGCAGGATCACCCCCGCAAGCCGCTGGACAGGCTCTCGGACGCGCTGGCGGACGAGATGGAGGCGGTGAACGCGCTGATCCGCGAGAAGATGGCCAGCGAGCACGCCCCCCGCATCCCCGAGGTCACCGCCCATCTGATCGAGGCCGGCGGCAAGCGCCTGCGCCCGATGCTGACGCTCGCCGCGGCGAAGATGCTGGACTACCCGGGTCCGTGGCACATCCACCTGGCCGCCACGGTCGAGTTCATCCACACGGCGACGCTCTTGCATGACGACGTGGTGGACGAAAGCCGCCAGCGGCGCGGTCGGCCGACGGCGAACCTGCTCTGGGACAACAAGTCCAGCGTGCTGGTGGGCGATTACCTCTTCGCGCGCAGCTTCCAGCTGATGGTCGCGCCGGGCAACCTGCGGACGCTGGAGATCCTGTCCAATGCCAGCGCCACCATCGCCGAGGGCGAGGTGCTGCAACTGACCGCCGCGCAGG
Source organism: Paracoccus tibetensis (assembly GCF_900102505.1). Classification (GTDB taxonomy): domain Bacteria; phylum Pseudomonadota; class Alphaproteobacteria; order Rhodobacterales; family Rhodobacteraceae; genus Paracoccus; species Paracoccus tibetensis. The sequence continues at coordinate 95,575 of NZ_FMVT01000005.1, read as the reverse complement.
ATCTGGCGACGGACGAGCGGATCTACCTGCAGGTCGTGCGCGGCAAGACGGCGGCGCTGTTTTCGGCCGCGACCGAGGTCGGCGGGGTCATCGCGGGCGCGCCCGAGCCGCAGGTGCGGGCGCTGTTCGATTATGGCGACGCGCTCGGGATCGCGTTCCAGATCGTCGACGACCTGCTGGACTATGGCGGGGCGAGCGAGGCGATCGGCAAGAACGTAGGCGACGACTTCCGCGAGCGGAAGCTGACGCTGCCGGTCATCAAGGCGGTCGCCAAGGCCGACGGGGCCGAGCGCGCCTTCTGGTCGCGGGTGATCGAGGCCGGCGACCAGCGCGAGGGCGATCTGGAGGAGGCGCTGCGCCTGCTCTCCCGCCACGGCGCGATGGAGGCCGCCCGTAAGGACGCGCTGGCCCATGCCGCCCGCGCCCGCACCGCGCTGGAGGCGCTGCCGCCCCACCCGATCCGCGACATGCTGCGCGATCTCGCCGAGTTCGTGGTCAGCCGCGTCGCCTGAGGCGAGCATCTGCCGGACATGGGCGCCTTCGGGCGCCTTTTTCATGCGCCGATCAGGCAGAAGGGGCGGACCGTTTCCGGCCCGCCCCCTCTCCGGGAAGAGACTGTGCTGTGCGGCTTACTTGGCCTGCACGAAGTCGGGATAGGCCTCCATGCCCAGTTCGCTGATGTCGAGGCCGCTGATCTGCGCCTCGTCGCTGGCGCGGATGCCCATGGTGGCCTTCAGAATCGACCAGACGATGAAGCTGAGCACGAAGACGAAGGCGCCGATGGCGACGATGCCGATGAGCTGGTTGACATAGCTGGTGTCCGGGTTGGTCGCCGGCACGATCAGCGTGCCCCAGATGCCGGCAGCCAGGTGGACCGGGATGGCGCCGACCACGTCGTCGATCTTCAGCCGGTCCAGCAGCGGGACGGCGAAGATCACGATGGCCCCGCCCACGCCGCCGATCAGCACCGAGGCGAAGATCGAGGGGGTCAGCGGCTCGGCAGTGATCGACACGAGGCCCGCCAGCGCGCCGTTCAGCACCATGGTCAGGTCGACCTTGCTGTACATCACCTGGCTCAGGATCAGCGCGACCACAGCACCGGCCGAGGCGGCCATGTTGGTGTTCACGAAGATGCGGCTGACATCGGCCACGTCGTCGATGGTGCCCATCGCCAGCTGCGAGGCGCCGTTGAAGCCGAACCAGCCCATCCACAGGATGAAGGTGCCGAGCGTCGCCAGCGCCAGGTTGCTGCCCGGCATCGGCTGCATCCGCCCATCATTGCGATACTTGCCAAGCCGCGGGCCCAGCACGATGGCGCCCGCCAGGGCCGCGAAGCCGCCCGCCGCATGGACCAGGGTCGAGCCGGCGAAGTCGGAAAAGCCCATCTCGGACAGCCAGCCGCCGCCCCACTGCCAGCTGGCCTCGATCGGGTAGATGAAGCCGGTCAGCACGAAGGTGAACAGCAGGAAGGGCCACAGCTTGACGCGCTCGGCCAGGGTGCCCGAGACGATCGAGGCCGTGGTGGCGCAGAACATCAGCTGGAAGAAGAAGTCCGAGCCGACCGAATAGCTGTTCTCCAGATCGGCGCTGCCGACCGGATCGAGGGTGGCGAAGCTGAAGATCTCGCCCAGCCACAGGTTGATCGACCAGTCGGCCGGATACATGAGGTTGTAGCCCATGATCCAGTACATCAGGCCCGCGATGGCGAAGAGCGCGATGTTCTTGGTCAGCTGCACCGTCACGTTCTTCGAGCGCACGAGGCCGGCTTCCAGCATGGCGAAGCCCGCCGCCATCCAGAAGACCAGGATGCCGCCGATCAGGAAGAGCAGCGTGTCGAAGATATAGGCGGTCTCGGCCCCGACCGCCGAGGCGGCGGCGGTGGTTGTCTCGGGGTCGACGGGCAGGGCGGCCTCTTGCGCGGCTGCGGGCAACGCCAGAAGCGTCAGCGCCGCGACCAGGCCGGGAATCATCTGTTTCATCAGTCTTCACCTGTCTTCTGGTCGTGCGGCCGCGGGATCTGGCCGCCATCGCTGCTTTCATCCGCAAAAGCCCGGCCACTGCACAAGCGACGGGCGGTGCCGCTTCGGGTGGAAACCTGATCTGCCCGCGCTTCGGGCAATCCTGGGGTTGTCTGCCTGCCGCGGCGGCAATTCACGGATTGGTCAGCGCAATTCCATCGCAGGAATTCTTCCTGTATGCTCTGCCGCAACTATGGCCGGACCACACGGCCGGGCAGGAAAGCAGGCATGAAGAAACCCACCGGCACCCCAAGGCGCACGGGCGCAAGCCCCATCGCGGACAAACGCAGCTTCCGCGAGGCCGAGACGGAGGCCAAGCCCCGGAAGGTCAAGCGCCACACCGCCCGCCCCCCCCGGCGCGGCGGCATCCTCGGCTGGATCGTCGGCTTCATCGTGCTGATCTGGCGCATCGTCTGGGGCTCGATCTGGCGGCTGGCGATGGTGGTCGCGCTGATCATCGGCTCGGCCAGCGCCTATTTCTACGCCACCCTGCCCGAGGCCGAGGCGCTGTTCGACGGCCGCGCCCGCGGCTCGGTCACGATGCTGGACCGCGACGGCCGCGTCTTCGCCTGGCGCGGCGAGACCTTCGGCGCCGTCACCGCCGACCAGATCGCGCCCGTCCTGAAAGAGGCCGTGATCGCGACCGAGGACCGGCGCTTCTACCGCCATTTCGGCATCAGCCCGCGCGGCATCGCCAGCGCCATTAGCATCAACATGGCCGCCGGCCGCAGCCCGCTGGAAGGGCATGGCGGCTCGACCATCACGCAGCAGGTGGCCAAGCTTCTCTGCCTCGGCGAGACCTTCGATCCGACGCGCTTCGCCAACGAGGCCGAGTTCGAGGCCGACTGCCGCTCGGGCGGGATCTGGCGCAAGATCAAGGAAGTCCCCTACGCCTTCGCGATGGAGGCGAAGTACAGCAAGGACGACATCCTCAACATCTACATGAACCGCTCGTATCTGGGCGGCGGCGCGCGCGGCTTCGAGGCCGCCAGCCAGCGCTACTTCAACAAGCCGGCCAGCCAGGTGAACGCCTCGGAATCGGCGATGCTGGCCGGGCTGCTGCGGGCGCCCAGCTACTATGCGCCCACTGCCAACCTCCAGCGCAGCCAGGAGCGGGCGAACGTCATCCTCGGCCTGATGGGCGAGGAGGGCTACCTGTCCGACCAGGAGGTCGCGCAGGCGCGGGCCGCGCCGGCGACGCTGTCGCAGGCCGCCGCGGCGCGGGCGGGCGGCTATTTCGCGGACTGGGTGATGGAATCGGGGCCGGGCTTCCTGACCTCGGAGACGACCGAGGACGTGACGATCACCACCACCTTCGACCAGCGCATCCAGCGCGCGGCCGAGCGGGCGCTGCAGCGGATCTATGACGAGAAGGTCAAGGACGGCTCGACGGCGCAGGCCGCGGTCGTGATCATGTCCGCGGACGGCGCCGTCCGGGCGATGATCGGCGGGCTCGACAACCGCGCGCAGGGCACGTTCAACCGCGCCACGCAGGCCAAGCGGCAGACCGGGTCCAGCTTCAAGCCCTTCGTCTACGCCGCGGCGCTGGATGCGGGCTATTCGCCGTCGGACACGGTGCAGGACGCGCCGCTGACGATCCGCATTCCCGGCGGGCGCAGCTGGTCGCCGCAGAACTACACCCGCAACTATCGCGGCGCGGTGACGCTGACGACATCGCTGGCGCAGTCGCTGAACACCTCGACCATCCGCCTGCAGGAGGTCGTGGGCCGCGACCAGGTGATCCGGGTGGCGCAGGGCTTCGGGATCGTCAGCAACCTGACCACCAGCCCCTCGCTCGGGCTCGGCGCCTCCGAGGCGACGCTGCTGGAGCTGACGGGCGCCTATGCCGGCATCCGCAACGGCGGCACCTCGGTCGCGCCCTACGGCGTCGTGCAGCTGAACATGCGCGGGGACGAGCGCCCGCTGATGGGCCAGACGGGCGGGCTTGGCCAGCGCGTCATCAGCCAGCGCGCGGCCGGGCAGCTGATCTACATGATGCAGCAGGTGATCCAGTCGGGCACGGGCACGCGGGCAAGGCTGGGCGACCGGCCGGTGGCGGGCAAGACCGGCACGACCAGCAGCTATCGCGACGCCTGGTTCGTAGGCTTCACCGAGCAGTACGTGACCGGCGTGTGGATGGGCTATGACGACAACACGCCCCTCTCCGGTGTGACCGGCGGCGGACTTCCGGCCGAGATCTGGCAGGCGGTCATGTCCGAGATCCATGACGGGCTGCCCGAGCTGCCGCTGTCCACCGTCTCTCCCGATGGCAGCGGGATCATCATGTCGCAGGGCGATTCGACGCCGCGCGTGGTGACCTCGGGTTCGGCCGACGATCCGCTGGCGGCGGCGCTGGCCGGCGTAATGAACACGATCGAGGCGGAGCGGACCGGGCGGCAGATCGTCGCGCCGACCGAGATCACCGGCGGGGCGCCGCAGACGCCGGGCGCGTCGGTGGGGGCGGATTCGGACGACGCCCTCAGCCGGGCGTTGCAGGGGATCCTGGGCGGGAACTGACGTTCCCGCCGGACGCCGGGGGGCCAGCCCCCCGGACCCCCCGGGATATTTCCACACAGAAGATGAAGGGCGCGGCTTTCGGGCGGCGCCCTCAGGCGTCCGGGCCGATGAGCTCGCGCATGAGGGTCATCGAGGCCTCCGAGTCCCATTCGGCGTCGCCCATGTAGCGGGCAAGCTCGTTCCCCTCGCGGTCGATGAGGACGGTGACGGGTAGGCCCACCACGGCCATGTCGCGGGCGAGCTGCTGGCGCGGGTCGAGGAGGACGGGCAGGTGCGCGACGCCGGTCTCGGCGAAGAAGTCGTCGATGCGCTCAACCGCGTTGCGGCCGGTGGCGATGGTGACGACCTCGAAATCCTCGCCGCCGAGTTCGGCTTGGAGGTTGTCGAGGGCCGGCATCTCCTCGCGGCAGGGGGCGCACCAGGTGGCCCAGAAGTTCAGCAGCACGATCTTGCCGCGCCAGTCGGCAAGGCTGTGCTCGGCGCCGTCGCGGTCGGTGAAGATGACGGCGCTAACGGGGGCCGGGGTCTCGGCGACGACCAGCTTGTCGAGCCCGCCCGCCCGCGCCGCCTGCCAGTCGGGTTCGGCCGCTGCGGCGGTGTTTGCACCGATAACGAGGGCCGTATAAAGCAGGGCGGAACGCAGCATCGAGACCTCCGAAGGACTTTTTCCATGACCGACCGGCCCCAGACCTCTGCCAACAGCATGTGGGGCGGGCGCTTCGCCGCCGGGCCGGATGCCATCATGGAGGCGATCAACGCCTCGATCGGCTTCGACCGGCGGCTCTACGCCCAGGACATCCGGGGCAGCCGGGCCCATGCCGCCATGCTGGCGAGCGCGGGCATCATCAGCGATAGCGATGCGGCGGCCATCGGGGAAGGCCTGCTCACCGTCTTGTCAGAGATCGAGGCCGGGGATTTCCCGTTCCGCAGCGATCTGGAGGACATCCACATGAACGTGGAGGCCCGCCTGAAGGAGATCATCGGCGAGCCGGCGGGGCGGCTGCATACGGGCCGGTCGCGCAATGACCAGGTGGCGACGGATTTCCGGCTATGGGTGCGCGACCAGTGCGACGCGGCCGTCGAGGCGCTGGGCGCGCTGATCCGGGCGGCGCTCGGCCAGGCCGAGGCAGGGGCGGATTGGGTCATGCCTGGCTTCACCCACCTGCAGACCGCGCAGCCGGTAACCTGGGGCCATCACATGATGGCCTATGTCGAGATGTTCGGGCGCGATCTGTCGCGGTTTCAGGACGCGCGCAAGCGGATGAACGAATCGCCTCTGGGCGCGGCGGCGCTGGCGGGGACGGGCTATCCGATCGACCGCGAGATGACGGCGCGCGAGCTGGGGTTCGAGCGGCCGATGGCGAACAGCCTCGATGCGGTCAGCGACCGGGACTTCGCGCTGGAGTTCCTGTCGGCCGCCAGCATCTGCGCGGTCCACCTGTCGCGGCTGGCCGAGGAGCTGGTGATCTGGTCCTCGGCGCAGTTCCGCTTTGTTTCGATGTCCGACAAGTGGTCGACCGGCTCCTCGATCATGCCGCAGAAGCGCAATCCGGATGCGGCCGAGCTGATCCGCGCCAAGATCGGGCGCATCCTGGGCGCGACCGTGGCCCTGTTCACGGTGATGAAGGGACTGCCGCTCGCCTATTCGAAGGACATGCAGGAGGACAAGGAGCAGGTCTTTGACGCCGCCGACAGCCTGATGCTGGCGCTGGCCGCGATGGCCGGGATGCTGTCCGACCTGACCGCCAACCGCGAGAAGCTGGAGGCGGCGGCCTCGGCGGGCTTTTCCACCGCGACGGATCTTGCCGACTGGCTGGTGCGCGAGCTGGGCCTGCCGTTCCGCGACGCCCACCATGTCACCGGCAGCCTCGTGGCGCTGGCCGAGGGGCGGGGAGTCGATCTGCCGGACCTGAGCCTTGCGGACATGCAGGGCGTTCACGCCGGCATCACCGAGGATGTGTTCGGGGTGCTGGGCGTTCACAACTCGGTCGCCTCGCGGCAGAGCTATGGCGGCACGGCCCCCGTGCAGGTGCGCGCGCAGATCGCGCGCTGGAAGGAGAAGCTGGCATGAGGAATGTCGCGGTTCTGGTGGTCGTCCTTGTCGTCGTGGTGCTGCTGCTGAACGGCTGCGGCGTGGACGGCGCGCCCGAGCGGCCCGGCGCCCCCGCGGCCGGGCTCAGCCTCAGCGGACATGCCGTCGTCGGCGTGCAGACCGGGCTCTGATGGATCATTTCCTCTACCAAGACGGCGAGCTTTTCGCCGAGGACGTACCGCTTTCCTGCATCGCGCGGCAGGTCGGCTCGCCCGTCTATGTCTATTCGGCGGCGACCCTGAGGCGGCATTTCGGCCTCTTCCGGCAGGCGCTGGACTGGACCGAGCATCTGGTCTGCTTCGCCGTGAAGTCGAACAGCAATCTCGCGGTGCTGAAGCTGATGGGCGATCTGGGCGCGGGGATGGATGTCGTCTCGGGCGGGGAATACCGGCGCGCCAAGGCGGCCGGGGTGCCGGGCGAGCGGATCGTCTTCTCGGGCGTCGGCAAGACGGTGGCCGAGATGCGGCTAGCCATCGAAGGCGGCATCCGGCAGTTCAACATCGAGAGCGAGCCCGAGATGCGGGCCCTGTCGGCACTGGCCGCCTCGATGGGTGCCGAGGTGCCGGTGGCGATCCGGGTGAACCCGGATGTGGATGCCAAGACCCACGAGAAGATCGCCACGGGCAAGGCCGAGAACAAGTTCGGCATCCCGATCTCGCGCGCGGTGGAGGTCTATGCCGAGGCCGCACGCCTGCCGGGGCTGAAGGTGGTCGGGATCGACGTGCATATCGGCAGCCAGCTGACCGACCTCGCGCCCTTCCGCGCGGCCTATGCCAAGGTCGCCGAGCTGACCGGCGTGCTGCGCGCCAAGGGGCATGCGATCACCCGGCTGGATCTTGGGGGCGGCCTCGGCATCCCCTACCGGCGCGACAACAACGCCCCTCCGCTGCCGATCGAATATGGCGCGGTGATCCGCGAGACGGTCGGGCACCTCGGCTGCGAGATCGAGATCGAGCCGGGGCGCAACATCGTCGGCAATGCCGGGGTGCTGGTCTCCGAGGTGATCTACGTCAAGCGCGGCGAGGACCGGGACTTCCTGATCGTGGACGCGGCGATGAACGACCTGCTGCGCCCGGCGATGTACGGCGCGCACCACGACATCGTCCCGCTGGTCGAGGCGGCTCCCGGGGCGGCGGTGCAGCCCTACGACGTGGTCGGGCCGGTCTGCGAATCGGGTGACACCTTCCAGAAGGGCGCCGAGCTGCCCGGAATGGCGGCAGGCGACCTCATCGCCTTCCGCTCGGCCGGGGCCTATGGCGCGGTGATGGCCTCGGAGTACAATTCGCGGCCATTGGTGCCCGAGGTGCTGGTCGAGGGCGATCACTTCGCCGTCATCCGTGCACGCCCGACATTTGAGGAAATGCTGGGGCGCGATAGCATCCCCGCATGGTTGTGACCGCAGCGCGCGATGCGACGGCAGGACCGGGGGCCTCGGGCCCCCGGACCCCCGAGGATATTTTTCCACAGGAGAGAGTGGCACGGGCGCTGCGGCTGACGCGGTGGGGGCTGCTGTGGGAGCGGGGGGCACGGGCCTTCTGGCCGCTGGCGACGCTGCTCTGCGCGGGATTCGCCGTGCTGTGGCTGGGGCTTGCGGCGGCGCTGCCGCCGGCGGCGCTGCCTTGGGCGGCGGGGTTGTGGCTGCTGGCCGTGGTGCTTGCCGCGGGCTGGGGCGGCTGGCGCTTCCGGCGGGTGCGGGCCGCGGAGGTCGTGCTGCGCCTGGACCGGACGCTGCCGGGCCGGCCCCTGACCGCGCTGGCGGATCGCGCGGCGATCGGCGGCGAGGGGGCGCTGTGGCAGGCGCATCTGGCGCAGATGGCGCGGGCGGCCGAGGCGGCGCGCGCGGTGCCGGGACGGGCCGATCTGGCGCCGCGCGATCCCTATGCGCTGCGGCTGGCCGGGATGGTGGCGCTGGTCATGGCGCTGATCTTCGGCGGGCCGGGGCAGATGGGGCAGGGCATCCAGGCCATCGCGGCGACGGTGGCGCCTCCGGGCGGGGGCGTGGCGCTGCCCTCGGGGCCGAGCTGGGAGGGCTGGGCCGAGCCGCCCGCCTATACCCGGCGGCCGACGATCTATCTCAACGCCTGGCCCGAGGGCGAGGCGCTGGTGCTTCCCAAGGGAACGGTCGTGTCCTTCCGCCTTTATGGCGGCGGCGAGGTTTCGCAGGACATCGGGCCCGCGCAGTCGGAGGACGCGCTGGCGCCGCGCTTCCGGGCGGAGGTGGACGGGCTCATCGAGGTCACCGGCCGGCGCTTCGACGTGACCGTGCTGGCCGACCTGCCGCCGGCGATCCGCGCGGGGGCGGCGCCGACGCGGCGGGCCGACGGCCGGATGATGCAGGATTTCAGTGCCACCGACGATTTCGGCGTCAGCCATGCCGATGCGGTGATCGCGCTGGACTTGGCGGCGGTGGATCGCCGCAACGGCCTTGCGACCAGCCCCGAGCCGCGCGAGGCGATCGAGCTGGCGCTGCCCATGCCGCGCGGCGACCGGCGCGAGGTACAGGGCCAGTTGGTCGAGGACCTCGCCCAGCACCCCTGGGCCAACCTGCCGGTCACCCTGACCTTGCGCGCGGTCGACGGGATCGAGCAGGTCGGCGAGGTCGCGCCCATGCGGCTCGAGCTGCCGGGGCGGCGCTTCTTCAACCCGCTTGCCTCGGCGCTGATCGAGATGCGGCGCGATCTTCTGTGGTCGCGCGGCAATGCCGGCCGCAGCGCCGAGATCCTGCGCGCGCTGACTTGGCAGCCCGAGGGCTTCGTCGCGGACGATCTCTATGCCGATCTGCGCGGCGCGGTGGGCGTGCTGGAGGGGGACGCCTTCAGCCCCGAGGCGCGGGACCGGCTGGCCGCGGCGCTGTGGGAGGCGGCGGTGCAGCTGGAGGATGGCGGCCTCGCCGACGCGCTGGCGCGGATGCGCGAGGCGCAGGAGAAGCTGTCCGAGGCGATCCGCAACGGCGCCAGCCCCGACGAGATCCAGCGCCTGATGGACGAGCTGCGCGAGGCGACCGACGCCTACACGCAGATGCTGGCCGAGCAGGCCGAGCAGCGGGACGGCACCGACCAGCCCGACCGTGGCGGTCAGCAGGGCCAGCAGATCACGGGCGATCAGATCCAGCAGATGATGGACGAGATCCAGCGCCTGATGAACGAGGGCCGCATGGCCGAGGCGCAGGCCCTGCTGGAGCAGTTCAACCGGATGATGGAGAACCTTCAGGTCCAGCAGGGCGAGGGCGGCGAGGGCAGCGGGCAGGGCAGCCAGCCGATGAACCGCCTGGCCGACACGCTGCGCGAGCAGCAGCGCCTGTCGGACGAGGCCTTCCGCGACATGCAGCGCCAATTCGGCGAGGGCGGTCAGGGCGGCGAGTCGGGCGATGCGCCCTCGGGCGAGGAGCTGGCCGAGCGGCAGCGCGAGCTGCGCGAGGATCTGGGGCGCCAGCAGGGCCTGTTGCCGGGGCAGGGCTCGGAGCAGGGCGATCGCGCGCGGCGCCAGCTGGACGAGGCGGGCCGCGCCATGCAGGACGCCGAGGACGCGCTGCGCCGGGGCGACGGCAGCGAGGCGCTGCAGCGGCAGGCCGACGCGATCCAGTCCATGCGCGAGGGGATGCGCGCGCTCGGCGAGATGCTGTCCGGCGAGGGCGAGGGCCAGCAGCAGGCGGGCGAGGGCGAGGGGCAGGATGGCCAGCAGCCGGGCGAGCAGCCGGGGCAGGGCGGGCCGGGCGGCGGCGAGACGGCCTTCGACGGCCGCTCGATGTTGGATCCTTTGGGCCGGCAGCGTCCGGGCAACGGCAACATGATCACCGGGGGCGACCCGCTGGCCGAGGGACTGGACCCCGCGCAGCGCGCGCGCGACCTTCTGGACGAGATCCGGCGCCGCAGCGGCCAGCAGGAGCGGCCGCGGGCCGAGCGGGATTACCTCGGCCGGCTGCTCGACCGGTTCTAGGCGCTCAGCCGGGCCGCGCGCCCGTCTGGTCCTGAAGCCACAGCCGTCCGCGATCGACCTCGTGCCGCAGCTCCATCAGGCGCTGGCCGATCGGGCCTCCGTTCTGCGCGAGGTTCGGGGCCAGCAGATACAGCGCCAGCGCCGCAGCGCCCAGCATCACCGCAAGTCCGAAGCCGGTGCGCTGCGCATCCGGCCGCGCGCGCGGCCGCGGCTCGGCAGGACCAGCATTGGCTGGACCTCCATAGGCAGGGCTGCGAGGCGCCTCGGCCGCGACGCTGACGGGCGGCGCGGCGTGCCGGATCACCGGCGCCGCGGCCGGAGGGGCGGGCGGCGCCGCCTCAAGGGCTTGCTCCGGGCGCGGCGCGGGACGGGCGCGCGTCGCGGGCTGAGGGTTTGCGTGCTGCGGGCCGGTGATCAGCTCGCGCGTGCCGCCGGCGGGCATCGTGACGGTGGTCGCCGGCCAGTCCGGCTCGGCTTCGGCCGCGGCGCCGCTCTCGGCCTCGGCGGCCGGGGCGGCGACCGGTGGCTGCCGGCCCTGCGCCTCGGCCTCGGCCGCGCGGAGGCGGCGCTCGTGCTCGACCTCGCCGCGCAGGATGTCGAGAACGCTGCTGGGCAGGCGCGCCGCGGCGGGCGGGATCGGGCGCAGCTGCTCGCGCGCGCCGTCCCTCGCCGGTTCGGCGCGGGGTGCGGCGAAATCACCCAGGTCCAGCGGCGCCGGCTGCGGCGGGCGGGCCTGCCACAGATGCCCGCAGGCGCTGCACTCGACCTCGCGGCCGGTCGGGGGGATGGCGTCGGATGGCAGGCGGTATTCCGCGGCGCAGCCGGGACAGATCAACCTAATTTCAGCCATGCCGACCCTCGTAATCGCCTCCCGGCTGTTCTATCAAGCGCGGGGCCGGCTTCCAAGATGTCCGGCGGGCGGGCCGCGGCAGAATGGCCCCAGAGAATGAGGTGGCGCGTGATCGAGATGCGGGATGTCGGGTTCGGCTATCAGGGCGGGGCCCCGCTGCTGTCGAACATGACGCTCAGCCTTCAGCCGGGGATGTTCCATTTCCTGACGGGTCCCTCGGGCTCGGGCAAGACGACGCTTCTGCGCCTGTGCTATGCCGACCTTATCCCCACCAGCGGGCAGATGGGCGCCTTCGGGCAGGACCTGCGCGGGCTGGACCGGGACGGGATCGCCGCGCTCAGGCGGCGGATCGGCGTCGTCCACCAGGACCCGCAATTCCTCGACCACCTGCCTCTGGCCGAGAACGTGGCCCTGCCGCTCAGCGTGGCGGGCGAGCCGGTGGACATGGACGCGCTGCGCGACCTTCTGGGCTGGGTGCAGCTGGCCGGCCATGCGCGCGCCCTGCCGCCCTCGCTTTCGGGCGGCGAGCGGCAGCGGGCGGCGCTGGCGCGGGCGGTGATCCTGTCGCCGGACCTTGTCCTGGCGGACGAGCCGACGGGCAATCTGGACTGGGAGATGTCGATGCGGCTCATGCAGCTGCTGATCGAGCTGAACAAATCGGGCAAGACCGTACTGGTCGCGACCCATGACCTGAACCTGATCCGCGCGACCAAGGCGCAGGTCTCGGCGCGCGTGCTGCGGATCTCGGGCGGCACGCTGCATCTGGCGGGGGCGGACCTGTGAGGCGGGATCTGAAGGGGCTGAACCTCCGCGCGCTCTGGCGCGGGCTGGTGAATGGGGGCGAGGGCGGCAAGGGCGACCGGATCGTGCCGCCTACCGGCTTCACGGCGCAACTGACGCTGTTCTCGGCGGCGGCGATGGCATTCCTCGCGGTCTTCGCGCTGGCGCTGGCGCTGGCGACGGGACGGCTGGCGGACCGCTGGTCGCAGGAGCTGGCCGGCAGCGTCACCGTGCGCGTCAGCGCCGCCGCGGCCGAGCAGGAGGCGCGGGTGCAATCGGCGCTGAGCGTGCTCGATCAGACGCCGGGCGCCGGCGCGCCCCGCCGGCTGCCGCAGGACGAGGTGGCGGCCCTTCTCGAGCCGTGGTTCGGGCCGGACATGCCGGTCGACGCGCTGCCGGTGCCCGCGCTGATCGAGCTGCCGGTCACGGGGCGCGACTTCGACACCGAGGGCCTGCGCCTCAGGCTGGAGACCGAGGCCCCCGGCGCGGTGCTGGACGATCACAGCGCCTGGCGACGGCCGCTGGTCTCGGCAGCGCAGCGGCTGCGCTTTCTCGGGATCGTCTCGCTGCTGCTGATCGGGGCCGCCTCGGCGGCGATGATCACGCTTGCGGCCAAGGCGGCGCTGGCGGCGAACGGGCAGGTCATTCGAGTGCTGCGCCTGATCGGGGCGCGCGACATCACCATCGCCACGGCCTTCGTGCGCCGCTTCACGCGCCGCGCCGCCATCGGCTCGACCATCGGGACGCTGGCCGGCATGGCGGGCATCGCGCTCCTGCCGGACGCAACCGCCGCCGGCGGCTTCCTGACCGGCCTCGGCTTCCAGGGCTGGGGCTGGCTGCTGCCGCTGCTGATCCCGTTCATCGCCGCGGGTGTCGGCTTCGTCGCCACGCGATGGGCGGCGCTGAAGATGCTGGGCGCGGTCAGATGAGCCGGGCGTCGCAGAGCCCGCGGCCGGGCGCGCTCGGGCCGTGGCAATATGTGCAGAACGCGCTCTTCTACATCCATGTCGCGCTGGCGACGCTGGTGATGGGCCTCGGCGGCATTCCCTTGGTCATCCGCCACGGGCGGGCCGGAGCCAACCGGGTCGCGACGCGCTGGATCGGCTACATGATCTGGGCCGCGCGGCTGCACCTGGGCATCACCTGCGAGGTGCGCGGCACGCCGCCGACCGGCGACTGCATCGTGGCCGCCAAGCACCAGAGCTTCTGGGACATCCTGGTGATCGCCCATGCCGTCCCCCGCCGCGCCTTCATCATGAAGCGCGAGGTGATGCGCGTGCCGATCATGGGCTGGTACGCGCGCAAGGTCGGCTGCATCCCGATCGACCGGGGCAGGGGCCGCGACGCCCTCGCCGTCATGAGCGCCGAGATCAACCAGCGCCTCGCCACGGACGGGCTCGGCCAGCTCATCATCTACCCCGAGGGCACGCGGACCCTGCCGGGCCAGCGCCGCCCCTACAAGCACGGCGTCGCGACGATCCGCGCGGCCACCGGCCTGTCGGTGGTCCCGGTCGCGGTCAACGCGGGCATGTTCTGGCCGAAGAAGGGCTGGGGAATCCGCCCCGGCCGCGCGGTGGTCGAGTTCCTGCCGCCCATCGGGCCGGACCTGCCGGCCGAGGCCTTCATGCCCCGCCTCGAGGCCGAGATCGAGACCGAGAGCGACCGCCTCATGGCCGAGGCCGGCCTGATGCTGCCGCGGCCGGACAGCGCCATGGCCTGACCTGCTTTGGTCCGCAAATATCCCGCAGGGGGGTGCGGGGGGACGCGACGTCCCCCCGCGGCCGCGGGACGCAAGATCAGCGCAGCTCGTAGTAGCGCGGCACATGCGGCGGCGCGGGCGGAAGGCCGATGTCGCGCCGCATGTGCGGGCTGAGATGGTAGGGATCGGGCGGCCTCGGCCGCCGCCGCCGTGGCAGCAGCAGCGCCCGGATCAGGGCCCATGTGACCGAGGCCCGTCCATGACGCAGGATCAGGCGGTGGATGTCCGGGCGCGGCTCTCTGGCCCGCGGATGCGCATGTGCGATCATCGTGCTCTCCATGACGGCCGGGCATCGCCCGAGCGGTCGGATACTGGCTTTCAGGAAAATGACGGCACGAGGGATCACCCGCCGGTGGCGGTGGTCCTTGTCATGTCATCGGTCGGATTTGCCCGTCAGGCGGTCTGCGGCGTCTGATTGGCGCGGCGTCGCTGATCGCGTCGCGAGGCGAAGGTGGCGTTCATGCTGTTCATGCGGCCCCTCCTTTCGCGAAGACGTGTCGGGCAGGCGGGATGATGGACGAGCCGCGGCGAGATCCGCAAGCCGTCCTGCGACATCGCGTCGCAGAGCGAGGCGCCCTGTGGCCGGCGGGCCACAGGTGAGGGTCATCGATTGCGGCGGGACGGCCTCAGGCCGCCAGCGAATGCGCGCCCATCGCGAGGAACTTCTGCCGGCGGTCGCGGACCAGTTCGGCCGGCGACATCGAGGCCAGCTCGTCCAGCATGGCGGCGATCTCTTCGCCGACGGCCGCGATGGCGGCGGCCGGCTCGCGCTGCGCGCCGCCGACGGGCTCGTCCACGATGCGATCCACGACGCCCAGCTTGTGCAGGTCCTGCGCCGTCAGGCGCAGCGCCTCGGCCGCGTCGCGCATCCGGTCGGCGTCCTTCCACAGGATCGAGGCGCAGCCCTCGGGCGAGATCACCGAGTAGATCGAATGCTCCAGCATCGCGATGCGGTTGGCGCTGGCAAAGGCCACGGCCCCGCCCGAGCCGCCCTCGCCGATGATGACGCTGACCAGCGGCACCCCGATCTCGAGGCATTTCATCGTGCAGCGGGCGATGGCTTCGGACTGCCCGCGCTCTTCGGCGCCCTTGCCGGGATAGGCGCCGGGCGTGTCGACCAGCGTGACGACCGGCAGCTTGAAGCGGTGCGCCATGTCCATCAGGCGGATCGCCTTGCGATAGCCCTCGGGGCGGGCCATGCCGAAATTGTGGTGGATGCGCGAGCGGGTGTCGTTGCCCTTCTCATGCCCGATCACGACGCAGGGCGCGTTGTTGAACCGCGCCAGCCCCCCCATCACCGCATGGTCGTCGCCAAAGGCGCGATCGCCCGCCAGGGGCGTGTATTCGGTAAAAAGCGCCTCGATATAGTCGCGGCAATGCGGCCGGTCGGGATGGCGGGCGACTTGCGTCTTCCGCCAGGGGTCGAGCGTCCGGTAGAGCTCGTCCAGCAGCTCGCGGCCCTTGCGGTCCAGCGCCTCGGCCTCTTTCTCGACATCGACGGCCCCCTCGCCCTTGCGGGCCATGGCGCGAAGTTCCTCGGCCTTGCCCTCGATGTCGGCGAGCGGTTTTTCGAAATCCAGATAGACCATGCGGCATGCCTTCGGCAGGGGGCGGGTTGGCGCTATATAGGCCGCGCCGCGCGGCTGTGCAACGCGGGGACGCGGCTCGCGGCCAGGGCCGCGGGCGGCGGAAGGGGGGCTGCCTGCCCCCCTCTTGGCCTGCGGCCAATTCACCCCCCGTGGATATTTCGGCACAGAAGATGGGTCACTGCAGGTCGCTGAAGGCCTGCGCCAGGCGGTCCGCGGCCTCGATGACCCGGGACCGGGGGGTGGCGAGGTTGAAGCGCAGGAAGCTGTCTCCGCCGCGGCCGAAGCTGGCGCCGTGATTGGCGGCGATGCGGGCACCCGACTGGACGCGGCGAATGATCTCGGCCTCGTCCATGCCGGTGCCGGAGAAGTCCACCCAGGAGAGGTAGGTCGCCTGCAAGGGCATCGAGGCGAGGCCGGGGATGGCGGCAATGGCGGCGTCGAAGATCTGGCGGTTGCCGTCGAGATAGCGCGTCAGCGCATCGACCCAGGCCGCGCCCTCGGGCGAGTAGGCGGCGGCGACCATGTCGGCACCGAGAAAGCCGGGCGAGACGCCGGCGGCGCTGAGGGCCGTGCGGAAGCGGGCGCGCAGCTCCGGGTCGGCGATGATCGCGTTGCCGATATGGGCGCCGGCGATGTTGAAGGTCTTGGTGGCGGCCGTCAGGGTGACGAGGCGCGGGGCGAGGCCCGGGATGAGGTCGGCGATCATCCGGTGGCGCGGGCTGCCCGGCAGGACGAGGTCGCCATGGATGTCGTCCGAGACGAGGATCAGGTCATGGCGGGTGCAGAAGTCGGCGACCTCGCGCAGCTCGGCCTCGGACCAGACGCGGCCGCCCGGGTTGTGCGGCGAGCAGAGGATCAGCATCCGCTCGTTCCCGCTCAGCATCCCCTCCCAGTCCGGCCAGTCCATGCGGTAGAGCCCGTCCTCGATCCTCAGGGGCAGCTCGCGCAGCTCGCGGCCGGCGGCGCGGATGGTGCGGGCGAAGGCGTGATAGACGGGGCTCATCACGATGACGCCCTCGCCCGGCGCCGTGTAGGCGGCGATCGCCATGCCGACGGCATTGACAAGCCCGGCGCAGCTGAGGATCCAGTCGGGCTGGATGGTCCAGCCGTGGCGGGTCTGCATCCACCAGGCGATCGCGTCCAGATAGGGTCGGTTCGCGCCGGGATAGCCGTAGACACCGTGGGCGGCGGCGGCCTCGACGACCTTCTGGACGGCCTGCGGCGGGCGGAAGTCCATGTCCGCCACCCACATCGCCAGCCCGTCATCGGCGCAGACGCCATAGGCGGCCTCCATGTCGTCCCATTTGCTGCAGCGCGTGCCGCGGCGGTCGATGATCTCGTCGAAATCCTGGGTCATTGAGCCTCCTGTGCCTGGCTCTTCATATGCGGCTTGTTGCTTATGGTGAAGGCTTGCCCTAAATCGCGCTGCATGAGCCTGCGACGCATCCTGATCCATCCCGACCCGCGCCTGAAGAAGGTCGCCGCGCCCGTGGCGCGCATCACGCCCGAGATCGAGACGCTGGCCGCCGACATGCTGGCGACGATGTACGACGCGCCGGGCATCGGCCTTGCCGCGCCGCAGATCGGCGTCCTGTCCCGGGTCTTCGTGATGGACGCGAACCGCGAGCCGGATGCCGAGCCCGAGCCGCATGTGCTGGTCAATCCCGAGGTCGTGTCGGTCTCGGAGGCGCTGAGCAGCTACGAGGAGGGGTGCCTGTCGATCCCCGAGCAATATGGCGAGGTCACGCGCCCGTCCGAGGTTCGGCTGCGCTGGCTCGGCCTCGACGGCAGGACGCATGAGCGGGATTTCGACGGGCTCTGGGCGACCTGCGCGCAGCACGAGCTGGACCATCTGAACGGGGTGCTGTTCATCGACCACCTGTCGGCCATCAAGCGGCAGATGATCACGCGGCGGATGGTCAAGCTGAAGCGGGAAAATGCCCGCGCCTGAGACAGACCCTGCGTCCCGCGCGCCCCTCGGGCGCGGGACGGTGCGTCCGCTTCTAATCTGTCCCGACCCCGTCTTGCGCCGCATCTGCGAGCCGGCCGGCTATCTGGGCCCGGATGCGCTGCGGGCGTTGGCGGCGGACCTGCTGGCGACGCTGCTGGCGGCAGGAGGCCTGGCCATCTCGGCGCCGCAGATCGGCGTGCCGCGGCGGCTGGTCCTGCTGCTGGAGGCGGGCGAGGAAGGTCCGCTGGTCCTGTGCGACCCCGAGCTTCTGGCGGTGCGCGGCGCGCCGGTCGCACGGGCCGAGCAGTGCCTCTGCTGGCCGGGCGGCGAGGCCGCGCCCGTGCGGGTCGAGGACGTCTCGATCGGCTGGTACGACGCGGCGGGGATCCATTGCCGGCGCGACATGGCCGGGGCACAGGCGCGGCTGGTCCAGCAGCAGATCGACATCCTGGGCGGCCGCTTCATCGGAGGGTTCTGACATGGCCGTGCGGCCGTTCCTGCCATATGCCGACCCGCGTCTGCACCGCGTGGCGACCCCGATCGAGGCGGTGACGCCGGCCGTCGAGATGATCTGGGACGACATGATCGACACGATGGAGGCGATGCCCGGCGTAGGGCTGGCGGCGCCGCAGATCGGGATCATGATGCGGCTTGCCGTCGTCGACGCCTCGCCCGGCCGGGGACAGGCGGTCCGCATGGCCAATCCCGAGGTGCTTCACGCCAGCGTCCAGCTGCGCGCCCATGAGGAGGCGAGCCCGAACCTGCCCGGCGTCTCCGCCCGGATCGAGCGGCCGCGCGCGGTCACGGTGCGGTTCCTGAACGCGGGCGGCGAGATCGAGGAGCGGGACTTCGTCGGCCTCTGGGCGACGAGCGTGCAGCACCAGATCGACCATCTGGACGGGACGCTCTATGTCGACCACCTGACGCCGCTTCGGCGCAAGATGCTGGTCGCTAAGGCGGCCAAGCTGGCGCGGCGGTGAGGGCGGCGGGGGCTTCGCGCCCCCATCCTCCTGCGGAGGATTCCCCCGCGGGATATTTGTGCACAGGTGAAAGGATGTCGCGATGCGCGTGATCTTCATGGGAACGCCCGAGTTCTCGGTGCCGGCGCTGCGGGCGGTGGCGGCGGCGCATGAGGTTGTCTGCGTCTACACGCAGCCGCCGCGGGCGGCAGGGCGGGGGCAGAAGGCGCGGCTCTCGCCGGTCCATGCGGCGGCCGAGGAGCTGGGGCTGGAGGTGCGGCATCCGGTGTCGCTGAAGGATGCGGGCGCGCAGGAGGCCTTTGCCGCGCTTGGGGCGGATGTGGCGGTGGTGGTGGCTTACGGGCTGATCCTGCCGGTGCCGGTGCTGGAGGCGCCGCGGTTTGGCTGCCTGAACATCCATGCCTCGATCCTGCCGCGCTGGCGCGGGGCGGCGCCCATTCATCGGGCCATCATGGCGGGGGACGAGGAGACGGGCGTGGCGATCATGCAGATGGAGGCGGGGCTGGACACGGGTCCGGTGCTGGCCGAGGCGCGCACGGCCATCGGGCGTGATGAGGTGACGGGCGATCTGCTGGACCGGCTGGCAGGGATGGGGGCGGCGCTGATCCGCGACGTGCTGGAACGGCTTCCGCTGCCGGCGGTGCCGCAGCCCGAGGTGGGCGTGACCTATGCGGCCAAGATCGACAAGGCCGAGGCGCGGATCGACTGGCGCCGTCCGGCGGAGCAGGTGGACCGGCTGGTGCGCGGCCTCTCGCCCTTTCCCGGCGCCTGGTGCGAGATCGAGGGCGAGCGCGTGAAGTTGCTGCGCACGCGTCTTGCCGCGGGATCGGGCGCGCCGGGCGCGGTCCTTGGCGGCTTCCGCATCGCTTGCGGCAGTGGCGCGGTGGAGGTGCTGGAGGCGCAGCGGGCTGGGAAGCGGCCGATGGCCGCCGAAGAGCTGCTGCGCGGCTGGACCCTGCCGGCGCAACTCGGCTGAGGCAGGGGTTCAGGTCACCACTGACAATAGTGGCTCTGGCGTCTTCACCAATGTGTTGTCAGGCAGACGGCCGCGCTTGGGGCGAGCCGAGGCGCGCGAAGAGCGGCTCGTCGCGCGCGGCCGTGGCGGGGCTCGCCCCCGCCCGGCGCGCGCGAGCCGGCGCGGGACGCAAACCCGCGGCGCGTCAGATCGCGCCGTGGCAGTGCTTGAACTTCTTGCCCGAGCCGCAGGGGCAGGGGTCGTTGCGCGAGGGAGTGCCCCAGCTCGAGGGATCGTTCTCGTCGAAGGCCGGGTTCAGCGGGACCGGGCGGTCCGCCTCGCCCTCGGCCTGCGCCTCGCCGCCGTGCTCGGCCGTCAGGTTCTGCTGCGCGGCCTTCTGCTGCTCGGCCATCTGGCGCAGCATCTCCTCGCGCTCGGCCTCGGTCAGCGGCCGGATCTGCGCCAGGCGCTGCGTCACGTCGAAGCGCAGCCCGTCCAGCAGCGTTTCGAACAGCTGGAAGCCCTCGGTCTTGTATTCGGCCAGCGGGTCGCGCTGCGCATAGCCGCGGAAGCCCACGACCGAGCGCAGATGCTCCAGCGTCAGCAGGTGGTCGCGCCATTTCTGGTCGATCATCTGCAAAAGGACCTGCTTTTCGATATTGGCCATCGTCTCGGGACCGAAGGCGGCGGCCTTCTCGGCCATGTAGGTGTCGACCGCCTGCGTGATACGCTCGCGCATCGCCTCCTGGTCGACGCCTTCCTCGGCCGCCCAGTCCGGGATCGGCAGGTTCATGTTCAGCCGCTCGCGCACCGCCGCCTTGAGCCCGTCCGCGTCCCACTGGTCCGCATAGGACTTCGCCGGCATGTGGTCCTCGACCAGGTCGTCGATCACCTGGTGGCGCATGTCGGCCGTGATCTCGCCGACCTCCTCGCTGTCCATGATCTCGCGGCGCTGGCCGAAGATGGCCTTGCGTTGGTCGTTCATCACGTCGTCGAACTTGAGAAGCTGCTTGCGGATGTCGAAGTTGCGGCCCTCGACCTTGGCCTGCGCGCGCTCCAGCGACTTGTTCACCCACGGGTGGACGATCGCCTCGCCTTCTTTCATCCCGAGCGTGGACAGCACCTTGTCCAGCCGGTCGGACCCGAAGATCCGCATCAGGTCGTCCTCCAGCGACAGGAAGAACAGCGAACGGCCGGGATCGCCCTGACGGCCCGAGCGGCCGCGCAGCTGGTTGTCGATGCGGCGGCTCTCGTGCCGCTCGGTGCCGAGGACGAAGAGACCGCCCGCGTCTAGCACCTTTTGCTTGTCGGCGGCGTGCTCGGCCTCGATCCGGGCGCGGATCTCGTCGGGATGGGCGCCTTCCTCGGCCTTCAGCGCCTCCATCACCTTCATCTCGACATTGCCGCCCAGCTGGATGTCGGTGCCGCGGCCGGCCATGTTGGTGGCGATGGTCACGGTGCCGGGCTTGCCGGCATCGGCGACGATCTGCGCCTCGGCCTCGTGCTGGCGGGCATTGAGGACGTTGTGCGGGATGCCGTCGGCCTTGAGCATCGCGGACAGCATCTCGGACTTCTCGATGCTGGTCGTGCCGACGAGGGTCGGCTGGCCTTTCGCATGAGCCTCCTTGATCGCCTCGACCACGGCCGCGTATTTTTCCTGCGCGGTGCGGTAGACGCGGTCATGCTCGTCGATCCGGGCGATGCCGCGGTTGGTGGGCACCTCGACTACGCCCAGCTTGTAGATCTCGGCAAATTCCTCGGCCTCGGTCGAGGCGGTGCCGGTCATGCCGGCCAGCTTCTCATACAGGCGGAAGTAGTTCTGGAAGGTCACGCTGGCCAGCGTCACGTTCTCGGGCTGGATGTCTACGCCCTCCTTCGCCTCGATCGCCTGGTGCAGGCCGTCCGACAGGCGGCGGCCCTTCATCATCCGGCCGGTGAACTCGTCGATCAGCATCACCTCGCCGTCGCGCACCATGTAGTGCTGGTCCTTCAGGAACAGCTTGTGGGCGCGCAGGGCCTGGCTCGCGTGGTGGACGATGGTCGTCGATTCCGGGTCATAGAGGGTCTGGCCCTCGGGCAGGACGCCATCCGCGGTCAGGCGCTGCTCGAGATATTCGTTGCCTTCCTCGGTGAAGGTCGCGTTGCGGGCCTTCTCGTCCAGCTTGAAATGCTCTTCGCCCAGCTGCGGGATGTACTTGTCCAGCACCTTGTACAGCTCGGAGCGGTCCTGCGACGGGCCCGAGATGATCAGCGGCGTGCGCGCCTCGTCGATCAGGATCGAGTCGACCTCGTCCACGATCGCGAAGTTGTGGCCGCGCTGGACCATCTCGGCCACCGAGCCCTTCATGTTGTCGCGCAGGTAGTCGAAGCCCAGCTCGTTGTTCGTGGCGTAGGTCACGTCGCAGGCATAGGCTTCGCGCTTCTCGGCCTCGGGCTGGAAGGGATAGACGACGCCGCAGGACATGCCGAGCTGGCGATAGACCTTGCTCATCCAGTCCGCATCGCGCTTGGCGAGGTAGTCGTTGACCGTCACCACATGGACGCCCTTGCCCGACAGCGCGTTCAGGTAGGCGGGGAAAGTGGCGACCAGCGTCTTGCCCTCGCCGGTCTTCATCTCGGCGATGTTGCCCTCGTGCATGAAGATGCCGCCCATCAGCTGCACGTCGAAGGCGCGCAGGCCAAGCGCGCGGCGCGCGCCCTCGCGGCAGTTGGCGAAGGCCTCGGGCAGGATCGCGTCCAGGTTCTCGCCGCCGGCCACGCGGGCCTTCAGCTCGGCGGTCTTGTCGATCAGGCCCTGGTCGGGCAGCGCCCGGAACTGGTCCTCCAGCGCGTTGATGCGCGCGACCAGCGGGCGCGTTGCCTTCACCTTGCGGTCGTTGGGCGTGCCAAAGACCATCTTCGCCAGATTTCCGATGCCGAGCATGTCACCCTTCGCATTCACGTTGTTGGGAAAGGCGCATCTGCCGCGGGCCACTTGCCCGCACCGACCGCATTGCCGTATCAGGGGCCTGAACGAACGCGGCGGCGGCGCCTTCCACGGAGCTGGATCGGGATGTAGGCCCCAGCTGCCTGACTGTCAATGTTGGCCCGGACCCACGTGGCGTCCCGGCCCTGATCTGCAAGGGGTTCCCTGATGCTTCGACCGTTCCTTCTGGTCACCGCCGTGATCGCGGTGCCGCTCCTCTCCGCGCCGGTTCTCGCGCAGGACAGCGAGGCCGACAGCGTCGTCGCGACGGTGAACGGCCAGCCGATCACACTTGGGCAGATGATCGTGATGCGCCAGTCGATGGCCGATCCGAACATGGCGAACCTGCCCGACCGCGCGCTCTGGGACATGATGCTGGACCAGCTGATCCGCCAGACCGCCGTCGCCGCCGCCGGCGAGGAGAACGCGGGCGTGCGCGCCCAGCTGGAGCTTCAGCGCCGCAACACGCTGGCCAGCGCCGCCGTCACGCAGATGGCCGAGGCCGAGCCGACCGACGAGGAGATCCGCGCCACCTATGACCGCATGTTCGCCACGACCGAGCCGGTGACCGAGTACAACGCCGCCCATATCCTCGTCGAGACCGAGGAGCAGGCGACCTCGGCCAAGGAGCGTCTGGACGCGGGCGAGGAATTTGGCGACGTGGCCGAGCAGCTCTCCACCGGGCCGTCGGGGCCCAATCGCGGCGACCTGGGCTGGTTCACGCCCGACCAGATGGTCGAGCCCTTCGCCGCGGCCGTGACGGGACTGGAGCCGGGCGGCATCTCCGAGCCGGTGCAGACGCAGTTCGGCTGGCACGTCATCCGCCTGAACGAGACGCGCCTGCGCGAGGCGCCCGGCCTCGAGGAGGTGCGCGAGCAGATCTCGCAGATGGTGCTGCGCGAGCGCGTCGAGGGCGAGATCGAGCGCCTCGTGACTGGCGCCGACATCCAGAAGACCGAGGGTGTCGATCCTGCGCGGATGAACGCCGTGGACCTGCTGGAGGCCGAGTGATGGGCAAGTCGGGGCTTCCCGTCTCGCCCCTCGCGCCGGCCGCCTTTCCGGCGCTGCCGGTGATCGAGGGCGTGACCTTCTCCAGCGCGGCGGCGGGGATCAAGTACCAGGGCCGCACCGACGTGACGCTGATCCGCATCGCGGCGGGCAGCACGCTGGCCGGCGCCTTCACCCGATCCTCGACCCGCGCGGCCAACATCCTCGACAACCAGGCCAAGCTGGCCGAGGGCGGGGATGCGCCGGAGGGCGCGGCGATCATCATCAACTCGGGCAACGCGAACGCCTTCACCGGCGCGCGCGGGCAGGCATCCGTCGATGCCGTGACCGGGGCCGTGGCCGAGGCGCTTGGCCTGCCGCGCCGGCGGGTCTTCTCCTCCTCCACCGGCGTCATCGGCGAGCCCCTGCCGCATGAGCGCATCCTAGCCGTCGTGGACGATCTGGCGGGGCGGCTGGACGCGGCGGGCGCGGCGGATGCCGCCCGGGCGATCATGACGACCGACACCTTCCCCAAGGGCGCGGCCGCGCGCGTCGCGGGCGAGGGCGGCGAGATCCGCATCGCCGGCATCGCCAAGGGCTCGGGCATGATCGCGCCCGACATGGCGACGATGCTGGTCTACCTGTTCACCGACGCCGCCATCCCGGCGCCCCTGCTCCAGCAGGCGCTCGCCTCGGGGCTCGACACGACCTTCAACGCCATCACGGTGGACAGCGACACCTCGACCTCGGACGCGCTGATCCTGGCGGCGACGGGGCAGAGCCCGGCCGCGCCGATCACCGATCTGGACGGTGCGGCGGGGCAGGCCTTCGTGGCGGCCCTGCACGGCGTCATGCGCGATCTGGCCCATCAGGTCGTCCGCGACGGCGAGGGGGCGAGCAAGTTCGTCGAGATCGCGGTGACGGGCGCAGCCTCGACCGAGGACGCACAGCGGGTGGCCATGTCCATCGCGAACTCGCCGCTGGTCAAGACGGCCATCGCCGGCGAGGACGCCAACTGGGGCCGCATCGTCGCCGCCGTCGGCAAGTCCGGGGCCGCGGCGGATCGCGACCGGCTACGGATCGCCTTCGGCGATCTGGTCGTGGCCGAGAACGGCTGGCGCGCCCCCGGCTATGACGAGGCCGCCGCCAGCGCCTACATGAAGAACCCCGAGCTGCGGATCGCCGTCGATCTGGGCCTCGGGACGGGCGCCCGCACGGTCTGGACCTGCGATCTGACCCACGGCTACATCGACATCAACGCGGACTATCGTTCGTGAAGATCGTCCTCGTGTCTGCAGTCGCGCTCATCGACCCCGATGGACGCGTCCTGCTGGCCGAGCGCCCCGAGGGCAAGTCGATGGCCGGCCTGTGGGAGTTTCCGGGCGGCAAGGTCGAGCCGGGCGAGACGCCCGAGGCCGCGCTCATCCGCGAGCTGCACGAGGAGCTGGGCATCCAGACCTGGAACAGCTGCCTCGCGCCCCTGTCCTTCGCCAGCCATGCCTATGAGAGCTTCCACCTGCTGATGCCGCTCTTCGCCTGCCGCAAGTGGCAGGGAATCGTCACCCCGCGCGAGGGGCAGCGCCTGGCTTGGGTCCGTGCGACGGATTTGCGACGCTACCCGATGCCGCCGGCGGACCTTCCACTCATTCCTGTCCTGCAAATGTGGCTATAAGGTCGCACTTTTGGCGATAGCTCTTGGCAGGTTGCCTCTTTCGGAACTATTTCATGGCTGACGAAGTGATTTTTTAATCATCTCGTGACAGCCTCGGGAACAGGCGCGAAGGAGGGTTGACATGATCCGCACGATCTCGATCGGAAGCTACATCTCGATACAGGGCTTTTTCGAAGGCCTGGCCGCAAACGGCAACATCTTGGTGCGCGTGGGCAGCCGCACCTACGAAGGCAAGCCCATCGGCCGCTGAGCGGCTGGTCGGCGGCCGGCCATAAGCGAGAACGGCGCTTCGACGCCGGGGCCGATGGCAATGCGATCGTGACGTGAGGGGCGGGACATCCCTAAAAGGTCAGGATCGTCCAGAACAACGAACGACGATGCCGCTTCGGCGTGCCGTCTCGGCATCGTCATCCCCCATCCGCAGGCGTGACAGCCGCGCGGGATGCCAGTTTCAAGACATGTGCACCTGACAGTCGCCGCGAGTTGTGCGTCGCGTCGCCGCTTGAAGGCATCCGAAGCTTTTCCCCTGCTCCAGTTCGACCGCCAGAGCCGCGGATGACTTCCGTAGCGGGGGCATGCGTTCCCTGCTCCTGCCCTGGCGCATGAAAAAGGGCGGCCGCAGCCGCCCTTCTGTCAATCCTGATGGCCTCGGCTCAAAGCGAGCGTTCGACCTCTTCGCGCTCGAAGATCTCGATGACATCGCCGGGGCGCACGTCGTCGTAGTTCTCGAACGCCATCCCGCATTCCTGGCCGGACTGGACTTCCTTGACCTCGTCCTTGAAGCGCTTGAGCGTCTTCAGCGTGCCCTCGTGGATCACCACGTTGTCGCGCAGCAGGCGAACCCCGGCCGAACGACGCGCGACACCCTCGGTGACGAGACAGCCCGCGACCTTGCCGACGCCGGTGACCTTGAAGACCTCCTTGATCGACGCGTAGCCGATGAAGTTCTCGCGGATCTCGTTCGAGAGCATGCCCGAGGCAGCCGCCTTGATGTCGTCCACCAGGTCGTAGATGATCGAGTAGTAGCGGATCTCGACCCCCTTCTGGTTGGCGGCATTGCGGGCCGGCGCGTTGGCGCGGACGTTGAAGCCGATGACCGGCGCGCCCGATGCCTCGGCCAGGCCGATGTCAGACTCGGTGATCGCGCCGACGCCGTAATGCAGCACCCGGACGCGGACCTCGTCGTTGCCGACCTTCTCGAGCGCCTGCACGATGGCCTCGGCCGAACCCTGCACGTCGGCCTTCACGACCACCGCCAGCTCGGCCACGTTCACGTCGGCCTTGGCTTTCGCCATCAGCTGTTCCAGCGTGGTGGCGGCACCTGCGGCGGCGCGCTTGTCCTTCGCCTGCGCGATGCGGAACTCGGCGATCTCGCGGGCCTGCGCCTCGGTCTCGACGACGTTCAGAACGTCGCCCGCCTCGGGCGTGCCGTTGAGGCCGAGAACCTCGACCGGCACCGAGGGGCCGGCCTCGTCGACGCGTTCGCCCTTGTCGTTGATGAGCGCGCGGACCTTGCCCCACTGCTCGCCCACGACGAAGATGTCGCCGCGCTTCAGCGTGCCGTGCTGCACGAGGACCGTCGCGACCGGGCCGCGGCCCACGTCCAGCTGCGCCTCGATCACGGCGCCCTGGGCGGCGCGGTGCGGGTTAGCGCGCAGCTCGAGGATCTCGGCCTGAAGCGCGATGGCCTCCAGCAGGTTGTCGAGACCCTGGCCGGTCTTGGCCGAGACCTCCACGTCCTGCACGTCGCCCGACATCGCCTCGACGACGACCTCGTGCTGCAGAAGCGAGGTGCGGACCTTGTTCACGTCGGCGGACGGCTTGTCGATCTTGTTGATCGCCACGATCATCGGGACGCCCGCGGCCTTGGCGTGGTTGATCGCCTCGACCGTCTGCGGCATCACCGCGTCGTCCGCCGCCACGACCAGCACCACGATGTCCGTCACCTGCGCGCCCCGGGCGCGCATCGAGGTGAAGGCCGCGTGGCCCGGCGTGTCGAGGAAGGACAGCACGGCCCCCGAATCGGTGGTCACCTGATAGGCGCCGATATGCTGGGTGATCCCGCCAGCCTCGCCCGAGACGACGTTGGCCTTGCGGATCGCGTCCAGAAGCGAGGTCTTGCCGTGGTCGACATGGCCCATGATCGTGATGATCGGCGGGCGGGTCATCAGGTCCTCGTCGCGGTCATCGACCGAGTCGATCACCTGCTCCACGTCGCGGTCGCTGACGCGGACCACCTTGTGGCCGAATTCCTCGATCACCAGCTCGGCCGTGTCGGCGTCGATGGGCTGGTTGATGGTGACCATCATGCCCATCTTCATCAGCGACTTGACCACGTCGGCGGCGCGCTCGGCCATGCGGTTGGCCAGCTCCTGCACGACGATGGTCTCGGGCAGGCGCACCTCGCGGAACTGCTTCTCGGGGCGCGGGGTCTGGCCCATGGCCTTCTGCCGCGTGCGCTCCTGCTTGCGCTTCATCGCCGCCATGCTGCGGGGCCGGCCGGCCTCGCCGTTCAGCGCCTGGTTCAGCGACAGCTTGCCGCCGCGGCGGGCATCGTCGCGCGCGGTCTTGGCCGCCTTGTCGCGGTCGGCCGTCTCGCGGCGCTCGGGCTTGCGGGCCACGCCAGCGGCGACACCCTTGGTCTCGGCACGCGCGGCGGCGGCCTCGATGGCGGCCTGGTCGGGCGCGGCGGGACGAGCCGCCGGGGCGCCGGGCTTGGCGCGGGCCGCGGGCTTCGGCTCTTCCTTGCGACGGGCCTCTTCCTCGGCCTCGCGCGCGAGGCGGGCCTCTTCCTCGGCCTTGGCCTTCTTGGCTTCCTCGCGGTCGCGCTCTTCCTGGGCCTTGGCCTCGATCTCGGCGCGGCGACGCTCGCGCTCTTCCTCGCGGGCCTTCTCCTCGGCGGCGCGGCGGGCGGCATCCTCGGCCTCGCGGGCCTTGGCGGCGGCCAGCGCCTTCAGGCGGCGCTCCATCTCGGCATCCGAGATGCCGGCGGGGCGCTTGGAGGGATCGCCGGCCATCCGGGCGGTCAGCGGGTTCTTTTCCTTCTGGGCATCCGTCATCGTCGTGGCGCCGGCCTTCGGCACCACGACCCGCTTGCGCTTGGTCTCGACGACAACACTCTTGGTGCGGCCGTGGCTGAAGCTCTGCTTGACCTGGCCCGAGCGGCCGGCGCCACCGAGTCCCAAAGTCTTCTTGCTGTCGTTGTCGCTCATCTGAGTCTTCATTCCTTCCCGACGGCCGCATTGCCGTCGTCATGCCCGCGCAGACCCGTTAGTCTGGCAGCTTCCACGATTACCTTGTCCGTCAAGCCACCCTTCGCAAGCGCGCCGTGTATGACATGATCACGCCCGAAGGACAAACCCAATTCTGATGCGGTCAGGCAGCCGAACCAGCGTCCGCCGGTCGGCGTCCAGAGCTTCCCCTTGCCGCGGTCCGAGCCGTCCGACGCCTGCAGCAGCACCTTCGCGCGACCCTCGGCCAGCCAGCCCTTGACCTTCTCGAAGCCGGCGACCGCGCGGCCCGATTTACGCGCCAATGATACCAGATCGACCACCCGTCGCGCCAGTCCGGCCTCGACCAAATCTTCCAGCCCGTCCGGCACCTTCACCGGCGCCTTTGCGGCGCGGGCAAAGAGTCCCTTGCCCGCCGCCTTCCGAAGCGCGGCCCGGTCGGCCGCGACCCAGATCCCGCGCCCCGGCAGCTTCTCGGCGAGATCTGGGAAGACCTCGCCCTCGGGTCCGACGACGAAGCGGATCAGCCCGCGCTTGGGCTGAACCTCTCCGGTGGCGATGCAGCGCCGTTCGGGGTCGTCCCGGTCCTTCTCGCGTCCACCTCGGCTCAAGATCGTGGTCCTCCGCGGGCGATCAGGCCCCGGCCTCCTCGTCGTCGCCGTCCGTCTCGGCCTCGTCTTCGGTCGCGCCACCAAGCTCGGCCGGATCGACCCAGCCCAGCATCACGCGCGCGGTCATGACCAGCGTCTGCGCCTCTTCCAGCGAGACCTCGAAGGGCTCGAGGAGACCCTCGTCTTTCTGGCGCTGGCCGTTGACCGTGGTCCAGCCGCCGGCCAGCTCCCAGTCCGCGCAGGTCGCGAAATCTTCCAGCGTCTTGATGCCGTCCTTGGCCAGCGCCTCCACCATCTGGGGCGTCAGCCCCTCGAATTCAATGAGGCTGTCCTCGGCGCCCAAGGCGCGGGCGCTTTCCAGCGCGGCACGGGTCTTGGCCTCCAGCACGTCGCGGGCGCGGGCCTGCAGTTCGGCCGCGGTGCCCTCGTCGACGCCGTCGATGCTGAGCAGCTCGTCCTGGTCGACATAGGCCACTTCCTCGAGGTTCGTGAAGCCTTCCGCGACCAGCAGCTGGGCGAAGAACTCGTCCAGATCCAGCGCCTCCATGAAGAGGGCGGTGCGGCTGTTGAACTCGGCCTGGCGGCGCTTGGATTCCTCTTCCTCGGTCAGGATGTCGATGTCGAGGCCGGTCAGCTGGCTGGCCAGGCGCACGTTCTGCCCGCGGCGGCCGATGGCGAGGCTGAGCTGCTCGTCGGGGACGACCACCTCGATCTTGTTCGCCTCCTCGTCGAAAACCACCTTGCTGACCTCGGCCGGCTGCAGCGCGTTCACGAGGAAGGTTGCGTGATCCTCGTTCCACGGGATGATGTCGATCTTCTCGCCCTGCAGTTCGCCCACGACGGCCTGCACGCGGCTGCCGCGCATGCCGACGCAGGCGCCGACCGGGTCGATCGAGTTGTCGTAGCTGATCACGGCGATCTTGGCGCGGCTGCCCGGATCGCGGGCCACGGCCTTGATCTCGATGACGCCGTCATAGATTTCCGGCACCTCCATCTTGAAAAGCTCGGCCATGAACTGCGGGTCGGTGCGCGACAGGAAGATCTGCGGGCCGCGGTTCTCGCGGCGCACGTCCTTGACATAGGCGCGAATGCGGTCGTTCGGGCGATAGCTCTCGCGGCCGATCTTCTCGTTGCGGCGCAGGATCGCCTCGCCGCGGCCCACGTCCACGATGATGTTGCCGTATTCCTCGCGCTTGACGACGCCGTTGATGATCGTGCCGGCGCGGTCGCGGAACTCTTCGTACTGGCGGTCGCGCTCGGCCTCGCGGACGCGCTGCAGGATGACCTGCTTGGCCGACTGCGCGGCGATGCGGCCCAGATCGACCGGCGGCACCTGCTCTTGGAAGACGTCGCCGACCTGCGGGCCGCCGGCGAAGTCGCTGACCACCTGGCCATCGCGCAGCCAGATCGAGCGGCCGTCCTTGGAGGGCTCGAAGTAGGTCTTCGCCTGCGCGGCGGTGAATTCGGCCTGGTAGTTCTCCAGCGCCTCCTCCTCGACCACGGTGCGGGCGCGGGTAAAGGTGGCGTTGCCCGTCTTGCGGTCGATGCGGACGCGGATGTCCATCTCGGAGCCGTAGCGAGACTTGGCGGCGCGGGCGAGGCTGTCCTCCATCGCCTCGATGACCAGCTCGGGCTCGATCATCTTCTCGCGGGCGACGGCCTCGGCCGTCTGAAGCAGTTCCAGCTGGTTGGCAGAGGTGATCGCCATCGCCACTTACTCCTTGGGTTCGGCGGGTTCGGCGCCGTCGGTGTCATCTGTTTCGATCGCGTCGAAGGCCGATTCGTCGAGATTGTCGATCTCGACCCCGGCTTCCTTCTTCTGACGCAGCATTTCTCGGATCAGCTCGTCCGTCAGGACCAGCTTCGCGTCGGCCAGCAGGTCGAAATGCAGGCCGATTGTGGTGGTTTCGCCGTTCTCGGTGATGTTCAGCAGCACCTCGTCGCCCTCGGTCCCGGCCAGGACGCCCTTCCAGCGCTTGCGCCCGTCGATGGGCTGGTTCGTGTCCAGCCGCGCCTCGTAGCCCTCGAAGTTCGCGAAGTCCTTCATCCGGGTCAGCGGCCGGTCGATGCCGGGGCTGCTGACTTCCAGGTAGTAGTTGTCCGCGATAGGGTCCTCGACATCCAGCGTCGCGCTGACCGCGGTCGAGATGTCGGCGCAGTCGTCCACGTTGATGCCGCCCTCGGGCCGGTCGGCCATGATCTGCAGCGTGGCGGTCTTGCCGCCCTGCAGCCGGACGCGCACCAGCTCGAAGCCCAGATCCTCGATCACCGGAATGATGATCTCGGCCAGGCGCCGGTCGATGGCGGTCTTGGCGATGAGGTCGTTCGACATGGGATCCTTTCGGACAAGAAAAAGGGGCCTTCAGCGGAGGCCCCAAGCGGAAGTTCCGGTGGGCAGGGTTTGGACCCCTGCACCGCTGTTGAAGGCCATATAGCCTCATGTGCCCGCCGATGCAAGCCCGCGCTCAACCTGCGGCGGGGTTGTCGCGCCAGATGCGCCAGTTGAGCGCCAGCGCGACGCAGAGCCAGGCGAGATAGGGCAGCAGCATCAGCCCGGCCGCCGTGTCCAGCCGCCAGAACTGCACGGTGGCCACCCCGACCGTCACCAGCAGCACCAGGATCGCCACCAGCGCCAGCCCCATTTGCCGCGCCCCGAAGAAGAGCGGCGTCCAGAGCGTGTTCAGCGCCACCTGCGCCGCCCAGAGCGCCAGCGGAAGGCCCGCGCCGGGCAGCATCGCCACCCGCGCCGCCGCCCAGGCCGAAAGCAGGTAGATCAGGCTCCAGGCGACGGGGAAGGCCCAGTTCGGCGGCGTGAAGCCGGGCTTGCGCAGCCCCGCATACCAGGCGCCGGGGCGGAAGACGATGCCGGTGGTGGCCGCCGCGGCATTGGCCAGAAGGAAGATCAGGAACAGCTGCGCCGTCATCACGCGCCCTTCGCCTCGCGGTCCTCGTCACGGATCGTGTCCATCACGCGCACCAGTTCGGCCGAGATACGCGGCTCGCTGAGGGCATGGCCCGAGGCCGGCACGATCCGCAGGTCCGCGCCCGGCCAGCCCTGCGCCAGCGCGGCGGCCGTTGCGGGCGGACAGACCATGTCGTAGCGGCCCTGCACGATGACGACCGGCAGATGCTCGATCCGGGCGCGGTCGCGCAGCAGCTGGCCCTCGTCCAGAAAGCAGCGGTTGAGGAAATAGTGGTTCTCGAGCCGGGCGAAGGCGCGGGCGTAATCGGCGGGGGCGTGGCTGACCGGCGCCGATTGCAGCCCAGCCAGCGCGTTCTCCCACATGAGCCAGGGCAGGGCGAAGCGGCCCTGCCGGCCAAGATCGGCGTCAAAGAGGCGGCGGTGATAGGCCGCGATCATGTCGTCGCGCTCGGCGGTCGGGATCGGCTCCTGGAACTGCGCCCACAGCTCTGGGAAAAAGCGCGCCGCGCCGCCGCCATAGAACCAGTCCAGCTCGGCCGTGGTGCCCAGGAAGACGCCGCGCAGGATCAGCCCGGTGACGTGGTCGGGATGAGCCTCGGCATAGGCCATCGCCAGGGTCGCGCCCCAGCTGCCGCCGAAGAGAAGCCAACGCCCGATGCCCATCCTCTCGCGGATCAGCGCGATGTCGGCGATGAGGTGCTGCGTCGTGTTCGCCGTGACCGAGGCCGAGGGCGTCGAGCGGCCGCAGCCGCGCTGGTCGAACAGGATGACGTGGTAATGCGCCGGGTCGAAGAAGCGCCGCATGAACGGGCTGCACCCGCCGCCGGGGCCGCCGTGC
Organism: Paracoccus tibetensis; assembly: GCF_900102505.1. Classification (GTDB taxonomy): domain Bacteria; phylum Pseudomonadota; class Alphaproteobacteria; order Rhodobacterales; family Rhodobacteraceae; genus Paracoccus; species Paracoccus tibetensis. Next base: position 62,922 of record NZ_FMVT01000005.1, on the reverse strand, counting down.
AGAACCAGGACCGGCCGGCCCTTCGGGTTGCCGCACTGCTCGACATAGATCCGGTGGCCGTCGCCCACGTCCAGCATGTGCCGGGCGAAGGGGTCGGTCGCCGGATGCAGGCGGCCATGTGCCGCGGAGATTTGTCCTGCCAATCGGTCCATGCTGCCACTATAAGCGCAGACGCAACCGCCCGCCAGCCAAGGACCGCCGCATGACCGACAGCGCCACCAGCATCGACCCGGCCGAGATCGCGAAGTTCGAGGCGATGGCCGCCGAATGGTGGGACCCGAACGGCAAGTTCCGCCCGCTGCACCTGATGAACCCGCTGCGGCTGGACTACATCACGGCGCAGATTGCCGCCGAGTTCGGCCGCGACCGCAGCGCGCGCCGGCCGCTGGAGGGGCTGCGCATCCTCGACATCGGCTGCGGCGGCGGCCTCGTGGCCGAGCCGATGGCGCGGCTTGGCGCGGCGGTCACCGGCGCGGACGCGGCCGCCGGCAACATCGCGGTGGCGAAGGTCCATGCCGAGGCGCAGGGGCTTGCCATCGACTACCGCGCGAGCACGGCCGAGGCGCTGGCAAAGCAGGGCGAGCTATACGACGTGGTCCTCGCGCTCGAGATCGTCGAGCATGTCGAGGGACCGGCCGCCTTCGTCGCCACCTGCCGGCAGCTGCTGAAGCCGGGCGGGCTGCTGATCCTGTCCACGCTGAACCGCACCGCCCGCAGCTTCGCCGCGGCCATCGTCGGGGCCGAGTGGGTGCTGCGCTGGCTGCCGCGCGGCACCCATGACTGGCGCCGATTCATCACCCCGGACGAGCTGGCGGGGCTGGTGAAGGGTGGCGGCATGTCGGTCATCGACCGCAAGGGGATGGTCTTCAACCCGGTGACCTTCGCCTGGCGCCTGTCGGACCGGGACCTGTCGGTGAACTACCTGCTGGCGGCGAGGCGCTAGGCCCGGCCGCCCCAGGCTTCTTCTGCCTCAGGCCTCGCGCGCGAGGCGCCGGCGCAGCTCGCGCAGGACCGGCAGGATGCCGCGCACGCGCTCGCCGCCGATGTCGCGCACGACGCTGCCGATCACCGGCATGAAGGCGGCAAGCGCCGCGTCCCGCGCCGCGCGCCCCGCCGGGCTGATCGAGACGAACTTGCGCCGGGCATCGTCCCAATCGGGGCGGATGTGGACATGGCCCGCCCATTCCAGCCGCGACAGCGTGTTGGTCATCGCCCCGCGCGTGACGTGGAACGCCTCGGCCAGCTGGGCGGGCGTGCGTTCCTCGTTCACATGAGCCAGGAGGTTCAGCACGGAGAAATGCGAGATCTGCATGCCGCGCGGCAGCGCCTTGCCGATCAGCTCGCGCGAGAGCTGCTCGGCGATCAGCAGCTCGGCAAAGAGGCCGGCCGCCAGGGCGTCGGTCGCTTGCTGCGGATCAGTGGGCGGGGCGTGCTTGGTCATCAGGGTCCGGGCCCGAGAACGGGCGGTCATGGGTCAGCGAGGGAATGCGCGAGCGTGCCCTTTCCACGGCCTCAAGGTCAAGTGAAACCAACGTTATCCCCGGTTGTGACCCCGCGTCGGCCAGCACCTCGCCCCAGGGCGCGACCGCGAGGCTGTGCCCGTGGCTGCGCCGGGGCGGCTTGCCCGGACTGGCGGAGGCGGGATGCGTGCCGCATTGCGCCGGAGCTAGGACGAAGCAGCCGGTCTCGATCGCGCGGGCGCGCAGCAGCACCTCCCAATGCGCCTTGCCGGTGGTCGGGTGAAAGGCCGAGGGCACCGTCAGGATCCGCGCCCCCGCCTGCGCCAGCCGGCGATAGAGCTGCGGGAAGCGGAGGTCGTAGCAGATCGTCAGGCCAAGCGGGATGCCGTCCACCCCGGCCAGCACGGCCCTGTCGCCCGGGCGGTAGGCGGCGCTTTCACGAAAGCTCTCGGTCTCGCTGATCGTGACGTCGAACATGTGCATCTTGTCGTAGCGCGCCGTGATGCGCCCCTGCGGGTCGATCAGCAGGCTGCGATTGGCGAAGCGCCCGTCCGGATCGTCCGTCGCGAAGGCCAGCGAGCCGACCAGCAGCCAGATGCCAAGCGCCTCGGCCTCGGCCCGAAGCGCGGCCAGCGTCGGGTCCTCGCCCTCGGGGCGCAGGACGCGGCGCTGGTGGTCGCGGTCGGGCGAGAGGAGGTTCGTCGCCTCGGGCGTCAGCACCAGCCGCGCGCCGCCCGCCGCCGCCTGCCGGACAAGGTCCAGCGTCCGCGGCAGGTTCGCCGCCGGATCGTCGCCGACGGTCAGCTGCACCAGCGCGACCGTCAGCGACGCGGGACTCATGCCGCGCCCTGAAGCATCGGGTCCAGCTTGCCGGCCCGGTCCAGCGCATAGAGGTCGTCGCAGCCGCCGACATGGGTGCCGCCGATGAAGATCTGCGGCACCGAGCGCTTGCCCGCACGCTGCGTCATCGCGGCGCGGAGGTCAGGGTCGGCAACGTCGGTCTCCTCGTACGAGACGCCCTTCTCGCCCAGCAGCGCCTTGGCGCGGTGGCAGAAGGGGCAGCTGCGGGTGGTGTAGATCTCGATCCGGGGCTGGGTCATATTGTCCTGTCCGTGATGGTTGCTGAGCCCTATCTAGGCATCCTTCACCGCCCTCGCCAGCACCGCGACGTGGATCGGGCCGAGACCCGCCGCCGCCAGCGCCCCCGCCGCCTCGGCCATGGTCGCGCCCGAGGCCATGACGTCGTCCACCAGCAGCACCGGCCGCCTCGCGAGGGGCGCCGCCCGCGCCGCGTCCACCGCCAGCGCCCCCGCCACATTGGCGACGCGGTCGAGGACGCCGCGATGGTCCTGTCCCTCGGTATGCCGCACCCGGCGCAGAAGGCGCGGCGCCAGCGTCAGGCCGTGCGCCTTGGCGACATGGCCCGCCAGCAGCTCGGCCTGGTTGTACTTGCGCCGCATGAGCCGCCGCAGGTGCAGCGGCACCGGCACCACCACCGTCTCCGGCGTCACCAGCGGTCCGGCCGCGCGCGCGAGCCAGGCACCGAGCGCCGGCGCCAGGTCCGGGCGGTCGGCGTGTTTCAGCGCCAGCACCAGCTTCTTGCCCGTGCCCGCATAGACCAGCGCCGCCCGCGCCTGCGCCCATGGCCGCGGCTGCCCCAGGCAGTCGTCGCAGATCAGCCCGTCCTCACCGTCCAGCCCGGCCGGCAGCGGGACGCCGCAGCTGCCGCAGCAGGACGCGCCGGCGAAGGCCGCATCCGGCCAGCAGGCGGGGCAGAGCGACACCACGCCCTCGCCCCCCGCCACCGCCTCGCCGCAGGCGAGGCATTGCGGCGGATAGATCAGCGCCAAGGCGGCTTTCACCGCCCCCGAAAGCACCCTATGTTCCAGCCCCATGAGCCACGCCCCCCGTCCGCAGCTGATCGACCGCCCCGCGCTGCTGCGCCAGCGCGCCCGCGCCCTGCGGCAGGGACATGCGGACCTTTTCCACCAGATCGCCGCGGACGAGATCGCGGATAGGCTCGCCGAGGTTAACAGGACGTTTACGGCCCCAGCCGTCGTCACGGGCTTCCCGGACCTCTGGTCAGCCCGGTTTCCCGGCGCCACCGTGGTCCCGGACGACGAGATCGTGGCGCTGCGCCCCGGCGCGCATGACCTGGTGATCCACGCCCTCGCGCTGCACTGGGCCGAGGACCCGGTCGGCCAGATCGTCCAGGCGGCGCGGGCGCTGCGCGAGGACGGCCTCTTCATCGGCGTCCTCTTCGGCGGCCAGACGCTGTCCGAGCTGCGCGCCGCGCTGGCGCGGGCCGAGGCCGAGGTGACCGGCGGCCTCTCGCCGCGCGTCCTGCCGATGGGCGAGATCCGCGACCTCGGCGGGCTTCTGGCGCGCGCGGGCCTCGCGCTGCCCGTCGCCGATCTGCTGAGCCAGCGCGCGAGCTACAGGGACATCTTCCACCTTGCCCGCGACCTGCGCGCGATGGGCGAGGGAAACGCCATGGCCGCCCGCCTGCGCCAGCCGACGCGGCGCGCGGTGCTGGCCCGCGCCGGCGCCCTCCTCGCGCAAGACTGCCCCGACCGCGACGATCCGTCCCGTATCTCGGTCGGCTTCGATCTGGTCTTTCTCACCGGATGGGCCCCGTCCGACAGCCAGCCGAAGCCGCTGCGCCCCGGTTCGGCGCAGGCGCGGCTGGCCGATGCACTGAACGCAGCCAGGAAACAAGAAGAATGACACCGACACACGCGCCTGCCGGCCATCCCAGCATCCCGCCGGCCAAAACCGGCATCCTCATCGCCAATCTCGGCACGCCGGACGGCTATGACTACTGGTCGATGCGGCGCTACCTGAACCAGTTCCTGTCCGACAAGCGCGTGATCGACATCCCGAACTGGAAGTGGCAGCCGTTGCTTCAGGGGATCATCCTGACCAAGCGGCCCTTCAGCTCGGGCAAGAACTACAAGCTGATCTGGAACGAGGAGCTGAACGAGAGCCCGCTGCTGACCATCACCAAGGCCCAGACCGAGGCGCTGCGCGCCCGCGCCCATGCCGAATGGGGCGATCAGGTCATGGTCGAGTTCTGCATGCGCTACGGCAACCCCTCGACGCAGGAGGTGCTGGAGCGGATGGTGGCAGCGGGCTGCCGGCGCATCGTGTTCCTGCCGCTTTACCCGCAATATGCCGGCGCGACCTCGGCCACGGCCAATGACGAGCTGTTCCGCGCGCTGATGAAGCAGACCTGGCAGCCCGCGGTCCGCACGGTCGAGCCCTACGTGAACCGCCCGGACTACATCAAGGCGCTCGCGGGAAGCGTCCGGCGGGCGCTGAACGGCGAGGTGCCCAAGAAGCTGGTCGCATCATATCACGGGATGCCCAAGCGCTACCTGATGCAGGGCGATCCCTATCACTGCCAGTGCCAGAAGACCTCGCGCCTCCTGAAGGAGGAGCTGGGCTGGCCTGACGGGATCATCGACACGACGTTCCAGTCGGTCTTCGGCCGCGAGGAATGGCTGCGCCCCTACACGGTCGAGCATGTGGCCGAACTGGCCAGGCAGGGCCATACCGAGATCGCCGTCATCTCGCCCGCCTTCGCCTCGGACTGCATCGAGACGCTGGAGGAGATCAACGGCGAGATCCGCGAAAGCTTCGAGGAGGCCGGCGGGCACGAGTTCACCTACATCCCCTGTCTCAACGAGGACCCGGCGCATATCGAGGTGATGCTGAACGTCGTGCGCGACAACATCGCGGGCTGGGTGCGCTGACTGCGCACGCCATTCTTCTTCACGAAAATATCCTGCGGGGGGTCCGGGGGGCGCAAAGCCCCCCGGCTGTCTCAGATCAGCAGCACCTGCGTGCCGATCTTGGCCAGGCCGAACAGCTCGGCGATGTGCTCGTTGTAGAGCCCGATGCAGCCGTTCGAGGACATGCGCCCGATCTTGCGCGTGTCGTGGGTGCCGTGGATGCGGTAATACTGCCAGCTCAGCCACAGCGCGTGGGTGCCGAGCGGATTGTCCGGCCCGGGCGGCACGAAGTCCGGCCATTCCGGGTTGCGCTGCTTCATCTCGGGCGTCGGCGCCCAGGACGGACCCTCGACCTTGCGGATGATCTCGGTCCGGCCCTTGCGGGTCAGGTCCTCGCTGACCGGGATCGAGGACGGGTAGAGCCGATAGACCGACTGGTCCTCGGACCAGTAATGCACCGCGCGCGAGGTCAGGTCGCACAGGATCGCGCCGTTCGTCAGGTTCTCGAAATGCGGCCGCCAGTCCTGCATCCGGAAGCTCGAGATGTTGTGCTGCGGCCCGCTGTTGACCGGGGCCGCCGCTGGCATCGCCTGGGCGGCGGGATCGACGAATTGCGCCAGCGCCGGCGCGGCCAGGCCCGCGGCGCCGAGCGCGGCGGCCGAGCCAAGGAAGGCGCGGCGGTTCAAGTGGGTGTGCTTGCTCATGCTCATGTCCTTCGTTCGGCCCGCTCTGCCGGCGGGTTGCCGATTCCTGCAATCTCGGAACGCGCCGAGGATACCGAGCCGCGGGCCGCGCGACAACTCACGCCGCCGTCAAAGCCGCCGGTCGCGGCAATCGGGCCGCCTCACGCAGAGTTGGATTTGTAGCCAGCCCCCGAAGCCGATACATCTTTGGCAAAACGAGCATGAGGGACGCAGAAAAATGCCCAATTACAAGGTGCTTGGCCGGGCGCTTGCGCTGGCTGCGACTCTGGCGCTGACCGCCTGCGCGCCGCGCAGCCTGCCCATGCAGGCCGCGCCGATCGCCCCCGTCGCGGCCGAGCCGGCCAATCCGGGCCAGATCACCGAGATGGAGGCCGCCGCGATTCCGCAAAGGGTGTTGCAGCAGATCAACACCCTGCGCGGCAACCTCTCGCAGCCGCCGCTGATGCTGAACGCGCAGCTCTCGGCGGCGGCCATGGCCCATTCGCGCGACATGTCCGCGCAGAACCGGGCCTGGCACTGGGGTTCGGACGGCTCCTCGCCGGTGGACCGCGCGCGGCGGCAGGGCTTCACCGGCGCGCTGATGGGCGAGAACATCTCGGAATCCTACGAGAACGACATGCAGACGCTGGCAGCCTGGATGAGCACGCGGGCGACGCGCGACGTCATCATGGACCCGGCGGCGACGCAGCTGGGCTTTGCCTGGTATCAGGAGCCGTCGGGCAAGATCTGGTGGACGCTGCTGACCGGCAGCTGAGGCGCCGCCCGCGCGCGAAAATGCAAAAGCCCCGCTGCGGTCGGGGCTTTTCCAAAGGGCGACGCGCCGCGGGGATCAGGGATAGATGACGATGGGCGTGCCGGGCTGGAGCATCGCGTAGATCTCCTCGATCTCCTCGTCGGTGACGGCGATGCAGCCGGCCGTCCAGTCGCGCTGGCGCGGGAAGAGGTTGTTGCCCTCGGGGCCGCGGCCGTGGATGAAGATGTCGCCGCCAGGCTTGCGGCCATGCGCCTCGGCGAAGGCCTTGTCCTGCGGGTTCGGGTAGGAGACGCCGACCGAGAGGTGGTAGCGGCTGCGGGGGTTGAAGCGGTCGACGAAATAGATGCCCTCGGGCGTCTTGCCGTCCCCTTCGAACTGCTTGTGCCCGAGCGGCTGGTTGCCGAGGCTGACGTCATAGGACCGCACGACCGTCTTGCCGCTCAGCAGGTGCATCCGCCGCTGGCCCTTGTTGATCGAGACTTGGGTCACGGGGGGACCGGAGTAGCGCTGGAACTTGCTCGGCTGCTGCTGCGGCGCGCCGCAGGCGGCCAGCATCGCCAGCATCGAAAACGTGAATGTCCGACGGGTGGTAGCGCTCATCACTGCCTCTGACGCGTTTTTTGTTATGGCCTCGGAATACCACAGCTACCACGGCAGTTGCTAGCGACGTATGAACGCAGCCACAACTTCCACATGTGGCGAGAAGCGGAACTGGTCCACCACCTCGAGCCGCGCGATCCCGAAACCGGCATCGGCCAGAATCCGCGCATCCCTTGAGAAAGTGACCGGATCGCAGGCGATCGAGACGACGCGGTGTGCTGCGGATCGGGCGATCTCGGCCATCTGCGCCGCCGCCCCGCTGCGTGGCGGATCGATCACGATCGCGTCATAATCATTCAGTTCGGGCGGCAGGAGCGGGCGGGCCGACAGGTCGCGGACCTCGGTCGTCACCTGCTGAAGCCCGCCTGTCTGCCGCCATGCCGAATCAAGCGCCCTGAGCGGCGCGGCCAGCCCCTCGACCGCGTGGACGGCAGAGGTCTCGGCCAGAGGCAGCGTGAAGGTGCCGGCGCCGGCGAAGAGGTCCAGCACCCGGCCCGCCCCCCGCGTGCCCTCGCGCACGGCCGCCAGCAGCGCGGCCTCGCCTTCGGACGTGGCCTGCAGGAAGGCGCCGGGCGGCGGGATCAGCCGGGCGCGGCCCATCGGCAGCAAAGGCGGGCGGCGCGTGATCGCCTCGCCGTCCCAGTCCAGCCGGGCGAGATCGCCCTCATCCGCCAGCGCGGCCAAGGCGGCGAACAGATCGGGCGTCATCGGCTTGCCGCCCCGCACCGCCACATCGAGGCCGGAGGGACCGTGGATCACCGTCAGCGACAGCTCCGCGCTGCGCGAGGCGCCGGCGATCACCACGCGCCGCAGCAGCGGCAGGGCGGCAAGGATCTGCGGGCGCAGCACCAGGCAGGCTGTCACGTCGATCACCACGTCCGAGGCGCGCGCGTGAAACCCCAGCAGCGCGCCCTTCTTCGTGCGCCGCCCCGACAGCACCGCGCGGCGGCGCGAGTTCAGCGGCGAGACATGCAGCCGCGCCTCGGGCGCGGCCACGCCCTGCGCCGCCAGCGCCGTCATCACCACCTGCCGCTTCCACCCTGCGGTGAAGCTCTCCGACGCGTGCATCAGCGTGCAGCCGCCGCAGGCGCGGTAATGCGGGCAGGGGGCCTGCACCCGATCGGGCGAAGGCGTGACGATGCGCGGGGCGGGAACGCGGCCGTCCGCCGCCTCGCCCTCGATCACCTCGCCCGGCAGGACCAGCGGCGCCAAGGCGCGCCCGGCCTCCGAGACCGCCACCCCGTCGCCCTTCCGCCCGAGCCGCTCGATCGTCCAGAGGCTCACTCGGCCGCCTCGTCCAGGCCCAGCACGCCGCCCGACTGATGCGCCCAGTAGCGGGCATAGCGCCCGCCCTTGGCCAGCAGCGCGTCGTGGCTGCCCTCCTCGATGATGCGGCCGTCCTCGATCACGATGATCCGGTCCAGCTCGGCGATGGTGGACAGGCGGTGGGCGATGGCCAGCACCGTCTTGCCCTCCATCGCGCGGGCAAGGGCGGCCTGCACCTGCGCCTCGACCTCGCTGTCGAGCGCGCTCGTCGCCTCGTCGAGAACCAGGATCGGCGCGTCCTTCAGAATGGCGCGGGCGAGCGCGATGCGCTGGCGCTGCCCGCCCGACAGCTTGACGCCCCGCTCGCCCAGATGGGCGTCATAGCCGCTGCGCCCGGCATGATCCCGCAGGGTCAGGATGAAGTCATGCGCCTCGGCGGCGGTGGCGGCGGCGACGATCTCCGCCTCGGTGGCGTCCGGGCGGCCGTAGCGGATGTTGTCGCGGGCCGCGCGGTTGAACATCGCCGTCTCCTGCGTGACCATCGCGATCTGGCGGCGCAGGCTTTCCTGCGTGACCTCGCGCAGGTCGTGGCCGTCGATGCGGATGGCGCCCCGCTCGACGTCGTAGAGCCGCAATAGCAGGGCGACCAGCGTCGACTTGCCCGCGCCCGAGGCGCCGATGATGCCGATCTTCTCGCCCGGCGCGATCCGCAGCGTCAGGTCGTCGATGCCGCCTTCGTCGCGTCCATAGGCGAAGCCGACGCCGTCGAAGGCAATCTCGCCCGCCACGCGGTCCAGCACCTTCGCGTCCGGCGCATCCGTCAGCGCGTGCGGGGGCGAGAGGGTCTTCATCCCGTCCTCGACCTCGCCGATATTGCCCCACATGCCCATCAGCGCCATGCTCACCCAGCCCGTCATCTGCGACAGCCGCATGGCGATGGCGCCCGAAGCCGCGACATCGCCCACCGTCGCCGCCCCCTCGCGCCACAGAAGGATCGAGCCGCCGACCAGGATCACCGGCAGGATGCCCGCGACGACCATCAGCGACAGGCGGAACCAGGTCGAGACGACCCCGAAATCCAGCGCCCGCTCGCGAAAGCCCGCCATCGCCCCAAGCGCCGCCTGATCCTCGTGATCGGCATGGGCGAAGAGCTTGACGGTCTTGATGTTGGTGATCGTGTCGACGACCTGCCCCGTGACATTGGCCCGGGCCGAGGCGCGCAGGCCCGACTTGGCGCGGATGCGCGGCAGGAAGAAGCGGATCAGCGCGAAGTAGGCGGCCAGCCAGACCAGCAGCGCCAGCGCCCCCCAGCCATCGACCGCCAGCAGAAAGGCGGCCGAGCCGATGACCGAGGCCAGGGCGAAGGCCACGACGTTGACCATCTCGGAGGCGACATCGGTGACGGCGCGGGCGGTCTGCATCTGCTTCTGCGCCAGCCGCCCGGCGAAGTCGTTGTCGAAGAAGGTGACCGAGTGCCCCATCGTCCAGCGGTGCAGCCGCGAGAGGACCAGCGGCAGGATGTTCGGGCCGATGATGACGTTGCTCGAGGCCGTCGAGAGGCCGAAGATCGCCGGCCGGATCAGCAGGAAGAAGGCGGCGAAGAAGGCGACGAGGCCCCAGTTCTCGGACCAGAAGGTGCCGGGCGCGCTGCCGGTGACGGCATCGACCACCAGCCCCAGCAGCATGGCCGACACGACATCCGCCGCGCCGCCGAGGGCCGAGGCGAAGCCGGCGAAGCCGAGCCCGGGCCAGGCGCCCGAGAGGCACCAGCGGAAGAAGGCCAGCAGCGTGCGGGGCGGGGGGCCTTCGGCGGGCCGGAAGGCATCGACCATGCGGCCGAAGCGGGCGTGAAGGCTCATGTCGTCTCCTCGGCGGCAAGGCGCGCCGCGTCGATCAGGGCGGGGGCCGGCATGGCAAAACCCGAAGCGATCCATGCGGTTTCCGCCGCCCTCAATCCGCGCCCGATGGCCGCACCCTCGAGCCCGGTCAGATCGGCAGCCGAGATGGGCAGCGCCGCGCCGGCGGCCTGCGCGATCCGCGCGCGCCAGCCCTGGGGCAGCGGCTGCCCTTCGGCAGCCCGCAGCAGCGCCAGATCGACGGCCATCTCCGCACCAAGGCGGAAGCCGGCCTCGTCGATCGACCAGCCTGCGGCCAGCGCCTGTCGCAGGATCGCCTGCGCGCGCGCCTCGGCCTTGGAGAGGCGCAGCGCCTCGGCGGCGTCGTCCCCCGCCAGCGCCGCCAGCCGGCGCGGCCAGTGCGGCGCGGTGGCCTCGGACCACTCGACCTCCAGCAGCGCGCAAAGGCGGGCAGGTTCGGGGCGGGGCAGCAGCAGGTCCAGGACGCCGGTCTTGTCCATCAGCGCGACGGCGGGTCCGGGATCGAGCGCGGCCAGCAGCTTGCGCATCTCGGCCCCGATCCGTTCGCGCGCGATGCGGGCGAGGCCGGGCTTCAGCGCGGCGCAGGCGGCGACGGCGGCAGGATCGGCCTCGCGCCCGTATTGGGCCAGGAAGCGGAAGAAGCGCAGGATGCGCAGGTAATCCTCGCGAATGCGCGCCTCCGGCTCGCCCACGAAGCGCAGGCGCCGGGCGGCCAGGTCCGGCAGGCCGCCGACCGGGTCGATCACCTCGCCCGAGGGCGCGGCATAGAGTGCGTTCATCGTGAAGTCACGCCGTGCGGCGTCCTCGGCCAGATCGGCGGTGAACGAGACGACGGCATGGCGCCCGTCGGTCTCGACGTCGCGGCGCAGCGTCGTCACCTCGAAGCCCCGGCCGCCCGCGATCACGGTGACGGTGCCATGCTCGATCCCCGTCGGCACGGCGCGCAGGCCCGCCGCCTCGGCAAGGCGCGTGACCTCGGCCGGCAGCGCATCCGTCGCAAGGTCAATATCCGCGACCGGCTCGCCCAAAAGCGCATTGCGGACCGCGCCGCCGACCAGCCAGACCCGCGCACCCGCCGCCTGAAGCGCCGAAAGCACCCGCCCGACGTCCGCATCGGCCAGAATATCGGCGGGCAGGCGCATCACCCGGCCACCCGCTGCGCGAGGCCCAGAAGGATGCGCGCCGTCGCGCCCCAGAGGTAGTAGGGGCCGAAGGGCGCGGCGTGATAGGCGCGCCAGCCGCCCCGCCAGCGCCGCCGCTCGATCCGGTAGCGGGCGGGGTCGGCGACATGGGCGAAGGGCAGGGCGAAGACCTCGTCCACCTCGCCCGCCTCGGGGCGGGCGGCGAAGGGACCGCGCACGATGCCGAGGATGGGGACGACGGCGAAGCCGGTCACGGTGCGGTGCGGGGGCAGCGCGCCCAGCACCTCGACCTGTGCGGGATCAAGGCCGATCTCCTCGCGCGCCTCGCGCAGGGCGGCGGCGCGCGCATCGGCATCGCCCGGATCGACCTTCCCGCCCGGCAGCGCGATCTGCCCCGGATGGTGGCGCAGGCCCGAGGCCCGCTTGGTCAGCAACAGCCGGCCATCCGCCTCGTGGAAGGCCGCCAGCACCCCGGCAGGGCGGAGCGCCGTGTCGGGCGGGGCGACATCCGGGTTCAGGTCGAAGTCCGAGCTGGGCGCGGCCGCGCGCGACAGGGCCACGCGCAGCAGGTCCTCGGACCAGGCAAGGCTCACGCCTCACCCTTGTCCGGCAGCGGGTTGCCCTCGGGGTCCACCGTCGCCTCGAAGCCGAGGCTCTGGGGGTCGAACTCGTAATGGGCGCCGCAGAACTGGCAGTCGGCGGTGACGATGCCCTCGGGCGTGGTCATGTGGCCGATGTCCTTGGCCGAGTAGATCGACAGCGTGTCCCGGACCCGGTCCGCCGTGCACGAGCAGCCGAACTCGACGCGCTGCGGGTCGAAGACGCGCGGCGCTTCCTCGTGGAAGAGGCGCAGCAGCAGGTCGGTCGGCCCGACCGAGGGGCCGATCAGTTCCAGCGCCTCGACCGTGTCGAGCAGGATGTTGGCGCGGCTCCAGTCCTCGGATTCGAGCCCCTGCAGGATGTCGGCGGCCGTGATCAGCCCGCCCTCGCCGCTGCCGCCCTCGGACGGCGCCATCGGGCTGGCCGGCAGCGTCTGGAGCATGACGCCCCCCGCCCGCCAGGCCGGCTCGCCCGCCGGCTGCCGCGACAGGCCCGTCGCCAGTTGGAAGCGCGTCGGCAGCTGTTCGGACTGCGCGAAGTAGGTCTGCGCGCAGTCCGACAGCGAGGCGCCGGCAAGCGGCGTGATCCCTTGATACGGCAGCGCGCCCTCGCCCTGGTCGATCAGGATGGCGAAATAGCCCTCGCCGATTTGCTCGAAGGGCGGGCGCTCGTCGAGGCGGTCGGCGTCGAAGCTGGCCCAGGCCCGGATGCGCGCCGGGCTATCATCGTCCTGCGGCGCGTAGTAGTCGGCGGCCAGCGTGCGGATCGCGCCGCTGCCGCGCACCTGCAGGCTGAGCTTCCAGCGCAGTTTCACCGTCGGGCCGATCAGCGCGATCAGCAGCGCCAGCTCGGCCACCATGGCGCTGACCTGGGCCGGATAGTCGTGGCGCGACAGGACGTGGTCCAGAACGCCGTCCAGCCGCGCCACGCGGCCGCGGATGGCCGAACGGTCGAGCTGGAAGGGCAGAACCGTGTCGTCCCAGGCTATCTGGTTGATCTTGTTCATCGTCTTTCCTTGAAGCAGCAGGGGCCGCAGCGGGGGCGGGCCTGGTAGAGGGCCAATATAGGGGTTTTTGCGGCAAGCCCAAGGCCTGCGCCTTTTCCCGGGCCGCGCGGCTTGCTATGCCCCGGCCTCTGGCCCTCCGCTGCAAGGCGCGCGCATGATCCCCCGCTTCGGCTCCCCGCCCGACCCCCGCATCCGCTACCGGCGCAGGCCCGGCGCCTATGCCGTCCTGTGGCGTGATGGCCGCATCCTGCTGACGCACCAGGAGCGCCCGAAGCCTGAGTTTCAGTTGCCCGGCGGCGGGATCGATGCGGGCGAATCGCCCCTGCGGGCGCTGCACCGCGAGGTCCGCGAGGAGACGGGCTGGCAGATCGCCGGTGCCCGGCTGATCGGCAGCTACCGCCGGTTCTGCTTCATGCCCGACTACGATCTCTGGGCCGAGAAGCGCTGCCAGGTCTGGCTGGCCCGCCCGGTCCTGCGCCGCACGCCGCCACTGGAGCCGGGCCACAGCGCGCATTGGTTCACGCCCGAGGCGGCGCTGGCGCGGCTGGTCGATCCGGGATCGCGGCACATGTTGGCGCGGGCGCTCTCGGCGCTGACGTGATCTTGCATCCCCTTGCCAAGATGCCCCTTTCGCGGCATGGGCGGGGGATGGAAAACTTTGTCGCCTCCGTCCGGCTGGCCGAGACCGCGCTTCGCGACCTGTTCGAGCCGACGCCCCTGCAGCGCAACGACCATCTCTCCGCCCGGCACGGCGCGGACATCTGGCTCAAGCGCGAGGACCTGACGCCCGTCCGCAGCTACAAGCTGCGCGGCGCCTACAACGCGATGCGCAAGCTGGTCACCCGCGGCGCCGCCGGAAACGCGCATTTCGTCTGCGCCTCGGCCGGCAACCACGCGCAGGGCGTCGCCTTCGCCTGCCGCCATTTCGGCGCGCGCGGGACGATCTTCATGCCGGTGACGACGCCGAAGCAGAAGATCGACAAGACCCAGGTCTTCGGCGGCGACGCTGTCGAGATCGTGCTGACGGGCGACTATTTCGACCAGACCCTCGCCGCCGCACAGGCCTTCTGCACCAGGGAGGAGGCGCAGTTCCTCTCGCCCTTCGACGCGGCCGACATCATCGAGGGCCAGGCGACCGTGGGGCTCGAGATGCTGGCGCAGATGGGCCGCGCGCCCGACCTGGTCGTGCTGCCGGTCGGCGGCGGCGGCCTGTCGGCCGGTGTGACGCGCCTGCTTGCCACCGAGGCGCCCAACACCCGCTTTGCCTTCGCCGAACCGCTCGGCGGGGCCAGCCTCAAGGCGGCGCTGACGGCGGGCGCGCCGGTGGCCCTGCCGGCGGTGGACAGCTTCGTCGACGGCGCCGCCGTCGCCCGCATCGGCGCGCTGCCCTTCGAGGCGCTCGGCCGCTTCTCGCCCGAGGATGTCCACCTGGCGCCCGAGGACCGCATCTGCCGCACCATGCTGGACATGCTGAACACCGAGGGCGTGGTGCTGGAGCCCGCGGGGGCGCTTGCCCTCGACGTGCTGGGCGATCTGGGCGACCTGTCGGGCCAGACCGTGGTCTGCGTCTGCTCGGGCGGCAATTTCGACTTCGAGCGCCTGCCCGAGGTGAAGGAAAGGGCGCAGCGCTTTTCCGGCGTGAAGAAGTATTTCGTGCTGCGGATGCCGCAGCGCCCCGGCGCGCTGCGCGATTTCCTCGAGCTGCTCGGCCCCGAAGACGACATCGCGCGCTTCGAATACCTCAAGAAGAGCGCGCGCAACTTCGGCTCGGTCCTGATCGGGATCGAGACGAGCCGCCCCGCCAACCTGACCGCGCTGACCCAGAGGCTGGACCATTCAGGCTTTGCATATCGCGACATCACCAACGACGACATCCTGGCCGAGCTTCTGGTCTGAGGGCGCGGCGGATCATCGGCCATCCCCCAAGCCGGGCAGCCCGCTGCCGATAATGAAGGGCAGGTCGTCCAGGAACTGCTGGCGCGTATTGCGAAACTTCTCGATCAGGTCGGCCTTGTCGACACCCTCAGCGTTGCCGTGGCGCAGCTGCATCTCGTCGGCAAGGCACAGCGCGCTGAAGCGCGCGAAGCCCATGTTCAGCGCCGCGCCACGCAGGAAGTGAAGGTCGCGCAGCAGCTGCTCGGGATCGTCCGAGAGATGGGCCAGCCGGTCTTCGATCTCGCCCAGAAAGTCGGCGGCAAGCTGGCCGAACAGCTCCTCGCCCACCTCCTCGCGCATCTGCAGCACCCGGTTCCAGTCGATCATCCCGCGCTCCGATTCGTCGTGCGACCGGTCTACACGCGAGGCCTTACCAAAGCCTGAAGCGGCGCGTTTACGGCGCCTTTACCGCCGGCACGGTAAGCAGGGCCCATGCAGCCCGCGAATCGCCCTGCACCTCTGGCCATTGACGCGCCCCCGCCCTGTCGGCGGCGGGTGCTGATCGTCGAGGACAGCGCGGCGCAGCGCCGCCTGCTGTCCATCCTGCTGGCGCGGCAAGGCTATCACGTGCTGGAGGCCGAGCGCGGCGATCTGGCCCTTGCGATGTGCCGCGAAGAGGAGCCCGACCTGGTGCTGGCCGACTGGCTGCTGCCCGACATGACGGGCATCGCGCTCTGCCAGCAGTTCCGCGCCCTGCCGCGGCAGAATTATGGCTATTTCGTGCTGCTGACCTCGAACAGCGCCGACAACGACATCGTCGCCGCGATCGAGGCCGGGGCCGACGACTTCCTCGCCAAGCCCGTCGCCGCGCAGGAGCTTCTGGGCCGCGTCTCCAGCGGCGAGCGGATCATGCGCATCGAGGAGGAGCTGCGGGCCAGCAACGCTCAGCTGAAGACGGCGCTCGACCGCCTGCGCCAGACGCAGGAGGCGCTGGACCGCGACCTGCGCGAGGCGCGCAAGCTGCAGCAGGGGCTGGTGCGCGAGCGGTCGGGCCAGTTCGGGCAGTTCGAGGTCTCGCTGCTGCTGCGCCCGGCCGGCCATATCGGCGGCGATCTCGTCGGCTTCTTCGCGATCAGCGGCGAGCGGATCGGCTTTTACGCGCTGGACGTGGCGGGTCACGGGGTGACGGCGGCGCTGCTGACGGCCCAGCTTTCGGTCCACCTGTCCGGATCGAGCGACCAAAACGTCGCGCTGCGGGGCGCACAGGCGGGTCAGGACGCGGTCAGCCCGATGGATCTCGCGCACTTCTTCAACAACATGATGCTCGAGGAGATGAGCACCGACAGCTATTTCACGATGATCTACGGCGATCTGAACCATGCGACGGGCGAGCTGCGCATGGTCCAGGCCGGCCATCCCCATCCCGTCCTGCAGCGCCAGGACGGCACGATGGAGCAGCTGGGCAAGGGCGGAATGCCCATCGGCGTCTTCGAGCGTCCGGTCTTCGATGCGATCGCGACGCAGCTTGCGCCCGGCGACCGGCTGCTGGTGATGTCGGACGGCATCACCGAGGCCAGCGCCCCCGGCGGCCGGCAGCTGGGCGACGAGGGGGTCGAGGCGATCATGCGCACGAACGCGTTTCTTCACGGTCATGCCTTCCTCGAATCGATGGCCTGGTCGATCTCGAACTACTGCCGGGGCGAGCGGCCGGACGACATGTCGGCGATCATGATCGAATATCGCGGCGAGGCGCAGCTGGTCGCCTTTCCGCAAGGTCCCGACGGACGGTCCCGCGCGCCCTGAGGCGCCGGGCGCATCCATCCCTTGTGACAGGCGGCGATTGCGCCTATCCCGGCGCAAATCGTGATCGAGGGTAAAGCCGCATGTCCGACGCGCCGAAGAAAGTCGTCCTTGCCTATTCCGGGGGCCTGGACACATCCATCATCCTGAAATGGCTCCAGACCGAATATGGCTGCGAGGTGATCACCTTCACCGCCGATCTCGGCCAGGGCGAAGAGCTGGAGCCGGCGCGCCAGAAGGCCGAGATGCTGGGCATCAAGCCCGGCAACATCCACATCGTCGACGTCCGCGAAGAGTTTGTGCGCGACTTCGTCTTCCCGATGTTCCGCGCCAACGCGCTCTATGAGGGCCTCTACCTTCTCGGGACGTCGATCGCGCGGCCGCTGATCTCGCAGCACCTGGTGCGGATCGCGCAGGAGCACGGCGCGGACGCGGTGGCGCATGGCGCGACCGGCAAGGGCAACGACCAGGTGCGCTTCGAGCTGAGCGCCTATGCGCTCGACCCCGCGATCAAGGTCATTGCGCCGTGGCGCGAATGGAACCTGACCAGCCGCACCAAGCTTCTGGAATTCGCCGAGGCCAACCAGATCCCGATCGCCAAGGACAAGCGCGGCGAGGCGCCCTTCAGCGTGGACGCGAACCTGCTGCACACCTCGTCGGAGGGCAAGGCGCTGGAGAACCCGGCCGAGGCCGCGCCGGACTACGTCTACCAGCGCACGGTCAACCCCGAGGACGCTCCCGATGCGCCCGAGTTCATCGAGATCGCCTTCGAAAAGGGCGACGCGGTGGCCATCGACGGCGAGGCGATGTCGCCCGCCACGATCCTGACCCGCCTGAACGAGCTGGGCGGCCGGCACGGGATCGGCCGGCTCGACTTCGTCGAGAACCGCTTCGTCGGCATGAAGTCGCGCGGCATCTACGAGACGCCGGGCGGCACCATCCTGCTGGAGGCCCATCGCGGCATCGAGCAGATCACGCTGGACAGCGGCGCCGGGCATCTGAAGGACTCGCTCATGCCGCGCTATGCTGAGCTGATCTACAACGGCTTCTGGTTCAGCCCAGAGCGCGAAATGCTGCAGGCGCTGATCGACAAGAGCCAAGAGCACGTGACCGGCACGGTGCGGCTGAAGCTCTACAAGGGGCTCGCGACCTGCGTGGGGCGCTGGTCGGACCACTCGCTCTACAGCGAGGCGCACGTCACCTTCGAGGACGATGCCGGCGCCTACGACCAGAAGGACGCGGCCGGCTTCATCCGCCTGAACGCGCTGCGCCTGAAGCTGATCGCGAACCGCAACGCCCGCGTCGCCGGCAAGTAGGACCCGCCGCCGCCCGCGCCCTGTGGCGTCGGGGCGGCGGCCGCCCGGAGCAGGAGCCGCCATGACGCAAGATCTTCCCGCCGCGCATGTCGCGATCCTCACCGTCTCGGACCGTGCGGCGCGCGGCGAGTACGAGGACAAGGGCGGCCCCGGCGCCGAGGACTGGCTGCGCCGCACGATCATCTCGCCGCTGCGGATCACCCGCCGCATCGTTCCCGACGGCCGCGAGACGGTCGCCGCCGCCCTGCGCCAACTCTGCGACGAGGCGGGCGCCGACCTCATCCTCATCACCGGCGGCACCGGCCCCGCGCCGCGCGATCTGACGCCCGAGGCCCTGTCGGATGTGGCCGAGCGGGAATATCCCGGCTTCGGCGAGGAAATGCGCCGCGCCAGCTTGCGCGAGGTGCCGACGGCGATCCTTTCGCGCCAGACCGCCGCCTCGCGCGGCAAGACGCTGATGATCACCATCCCCGGCAAGCCCTCGGCCATCGCGACCTGTCTCGATGCGGTCTTTGCCGCCGTGCCCTATTGCCTCGACCTGCTGGGCGCGGCGCGGATCGAGACCGACCCGGCGCGCATCACCGCCTTCCGCCCCAAGGGCGGCTAGGTCGGAATGGGTATTTGGACAACGGAGAAATCGGCTTCTTCGTTGCTCAAAGACCCATCTCAACCTCCGAAGAGGCGCAGCGCCAGGGGGGCGATCACCGCCGTCAGCACCGCGTTCATCCCCATGCCGATGCCCGAGAAGGCGCCAGCAGTCTCGTTCACCTGGAAGGCGCGGGCGGTGCCGATCCCATGCGCCGCCACCCCGACCGAGAAACCGCGCGCGCGCCAGTCCCGGATCTTCAGCGCGTTCAGCAGCGGCGTCACCACGATGGCGCCGAAGATGCCGGTCAGCAGGACCAGCGCCGCCGTCAGCGTCGGCTGCCCGCCAAGCGCCTCGGCGATGCCGATGGCGACAGGCGCGGTGGTGGATTTCGGTGCCAGCGAGGCGAGGACCGGCCCCTCGATCCCGAAGGCGCGCGCGATGGCGAGGGCCGAGACGACCGCCACGCCCGAGCCCGCCACCAGCCCCGCCAGCATCGGCAGGGCCGCGCGGCGCACGCGGGGCAGGTTGTCGTAAAGCGGCAGGGCCAGCGCCACCGTGGCCGGGCCCAGCATGAAATGGACGAACTGCGCGCCCTCGAAATAGGTCGCGTAATCGGTGCCTGTCAGCCACAGCAGCGCCGCCAGCATCATGACCGCCAGCATCACCGGGTTCGCCCAGCTTTGCCGGCCCGCCCGGCGGAACAGCCAGTCGCCTGCCAGATAGGCGGCCAGCGTCGCCGCAAGCCACAGAAGCTGCCCTTCGGCAAGGTAGGACCAGATCAGCGCCGGATCATTCACGGCCTTGGTCCCGCAGCGCCTCGGGCTCTTCCTGCCTGGTCCAATGCGCAACCCAGGTGAAGGCCAGCGCCCCTGCCGCGATCGCCAGCACCGTCGAGCCCGCCAGCGCCGCCGCCAGCCCGATCCCGTGCGCGCGCAGCAGGTCCAGATGCGCCACGATCCCCACCCCGGCGGGCACGAAGAACAGCGACAGATGCGCCAAGAGCCCCTGCGTCACCGCCCGGATATGCGCGGCCAGGGGCGGGCGCAGCACCAGCGCCAGCACCAGCAGCATCAGTCCCAAGACCGGGCCGGGCAGCGGCAGGGCGAGCGCGCGCGAGGCGATCTCGCCCACGAGCTGGAAGCCGAGGATGATGGCCAGCGTCTGGATCATGGCATCATTCTACGCCTGCCGCGCCGGCCGTGCCAGCATCTTGTGTCACTGCTTCCACTCTCTCCCACATCTTGCGGACTTGTTGACAGGACGGCCCCATGCGAGAGACACTCGCCCCTGCAACCCTCAGGAACCTGCCCGTGCGCTTCGACCGCCTGCGCCTCAACGGCTTCAAGAGCTTCGTGGACCCGACGGACCTGGTGATCCGCGAGGGGCTGACGGGCGTGGTCGGGCCCAACGGCTGCGGCAAGTCCAACCTTCTGGAAGCCCTGCGCTGGGTGATGGGCGAGAACCGCCCCACGGCCATGCGCGGCGACGGGATGGAGGACGTGATCTTCGCCGGCACCACCCGCCGCAGCGCCCGCGCCCATGCCGAGGTCGCGCTGACCGTCGACAACCGCGACCGGCTGGCACCGGCCGGCTTCAACGATGCGGACCAGTTCGACATCACCCGCCGCATCACCCGCGACGCGGGCAGCGCCTACAAGATCGCCGGAAAGGATGTGCGGGCGCGCGACGTGCAGATGCTGTTCGCGGATGCCTCGACCGGGGCGCATTCCCCGGCGCTGGTGCGGCAGGGTCAGATCTCCGAGTTGATCTCGGCCAAGCCCAAGAACCGCCGCCGTATTCTGGAGGAAGCGGCGGGGATCTCGGGCCTTTATGCCCGCCGGCGCGAGGCCGAGCTGAAGCTGAATGGGGCCGAGGCGAACCTGACGCGGGTCGATGACACGCTGGACCAGCTCTCGGCGCAGGCGGCGACGCTGGCGCGGCAGGCCCGCACGGCGGCGCGCTACCGCGAGATCGGCGCCGCCTTGCGGCTGGCCGAGGGGCAGCTGCTGCACCGTCGCTGGTCCGAGGCCGAGGCCGCGCGCCTCGCCGCCGCCGAGGCCTTGGCCGCCGCCATCCGTGCGGCTGCGGCGGCGGGGGCAGGGGCCTCGGACGCCGCCGAGCGCAGGGCCGCCGCCGAGGAAGCGCTGCCGCCTCTGCGCGAGGAAGAGCAGATCGCCGCGGCGATCCTCTCGCGCCTCGGGGTCGAGCGCGCGGCGCTGGCCGAGGCCGAGACCCGCGCCGCCGCCGCGGCCGAGGCCCTGCGCGCCCGGATCGCCCAGCTGGACCGCGACATCGACCGCGAGGCCGCGCTGAACCGCGACGCCGGCGAGGTGGTCGAGCGTCTTGCGTGGGAAAAGACCCAGCTTGAGACGGCCACCGAGGGTCACGACGCCCGGATGGAGGCCGCCACCGAGGCCGCCGAGGCCGCCGCCGAGATGCTGCACGAGCTGGAGCAGCGCCTGACCGAGCTGACGGACGAATCGGCCCGCCTCGCCGCCCGCCATCAGTCGGCCGAGCGGCTGGCCGCCGACCTGCGCGCCATGCTGGACCGCGCCAGCCGCGCGATGGCCGAGGCCGCGGACGCCGTGGACCGCGCCGCCGAGGCGGGCGAGGCCGCCGTCGCCGCGCTGGATGCGGCCGATGCGGCGCAGGATGCCGCAAGCGCCCGCGTCGAGGCCGCCGAGGAGCGGCTGGCCGAGGCCGAAGCGGCCCGCGCCGAGGCGCAGGCGCGCGAGACCGCGGCCCGCACCGCTCGCGCCGAGGCCGAGGGCGAGGCCGGCGCGTTGGCCGCCGAGATGGCCGCCCTCTACCGCCTTGTCGCACGCGGCCAGTCCGGCGGCGCCAGCCTTCTGGACCATGTCCAGGTCGCCCGCGGCTATGAGGCCGCCTTCGGCGCGGCGCTTGGCGACGATCTGTCCGCAGGCCTGACCCAAGACGGCACCGGCTGGCACGCGCTGCCTCCCTTGGCGGACCCCGCGCCCTTGCCGGAGGACGCCCAGCCCCTCGCCCCCCATGTCCGCGCCCCCGAGGCGCTGGCCCGGCGCCTTTCGCAGACTGGCCTCGCGCGGGACGCCGCCCATGCCGCCGCGCTGCAACCCCTGCTGCATCCCGGGCAGCGCCTCGTGACTCCTGCCGGCGATCTGGTGCGGTGGGACGGAATGCGGATCATGGCCGGCGAGGCCTCGGGCGCCGCCGCGCTGCACCTGCAGAAGGTCAACGAGCTGGCCGAGATCACTGCGCAGGCCGAAACCAGCCGCGCCCGCGCCGATGAGGCCGCCGCGGCGCATGAGGACGCCCGCGCCGCTCTCCATGATGCGGCCGAGCAGGAGAAATCCGCCCGCGACGCCCGCCGCGAGGCCGAGCGGCTGCTGTCGGACGCCGCCCGCGCCGCCACCCGCGCCGCATCGGACCTGGCCCTCGCCAGCAGCCGCGCCGAATCCGCCCGTGCGGAACTCACCCGCCATCAGGCCGACGCCGCCGACGCCGAGACCCGCCTGACCGAGGCCGAGGCGCAGCTCGCCGCCCTGCCGAACCGCGACGAGGCCGCGGCCGCCGTCGAACATGCCCGCACCGCCACCCAAGGCGCGCGCATCGCCACCATGACCCGCCGCGCCGCCCTCGACGAGTTGCGCCGCGAGGGGCAGGCCCGCGTGAAGCGCCTGCAGGAGATCGCCAAGGAGGACTCGGGCTGGCGCCTGCGCCTCCAGCAGGCCGGCACCCGCAGCGCCGAGCTTGCCGCCCGCCGGGAGGCCGCCCGCGCCGAGCTGGCCGAGGCCGAGGCCCAGCCTTCGGCGCTGGCCGATCAGCGCGCCGCGCTGGAAGCCCGCACCGAGGATGCCGAGGCGCGCCTGACCGCCGCCCGCGACGCCCTGACCTCCGCCGAAGACGCCGCCCGCGCGGCCGCCCTGGCCGAGCGCGAGGCCGAGCGCCTCGCCTCCGAAGCCCGCGAGACCCGCGCCGCCCGCGAAGCCCGCGCCGAGGCCGCCCGCGAGGCCGAGGAAACCGCCCGCGCCCGCATCCTTGAGGAGACCGAGCAGACCCCCGACCAGCTGGCCGCCACCCTCGGCCAGACTGCGGACACCCCTGCCGAGGCGCTGGAGGACCAGATCGCCCGCCTGCGCGCGCAGCGCGATGCCCTCGGCGCCGTCAACCTGCGCGCCGACGAGGACAAGCAGGCGCTGGAGGCCGAGCGAGACCAGCTCGCCGCCGAGAAGACCGACCTCGAAGAGGCGATCCGCAAGCTGCGCGCCGGCATCGGCAGCCTGAACCGCGAGGGCCGCGAGCGGCTTTTGGCCGCCTTCGACACGGTGAACGCCAACTTCGCGACCCTCTTCACCACCCTTTTCGGCGGCGGCGAGGCGCGCCTCGTGCTGGTCGAATCCGACGACCCGCTGGAGGCCGGGCTGGAAATCATGTGCCAGCCGCCGGGCAAGCGCCTGTCCACCCTGAGCCTCCTTTCGGGCGGCGAGCAGACCCTGACGGCGATGGCCCTGATCTTCGCCGTGTTCCTCGCCAACCCCGCCCCGATCTGCGTCCTCGACGAGGTCGATGCCCCCCTCGACGACGCCAATGTCAGCCGCTTCTGCGACCTGCTGGACGAGATGACCCGCCGCACCGACACGCGCTTTCTCATCATCACCCACCACGCGGTGACGATGGCGCGGATGGACCGCCTGTTCGGCGTCACGATGGTCGAGCAGGGGGTGAGCCAGCTGGTCAGCGTGGACCTCAAGCGTGCCGAGGCTCTGGTCGCCTGAGCCCGCCCGCGCTAGGGTCCGCCCATCACAACGCGAGGACCCCATGAGCATCGAAGCAAGCCTCAAGGACAAGGGCATCACCCTTCCCGAAGCCCCCATGCCCGCCGCGAACTACGTCCCCTTCGTGCAGACCGGCAACCTGGTCTTCGTCTCGGGCCAGATCAGCGCCGACGAGAGCGGCCTCATCACCGGCAAGCTGGGCGACGGCACGACAGTCGAGCTGGGCGCGCAGGCCGCCCGCCGCTGCGGGCTGGCGCTGATCGCGCAGCTCAAGGCCGCCATCGGCGATCTGGACCGGGTGAGCCGCGTGGTGAAGCTGACCGGCTTCGTGAACTCGACCTCCGACTTCACCGACCAGCCCAAGGTCATCAACGGCTGCTCGGACCTGATGGTCGAGGTCTTCGGCGAGGCCGGCCGCCATGTACGCGCCGCCGTCTCGGCCTCCTCGCTGCCCTTCGGCGTCGCGGTCGAGATCGAGGCCGTCTTCGAGGTCCGCTGATGCTGGACGAACGCTTCCTGACGGTCCCGATCACGCATCGGGGCCTCCATTCGCCCGGCGTGCCGGAGAACAGCCTCACCGCCGCCCGAGCCGCCATTGAGGCCGGCTACGGCATCGAATGCGACATCCAGCCGGGCCCCGGCGGCGAGCCGCTGGTCTTCCACGACTACCAGCTCCAGCGCCTGACCGGCACGCCCGGCTTCATTGCGGCGACCGACCCGGCGACGCTGGCCGGCCTGCGCCTTCTGGGCACGAACGAGCCGGTGCCGACCCTCGCGCAGCTTCTTGACCTGGTCGCCGGCCAGGTCCCGCTGCTGATCGAGCTGAAGGACCAGGACGGCACCTGCGGCCCCAATGTCGGCGCGCTGCCCGCCCGCACCGCCGAACTGCTGGCGGATTATGCGGGGCCGGTGGCGGTGATGTCCTTCAACCCCCACATGATCGCCGCCTTCCGCGCCGCCGCCCCGCAGATCCCCGTCGGCCTGACGACCTGCGCCTTCCCCGCGGCGGACTGGGCCCGCATCCCGCCCGCGCGGCGCGAGGAACTGGCGCTGATCACGGATTTCGACAAGGTCGGCGCGTCCTTCATCTCGCATGACAAGGACGACCTCATGAACCCGCGCGTGGACGCGCTGAAGGCGCAAGGCGTGCCGATCCTCAGCTGGACCATCTGCTCCGAAGCCGAGGAAGCCGCCGCCCGCCGCGTCGCCCATAACGTGACCTTCGAGGGCTACCGCGCCGCCTTGTGATCCCGCGCCCGCGGCTTCAGGCACGGCAGAGCGCGCAGCCTCCAGCCCAGGGCGAACCGCCCCTTCCTCATCTTCTGTGCCCAAATATCCTCGCGGGGTCCGGGGGGCGAAGCGCCCCCGGCGACCGGGGGACGCAAAAGCGGCCCCGCCACAAGAGCAGGAAGACCAATGCACGCAGGCAGACCGCAGGCGCTCCGCCCGAAAAACCCGCAGCTCCCGCAGCCCCTGCGGCCAAACGCACGCCGCCCCCTGACAAGCTGCCGCGCCATGCCTATCTTCGCCCCATGAACGACACGCTGAGCCTGACGACCCACGCCTCGGTTGCCGAGATCGATCCGCAGACGTGGGACGATCTCGGTGACGGCAATCCCTTCACCACCCACCGCTTCCTGCTGGCGCTGGAGCAGTCCAGGTCGGTCGGGACCGGCACCGGCTGGCAAAGCCTGCACGTCACGCTCGAGCGGGATGGGCAGGTCGTCGGCGCGCTGCCGCTCTATGCGAAGGCCCACAGCCAGGGCGAATACATCTTCGACCATGCCTGGGCCCAGGCCTATACCCGCGCGGGCGGGCGGTATTACCCAAAGCTGCAATGCGCCGCCCCCTTCACTCCCGCCACCGGCCGCCGCCTGCTGGCTAGGGACGCCGGCGCGCAGGCCGCGCTGGCGCAGGCGCTGATGCAGCTGACCGAGCGCGTCGGGGCGTCGTCGGCCCACATCACCTTCTGTACCGAAAACGAGGCCGCCATCGGCACGGCCGCCGGCTTCCTGCCCCGCGTGACGCAGCAGTATCACTGGCTGAACCGCGGCTATGGCAGCTTCGAGGACTTCCTCGGCGCCCTCTCCTCGCGCAAGCGCAAGGACCTGCGGAAAGAGCGCGCCCGCGCCCAGGACTTCGGCGGCACGATCCGGCATCTTCGGGGGGACGACCTGAAGCCGCATCACTGGGACGCCTTCTGGACCTTCTACCAGGACACCGGCAGCCGCAAATGGGGCCAGCCCTACCTCACCCGCGCCTTCTTCGACCACGTCCATCAGACGATGCGCGAGGACGTCCTTCTGGTCTTGGCCGAGCGCGACGGCCGCCCCATCGCCGGCGCGCTGAACTTCCTCGGCCTAGACGCGATCTACGGCCGCTACTGGGGCTGCACCGAGGACCACCCCTTCCTGCATTTCGAGCTTTGCTACCACCAGGCCATCGACCACGCGATCGCCCACGGCCTTGCCCGCGTCGAGGCCGGCGCCCAAGGCGATCACAAGCTCGCCCGCGGCTACGAGCCGGTCCCGATCCACTCGCTGCACTGGACGCCCGACCCCGGCTTCCTGCGCGCCCTCGACGCATATCTGCTGCAGGAGCGCGAGGCGATGGGCGCCGAGATCGAGGCGCTGGCCGAGTTCACGCCATTCCGCCGCGGCGCGTTGCAGGAGTAGCGAATGGCGCCCTGCGAAACGCGCGCTGTGCCGGCGGGCGCCGGATCAGGGGCAGGGCAAAAACCCCCTCTCATCGCAGATGGCCTGATTGCGTCCCGCGACGGCCGGGGGCTCTGCCCCCGGACCCCCGGGATACTTGACCACAGAAGATGAAGGTCAGGCCCTCTCCAGCAGCGCCTCGCCGGCGCTGACGCTGCAGTTGCCCGGGCCATCCTCGACGTCCAGGGCCTCGAACTGCCCGTCCTTCAGGAGGGCGGCATAGCGCTTGCTGCGGCCGAAGAAGCCCACGGCGGGGTTCGAGAAGTCGAGGCCCATCGCCTTGGTGAGGCTGCCATCGGCATCGGCCAGCACCTCGATCCCGGCATTGCCGGCGCCCGTCGCCTCGGCCCAGGCCTTCGCGACAAAGGGATCGTTGACGGTCACGCAGACGATGCGGTCGATGCCCTTCTGGCGAAAGGCGTCTGCCGTGCGCACGAAGCTGGGCATATGGGCGTTGGTGCAGGTGCCGGTGAAGGCACCCGGCAGGCCGAACAGCGCCACGCGGCCCTGCGACAGGTCGGCGGTGGCGACCGTTTCGGGCCCGGCCTCGCCCACGCGCAGAAGTTGGCCCTCGGGCAGCTTGTCTCCGACGGTGATGGTCATGTCACGCTCCTGAATTGCAACGGATTCGCGCGCACTATAGGTTGCCTCCCGTTGGGCGGCTAGGGATGAGCGCATGCGGATCGTGATCGTGGGGGCAGGGCAGGCAGCGGCCTCCATGGCGGCGCGGCTGCGGGCCAGCGGCCATGACGGCCCGCTGACCCTGATCGGCGCCGAGCCGGTGGCGCCCTACCAGCGCCCGCCCCTTTCCAAGGGCTACCTGCTCGGCGAGATGGGCGTGGATCGCCTGCTGCTGCGCGGCGAGGGCTGGTGGGCCGAGCAGCGGATCGAGCTGCGCCTGGCCGAGCGCGCCTTGCGGATCGACCCTGCCGCGCGCGTCCTGGTCACCGACAGGGGCCACCACCCCTACGACGCCCTCGCGCTGACCCTCGGCGCCCGCCCGCGGCGCCTGCCCGTCGCGATGGGGGGCGAGCTGCCCGGCACCCATGTCATCCGCAGCCTCGCCGACATCGACGTCCTCGCGCCCGAGCTTCGTGCCGGCCGCCGCCTCGCCGTCATCGGCGGCGGCTATGTCGGGCTCGAGGCCGCGGCCGTCGCCCGCAAGCTCGGCCTCGAGGTCACGCTGATCGAGGCCGCGCCCCGCATCCTCGGCCGCGTCGCCTGCGCCGAGACTGCCGCCCTCGTCCGCGATCTGCACAGCGCCCACGGCACCACCATCCTCGAAGGCATCGCCATCAGCGCCATCGCGGGCACGGAGCGCGCCACCGGCATCCAGCTGACCGACGGCCGCCACATCCCCGCCGAGATCGTGATCCAGGGCATCGGCGTCCTGCCCGAGACCGACCTCGCCGCCACTGCCGGCCTCGCGCTCGACAACGGCATCGCCGCCGACGGCTTCGGCCGCACCTCCGATCCCGCCATCTGGGCCGCCGGCGACTGCGCCAGCATCCCGCATCAGGGCGGCCGCCTGCGCCTCGAAAGCGTCGGCGGCGCCATCGACATGGCCGAGGCGGTGGCAGACAACATCCTCGGCGCGAGCCGCCCCTGGCAGCCGAAGCCGTGGTTCTGGTCGGACCAGTTCGACACCAAGCTCCAGATCGCCGGGCTCGGCACCGGCCATGACCGGATCGTGCAGCGCGGCGCCGCCCCCTCGGCCTCGGTCTGGTATTTCCGCCAGAACCGCCTCATCGCCGTCGACGCGCTGAACGACCCGCGCGCCTACATGATCGGCAAGCGCCTGATCGAGGCCGGCCGCTCGCCCGACCCGGACGCCGTCGCCGCCACCCCCGACCTCAAGGCGCTGCTCTGATGGGCTTCTTCGTTGCCCAAATACCCATCAAGGCGCCCGCCACATGAGGATCATCGGAGGGTCCTTCCGCGGCCTGAAACTGGCCGATGTCGGGTCCGGCGACGCGGCCGCCCACCTGCGCCCCACCACCGACCGCGTCCGCGAATCGATCTTCAACCTGCTGATCAACGGCAGTCACGGCAACCCGCTGCCCGGCGCCCATGTGCTCGACCTTTTCGCCGGCACCGGCGCCCTCGGGCTCGAGGCGATCTCGCGCGGAGCCGCCAGCGCCACGCTGGTCGATCACGGCGCCGCCGCCGCAAGCCTCATCCGCCAGAACATCGCCCGCGCTCGCGCCGCGGACCGTGTCCGGCACCTGAAGCGCGATGCCACCCGCCTGCCGGCCGCGACCGAAACCGCAGGCCTCGTCTTCCTCGACCCGCCCTACGGGCAGGGCAGGGGAGAGGCCGCACTCGCCTCGGCCATCGCCGGCGGCTGGCTCGCCCCCGGCGCCACGATTCTGTGGGAGGAGAGCGTCCCGCCGGTCCTGCCGCCCGACACCGCGCTCCTCGACCAGCGCCGCTACGGCGCCACGCTGGTCACGCTGGCGCGCTGGAAATCCTAGCCGCCTGCCACGACCGCTGCGGCGGCGTTCAGCCCGCCCGGCCCGTGCGGGATCTCCAGCGCGATCATCCCGGCCTCCATCGCGCCCAGAACGCCCAGCACCATCGCCGCGTTGCAATGGCCCATATGCGCCACCCGCAGCGCCCCCGACGGCTCCGGCGCGCCGAGGCCCACGCCAAGCGTCACCCCGCAGACCCCTGCGACCCAGGCCCGCAGCTCGTCCGCCCGCGGCAGGGTCACCGCCGTCACCGAGGCCGCCCGCGCCGCCGCATCCGCCACCGTCACCCGGATGCCGTCATTGCCAGCGCCCCAAGCATCCACCGCCGCCCAGACCGCGCGGGCAAGGCGGGCATGGCGCGACCAGACCGCCTCCAGCCCCTCTTCCTCCAGGATCATCCGCAGCGCTTCGTCCAGCGCATAGACCTGCTGGACCGGCGGCGTGCCGCCCCAGAAACGCCACAGCTGCTCGGCCCCCGCGCGGATGTGCCAGTCCCAATAGGGGGTCGTCAGCCCGGTCTTCCCGCGCGCGGCCGCCTTGTCCGAGAACCAGACAAAGGCCATGCCCGGCGGGCACATCAGCCCCTTCTGGCTCGCCGACAGCAGCACGTCGACGCCCCATTCGTCCATCTTCATCGGCGCGCAGCCAAGCGAGGCGATGGCATCCACGACCAGCAGCGCCGGGTGGTCCCCCATGGCCGCGCGCAGCGCCGGGATGTCGGCCTGCGTGCCGCTGGCCGTGTCGATCTGGCAGACCATAACCGCCTTCAGCTCGCTTTCCGGGTCAGCCGCCAGCCGCGCCGCCAGCCGCGCCGGATCAGCTGGCGCGTTGCCGAAATCCAGCCGCTCGACCTCGACCCCGCAGGCCGTCAGCACATCCGCCCACGAGCGCCCGAAATGGCCCGAGGTCAGCACGAGCACCGTCTCACCCCGGTCGAACAGGTTCGCTGTCGCCGCCTCCCATGCCGCATGGCCGTTGCCGATATAGGGCGCGAGGTTCGCCCGCGTTCCCGCCAGCCGCTTCAGCTGCGCCATGACCTGCAGGTTCAGCGCGGCCAGCGGCTCGGCATAGATGTCGGGCGAGGCGCGGTGGGCGGCGTTCAGAACGCGCGTCGGCACCGGCGAGGGGCCGGGGATGGCAATATGCTCGTGACCGTAACCAAGGCTCATAAGGTGTTCCTTCACATCGTGCAGTACCGCTAAAACCGCCTGCCTGCCCCGTCAACGGCCTCGGCGGTCGGACAGGGTCCACGGCGCGCCATCCCGGCCTTGCCTTGAGGCAGCCGCCGCCAGCGGTTAAGCCTGTCGCAAAGCCGCGACTGGCGGCGACGAGAGGAAAGGCCTCGCCGTGACCCCACGCCCGCCCAGCCCCGAGGCTGCCATTCCCGACGCCGCCCCTCTCGCCATGCCCGATGCGCCCACCGACCCGGATGCCGTGCCGGCCGAGACGCAGATCGCCGCCGCCGCCACCACCCTCGGCTCCACCCGGATGCAGGGGCTGCTCCATCGGCTGTGGATCGACTACCTGCGCCCGCATCGCGGCGCGATGGCCATTGCCTTCGTCCTGATGACGATCGAGGGCTCGACCCTCGCGCTCATCAGCTGGATGCTGAAGCCGCTCTTCGACCGGGTCTTCATCGGCGGGGACGAGGGCGCGCTCTGGTGGGTGGGCGGCGCCATCCTTGGGGTCTTCGTGCTGCGCGCCTTCACGCTTGTCTCGTCCCGCGCGCTGCTGACGCGCATCTCGCTCTCGGTCTCGACGACGATGCAGACGCACCTGCTGTCGCATATCATGACCCTCGACGGCCGCTTCTTCCGCGAGAACCCGCCCGGCGCCATGATCGAGCGCGTGCAGGGCGACACCCAGGCCGTCCAAGGGGTCTGGGCCACGCTGATCACCGGGGCCACGCGCGATGCCATCGCGCTGGTCATGCTCTTCGCCGTGACCCTGACCATCGACCCGTGGTGGACGCTGGCCGCGCTGGTCGGTGCGCCGATCCTGATCATGCCCGCCGCCCTCGTGCAGCGCTACATCCGCCGCAAGATGCGCCAGAACCGCGCCAACGCCTCGCTGCGCGCTACCCGCCTGGACGAGGTGCTCCACGGCATCGCCTCGATCCGCCTGAACCGCGCCGAGGCCGACCAGACCCGCCGCTTCGCCGAGATCGTCGGCCGCATCCGCACGGCCGAGACCAAGGTCGCCGCCACCTCCTCGGTCATCCCGGCCCTCACCGACATCGTCACCGGCATCGGCTTCATCGCCGTCCTCGCCCTCGGCGGGCGCGAGGTAATGGACGGCACGCGCAGCGTCGGCGACTTCATGGCCTTCTTCACCGCCCTCGCGCTCGCCTTCCAGCCCATGCGCCGCCTCGGCGGCCTCGCCGGCACCTGGCAGACCGCCGCCGCCAGCCTCGAACGGATCTACCAGGTCTTCGACACGGCTCCGACCGTCCTTTCCGGCCCCCGCACCGCGCCCCCCGTCGCCACCGGCATCGAGCTGCGCGACGTGCGCCTCTCCTTCGACGGCCAGCCGGTGCTGAACGGCCTTACCCTCTCCGCCGAGGCCGGCCAGACCACCGCCCTCGTCGGCCCCTCGGGCGCGGGCAAGTCCACCGTCTTCAACCTCCTCACCCGCATGGTTGATCCGGACGAGGGCGCGGTCCTTCTTGGCGGCGTGCCGGTCGCCGACTACGACCTCGGCACGCTGCGCGACCAGTTCTCGACCGTCTCGCAGGAGCCCGCGCTCTTTGACGAGAGCCTGCGCGACAACGTTCTGATGGGCCGCCCCGCCGCCTCCGAGGCCGAGCTGCAGGACGCCCTCGACGCCGCCCATGTCAGCGACTTCCTCGGCGAGCAGCGCAGCCTCGACGCGCCCGTCGGCCCCCGCGGCTCGGCCCTGTCGGGCGGGCAGCGCCAGCGCGTCGCCATCGCCCGCGCCATCCTCCGCGACGCCCCCGTGCTGCTTCTGGACGAGGCGACCAGCGCCCTCGACACCGCCTCCGAACGGCTCGTCCAGGACGCGCTGGACACGCTCTCGCAGGACCGCACGACGCTGGTGATCGCGCATCGCCTCTCGACCATCCGCGGCGCCGACAAGATCGTGGTGATGGAGGCCGGCCGGGTTGTCGAAGAGGGCAGCCATGACCAGTTGATGGCGAAAGGCGGCAGCTATGCCCGCCTCGTCGCCCTGCAGTTCGGAGCCGAAACATGAGCCGCCAGATCATCCGAGTCACCGGCGAGGACCGCGACGCCTTCCTGCAAGGGCTGGTCACCAACGACGTCCGCCGCGCCCCCTGCTGGGCGGCCATGCTCACCCCACAGGGCAAGTATCTGGCCGATTTCCTGATCGTCCCGGCCGGGGACGCGCTGCTGATCGACGTCGACACCCGGCTGGCCGAGGACCTGCTGCGCCGCCTCACGATGTACAAGCTCCGCTCCAAGGTCGATCTGGCCCCCGTCGATCTTCCCGTCGCCCGCGGCACCGGCGTGCCGCCCCAGGATGCCATCGCCGATCCGCGCCACCCGGCCCTCGGCTGGCGCCTCTACGGGCAGGCGGGCGACGACGGCAGCGATTGGGACGCGCTCCGCGTCGAGAACCTCATCCCCGAGACGCTGGCCGAGCTGATCCCCAACGAGACCTACATCCTCGAAGCCGGGTTCGAGCGCCTCCACGGCGTCGACTTCCGTAAGGGCTGCTATGTCGGGCAAGAGGTCACGGCCCGCATGAAGCACAAGACCGAGCTGCGAAAGGGCCTGACGCGCCTCGCCATCACCGGCACCGCGCCGGTGGGCACGCCCATCACCCATGACGGCCGCGAGGTCGGCACGCTCGGCACCCAGTCCGGCGGCTTCGCCCTCGCGCATGTCCGCTTCGACCGGGTGATACCGGGCATGGAGGCCGGCGAGGCCCGGCTCGATCCGGCCGAGCCGCGTCCCGCATGACCGAGCCGGCGCCCGAGCAGCGCCGGCCCGAAGACCGAAGGATCGTCCATGTCGACATGGACGCCTTCTTCGCCAGCGTCGAGCAGCGCGACAACCCGGACCTGCGCGGCAAGCCCGTCGCCGTCGGCGGCTCCGCCGCGCGCGGCGTGGTGGCGGCGGCCAGCTACGAGGCCCGCGCCTTCGGCGTCCGCTCCGCCATGCCCTCGGTCACCGCCGCGCGCCTCTGCCCGAACCTCATCTTCGTCAAGCACCGGTTCGAGGTCTACCGCGCCGTCTCCCAGCAGATCCGCGAGATCTTCGCCGACTACACCCCCCTCGTCGAGCCGCTCTCGCTCGACGAGGCCTATCTCGATCTCACCGGCCGCCTCGGCAGCCGCACCGCGACGAGCATCGCGCAGGAGATCCGCGCCCGCATCCGCGAGACGACCGGCCTCACCGCCAGCGCCGGCGTCAGCTACAACAAGTTCC
The DNA here is from genome assembly GCF_900102505.1 of Paracoccus tibetensis. Taxonomy (GTDB): domain Bacteria; phylum Pseudomonadota; class Alphaproteobacteria; order Rhodobacterales; family Rhodobacteraceae; genus Paracoccus; species Paracoccus tibetensis. The sequence continues at coordinate 29,848 of NZ_FMVT01000005.1, read as the reverse complement.
TCGCCAAGCTCGCCTCGGACCAGAACAAGCCCGACGGCCTTTGCGTCATCACCCCCGAACGCGGCCCCGATTTCGTCCTAACCCTGCCGGTCGGCAAGTTCCACGGCATCGGCCCCGCGACGGCTGCCAAGATGCAGGCCATGGGGATCCACACAGGCGCCGACCTCCACGCCCAAAGCCTCGACTTCCTCACCCGCCGCTTCGGCAAGTCCGGCCAGTATTACTGGAACATCTCGCGCGGCATCGACCACCGCCGCGTCAGCCCCGACCGCATCCGCAAGTCGATCGGTGCCGAAAACACCTTCTCCGCCGACCTCATGACCCTCCCCGAGGCCGCCGAGGCCCTCGCCCCGCTCGCCGCCAAGGTCTGGACCGCTGCCGTCCGCCACCAGATGCGCGGCCGCACGGTGACGCTCAAGGTCAAGTTCTCCGACTTCCGCCAAATCACCCGCGCTCGCACCCTACCGCATCCCGTCGCCTCGGAAGCCGAGCTTCTGACCCTCGCCCGCGAGCAAGCCGCCACCGTCCTGCCCGACCCCCGCGGCGCCCGCCTCCTCGGCATCACCCTGTCGCATTTCGACAGCGACGACGACGCCCCTGCCCAGCTTGACCTCTTCGGCCGCGCCCCCTGAGGCCCGCTCCTTCGTCCTGCTTTGGTCTCCAAATATCCCGCGGGGGGTCCGGGGGGCGCGAAGCCCCCCGGTGGTCGCAGGACGCAACAGGCAACGCCCGGAAGCGGTGCACAGCCGGTGCACATCATGTGCCGCCTCCGTGCACACCCTGTGCGGCGCCAATCCCAGCAATTGCAGGCCCGAATGCATCAATCCGCCGCCGCAGCGTCACCCGCACCGCACGCAGCCGTTGCGCAACGAAAGGCCCCGCGCGATCCCTCGCACGGGGCCTTCGAGCGTCGGTCCGAAGATCAGGCCCGTTCGCTGTATTCGAACATCTCGGTGTTGACGACGATCTGCTCGCCCTCGCCGACGAAGGGCGGGATCATGATGCGCACGCCATTGTCCAGGATCGCCGGCTTGTAGCTGTTCGCCGCCGTCTGGCCCTTCACGACCGGCTCGGTCTCGGCCACGGTGCAGGTCACCTTCTGCGGGATCGAGACCGACAGGGCCTCCTCGCCGTAATACTCGATCGTCGCGGTCATGCCGTCCTGCAGGAAGGGGCGGCGGTCGCCCAGCAGTTCGGCGTCCAGCTCGGTCTGCTCGAAAGTCTCGCTGTCCATGAAGACCAGCTTGCCGTCGGTTTCGTACAGGAACTGCTGGTCCTTCTGGTCCAGGCGCACGCGCTCGACCTTGTCCTCGGACCGGAAGCGCTCGTTCAGCTTGCGCCCGTCGCGCAGGTTCTTCATCTCGACCTGGGCGAAGGCGCCGCCCTTGCCGGGCTTGACGTGGCTGACCTTCACGGCGGCCCACAGGCCCCCGTCATGCTCCAGCACGTTGCCGGGGCGGATTTCGTTGCCGTTGATCTTGGGCATGGGATGCGACTCGCGGTTATGCGGAAAATTCAGGCCGTCCGCAGCGTTGAACGGCAATGTGACGCCCCTATATCGGGGGCTTCGGGTGCAGGCAACCAGATCGGTTCTGCGGCGTTGTCAAGGCGCCGACGTAGCGGAAAGGCGGCGGCACGAGGTTCCAGTGACGATTTTTTGCCGGATTTTGCACGCCATGCAGTAAGGGCATGGCAGACATGCTCGGGCGGGAATACCGAATCGGCGGCGCAATAGGCTATGGCAGGCGGCACCGTCAGAGAAACGGAAACAATAACCAAGGGCGAAGCCAACTCGCCCGATGGCCTCGTCTGCTGAACGGGGCCGCAGAAATGGACGAAAGATATGCGCGATTTTGTTGACGGCTCTGCTTTCAATTTCGAACAAGGCCAGCGGGCCCGCAAGCTGTTTGCGGCCGTGGTTCTCGCTGCGCTGGACGACGCCATTGCTGACGACAAGAAATATGGCAACGGCCCCGAGCAGATCGCCCGGTGGGCCCGCTCGCGCGATGGGCGCGAGGTTCTGTCCTGCGCCGGGATCGACCCGAACGAGCGGGTGGTGAAGGGACTGATGGAGTTCGTCTCGAAGGGCGTGCGCACCTCGGTCGCCCTGTCCCGCGAGGAAAGCGAGCGCCGCATGGCCGCCGAGGCCGAGGATGCCGAGGCCGCCTGAGCCGGCGCCGCGTTCCAATGATCCGGGCCGCCGATGGGGCGGCCCTTTTCATGTGCGGCCTAGAGTCGCGTGATGACCCGCTGCGTGTAGAAATGCTCGACATCGTCGGCATGGCAGAGCTCGGTCGCCGGGGTCATCACCGCGGCCGAGGCGGCGGCGGTGCCGTAGGCCAGCGCCTCCTCCACCGGCCAGGTCCTTGCCATCGCCAGCACGAAGCCCGCCACGAAGCTGTCGCCCGCGCCCACGGCGCTGACGACGCTGACCCGCGCGGCCTCGGCGTGCCACGCCCCGTCCGGCCCCGCGATGACCGAGCCATCCGCCCCCCGCGCCACGATCACCGCCTTCGCGGCGCCGTTGCGCACCAGACCTGCGGCGAAGTCCGCGCTGTCGGTCCGCAGGGGCAGGGGGCGCCCGGCCAGTTCCTCGGCCTCGTGGCTGTCCATCCGCAGCACGTCCACCGGGATCGACGAGCCTGCCAGCGCCAGCAGCGCCGCGCCCGAGGTGTCGACCAGCAGCTTCGCCCGCCCGTCCTTCAGCCGCACCGTCAGCATCTGCTCGAAGCCCGGCGCAACGCCCGGCGGGTTCGAGCCTGACACGACCACCCAGCCTCCGCCGCGCGCGGCTTCGGCGATGGCGGCCATCGCGTCGCCCACGTTGCTCATGTGCCATTCCGGCCCCGGCATCACGAAGCGGTACTGCCCGCCCGTCGCCCGGTCTGTCACCGCCAGCGACTGCCGCGTCTCCCCCGGCGCCGTCATGCGGATGACGCTGAGGCCCTGCGCCTTCAGCATCTCGGCCATGCGCGCGCCCGTCGCGCCGCCAAGCGCGACCATCGCCGTCGAGGCGCCGCCGAGGATCTTGATCGCCCGGCTGACGTTGATGCCGCCGCCGCCCGGGTCCACCACCGGCTTGTCGCAGCGCAGCTTCAGGTCGGCGCGCACCTCGTCCGTGGCGGTCGACAGGTCCAGCGCGGGGTTCAGGGTGACGGTCAGGATCGGCGCCTGCGCCATCACTCCCACCAGCGGTCGATGGCGGCGATATCGTCGTCCGACCAGCCGAAGTGATGCGCCATCTCGTGCGTGACGACATGGATCACCAGATCGTCGAGGCCGATATCCCCGCGCGAGGCCCATTCGTCCAGGATCGGCCGGCGGAACAGCCAGATGATGTCCGGTCCGGCCGGCTGGTCGCTGACCGACTTCTCGGTCATCGGGATGCCGTCATAAAGGCCGGTCAGCTCGAACGGGTCGTCGATCTGCAATTCGTCCAGCATCTCGTCGGGGGCGAACTCGGCCACGCGGATGGCGACAGCGGCGGCTGCCGCGGCAAATTCCTCGGGCAGTTCGGCCATGGCGGCGCGGGCGATCCGCTCGATTTCGGCTGCATCGGGGGGCAGGCGCCCTTGCCACTCGCTCATTTGCATCTCCTCGCGTCCTGGCCCCGATATGGACAAAAACGGCTGCCTGTGAAAGAGCAAGCCCAACAGGAGTGCCCCATGACCATCACCCGCTTCGCCCCGTCGCCGACCGGCCACATCCATGTCGGCAACCTTCGGACCGCCCTCTTCAACTACCTGATCGCGCGGAAGGCGGGCGGGCAGTTCATCCTGCGCCTCGACGACACCGACCAGGAGCGCAGCAAGGAGGAATATGTCGAGGGGATCAAGCGCGATCTCGACTGGCTGGGCCTGCACTGGGACCGGGTCGAACGGCAGTCGCTGCGTCTGGACCGCTATGCCGAGGAAGCGGGCAAGCTGCGCGCCTCGGGGCGGCTCTACGAGGTCTTCGAGACCCCGACCGAGCTGGACCTGAAGCGCAAGAAGCAGCTGAACATGGGGAGGCCCCCGGTCTATGACCGCACCGGCCTGCACCTGACGGATGCCGAGAAGGACAAGCTGCGGGCCGAGGGGCGCGAGGGCTACTGGCGCTTCCTGCTGGACCAGGAACGGATCGAGTGGACCGACGGCATCCTCGGCGACATCTCGATCGACGCGGCCTCGGTCAGCGACCCGGTGCTGATCCGGGCGGACGGGCAGGTGCTTTACACCTTCGCCAGCAGCGTCGATGACACCGACATGGGCGTCACGCATATCGTGCGCGGCTCGGACCATGTGACGAACACCGCGACGCAGATCCAGATCATCAAGGCCATCGGCGGCACGCCCCCGGCCTTCGCCCACCACTCCCTGCTGACCGGCGCCAAGGGCGAGGAGCTGTCCAAGCGGATCGGCGCCCTGTCGCTGAAGGACCTGCGCGAGGCGGGGGTCGCTCCCGAGGCGCTGATCTCGCTGATGGCGCGGCTTGGGTCGGGCGTGCCGGTGGGGCTGGCGTCGCTGGATGAGCTGGCGGACAGCTTCGACCTTGGCCAGTTCGGCGCCTCGCCCACCAAGTTCGACGCAGAAGACCTCTGGCCGCTGACGCGCGAGCGGAACCAGGCGCTGCCCTTCGAGGCCGCCGCGGACCGCATCGCGGCGCTTGGCGTGCCCGAGGATCAGGCGCAGCGATTCTGGCGCGTCGCCTCGCAGAACATCACGGTTCTGGATGACCTCGGCGGCTGGTGGCAGATCTTCAGCGAGGGCGCCGAGCCGCAGATCGACGCCGAGGATGCCGATTTCGTGGCGCAAGCGATGACGATGCTGCCCCCGCAGCCTTTCACCGAAGCGAGCTGGAGCGAGTGGACCTCTGCCGTGAAGGCGGCGACGGGCCGCAAGGGCAAGGGCCTGTTCATGCCGCTGCGCAAGGCGCTGACGGGGCAGGCGCACGGGCCGGACATGTCCGAGGTGATGCCGCTGCTGCAGGTGGTCAAGGCCCGCGCCTGACGCCTCTTGCCAGACGGCCCGCATGGGCGCTTCCTTCCGCGAGACGCGCGAGGAGACGCCCATGCAAGACCATCCCTCAACCGACACCGCCCGGCGTTGGCTGGGCCGCGAGGGGGCGGCCCTGGCCGCCACCGAACGCACCGTCCTCGACCACCTGACCCGCCGCCGCACCATCAGCCGCGACCCGCAGGCCGAGCTGGCCGAGGGGATGGATCTGGGCGCCCGCATGGCCGACCGCGTGGCGGCCTTCGGCGGCTCTTGGGCGTTCATCGGCATCTTCGTGGCGGTGCTCGTGGTCTGGTGCGGGCTGAACCTCGTCCTCGGCCGCGACGGGTTCGACCCTTATCCGTTCATCTTCCTGAACCTGGTGCTGTCGATGCTGGCCGCCGTGCAGGCGCCGATCATCATGATGAGCCAGAACCGCCAGGCCGAGAAGGACCGCCTCGCCGCCGCCCATGATTACGAGGTGAACCTGAAGGCCGAGCTGGAGATCATGGCCCTGCACGAGAAGCTGGACCGCCTGCGCGCCGAGGGGATCGAGCGCCTGCTCGCCCAGCAGCAGGCGCAGCTTGCGCTGATCGAGGCCGCGCTTGCGCGCATCTCGCCGCCCGACGAAGCAGGTTTTTCGCGCGGCGGCCCTTGACGCTGCCCGCCCGCCCGGCTAAATCGCCGCCTACCGTGGCGGAGTAGCTCAGTTGGTTAGAGCAGCGGAATCATAATCCGCGTGTCGGGGGTTCAAGTCCCTCCTCCGCTACCAAAAAACTTCAAGGCTTTTCATTGTCTTGAGTGGCCAGTGGCAATCGCTGTGATTTCACCAACAGATTTTTCAATGAGACCGTGGCACTGACGTGGCACAGATGCAGTATCGTCCTCCGCCACGGGGAATTCACGCTTTCGTGATCCTCGACAGATACCGCTGAACGTCGGACGTGTAGAACCTTACGATCGATCCGTGCTCATCACCAAGTCGGACCTTCCTCGGAAACCCGGGACGCTCCTTTGCCCACCTGTCGATGGTGCTCCTCGTCACGCCGAAGACACGCTGCAGATCGTCGTTAGAGCAGAGGTGTTTCTTCGATAGCCAGTGGGGCATCGTCTTGCAGTCGGGTTCCATTCTATTCTTCCTCTTCGGTTTGGGCGGGAGCGCTTATGATTTGCCATAAGGCTACGGCGAAAAATCATCGTCTGCCGGGCGTTCCGGCTCGACGGGGTCGAGGTCGAAACCGTCATGGCGCCACGGGTCGTCTCCGATCCGGGCTACCATTGCCGGTCCGTCTGCATCGTTGATGAAGCGGATGGCGTAAGGCCGCTGGTGTTCCGCCCGGGCCTGTTCCCAGGCCGCGCGGATCATGGCGGCCCGGGTCAGCCCGCGACCGGGTTCGACATCGGCTCCCCGAGGAGGTCGAGGATCCTGTCGAGCTTCGCGTCGAGGCGATCGAACCGGTCCGCCATGGCCCCGTTCTGACGGGTCCTCTCGACCTCCTGAACGCAGATAGCCTCGGTCAGCTGCGCGATGAGCTGCGTCAGGATTTTCACCGTATCGGCGAGATGGCCCTCCATCAGCTTCATCGCGCTCAGGTAGTCCTTGATCACGTCCGAAACGGGGAGCTGGTCGCGGTCCGCCAAGAGATCGTTCAGCAGCCCCTGGATCACCTGCAGCAGGGTCAGGATCTCTCTGATCCTGTCGTCGTCCGGCGGCTCGCCGGGGGGAGACGGCGCGGCGGTATCGGTCATGGGAATTCTCCAAGGTTGTGATGAGAGTAGACAGGTGCGGCAGGGCCGCGGCGGCATGCTGCTCGAGGCCCCGGGTAAGAGCTGCGACGGAGCGGTTGCGCTTGATCCGGGCGATGGCCCGGAGGAAGGTGGGCTTCAGTCGCCGGACGACGAGAGCGAGCCACGTAGTATCCCCGAGATCCTCCTCAGGTCCCGGTTCTCCTGCTCCACCCTCTCGAGCCGAGGCAGCATCTGCCGGATCTGCGCTTCCAGCTCCTCGTTCCTGGATTCCAGGTTCTTGATCCTGTCGGAGTGCAGGCCCACTGCCGTCTGCAGCTGTTCGAGCAACCGCCGGAACGGGCTGAGTGCTTCGGTCGTGAACGAGTAACGCTTCGACATGGGGATCTCCTGACGCGGGGTGGAACTGGGGAAGAAGCACGGGTGAGATGTCAGACAGCTCGGCAATGAGGGGCGGCGGGGGATGGTCAAACTGGCTGGCTCGCTGATCTGCGTAATAGTTCCGAAGCTCGACGTAGGTGGCGGCCGCCTCTGCGAGGCGAAGCTGACGTTCGGCATGGAGTGGTCCATGTTCGTCGCGCAGGTCATGGATGTCCTGCGGCCCACGAAAGCTGTCGCTGAAGCAAAACCCTCTCAGCGTAAGCTGCTTTTTGGACTCGGTTTCCTCTATGGTGACGCAGTGGGCCGAGAGCTCATGAACCACGTGGCCGACATCACCGAGGAGCGGGTGCAGCGCCTCAATGAGATCCCCCCGACCATGCACCTCTCCGCGCTCGGCCGCAGCGATGAGCGGATCGATCAGACGAAACAGGCTGTGGCCGTCCAGGCCCGCCCGCAGCGCCTCGGCATGTTCCTTGTGCATCCAAGGCGGGAGTTTGAAGAGCCTGGTCCTCAGCGGGCTCCGCGGATCGATCAGCTTGAGCCGCTTGATCAGGGTCTCTTGCAGCACGTAACGAAAGACCTCGTAACGCTTTTGCGGCGGGAATGGCGTGAATGACCTGAGATGCCCGTGCCCATTGATCGTGGCGCGGGGCAGGAGGAAGTTGATCTCGAGCCGACCCGTATGCGTATGGCAGTTGGCGAAGACAGGTGGCTGGCGGAGAGTCGGAATACCTGCGTAGGCAGCGTCAAGGATCAGCGCGGTGATCAGGCCGGCCTCTTCGCGCCAAGTCCCCGCATTGAAGGCTGCAACATCGACCTCCTCCGCAGCGAAGGTCGTAGCAAGTGACAGATATTTCCGCTCAAAAGGAAGCTGCGTCAGGAACTCTACTATGTCCGTGGGGTCACCCAGGATGGTTTCAGGCACCGGCGTCCTGAGAACGGTTGTCTTTCGCCCCGCCACCTCCTTAGACACGCTGTTCGCGATCAGGTAATCCACTGCCTTCCGCGGGACGCTATTCTCGCAGGCGCCGGAATATCGAGCGGTCGCAATGATCATTTCGTCTCGATAATGCGCTGCATCAGATTATGGAGTTCCAGCAGTTCCTCGAAGATATCGTCGGAGAGCGCCTCCTGCTGCATGATCGCCCGGGTCAGCTGAGTCATATGCAGCGCCAGCGCAGATCTGGCAGCTGCATCTGCAGGGGATATATCCGGCGTGATACCTCTCTGCCGATGGAGCTCCACGAAATAGTCGCCTGCCGATTTTCCAACGGCCTTCGCAGCACGCCGGATTTCCTCCCAGTCCTCATCAGAAATGCGCGCAGTGCGCTCCCGTTTCCTCGCGGATTCCTCCTTGCTAGCGCCGATCTTGGGCGAAGCTTTCCTCGTCTTTTTCATGCTGTCTGGCCTCCATTTGTTGCGGAGGTAGATCTCAAATATATCGCTAACGGCCCTGTCAATGAAAATCGGCAGTATCGGCCCATTTGGTGCCAAAAAAATCGATTTAGAGTGACTGAGGCAGTTATTAATTATTTATAAATGACTTACAGAATTGTTTCGTAATTGGCGCGGCCTATTACCAAATGGTCGCATGGGGGTGATTCGCGTTCCTTATAGAGCCGGAAGCCTCCGAAGAATTTGGCCTGCCGGGCTAACGCGGTGGCGATTGGCGGGTGAGAATGTCTACCATCCGCTCGGCCGAGCTCTTCGCGCATAGTGGCTCCGTATGGGATTTTCAGACATCAGGGAGACGATGGCTGGACGGTCCATTCGCGAACTCCACGGATGACGGGCGCGGGGCAGCGGTCAGTTCTCGAGCATGTCCAACGCTTGGGGCATGCCAGGTGATGGAGGGCATCAGGTAGGGGGATGGCGCTCTGCCCCGGCGTCTATGGCGGCTTTCCTCTTCGGTGCAGTGCGATCCGCAAACTCTATCCTGCCCACAAGCAAGTGCAGTTTCGGCGTCCTCAATGGATCCGAGCGCCAGGCTTCGTTGCTCTCATATCAGCCTGGCCTTGCGATGCTGACCTTCATTGGCAAGCAACCGCGTCAGCGTCGATGGAGGCGCCTACTGCGCTCGAGGCCGGATCTAATTCGCTGCTGGGAAGGAGCTAGACTAAGTCGTTGATTTGGGTCCGCACTGTGCAGCACGTCATCGCCTGACGTCTCGGCGCCGCCGGCTGCTTTAGGCTGATCGTGTTTTGTATCTCGCTCAAGGAGAGCACTTGGCGGGCTACGTTTTTAAAACCTTCAACATCCCGTCGGCCTCTGGATCGATGGCTTCAGATTGCTCTCCGTATCGAGGGCTCGGACTGCGACGGTAACCCTGAGTCTGTCATCGCGACGCTATCCGTCTGCGATGTGTTGCGCCGCGGACTTGCACTGCCAGAGAGATGTCCTAGATCGAAGGGAGAGGAAATGATGATGTTTCGGAAACGCGAAAATAACGCAGTATCAAATCGGAAAAACAACAGATTAATAAGCGAGATTTTTATAGTTTCATAAACTACCAGCAAGAGTCCGCGAATACGGGGTGTTTTTCGTCCGACCGGCCACTTTTGGCTTGATCTAGGCAATTTTTGCCCCGAGAAGCATCTTTACCGTTTTCCAGACATGGTGTTGGGAATTTTCAGTTCTTGCAATGAAATAAGGGGTTTCGAGGTAGTTTTTCCGTTTTCCCAGAGGCTTTTTTGGTAGGTGAGCCGAGAAGGCGTTTCTTGAGATCCTGGGCCAGTGCCTCTCGTCAGTCTGACGCCGCACCGGAGGAGCCAAACTCGGCATTGAAAAGAGTTTGCGAAATGATTCAGCAAATCGCATTGCGAAACGCATTTGTCTTATCCGGACCGGCCCTGGCGACGCCGGTCATCCATCGCAGCGGTAGACATCCTGGTAGCTCTGCCGCGCGCCGGTGAGATCGAAGCAGAGACCGCGGGCGCGGATGTCCACGCGGATGCGGATCATCTCGACGCAGGCGATCGATCGTTCGGTGATCGAGATGCCATCCGCCATGCAGCGCTCCATGCTGGCGTGATGGCGGTCCACGAGGCGGCGATCGCCGCCGCCGAGGGCACCGCCTTGTGTCGTCAGAATGAGAACAGTGATCAGGGCGATGATGAGGGCGAGGGCGCTGGCGGCGATGACGCGGTGACGGCGGGAGAGGGGCATGATGCGGTCTTTCGGGAAGAGGTGGAGAGGGGGGAGGCGGCCCGGATGCGGCCGCCTCGGGCAGGGTGAGACGGGCGGCGCGTCAGCGCGCCGTCAGCGCGTTGTGGTCCGCAAAGACCTCGGTGCCGGTGGCGCCGTAGCCGAGCGTGGCGGCCGCGGCGAAGGGGTCCTCACCGATCTCCGCTTCCGGGTGGCAGGCATGCAGATACATGGCGGTGACCAGCGTGGTGGCGCCGACGGGGGTCACGAGATCCAGACCCTGGTAGCTGCCGTCGCCCGCGCGGAAGGCGGGCCGGGTCTCGGAGCAGAAGAACTGCACCGGGGCCGGCGCCTCCCAGTCCAGGGTGGCGGGATCGGTCTCGGGTGCGGCGGAGACGGCGGTGCGCAGCGCGACCATCACCAGATCGCCCGGCACGGCGGCGCTGCCTTCGCCGACCACCTGGCGCGAGACCTGGTCGACATGGATGCATTCGCCCATCTGGCATCGGCCGAGATAGGGCGCGGCCATGAGCGCGCCGGGCAGGAGGAGCGCCGGCAGCAGGAGGGCGGGGAGGGGGAACGCGGAACGGTAGGTGTTGGCGGTCGATGTGATGGTCATGGTCGTCTCCGTGGTGCTGGGGTGGGTGAGGATGGTGGTCAGTCCTGGCAGCGCGTGTGGTCGGAAAGGCAGTGGCGCAGGGTCTCGGGCGCATCGGGGTCGAGGTCCCGCGCCAGGCGGCCGGGGCTGAGGGCGAGGGCCCGCAGCTGCCAGAGCCCTGTCGTGTCCGGGCCGTGGAGCGTGCCGGTCAGGGTCAGCGGCGCCTCCAGCGGCCCCAACTGCAGGCTCAGCTCGGTGCGACTGGCCGAGAAGAGCCCGCCGCGCCTTCTCGCCTCGGCCTCGAAGCCGTGGGTGCAGAGCATCTCGGTGGCATCGAACCTCTCGCCGCCACCGACATCGAAGGCCCCCCTGCGCAGCTCGGCCGGAGCGATCTCGAAGATCCGCTCGCAGTGGACATGGGTATGACGGGCCTCGAAGCTGCGCCAGAGGTCCCGGCAATGGGACAGGAGCGGGCGCAGCCAGGGCTGGTCCCTGTCGAACGCGGCGCAGTCCGGCAGATCGGACGGCCCGTGCCGTGCGGGATCGAGTGCGGCCATGGCGGCGTCGAGGCGCCTGCGCTCAGCCTCCAGCACCTCCTCGCGCTTGGCCGCCCCGGCGCGGCGGGCCTCCTCAAAGGCCGTGGCGATCTCGGGTGCCGCCGCGCGGTAGGCGGCGCTGGCCGAGATCCGGGCGAAGGCGTCGTCGGCAGGCGCGTAGCCGGTTGCGGCGATCGCCGCGTCGAGCGTGGCGGGCGCGGCCTCGATCTCGGCCAGGGCGCGGCTGGCGCGCTCCCCGGCGATCTGGGTGAGCCGCGCCCCGGCCCGTGCCTCGCAGGCGGCACCGGCCGCCTCGGCTGCCGCATCGCGCGCGAAGCCGAACGCCTCGTTCATCCGGGCCATGCAGTGCAGGGAGACGAGATGGGGTTCGGTGATCCGCTCGACGCCCTGCGCCAGTTCGGCCCCGCGGGCCTCCGCCGCGGCATTGGCCCCTGCCGTGGTCGCCGGACCGGCAGGGGTGGCTTGCGCGGGGGCCGCGAGAGCGGCGGCGGTCAGGGCTGCGGCCATGATGGGGGCCATCACGGTGGCGGGGCGGTTCGGGAAGAGGCAGGTCATCAGGGTCATCCTCGGGTGGTGGCAAGATTGGGCAGCAGGGATCAGGCAGCCGGCATCCGGCCACCGGGCAGCAGCGGGGCGGTAAGAACGGAGAGCGCGGGCCGGCGGCGTGCGGAGGAATGCGGGACACGCCCTGTGGCGTGCAGGGCGCCGAGGGGCCGGAAAGCTGTCGCCGCCATCATCCGCGCCCCTCCGTCCCCGGCCGCAGCTGCCACCTCGCGGCCTCAATCCGGGCGATGAGCAGCTCGAGCCGGTCCTGGGCCATCATCGCGCCGCGGGCGAGGCCGGCGCCCTTGGGGCCGGGGACGGCCTCGGCGGCCCAGAAGAGGAGCGCCAGCAGGTCGCGCAGCACTGCCGCTTCGTCCAAGGCCTCGGTCAGCGCCTGATGGGCCAGGCCCGCCGGCTCACGCGCCGTCATGGCGCGCCTCCGTGCCGGCAGGGCCGGTGGGGCCGCCAGCAGCAGGGGCGGTGACGGCAGCGACGTCTGCGCCCGCCTCCGCGCCCCACCGAGCGGCGGCCGGCGCGGTGCGCGGCGCGGCGAAGGGATCGCCCTCGATGACCCGCTCGGCGAGGAGGCGCGCGGTCAGCGCCTCCAGTCGCGGGCGCTCGGCGATGAGCGTGGCGCGGGCGTGGCGCAGCGCGCGCTGCAGATGCGCCTCGACCCGCATCGCCAGCGTGGGGTCCGTCGCCAGCGCTGCGCCGGGATCGGCCTGCCAGAGGAGGCCCGCGCCAAGGCCGTAGCCGCGCTCGATCTCGGCCGCCAGCTGCGTCGCGCGGCCAAGATCCGAGGCGGCGCCGCCGCCGGCGCCGGTGGTGGGCGCGCCGAGGATCAGCTCCTCGGCGGCGCGGCCGGCGAGGCAGCAGGCCAGCTGGTCCTCGAGGCCGGCGCGGGTTTCGAGAAGCGGCAGGTCCTCGACCGCGACATGCCCGCCGCCCATGCCAATCCGCGCGCCGGTGATGCGCCCCCGCCCGGTGCAGTGCAGCATCACCGCGTGGCCCGCTTCATGAACCGCGACGCGGCTCAGCACCGCAGGGTCCTCGCGCCCGAGCCCGAGCGCGGCGGCAATGTCGCCCGCGGCGACGGCGCGGCCCGCCTCGCGCGCGCGGCTCTGCGCCTCGCGCAGCGCGGCGTCGAGCTCGGCCGGGCTGCGCCCCGCCGCGCGGCGGGAGAGCCGGTCGAGATCCGCGCCGGTGATCGCCCCCCGCGCCGCACCCGGCAGCGCGGCCACCAGCCGCGCCAGGATGGCGCGCACCGCCGCCGGGGAGGGGCGCGGCAGCGCCAGCACCCGGTCGATCCGGCCGGGGCGCAAGAGCGCCGGGTCGATGGCGCGGGCGTCGTTGGTGGTGGCGAGGACCAGCACCCCCTCGAGGCCCAGGACTCCGTCCAGTTCCTGAAGCAGCCCCGCGATCACCTGCGCGCGGTAGGAGACGGCATGCCGGTCGCCCGAGGCGCGGCTGCCGGCGGCATCCAGCTCGTCGAGGATCAGCACGCAGGGCGCGTTGCTGCGGGCGCGGGCGAAGGCGGCGCGCATCTCGCGCAGCATGTCGCCGAGATGGCCCGCCGCCTGCCATTCGGCCAGCGAGGCGGTGACCAGCGGCAGCCCGGCCGATCCGGCCACCGCGCGGGCGAGCCAGGTCTTGCCGGTGCCGGGCTCGCCATGGATCAGGAGCGAGCGGGTCATCTGCGACCAGGCGATGCGCCCTTCGCGCCAAGCGGCTATGTCCGCGACCAGCCGCCGCGCCGCCGCGGCCACCGGCCCGTCGAGGCAGAGATCCTCCAGCACCGGGCCGGCGTCGCGCGCCCCCACCGCCACATCGGTCAGCCGGCGCAGCTCGGCGGCTCGGCCGGCGAGGTCCGGCAGGCGCAGCGCCAGGCGCCAGGCATCGGCATCTAGCCGCGCCAGAGCCGCGTCCGGCGGCAGCGCGCAGTCGCCGACCAGCGGGCCGGGATCGCCGAGGCTGAGCGCGGCGGCCACCACCTCCCGGTCCGGGGGCCCGAACTGCAGCACCGGCGGCAGCAGACGCGCCATGCGCCGCGGCAGCTGCGCCGCATCCCCGAGGATCAGCAGATGCGCGCCGCCCCCCTCGGCCAGCGCGTCCTTCCAGAAGCCGGCGACGGCATCGAGCGGCTTGGTCTCGGGCGCAGTGGCCCGGCCGGAACTGCAGACGAGGTTCAGCTTGCGGGTCGGGTGTTCGGCCTCAATCAGCTGGGCCAGCACGATGGCCAGATCACCCGCGAGACCGGCGGGCCGGCAGGCGATCACGGTGATGGCGCCGGGTGCCAGCCACCGGGCCAGATCCTCGGCCGTGGGCAGTGCCCGGCAGAGCCGCGCCAGGGCCAGCGCGCGGAGCGGCCGCTGCGCGAGGCCGGGGCGGGTCTCCGCGAAGCTGATCTCGGGCTCCTCGATGGGCACGGTCTCGTCGATCTCCTCGAGGTCGATCTCGCCGATGCGCCCCTCGATGAGCGCCTCGAAGACATGCTCGGGCATCTCCTCGGCGGTGAGGGGGCGCGCGTCGATCCGCGCGGCGGCGGTGTAGAAGCGGGGCAGCCAGTCAGGCATGGGTCGGCTCCGGGCATGGGGAAGGAGGGCAGGGCGGTGGCCGCCTTGCAGAGGTTCTGGCCGGGCGACGGGCCTCAGCTGCCGGAGGACGCGTCGGATGCGAGGGCGACCTGGCTGTCTGCGGCCCTGACGGGTGCGCTCTCTGCGGCGCTGCTGGCTGCACTCCCGGAGGGCGCGGCCGCGATCCGTGCCGCCAGCGCGTCGAGCCGCGCCTCGATCTCGGCGCGCAGCGCCGGGCGGTAGATCTCGCGGGTGACGTTCAGCATGTCCGCGAATTCGGTCTGCGGGACGACCGCATCGGGAAAGTCCCGGCAGAGATCGCGATGCATCCGCGTCTCGGCCGCGCAGGCGGCGGCGCCGGTGGGCATGACCAGCTCGCGCAGCACGCGCACCGCGGCCCCCTTGGGCAGGCCCAGCTGGTGGCGGTGGCGCTTGGTCGGATGGGCGGAATAGCCCAGCTTCAGGAAGTGCCGGCCGTCATGGCGCAGATCCAGGAGGTAGATCCGGCTCTCCCGCGCGCTCCAGCTCTGCCCGCAGCCGGGGCAGTCGACCTGGCCCCAGGAGAGGTTCGCCCGGGCAAGACGCCGCTCGGTGCCGCAGGCATGGCGGTAGAGGTGGTAGTTCGGATTGCCCTCCGGGTCCGGCCCGATCCGCGTCCAGCCGCGCCTTGCCGCCATGGCCGCCTCGCGGGCGGCGAAGCAGGTCTCGCAGCGCAGGCCGGTCCGTCCCTCGGCGACCCGGCCGATGAACTCGTATTGGCGCCGGAGCATATGGCCGCAGCGGGCGCGGTAGAAGCCATGGGCGGTGCTTTGCGGATCACGGCCCAGATAGACCAGCGCCGCGCGGATCGCGGTCTCGGCGCGCCGGGCCTCCAGGCAGGCATGGCAGATCGGCTGCGCATCTGTCAGCACGGAGATCCGGCAGGCGAAGACGTGGCCGGAGGTTCGGCAGCAGAGCGCCAGATGCAGGCGGTCGATGACGCGGGCGGCGATGTCGAAGCCCTTGGCCTCGGCGGCGCGGGACCAGCGGGCGGCGACGGGGCCCGGATGGACGGCCAAGGGCGTGCCCTCCACGAGGATCGTGTCCAGAGCGTCAGGGGCCTCGTGAGTAACAGTCGGGCAGGAAGGAACGATCGCCGGAGCCGGCACGGCGGAACGGGGTCTGCGGGGCATGGACGCCTCCAGAAGCTGAGATAGGGAAAACCCGCCCTCGCGCGACCCGTCCGCGCGAGGGATATGCAGGGCGCAGGCGCCATCAGGCCGGACCCCATGAAGGGTCGGGACGGCGATCAGCGCGGATTAGAAGGGGAAAGGGGTCAGGCCGGGACCGGTGCTGCGATCTCCGGGGCGTCCGGCGCGATCTCGCGGGGATCGAGATGGCAGGGCAGGGCCGACATCTCGCGGATGCGCAGGCGCATGCTGCGCAGCATCTGCCGGCAGCGCCAGGCCGCCGCGCCATCGCCGGGGCAGGCGAAGAGGGCCGGGGCCCTGTCGAGGACCTGACGGGCCTCGAGGAACTCGGCATTCGAACCCGCCTGCATCAGCAGGTAGCAGATCACCGCCATGTGCCGCAGCGGCCGGTCCTCGGGGCGAGCAATCTCGGCGCTGCGGATCGCGTCGATCCGGGCAAGAACGCCTGCGCGCGCCGCCTCGGCATCAAAGAGCCAGGCGGCAAAGCCCGGATCCCGGCTGTCGGCCGCGCTGATGTCGCGCTCGGCCTCGACATGGGCCGCGAGAGCCGCGACGAGCCCCGAGAAGGCCCGAGAGATCGGCGTGTGGGTGAAGTGGCGCGATGCCGGTTCCGTCACGCCGAAAGGCGTGGTAAGGCTGTGATTAGCCATCGTTGATCCTTTCTCGATCATCATGGTCAGGGCGGAGCAAGAAGGTCAGAGCTCTTGCTTTCGTCCGTCCAATATGACTATTTGACGTTAAGTAGTCAATAAGTATGTCGAGAGATTTTTGTCATGGCGAAGATGGGACGTCCTCCGAAGGATACGGAGCCTGTCACAATTCGGATGGACCAGGAGCTCTTGAAGGCCATTGACGAGTTCCGTCGACAGCAGCCCGACATACCCTCTAGGCCAGAGGTTGTAAGGAGGGTGATGCAGCGATGGATGCAGGATCAGATAGACGCTGGCTGATTAAGGAGCGATGCTTGTATTGAAGCCGACCGTTGCTTCGAACGGTCGTGCAGGTTTTTGAAGCGTTAAGCTCGTCACATACTACCTGCTTACCGTTTGCCGTCATCCGGACATGCGTCAGCTACCAGCTCTCGAAACGCACTTTCTCCAATGATCCGGATCGAGTGACCGGAGGCCTGCATCTCTTCGGCCTTGCGGTGCTTGCTGCTCTTGTCGTGACCGGCCAGGAGGGTCAGGTCCTGATCACCGACGACCAGATGCGTGGTCTGCTTCGTCACCCCGGCCCGCACGCACATCCCCGCCTGCGCGGCCCGGGTGGCGGCCTCGGTCCGCGACATCTGCAGCGCGCCCGTGAAGACCATGACCGAACCCGCCAGCGCACCCGCTGGGTCGCCCTCCAGGATCACCTTGGCGGCGAAGGTCTTGCGTGGTTGGGGCTTCAGCAGATCCTCGAAGGGCAGCCCCAGCTGGCGCTCGGCATGAAGCACGACCATCGCCGCCGCCCGTGCATCCTCGCCCGCGTCATGATGGTGAAAATCCAGCTTCAGCCTCTTCTTGAGGTTTGCGAGACCATGCCCGCCGTTCCCTTTCAGCTCGGGCCACGCGCGCCGGGCGATCGTCACGCTGTCCGCCCACCGCCAATCCGGCACCTCCCGCCCGCAGCTGTGGCAGGCGGCCGTGACGGCCTGCTTGTCGAAATTGCTGTGCTGAACCAGGTGATGCGGGTCGAGGAGCGGCATCAGCATCTCGATGGCATCCGTGAAGCAGGGCGCATCCTCGACATGGTCGGGGCCGATCCCGTGCAGCCGGATGTTGAACGGATCGAAGCGCATGCGCGGATTGACCAGCATCGAGAAGGTCTCGATCCGGTCACCGGGGTCCACGCAGGCGATGCCGATCTGGCAGATGCTGGCCGCGTCGCTGCAGGCGGTCTCGACATCGATCGCGATGAACCGGAAGCGACCGGTGGGAATTCTGTCCGCATGGTCGAAGCGGGGCCTGTCCAGCGCGGGGCCGGGGATCGGCGCCAAGCGACTGGCATCGGGACGCGGGTTGGTCTGCTTGGGAGAGGGACGGTCGAACAGCCAACTGAACATGGACACTGAAAACCCTTCCTCAAAACCTGGCATCGATAGGCCGGAGCAAAATGGCGACGGCTAAGGCCAACGTAACATCGGCGGTCAGATTGGTGGATGGCTTTCTTCCTCGCCGCGAGCCCGGAACAAGGCGCGTCGAGACCGGAAGGGGGCATCCATGGTGACAGGGTGGGGTCTGCGAAGAAAATCCAGGGGTCGTGCCATCACCACGCCAACGGAAGTCAGTAACATAGGTGACAGGTGCCGGCTTCCGGGAAGTCACCGCTCGCCGCGCCGCCAATCCCAAGGCATCACGAAACTGCCGCTCCAGATGCCCCGCTGCGCGACCCGTGCCACGATCTCATCGGCATCATAGATGTCACCTCCATAGCGCCGGTAAGCGACGGCCCAGCCATTCCGAACCATCCAGGCATTCAGATCGCGCGTGCCCGCATGACAGATGCCCACCATGCGGCCATAACGGTCAATGTCCCGCTCTTCGCAGGTGACATCCTGCCCGCCGATCTGGGTTGCAAGCGCCTGTGTCGCCTCCGTGCCGCAGTTCCATTGGCGGCCGCCACGCGTGCAGGTTTGAGCGGTCTCGGGCGCATCGATCCCGAAGAGGCGCACCCGCGTCCCCGCCACGTCCAATGTATCACCATCGAGAACCCGAACGCTGCCTGCATGTCGCTGCGTCGGCGGCTCCCCCGTAATGATCTCCTGTATCATGCCCTCGAGCATCTGCCGAAGCTGCGGGTTGCTGTCGCCGATCACGAAAAGCGCGGCGACGATCGCCAGAGCAGCCAGCCACCCTTTGAGCCCGGGAGTGTTCTTGGCCTTGCGGCGACGTTTCTGCTTCATCCCCCGGCTTTTAGGCGGGCCGACCGCATGGGCAAGCCCGAAATACCTGCATCGAGGGTCGATAGGCTCTGCCTCCATCAGGTCCTTTGGCCCTTGCCCTCGCCGCAACATTGCTGCTGCCATGGTGCAACCGTGTCGGTCCCGCCCTTCCGCGACCGCCGGGGAGCCATGAGCGATACCGAACAGGATGTCGGTCAAAGTGAACCCTGCAGCCGCTCCAACACCTTGGCGTGGAGTTCGGGTGACGCGCTTGCAACGATCCCCCCTCGTGATGCAAGAGACAGGGACTCTCCCCTCCAATCGGTGATCACTCCGCCGGCCTCCTGAACCACTGGGCACAGGGCGCAGATGTCATACGCATCCAAATCGTCGCCATTTATGCAGACATCGACGCGTCCCCTGGCAAGGGCACCATAAGCCAAGGCGCCCCCATCATGGACCCGCACGCGGCCCGTTGAGCGCAGCGCTTCGTATCCGAAGGCGGTTTCATCGCTGAAGCTGTTAGGGTTCGCCAGGCTGATGACGGCGCCCGTCATGTCGGTCCGTATACTGCTGCGAATTGCGCGTCCGGCAAACAGCGCGCCTTGACCGGCTGCAGCCGCATAGCGGGCGTGTGGAACTGGCGTATCGATGATCCCCAGAACCGGCACGCCGTCCCTGCAGACAGCGATGAGAGACGCGTAGTCCAAAAGCCCGGCTCCGAACTGACGGGTTCCGTCGATCGGATCCAACACCCATGTGAAGGCGCTGGTGCCCGCCTGAGGGCCATATTCCTCCCCCAGAATGCCGTGCGACGGGAACTGCCGCCTGATCTCGCTGCGCCATCGTTCCTCGATCAGCAGGTCCGCCGGGGTCACGGACGAGCCATCCGGCTTGTAGTCCACTGCGATATCGTTGCGCCATGCATCGGCGACGATGTCCGCAGCCAGATCGACCAAGCAGATCGCGGCCGCCATGAGACGATCAAGGTCCGACATCCTGTCCTCCGCCAAGGCATTCAGCTAATCTGCGGGACATGACAAGTGAATGACGGCTCGGCCTGATGCGGCGTGGGGCGCATGCCGGTTCGACGCCAGCGAGACGAGTGGTCACCATGATGATCTCCGGCGGACGGCGCAGAAGCAGGAGGAGAGCTTTCACATGACAACGATACCAACACTTGTCACGGATCGGCTGTCCCTCCGGCCGATGCGGGCAGACGATTGGCCCGCCTATCATCGCCTCATGGTATCCGACCGCTCGGTCTACATGGGCGGTCCGTTTTCGGAAGCTGTGGCCTGGGGAATGTTCTGTGCGGATCACGCCCAGTGGAGCCTGTTTGGCTGCGGCGCCCTGATGATCGAGAACAGGGCCGATGGCGGATGCCTGGGACAGGTGGGCATCAATTCAGGTCCGCTGTTTCCGGAATTCGAACTTGGATGGTTTCTTTACCCCGAGGCCGAGGGACAGGGTTTCGCCCATGAGGCGGCAGTTGCCATGCGCTTATGGAGCCTTGGGGTGCGACACATTGATACGCTGGTCAGCTATGTTGATCCTAGCAACCGGAGATCAGCCAGATTGGCGGAGCGCCTTGGCGCGAGACTGGATCACGACGCCCGCCGACCTGATCCTTCTGATCTGGTATACAGACACTACGGATGACGGATTGCCGTAAGTGTCAGACCTATCGCACAAGGCTGTCGAACACTTGGCCAAGCACCATCAGTTTTTCAACACGGTGGGACAGTCTGCTGATCTGCCCCTCCTGGTGGCTTAGAACGGCGCGGGGCAGTCCCGAACGAGCGCAGTCGGCCCAAAGCGGCCCGAGAGTGCCGGCCTAGCGCTGCATTGCAGCATCCCCAGATCGGACATTCGCGCTTGGCGCGGCGAGATCGTCGGGCCACAGTCTGCTTCGCGGGACCTTCCGGCCGTTCGCTGCAAGTGCATCGTTGAGGAAGCCGAAGAGCTACGGGATGCAGAAACCTGCATAAGATTGCTGCTTCGCTATTGCAGCATGAATTAGGAAAGCGGCCGTTCGGTTTTTCAGTAGTATCCCGAAGTCAGCGATGTTTCTTGCTCACGCCGACGCCGCCAGCACTTGCTCTTTCGCGGCGAGGATCTTCGCTGCAATCGGTGACGTGATCATCTGGATCATGGCAAAGAAAGCAGCGGGGACGGCGATCTCGGACGGCAGACCGGAAGCTGCAACGAAGGCAGCGGCGATGCTGAACTCCTTCTTGCTGCAGGTGAACAGGTAGGCGATCAGCTCTCCCCGGTCCTGCGTGAAGATCCTGGCCGTCATGCCGACGGCATAGCCGATCAGGTTCAGGGCTAGAGCCGCGAGCGCGATCACGAGAGCATACCAGCCGTAGCCCCGGATGGTTTCGGCGTTCGGCCCGACGACCGCCAGCAGAAGCACCAGATAGAGCACCGAGCCGAGCGCAGGCCAGGCAAAGTCGAAACGCGATACGCCTTCCAGAAAGCGCGTCCGCAACCAGACACCGATCACGGTCGGCGCCACCACGATCAGAACCAGCTCGGTCACCACCGCCAGGACCGGCACGTTCAACTCGATCCCCGTCATCCACAGGAACAGGAACGGGATAATGAAAGGCGAGAGCGCGGTGTTCACCGCATTCAGCACGGCAGCGAGAGCCACATTGCCGCGGGCAAGCAGAACCAGCAGCGGCGTGGACACATCGGTCGGCAGCATTCCGACCAGCGTCTGGCCCGCTGCCAGAGGTCCGCTGCCGAAGAAGGCGCGGCCGGTCAGCCAGCCTGCCAGCGACATCGGACCGTAGACGAGGCCGATGGCCCAGAGCTGCCGGCCCGGCTTGCGGAACACGATCCGCACGGCGCTGACGTCGAAGGTCAGGCTGATGACCAGCATCAGGAGGGCGAGAAGCGGGGTGATTCCAGCCTCCAGCGCAATGCCGACGGACGGCACCAGCAACCCGAGGGCGGCCGAAAGAACGGCCAGAAGCAGCAGGTTGTTCTCGATGAAGCCAAGGATCTTCCGCATGTCAGCTGTCGTGATCCGCATGCGCGGGATGACGACTTTCGCCATGATCCGCATGGAGGCAGTTCTCGTGGTTACTCAAAACTTCGATAACCTTGCAGTCCGAGATCGTGCCTTGGGCGCATTGGGTCAGCATGCGCTCCAGTTCCTCCTGCAAGGCCTGAAGCCGCGCGATGCGATCCTTGACAGCTGCAAGCTGACGGCTGGCGATGACATCGGCTGCCGCGCAGGACATGTCGGGCCGGTCCGAGAGACTGAGCAGTTCGCGGATGTCACCAAGCGGAAAGCCCAGCTCGCGACTATGGCGGATAAAGGCGAGCCTTTCCTGGTGCTCCCTCCTGTAGAGCCGCTGGTTGCCCGAACTACGCTCCGCCTCCGGCAGCAGGCCGATCTCTTCATAGTAACGGATGGTCGGCACCTTCACGCCGGTGGCCGCGCTCAGTTTTCCGATGCTCAGCATGAGAAACCTCTTGAACCTCTAGTTGCTAGAGATCTTATCTTCCGGGTTCGATGAAGAAAAGACCTCGGACAGGACGCGAAATGGCAACGGAAACAGCAGAACGGCGTGAATGGACGGTGACTGGCATGGACTGCGCGGCCTGCACGACGAAGGTGGTGCGGGCCGTCGAGCGGCTGCCGGGTGTCAGCGACGTCAAGGTGGCGCTGATGACCGAGCGGCTGTCGCTGGACCTTGTGCCGAACAGCACCGCGCCCGAGGCCATTGAAGGCGCCGTTCGAAAGCTGGGTTTCGGAATTGCACCGAAAGGGCAGCAGGCGCTACGCAAGAAGTCCTTTGTGCTGCCGGATGCCGGCCCGGCCGCCAAGGCTGAGGATGGCGCGGGCGAAGATCCTGACTTGATTGCCCCCGCCCGCGATGCGGCACCGGCTCTGCAGGACAAGGTCTGGCATCGGACGGCGAAGGGGCGGCTTGTTATCCTGACGGGCGCGCTGCTCGCGAGCGCGTGGCTGATCGAGCTGCTGACCTCTGCCGAGGCCGGATATTGGGCCTTTCTCGCAGCGTGCCTGATCGGCGTGGCGCCGGTGGGAAAGCGCGCCTTCGAAGCCCTGCGCATGGGCCAGCCCTTCACCATCGAGGGTCTGATGACCATTGCCGCTGGTGGTGCTCTGCTGATCGGTGCGGCCGAGGAGGCGGCGCTGGTGGTTTTTCTGTTCGCCGTTGGCGAGGTTCTGGAGGGTGTCGCTGCCGGGAAGGCCCGGCAGGGCATCCGGGCACTGGCAGATCTGGTGCCGAAGACCGCGCTGCTGGAGGTGGCCGGTCAGGCACGGGCCGTCCCCGCCGACAGCCTGCAGATCGGGCAGACCGTGCTTGTCCGCCCCGGCGACCGTGTTCCTGCGGATGGCGACATCACCGAAGGCACCAGCGGGGTCGATGAAAGCCCGGTCACCGGCGAAAGCGTCCCGGCGACCCGCACCGTCGGCGATGCGGTCTTTGCCGGCTCGATCAACACCGAAGCCGCTTTGCGCGTCCGCGTCACCCGCGAGCCAAGCGACAACACCATCGCCCGCATCATCCGCCTGGTGGAAGAGGCCGAGGAGGCCCGCGCCCCGACCGAGCCCTTCATCGACCGCTTCTCGCGCATCTACATGCCGGCCATCGTCGCACTGTCGGCGCTGGTGATCGTGGTGCCGCCGCTCGCCGTCGGGCATGACTGGACCACCTGGATCTATCGCGGACTGGCGCTGCTGCTGATCGGTTGCCCCTGCGCACTGGTTATCTCGGTTCCGGCCTCCATCGCCTCGGCACTGTCGGCGGGCGCGAAGCGCGGGCTCTTGATGAAGGGTGGTGCCGTCATCGAGGCGGCCGCGAAGGTCAGACATGTCGCATTTGACAAGACCGGCACCCTGACGCGCGGCGCACCGGTGGTGACCGACATGATCCCTGCGCCGGGTGTGGACGAGGCTGAACTGCTGGCCATCGCCGCCGGCGTGGAGACCGGCTCCAGCCACCCGCTGGCGCTGGCGATCCTGCGGCGCGCCGCGGCCGCGGCCGTGCAGGTGCCTGCGGCGCGCGATGCCCGTGCGCTGGCCGGGCGCGGCGTCGAAGCTGTCGTGGAGGGGGCGCTGGCATGGGTTGCCTCCCCCTCACATGCCGCAGAGGTCGGCGGGATCGATGAGGCGGCCCTGCCTCGGGCGACGGCGCTGGAGGACAAGGGCAAGACAGTTGTCGCTGTCCATCGCGAGCGCCGGCCCCTGGGCCTGATCGCCCTGCGGGACGAGCCGCGGGGCGATGCGGCCGCGGCGGTTCGGCAGCTGGCCGCGATGGGCGTGGGCGCGACCATGCTGACCGGAGACAACGCCCGCACCGCGGGCGCCATCGCCGGGGACCTCGGGATCGGCTTCCGGGCCGGAATGATGCCCGAGGACAAGCTGGCCGCGATCCGCGAGATGAACGGCAAGAGCCACGTGATGATGATCGGCGACGGCATCAACGATGCCCCTGCGCTGAAAGAGGCGCGGATCGGTATTGCCATGGGGTCGGGAACGGATGTGGCGCTGGAGACCGCCGACGGGGCGATCCTGCGCAACCGCGTGACCGACGTTCCGGCGCTGATCCGGCTGGCTCGGGCGACGATGGGCAATATCCGCCAGAACGTGGCGCTGGCGCTCGGGCTCAAGGCGGTGTTTCTCGTGACGACGATCTTCGGCATTACCGGCCTGTGGATCGCCATCCTGGCCGATACCGGCGCCACCGTCTTGGTCACGCTGAACGCCCTACGCTTGCTGGCCCTAGATCCGACCCGGGAGGCTTGAGATGTTGGGACAGGCGGGTTGGATCGGCCTTGGTGTCGTGGCAATGTATTTGACAGCCTTTGCTTGGAGCACGGCCGAGGCCGCACGTGCCGCCGCGCGGCCGGTCTGGCTGTTCGGGCATGCGCGGGGGATCGAGCGGCTTGCCGCATTCGGTTTCCGCCTTGCATTTGCGCTGGCGCTTCTCGGGCCGCTGCTATGGCTGGCCTTTCCGGCGCTGCACAAGCTGGACCCGCTTTGGACTGAAGGCCAGTATCAGCTGCTCGGTTCGGCAGGTGTAGTTCTTGCAGCAGGCGGCGCCATGCTGGCCTTTGCCGCCCAGATGTCCATGGGCGCATCGTGGCGAGTCGGTGTGGCCGAGGGTGCAACAGGGGCTCTGGTTACGGGCGGGCTTTACCGCTTCAGCCGAAATCCGACTTTTCTAGGCCAAGTCATTTTGTTGGCGGGCGTTTCTCTTGCGACTCCGGCTGTTCCGACACTTCTTGCGCCGCTGCTTTTCCTCTGGTCCGCGGCCATCCAGATCCGCTCAGAGGAACGTGAGCTGGAGCAGGCGCTTGGCGCAGACTACAGCCGTTATCTCTCGACCGTGCCGCGCTGGATCGGCCTTCACAGCAGAACCTCGAGTTGAAGTGGCTGACCAATTTAAGAGTCGCCGTAGCCGAGACTAGCCAACCTGACAAAGCCGTGAGTTCGCCGGAAGCCGCTTGAACCTCATGTGGCTAGAGGTGCTAGGGCCCCATAAGGATGGTGATCGATGTGCTGAAGAGCATCAGGATTGCGTTGTGGGTCGCCGTGGCAGTGGCACTCGTTGGTTTGGGCGCGCTGCTTTGGCATGCGGATCGGCAGGAGCAAGCCGCCGCGTTCAAGCCGGAGTTTTCTCTGCCAGATGAGGCGGGGACGATCCACACAGCCGCGGACTTCCGGGGCAAGCATGTTCTGGTCTTCTTCGGCTTCACCAACTGCCCGGACATTTGCCCGACCGCCATGGCCGAAGTCGCCCAGGTCATGGATGACCTTGGGCCGGAGGCGGCGGAGGTGCAGCCGGTCTTCATCTCGGTCGATCCGGCACGAGACCGGGCAAGCGGCCTTAGCGAATACCTCGATGCGTTCCATCCCAGCATTCTGGGGCTGGCCGGAGACGAGGCAGCCACGCAGGCGGCGGTCGGCAGCTTCAAGGTTTTTGGCGAGAGACACGATGATGCCTCGGCGCCGGGGGGCTACACCATGTCGCACAGCTCCAGCCTTTACCTGCTTGGTCCCCGCGGGGATTGGTTGCGCCAGTTCGAGTATGGCACGCCGGCCGACGACATCACCGCTGATCTGAAGGAGCGCCTCTGACATGCTGAAATCCACTGCCGCAGCACTGGTGCTTGCCACCACCCTGCCTGCTACCGCCTTCGCCGAATGTATCGAAGTGACTCAGGGCAACATCACGGTCAGCGCCGCCTGGTCGCGTGCCACGATCGGGACGGAACGGCCCGCGGTGTTCTACGTCACCATCCGCAACGACGGCTCCGAGGAGCGTCTCCTGGGCATCGAAACGCCTGTTGCAGACATGCCTATGCTCCATGAATCAGTGGTGGAGAGCGGCGCGGCGCGTATGTCACATGCCGATCAGATCATTATCGCCTCCGGAGAAACGATCAGCCTCGAGCCTGGCGGCTATCACGGGATGCTCATGGATCTCCGCACCGAACTGGTGGAGGGAACGACCTTCCCGATGACGCTCCTTTTCCAGAATGCCGGCCCGGTCACGATCAACACGGCGATCCTGCCGCTGCGCGCGCGGGAGGCTGCATGCGCCAAGGCGCCCTGATCCTCGGGAGTGCCGGACTAGTTGCGGCGGCCGGCTTCATGCTGGCTGTCGGCGCGTGGCGCAGCGGTGATCTGCCTTGGCAACAGCAGGTCACCGAGACTGTCGGCGTCCGTGGGGCCGATCTGGGTTCCATGTCCTGGCAGCTCACCAACCACGAAGGTGATCGGGTCAGTCCGCAAAGCTGGATTGGGCAGACCAGCCTTGTCTTCTTTGGCTTCACCTGGTGTCCCGATGTCTGCCCAATGACCTTGCTGAACATCAGCGATTGGCTGGAGGAACTTGGCCCAGATGCGGACGGGCTGGCCGTTCACCTTGTCTCCGTCGATCCCGAACGCGACACGCCCGAGGTGCTGGCCGACTACCTGTCGAACTTCGATCCTCGCATCAGCGGCTTGACCGGATATCCAGACGAAGTTGCCCGGGCGGCCGAGGATTTCAACGCCACCTATCGCCGCGTTCCTCGGGACGATGGCGATTACACGGTAGATCACACCGCTGGCGTCATGGTGTTTGGGCCGGACGGGCGCTTGTCGAGTATCATAGACCTGCACGACGCCCCGAAATTCGCAGTGCCGAAAATCCGCCGCGCCATGGAACGAGAGGTATAGCTTTGACCCTGTTGCCCCGAAGAACCCTTCTATGTGCTGCCGCCGCGGTCGGTGCCATGCCGCATCTGGCCATCTCCAGTAGTCCCGACCGTATCCATGTGGTTGAGGGCGCCGGCTGCGAGTGCTGCAAGCAATGGACCCGCTATCTGCAAGAGAACGGGTTTGAGGTCACGCACGAAGAGCGCTTTGGCGTCCTTCTCATGCAGCACAAGCTGGACCTTGGGGTGCCCGTCGAGGTCTCCTCCTGTCATACCGGCTCCATCGACGGCTATTTCCTTGAGGGCCATGTTCCTGCTGCCGATATCCGCAGGCTGCTGCGTGAGCGGCCTGATGCACGAGGCCTTGCCGTGCCGGGCATGCCCTATGGCAGCCCCGGCATGGGGCCTGAGAGCAATCGCGAAGCCTATGACGTCCTGCTGATCCGCAAGGATGGCAGTGGCGAAGTCTTCACGCATTACCCTGCGGCTTGAGCCCTTCAACCTCTGCTTTGAAAGCCTGCCTGATGAACAGCCTGAACCGCCGCGCCGCCTCCTTGGGACTAGTTGCTGCTATTGCAGCGTGCGGGAGGTCGGGGCCAAGTATTAGAGCCGGCGATGTCCCCCAGTTCAAGCGTTACGCCGGCCCTCCGGTCACCCAGGTCGTGGTCCAGAAGACACAGCGCCGGATGCACCTGCTCAACGGCCAGACGGTGATGAAGTCCTACGACTTCGGGTTGGGCAACCAGCCGATCGGCCACAAGCAGTTCGAAGGCGACGGCAAGACACCCGAGGGCCTTTACTTTGTGGACCGCTTCAACCCGCGCAGCCGCTACCACCTGTCGGTCGGCATTTCCTACCCGAACGAGCGGGACAAGGCTTATGCCGCTCAGTTCGGCCTCAATGCTGGCGGCGACATCATGTTTCACGGCCAAGGCCCCGAGGGGCGAGTCCTGGCTCCCAGAAACAGGGACTGGACAGCTGGCTGCATCGCAATCACCGACAATGAGATAGAAGATGTCTACGCCATGCTGCAGCTCCGCACGCCAGTGATGATCTACGCTTAATATTCAGGTTTTTTGACGCTGTGCGCGCCGATCGCGATGATGGAAGTGGCAGGCCTTGCAGCTTCAGCGCGCTGATTGGCCACACCAGCTGTTGCAGATTATCCCGAGTTGAGCGGCCATGACCTTGCCCTGCTTGGACACGATCCGCAGCGCAGGTAATCTCTCCTCGATTATAAGACGAGCACGAGGCAGCAGCATGTCCACCCACCGTTTCGCCGACCGGAGAAGCTTCTTGCGCGGCCTGGCTGCGACAGGGGTGCTGCTGCCGGCAGCCGCCTATGGTCAGGCGGCCACTGACACAGGGCCCGAGCGCAACCAATCCTCTTTCCGGACCCGGCACTGGCGCGACTTCTACCCAACGCTCGGCAAGGGTGTCCTGCTTGCCGATGTCACCTCGCGCGCGGTCCACTACTGGTCGGGGGACGAGAGTGTCCACTTCGTCTTTCCCTGCGCCATCCCGATGACCGAAGACCTGACCCGCCGCGGGCAAACCGAGATCGTGCGCAAGATGCCCAACCCGCCTTGGACGCCTACGCCGAGCATGCGGGAGAAGGATCCTACCCTTCCGCAGACAGTCGCAGGCGGCGCGCCCGAGAACCCGCTTGGCAAGTTCGGCCTGTATCTGGCTTGGCCTGCCTACCTGGTCCATGGCACCCACGACACTCGAAAGATTGGACGGCGCTCTTCGTCAGGATGCTATGGACTTTACAACGAACATGTCGAACAGCTTTATGCGGTCGCCGAGATCGGAACACAGGTGACCGTCTTCTGATTGCCTTACTCAGGGCACCGGTCCGGCTAGCCGCACGACCGGTGCCAGCCAGCCGACGGTAGTCCAGCTGAAGACGAAAAGCTCGAACTTCACATACATGCTGCACACAGGCTGAGCGGCCGCTTTTGGGCGCACCAACTCACAAGCGACTGCAGATTGAACGGCCAAGGCAGGTCGGCTCGCCTTGCTGCGCCTGCATCGCTGCAGCATCGGTGACCGACAGCTATGGGCTCGTTGCGTCGATGCTGCCGCCTTGCCAACGGAGATAAACGGGGGGCCCAGCTATGGTCGGTATACGACCGCTCCAAGGGCCGGCTTGGGCGCAGACGCCGAGCCTGCGGGATGATATACTAGCTTTGTCGACACTATTGAAGAAGGGCGGGCATGGCGGACAGGAGGTGTCACCATGTCCATCGATCTTCTTCCCGCCGTCAGGCTTGCGCGCGTCAGTTGGAACAAGGGCCGCATCGTCGGTCAGAAGCGGCCGCTTCTTCCGCGGCACGTATGGTCGATCCGGGTCCGGCTTGAAATGGCAGGCAATGCCCGCGACCTCGCGCTGTTCAACATGGCGATCGACAGCAAGCTCCGCGGATGCGACCTCGTGGCCCTGAGGGTCCGAGACATTTTCGCGGCAGGGCAGGTTAAGGAGCGCGCCTCGATGATCCAGAGCAAGACGGGAAAACCCGTCCGGTTCGAGATTACTGACACGACCCGTCAATCCCTGAACCGCTGGATCCGGAACCCCGAAATGATCGGGCTTGAGTTCTTGTGGCCAAGCCGGGTCCACGGAAGCGCGCACCTGTCGACACGGCAGTATGCCCGGATCGTCCGGGGCTGGGTCATGTCGCTTGGTCTGGAGCCGAGCGCCTACGGCACTCATTCGATGAGGCGCACCAAGGTTGCCTAGGCTCCAGACTCATTGATCGTCAAAGCCAGAAGATGACGGTTGCGGCGAGGGCGACGGCGGAGAGGAAGGTTTTCGCACATCTGTCGTAGCGGGTCGCGACGCGGCGCCAGTCCTTCAGCCTGCCGAACATGATCTCGATGCGGTTGCGCCGCTTGTATCGCCGCCTGTCGTATCGGACAGCCTTGCCGCGGGACTTCCGGCCCGGGATGCAGGGACGTATCCCCTTGTCTTTCAATGCATCCCTGAACCAGTCGGCATCATAACCCCGATCGGCGATCAGCCATTCGGCGGCAGGCAGGCTGCTCAGGAGCGCCGCAGCACCAGTGTAGTCGCTCACCTGGCCA